>NZ_BAAADO010000001.1:0-330496 GCF_039522525.1 Salinibacillus aidingensis
TTTGTTTATTGGTCTAAACAAAGTCTAACAAAATTAGGAGATTGCGTGTTTTTATTTGTCTGAATTTTTTCTGTACCCCAACATATATTTTAGAGCCTTTTCACTAAAAAAGACTCTCCATCTTGATCATTCTGGAGAGTCTTTTTGTTTCTAATTTTAAGCCATTACCTTGCAAATATCATTGGTGAACTCAACAGGGTCCTGAATAGGTAACCCTTCGATGAGTAATGCCTGGTTGTATAAGAGATTGGTGTAAAGGTGTAATGTTTCTTCATCATTGTTAGCAAATGCTGTTTGTAAGGAGCGGAACACGTCATGGTTGGCGTTAATCTCGAGAATTTTGTCCGCTTTAATGTTCTGATTATCCGGCATTTGACTGATGACTTTTTCCATTTCAATGGAAATTTCTCCATCCGCGGTCAGACATACAGGATGTGATTTCAATCGCTTCGAAACTTTCACATCTTTTACTTTTCCAGATAGAACTTCCTTCATTTTGTCAAAGAGTTCCTTATTTTCCTTCTCCTCATTTTCGGTTTCCTCTTTAGATTCTTCATCTTCTATGCCTAAATCACCACTGGAGACAGATCTGAATTCTTTGTCGTTATACATGTTTATCATTTTAATCGCGAATTCATCTACTTCTTCGGTGAAATATAAAATTTCATATCCTTTGTCAAGCACAAGCTCCGTTTGCGGCAGTTTTTCAATGCGGTCAATGGAATCTCCTGTTGCATAATAAATGTACTTCTGGTCTTCCGGCATTCTGGAAATATACTCATCCAGACTGACTGGCTTTTTCTCCTTTGAAGAGTAGAACAACAGCAAGTCCTGTAGTGTTTCTTTGTCTTGTCCAAAATTATTATAAACACCGAATTTAAGCTGTCTGCCAAAGGTTTCAAAGAATTTTTCATAGTTTTCCCGGTCATTCTTCAGCATTTTCTTCAATTCATTTTTAATCTTTTTGTTTAGATTTTTCTGGATGAGTCTGACCTGGCGATCCTGCTGCAGCATTTCACGGGAGATATTCAGTGACAGATCTTCAGAGTCAACCAGGCCTTTCACAAAACTGAAGTAATCCGGCAATAAATCAGCACATTTATGCATAATGAGGACACCATTTGAATAAAGCTCAAGTCCTTTTTCATAGTCCTGTGTATAATAATCAAACGGTATACTTTCTGGGATATAGAGAATAGAGTCAAAACGAATGGTTCCGTCTACCTGAATGTGCATATGTTTAAGTGGTTTGTCGAAACCATACCGTTTTTCATTATAAAAATTCTCATAGTCTTCTTTGGCTAATTCGTTTTTGTTCTTTTTCCAAATAGGGACCATACTATTAACCACTTGTTCTTCTGTAACCTTCTCCAGCTCTTCCTCATTGTCTTCTTTAGGGCGCTCTTCAGTTATATCCATTTTAATTGGATAACGGATGAAATCAGAGTATTTTTTTATAATGTCCTGAAGACGATGTTGTTCGAGAAACTCATCGTACGTTTCATCTTCTGTATTTTCCTTAATGTTTAGCACGATGACAGTTCCAGGACCTTCTTTCGTATATTCTTCAATCGTGTAACCTTCTGTCCCTTCAGATTGCCATTTCCAGGCTTTGTCACTCTCGAGAGACTTGGTATACACAGTTACAACGTCTGCAACCATAAACGCAGCATAGAATCCTACACCAAACTGACCGATGATATCATGGCCATCTTCAATCTCAGTTTCATTCTTAAAGTTAAGGGTGCCACTTTCAGCAATGGTTCCCAAATTATTTTCCAGTTCTTCTTTGGTCATTCCGATTCCCGTGTCTCTAATCGTCAATGTACGCTGGTCCTTATCAGCTTCCACTTTGATGTAGTATTGATCTTTCTCAAAGGTCAAGGAATCATCCGAAAGGGCTCTGTAATAGATTTTATCAATCGCATCGCTGGCGTTTGAAATTAACTCACGTAAAAAGACTTCCTTTTTAGAGTAAATCGAGTTAATCATCATTTCCAGCAGGCGCTTGGATTCAGCCTGAAATTCTCGTTTTTCCATGATTATCTCTCCCTTCTTCTATCATCAATCTTATTAATTTGTTTATTATTCCTTTAGCACTCACTGACTTAAAATGCTAACAATAATTAAATATCATAAATAGAAATGGCTGTCAATCATCCCTTAATCTGAAAGCATTTCATTATTGATGAGATAATGATAGATAAATTAATAAATGGCTGTAAAAACCATTTAACCTGTGTTTATAAATGGTATTGTTCTTCAACGACTCTATATTAAAAGGAAAAAGCACACCAAAACGCTTAGCGACTTGGTATGCTTTTTCACTAACAATTCTATTGAGCCTGTTTAAGTTAAATCACTTGGATTTTTCCTGGATTAGATTCGGTTACTTCCCCGATAATTGCTGATTGAACATCCTTTTTCTCAAGCTTGGACTGTATTTCTTTTGCATCCTTTTCCGGAACAGCTATTAACAGTCCTCCAGAAGTTATGGCATCACAAAGTATAATCTGATCAATTTCACTAATGGAAGAATCATATTCCACTCGATCACTTAACCATTTGTGATTTTTCTTAGAGCCACCTGGCACGACATCCTGTTTAGCTAACTCACGGGTTTTAGGTAAAACAGGAATTTGATCCATCTTTAAGGTTATTCCTGTCTGACTACCTTCAGCCATTTCGCTGGTATGTCCTAATAAACCGAAGCCGGTTACATCTGTACAGGCATGCACCTCATAGTCCTCCATAATTTCTGCCGCTTCTTTGTTTAAAGTAGCCATTACATTCATCACTTGATCAACATCATCTGTACCAAGCAGATCTCTTTTGATTGCTGTGGTTAAGATTCCTACACCAATTGGCTTTGTCAGGATAATTTGATCACCCGGCTTTGCTCCTACGTTAGTACGTATTTTATCCGGATGGACAGTACCAGTTACGGAAAGGCCGAACTTCGGCTCCTGATCATCGATCGAATGTCCTCCGACCAGTGCTGCGCCAGCTTCTCTGACTTTATCTGAAGAACCGGCCAAAATATCAGCTAAAATACTTTTATCTAATGTATTAACCGGAAAACCTACAATATTCATGGCCGTAATTGGTTTTCCGCCCATAGCATATACATCACTAAGAGCATTTGCTGCAGCGATCTGTCCAAACATATATGGATCATCCACAATAGGTGTAAAGTAATCAAGAGTCTGAACAAGGGCTGTATCATCATTTATTTTATATACCCCTGCGTCATCAGCTGTATCTAATCCTACCAGTAAATTCGGATTGGGCTCGTTTTCAGGTAAATGCCGCAGAACCTGCGACAGGTCTTCTGGACCAATTTTACATCCTCAGCCACCTTTAGTTGTCATTGAAGTTAGTTTAAAAATTTCTTCATCTGACATCTATATCCCTCCATTCTTATGAAGGTAGTCAACTTTTATTATACAAAAGCACACCTTCTTTAGTAAATCAGGTGCATCCAAAACGGTACTTACTAATTGTAACACATTAAAATGAAACCTTTGGGAATTCTATACCATGGAGGTGGTAAACATGCCAGGTCCGTATTTATGTCCCAATTGCAAAACGAATAAGTCCCGTTTCAATCTTATTGAACAGGTTGCAACTCCGATGAAGCTGGACCCGCAAACTGGTGATGTTCTTGAGGAGTTCAGCAATGAAAATACAGGGGTTATGCATGTCTCTTATAATGGCCCGGACTATAAGGTACAATGTGGTGTGTGCGGTTTGATTGAAGATGAACAAACGTTTATTAAACATGCGGAATATGATCAAAAAAATTCATAGGCCTTTTCTTAATTGCATAAAAAAACAAGCCCGTTTCAGGCTTGTTTTTTTATGCTAACTATTGAAGTTCCGTTGCCAGATCAGCACTACTGCTTAGTCCTGCTGCTTCAAAGACTGGCGCTAATTTTTCGGTATAAACAGCAATTTTATCCTCTGCTTCCTTAAAATCATTATTTCCGGACTCAATGGCAGATTTATAGGCTTCAAAAGCGGCTTTTACATCTTTTACTGCTGACTTAAATGTATCAACTGTTTGATCTGTAAGTTGATCAGCTTCAACCAGCTCGTAGGAGTCTAATTTACTGATGGCTTCATCAGCTGCTGTAATTGCGTCTTCTTTTAGTGTCTCAGCATCTATGTCTTCACTGTCCAGGGCTGAAATATAGTCATTTACCGCTGTATACTCAGCACGGATTGTGTTGGCAATCCCAACATGATTTTTCAGTAGTGCTCCAGTGTCATCTGCATTCTCTGTTGACTCAGAGTCTTCAGCAGCTTTTGTTTCCCCGGAGGCATTTGTATCTTCTGTTGATGAATCCTCCCCATTACTGCCGCATGCTGTCGCAACAGATAAGACTAGTACAAAAATAAGTAGCATAAATAGTTTTTTCATATAGTTCTCCCCCTTTTTATATTCCATTTAGAAGTTTACGATTTAAAATTGTAAAAGTAAACAACTTGGTGAAATGTTTTACTAGGTGCAAAATTCGAAATAATATATTTACTTACTACGGTGTATAAATATAAAGTGAAACTTCTATCAGTGAGGGGGTTACGGCGATAAATAAGGAACTGACCTGCACGAATCCAGGCTAGTTCCTTACAAACATCCTTATATATTCGACAAAATTCAAACAAACGTTTGATTGAATTCGACTAATCACCCTAAATACCGATGATATACACTTTTTGCTTCGTTTATATCCTTCGTACCATGAATTAACACTCGCCCATCCTTAAAAATAACCATTCGGTGCTGATCAATCAAAACGGATAATAGAAAAGGATTCTGGGTTTGGATTTCCCCCTGTTCCCCCAGGATATTTGATAAATCATCCAGGTTGCGATCACCCGGACTGGAAGGTCGAATTTGAACAGTATCCCGTCCGCACAAAACAGCCGTTTTTGTCTGATTTTCATAGGAAAGGTTCGGATAGGTTTGCTTTTTACCACAGGAGAGACAATCATCCTTTTTTAATTTATCTACCTTGATTGCTGTATGCTGATTATGCCATAGGTCAAAGGAGACCAGCTTCTTCCTTAATGACTCATAATCTTCCACCAGTATTTTTAAAGCTTCCGTAACCTGATAGGAAACAACCATATGCACAGCCGAGCTTATAATCCCTACAGTGTCACATGTCATCCCACCCATGGGGACATTTTCAAGCAAACAGTGGAGACAAGGGGTTTCTCCTGGCAATATGGTATAAGTAATCCCATAGCTCCCCACGCAGGCTCCGTATATCCACGGAATTTGTGCTTTTTGAGAAATATCATTAATCATCAGTCGTATATCAAAATTATCCGTGGCATCCATAATCAGATGGATATCCTGTTCGACTAACTGCTCTAATTCTTCTGGAGAAGCATCCATGATATGCGCTTCTATATCAACATCCGAATTAATTTTACTCAATCGTCTTTTAGCTGCAACAGCTTTAGGCAATCGATCTTCAGCATCACTCTCGTCATAAAGCTGCTGCCTCTGTAAATTACTCCATTCCACATAATCCCGGTCAACAATGGTCAGTTTTCCTACACCTGCACGTACTAATGCTTCGGCGCTGGCGGTACCAAGGGCTCCAGCACCAATGACAAGAACATGCTTTTGTCGTATTTTTTCTTGACCGTCTTTTCCGATTGGTGCAAATATTTCATGTCGTGAATATCTTTCTGTCACCCAATACTCATCCCTTCTGTTGGACTGCTTGCTGTTGCATAACGTTTCCTGGGGATTCGTCCTGCTTCATATCCCAAACGGCCCGCTTCTATTGCAAGCTTCATCGCCCTGGCCATTTTCACAGGATGTTCAGCTCCTGAAACGGCTGTATTTAGCAGAACCCCATCAGCACCTAACTCCATAGCCATAGCTGCATCTTTAGGACTTCCAATCCCTGCATCGACAATGACAGGCACATTTGCTTTTTCAATGATAAAGCTTAAATTCAAAGGATTGATAATTCCCTGGCCAGAACCTATTGGAGATGCTCCAGGCATAATGGCATGACAGCCCAGTTCTTCCAACCGGCTGGCTAACATGACATCATCCGAGGTGTAAGGCAGGACGATAAATCCTTCATTCAGGAGCTCTTCAGATGCTTTTAATGTTTCAACGGGGTCCGGTAACAGAGTCTTTTCATCCCCAATCACTTCTACCTTAATCATATCACACAATCCGCTTGCTTTGGCCAATTTCGCAGTACGTACAGCCTCGTCTGCTGTTTTTGCCCCCGCTGTATTTGGCAGAAGACTGTACTTTTCCACATCAATTTTTTCCAGAAAGTTCGGCTGATCAGGCTTAAAGATATTCATTCTTCTGACTGAAAATGTAAGGATCTCTGTTTCCGACACATTTACGGCTTCTTTTTGGGTTTCAAAATCGGGATATTTACCCGTTCCTAATAGCAATCTCGATGAAAATTCATAAGGACCAATTTTTAGCATATTAACCACCTCCGACAAAGTGTACGAGTTCCAGTTTATCCCCATCAGACAAGGACTGACTCTGATTTTCTTTTTCCAGAATTTTTCCGTTCAGTTCTACAACAACTACCTTGTCATCAAGCTTAAGATAACTTAACAGGCTTGAAACTGAATCAATCTCAGACGGAATTTCCATATAATCACCATTGATAAGTAATTGCATAGTTAAGCCCTCCTTACTTAACCTGCTGAAATAATCTGTCAATTCGAAATGGCTCCACATCCGTAATCGTTTTCTTTCTCTCAATTAAATCTGTGATAATCATTCCTGTAATAGGAGAAAGTAAAATGCCATTTCGGAAATGTCCATTGGCAATGAATAAATGTGACCACTCAGGATGCTCTCCTAAATATGGGAGTCCATCCAATGATTGAGGGCGTGTACCTGCCCATGCTTTCTTCCATTCTGTTTCTTTAATGGAAGGTAAAATGAATTTTGCTTCTTCCATTAATTGAGCAATCCCTTCTACAGATACCGACCTGCTGAATGAATGTGGTTTTACAGTAGCACCAATGATCAGCCGGCCACCTGTTTTCGGAACGATATAACAGGAAGAACTGAAAATCGTATGTGTAAGCAGTGGTTTATGCGTAATAACAGAAAAGCTTTCGCCTTTAACTGGATAGCCTTTTAAATCCAATCCTGACTCCTGGATGAGCTGTGTCGTCCAGGCCCCGGCTGTAACAACTACCGAATGACTGTAAAAGTTTCCTTCATTGGTTGAAACTCCTATAACCCGATTTCCTTCTCTCAGGAAGCCCTTAACTTCACAATATTCTTTTAAATCTGTCCCTAAAGCAGCAGCGGATTTAAGCAATCCCATCGTGAAATCAGGAGCAGATACCTGTCCATCTCCTTCAATGTACATGGCTCCTTTCAAACTACTTGATAGCAGCGGTTCCTTATTTATGACTTCTTCAGGTGTAAGCCAATCAACCTGTTCACCTAATTGCTGTTGAGTTTCAATGATTTTCAGAAATTTTTCTCTCTCTTCATTTGTAAAAGCCATTTTCAGCATCCCATTTTTCCGAAAACCGATATCAATTCCGGCTAAATCTTTAATTTCCTCAGCCAATTCAGGAAATTGTTTACGACTTTCCCGTGCCAATTGAAACATGGGACTATCAGAGTCAAGTTCAACTTGAGCTCCAATCATTCCGGCTGCTGCTGAGGAGGCTTTCCCTCCCAATTGATCTTTTTCCAAAACTAAAGTCCTGTACCCCTTTTTCGACAGTTGAAAAGCTGTGGATCCTCCCATCACTCCTCCACCAATCACAATGGCATCATATTTCTTCACCATATCCCCCCTGTTCTATTCATTACTTGAAACATCTGTTTAGCTGCCTGATATGGATCTGCAGCCTCAAAAAACCCCGACATAACGGCAATACCTCTGGCACCTGCCAGTTTAATATCCTGGAGATTTTCCACATTCACTCCCCCTATGGCTATAACCGGAATTTGAACAAGTCTGCAGACCTCCCTTAGCTGGTCCAGTCCTTTAGGTGGCAGGCCCGGCTTTGATTTTGTCGGAAACACATGACCATAGAAAAGGTAATCGGCTCCCTCCTGTTCCGCTGTTAATGCTTCGTCCGGTGAATGACAGGAATATCCCGCCCTTAAGCCGGGAAACTGTTTTTTTACAGGTCGAATCGGAAGTGAGTGATGGGCAAGGTGCACACCATTTACTTTGCACGCTGAGGCCACATCCGCACGGTCGTTGATGATGATTTTAGATAAAGGAACCTCTTTATCTGCTAATTTCTCCACAATATGATAGATTTCAATTGCTGACCTGGACTTTTCACGAATATGTATCGCATCTACAAATGGATGAATCGTTGCTGCGATGGCTGTAAGTTTTTCAATAGACTGTTTTCCAGTTGAAATCGCATGTATTTCATTTCGTGTACCCATCACTCTATCCCCATCCTGGTTACCATATTTTATGATTTTCCTTATAGATTAGAAGACACACTTGCCTGTAGTGGCCATTGCTCCTGATTGTAAGCCATTTCCCAAAACGAATATTCATAAGCACTGCTGATCACAAAATGCTGTTTCATTCGTTCACGTTCTTCCTTTGTGCATTGGTCAGCAATGGTATTCAGACGATCAATTTGTTCATCCACTAATCCCTTAAACCATTCACCGCCATACGCCTCAATCCATTTCTGATAAACTGGCTCGTCAGGGGTATGATCTTTTAGCTTTTCTCCCACTTCATAGTAAAGCCAGTAGCATGGAAGAATGACAGCAATCACATCGCCCAGGTGCCCACTATAGGCAGCTCGATAAAGATGGGATGTATAGGCGTAAGCGGTTGGGGAAGGAATAAATTGCTTCTGGTCCTCTTCTGTAATATTTAATAATTCACTGAATGTACGATGCAATTCCATCTCAGCTTCATAAGTTCCACTGGCATGATTGGCCATACGATTCGTGGTAAATAAATCAGCGGCCTTCGCGGCTCCCAGTGATTGAACCTTGGCAAAGTGCGATAGATAATACGAATCCTGCATGACATAATAACGAAACCTTTCCAGAGGCAGACTTCCATCCCCAATTCCTTTTACGAATGCATGTTCAAAGCTTGCCTCCCAATAACGATCTGCTTCCTGTCTTAACTCCTCGGAAAACTTCATACAAAAACTCTCCTCTCCAATAAATTTTTTAACCAATAAAAAACCACTTCCCTTACCTCGCGTAAAGAAAGTGGTTGTTGTATACACTTATGGATATATACAGCACTCCACTTTCCTACGCCAGTATAAACTGGATCAGGTTCCAAGGGTCTTAAAGTCCGGACTTTAATCTCAGCCTTTTGAAGGCTCCCCTAGTGGTCCGTAAAACTATTCATTTTGTATTATCGTAACCATGGTTTACCAAATTGTCAACATCATTTAAAAAATTACAGACTAAAATGCTCCAGACTTTGGTCAACAATATCCTGATTAATCCCAATATAACGAAGGGTAATCTCAGGAGAGGAATGATTAAAAATATCCTGCAGCAAGGCAACATTCCTGTTCATGGTGTAATGCCAAAAACCAAACGTTTTACGCAGGCTGTGGGTTCCAAAATTTTGGATCCCCACTGTTTTCGCTGCTTGATTTAATACTTTATAGGCCTGAACCCGTTGCAGAGGTAAGTCGGTTTTATGGGAAGGAAAGAGATAGTCGTCATCTTCCTTGTCACGTATATAATCAGCAATAATGCCCCGCAATTCAGCATTTAATAAAAAACGCTTATTTTTTCTCGTTTTCGTTTCTTTAAGCGTAATATGAGTTTGGTTTCTGACGTCCTTCACCTGAAGTGGCAACAGGTCACTGATACGCAGTCCGGTATTGATTCCCATAACGAATAAAAAGTAGTTTCGCTCTGAAGTTTTTCTTAACTCCTGTTTCATTTCTTCAATTAACAGCCGGTCCCGAATAGGCTCCACTGTCTGCATTCCCTTACTTATGATGGCATGGAAATCAGATTTAATATTTTCTTTTCTTTTAGGATTCCGTTTTTTGGATTGATTTAATTTTTCAATCTTTCTATTTAATTCATATTCGCCGTACTTGTTGACTAAATACATATATTCTCCATCTGTTAAATAAACGTGTTCTGCATAAGGTTTTTTATTCACATTCTCACCCCCATTTTATGTAAGCTCTCTGTGGAAATGAATCGAAATCTGACGACCTGTTCCCCATCTCATTTTGCGAGAATGGCCTTTAAGTTGCTGCCATAGTTTTACAAATATAATGTTTTTTTCCCATTATAGAATCTTTGATTACCAATAAATTCATGAACGAATCTCTTCAATATGTATTATACCATATAATACTATTTTATGGTCAACCTGTTAAATAGTTATTATATAAAGCTTTCATTGGGTTTTCATAATGAAACATAATAAAGAATTTGTTTCTTTACATTTTCTTCAATCCATAAAGTGAAACTTCCATCAGTGGGGGTTTTCTCCATCCCCCACTGATGGTTAGTTGAACTTATCTGAACTTATCAGGAATTTACTGGCCGTTTATCCCCACGTCTTGTTGGGTTACCCTCTAGACCTGAAGTGGGGGGATTACAGCCAGTTAATGCGTGATAAAATAAAGGACTTAACATATTTTAGGGATATGTTAAGTCCTTTGCTATTCTTTACTAGCGAAAAATTCTTATGGAAGATATTTTATAATAAAAAACAAAACTAATGATGATCGTTAATAGTGCCGTTCCACCTATGATGTATGCTCCGTCCCAATAATGAGAACGACCCGTTAATACCCAGACCTTATAGGGAATATAAATAAACGCCGATATGATCAAAACAACCCAAAACAGTGAGAGAGCTTTATGTTTCACCGCTTTTAAAACAGTATCATCCTCGGCAAAAGTAATCATTGACAATCTCTTCAAAGCGAACAATAACACAAAAATTGCTGCTAGAAGGAATAATATGTCCATATGAATCCTCCTTGAAGTTTTATTTATCACAGATCATCAATAACCCAATAGATTTCATTGTTCTTTTTTCTAGTTGGTTTAAAACCTGCCTTTTCTAACACTCGCAAAGAAGGATGGTTCTGATCTGAACAGCTAGCTGTAATTTTCTTAACTTTTGGCTGTTGAAAACCCCACTGAACAATTGCCATTGCCATTTCGGTTGCATAGCCATTCCCTTGATAACTTGGAAGAATGCTATAGCCTAAATCCATCTCTCCATTTTCATCTGGTCCACCCTTAAATCCCATATCTCCAATAATGACATGGTCTTCGGTATGAAGAAGAATACCTTCCCACTCATTTTCTTCTGGATACTGGCTAAATCGATCAATTTTATAAGGGAGTAATGTTTTATAAACCTCCATTGGATACTCTGAAGGAACATGAAAATTTGTGAGCTTTTCTAATTCACGATTGCTGACTAATGAGGCTTTCATCATTTCAACGGTAAACGTAACTAAGGTAAGTCTATCCGTTTTTATATAGGGCATATTTTTACACACCTTCTCTATTTGAGTTTGTTATATCACCAATTTTCAGGTCTGTATTCGTTCCCTGATGAAAATAAAGCTGCCATCTGCCATTAATTTGTTTCCAAATAGAACTTCTTAAAGTATTTCGTTTCCTGGTATTATCCCTAATATAATAAATGGATAATACTGCACCGGCAGCCAGTGGATAGATTTCATAGTTATGTATCGTCATTTCTGTTAGAGCAACACCACTCTCAAGACATTCTTTTTTACCAAAAATCCTGCCTGAACTGCCGATTTCAAAAAAATCATCCGAAAGTATTCGGTCTAATTGGTCCCTGTTTTTTCGGACTTCCAAATTTATATGTTTTTCTTCTAACGCTTTCAGTTGCTGTTTGAGATCTTTATTCATTGAGTTATCCATTTTATTATGCACCTCGATTAACACTAATCACCAGATGAAAAGAAGCTCATTTTAATCTGAGATTTTGTCTTTTCTTCTGCTTTTACCTCTTCTAAGCTTTTTGGCTGTTTATTCCTGGGTGGTCTTTTGTGTCCTTTATATTTTCTCCAGGAGATAAATACATAAAGTAAATCCCCCCTTTTTCTGAGTGAAGTAATTTTTGCAATGTATGAACACATTTATGGTTTAAACTACGCCAGTATCTTTGCCATATAATATTCATCAAAAAGTTGTCCATCAATATAAAGTGAATCCTGCTTCGTTCCTTCTCTTATAAATCCCATTTTTTCATATAACGCAATGGCTGAATAATTTTTACTTACGACAGTTAATTCCAGCCGGTGAAGTTTATTTTCAACCGCCCACTTCTCCAGTTCTTCAAGTAATTGAGTACCTAATCCCTTTCCCTGATGTATGGATAACATGCCTATTACCAAATGGACAGAATGCTGATTTCTGGGTGAACTGCCTCCTATAGCCATGGCATAACCTGCTAATGAACTGTTTAATTCTGCTACTAAAACTGTAGAATTGTCAGTTTTTAATATACGATCAATCATTTCCTTCTGCTTTTTCAGATTTGGCTTTCTTTCCCCAGCTCCATACAGCATATAAGGAGATTCTGCCTCCACTTCTCTGATTAAATTCATCAATGGTTCTGCGTCATTATAACGAATAGTTCTGATATGCATATTTCCATCTCCTATCTGTTAATCATCTAAATCATGATCGGTGTCTTCATGCCTTCTTCCTGTTTTTCCAGGAGCTGACTAATCTGGAACCGTCAATACCATTACGTACGGCTGCTGATACAACTGCATATAGGATAAACAAAGATAGAATATAAATAGCTATTCCCAGCATATTTACGTTATCTCCCCTTTCTTAACGGATTGACCCTGTCTGTTTTGATTTCCCATGAAAAAGAATGTCAATAGAATGGCTGTAAAACCTCCTGTTAACTTGCCAATGATCATTGCAAACACCATTTCTTTCTCGATACCGGCAACAAAACCAAGATGCCCGCCAAAAACGAAGGCACCACTCACCGCGAAGGCCACATTTACCACTTTTCCCCGCTCATCCATATTTTTAAAGATCATAAACATCGGGATATGATGAGCAAATGATGAAATTAGTCCTGCTATGGATGTTTCATTAACCCTAAGGAAATGACCAAGTTTTCCTAATGGTTTCTTTAAAACTCTCTGTAAAAAAGTGACCATTGGAAAAGCTCCGGCCAGAAACAGTGCAATGGTTCCGACAATTTGGAACCCCTCAGTTACAGGTGTCATGTTGGGAATCACAATAAAACCTGTCATCGTTTCTATAGCAATCGCTGTTAAGCCGGTAATCGCAATTATTTTGATAACTTCCCCAAAGATTTTAAAACCCTTTATCATTTGATTGGGGATTTTCCATAATCCCACGGCAATAAACATGGATAGAATCACTGCAGGAAACAGGTTTTTAAGAATCATCACCAGATTAAATCCACCAACAGCTCCCCCGACAAAGCATCCTACAGGGATCGTGATCATACCAATCAGAATTCCTTTAGCAAATACGGGATGATCCTCTTTTCTGATGATTCCCAGTGCAACAGGGATGGTAAAGACAATCGTCGGTCCCAGCATAGTACCTAAAAACACCCAGGAAAACAGCTCGGCATCAGGAGACAGTGACATTTCCCGGGCTAATGCGTATCCACCCATATCCAGGGCAAGAAGGGAGTTTACAAAGGAAGCAGGGTCAGCACCAATGAAGGAGTAAACAGGCTTAATGACAGGTGTTAGTACATTAGCCAGAACAGGTGCGAGCGAGATAATTCCAACCATGGCTAAGGTTAGTCTCCCCATGGCCATAAACCCTTCCGTAAACGGCTCGCCATATCCATATTTATTTCCGAGCATATGATCAATTGCACCTAATATAAGAAAACAAACTACAATAATAACAATGATGTCGTTGATACCCATATTTTCCTCTTTCCTCTTTTTTAAATCTAAAATCTATTCTATAGCCGGGATAGAAACGATGGCGGTATCGTTTGTTATTAAATCCCATACATCTGATTATGAAGGGTTTTAGGCGTTTTCTATAGTTAGTCTCGTTTGTTTTCCAGTTTGCTTATGAAATAGACTGAAATAAAGTGTTTTATAGAAGTTTGTTACATTTGTCTTGATTCTGAAATTAGCTACCGTTAATTCATGTGACAATAGATGTTTTTCAGCTTCGTTTTAAGTTCCATCGACTTTCTATTCCTTCCCACCGTTTTATACCCTCTCTCCAAATAGTTATTTCTCTATATTTTGTCAGATTTATGCAATTATTGCAATTTTAAATTTTAGTAAAAAAGCACGCCTCCAATTAGAAGCACGCTTTCAGATTCATTAGTCAATTGAACTTTTCAATTGTGCATCCTGCTCATATCGGTCAATCGCAAGTTCAATTAACCGGTCGATCAACTCGGAATAAGGAATTCCGCTAATCTCCCAAAGCTTTGGATACATACTGATTTTTGTGAAGCCAGGTAATGTATTAATTTCATTTAAGACTAAAGTACCGTCTTTCTTCATAAAGAAATCAACGCGTGCCATTCCCTCGCATTCAAGGGCCTTAAAGGCATGAACAGCTGTTTTTTTCATACATTCCATTTCTTCTTCATTTAAGTTCGCCGGTGCTTCCAGCAGAGCCCCGCTTTCATCAATATATTTCGTTTCATAGGAGTAGAATTCTCCTTGTGGCAAAATTTCTCCCGGGGTGGATGCAATGGGATCATCATTGCCGAGTACAGAGCATTCAAGCTCTCTGCCCTCGATATTTTCCTCTAAAAGTACTTTATGATCATACGCAAATGCTTCCCGAATTCCTTCTTTAAATTCTTCCTCTGTATTTACTTTGCTTACACCAACTGAAGAACCCTGATTCGCCGGTTTAATGAAAAACGGGATCCCCAGCTTTTCTTTAACTTGATCAAAATGAATACGGTCTTTTTCTCTTCTCTTTACAGTAATGGACTCTGCTACGCTTATCCCTGCATCCTTCATCAAACGTTTCGCAATATCCTTATCCATACAGACCGCAGACCCCAATACATTTGTACCTACATAAGGAATATTAGCTAAACGCAGCATTCCCTGCAGACTTCCATCCTCTCCTAAAGTACCATGTACAATCGGGAAAATAACATCCAGTTGATCCAGCTCCACATTACCGTTTGCATTAATCAGTTGATGATCTGTCTCACCTGGAATAATCGCCACATGGTCATTGGATTTATTTAATTGAATGAGCTTTGGATTTTCTTTATTAAGTAAATAGTGAGATTGGTCATTAATATGCCATTTTCCCTCTTTGTCAATGCCGAGAAGGGTCACCTCATATTTTTCCGGATCAATGGCATCCACAATGTTTTTGGCAGATTGTAAGGATACCTCATGCTCAGCGGACTTTCCGCCAAAAATAATTCCAACTCTTCTTTTGTTTGTCATGTTCTTCCCTCCATAATGAAAACACGAACTTTACATTACATCATCCTCTTAATGGACTGTAGACATATTGAACCAATTTTCCGGATGATTATAAAAAGGCAGTGTATGTTTTTGTAGTTTACTTATGTATTTTCTGGTCCTTTTGTGCTCCTTATCATTTATTTTAGCAAAAGTGCTGTAAATAAGATATGCAGGAATGGCCATCTCCTTAAGAATTTACTTCCATAAATTCATTCGATGAATATCCTGCGTTTATGAATGCATTCGTGTCATTCGGTTTATTCATTCTGTAAAATTTGAGAGTTGAAATCATAAACCACTGAATTTCATCATCCCAGTGAATCGGGACTTGCTCCCTTTCTTCATAACAATTATTCCAAATTACTGCCATTTCGACAAGTTGTTCCTCATGATCTTTAAATGCTTGGTACATTTGGTACATGCCAATCAGACAAAAATTCTGAAAAGCTTACATTTTTTATAGATTATTTCATACAATTTTGTAGAGGTGATGGTAGTGGCAAGAGTAGCATATAACCAAAAAGATATTGATTTAATAGCAAGGATGGTGAGAGCGGAAGCCGAGGGTGAAGGACGTCTGGGAATGCTTATGGTTGGGAATGTCATTGTAAATCGAGCGAAAGCTGATTGTTTGGATTTTGAAGATGTAAGGTCCATACGAGAGGTAATTTTTCAGGTTCAAGGCGGAAATTTTGCTTTTGAAGCGGTACAAAAAGGGAATTTGTTTTATAGACCTGCCAGAGAATTAGAAAGAAGATTAGCTCGTCAAGTTGTGAAATATTGGAGACAGCATCCTTCTAAGTTTGCTCTTTGGTATTTTAATCCGTATGGTGAATGTCCTCCTTCATGGTACGGCCAACCGCATACAGGACAGTATAAACAACATTGTTATTATGAACCAGTAGCTAATACATGCGAAAGTGCTTATAGATATTAATAAGATATTAATAACATCCCCCGCATTATGTGGGGGATGTTATTAGGAAATAATTTTTTGGGCCATATCCATAACTGGAATCTATATGTTAAGCAAAGCTATGATTCCTTTCTAAGAATTTCTCTGTTTAATTCAGCAACGGAAGTTTTGCCTGATAAAGCCATACTCAGATCAAAGTCGGCAATTAGATTCCTGAGGACCTGTTTAACACCGTCCTCTCCTGCCAAAGCCAACCCATACATATAGGGCCTTCCGATTAAAACAGCTCTTGCGCCGATGGCTAAAGCCTTTATAATATCTGAGCCTCTTCGTATTCCACTATCCATAAGTACAGGGATACGATGTTCAACAGCATCGACAATTTCCGGTAATGCATCAATAGCGGGCACGGCTCCATCTACCTGTCTTCCTCCATGATTGCTTACAATAATTCCGTCTACCCCATGCTGGACAGCAAGCCTTGCATCTTCAGGGTGTAAAATCCCTTTTAACACAATTGGAAGTGAAGTCTGGGCTTTGATAAAGTCCAAATCTCCCCAGGTCAAAGAAGGGTTACCGAAAATTTGTGACCATAACAGAATAGCTGATGTCATATCCTCTTCCGGAGATTGATCTAAACGTGATAAAAAGACGGGATCATTTAAATAATTACCGATTCCCTCTGCCTGAAGAAATGGTAAGTAAGCGTGATCAATGTCCTTCTCTCTCCAGCCCATCATAGGCGTATCCAGGGTAATCACAATGGCACTGTATCCCGCTTTTTCCGCACGCTTAACCATACTGGCGGCAATTTCACGATCACTGCTCCAATAGAGTTGAAACCAACGTTCCTTATCCTCCATAACCTCAGATGTTTTTTCCAGATTATATGTAGAAGCTGTACTTGCAACAAACGGAACATTCATAGCTGCTGCAGCACGGGCGCTGGCCAGTTCACCTTCTGGATGTATAATCGATTGAACACCCACTGGAGCACACAAAATGGGAAATGATAGTTTTCTTCCAAATAATTCAGTACTCAGATCTCTATTTGATGTATCACGGAGCATTCTTGGGATGATGTTCCACTTTTCAAATGCCTGTTTATTTTTCCTCTTTGTCATCTCTGCTCCTGCAGACGCTGCCACATAATCATAGGGCTTTGCATCTAAATGTTCCTTCGCTTTTTGCTCCAGCTTTTCAAATGATGGAGGGATTATATTCTTTTCAACCCCCTGGTAGACCATTGCTTGTACTTCATTACCAAAACTCATACCCCCACCCCTTTAGAAAACGGTTTCATTTATTTCACATTTTACACCAGAGGGAAGCGATTGGTCAAATAATTATCAGAATTGTTCAAAAAATAATAGGGTTAAAATATAGTTTAAGGGGTCGACTAAGTCAACCCCTTACAAATTTGATTATTCTCTATCTTTATGGTGATTTAAATAGTCATTCATTGACGTTTCTAACCTTTTATAATATAGTGTATAGCTAAACCAGAAAATCGCATATACACAAATGAAAGTTATGAAACTAAGTATTAAAGGCAGGAGCTCTAATGGCACCCATCCAATTGCTAAGCCAACAGAATAATAGGTAATAATAGAAAGTGTAAGATGAATAATGGTTTTCTTTAAAGGACTCCACTTTTGTATTTCAAAAATACGAGATGCTAATCCAAAATAAATACCAATAAATATACTTCCCAGCATGTTCACCCAAATTACAGACACACTTGCAGGAACATTAAATATCATTAAAAAGGTAAGCGCAACAAAGGTATAAATACCTGCAAAGCCGATTCCAACCATACTCTTCTAATTTAGGCCTTGCCAGTTCAAGCTGATCGGGAAAAATAGAATGATCGCAGAAATAATCAATCAATCTTTTTAAGGTTGTTAATGGATCACTCGTCAATACGATAAACCCATCATTTTTTGTTTGTACGCTTCCAAATGAATCCAGTGTATTCTTCGTGATATTTCCTTTTACATAAACAGAGGTTTTAGAATATTTTTGTAAAAGTTGAGATAAGCTTCCTTTTTCGATAATGGTCCCTTTATCGATCAATGCAATATCATCACAAAGTCGCTCGACTTCATCCATATTGTGGCTGGTATAAATGATGGTACGTCCTTGTTTTTTTTAGTTGATCGATCGGGTTGAAAATATGGTGTCTGGATTGAGGATCAATTCCTACAGTTGGTTCGTCCATGATCACAATATGGGGGTTATGCATACGCGCACAACCTATATTTAAGCGTCTTTTCATCCCACCGGAAAAAATCGATACTTTTTCTTTTCCATAGTCCGTTAACCCAATGTCTCTTAATACTTCCTGAGCTCGTTCATGAAGTTCCCGTCCTTTTAACCCATATAGTTGACCATAGAATTGCAAATTTACCAGAGCAGGCAATTTTTCTTCAAGACAGATTTCCTGAGGCACGTAGCCTGTAATACTTTTTCTCAGTGAATGGTTACCGGTGCGGTCAGAGGAGATGATTTCCCCATCATACTCTTGGATAACATTGGCAATAATTTTCATTAAGGTAGATTTCCCAGCCCCATTAGGACCAACGATACCGAAACACTTCCCCTTGTCAAAAGTTAAACTAACACTGTTTAATGCCCTGGAATTTTTATATTGCTTTGAAACCTCCTGAACAGATAACATTTAAAGCACCACCTTTTAAAACGGATTAACTTCATTGTAGGAACATTCCCAAAATAATGGTTTTAAAGAACATAACATGTGATTATATTGGAGTCAGATGCTAATTTTGTTGTGTAAGATTTTGCCGTTATCGTTTATTTTTTATCCCGGTTCGTCTTCAATAATGTAATCTTTTAAGAAAATAAAAAAGCAGCCCATTAAAAATTTATAAAACGGACTGCTTACACTATTTTAGACCTGAAATTCCATGGTTATGAAAGCCGGTAAAGAAGATGAAATCATTCGGTATATAATGTTAGATTTTCAACATTTTCCAACCACTTTTTATGGTTCGTACCATCACGATCTGCTACCCATACATTTTTATCTGTATCAGTCAGGGACTTTCCTCTGAACCAAACAAACATTTGTTTGGAATCCAAGTACATTGGTTTATAATCTCCCAAATTCTCTGGTGGCTCTGTGATTGTTTCCTGTTGTTTGTTTGTTATATTTATGCGATGCAGCTTTGGCAATGGGTGTCTGCCGGGTTCATTTGACCATTCCCTCTCCTCCACTCGGGATGTCACCAGCGATTCGTTATCGATCCAGGAGAAATCGAGTTCGGCATAATCGTCCGGAGTAAATGTTTGGTTCACAGGCATTTCTTTAACCTTCAAGTCTTTATCCTTAAATCCTAATACAATTCTGCCTCCACCTGCAATATAGGCAAGTCGGTCTTTATCGGGAGCCCACTTCGGTTTTCCGACACCCAGAATGACCTCATCAAGCACCTTAAAAGTAGAGCCATCATTTGTCATGACGCTCACCATATTGCTGTCCATGGACCAGGAGGCGGTTGGTGAAATGATAAAGGAAGTCCATTTTCCACTCGGGGAAAAAGAAAAGTGACCAGCACCAATGGATAAAATAGAGGTCTCCCCTTTTTCGACTTCTTTCGGAATCTTAAGAAGTCGCTGGACATTCTTATGCAGTTTGACATCACTTAAAGGCGCGGTTATGGTTTTTCTATAAAGAATTGGACTTGTCCACCCATCAGGTAGCAAATCAGCCTGAGAGGACAAAAGAAAGCCACTCCCATCAGGCACCCACTGATAGCTGTTTACACCAAGCTCAACATTATAGAATCTATCCAAATCAGATATGTTTAGAACTTCATCGCTTTGAAAGGCCACGAGATTTTTTTCCGGAGACCATTTTGGATTACGTCCATTATAGAAGATTTTTTTCTTCTCCCCTGTTTGAACATGATAGACCCATATTTCCGTTTGTGCCTTTTTATAATCTCCTGGTTCAACTTCTACGTTTTTCTGATAGAGCAGCCATTGACCATCATGAGACCATTGTGGTGCAAACACATCCCCTTCTTTCGTTATTTGTATTTCTTCCTGGTTCTCATATATCCATAAGTCTCCATCACGAATAAAAGCGGCCTTCATATCCTTAAGGGCTGTTTGCTCAACAGCAAGAACAGGTGCTGAATTAAAAAATAGAAAGACAGCTGTCAGCAAAAAGATACGTACAGACAAAAAATCACCACCAATGTCGATACTCCCTATCAGTATGTATCATTGGTGGTATGTTTAACCTTCCTCTATCGTACTTTTATAAATATAAAGCGCCGTAAACCAACGCTCCTAAAATCACAAAAGCAGGATGAACCTTAACTTTTTCCAGTAAAACCAGACTGACAATGGCTAAAAAAAGTGTATGCCAGACGCCGGAACCTTCATAAGCTGTTTGAAAAAAATCAAAGGCCATAACCCCAAGAAGAATGGCAATCGTCGGTAAAATCAAGGCTGTCAGTCTTTTAACACGCGGGGAATCCTTAAATTTTAATAAAACCTTTAGTAAGGTAATCATTAAAATAAGAGATGGGGCAACGATGGCGAATACCCCAACAAGTGCTCCTAAAATTCCTCCCTGTTCAAACCCAATGAATCCGGCCATTTTTGTGGCTATAGGACCAGGCAATGCATTCGCCATGGCCAGCATCTCACTGAAATCATTGACTGTCATCCAGCCAAACCGATCGACCACTTCATTTTCCACCAGAGGTATGGAGGCTGGACCACCTCCATAACCGAGGATACCCGGAATGAAAAAGGCAATAAATATTTCCCAATAAATCATCTATGATTTTCCTTTCTCTCGTGTACCATTTTCAGCAGTGGTGTTTTTAACCACATGTTCCTCTTTACCTGACTGATCATCAGGAACAGGCTTAATCAGTGCATAAAGCAGGATTGCAGCAATTAATACAGCCGGATGTACACTGAACCATTCGATTAAAAGTAAGGATGCAGCTAACAAAACAATCGTAATCAGCCAGCCATTCGCTTTGTGAGATTTTTTTACAAAACCATACGTTAATAGAGCAAGCATTACTCCGACCACAGGAACAACAGCCTCTGTCATGCCATTTACCCAACCTAAATTACTAAACGAACTTAAGAAGGTTAATAAAATAATGATTAGTACTATAGTCGGGATGATGGTAGCCAATACCGCATTAATCATCCCAGGAATTCCGGATACTCTGTGACCAATATAACCGGCCATTTTAGTTGCAATTGGTCCAGGAAGTGAATTTCCCAATGCAAGAATATTACCAAATTCTTCATCGTCCAGCCACTTATACTTTTCAACCACCTCTTTTTGTACAAGAGGGATCGAGGATGGGCCTCCCCCGTAGCCGAAAATTCCTACTCGGAAAAAGGCTAAGAAAAGGTGCCAATGTGTCATATCTATAACCTCCGCAGGGAACTTGTCTGTCCAAATATATTATATTAGTAAGAAGATATTGCGCCATCTGTTCTTGATTCTGTTCCTCCATATAACGTACCTGTCTCGTGATCCCGCCAAATGATTTGTCCTCGCCCGAACTCACCTTTTTCTAATTCAGTTTGTATATCATGCCCTTTTCTAACCAAGCCCTCAGCAATGTAAGAAGGGAATGTTGATTCTACAGCAATTTCCTTACCTTTCCGCCACTGCCACCTGGGCGCATCAAGGGCCGCCTGTGGGTTAAGCTTAAAATCAATCATATTCACTAAGACCTGGACATGACCTTGGGGCTGCATAAAACCACCCATGACTCCAAATGGACCTATAGGTATATTATTTTTCGTTAAAAAGCCTGGTATAATGGTATGGTACGTGCGTTTTCCTCCCTTTAAGGCATTGTCATGGGAAGGATTAAGAGAAAAATTATGTCCCCGATTTTGCAGAGCAATTCCCGTACCAGGTACGACCAGCCCAGAACCAAATCCCATATAGTTACTTTGGATAAAGGATATCATATTTCCGTATTGATCTGCGGTTGCTAAATAGACCGTTCCCCCTTTTGGTGGTTGACCTGGCTTTGGTGTTAAGGCTGTATCATGTATGCAGTTTCGTCTTTTTTGCGCATAGGTATCAGAGAGGAGCTGCTCTGTTGAATGTCTCATGTCCTTCTTATCTGTAATATAGGTTTGGCCATCTGTAAATGCCAGTTTCATCGCTTCCATTTGTTTATGATATGTATCTGCAGATTCCTTTTCTGAAAAAGAAAATCCCTTTAGCATATTTAATGTCATGAGTGCAACGAGCCCCTGACCGTTAGGCGGGATTTCCCAGACATCATAACCGCGATAATTTACTGATATGGGTTCTACCCATTCCGGCCGATAAGTCTCCAAATCTTTTTTCGTTAAAAATCCATCATATTGAGTCGAAAAACGGGAAATTTTCTCAGCAATCTCCCCTTCATAAAAGGACTTTGCCTTTGTTTCAGCAATAGATCTCAACGTATCTGCATGATCTGTTGATTTCCATACTTCCCCTATTTGCGGTGGCCGTCCATGAGGTGCAAATGTATGGAACCAATGTTTGAATTCATCACCATCGAGTTCTTCCTTATATTTTTGATACGCTTTTGTCCAGAAACGACCAAGTGTTGGAGATACGGGATAGCCATTTTCCGCATAATCTATCGCAGGCTTTAACAGCTCTTTAAATGGCAGCTTTCCAAATTGATCTGATAATTCCGCCCATGCGCCTGGAGCTCCCGGTACTGTGACTGGAATCCATCCATGAACAGGAATATCATCATACCCTTTGGCCCTCACTTTCTCTATGGAAATGGAGTCTGGTGATGGGCCACTTCCATTTAAACCATACAGCTTCCCTTTTGTCCATACTAATGCAAAAGCATCACTGCCAATGCCATTAGAGGTTGGTTCCACTACCGTTAACGCAGCTGCAGTGGCAATGGCCGCATCAACAGCATTTCCTCCTTGTTTTAACATATCAAGACCAGCCTGTGCGGCAAGAGGCTGGGATGTTGCGACCATACCACGATTCGCAATGGATACCATCCGCTGCGAAGAATAAGGATAATCTAAATAATCAAAGGACTGCATTTTAAATTTTCCCACCTTCATGAAATGTTATATCTATATATATTTCACGAAAAACAGCAAAAGTCCTGTTAAAAACTCTTTTAGATATAAAAACTGCCTGGTTAAATAACCAGGCAGTTATGTTAGATCTTTTCCTCAGCCAGCTCCCTCATCGTCCCGTTCTGCTTAAAATTCGTATGCCATGATAAGGCTTTTTCCAGCACATGCGGTGTCTGACCACCTCGAGACAGAGCTTCATAATAATATTCTCTTAATTGATCGCGATAGATAGGATGGGCGCAATTTTCAATAATGAGTTCAACACGTTCTCTAGGTGCTAAACCACGTAAATCGGCGTACCCTTGCTCCGTTACTAAGACATCGACATCATGTTCCGTATGATCCACATGAGAAACAAATGGCACTACACTTGAAATATCGCCACCTTTTGCGATCGACTTAGTGACGAAAATAGCTAAACGGGCATTTCTGGCAAAATCACCAGATCCCCCTATGCCGTTCATCATTTTTGTACCTGTAACATGTGTAGAGTTGACATTCCCATAAATATCAAACTCTAATGCGGTATTAATAGATATAAGGCCGAGTCGGCGGATGATCTCAGGATGGTTCGATATTTCCTGCGGTCGCATAATTAACTTATCACGGTAGTCCTCAAAGTTATCAAAGACTTTTTTCATTTTTTCTTCTGATAGCGTAATGGAACAGCATGATGCCATGTTGACTTTACCTGCATCAATGAGATCAAAAACAGCATCCTGAAGGACCTCGGAATAGACTTCTAAATTCTCAAATTCTGATTGAACCATTCCGTGCAGAACAGCATTTGCCACTGAGCCTATACCCGATTGTAAAGGAGCAAGGCTTTCTGTAAGACGTCCAGCTTTAATCTCATTTCGTAAAAAGGTCATTAAATGATCTGCCATGATTTGGGTTTGATCATCAGGTTCAACGATTGTTGATGGCGAATCCGTCTGACTGGTGAAGACAATTCCCTTTACCTTTTTAACATCGATAGGAATTCCTGCTGTACCGATTCGATCGCTTGGATCAGTTAGCGGAATAGGTGCACGTTCTCCCTGCTTTTCTAAGCTATATATATCATGAACCCCTTTTAATTTTTCGGATTGTGCAAGGTTAATTTCTATTATGATATTCCTCGCCTTTTCAGCAAAAATTTGTGAATTCCCAACCGATGTTGTAGGTATAATCATTCCATCCTCTATCGAAATCGCTTCCAAAATAGCATAATCTACAGCCTCTATTACATTCCCCCTAAGTAATTCAGCTGTATGTGAAAGATGGTGGTCGACAAAAAAGTGCTCTCCCTGATTAATTTTCTTCCGCATAGTCGGATCAGCTTGGAAAGGGAGACGTTTTTGAATGATTCCGGCTTCTGCAAACATTTTATCAATATCTGAACCCAATGATGCACCCGTGAATACATTCACTTTAAACGATTCGTTTTCCGCACGTTTAACCAGCGCAGTCGGAACCGCTTTCACATCACCGGCACGAGTAAAACCGCTCAGACCAAGTGTCATTCCATCCTGAATCCATGCAGCCGCTTCCTCTGCCGAAACAACTTTTTCTTTCAGCTGTGCATCCTTAATGCGGTCGTAGTTGTTCCCCACAATGTAACCCCCTTCATCTTAACTTTAAGAATATTTTAACTTATGAAAGGGCTTTAACTGGAGATTATGAAGACAAACAGAAAAATCGTGTGTGAAAACCTGAAAAGATGATGTAAAACAGAATAATCAGAATCCCAGCAGCTTTCTGAAATAACTGGAATAAGATTGACTGACGGGAATAGTTGCACCATTTTTCATTTCCAGCACAAATGTAGAGTGCGTGTCGGGAAAAATCTCACGAATATGATGGACATTTACTATAAAAGAACGATGACAGCGAATGAAAATTTCCCTCGGAAGAATGTATTCGAATTCCTGTAATGCTTTATTATGGGTTCCGGCAAATTCGTCTGAATAGACATAAGTTTTGCGGTCTCGCACCTCTACGAACATAACATCATGGAAAGGTATGGGCTTCCATCCATCCTGACTTTTTACGGTAATGACAGATTTTCCTTCTGTCAGTGCCGGATAGATGGCGGTTACACAGCCTTCAATCTGGTCATTGTCGAAATATGGAACAGCCATACCGTGATAGGGAATCCCAAAAACATTCCGGTCGATAAACTCTGAAACCTTTTGCCCCGATTGAAAAGCTTTATCTGCAATGGTCCCCTGTTTAATCGGGTCCCCTGGCTTTATTTTTAAATCGATTCGTTTACTGGGACGATAATAAATATATTCTCTTGTATTGGATATCGCAATAGATACTTCATCGGAAAAAAGCTCTCCAAACACATCTAATAGTGAATCCATTGTCAGCTTCTCCATAAATGCTCCTCCCCAAAAGATGATTAAACGAAAGAATTTGTCGAATTCATTTCTTTTTCAATTATAACGTAAAATACAGAGATTTTGGGGAACTTTAACCAATAAGGACTACGCTAAAAGGAGTCGATAAAGAATGCGATATAACGAAGAAATTCCTCATGAGGAGGGGATGGACCACAGTATTGCTTTACTTCAGGAAGGCTATCTGTTCATAAAGAATCGTGCCGACCAATTTAAAACAGATCTATTTGAAACGAGAGTGCTTGGAAAAAAAGTAGTCTGTATGACTGGTCCGGAAGCGGCAAAGATCTTTTATGATCTAGACCGTTTCCAGCGTAAGTGGGCAGCTCCTTACCGTATACAACAATCCCTGTTCGGAGTAGGGGCAATACAGGGAATGGATGGACAAGCCCACCATCAACGCAAGCAGCAGTTTCTATCTCTTATGGATAAACGTAATCAAGAACGGTTAGCCGAAATGGTTACAAATGAACTCAAACACTCCATTCCCCAATGGGAGAAAGAGGAACAAGTTCGTTTCTTTAAGGAAATAAAGAACGTTCTATGCTGGGTAGCCTGTCAATGGGCGGGTGTTCCTGTTAAAGAGGAAGATATCCCTGACCTTGCTGATGATTTAATATCCATGGTTTATGCTTTCGGCAGAGTGGGTCCTGAGCATTGGAAGGGAAGAACGGCCAGAAATCGAACAGAAGGCTGGATGGAAAATATCATCGAGGATGTACGTTCCGGAAACATACCTGCAGATGAATCGTCTGCTTTATATGTAATGGCATTTCTTAAGGATGAGAAAGGTCAGCATTTGCCTGCAAAAAAAGCAGCCATTGAACTTATAAATGTACTTAGACCCATCGTTGCGATTTCAACCTATATTACATTTGCGGCTGTAGCCCTGCATGAACATCCAAAGACTAAGGAGCCGCTAAAAGAACACAATAGCAGAAATCTTGAAATGTTCGTAAATGAAGTCCGGCGCTTTTATCCTTTTGGCCCTTTTCTCGGCGCAAGGGTGAAAGAGGACTTTACCTGGAATAATTATACTTTTAAAAGAGGTACACTAGTTTTATTAGATATTTATGGGATGCATCATGATGAAAGGTTTTGGGAAACTCCTAATCAATTTGACCCGAATAACTTTAAAAACCAGGACAGGAATGACTACTCATTTATTCCTCAAGGAGGCAGTGATCCTGGAAAGGGACACCGTTGTCCGGGAGAAGGAATTACTGTGGAAGTGATGAAAGCAACGGTGGACTTTTTAGTAAATAAAATGGACTATGATGTTCCTGCTCAGGATTTCAATTATTCATTAGATGAGATGCCGACTTTACCTAAAAGCGGCTTCCTCATGACTAATGTAAAAAGGATATAAAATGAATGGCTGGCTTATCAAAAGATGCCAGCCATTCTGAACTATCGAAACTCACTCATTACCCATTTTCCTATATCATGAAAGCCTAACCGTTTATAGATCTTTCCTGCTTCAGGATTATCATAAAAGAGGCACAGATGTTTTCCTTCACTCAACAGCTCTTTGCATAATGCTGTCATACACGCACTGGCATACCCTCTTTTTTTATACTCCTCCAATGTACAGACGCCTATAATCATTGCTGAAAGACTGTTTTCAGCGGTGGTCATTGCCGAAGATACCATTTTTTCTCTATCTTCAATATAAAAGGTACGTGATACACCTTCCTCCATATTTTTCCGAATACTTTCCCCCTCAGGATCACGATTCGTAAAATCTGCAATATTCCGGTGAAGCTCAACAATACGTGGAATATCCGGGATTTCAGACTTTTTCACTTGAACATCGGGAATTTGTATATCATTTAAGGACTCACATTTTGCATAGTAGGTTTCTCTTACTTTTTCAGGTTTATGGGTTAAGTGGGAGAGAACCTGGTGAACAATGGTTGATATACCTGAGACCATCTTTTCCTCTCGTTTATCCTGATCTATAATAGCCGCGATTCCTTGTCTGTCAAAAGAATCCGGAGCATAGATAATGTAATTTTGGCGATAACGTAATAATACAGCACGAAAATATCCCTGTTCGTCAAAATCACCCCAGACGTCCTGGAAATCTTCCTCAACACCATAGGCCTCCAAATCGCCAATCAGAAACAGGTTTTCTGCCGGGCTTTTTTTAATAAATTCCATACAAGCATGAAGATCTGCTTTTGACAGTTCCCGAATCATGTAATCCCCTCCCCTATAAAATTTTGAAATTGTGTATATATTACCAGAATTCATATATTTTACAAGAAGAAATTTATATTTTCTGTTTTTGGAGTATAAGTAGAAGAATTCTACAAAAAATAAATGAAAAAAATTACCTTAATGAGGGAAGAATAATGAAGGAACTAATTATTGCTATCAATTTTTCACTCCTGCTTTTCATTGCGTCGATAAGTACGAAGAAAACATTAAATGTACTGGAAAACAGTTTTATGTATTTAGTCCTTGTATTTTTTGTGACAGGATATACAGCCGTTTATTATATTAATTTAAAGCTCTGGTCAGTTGCTGATGATCCCCAATTGTTTCTGATTTTGCGGTTATATGAATTGATAATGATTCCGTTATTATGTTTATGGTACTTTAACCTGGTAGAAGTTTGTAAAACCTGGCTATCGAGGATTGTGTTAACGATTTTAATGACAGGCATTCTGGGAATTGTCCAATTGATAATGACTTATTGGGAGGTCATACAGTATAAAAACTGGCAATTCTGGCAGTCAATTGTGACGTTTGTCGTCCTGTTAATAGTCGTGCGCTTGCTGCATGTATGGTTTCAATCAAAACTGCAAAAGGAAGGAATCAAATGACTTTACCAGAACATTTCGATCACAATGAATGGTTTGTACTTACAGGAGTTATCCTGTCTTATTTGCTGGTCTTTTTATTGCCCAGGCGTTTTCCCTTAAGTGTTATTTTGCTGGTTATGCTATGTGCCATTGTCTTTGCACGTGTTCTCGACCATATGATGGCCTCGCCTTCCCTTGATTTATATGACATTATGGATAAGGGCAACTATGAGTTGTTTGATTTAGTGCTCTATTCCTTTTACGCTCCCTTTGCCTACTTATATATCTACTTATTTGATAAGTTTAATGTAAAAGGAATTTGGACGGGGCTGTATATCCTTGTATGGTCTCTAATCGCAATTGGTTTCGAGAGGGTTAATGTGTATTTTGGTGTATTTAATTACCATGGGTGGAAGGGAGCGTATTCTTTTCCTGTATATTTGGCTGTTCAGAGTTTTACATTGCTGTTTTTCTTATATATTCAGCATCATTATAACCATCTGAAATCAACACAGGATGAACCCTAATCGATTCCGTTTGGTGAAATTACCTGAAAAAGTATATTTGTTTTAGTAAGATAATATGGTAAAAACAAAGGGCTCTGCTCATGCAGGGCCACTTTGTTTTACATACCTAATTCGTTTGTTCTATTAATTCCAGGTGATAATCCCCAACCTCACCTTCATGATATAAATTGGTGATAGATGTTGAGTACGTGGAAATCGAAGCCTGAAATTGCAGATTTTCGTCTGGGATTTTTACCGTAAAGTCATTTTCATAAAGCTTAGTTGTTACCTGATGATAATCATCACTCGTTACTTTGAAATCAAAAATAACTTTGCGAAGCCGTTTATCTTCTTTAAGAATCCATTCATGCTGTAAATATTCAGCCTGTATTCTTAAATCATCAAGTATAATTTCCGGCATAATTCTTCACTCCTATCTTATTAGTAAATTATAAGTTGTTTAATAATACATCACAAACAAAAGACTGACCCGAAAGTAAATCGGGTCAGTCTCTGTTTTATTGCACAACAATTTCATGATCTATTACTGTGACAGTAAGCTGGTCAGATTCTTCCTCTTCAAGTAACACGTCAGCTATTTTATCCTCTAATTGTTCCTGAATGACTCGGCGTAATGGACGGGCACCAAAGGCTGGATGGTAGCCAAGCTCAATTAGTTTTTCTTTGGCCGCCTGATCAATCTCTATATTGATATGCTGTTCCTCAAGCTGATTTCTCACATCTGTCAGCATTAAATCAAGAATATCTAAAAGATGATCCTTTTCTAATTGGTTAAACTCTACGATTGAGTCGAAACGGTTAAGGAATTCAGGTTTAAAGTAAGAACCAAGAGATTCGAGAATATGACTTTCCTTTTCCATATCTTCGCCTACTGTATTAAAGCCAACGGTAACCTTTTTATCCGTTACACCCGCATTACTGGTCATAATTAATACAGTATCCTTAAAGTTTACGGTTCTTCCCTGACTATCTGTCAGACGACCGTCCTCCATAATTTGCAGGAACATATGCTGCACATCTGGATGAGCCTTTTCAATTTCATCAAGCAGAATAATACTATATGGGTTGCGACGAACTTGCTCTGTTAATTGTCCGGCTTCATCATGGCCAACATATCCAGGAGGTGAACCGATAAGTTTTGAAACCGAGTGTTTCTCCATATATTCACTCATGTCCAGTCGAATCATTGAATCTTTAGATCCAAAGATTTCTTCAGCCAGAGATTTTGAAAGTTCCGTTTTACCAACCCCTGTTGGACCAACAAACAGGAAAGAACCAATAGGACGATACTGGGATTTCAATCCTGCACGACTACGGCGAATAGCTTTGGCCACTTTTTGTACAGCCTCATCCTGACCAATTACTTTTGACTGTAAATTCTCTTCAAGATGCTTCATCTTTTCTTTCTCATTTTCCTGAAGCTTACCTACCGGGATACCTGTTTTGGCTTCAATCAGACTCGTGATAAAGGCCTGATCAACAACACCAGCTTCTTCTTTTCCATCTTCAAGCTGTCTTTCCAGTTTTGCTTCCTGGTCACGTAATTTTGCAGCATCTTCATAACGTTCTTCATTTGTTGCCTGATCTTTTTGTTTACGGATAGCATTTATTCTCTTTTGAATAGCTGTTTTTTCTGTTCCTTCAGATAATAAATTCACCTTAGATCCAGCCTCATCTAACAAATCAATTGCTTTATCCGGGAGGAATCGATCCTGAATATAACGATCAGAAAGCTTCACACTGGCTTTCAACGCTTCATCGGTAAATTTAACCTGATGATAATCCTCATAACGGGATTTGAGACCATTTAATATTTCCATAGTCGCCTCAGGAGTCGGTTCCTCTACCATAACTGGCTGGAATCGTCTTTCAAGCGCTGGATCTTTTTCGATTTGCCTGTATTCTTTCAGGGTTGTTGCTCCGATTACTTGCAATTCTCCACGGGCAAGTGCAGGTTTCAGGATGTTACCTGCATCCATGGATCCTTCAGCTGAACCGGCACCAACAATCTGATGTACTTCATCAATAAACAAAATGACATTTTGCCGGGATTGCAGCTCCTGAATGATGGATTTCATTCGTTCTTCAAAGGAGCCTCGAACTCCTGTACCAGCAGTCAGAGAGGAAACGTCCATAACATACACTTCCTTATCCAATAATTTTGAAGGTACGTCTCCTTCTGCCATTTTTAGGGCGAGTCCTTCTGCAATCGCTGTTTTACCTACACCAGCTTCACCGATAAGAACAGGATTATTCTTGTTACGTCTATTTAATATTTCAATCACACGTTCGACTTCTTTGTCTCGTCCAATTACCGGATCAATGTTCCCATTTCTGGCCTGATCGGTCACATTACGGCCAAATTGATCAAGAACGCCATTTCCACCAGTACTCTGTGTTTGTGTATGGGTTGGCTGTTTCATACCAAAGGCCGCCCCATTCTCCTGACCTATTCCCTTGAATAGATCATCAAATGGGAATCCCATTCCTCCACCAAAGTCGGATGGAATATTGTGTTTCGCTTTTTCCTGTTCAAAACATGATGTACACATTTTAATATTTTTCTTTTCATTATTCATTTGGGTATAAACATTAATTTTTGCCTCATTTTGCTGACATATATCACAAAGCATCCATAAAACCTCCTTTTGAGATTTTTATTCTTTGACCTTTTTTGACCTTACACTTTTATTATAGTTTGACCTTCTTTGACTTTCAAGATATTTGTTTATGGAAATTTCTGTAGACTAAACGATTGGATATGAAAAATCAAGCAGCTTTTAATAAACTGATTTTTTAGAAGAAAACTAGTGTAAAGACAAATGGGCCTGTGATACGATGATATAGGTTATCAGTTAAGGAAGAGGGTTTTAAGTAATGACTTGGGAGATTTTTAATGCGATTGGAACCATAGCCTTTGCCATAAGTGGAGCTATCGTAGCATTAGAAGAGGATTATGATATTTTAGGAGTTTATGTCTTAGGCATGGTTACGGCTTTTGGAGGCGGAACCACCCGAAACCTGTTAATCGGTGTACCGGTATCGGAAATCTGGGATCAGGGGCCACTTTTTATGATGGCTATTTTTATTATAACGATTGTATTTTTGTTTCCTTCAGGGGCACTGAAACATTGGGGAAGGTGGGGCACATTCACGGATGCCATAGGCCTTTCCACTTTCGCGATTTTAGGAGCCATGCATGCAACAGAGATGAATCATCCGTTAAGTGCAATTATTATGGCTGCATTACTTACAGGAAGTGGTGGCGGGATTATCCGTGATTTACTTGCTGGAAGAAAACCATCTGTACTAAGAGAGGATATTTATGGTGCATGGGCTATGCTTGCAGGCTTACTGATCGGTATAGATCTGGTAAACCAGACTTGGGGGTTATACCTCTTATTTGTCGCGGTTGTTACACTCCGAATGCTTACAGTAAAGTATGGGTGGAAGCTCCCCCACAGACAGTTTACAGATCAAAAGAAGGCACATATGTAGTGAAGCTTGATTCTTGGATGAATCAAGCTTTTGCTTATACTAAATTTCTTTTATATCAAACGACACAACCCGGTCTGTGTTTGGGTTATAGACAACTGTACCACGAACGGTTATCGATTCCTGTGGGGACTGTAAAAAATAATCATATACTTCTCTCGTTTGATTATTCGTTACCGACGTTTTTTCCACGGATTGATATTCGGTTACTTTATAGTTTGGATAGGCCGTCTGCGTTACTTCTAACAGATACTTTCCCCATTTTTCCTGTTCCAGTTGAGGTGAAGGTGTGATTTGAATGTTCAGAACACCTATCTGAGGATTTACTCCTAAAGCCTCAAATGCTCTCCTGTGAAGATTAATACGATTAGGTGGATATCCTTGAACAGTATCCACTACAGTTACGATAATCTCCCTTTGATTATTGGGGTTCGTAATTTTTAACATTTGACCACAACGGTAAGGGGCATTCAGACTGACAGATGCAGTCATATATTCATTTGTGGACCATGGAATACCACACTTGGTAACCTGTCCCCCCGTTGTCCAGGTTGCCTGACCCTGTATGCTTTGCTGTCGATATGCATCCACAGCTGGAAACTGTGAATTCGGAAGTGGGTTGTACGTATATGGATGAAACGAGTAGAAGTTTTGCCCATACCCATAAAAATCGTTTGTAAACATACGCTCTCCTCCTGTCATAAGTCTCTCACTCATTGATAGTGTATGTACCCAGGAGGTTAAATCGTGATTGGAAATTAGCAAGGAACACAAAATCGACAGCTGGACGTGGCTGTATTTGGTTTAATTTAATCATTCCCCAGACGATCATTACCCAGATACAAGGCATGTACCTGGGTAATGATCATGTTATTCACTCATAAAGTTTTGATATTCTTCTTCTATTTCATTTAATGTCTGATCAAATTGCTCGCCCCAATGGTCATTCTTCGTTTGAAAAATAACATTTCCGTCCGAATCCAGCATTCCATAGCCGCGATACGCAATATCACCGTTTTTCATGCCCATTTTATCAATCACTTTTAACTCAGGATCAGCAAGAATTGGGAGACTTTCGCCAAACACTCGCTTAATTTCATCGTATAAAATCTTTTGTTCCTCAACCGTGTCCTTACTTATAATATAAGTATCAACGTTCAGGTTAAGGTCCTCCAGCGTGTCTAAATTCTGATGCAACTGAACCAGTTGCTGCTGACAAATACTTCAGGTGTAAGTGGTAATAAAAAAGAACAGGACAGGTTTTTCTCCAGGTATATTTACCTCTTCTCCTGCATGATTCTGCAGGGTAACCGGCTCATCTGCCGCTGGAGAACAAGCTGTCAGCATTACCCCAAATACGAGTAACAGGGTAACAACTTTAGACTTCATAAATAGACTCCTTCCTGAAAAAGCTTATTCATATTCCTTTTCAAATGTTTTTGTGCTTCTTACTGTATCAATCGGTCGTACCATGTCTTCAATTTCTTCCCGTTTCGCTTCTAAAAATGGAGGTAAAGATAACTTTTCCCCTAAAGTTTCATATGGTTCATCGCCCATAAAGCCGGGGCCATCTGTTGCAAATTCAAATAAAATTTGAGGTGCCACATTCGCATACAATGATTCAAAGAAGAAACGGTTGACGTATCCAGATGTCCGGAAGCCAAACTTAGCCATCCGCTCAATCCACTCTTCCAATACATCACGATCTTCTACGCGAAAGGCTGCATGGTGAACGGTACCAAACCCCTGTCTTGCCTGAGGAAGGATTGTGTTATATTCTACAATAACCCGGGCACCGTTTCCACCTTCTCCTACTTCAAACAGATGCAGGGAACCTTCCTGATCAATTTCTTTGAACTGAAGTACCGTTTCCATCATTTTTTTAAAGTAGTCAAAGTTGTCCACACGAACATGAATAGGTCCTAGGCCTGTTATAGCGAATTCTAATGGGACAGGTCCTGTTTTCCACGGAATCCCTGCCTTCACCCCATCAAGATTCTCATCTGAGATCAACTGATATTGCTGATCATCAAAATCAACAAAAGACAGGGTGTTAACACCGAATTGTTCTTTAATTCCTGAATGCTTTACTTTAAGTCTATCAAACCTTTTTTCCCAATACTCCAACGCTTCATCACTCGGTACACGGAAGGATGTTTTAAAAATTTCATTCGTACCATGCACTCCCTTGGGAATCCCGGGAAAATCAAAAAAGGTCATATCTGTACCAGGATTGCCCTCATCATCTGCAAAGAATAAATGATAGGTTTGAATATCATCCTGATTCACAGTTTTCTTAACCAAACGCATCCCCAGGATATAGGTGAAAAATTCATAGTTTTTCTCCGCACTGCTGGTTATGGCTGTGACGTGGTGCATCCCTTTTATTCCATTCATACTTAAAGCCTCCATCCAACGTTTTATTCATCATAAAGGTTAACCTGTTAAATCAATGAATATTATCTTTAAATTATTTATCTTTAATTCGAAATAAATATATCATGATTCGTATGATCTGTCAAAATCATTCATTCTAATAAGCAAAGGATTTTAAGTCCGGGAAAAGGATATAGTAAAATATAGCTAACTTTTTAAAAGAGGTGTTTATATGAAAATTGAAGTATGGTCTGATTTTGTATGTCCATTTTGTTATATAGGTAAGCGCAGATTAGAACAGGCCTTACAAAAGTCCCCTCATATTAATGATGTAGAGTTAGAATACAAAAGCTTTGAATTAGATCCAAACGCTGAGGAGTATAATGGAAAAAGCATGGCTGAGTTAATTGCCGCTAAGTATGGTATGAGTATTGAACAGGCAAATGAGAATAATGAGCGATTGCGACAACAGGCAGAAAGTGTTGGCTTAACCTATCATTTCGATACGATGAAACCGACCAACACATTTAAAGCTCATCGGCTGGCTAAATTTGCGAAGAAGCACGGAAAAGAAAAAGAAATAACAGAAAAACTACTATATGGCTATTTTACCGAATCCAAAAATTTAAGTGACGATGATGTGCTCGCAGATATAGCTGAAAATACCGGCTTAGATCGTGAGGAGTCATTAACCATCATTAAGGATGACAATGCTTATGCGGATGATGTGCGAATGGATGAAAGAATAGCCCATCAATACGGAATATCTGGTGTCCCTTTCTTTATTCTGAATCAAAAATATGCCATTTCAGGTGCACAGCCACTGGAAACCTTTATAAGTGCATTAGGTAAGGTCTGGGAGGAAGAAAATCCAAAACCCCAATTTGAGGATTTATCAGGAGAAGGAACTAATAACGCGTTTTGTGCGGACGGAAGCTGTGCTATACCGACGGATGATAAATAAAGTTAAAAACCTGGCTATTTTGCAATAGGCAGGTTTTTAACTTTTTCCATTAATTTTTGATCTGTTTTTGATGTTCGTAACAATAAACCTTTCCATTAAAACGGTCATTCGTCAAACAGTAATTCTTCACTTTTTCTGAAACCCTCTTCTGACAGATCACACATTTATACTGTTTATCAGAGGTCTTTTTTGATTGCAGGCTCTGTACATGCATTTCTCTTAATGATGAATCCGTGATATTTTCCTGGCTTAAGGTTTCATAAATTTCTATTATATTCTTTTCTGACAGTAATGGTTCACTGTGGAGACGTTTTAAACTTCTTACTTTGCGGTTTATAAACTCAGACAATTCTAAGTCATAAATAATCAGTTCATCTGATGATATCTTTCGTAATTCAGGCTCTATTTTAAATGTACATCTTTTTGTAAAGGAAACTAGAGAAATAAAGTGATTATGGAATCCAGGGTGAATAATATTCTTTATTGCCTTAATATGACCGTAATTTTGGTGGAATGGATTCATCATTTTAAAGTTCCCATTTACAGACCATGTTTTACGATTTCGTCCTCCGTAAATGGTTCCTTGATAGTTTTTGGTTTCAAGAACAAAGATTCCATATGGAGATAGAATAATATGATCGATTTGAGAATACCCTGACCTCGAACGCGGATTTTTAATCATAATGTCACTCAGGTACTTATACTCATTAGGAAGTTGATCCAATTCAATATTAATCTTGTATTCTCCTAATTCACCTTTACGGGATGCAATTCTTTTCTGGTCTTTATTTTGCTTTATCCGTTTTTGATTTTTATCACTCTTTTTTGACGTCGCTTGTTCTTTTTTTCTAAACAGATTTAAAAATGGCATCAATTAATCTCCTTTTCCTATCAAACAAGTTCCTAAAAATACCTGGCCATATGATGGTTCGTAAATTCATAGCCCATCTTTTGATATAGATATACAGCTCGTTGATTATGAGCAAACACATGCAGGCCAATCTTCTTTAATCCAAGTTTTTGTGCATAAGTATCTAACGCACTCATACTCATTTTTCCCATTCCGTTCCCTCGAAATTGTTCGTCTATGAAAAAGTCATAGATAAATGCTTCTTTACCCAAATTGGTCCATTTAATATGTAACCATAACATCCCGATATGGTTGTTATCGTGGAAAATAGACAATAATTGATGGTTTTCTGTGTTTAATCCATCTGGAAGCAGCTTAGTGAATTGATCTTGTGCTTTCTCCAGTGCCTGACTCTTGTCTAAATTCCCTGCTCTAACAGATTCTTCTGCAAATTGTTTGATTGACTTTTCAATATAATCAGAATAAACATCTTCTGTCATAGGCTCAAACTTAATATCCATTTCCTGCTCATCCTCTCCTTTGTTAAAATTTAAATAGTTTAATAGACGATCTAGCTAAAGAATATTTTACCATAAATTTCATGTAAAAACTTATAGCTAACCCTTTCACCAAAACAAGGATGACTAAAATAAGCCATCCTTGTTATGTATCCTTTACTGCTGCTGATTATTTTGACTTTGCTGTGCTTGCTGAAGCTGCTGAGTAGCTTGCTGTAATTGCTGTTGAGCCTGTTGGAATTGCTGCTGCTGTTGTGGCTGTGCAGATGCCTGTGCCTGCTGAACTTGCTGTTGGGCCTGCTGCAGCTGCTGCTGTGCTGCCTGAATGACTTGTGGATTTGCTTGCTGAGTAGCTTGCTGTACAGCCTGCTGAGCCTGCTGCACCGCCTGTTGTGCCTGCTGTGCCTGTTGTTGATTTTGTGCGATAATGAATTCCTCCTTTCGTAATTACCTTTTTATGTTTTTTAGAATGTGGTTCTTTTATTCATGTTTCTGAGAATTGTTGCAAACATATTGTTTTTCAAATAAAAAATGCATACCAGGAAATAAATCCTGGTATGCAAATCTTTAAATAGAGTGGACTTTTATAATTACCGAAAGTTTCTATTATTTTCGATTTCTCTTGAAACCAACACATAAAAAATAGTCGATACAAGGGAAATCAGTGTTACGCATAACGTACGTTTCATGTAAGAACCCCTCCCTTATTTTGTCCCATATTAAAAGAGACTAAGCTTACCTTTTTTAAGTACAAGGCCCGGGCCACCGAGCATGAATAAGTAACGGTTATCGACAACATTTTTCATCGTTTTTGCCGGTTTTCCGAATAACTGACGATCAAATACAGTTCCAATGGCTTCAGAACCACCAAGGGATGCGACTGTACCCTTGTTTTCGAACTTATATTCCTGCATAGGTCCACCGTAAATTAAAGATGCAATGTTCTGTGCTGCTGTATCTGCCTGCTGCATGGCATTCTGCGCATTTGGCGGATAAGGACGATCATTTTCTTTATCCATTACCCAGGCACAATCACCCAAAATAAAGATATCTCTGTATCCTGGAGCACGCAGATCATTATTAACTGTTACTCTACCTTTTGTAATTTCAAAGCCTGATTCTCCAAGAATAGAATTCGCTTGTACACCACCAGTCCATACAACGGTTCCGGCTTTAATTTCTTCACCTTCCCCTACGACAAAACCATCCTCTTTGCACTCTTTAATCATTGTGCCCGTTCTGAATTCTACACCACGTGCTTCCAAAGATGACTTGGCATAGGTGACCAATTCTTCATCAAAGCCTGGCAGAATACTTGGAGCAGCCTCCACATTGATGATACGTGCCTTATAACGAGGAATATCATATTTTCGGCACAGTTTTTTAACGCTTTCAGTAAGCTCACCAACAAACTCAATTCCGGTAAACCCAGAACCGCCTACTAAAATTGTCAGCAGTTCCTCTTTATTTCCTTCTTCATTCTTATAACGGGAGAATTGATACTCAATATGGTCGTAAATTAAACGACTGGAGTCAATTGTCTGAATAGCAAATGCGTTTTCTTTCATTCCTGATATGCCAAAAGTAGCACTCTCAAACCCGAGTCCTACAACAAGAATATCATACTGTAATTCGCCATTCTCAAGTACGACTGTTTTCTCATCCTTTTTAATCTCAAGAACAGAATCCTGGATAAGGTTAACCCGGTGTTTCGTATCAATGACATCACTGATCATCATACGAACCTGATTCTGATTAATCGTTCCTGCTGCTACCTGATGCAGCCAGGTGGTTTGATAGTGATAATTATGTTTATTGACAAGTACAATTTCAGCTTGTTCTGGACGTAGGAGCTTGGTTAATTTTTTTGTTGTCATCATACCTGCATATCCGGCACCCAGGACGACAACTCTTGGTTTCTGATTACTCAAAACAAATCCCCTTCCTCTATATTTGACAGCAGAATCATGTGTCAAATAATTTTTCTTTAATTAGCCTCCAATTACTACTTTATCAATAATTGAACGGTTTTTACAGTCAAAACCATTAACTTTTCATAACCTGACTAATCATCTGACATAATAAAAGTGTAATGTAATGAATGGAGGGCAGAATGATATGTTTCGATTCTTAAAGCCTATTCTTATTTCCATATTGATTTTGTGCCTTGCCCTCTTCCCCTTTGCAACTGAAGCGAAACAGGATCAATCAGAAACGATTTCTGTGAAACTGCTCGGGGTCAACGATTTTCATGGTCAATTGGAAAGTATGGAAAAAGGAGATAAAAGGCTGGGGGGTGCGCCGTACCTCGCATCCTACTTACATCAATACCAAATGGAATCTGATGAAAATACCCTGCTTGTCCATGCAGGAGATGCGGTTGGGAATAGCCCGCCCATTTCGGCCTTTTTACAGGATGAGCCGACCATTGAATTCTTAAATCGCACTGGCTTTGATGCTGGTACAGTAGGTAATCATGAATTTGATGAAGGCTTAACAGAACTGAAACGACTGATTTACGGAGGGCACCATGAAAAAACCGGCTATTTTCAGGGGGCAGATTTTCCGTATACAGTGGCTAATGTTATTGATAAAAAAACAGGTAAGCCCATCCTCCCCCCTTATATCATCAAAAAAGTACAGGGTGTTCCAATTGGAATCATTGGAGTTGTCACAACTGACACAAAATCAAGGGTTGACGAAGAACATGTCAGAAATCTCGAATTTAAAAGTATTACGGATTCCCTTAATCAAACGGTAGAAGAATTAAAAGAAAAAGGTGTAAAAACCATCGTTGTGCTGGCGCATGCTTCAGCAAACTCAAAAAAAGATGGCTCAAAGCCTTCAGGAAAAATACCGGAAATCTCACCAGAGCTTGACGATGAAATTGATGTCATTTTTGCCGGACACAACCATAAATACGCCAATACAGTTGTAGACAATAAATTGATTATCCAGGCCTACTCAAAAGGAAAAGCTTTTTCTGAAGTAGATCTTCAAATAGATCCCCTTACCGGAGATGTCATTTCTAAAAAGGGTAAGGTAATTAAAACCTTTCATAAAGGAATAAAACCTCACCCTCAGCTGAAGGAGTTTGTCAATGAACTGAAACTTATAAAACATGTCCGATGAATCTACTCATGCCCGTTGTAACAGAATCAAACCATTTATACCTCTCATGATTTCTTTATCTGCATTTTTATAAAGAATCGGCTGTATAAGCCGATTCTTAGCCTTTATTCCACTTTTATCGGGACAATCTCTCCGTCCTCAACAGCTGCCACTCGAGTATTGATTTCAAATCCGCCATTTTCATCAATACCAGGAATAACGTATACCTTTTTATCTTCTGGTAAACCGTCTAATCCGGATTGAATATTTTCATAAATCGTTTTTGCATCCTCTGTATTACCAGCTGCTTTCATCGCCTCAACAAAAATATACATAGAAACATAATGAAATCCAGCTTCAGAACCAGGGTCCTCATCATATTTCTCATGATATTTTTTCACAAATTCTTCAGTTCCGGGATAATTCGCATTAACGAGAGGCATTGTACCAATTGAACCTTCTAATGGCTTGTAGGATCCACCAATAACTTTTTTCATTTCATCCAATTTCGCCTGATCCATAATCATAAATCCACCTTCATAACCGAGATCACGTGCCTGTTGTACCACTTTTGCTGTAGGTTCAGATGGCCCGCCAACTAGCATCACATCAGGATCGTTTTCTATAGCATTGGTGAGTAAAGTGAAGAAATCCGTGTCTTTTGAAAAATCAATTGAGGCATTATGAACGACTTCCCCTCCCTGGTCTTCCCAGTGAGGAATCAAACCCTCCGCCCAATCCTTTCCATACTGTGTAACAGGTGGTAGTGCAGCCAGTTTATTTCCGAAACGATCCATCATGTACTTCGTGAAAGGTTCAACATAACCCGCATAGCTCGGAGGTATTCGAACCGTTAAAGAATTCCCTGTTTCTGTAATGGCGGGCTCACTTGTATATGCGCCAATAATAAAATTTTCCTGTTCATTAAATACTTGCAGGGCTTTAACTCCTCCGCTATGTGGAGTAAAGATAATGGGCGTATTATGTTCTTGAACTAAACGTCTCGCATTTGCTGCTGCCTCATTAGGAAGATACTGGTCATCAAGTGTTTCAAGATTAATCGTATAGGTCGTTCCATTCACTTCAAAGCCTTCGTCATTAATTTCCTCAACAGCCATTTCCAAGCCATTTAACGTATTTTCTCCATAATAGGCAGCAGCACCACTTAAAGGTCCGGTATACCCAATGTTGACAACTGCCTCACCATTTCCTCCCGCTTCTTCTCCGGAGCAAGCTGCCAAGATGAAACCAAGAATGACAAAACTAATTAAACTAAAAAATGCTTTTTTCTTCATATTCAGCCTCCTATTTATAATATTCAGATATTTATTCGCAAAAAATATCTGATCCTGCTAAGCCCCGATATAAGCTTTTCTCACCTTTTCATTGGCAAATAACTCTTCAGAACTTCCCTCAACAACAATTTTTCCATTTTCATAAACATAACCTTTGTTGGCAATTGCTAAAGCTGCATGAGCATTTTGTTCGGCTAGTAGAATAGTAGTTCCTTCCCTGTTAATTTGCTGGATACTTTCAAACATTTGATCAACAATTAGTGGAGCTAAACCAATTGACGGTTCGTCTAACAACATAAGTTTTGGCTTAGACATTAATGCTCTTCCTATTGCCAGCATTTGCTGCTGACCTCCACTTAAGGAGCCTGCCGGATTTTTTCTTTTTTCATATAAAATTGGAAATAGCTCATAGACTTCTCTAAGTGTCTGTTTAATTTTCGCTTTTCTTTTTCGATGAACATAGGCACCCATCATTAAATTTTCCTGTACTGACATTTCAGGAAACAACTTTCGATCCTCTGCACATTGAACAATCCCTTTATTTACAATTCTATCTGGCGTTTGGTCATGAATAGGCTCATTCTCCAATTTTACACTTCCTGCTGAAGTTTTTTTCAGTCCACTTATGGTTCGAAACGTTGTACTTTTACCTGCACCATTTGCACCTAAAAGTACTACAATCTCACCCTTATCCACACGAATATTTATGTCCTCCACAGGAGTGAAATTTCCATATTTTACAGACACATTTTCTAAATCAAGCACTCGTACTCCCTCCTAAATAAGCCTTTATGACTTCCTCATTACGATTAATTTCATCAGGGGGCCCTTGAGCAATTTTTTCTCCATAGTTTAATACCATGATTTGTTCTGCTAAATTCATAATCATTTGCATTTTGTGCTCGATCAAACAAATGGTCAGGCCTTTTTCAGCCATTTTTTCAATTAACTCGGATAGTTCTGCTGTTTCATCCGGATTAATGCCTGCGGTTGGCTCATCAAGAAAGACGATTTCCGGGTCGGTAGCCAGAGCAAGTGCGAATGCGACACGTTTTTTCTCTTCTTGTGAAATATTGGCAACCCGTTGATCGACGGCATGATTGAGTCCCACGAATTGCAAAACCTGAATAGCCTTTTCTTTACATTGCTCTTCTTCACGTTTTAATCGTCTAGTCCTGAATATCGAATCAAAAAGGGTCGATTTTGTTCTTAAACGGTGCCCTACTACCACATTATCGAAAACGCTTGCCTGCTCAAATAAATTAGTCGTTTGAAAGGTTCTGGCCACGCCTAATTTTGCTACTTTATTAGCACTTAAGCTGGAAATATCCCTGCCTTTAAAGATCACTTGCCCTGCAGTTGGACGATATAGCCCACTGACTAAGTTAAAAAATGTCGATTTCCCTGCACCATTAGGCCCTATAATGGCATTGATTTTACCTTTTTCAATCGTAAAATCCACATCTTTAACTGCAAATAACCCGCCAAATTGTTTCGTTAATTGTTTAGTTTCCAGTATCATCCGTCCACCTCCTAAACCTGTTCTTCCGCTTTTGTAAACTTTGCGCTTTTCTTAAGATTTCTTTTTGCATACCACTGGGAGAAGAGTCCGGAAATCCCACCAGGTGAAAAAATAACCATCAAAGTTAATAGAGGTCCAAAAATAAGCATGCGATAGTCCTGTAAAAACTGCAGATTTTGTGAAAGCCACACAATTAATAGCGTTCCAACAATTGGACCCGACAGAGTACCAATTCCGCCTACAATCATGTAAGTCAGCAAGTCAAAGGTGATGTTAATATTTCCTATATCAGGACCAATAAAGCGAATGAAACACGCATACAAAGTCCCCGCAATCCCTGCAAAAAATGTAGATAAAACGAAGGATAATAATTTGTTTTTTGTTGTAGATATGCCTAAAGATAGCGCCAGATCTTCACTGTTTCGTATTGCAATGAAGGTACGTCCGGTTAAGGAATGAATCAGTCGATAGATCACAAGGATTACGAGTAACAAAATGGCAAAAACAAAATAGTATTGTGCCAATGGAGTTGACAGGTTAACAGGACCAATATTCGAGGGAGCCGGAATACCAATAAGTCCCCGCACACCTCCTGTAAGTCCTTCCCATTTATCAACAAGCAAGTAGATAATATATCCTACACATAGCGTGTAGATTGCAAAAAAATGTTCCTTTGTTCGAAGGGCGATTAATCCAATTAAAAAACCAACGGCTGTTGTTATCATTGGTGCTATAATAAATGCCGACCAGAAGCCAAGTCCTGCTTTTACAGTGAGTAAACCGAAAGCATAGGCCCCAATCGCAAAAAATCCTGCATGTGCTAACGATAAATATCCAGTGTATCCAGCTAGTAAATTCAATCCATAAACCGCGATCATCCAGATAAAGGCTAACGTCATGACATGAAGAAAATATTCATTTTGTGTTATAAATGGGAAGAGTATGGCTAAAAGAATTAGGCCGATGACGATATTTCGACTTTTAAAAATTGATGTCATTTAGGCTTCCCCCTTTGAAAAAATCCCCTGAGGCTTAATGGTTAGAATAATAACCAAAAGTGCAAAGGAAATAATATCACTGTAATTACTAGATAGATAAGTGGCCCCAATACTTTCACTAAACCCAATAATATAGCCACCAAGTATAGCTCCAGGAATACTTCCCATACCACCAATAATAATAATGACGAAAGCTTTTAGGATGACGAGGTGCCCCATACTTGGAAATACCAGATTTATCGGTGAGGTCAGGGAAGCACCAAGTGCAGCTAAAACACCGGCAATAAAGAACGTTAGCATTGCAACCTTATTGGTATTAATCCCAACCAAATGTGCACCTTCCCGATTTTGTGCCATGGCAATAATTGTTGCGCCTGTATAGGTTCTTTTTAGAAATAAATAAAGTAAGATCATCGCTACAACAGCCGTTATCACTATAATCAGCCTTTGCATGGTTACCGTTACACCAAATAAGTCTATAACCTGCGCAAAAGGCGTTTCCATTTGCTGATAGTCAGCTCCCCAAATCAATTGGGCCAATGATTCTAAAAATAACAACATACCTATTGCGGCAACTTTATGCTGAATGGGTGTTGAGTCTTTTAACGGATGAAATACCAGTCTTTCCATTAAAACACTTATAAACCCAACAACTATAATGGAAATAAAAAGTGAGATTAAATAGTGGAATCCTAAGGAGGACATCATGGTATAGGTAATATAGGCACCAATCATATACAAAGCGCCGTGGGCAAAATTAGGAATGTGTAAAATACCGTAAACAAGAGTTAAACCCAGAGCTACCAAACTATAAACACTTCCAACAGTTAGCCCGTTAAAAAGCTGTTGAAGGAGTACATCCAAATTCCCTCTCCCCTTTCATTGACACTTATGGAAGTGTATGGCCAGAGTCTCAAACTCTAACCATACCCATAACTGAAACCGCTTCCATTTGATTGCTGATAATGATTATTTCCCTTTAAAATTCGGCTCTCGCTTTTCTTTAAAAGCCTGAACCCCTTCTTTATGACTCTCTGTTGTTACAATGGTTGCCTGTGAAATTCTTTCAAGTTCAAGAATTTCATCCAATGTAGAGTTGTAGGACTGATTCGAAATCTTTTTAATAAATTGATAGGCTTCAGATGGTCCACTGGCAATTTTATCAGCAAATTTTTCAACCTGATCTTTAAATTCCGCCAGAGGATAGGTGTGGTTTACAATACCTAATGAGTGAGCCTTTTCTGCTGTAATAGGTTCAGCTGTAAACAATAGTTCTTTCGCTAAATACGGACCGATCAATCTGGGCAGAAAATAAAGACCTCCCCCATCTGAACTAAGCCCAACTCTCGAAAAACTTAAAACAAATTTACTCCCTTCCGCTGCTAAAATCATGTCACAGGCCAGAGCGAGATTAAATCCTGCACCAGCGGCATAGCCATGAACAGCTGCGATGATAGGTTTATTCAAATCTCTCATTGCTAAAATCAGATCATTAAGATTTCCAATATGATGATAAGTAGCCAAGGAATCAGCAGAACCCATCGTTTTGACATCACCACCGGCACTAAAACCACGGCCTGCTCCGGACAATGTAACGACACGTATAGAATCGTCGCTTTTCGCTTCCTCGATCGACTCTTTAAGACCTGACATCATTTCCGGACTAAAGGCATTTAGGCTGTCAGGCCGATTAAGCGTAAGATGCATCACCCCATTGTTTTTACTAACTAGCAAATGCCTGGTTTCAGTTTGTTCCATGAATCTTTCCCCTTTCCTTTTGATATTGTTCCGCCACCACAAACCTTTTATCTTTCACATACGGAACGATTGGAAACACATCTTTTTGAGAGACAAATTCCAGTTCCTGATCAAAACCAAACTTCATTAACATTTGACCTACACTTGACGATTGCAGGACTTCTGCACTTTTATTTTGTTTACTCTTAAAAAATTCGCAGGCAGCATATGCAGAATCGGATAATGACCAGTCAGCATGTGATTGTTCAAATAAGGCATGAATGAAATGACCAGCCCCATAAAAATCTTCTACATTAAACATTCCTGATGAGCCTGAGCATACTAAGATAATGGTTTCATTTTGATAATGTTTGAGCAATTGTTCAGCTACACGTTTAGCATTTAGCAGGGAAGCAACGAATACAAACTTGGAATGTACAGAATTACGGATCGCAACCGTACCATTTGTAGTAGATAAAATCACATTCTTATCAAAAACTTTTCCCTTTAGAGCTTTAGGATTAGGAGATTGAAAACCTTTTATAGGTAATCCCTCATATTCGCCTACCAGCAGATAGGAATCCCGCTTTTCATTACGGACAATCTGTCTGGCTTCATCCCCATTCAAAACGGGTATGACTGTACGGGCTCCATATTGAAGTGCAGTAGTGATGGTTGAGGTGGCAAGTAAAATATCAAAGACAACCACAAGTTTATCTCCTTGCAGTTTTTCTTTATTTAATTCTTCTTTTTTCAATAAAACATGTATTTTCCCCATTTATAGCACCTCAAATTTCAGATTTAAATTCGCTTACTTGCCATCTCAGACGCGTAATGAATTAAATTTTTTACAAAGAGGTCTAAGTGAGCAAAGCGCTCATCCTGCGTTTGACCTTTTTTGTAACGATAATAGATTTGCTGACAAATAACCGCCAACTTGAAATAAGCAAAAGTAAGATAAAAATTCATATTTGTCACATCACGGCCGCTTTTTCTCGCATAAGACTCCATAAATTCCTTTCTCGTCATAAATCCGGAGCGGGCTGTAATTGGCTCATCCCCCAATCCTCTTTTTAGTAAATCGGAGTCATTCGCTTCAATCCAATAGCTCATGGCGACACCTAAATCTGCCAATGGATCTCCTACGGTGGTCATTTCCCAATCAAACAGCCCTATCACATCATTAAAGTCATCATTAAACATGGAATTGTTCAACTTAAAATCATAGTGGATAATAGCTGGTTCTGGAGAATGAGGGATATTATCTGCCATCCAGCTGGTTAATTGATCAATTCCGTCAATTTCATCCGTTTTAGAACGTTCATATCGTTTAATCCAGCCATGTACCTGCCTCTCGAGGAATCCTTCTGGTTTTGTTATATCTTTTAAACTCGTTTTTGTGTAATCAATACTATGAAGGTTGACTAGTGTATCAACCATCCGTTCAGATATTTGCCTGCAGAGGTCTTCTGTAACCTGTACTCCATCTGGGAAATGTGAATCTAAAACAACCCCATGTTTTCGTTCCATAACAAAAAATGGCCGGCCAATCACATTCTGATCTGCTAATACGTATGGTTTCGGTGCGGGTGAAAAATATGGATGGATTTCTTTTAAAATAGTATATTCCCGTTCCATATCATGAGCTTTGGGGGCTACAGGTCCGAGTGGTGGACGTCTGAGAACACCTTCCCACTCCCCAATTTGTAAAGCATAGGTTAAGTTAGATCTTCCTGCACCAAATTGTCTAATCTCTAACGGAGCATTGGGTAAGTCCTGAATGTGCTTTCTTAAAAAAGTTTCAATAACTTTTACGTCCAGTTCTTCTCCCTTACGAATGGGGATTGTGTCTGACATGGTTCTCCTCCTTTAAACTTATGTTTCCCGTTCAATAATGGCTGAAATTCCTTGGCCTCCGCCAATACACGCTGTTATGAGTGCAAGCTTCCCACCGGATCTTTGTAATTCATATACAGCCTTTGTCATCAAAATAGCTCCTGTTGCACCAAGTGGATGACCGTGGGCTATCGCCCCACCATTGACATTCAGCTTATCAGGGTTCATATTCAGTTCCCGGTCAACAGCAAGAACCTGTGCCGCAAATGCTTCATTTAGTTCGATCAAGTCCATATCCTCTAACGTGAATCCACTCTGTTCCAACACTTTGTGGGTAGCTGGTACTGGACCAATTCCCATTATATTTGGATCGACACCAGCAACCGCTGATTGACGGATCACAGCCAGTGGCTTTAAACCTAGTTCATCAGCTTTTTCTCTTGACATGACGACAAGTGCTGAAGCTGCATCGTTTAAACCAGAACTACTGCCTGCTGTTACTGTTCCATCCTTTTTAAAGACAGCTTTTAATTTAGACAGCCCTTCCAAGGTAGTATTTGGGCGTGGATGCTCATCCTTTACAAATTGAATAGGATTTCCCTTTCTTTGAGGAACTTCAATGGGAATCATTTGATCATCAAAACGGCCCTCTTCCATTGCACGAGCCATTCTTTGCTGACTGCGGTGTGCAAATTCATCTTGTTCTTTACGGCTAATCTCATATTTTTCAGCTAAATTTTCTGCTGTTATCCCCATAGGCGGATCACCAATATCCTTAGGCGAAAGCTGCGATTTTCGTATCTGAGGCGGAACAGGGCTATAAGGTCTTTCAGGGCGATCCATCAAATAGGGTGCTCGACTCATACTTTCTGTTCCGCCAGCTACATAAATATCTCCTGATCCAGCCTGGATGGCTTGAGCGGCGAGAACAACAGCATTTATCCCTGACCCACATTGGCGGTCAACGGTTAAACCTGGCAGATTTAATGACAATCCTGTTTGCAGAGCTGTTAATCTGGCAATATTTCCACCACCGCTTAACACATTACCCATAATGACATCATCGATATTCTCCGGCTCCACATTAGCTCGATTAATGGCTTCTTTTATCACCTCCGCTCCAAATACATGCGCCGGGACAGAAGCTAATGTACCTCCTTGTCTGGCGATTGGCGTACGGACAGCTGATACAATCACTGCATCTCGTTTCATTTATTTCTCCCTCCTATAAAGTGAAACTTCCCAGTAGGGGTTTTCTCCATCCCCCGCTGATGGTTAGTTGAACTTATCAGGAATTTACTGACCGTTTATCCTCTACTTAGTCTCGTTGGGGTACCTTCAAGACTTGAAGTAGGGTTATTACGGCCAGTTCATGCGTGATAAATTCCTGACAGAATTTCCATCCTTCATGTTTGCACGTACCTTTCCGTTTATTGATATTTTTTCAGTTCTTGTCTGGCTACGGTACGACGATGGACTTCATCAGGACCATCTGCCAAGCGTAACGTTCGAATATTGGCCCAGCTTGCTGCAAGTGGGAAATCCTCACTTACACCTGCTGCTCCTAATGCCTGGATAGCACGATCAATAATCTTCAAGGCCATATTTGGCGCTACCACCTTAATCATGGCAATTTCTGCTTTCGCTTCTTTATTTCCGACTGTATCCATCATATAAGCTGCCTTAAGAGTTAATAATCTCGCTTGCTCAATATCCATTCTTGCGTCTGCTATCCATTCTTGAATGACACCTTGTCGGGCAAGCTCTTTCCCAAATGCTTCCCGGTTCTGTACCCGCTTACATAAAATTTCTAAGGCTCTCTCTGCTGCACCGATTGTTCGCATACAATGATGAATACGTCCAGGTCCTAATCTTCCTTGTGCAATTTCGAACCCTCGACCTTCACCTAAAATCATATTTGATGCAGGTACTCTTACGTTGTTGTATTCGATTTCCGCATGACCATGTGGAGCATGATCATATCCAAAGACAGGCAATGTCCTCTTCACATTTACCCCAGGTGTATCAAGTGGTACAAGAATCATAGATTGCTGTTTATATTTTGGAGCTTCTGGATCGTTTTTCCCCATAACAATCGCAATTTTACAACGTGGGTCTCCCGCACCTGATGACCACCATTTCGTTCCATTGATGATATACTCATCTCCATCACGGATAATACTTGCTTCAATGTTCGTTGCATCTGATGAGGCCACATCCGGCTCAGTCATCGAAAAACAGGAACGAATCTTACCATCCAGAAGGGGATTTAACCACTCATCTCTGTGCTCCTTAGATCCATATCGTGCTAACACTTCCATATTTCCTGTGTCAGGCGCTGCACAATTGAATACTTCAGGTGCGATGGCAGACCTACCCATGATTTCACATAAAGGAGCGTATTCAAGATTGGAAAGCCCTGCACCGTATTCACTCTCTGGCAAAAACAAATTCCACAATCCCTGTTCCTTCGCTTTTTGCTTTAATTCCTCCATAATAGGAGGAACTTTTGCAAAACGGTTCTGTTCATCTATCTGCTCACTATATGTCTGCTCGTTTGGATACACATACTCTTCCATAAAATGATTCAGTTTTGCTTGATATTCTTTCACTATTTCTGAATATTCAAAATTCATGAGCCACACTCCTACTAATTTTAATCAGGCTCGACCTCCTATCGATTTAGACGTCTGAAACCAAAAGGATAAGAGGTCATGTGCCTGATCGTTTCAATACTTAATATTTTGCAAAACGGACTTTCCCTTTAATAACGGCTTTATCGTCCTGGTTTACAGCCGCTACTGCAAAATCCATATGTTCATTTGATTGATCGACTAAAGTGGCTTTTAAGGTAATGACATCATTTAAAAATACCATACCGGAAAAGCGAATCTGATAATCCTGAATAAATCCTTGCTCCAAATAAGGTGTAAATAGCTTACCTAAATTCCCCATCGTCCACATTCCATGTGCGATGATACCGGGAAGTCCTGCTTTTTTGGCTTCTTCATCAATTGTATGAATAGGATTAAAATCACCAGATGCTCCCGCATATTTAATTAAATCTAATCTTGAAACTGGTTCCAAGGTGACTTCTTCCAAGGTTTCATTCGGGTTCAGCTCTGCAATACTTTTCATACCGTCATCGCCTTCCTTACTGTTTCTGTAATTATGACCGTTTGTTCTTCAGTGAAAATCACTTTTCCATTAGAATCTTCCCCGAATCGTTTTAAAATAAAGAATCCCATTAGACCATTCTTACCTTGCTTTTCATAGTAATCTTTAACTTCCGAATAGCAATAGATTTTTTCTCCGACAAACAGAGGACGCTCATAATGATAAGTTTCCTCACCATGAATGAGTCCTTTTTTGGGTAATGGGAGTCCTTCAATTTCCCCGTATTCAAACACACGAGGAAAGGTTGGAGGTGCAATGTTCTGCCCATATCTGGACTTCCTGCCATACTCTTCATCAACAAAAATCGGATGTAAATCACCGATAGACTCAGCGAACCTCTTTACCAATCCGCGTTCGACAATATTTTTAATTTTTTTGGACGTTGTTCCAATATAAGCTTCCAGCATTCTCTTAAGTCCCACCCTTTTTTTAATCTTTTGGACCTCCTGCAACATAAATGACCTGGCCGTTAACGAATGAAGACTTTTCATCAGCAAAAAATGCAACTGCATTCGCAATATCCTCTGGTTTACCACTTCTGCCGACTGGAATTTGACTGACACTTGCCTGAACCAAATCCTCAAAAGAAATCCCAATTCTTTCAGCTGTTGCTTTCGTCATATCTGTTTCAATAAATCCAGGCGCAACTGCATTTGCAGTAATTCCAAATTTCCCAAGTTCGATTGCCAACGTTTTTGTGAACCCTTGCAATCCTGCTTTTGCTGTCGAGTAGTTGACTTGACCTCGATTGCCCAGCGCTGATGTAGAAGATGTATTAATAATACGACCATACTTTTGTTTAACCATATATTTTTGAGCAGCCCGAGCGGCATTAAACGATCCCTTTAAATGTACATCCATTACCTGCTCCCAGTCACTATCCGTCATTTTAAAAAGCATGTTATCACGAATAACTCCTGCATTATTAACTAAAATATCAAGAGAACCAAATTGGGAAACGACCTCTTCCATAGCGGACTCTACTTCATCTGAATGTACAACATTTGCCTTTTTCACATAAATGTCATACCCTTGTTCCTTAAATTCAGCCTGTGTTTCGTTTAATGCTTCTTCATTCACATCAATAATCGCAACTTTGGCACCATCTTCAGCAAACCTTTTGGCAACCCCTTTTCCAATTCCACGACTGCCGCCTGTTACAAATGCAACTCTGCCTTCAAATTGATTACTCATTCAAAACCCTCCCAGTTATTTTTGAAAAATTCAAACTACTATTATTCTATATGAAATCTCCAATTTTTACATGCCCTTTTAATAGATTTCTGGAAATGATGAGGCGTTGAATTTCATCTGTACCATCATAAATTCTCCATAACCTCGCTTCACGATACCAGCGTTCAATAGGTAATTCTCTTGTATAACCCATGCCGCCATGGATCTGAAGAACACGGTCTACTACTCGATTGCCCATATTTGCTCCGTAAAGTTTGGCCATTGAAGCTAAATGACGATTATCTTCGCCATTATCCAAAGTGTAAGCAGCATTTAAGACAATCCATTTTGCTGCCTCAATTTCAACTGCAGAATCTGCAATTTTCCATTGAATCGCCTGTCTGTCAGCAATTGGTCTTCCAAAGGTTTTACGTTCTTTTGCATAGTCAATGGCCATTTGGAGTAAACGTTCAGCTGTCCCTACTGCACGAGCTCCAACAATCCATCTGGCAAATCCAATCCATTCTAATCCAAGTTTATATCCACCATGTAATTCCCCTAATATATTTTCTTCAGGAACTCTTACATTATCGAAAATGAGACTGGCAGGTCCCCACTCTCCCATTGTGTGAATATATTCAGATTTCCAGCCCATTTCCCTATCAACAATGAAGCAAGTGACACCTTCGCGCCCTGTAGCTGCGTGTTTCTCTTTGTCAGTAATCGCGATGACCATTACGAAGTCTGCTTCATTACCGCCTGTAATAAAGGTTTTTTCACCATTAAGAACCCATTCATCTCCATCTTTATGAGCGGTCATTTTAATGTTTCTGGTATCTGAACCTGCATCAGGCTCTGTCATAGCAAAGCAGGATTTTTTATCCCCGTTAATCGTTGGAATGAGATATTTTTCCTTTTGCTCTTTATTTCCATAGTAAAGAATGTTGTCAGCAGAGCCCCCAAAGGTGAATGGAACAAAGGTTTTTGCTACTTCCATTGTTACGATTGCCTGCATCATTTGTCCAAGATCAGCTCCGCCATATTCTGCGGGTGTATTAATTCCCCAGAATCCAGCTTCCTTCGCCTTTAATTGCAATTCTTTCTGCTTTTCCTTTGATAAACTTGGCTTTCCTTCAAGCTCGTTTTTAAGCACTTCATTTTCGAGCGGGATTAATTCCTTTTCCACAAATTTTCGAATCGTTTCCTGTACCATCTTTTGCTCTTCTGATAATCGTAAATCCATGAAATTCACTCCTTGTAATTGTTGGTTAGAAATTAAATACTAACTAGTTAGTATGAAAAGCGACTAAGCGTTTGCTTCTTCTTTTAAGGCTCTTTTCAGAATTTTTCCTACTGCTGTTTTCGGAAGCTCATCTGCAAACTCGACAATTCGTGGGACTTTATAAGCTGCAAGTTCCTTTCTGCAATGGTCGATCACTTCTTCTTCTGTCAGCGAGGTGTTTTCTTTGCAGACGACAACGGCTTTGATTGTTTCCCCTCTGTATTTATCCGGGACTCCAATTACAGCAGCCTCAAGGACATTTGGATGTTTATAAAGAACATCTTCTACTTCAATTGGATACACGTTATAGCCACTGGCAATGATTAATTCCTTCTTCCGTCCAACAATGTAGAAGAAACCATCCTCATCCATCCTGGCTAAGTCACCTGTCGATAGCCAGCCATCTTTTAACACTTGCTGGGTTTCTTCCGGCATACCCCAGTAACCTTTCATAATTTGAGGGCCTTTCACCACTAATTCACCAACCTCACCAATAGGTAAGGTGTCTTCCCCTGTAGCTGAATCTACTATTTTGGCATCTGTATTTGGAATCGGTATTCCGATACTGCCTGCTTTTTGTAAACCGGCGATTGGATTTCGGTGAGTGACAGGTGAAGCCTCTGATAATCCGTACCCTTCCGCAACAGTTGTTCCGCTTAGTTCATTAAAGCTGTTCAGCATTTCAACTGGAAGCGGAGCAGAACCACTTATACATGTTTTTAAGACACTTAAGTCAAAGTGATGTTCTTTACAATAATTAAGCAGGGCATTATACATTGTAGGAACACCCGGGAAAATGGTTGGTTTGGTTTTTTCAATGACTTCTGCTACCTGTTCCACATCAAATTTAGGGACTAAAATTAAATTTCCGCCTATTTTAAAGTTCAAATTCATCGCGCTGGTCATTCCATAGACATGAAACAATGGGGAAATGGTAAGAATACGTTCTTCACCTAAATTCGTTTTGACTTCTGATGTTGCAGCGCTTTGTAATGTGTTAGCCACTACATTATAGTGCGTAAGCATAGCTCCCTTTGAACGACCTGTTGTTCCCCCTGTATATTGGAGAACAGCAATATCTTCCTTAGGATCAATCGGAATATCCGGAATTGGCAACCCCTTATTTTCTAAAAGACTATTAAACTTGCAATCGTTTTCAAAAGAAACGTCCACAATTGTTTTTAATGATGTTTTGTCCTTAATAGATTCGATTAAAGGGATTGTTTGATCAAGAGCAATGATTACTTCTGTTTCAGTATCGTTAAGTACGTGTAACAACTCAGATGATTTATACATAGGATTAATTTGCACAATAATAGCTCCGCATGTCAGAGCTGCATAATAACTGATTGGGTACTGAGGGCAGTTCGGTAACATGAGAGCAACCCGATCACCTTTACTAATTCCCATGTTATATAAGGCGGCTGCCATCGTTTGAATCGAATCTCCCAATTGTTCGTAAGTATAAGTTCTATGGAAAAACGTCATGGCGGTATGTTGCGCATACTTTTCGATAGACTGATTCAATAGCTCAGGGAGAGAAATCTCAGGAATTTCTATTTCCTGTGGATTTCCTTTTACTACATGTTTTAACCATGGTCTATCCATTGTTTATGACCTCCTTTTATTTATCCCGTACCAATTTAAACGTTCCAATTGCTTTTGCAAGGACCGTTCCTTCAGAATCAAACATTTCCCCTTCAGCAATGACCGTACGATAACCTTGTTTAATAACTTTTCCTTTAGCGTAAATCTCACCGCTATCACTTGGGGAAAGATAATGAATATTTAAACTGACCGTCAAACATCTGGTACCGGTTATCGATCTTATAGTCATTCCCAACACCGTATCCAGGACGGTTGCATGAACCCCTCCATGCATCGTTCTGTTCACATTTAACAGCTTTTCTTCTACGGGCAGTTTCAGGAGTACATCGCCTTCTTCAAAATGGACAATGTCTAAACCAATATGAGATATAAAGGGACTATCCTGAAAGCTCTCACGTATCTCTGCTATTGTCCTATTCAAATGCATCCCTCCTTTACAAGGTACTGCCACCATCAACGCTTATAACTTGACCGGTTATGTAATTGCTTGCATCTGTTGAAAGTAATAGAGCCACACCTTTAATAGCGTCATCATTACCAATCATTTGAAGCGGATTCTGTTCCTTTATACGGTCCCCATATCTTTCCAGTACAACTTTTGTCATTTTGGTAGGGAAGAAGCCAGGTGCAATCGCATTCACATAAATTTTATGCCTTGCCCATTTTCTAGCTAAGTCTTTTGTAAAATGAATAACTCCTGCTTTACTTGTACTATACCCAATAGTATTCAGTACTTCAGGTGGCTCCGCTTTTATACCTGCAGCTGAAGCGATGTTAATAATCTTGCCGGATTTTTGTTCAATCATATGCTTACCTGCAGCTTTTGACATGAGAAAAGTACCTGTAACATTGACCTTGATCACTTTTTCCCAGGCTTCCAGTGGCATGTTTTCCACATCTTCTCCCCATGTAGTTCCACTATTATTGACCAGGATATCAATGCCTCCAAAATCTTCTACAACCGCTGCAACTGTTTGATTGACGGATTCTTCATTGGTTACATCACACTCGTAAGCTTTAGCTTGAACCCCTTTCTTTAGTAACTCATCTGCTGTCTCTTCGCAGTTTTCCCGCTTTCTGGAGCAGACAGCAATCGAACATCCTGCGTCTGAAAGTGCTTCTGCAATTTGTTTCCCTAATCCTCTTCCACCACCTGTAATTAATGCGACTTTTCCTTTTAATTGAAACAATTCAAAGGTATTCACGGTTTATACACAACTCCTCTGCTTCTTATCTGACTAAATAAAGTTTTGTTCACTTAATTTAGATGCAAAAATCGTGCCATAATTATCAAAACAAGGAGATGAGCAAGTTCATTCTTGCTAAACCCTGCTGTTATATCAAGATTAAAAAGGATTCAAAAAATTTTAAGATATTCTTTGTATTTCCTTTTTATTTTAAAGATGATAAATAATCATTCATTTTTGAATTATTGAAGAAGAAAATTAGCAAAGACAGGGGATTCATGTTTGAATCAAAAATTCATGTTTGAATCAAAGAAAAAAGACCCTTTTCCGGGCCTTCATTTTAAGTGGATATTATATTTTTTTAATTTCCTGACGATCGTTGGCTGACTTGTATTTAGAGCTTTTGCCAATTCGTATGTATTCGTATACTTTTCTGCTGCCAGTGCAATAACCTTCTTTTCTGCCATTTCTACAGCTTCTTTTAAGGGAACAATAACATTGGCTGTCAGTTTATTCGTTGTCAGATATTCCTCAGGCAGGCTATCAATGTTAATGATATCCTCACGTGAAGTTACAGCAAGCCGTTCGATTAAATTAAAAAGTTCCCGAATATTACCCGGCCATTCATAAGATAAAAAGAAGTCCTGCAGATCATAATCAAACTCCTTATTCAACTGGTATTTATTATTTACTTCATCTAAAAACTGCTGAATAAGCGGCAGGATATCTTCCCGTCTGTTTCGGAGAGGTGGAATTTCAAGTGGGATGACATTTAAACGATAATATAAGTCCTCACGAAAATCGCTGTCTTCCACCATCTTCTGCAAATCCTTATTCGTTGCTGCAAAAATTCGTACATCAATTTTTTTAGGCTTGGTTCCGCCAACTCGCTGGATTTCTCCTTCCTGCAATACTCGAAGGAGCTTGACCTGGAGAGATAGTGGAAGTTCTCCAATCTCATCTAAAAATAAAATGCCTTTATGGGCTAATTCAAACATTCCTGGTTTACCATCACGACTGGCCCCTGTAAATGCTCCACCTTCATACCCAAACAATTCAGATTCCAATAAATCAGGAGGAATAGCCCCGCAATTTATTTTGATAAAATCCCCTTTTTGTGAACGATTACTGTTTGTATAAATATAATGTGCAAGTACATCTTTTCCGACTCCTGTTTCACCCAGAATTAAAACAGTAGCATCAATATTGGCAATACGAGTGGCTGAATCATAAATTTGTTTCATTGACTTACTTTTCGTCACAATTCCCTTTACCTGATCTGGTTTATTTTTTAATCTTTCCAATTCCTTTTTATATTGGGTATTCAATTGATTTGCTTTTCGTAATTCTATCTGTAATTTATTCAGATCAGAGAGATCCCGTATATTTGTTACTACTTTTTCGACCTCTCCATTTTCATTGAATACAGGGGTTCCAGTTAACAGGGTTTCATTCCCTTCATAGTTATTTTGAACAAGGGATACGGTTCTCTTTTCTTCTACTACTTTTCTTGTTACGGAGTTTTTCAATATGCCTCGCTTTATCAGGTCTTTGACATTTTTACCAATGTAATATTCTTTAGGAATACCTGTAATCCGTTCGATGGCTGAATTTGTTTTTAACGTAACTCCATTTTTATCCGTAATATAAATCCCATCATATGAGTTCTCAATAATGGCATCCAGTTCCCGATTTACATCTTTAAGATTCTGATTTTCCTTTTGCAGGTTTACACCGTCCAAGTAGCACACCCCCTCAGTAATTAACTTCTTTATTAGTAGCATAAATCCTCTATGTCTTTTCACTGGACTTCATGAAAGTACAGACATTGGATTACATCTGTTCCTTCACAAATCTGCTCTGACGGCTGACATGCCTTCGAAAACCTTGACATTTTAGCAAAACAAAAAAACTGCATCGTGGATAATCATATAGTAAAATAGAATGACAACAGTTATCAGGAACTCTAAGGAGAGATTAATTTGGAATTGAAGATAACTCCATCAGCCGAAATGGTATTGAAGGAACTTAATAAAAAAGGGGATCCATATCTATTGTTGTGGTATGACACAGATGATTGCGGCTGTGGCGTAAACGGCCTTCCAATGATCAGTTTTGTGGGAGAAGTGAATTCCACTTATCAGGAAGTTGATAGTAATGTTTACCCAACTTATATCAATCGACAGCAGGCCGTTTTCTTTCATCCGAAACTTAAACTTGATGTTGTTAATAACGGTACTTTTCGACTATCGAGTCCTGAAGGCATTTTAAACCCTTTCATTTCTGCATCTAAAGTAAAGAGCATGGATTTAAATGAAGGATAGAAACAAATGACAGCTTTGAACAGTGAAGTGCATACTGGCTTTGGGAAAAATTAATATAAACGCCTGGTCTGATTAGGGCACAGGCGTTTTTTACGCGTATGAATGAAAAAATTCTAATTTCCCACAAGATTCACTTATAAAAATCAGTGAGAGTCTCCCATTCTTCACGAAGCAGCCCCATACGTATGGAGTCATAAAATTTTCCGTTATAATATCGGCATCTTCTCAATCGCCCCTCAAGTTTCATTCCGAGCTTTTCACCAACTCTCATCATTCGTTCATTGCCTGACCATGTAGTAAAGCCGACTCTTTCCAAGGGTAATGTGTTAAATAGATGATTTATCCATAAGCGAAGTGCTTTTGTTCCATAACCTCCACTCCAGTAATCAGGATCATAAATGCCAATCCCCATTTCCAGCCATAATGAAGCTTTATGTTCCCAATAATAGCTGACAGTTCCAATTATCGAATGATTTACTTCGATCACCCAGCGATCCTCCTGGTCAATCCATTTATTTTTTCTTTCAAGAAACCTTTCATAGGAAACAGGAACAAGTTCAAAATAAGGAGCATCCCACTGCTTCCATAGCGGATCTTCTTCTTTGTAAATGAGCTTCCATAACCGTGGTAAGTCTCTTTGTTCAATTGGACGTATAATTAGTTCATCATCCTGATACATCTAAGGCCCTCCAAACTGCTTAAGGTTATTTTAAAATTGGGATGATATCAAGTTTAGAATAGAAAGCGTAAGCATCATACAAACTATAGATGGAATCTGCAGAAAGGTGGTATTATTCATGGCTGAGGAAACTCGGGAATATCGGACCGGACAAGGTGTTCCATTGACGGGAGAATATATCTGTCAATCAGGTGAAATAGCAAAACTAAATGAGAACGATTCTTTCCCCAGATGTCCTGTAACGGGACAGGAGACAACCTGGAAGCATGAAAATGAAGAACCTTCAAGTTAGTCCCCTATATATGTATAAGAAAGGTGAAAGTAACCCTGATGAACTGTATAAGGGTTACTTTTTCAATGGAGATGATTATTCCCATGGGTTATCCGGATACATTTCTCTTAGAAAGTAATGGATTGGAGAACCAGTTTCCGTAATACTGCCGAAAAGCTAAAAGAAATAATTTCAATGTTTACATAATATTGTTATGGTGAATTCATGATGAAATATATTTGCGTTTCAATATCATTACTCTATAAGGGCCCTTAATTCCTTCTTGATTCCTAAAATAAGTTCTAATGGAGTAACTCCATAACGTGACCATTCTCCTGCTTGATATTCTCCTGCTTTTGCATGTAAATAGACCGCTGCGATTAAGGCCTTATGAGGAGCAGCCTTCTGTGCTAAAAACGAGGCAATTAGTCCCGCCAGTACATCTCCGCTTCCTCCCTTACTTAACGCATCATGACCAACAGGGTTAATAAAAATATCTTTATCAGGAGTGGCAATAACGGACCGGTGACCTTTTAACAATAAATATACCTTATATTTATGGGCAAAGTTCCGGGCGATTTCTATCCGATTTCCCTCGACTTCTTTAACGGTTGTACCAAGAAGCCTGGCCATCTCCCCTGGATGAGGAGTAAGAATAACATTTCCATTAAGATGAGGTAAAATATCCAGTTCATGCTGCAGAAAATATAATCCATCTGCATCCACAATTAAATGCTGATCCTGAAGCATGCGCAGAAAAGCAGACATCCATTCTTCCCCATTAGGAAAACGACTTAAACCAGGACCGATAGCAATGCAGTCAAATTGGTCCATTTTTCTGCTTAAAACATCAAGAGCCTTATCATCCAAATGACCATCTCTATCTGGTAATGGAAGCATAAGCGATTCCGGATTCTGCGAGGCTGCCATCGGATACAGGCTTTCGGGGATGGCTAAAGTAACTAAACCAGCTCCAGTGTGTATAGCAGTTTTTGCAGTAAACATGGGAGCACCAATATATGGACGGGAACCACCAATAACGAGAACGTGACCAAAAGTACCTTTATTACCTTGTGGCATTCGTGCTGGGATGGAAGTCTTCGCTAAATCTTTCGTAATAACAGACGGAAGATGTAAGTCAAGCTTTTTCGCATTGGAAACAGGAACAGAAATATCCACCGTTTTCCATTCGCCTATGTACGCAGGACCCTGATTAAGAAAAAACCCCTTTTTCGGAAAAACAAATGTGATCGTTTTTGTTGCTTTAATAGCTACACTTTCTGCTCTTCCATTATCACTTCCAATCCCCGACGGAATATCAACAGCGATGATCATTTTTTCTTTAGAATATTGATTAACAGTAGCTATCATCTCATCTATTGGTTTTCGAACCGGACCTTGAACACCGGTTCCGAGTATAGCATCAACAATCACATCTGCTCCTTCAAGAAACAAAGACAGCTTATCCGGAGATTTTTCAGAGAAGTCAACGAACGGTAACCCCCGGTTTATGTATACATCAAAATGAGTTTTTGCATCTCCTTTAATACGAACTGGATTTACCATTAGACATAATTGAACATTGATCCCTGAGTCATACAAACGTCGGGCGGCCACAAATCCATCTCCACCATTATTTCCACTTCCGGCAAGAACATTCACCTTTGACTGTTTATGAGGCAGATGTTTCATCACTTCTTCGGCTACCATGGCACCGGCATTTTCCATAAGCACAGGTCCAGGTAATCCCAGTTTCTCAATCGTGTACTGATCCATCATCTGAATGTCTTTTTGACCTGCTGCATACATGTTACCGCCTCCCTGTTCCATCATTTACATCTATTATAAGGGACTATGGTCTATAAAAAAACCTGAGAGATTCAACTCCCAGGTTTTGATTAATTCCCAAACATTCTTTGTTTACGCTGATTTTCTTCATTTAAAAAGTTAATAAAAGACTGAAACCCATACTTTGGCTGTTCTTTTATTGACTTAATATATTCTGTCTTGCTGTAGTCGTTCATATGTTCACTCTTTTTAATTCTTTTAATCATTTGTTCTGTGCTTATTGTTTCTATTTGTTTCTTTACATGCTTGGATTCTTTGTAAAGGGCCAGCCCAATGGCAGCCATGAGCGCATAAATGGCTAATGTCGGCAGCATATTGAGATACCAGCCGCCGGTAAATAAATAGAATAGTAAATTAAAAATCGCAAACGTCATGAGTGGTATGGCAAAGATTATATATTTGGAGTGCTTTTTAATATAAGGTTCAATGGTTTCAGAAATAGCCTCCAGTTCCTTTTTTACAAAGTTTGGCATATGCTTAAACATCATTGGATTATTCATATCCAGCATTCTCCTTTAAAAATGGTAAGGGACTTGCGAACAGCATGAACTGTTGCCCCTGTTGCCAGTTGAGCCGGAACTGCTCTGTAATTTCGACTCTGCAGCAAAATACTGTTCCCTTTGAATGAACTTACCATTATTATAATAGAATTTGTGATTATAGTCACATAAAACGCTTACTATAATATTTTCCAAACGAAAAAACAATGATATCCTTTTCTGTTTAATTTTACTATAATAAAGGGTGAGATATGCTAATGGAGTGATCAATTATGAGTGGTATTGTTGGTTATATTGGGAATCGTTCGGCTCAGGAAATTTTGATTCATTGTTTAACGAATTTGGAATATCGAGGCTATGATTCGGCTGGCCTTGCGATTTCAAATGGCGATCACATTGAGGTTCGGAAAGAAAAGGGAAGAATTCAGGATTTGGAAGCATCATTACAATTGGATACTATGCAAAACGGTACTCTGGGTATTGGGCACACTCGGTGGGCTTCACACGGAAATCCATCGGCGGAAAACTCGCATCCTTTAACCGACGAACATGAGCAATTTTTCGTTGTTCATAATGGTATTATTGAAAACTACCACGTTTTAAAGAAGGAGCTGCTATCGGAAGGGTATTCCTTTAAAACAGATACCGATTCAGAGGTTATCCCTCATCTGCTTTCCAAATATAATACAGGTAATTTTGTTGAAACGGTTCGGATGGTATTGCCGATGTTGAAAGGATCATTTGCACTTGTGATGATGTCCGCTTTGCATCCGGATATGATTATCGGCATTTCTCAGGAAAATCCTTTGATAGTCGGGTTTGGCGAATCCCAGGCTTATCTTTCATCAGATATTTCCGCCTTACTCTCCTATACGAAAGAAACCTATCCCATAAAAAATAATGAAATGGCCATCCTGACAAGAGATGATATTTTTATAGAAACCGTTGATGGCAAACAGGTTCATCCTGATAAGGTAGCCATTGAATGGGACGAAGAGGAAATTCTGTTAAACGATTATGATCATTTTATGCTGAAGGAAATTCTTGAACAGCCTTCTTCTTTAAAAAGTACGTTAAATAACAGAATTAAAAACAAACAGGTGTATTTACCAGAGGCAGAATTATTTTTCCGTGAGCATCCCTATCAACAATTTCGTAAAATCGACATCATCGGAAATGGAACCTCGTATCATTCTGGAATCATTGGAAAGAGTATTATGGACAAATTATTATCATTTCCAGTTGAGGTTTCTCTCTCCTCGGAATTTACATATGAGCACGGTAAATTAAGTGAGCAACATTTAGTGATTGTGGTTAGTCAATCCGGAGAAACAGCGGATTCACTCACGGCGATTAAAGAGGCTAAAGCAAATGGAGCCAAAACCATTGCGATAACTAATAACAAGCGCAGTAATATTGCACGTCAGGCTGATTGCATCATTCCAATGAATGCAGGACCCGAACAGGCAGTGGCTGCAACGAAAGCCTATACATCTCAAATTACGGTTTTAAGTTTATTGGCCATTCATTTATGTAAAAAGACGGAGGAGCCTAGTCCAAATTTTATAAAGGAATTAATAGAAGCTGTTCAAACTTTGCCTGAAATTGTAAAGCAAACCTTAGTAATGACTGAGGATGCCATCGATTCCTTTGCTCAAGTCACGAATGATCAGACAAATTTATTTTTAATAGGACGCGGCCTGGATTATGTACTCGCATTAGAAGGAGCATTAAAATTACAGGAGGTAGCTTACCTTCATGCCAACGCCTATGCTGCTGGTGAGGTGAAGCATGGAACGATGGCGCTGATTACCCCTGGAGTACCAGTTATTGCTCTCGCCACACAGCCCCATTTGAAGGATAAAATGGTGAGTAATATTCGTGAGCTGAAAACAAGGGATGGCTATGTTGTTGGAATTACGAATGTCGGGGACGATGCGCTGACTGATGTCGTTGACGAAATCATGTATATTCCCGAAACACACCCGTTGATAATGCCCATTGTTGCTGCCATACCTCTCCAGCTCCTTGCCTATTATTCAGGAACTGTTAGAGGGTATAATGTGGACCGTCCCAGAAACCTGGCTAAAAGCCTGACCGTTGAATAATAAGTAAATCTTATAAATCCTTCCCGATCAGGATAGACTAAAAATAAAGTCTGCAAGAAATCCTTTTTCGGGAAGGTGAATCGAAATGAAAAAATGGCTAATGACTCTTGGACTTATTACCGGTATCATGATAAACCCTGAGTTAGCTTCAGCAAAGGAAGATGATCAGCCAAAGGGAATTACACATGATTGGGAAAAAGTACATACGTATTCAAAAGAGCATTTGGTTGACAGCTTCCAAAAGAAAGTGCAGACATTTGTCAGTTATCATTATCATGATTACCATGTTTACCGAACAATTACTGTTCACACATACCGTTGTACTCTTCACGGAGAGTATAAAACGAAAACCCATTTATCGGATAAGCGCGTAGAAAAACAACCACATTAGCGTTGACGTATTAGGCCAGTCCATAAAGGATGACTCATCCAGGAAAAAGATTCTTACAACGTTCCTTAAGTCGAATAAAAAAACAGACCCCAAATTTGCGTATCTGCACGTTCTCCCGTCAATTGCTCCCAGGCAGATTGATAAATCTCCAGCTGAGACTGGTAATACTCTTCCAGTCTCTTTTTATCTTCCCTTCTTTTTACTCGATCGGTTTTATAATCAATAATTTTCCATCTGTGGTTGACTTTATATACTAAATCTATGATCCCTTTCACATGGAAGGCTTCAACTTCATGATTGTCTGCAATTAATGAATAGAGCTCACTTCCTCTCTCCGCACGCAGACCAATCGGCACCTCAGTAAGAATCGTTTCTGCGTGCTGAAGTTCGGACCATATCTTTGATTGCTTGAATTGATTAATATAATCATATACCTCTGTTTCTTTTTCTTTTGAGAAGTTATACGCAGCAAGTAAATGTTCAATCAGCAGCTCAATCGGCTTTTCATTAACCAGGTGTTCTAAAACCGTGTGAATTATGGTTCCCCACTCTTTGCCGCCTCCTGCTTCCCGATCAATCTGTAAAACTGACTGATAATCTTTATTTGCGGTTGGACTGAAGGATTCATAGGATGGTTTTTCTGCTTGTTTCATCCAGTTATATTGGTTTTCAGTATGATTATGAGGATATTCCTCTTCTGTAATCATCCTTATCGCAGTCTCGTTTTGCTCTGACTGCTCTGTGAATCCTTTCAAATTTTCAATTAAGGGTACTTCTAAGAGTGTTTTCCAGGGATTTTTCCTATTGTTCTTTTCACTTCCACTAATAATTAAGGCTTTTTCCGCCCGGGTAGCAGCCACATACAGTATACGTTTTTCCTCTTCTGTTAAGTAGTGCAGCTCTTCCTGCTTAATCTCATTCCATTGAAAAGGCATAGCCACTGGCTTTTTATGAAACCTGCTGATGTTCTTATAGAAGGAAAAATATCCTTTGGATGAAGTATCATCCCGTTTAATGTGCTGCTTTATAGAAGATTCAGGGTTTACCTGCTTCCATGGATGAGCCAGAAAAACAATGGGGGCTTCCAATCCTTTCGATTTATGTACATTCATCACCCGAATAGCATCTGTTTCCTCCTCCATGTTTACAACTACCGTTTTCTCATCCACCATGTCTGCCAATAAAGTAAAAACATCGCGATAATCAGAAAATCCTTCTGCTTCCGTTTTTCGAAGAGCATCCAGAATCTGAAGCAGACTTTTAAACGCTCGCTTCCCGTGATTATTTAACAGCAAAAGCGGATAAAAGCCGGCATCCTCCATGATCCTCTCTATTGCTGTCGTTGGGGATAAAATCCGAACCCATTTGTGATAGGTTCTTAATCGAGTCAAAGCAGTTGTGAATTTTTCCACGGTTCTTTTATTAAGCTGATCCGGAATCGGTGAATAAATGGAGAACCTTCCTCCATTCCGTTTCCACTGATACAATTCATTATCGCTAATCCCAAAGAATACACCCCTGAGAGCTGCTGTAAACAGGACAGGATCTGAAGGGTCAGTAAATGTGCTGAGTAAAATTTTCAGTTCCTGAAACTCAATCATATCACCTATGGCCATTTCACCGCTTACACTTACTGGCATATTGTGCTCCTCCAGAATTTTGGCATAATGACCAACACTATCGTTATAGCGGGTAAGAACCATAAAATCACTGGGTGTAAAACCCTCTTCTTTACGTAACTGTTGAATGGTTCGAGCGATATTTTCTGCATCCTTTTTAATAACATCATCCTTCCTTGTAAATTCAGCTGGTACCATTAATGATTTTATTCCTGAAAAGGCCGTTTGTTTATCCTTATGATACGCATTTAATGGGAGATAAGCCGCCTGGTATGCCGTTTCTGTTTCAGGAAGCTGCTGCTCAAATACCTCATTCAGGTTTTCAGTTATACTATCTAAAGTACGAAAATTCATGGTAAGCTGAAGAACCTCACCTCCGTGTTCAACCATTAATTGTTTCACACGGTTATAGGTATCCATGTCAGCCCGGCGAAACCGGTAAATCGCCTGTTTTGGATCTCCCACTACAAACAGGGATCCTGGTAGTGGCTTACATTTTGTCCATTGTGTCTCATTTGTGTTCACACTAGTAAGGTAAAACATAATCTCAGCTTGAACAGGATCCGTATCCTGAAATTCGTCCACTAAAAGAGAGTGGTATTTTTGCTGAAAATAGTTTCTTACCTCTGCATTGTCTCTTAATAGACTTCGGGCTGTCAGCAATAAATCCTGAAAGTTGAGCAATGAACGTTCATCTTTAAGACTCTCATACTCATTTAAGGCCTGACGCAAAAAGGAAATGACATCAGAATGGATATATTCCCTCCATTGCTTTAATAATGGTACAATTTTCATTTCTGCCAGAGCCCGAATTTTATCATAAAAGTATTCAGCATCCTCTTTGTACATCCAGCGGTTATAGGTTGGCTTCAGATTTTTATCAAATTGTTCAAAAACGTCAATGATATCTTTGTCCTGTTTATGATTCATGTGCCTCATTTTCCGTAAGGCCACTGTAATAGCAGACTGCAGCTTGTCATACCCTTTTTGAGGCTCCATTTCAGGGAGTGCTCGTCCTGCTTCCTTTAACACCATCTTTAATGCTTCAAATGTCTCCTGTAATTCCGGCTTTGGTCTTCTTTCAGTCATCCACTGAACATCTTGAAAATCCTTCATCATTTTTAGATTTTCAAATTGTTCCTCGACAGGAACCCCTAATTCCAATAATTGATCAATGATTTGAGGTTCTTTCTCCTGAATCGTTTGTAAGAAACTATCCCATGACTCTTCTAATAGTTCAAGATCCTGACTTTCTTCCAATTCCTTAAAATCAATATCCAGTTTAGCTTCAATCGGACGTTCTCTTAAAAGTTTTGCACAAAAAGAGTGGACAGTACCTAAAAAGCATTGATCCATTTTCTGTAGTGCTTCCCCGAGGCATTCCCGTTTTTCTGGATCCTGTTCGGATGTCCAGGCTTTCTCAATTTCACTTTGAAAGCGTACCTTTAATTCATCAGCTGCTTTTTTCGTAAAGGTAATCGCTGCGAGTTCATGGACTTTACAGGTTTCTGTGTAGATAAGATTAACCATACGGCTTACAAGACTGGTTGTTTTTCCGGAACCGGCACCTGCTTCAATCAGAAAATTAGTGGTAAGCTCCTTCTCAATTTTTGTACGGGCCTCCTGATCCATAATTTTCTTACTCATAATTGCGCACCCCCAAGAATTTCCTGATTCCATCCGCATCAGGATCCATTTGTTTTGCCTCCAATATTTCAGGGTCATAGAAGCTTCTCCTGCAAACCGATTTAAGCTGACAAAAATGACAATCGGCAGGATCGTCTGTCATGGAAAAATGCCCACTTTTAATCACATCGGTTAAGGTTTCCAATAGATGTAACCCATTTTCTCTCTGTGAAGCATCCTGTTTTCGGCTGAACCTTCTTCCCTGTCCTTTTGATGTTGGAAAGAAGTAGGAACTTTCTTTCACAGCACCTGATTCCAATTTCAAATGCTGTTCAATCGCTAAAGCATAAATAAAATGCTGAAGCTGGCGTCCCCCCTTAAATCTTTCATAGTCCTTATAGTTATACGTGCTTCCGGTCTTATAGTCAATAATATGGTAGTTGCCGTCCTTGCCTCTGTCTACACGGTCAATCTTTCCGGATATATGAATTTTAGCCTTTGATGGGAGTGTAATCACTGCAGGCTCATATTCACCGATACCAAAGGCATATTCGAAATATAAAGCATCATGGTCTATAGCAAAATTCTCTTCCTCCTTAAGGAAAATATCACAGGCTTCCAGAATATCCTGTACTTCCCGCTGAAAAACCCGTTCGTTTGGAGGGGATTGAACCTGTTTTTGCTCTTCAATCAATTGCCAGGCAATCGTGTGTAAGTCTTCTTTATGTAAGGCGTAAGATGGCTTTTGTTTTTTCTCCTTCTGTTTCTGGTAAAAAGACTCAAAAATGCGATGAAGTAACGTTCCTCTAGTTGCAGGATCGAGCCATGCAAAAGAATGATAGATTTGCTCCTCGATCGGTTTTACCTGCAATATTTCTTCAAGAAAGTAGGCATAAGAGCATCCTGCCAGTTTCTCAAGCTTTCCTGCGGTCACGGTACGGTTCGAATTTAAACGGGGATCGTATTCACGCGTGTCGATATCAATCCGTCCATCATATTCGGTGAATGCATGTGTGTTACGTGAATAATCTGCCTGCAGACCGTACTGTAAATTCACATAATGATCCAATAATTGCTGATTCGGGTGATAAACTTCCTTTTTTGTCATATAGAGAAGCCAGAAGTCTTTATCCATAAAGGGTTGTTCAGGTATTACCCGGGCTGGTAAATCTTTTAATTCCTTAAACTCCGCGTGATGGTTCCCCGTTACCATACGATAGCACTGTAAAAACAAATAGGAAGGATTCACAGATCGGTTTTCACTCATATTAAAACTGCAATAGCTAATGGTTACAGGGCCCTGCGACAAAGCCAATAGCTGCAGCATGACATATTGATGTTCCTCCCCTTTGTTCTTCATAAGCTCCAGGTTGTTACTAAGCTTCTTTCGTTCCTGGTCAAGCAGAAGCGGGTCCTGACCGGATGAACCAGGAAACGAACGGTTATCTGCCCCGACGATAAAAAGATGTTTTCTGCTATGATAAATCCCCCTATGATAGGCATCAATGTGCAAATAACCGGGTTTAGGCCCTGATTTGCGTACACGGATAGAATCCAGACTGTTATACAGCTTTTCAAAAAGGTCATATTTGGGTAACGCTTCGACTGCATACGGAATGATGCTGTTTAAGGTCTCAAGTATGGCTTGCTGAGCTGATTGATCAATAGCTGAAACGGAATTTGCGAAGTTTTTCAGGAAAAAATGAAAGGACGTAAGGAATTCTTTTTCACGGATGACAGATTCCATAGGCGGCAACTGTTTAAATAGACGGTCAAACCAATCTTTTAACCAGGCGATATCCTGAAGCTTCCTTTGGATAGCTTCCTTGTCATTTGTGCTGTCAGCATACCATTGCCTGTACTCGTACTTCTTAAGCAGTTTGTCAAGTTGATGCTTATACCTTTTCGGTCCCCACCCAATTTCTGCTTCCCGCAAAAGGTTAATAAGACGCACATTTGACGGTGCATTCTCTGGCAAGGCAATTAATCCTTCATTGAGAAGGTGGATAAAGAAACGTGTACTGTATCGTTCATCCATCCATTGCAGCAGTCCGCGAACCAGCCTGCCTGGTCGACTTAATGATAAAGGCAATCCTTCTCCAAAAGTGACCGGCAATTGATGCTGTTCAGCTAATTGGTACAGAATCGTTACATACGGTTCCGGTCGGGTATAAAATAAAATACAGGAATCTAAACGTAGGGTTTGCTGTTTGATTTGAGCGAGGATTTGTTTGAGTTCGGTTTCCTCTGTTTTCGCGGTAAAGATAGATAGGTCTGCTTGATCCTCGGCCTCATCCAGCTTATACAAGTAACTAAAAGGACCTGGTCTTCCCCAATTGATGCTTCTAAGATTATAATGTTCAGGAGGAGAAACACCAAGAACTTCCGGCAGTGGCAGCTTATAATAATGTTCCGGGAGTATTTTTTTAAGAAAGGTGAGTTCTATATCAGATAAATGTAAATGAGATTGAAGAATATAGATAGAATTTGAAGTCTGTCTCACAACTTGAATTGCCTGTTGATATAAGCCTGCTAAATCCTGCAAATGATGAACAGCGATTAACTGTTCAAATTGAATAAAAATTTTTCTCATATCTTCAGCCTTTTCCGACGAAATGAATGCATGCGCAGGCAGGTTTTCACTTGTATAGCCGGCCATACGAAGCTCTTCTATCATCTGATAAATGCTTTGACTAAAAGAAGGGGTTACTTCCATTCCGCTAAAATAGGTTAAACTCCGGCTTTCCTGTAGTTCTTTTAATAAATAATAGATAAGGTGCTGACCCAGTACTGGTTCCAGTAGCGAAAACGATGGATTCCCATAAATCGCTATGATATCCTGTGTCATATCCTTTACCGTTTTGATTTTTAAATGGATAGAACGATAACCATTCTTCAGAAATGACTGATAGATTTGTTCTCCAACTGAATGCGAATCAACAATGAGTATTTTTTCTTCAAAGGGATGACGGGCACAAATCTGATGGAGCTCTTCAATGTGTTCCTGCATGTTCAGCCTCCTTGCAATATCTACTATAATTTCTATTATGCTGTTTTTTACCGTTGCTGGCAACATAAATTGTGTATAATTTTGGGAATGTTGGGATTTTTCATGAACAAAGGCATAACCACCGGACGTGGCCCTTCCTATTTTTTGATCCATAAAACCGCTATTTTATAACACAAAAAATGGAACGTCAGGGGTTCCGTTCCATTTTCATCATTACCCATTGCTGTTCTTGTTGGCAAGTTCTCCACGATCGGCAGTCATTGGTGGTTGTTCCATCCATCGGTTTTTGATTAAAATATTTGACCCATCTTCAGAATATTTTTGGACTTCAAGGGATAATCGGTTATACATTACACCTAAATCAACTCTTGGACTTTGAGACATTGCTGTACCATAGTAACCTATACTTAAGCCAATTAATGCTGAAGTAAAAAACATGATTAGCTTATCAGAAAAAGTAAAGGAAGTACTTGTTGTTACTTCCGATGAAATTGACATAGGTACAGGAAGATTTTCTTTTTCCAGTTTCCCCCCAAATACCTTAGTATGCTTTTTACCAATCTCGATTCCTTTTAAAAGAAACTTCTTTACTTCCTTAGACTGTGCAACCTGACTAAAGCCTGTCAAAGTCACAACTCCAAGAGCATTTCTTTTCAAGTTGGAATATAAACTGGAAATTTCGCTGGCAAGAAGAGATCGCTTTTCACCAATGATATCCAGGATAAACCCCTGCTTCTCAACATAATCAATTTCCTCAAGCTTTGGAAGTTTAGCTGACCTCTGATATAAGCCCTTTTTTAACAATAAATCCTTAGAGATTTTATATAAATGCATGGTTTCGTACATGCATTCTATATAGTAATCGGTTATATCCTGTCGAACCGATCCTGCGACAGCACCGGAGTAATTGGTCTGACCAATGATAGCCATATGATTCAGATAATTTAAAACATAAACATCTGAATAAAGTTTTGGAGCTTTTAAATCGACATCCTCGTCCAGTTTAAACCCAACTGGAATTGCATAATTTTCCGCCTGAAAAATCTCTGTAATTTTTTCAATGTGACCTTGAGACAATTCCAGAGCGTGTGAGGTAATCGATTTAATTTCTTCGTCCTCTATGTTTTTTAAAAAATAGGACAGCATACAAATACTTGCACTGTCATTTAAATATTGGGCCCATAATGGTGAAATTTCCGAGGCTGTTAACCCAATATGTTTTTCATTTTCCATCTGGTACCCTCCATATCGAGACTTTTAAGGATTATTATCCTACAAAGACTTATGAATTATGTAAAGGGATGATTGAAAGGAAAAGGACTGCCTTTCCCTTGTATGAGGAAACACAGTCCTTGGCAACTAATAAAGAAGTTCATACACTTCATGTAATTGATACCCGCGTTCATGATCACCTGATTCATTAGCATGATGAATTTCCTTTAACAGAATCTCCCTTAGTAAGCGACTTTCCTCTTCATCCAGATCTCTTGAAAAAAGATTCTCCGACGAATAGTGATTTGTTGCGATTTTGTTATCAATATCCCTGACAGCATCAATTTCCTCTGTGTAGTTTGATAAAACTTCCTGTAAATAAGATAAAGATTGATCCATCTTTATTCCTCCTAACACTTCTTTCTTATTGTTAGGATGGTTTGATACCTGGTGAATATTCACCTAAAAGAAGTGGAGATGATAACAAGTTATGCCGAAACCTGCGGGAATAAACCGAATTTTCTGTCATTGTATAGCACTTATTGTCACTCTTTGCGCTTGCCCGGGAAATATTATAATAGTCTGGCAATAAAACTGACAATTTGATCCTCAATAGACTTGCCATACTCTTCACTCTTCATATTGTTTAATATGATGGAGAAAGTCACTGTATTTCCATTAATGGTTTCCGCATAACCAGACAATGAACTAACGGTTGAGATTGTTCCGGTTTTTGCCTGAACCTGTCCGAGTAAGGGTGGTGTCTTCATACGATAACGCAGTGTGCCACCCTCCATTCGATCGTCGGAACCAGCAATTGGAAGGGAATTTTTATATATAGAGAACCAGCTTTCCTCTTGAATACGAAATAACAGCTTGGAGATTTGATTCGGTGTAACTAAATTGATATGGGATAGACCTGACCCATCACGTAAAACCATGGATTCCGTATCGAGATTATATTTTCGTAAATCCTTCTTCAAGATACTAAGTCCATGTTTCCAGCTCCCTTTTCCCTTTTTAATTCTCCCTAATTCTTTAACGAGAATTTCAGCATGACCATTGTTACTTAACTTCATAAAAGGAATAAAAAGCTCTGACAGGGGAATTGAATCCTTGGTCAAAAGGGTTTGGGCTGAGGAAGAGGCTTTTCCTAAAGAACTTTTTGAAACGGTAATTCCCTGAGCCTTGAGATTCTTTTCAAACAAATGCAACACATATTTGGCTGGATCCCAAACGGCTATCCATTCTTTTTCAGCTGCTGAATCGAGTGGAATTTGCCCTGAGATTGTAATATGGTTTGTCCCGTGTTTTCGATTAACCTCAATGTCTTTTCCTTCTTTGGCAGAGACGGTTTCAAGCTGATTATTGATGGAAACATAATTAGTTTCAGGTGTTAACGTAACTTTTGTTCTCTTCCCAACCTGATTTGCAGGAGTTATATTGGCTATAATTGTCCCCGCATCATATTCCCGGTCAGGTGAAATCGATAAGGCAGATACCTGCGCTCCATAATACGTATCCTCATCTGTCCAGGGAAGGTCCTGTGAGTAATGCTTATCATCATACCAGGTATCATCCCCTACCAGTTTACCTTTAATTTTATGTATGCCTTTTGCCTTCAGCTGTTCAGCAAAATTTGCGAGATCCTTTTCCATTAATGTGGGGTCTCCTTTTCCTCTAATATAAAGATTTCCCTTTAATACACCATTTTTTACCTGTCCATCTGTTAAAACTTCTGTGGAAAATCGGTATTCCGGCCCCAAAATAGATAAGGCTGAAGCAGCTGTCAGCAGCTTAAGATTCGAAGCAGGACGGAGTAATTTCGAGCCATTATGCTGATAAAGAAGTTCTCCTGTATTTGCATTGCGAATACTTATTCCTGCTATTGCTCCCTCTAAGTGAGTCTCATTTTGTAAAAGCTGATGAATCTGACGGGAAAATTGATCCGTCTGTGCTTCAAGCGAAGATGTACTCCTGTTCGTGCCGATTAGAGCTAGTGCCAGTACGAAAACGAGGAAAATGAATCGAAGGATATTTTTATTCATACATGTAACCTCCTTTTTATACGACATAAAAAAGCTGGAAATATTGCCTGTAATCAGACATGATTTCCAACTTATTATATTTCTATCCTATATACAGTTTTAGGTTTACATAATCATTTTATAGTATATCAATCCGCGGTATACGTATTCCCATTCTTTTGTTTCACCTTTTTTTCCTTCATAAGATGGCCCAAAGCCCGTTTGAATGCAGCTTTACTTATATGAAAGGTAGCACGAATCTCCTCAGGATCACTTTTGTCATCAAATGGCATCATCCCTTCGTTAGCATTCATATAAGCCAGAAGCGACGCAGCATCCTCTGCAATACTATTCTGTTTCAATGGACGCAAGGAAATATTTACAGAGCCATCTGACTTCACATCAATGATCCTCCCTTGTACCCTTTGACCGAGACGGGGTTCCTCTTTCCTCTCGGAATGGTGGATAAAACCCCGGTATCCATCATCGGTCAGCATTACACCTCCCTCTTTACTGGTTCTGTAAATACGTCCACTGACAGACTTATGAAGCACATCGTTTCCGGCATCCAAAAAGTCCTCACTTGTGAAAATGTCCTCTGTTGCCGGTTTCGCCAATAAACGGTTTCTTTTATCCAGATCTAAACAGACATACAGGAAATCCCCTGCTATTGGCCAGACCGATTCATACAGAGGTAAATCATCTTTGGATACAAGGATTTCTTTGTCCGTTCCAATATCCACAAACACACCCAGATTCGGGATGACATCGACGACTTCGGCCCAGTCATATTGATCTCTCCGAACAGTTGGAATTACAGCTGATGCTACTACCTCCCTTTTTTTATCCTGATACAGAAAGACATCCAGCTGTTGTACGGATGGATCGATGGTTTCAGCGGATTTTTCGACATCCATAGTGACATCAGAAACCCCATCTGTTAATATCCATATCCTCCCTTTCTTTTCTTTCACTCTTAATGACTGAATGGTTCCTGCTTTATCTTTCATATAAAACACTCCTTTTAACCCATAAACATTGACAATTTATGTATCTGCAATTATTATCACACGTAAACTCGGAATTATTTTTATTTATATCTCAACACCCATTTTTTAGGAGGATTGGATGAAAGTCTACGTGGATGCAGATGCAAGCCCAGTCAAGGATATCATTATTGCAGAGACAAAACCACTGAATATTCGTGTTGTGTTCGTTATGAGTTTTTCACATTTTTCAAATCAGATTGAAGAACCCCATGTTGAAACCGTGTATGTGGATGCTGGTGCAGATTCTGCCGATTACCGTATTATGAAGCTGGCTCAATCTGGAGATATTGTAGTGACACAGGATTATGGCCTGGCATCTCTGGCATTGGGAAAAGGTTGTATCGTTCTTCATCATAAAGGATTTCAATTTACCCAAGATAATATTGATCAAATGCTGACCATGCGTCATGCAAATGCAAAAGCCAGAAAAGCCGGATTTAAAACGAAAGGACCTAAAGCCTTTACGGAAGAAAACAGGGAGCATTTCAGGAATTTCTTTAGGAATATCATTAAAAAAGCCCCCTGAGAAAGGGAGCTTTTTTTTATTTCAAGTCCATCAGTATTTATTTGTTCATGGTTTGTTGTGCTTGAGTTACAAGGCGCTTTGTAATTTCTCCACCTACGGAACCATTAGAACGAGATGTTGAATCTGCTCCTAACTGTACTCCAAATTCCTGTGCAATTTCAGTTTTCATTTGGTTTAAAGCATTTTCAACTCCAGGTACCACTAGTTGATTGGAATTATTGCTGCGGTTTTGTTGTGCCATTATTCTAATGACCTCCTTGAGAAATTTATCGTCTTGCACCCTTAGCCTTATGGAGGATTGGATTTTATTATGCTCTTTTTGTAAATTTATTGACTGGTAATGTTTGAGAACAATGGATTTTAGTGGCCTTCATCAAAAGGTTTACGTGTAAATGCAGAATAGACATAATTGATCATACTGGTGTAATCAAACACAGGCAAATTCACTTCATCCTGTACAGCTTTAGCATAAGGAGGAAGCATACTGCATTCCAGCAAAAACATTTTAATATCAGGGTAATCAGCACATAATTGTTTTGCGGCTGTTACTACCTCAACCTGAACTTTTTCCGTATCTAAAATCCCCCATTCGTCGATAGCAAAGCTGCGGAAATTCGGCTCATTTTCCAGGCCTTTGATTACGATTGGATCCTCCATCGAATGGATGTCTATACTTGATAGCAGATTTTGATCCAATAAATTTGAATCTGCTGTTATAACTCCTATTTTTTCATCTTCTTGAATAAGATGTTTCAGGAAGTGAAATTGAAGCAGGCTGGACAGAAAAACCGGTACCTTTAAATCTCTTGATAGACGCTTTTGAAAAATAGCCATATACCCGCAGTCACCGGTAATGGCTTTCACTCCATTTTGCACAAGATTACGTGCAGCCTCAAGAAACGGGTAATAAAACTTATCATCAGACTCAACCATATTATTCGATTTTAGTCCATTTACTGTTTCATACCTCACCGGAAAGGGAAACGTATGGGCATTTCCTATATCACCAGGTATAAAGGGAGCATAGGAATCAAGCATAAGAATTCCCAATGTTTCTCCATAGCTGACTTGTCCAGGATTGGCGTAATAAATCACTTGGTTATCACCCCTTGTCCTATTAAGAAGTCCGTTTCTATCTCATCTTTTATCATGAATTCTGGAATAAACTCCAAGGAAATTCTTTTGGGGGGCTGCATTCAACATGAACATCATCCTCACGTGTTGGATGGGGTAAATGAAGCATGTTTGACCAGAGTGCAATTTGCTGCCCCGGCTTATTGACAAACTGTCCATATTTCTGATCACCATACAGAGGGTAACCTGTTTCCGACAGCTGTACCCTGATTTGATGAGAGCGCCCTGTCTGCAGCTGAATCGATAACAGACTCAGATTCTCCTGTTCTGATTGTTGAAGTACACTGTAGTTAAGAACAGCTTTTTTCGCCTGGTTATGATTGGACGAAACAGAAAAAACTTTATTTTGACGTCTGTCTTTATACAAATAGTGCTCTAACACTCCATTTTGCTGATAAGGCAGACCACGAACCACAGCAAGATAGGTTCTTTTCAGCACTTTTCTGCGAATCATATCCGAGAGTCTTGACGCAGCTTTTGAGGTTTTTGCAAAAACCATAACACCACCTACCGGTCGATCCAGACGGTGAACGAGGCCCAGATAGACATTGCCGGGCTTTTGGTATCGAATTTTAATGTCTTCTTTTAAGATATTCAGCAGGTCCTTATCCTTTGATTGATCAGACTGAACAGGGATATTAACGGGCTTTTCCACAATTAAAAGGTGATTATCTTCATATAAAACAGGTATATTCATCGCTCTTATTAACTCCTTCATTCAAACTTAACTGTCATATCTTTCTCATAGTGTAAACCAAAAGAGTACCGATTAAAAAGGAACAGACCATAAACCTGTTTTTTTCCTAAAAATATTATACTTCTATAGCATGTGCTGAAGAAATAAAGGTTTGTATACGTTCAAAATCCAATTTTGCCTGTTCATACCCCTGATCATATAATCTCTGCAGTTTGACAGGATTTTTTTCAACTCGCCCAACATCCAGCTTTTCTTTTGGCCGAATGATCAATACATTCCCCTTCTCTTCCTGCTCCTCTAAATAGTCAATAGTCTGATTATATTTTTCATGGCGGTTCATCACGGCTTCAATTAACCCTTCATAATGACCGTATTTTTTCTTCAGCAGCCATTTGTATTTTGCTTTACTCTTTCGATATCCTTTATTTCTGGTAAGAACGACAACGTTTTTACTGTATCCGTCCTGCTCCGCTTTTTTAATCGGTATCGGGTCAGCAATTCCGCCATCTAATAAGTACCGGCCTTCAAATTCAATTTCCGGAGCCATAAATGGTAAGGAACTTGAAGCACGCAGCAAAGTCAGCATATCATGTTTATAATTAGATTTATCAAAATAAACAGGCTCGCCAGTCTGACAGTCCGTGGTGCCGACAACAAATTCTTCGGATGCCTGATTAAAGGCTTCATAGTCGAATGGGACCAATTGATTGGGCAGCTGATCAAAAATAAAGTCCATTCCAAATAGCTCTCCCTGTTTTAAAAATCGCTTATACGATATATATTCGGGATGGGTAATATAATCAATGTTAACGGTCCGATTACGATCAATTTGTCTGGCTAAGTATGAACTTCCATTACACGCACCGGCTGAAACGCCAATGACATATGGAAGGTAAACCTCTTTTTCCATCAGATAATGTAAAACACCACCGGTAAAAACGCCTCTCATACCTCCGCCTTCTAATACTAAACCAGTATTTTGCATGATTAGTCATTCTCCTCATCAGTAAAATGGTTTAATTCCTATTTTAACATAATGATTAAATCATTTAAGTGTATGGCATGAAAAAAGCTGACACAAAGTCAGCTTTTATACGTCCAGCTCCAGCACAAAGCGACAGCGAGACTTCCTTGAGCTCCCTAGGATTTGCTTACTGATTCCCAGTAGTAAACGATGGTTTCCATTCCTTTGTCAAAGCTTTCAAGAGGGAAGCTCTCATTTGGTGAATGAAGTCCATCATCTGGTGTTCCAAAGCCCAGTAATACAACAGGGTGTTTATAGAGCTGATCAATCAATTCAACTACAGGGATTGAACCACCCATCCGGACAAAGACTGTTTCTTTCCCAAAGGCTTTTGTAAAACTCTCGGCTGCTTTTTGTATAAGAGGATGATCAGGATCAACCTTATAGGCCTTTGCAGATAAAGGCTCCCTTGTTATATCAATCGTTACACCTACAGGTACGTGAGTTTCCAGATGGTTCACAATTAAATCCTGGATACGATCCGGATCTTGTCCAGGTACTAAGCGGCAGGTAATTTTTGCAGTAGCCGCAGAAGGAATGATGGTTTTCGTTCCTTCTCCCTGATATCCACTGTAAAGGCCGTTGATTTCCATCGTAGGACGTGCCATCGTGTGTTCTTTTGCCGTAAAGCCTTTTTCAGGTGTGGTTTCCGGTACACCCGTACTTGTTTCAAAATCTTCTCCCGGTACTTCTTTAATAAGCTTTCTCTCCTCTGCTGAGAGCTCTTCAACTCCATCATAAAACCCGTCTACGGTTACAACCTCTTCTTCATTTTTCAGAGATGTAAGCAGGTGGGCCATGGCCATCGCCGGATTACGCACGGCCCCGCCATACATACCTGAGTGTAAATCACTGGAAGGTCCATTTAATGTAAATTCAAGACCTGTAAACCCTTTTAATCCATATGTAATCGTAGGCTGACCCTGTTCAACCATTCCTGAATCAGAAATAACGGAAAAATCAGCGGCAAACTTGTCTTTCTGCTCTTTTAAAATTTGAGTTAAGTTTTCACTTCCAATTTCCTCTTCCCCCTCAATGCATACTTTTACATTAAGAGGAAGCTCACCTGTTGTATTCATAAAGGCTTCGAACACAGCTAAGTGCATAAAAACCTGCCCTTTATCGTCACTTGAACCCCGGGCATAGATACGGTCATTTCTTACTTCCGGTTTAAATGGCTCACTTTTCCATTCCTCATATGGATCGGCAGGCTGGACATCATAATGGCCATAAAATAAAGCAGTTGGGGCTCCCTCTGCCTTCATCCATTCACCAAATACCAATGGATGTTTTTCCGTATCAATCACTTCTACCTTGTCAAATCCAATTTCGGTTAAGTAATCCGCAACGAATTGAGCGCCCTTTTTAACATCTTCCTTATGTTCAGAATCGGTACTGACACTTGGTATGGACAAGAATTCATACAAACGATTAAGCAAAGCTTCCCGGTTATCCTGTAAGTATTGTACAACTTTATCAGTCATGATATTTATACTCCCTTTCTTACTATGCCTGTTTTACTCCTCTCCCTTATTGTAGCATAATTGGTTTGCATATAAATGGAAAGTCAGAATTTATGATTCAGACGGCAATTCCGTTTCTTTTTTCTTTCGTTTCCTGTTAGGTCTGGGCTCTCTTTTTCTTTTTTGCCTTGGCTCCCTGCTTAAAGCTTTAAATAACGAATAGCACATCATAATTAAAATGACTGCAAAAGGAAGTGCCGAGATAAGTGAAGCCGTTTGCAGTCCTTGTAATCCACTGCTGATAATCAATACTGCTGCAATAGCTGCCTGAAGTATACCCCAAATGATTTTAACAAGCATAGAAGGATTTAAGTCTCCATTTGTGGTCATAATGCCTAATACGAATGTAGCGGAATCAGCTGACGTGATTAAAAAAGTAAAGATTAATAGAATAGCCAGCACGGATAACAGCATTGTAAATGGGAAATGGTCAAATGTCGCAAACAACGCACTTGTTACATCCTGATTCACAGCCTGGGCAATGTTTGTACCATGAAATAAATCAAGGTTTAACGCGGAACCGCCAAAAACAGACATCCACACCATAGCCAGCACAGGTGGAACAATTAGAACTCCTAAAATAAACTCTCTTATTGTTCGCCCTTTAGAAACCCTGGCAATAAAGGATCCAACAAAAGGTGACCAGGCAATCACCCATGCCCAGTAAAAGATGGTCCAGTCCTGAACCCATGTTCCACCTTCATAAGGAGTAAGACGCAGGCTCATACCTAAAAAATGCTGGAGATAATCCCCGATCCCAAGGGTTAGTGAATTTAAAATGAACACAGTCGGTCCCAAAAATAAAAAGAATAGCATTAATAGCAGGGCAAGACTTAAATTTAAATTACTAAGAAATTTAATCCCTTTATCCAGCCCTGTTGTGGAGGAAAACAGGTACAGCACAAGCAAGACAGCAGTGATGATCAGCTGTGTTGTTGTTCCACTTGGCCACTGAAAAACATAATTTAGTCCTCCGTTTATTTGCATAATTCCCATACCAAGAGAAGTTGCAACCCCCATAACAGTTGCAATTACAGCAAGTGTATCTACAGGAATCCTGATTCCACTTTTCCTCTCTTCACCGATAATTGGATTTAATGTTGAGCTGATTAAACCGGTTGTCTTTTTTCTATATTGAAAATAGGCTAAAGCCAACCCTACGATGGTAAACACAGACCACTGGTGAATCCCCCAGTTAAAAAAAGCATATCGCATGGCCTCCCGTGCTGCGTCTGCTGTAAGAGGCTCCGTATCAACTGGAGTAATTAGAAAATGCTGCATCGGTTCTGCTACACCCCAGAATACAAGTCCAACACCAAAACCAGCACTAAATAGCATCCCGATCCATGTGAAGAAGGGATAGTCAGGCTTACTATCATCACCGCCCAATCTGATTTTTCCAAATCGGCTGATAGCCAGAAAAACACAGAAAAATACAATGCCCAATACCGTTACTAGATAAAACCAGCCAAATGCACGTGTAGTAAAACCATAAATTGCAGTGGCTACCTCTGCAAAGCTCTCAGGCAATACCGCTCCCCATATAACTAAAATTGTGATAAAAAAGGAAGAAGCCCAAAAAACAATATTATTGGGTGAATGATTTCGTTTCACAAAAAAACCCCCATTTTGTTCATTCATACAGTTATTATTCGAAAAACAACCGTAATTATACAAAGGGGGAAATTTATACTTTTGTATAATACCAAAACAATCATAATATTGTTACGATTATTTTGATAAATGAGCGTTTCTGATGAATGGTTTCTGAAGAGGGATTGTTAGTTTCATCAAACGTTCATATGTACAAACCACAAGGAGGTATTATGATGTCTGAGTCCGTCAATGAACCAAATGAACAACAGACAGAAAAGTCATCAACGGGAATGGATTTAAATGTAGCTGGATTGCTGTGCTATTTAGCCGGAATCGTAACAGGAATTATATTTCTGGTCATAGAAAAAGAAAGTCCCTTCGTTAAGTTTCATGCCCTGCAATCGATTTTCACTTTCTTAGGCGTTTTTGTGATCAGTACGATTTTAGCTTTTATCCCAATAATTGGATGGATGCTTAGTCTGCTTCTCTATCCATTGGTATTAATCTTATGGATCATCTTAATGGTGAAAGCCTATCAGGGAAAGCAAATGAAACTTCCCATTGTAGGGGATATGGCTGAAAAACAGGCAAAATCACAATCTTAAGCAATAAACATCGACCTTTTTCCAGCCGTGGAGTAAGTTCATGATAAATTAATAAAAATATCAAGGAAAAACCAGATAATCATCATGAATTGGACAATGATTTTAGCAACAGTACTGCCAAAAAAACCTAGAAATGACCCAAATGCAGCTTTTAATGATTTTTCCATAGACTTCTCCTGAATCATTTCCACGAGAAAAACAGTGATAAATGGTAAGATAATAATCCCAAATGGCGGAATGATAAAGGATCCGACAATAACTGCTATGGCTGCGGACCTTTCCCCCCATTTACTCCCTCCGTATTTCTTGACAAAGTGACTGTTAACGATTATATCAGCCACTAACAGGACAATCGTAAGAAATATCATTGGGATCCAGAAATAAAAAGAAAGAGTTTCATTGTTAATTCCAAAATAATAAACGAGAAAACCGCCCCAAATCACAAGAACTGAAGGAATAATTGGAAAAATCAGCCCTATAAAGCTTAATACAAATAAACCAATGACGAGAAACCATAGTAGAATATCCAGCATGAAAAGCCCTCCTGTTTAACGATTTGACAATTTTATTACGCATTAACTGGCCGAAATACCCCCACTTCAAGTCTTGAGGGTAACTAAACAAGACTAAGTGGGGGATTAGAGAAAACCACCACTGATGGAAGTTTCACTTTATGCTGTTCTTACCCTGAAATATACCAGAATTGTAAAGATTTTGTCACTCCTCATTGATTACTCATTCCAAAATGAAAGCATTTCTGTTATACAATGAAGGTAGACAAAAAAGTAAAGTTGGAACCAGGAGTGATTCATATGAAAAAAATCATACTCTTTTCTTCATTCTTCCTGCTTATATTATTCTTCACCGGCTGTGGTACACAGGAAGAGAAAGGGACAAAATCAAAGACGGATGATGAACAGCTTCAAATGATTGATGTCTCCCTCCAGTTGCCATCATCCATTCAGGTTAATGAAGAAGTGCCACTGAAGGCTGCCGTTACATTAGGTGAAGAAAAGGTTGAGGATGCAACCTACGTAAAATTTGAAATCTGGAAAAAAGGATCAGCTGAAGAAAATCATGAAAAAATCAAGGCAGAACATAAGGGGGACGGTGTCTATTCCATTACAAAAACGTTTAGCGAGTCAGGTACCTATAATATTATTGCCCATACCCAGGCCAGAGGAATGCACAACATGCCAAAGGAAGAGTTTACCGTAAGTGAATAATGAATGATAAAAAGGGCTGGAGCCAAATTTTTTAACCTGGCAGCACAGCCCTTTTTTTAATATTTAAAATCCATTCTTACATAGCACTCTTTATCCTAGCGCATTTATTTTCTGCGTTAGGGTCCTGAGCAGGATTAAATTTTGGTATTTTTCTTTTTAGTACGCTGCTCCAGCTGTGATCTTGGCTGCTGATCGGCCACATCTTCAGAAAGACCTTGAGGATTTACGCTCGGAGCCTTTTGCCCTTTGTTACGTGTTTTTTCATGTTTAGCCAAAAGAAACACCTCCAGTCCTATTTTGGGAAGTGTTTCTTTTTTTATTCTGTCTATAATGTTTGTATAAAAATTCGTTCTTAAGAAAAAAGTAAGAAACAGAAAGGTGGTGCTTCTCTTGGTCTTTCAACCGGAATTTCAACAGTTGTTTAAAGAGGTTGTACAAAAGCTTGAACGTGAAAATGTTGTATTTACACAGGACCAGCAGCAGGTGCTTAAGCAGGCCTTCAAAGACTGTTATGATACGGGCTATGAAGATGGTATAACAGATGGAACAGAAATCAGTGAACGACCGATTTCCGGATAAAAGTTATACCACTTGATCTACTTGTTTAATCAAATTTTTAAACTCAAGCTCTTCAAATTTCTGGTTTACTCTGGTGATATCCACCGTCCACTTTGCTTCATCAAGGGTACTCTCCAGTGGAACCTCACAGAAAATTTCAGCAAGCTCTCTTGACAAATGGAGGTCTTCTAAATTTTCTTCAATCTTTTTTCGTACACCCTTCGAAAGGTGGTTTATATTTTCTAAAATACCATCGATACTTTCGTATTGTTGAATAAGCTTTAATGCAGTTTTTTCCCCAATACCTTTTACACCGGGATAATTATCGGACGTATCCCCCATCAGTCCTTTGATATCTACAATCTGCATGGGGTGAATTCCTTTTTGCTCGAGAAAGTTGTCTGCATGGTAAACAGCGTAATTCCCCTGCCCTTTTTTCATAATGGCCACTTTAATGTTTTCATCCACAAGCTGAAGAATATCCTGATCACCTGTCAAAATCAGGACGTTATCCTCCTTCCCGTACTGTTTTGCCAAGGTACCAATACAGTCATCTGCCTCGTAACCTTCCATTCCTATATTCGGTACTCCAAAGGATTCCACAGCCTCCTTTACCAGATCAAACTGTGGTATGAGTTCCTCCGGTGGTGCACTACGGTTGGCCTTATAAGATTCATATTTATCATTTCGAAATGTTTTGCTTCCCATATCCCAGCAGCAAATCACATGGGTAGGCTTAAATGTCTGAACAGCATTCAGGAAATATCTCATAAACCCGAAGATTCCATTGGTTGGTACGCCTTTTGAATTCATCATAAAGTTGCCTGTAAAGGATGTAGCAAAAAAACCTCTAAACAGAAGTGCCATTCCATCCACAATCATTAAGTCATTTTTATTCATCGTTACGATTCCCTTCTTCATATTCTCAAATTCTATTTTATCAAATATTGTTCCCAAATCGTGCAGAGAATTACAGGAAAATAGTCCAGTTAAAATAGTTATTTTTAAGAATATTTTAACATCCGGAGCGTATAATATCATGAAATCTTATACGAGTGGAGGTTTTCTGTATGGAACAGCAGGGAACACCAATCAAGCCAAAAGATCCAGATAGTAAAGGGATGGCCATAGCTGCTTTGGTGTGTGGGGTCGTAGCTCTGGTCTTATACTGGTTCCCCTTTCTCCCTTATCCTCTGGCTATTTTAGGAGTTGTTTTTGGGTTAATTGGATTAAAACAGAGTAAGGCAATGGGATTGACAGGAGTTATCACCGGAATCATAACACTTATCTTAAAGGCCTGGTTCTGGATCGATTTCCTGTCCTATTTTTAAGATTTCCTTAAGGACTGCTATCCATAGAAAATAGCAGCCCTTTTTTGAGAATGCATATGTGCTTATAATTCCACGGCTTCAGCTAGAAGAGAATAGCTTCTTAGTTTAGCCTGAAAATCATAGATGTTCGTAATAATCATAAATTCATCCGTTTGATAAACCTCGCTCAGCTCTTCTAATTTCTGTTTTACTTCAAAAGGAGTCCCGATAACACACCGCTTTCGATTATTTTGGACTTTTTCCAGTTCACGCTGTGTAAATGTCTTCGCTTTTACTTCATCAATAGATGGAACTCTCGTATCCTTTCCCATTTCCACATTAAGTAACCACAGGTCCTGACTTAGTGCCAGTCGTTCAGCTTCATTTCTCGATTCAGCACAAACCACGAAAATACAGACATTTACATAAGGTTTCTTTTGACTTGAAGAAGCCTGAAAATGTCTGTAATAGGTATCAATGGCCTTTTCACCATTTGCAGGGTTAATAAAATGCCCAAAGGTGAAGCTGGTACTATTCTTAGCTGCGGTTTTTGCTCCCCTTTCGGATAAACCTAATACCCAGAGATCTGGATTTGTTATAGTTTCAGGCGTCGCTTTCACCTTATGAAAATCATGCCCGGAAGGTAGATTCCCATTAATGAAGCCGGATAAATCCTCAAGCTGTCTGGGGAATTCATTTAAGCTTTTATTCATGCCATCCGTTAACGCTAGTCGGGTTGCGTGATTTCCACCTGGAGAACGCCCTACGCCAAGGTCTATGCGGTTTGGGTAAAGGGTTTCCAGAACCTTAAAATTTTCTGCTACTTTAAAAGGGCTGTATTGTGGTAATAATACACCGCCTGAACCTACTTTTATATGGTTCGTTTTCGCTGCGATATGTGAGATAAGAACTTCTGGTGATGTCCCCGCCAGTCCTTTCGTATTATGGTGCTCAGCCAACCAATAGCGTGTATAGCCGAGATTTTCTGTATGTCTGGCTAACTCAACCGATTTCCTGAATGATGTAGCAGCTGTATCGCCTTTAGATATTGGGGACTGGTCAAGTACGCTTAGTTTCAAACTTGATTCTCCTCTCAATGTTCATTCTCCGTTTGGTATTTTTCATCAAATGTTTATTTCAGGTTGTCCGGGTTATCCTGTTTGGTTCCGATTTCAGAAAATAGGTTTTGAGTATTTTCTGACGGCTGTTGATCATACATATTCATCAGTTTTTTAAACTCCCTGACAGTTAACGGCTTTGCTTCATCAGCCAGTTCATACCCAATTTGACCATTCGGTTCAAGAGTAGCTGTCTTTACATCAGATATGCTGGATATCCCCTGCTGTCTTAGCCGCATTTCCAGCTGATCCACAGTGAAACGTAAGGAGCGTAATGTTTTTACATCAACCTGTCCATTCTTAATAATGACCTTTGATTTACCTGTGATCAATTTCTCTAAAATATTAAATTTCAACTGTATGAACTCCATTATAATCAGTGCCAAGATAAATATTCCCGAAGCTAAAATGGTACGGATCACACTTTTTTCGATGATCGGCTGAATAATAATGGATCCAATGGAAATCATGACAACCGTCTGTGCTAATGTCATTTGAGATATTGATTTTCTTCCGGCCATCCTCAATAATAATACACCTGACAACACCAGAATAGCAGATTTTACAATAGCTGAAACCAATTTGGATCCTCCTTACACTCTTTTCTATTTCTTAGCATGTCTTTTTTAAGATCATTCATTCCTGTTACAAGGATGGAGACTTGAAAAATAGGCGGAACGAAAAAAGCCTGGATTCTTGTAATCCAGGCCGTAATGCTGTGGTTAACGTATGATGGATACTTAAAAATCACAAACTTATTCAAGACCTTTTCTTCTGAATCCTACTCTTGAGCGATATTGCTGTGGCGCACGATGAAGATACCCCAACGGTAAACTGTAAAAGTGAACTAATTTTGTAAACGGAATGGCTGTAATGAAGCTGGTGGCAGGTCTGCATACCAATCGTAAAAACTTAAAATGGTTCCCCCGATCAGAGATAAAAATCGGGTTCCTCCTGCATAACTGACCATAGACATGGCAGGAATTGGGCTAAAGCCTGTCACGCGGTCGGGGCCGTATTTTTTTATCGTATGAATCGTTGCACTCCCAATCATTTCACACACTTCATGCCCGCTTGCTCTTACAAATCCACCTTTCCCCCTGGCATTTACATATTTAGCACGTTTTTCCGGATCCGAGGTAATATTACTCCAGGCTTCTACCGGATTCTGTCCCTCGTCCATTTCTGCTTTCCACATTTTATATAAATCGCCGCGAACATAAGGATATTTAACACGAACCGGGCTGTATGTATACCAGGAATAGCTAGCACCTCTTGGACATCCTCTGGGTTCATATTCAGGAAAATCTGCATCTGTAGTTGGATAATCCGTTTGCTGGGTTTCAGATGTGATAATTCCATCCTTTACGTAAATTTTCCAGCTGCATGATCCCGTACAGTTTACTCCATGAGTGGAACGGACAATTTTGTCGTGCTGCCATCTCTTTCGATACACCAACTCTTAAGAAAGCTTCTTTTTATCATATAAGATTCCTCAGTGTCAGTTATGTACCAGATTTGCAATCACTTAATACTTGATAACTTTCCTTTTCTCTAACCTTAGGTAAACAAATCGTAAAAGTTGTTCCATTTTCTGATTTACTGTTGACCTTAATCTGACCCTGATGATGTTCAATAATTCGATAGGATACCATTAAGCCAAGACCTGTTCCTTCCTTCTTGGTTGTATAAAACGATTTTCCAATATTTTTCAGTTGATGATTGGGGATTCCTGCACCATAATCCGTTACTTTTATATATCCATTTATGCAATCCTGACAAAGCTGAATCTCAACGTTATGGTTAGGTTCAGATGCCTCTATCGCATTTTTTACTAAATTAATTAATACCTGTTTTAGTTGAGCTTCATCACCATGTACAAACACGTCCGGCGAATGCTCATTCTTTTTTAGATATATATGATTCTTATTCGCCTGTATTTCCATAAGGGAGAATACATCCTGTATAATATCCTTCAAATTATGCTGACCAAAATGATTATTAGGCTTTGCGAACGAAAGCATGTTTACTGCCATTGCTTCCATTCGTTCCACTTCTGCCTTTAAGATATTGATATAGTCTTTCGTGTCAATAGTGCCTGCCTCCATGAGCTGTAAAAATCCTTTAACAGAAGTCAGTGGATTTTTTATTTCATGAACAATACCGGCACTCAATTCTCCTGTCAGAGCCAGTTTTTCAGTCTGCATAGCTAATTTTTCAGCCTCAATTTGTTTATCAATGGCCTTCAAATTTCCCAATATGTAAGAGTCCTGATCATTCTCAATTCGGTAGAACACGGAATCAACCCAGACATAGGTACCTATATTTTTCTTTACTCGAAAGCGTACTTGTTTCTGCTCAGCATTATAGGATAAAGTTTTAAAGATGTATTTAACCCGGCTACGGTCCTGGGGATGAACATAGTCAAATGCTGAACGTCCTATTAGCAGGTCTGATTTATACCCAAAGGCACTATTTACGGAGGGCGTCACATAAGTTATCGCTCCATTATCGTTATAATAAGCAATCACATCGGAAATATATTTTGAGATATTATGGTATTTCTCCTTCAGTTCAACAAAATCACTTCTGAGTTTTATGGAATCTGTATTCTCCATGCAAATCTGGACATAGCTTTGCCGACTATCGTATGGGTATATATAAAGCTTCGTTGTAACAAGATTATCCCCTTTTGTTCGTAAAGTTATGTTTTTGATTTCTACTGATTTTTCACCTGTTAATACCTTTTCTATATTTAATTGCAACCGATTATAGTCCTTTTCCGGAAATATATCCCACAGGAAAACAGGCGAATTTTTCTCATACCCTAACAGTCGATAGCTGTTCTGATTTGCATATATGATCGTATTGTTATCCGTAATCATAATTGGGCCAGGTGCATTGTCTAAAACCTTATTGAAGTTCAAAAGTGTTTCCTGCATGTTCATTATGAATACCCCTTTAACTATATTTCTCTGATGATGATATGTTCGTGTACATAATATTTTATAAGCTTCATACCCTCAATTCCCTTAAAGTAAACACTTCACACTAAAAAATGTATAATTTAGTGAATTTCAGATACATTTTAAGAATATGTATCATTTTATTTTTATCGTTCAACTTAATACCGAGTACACCAATAAGGAGAATCCACAATGCTTGAACTTTTAAAAAAAGGAAACAAGTCTTCAGGTATTGCCGCACTTGGAAATGCAGGACTGGCAGTAGCTAAAGGAATTGCTGCTGCGATCAGTGGCAGTGGTGCGATGTTTGCAACAACGATTCACTCCATAGCAGATACTACAAACCAGGGATTCGTTTTTTTCGGAAGTGCATTAGCCGAAAAAGAACCAACAGAAAAATTCCCTGCCGGTTTTGGGCGAGTCGTTAACCTGTTTGTTTTAGTAGCTGTAGTTGTGATTTCAATAATGGCTTACGAGACCATTATTAAAGGATGGCATTTAATTCAGAATCCAAGTGAAGCTACACATCTATGGCTAAATATGGGGATTCTATCATTATCCATTATTGTTGATGGCTATATATTATTGAAAGCGATGAAGGAAATTGCCGAGGAATCCCGTACAGAAGCCAGTGGTTTTTCAGTTATTCCGGAAGCGTTTCGCAATTTACAATATGCTTCTCCTCCCACAAGGCTCGTTTTTTATGAGGATATTGTAGCGACATCAGGTGCATTTTTAGCCTTAATAAGTATCCTTCTTGCCCATTTTACAGGCTTTCTGCTTCTGGATGGTATTGGTACAATGCTTATAGGTATTCTTTTGATCGGAATTGCATTGAAAATCGGATATGATAATACGATTGGTTTAATTGGTGTTGCCGCACCTGCAAAAATTGAAAATCGGATTGCTGAAGTTATTTTAGATGAACCCCAGGTAGTCGATATATCTGAAATGAAGGTTATACAGGTAGGAAGGCAATATCATGTAGATAGTTATATCGAACTGACAGAAGGCTTGTCCCTCGAAAAAGCTGATGACATTAAAATAAAGGTTCAAAATAAAATATTAGAGGATCCGGATATTGATGATGTTACTTTGGGGATCTTAGAGTCTGATGACAAAATATCGTGGGAAAAGAGGAAACCCTCAAATTAATTCATAAAAAAAGTCGCTTTTCAGCGACTTTTTTTACATATCTTCCAGCTCCATTTCCATAAAACGTCGTGTATTTGGACCATAGATGCCATCATTATCCAACGCGCTGAACATGGACTGGAATCTTGCCACAGCATCCTCAGTTAATGAACCATAGATGCCATCTATATATCTTGGGTCAAAGTTTAAGCGTTTCAGAGCTCTTTGTACTTGTTTTACTTCAGGTCCTTCATCGCCTTTCTGAAGAATTCCACCAGGTAAAGGAAAGTCCGTACTGGGCTTACTCGCGCTTGTAACCTCTTTTAACTTTCCTAATGTCTGCTGACCTACCAATCCATCGACAGCAAGATTATAATCTCTTTGGAATCTCATAACAGCTCTTTCTGTTTCAGAGCCAAATACACTGTCAGCACCATATGCAGGTAAGGAATAGCCTGCTTGGATTAAATCCTTTTGAATATCCCTAACAAATTCTCCACTATCACCTTTTCCGATGGGCAACTGCACGGAAGCACCACCCACAACTGGCTCTGGAAGACTTTCTTCTCCCTCAAAATATTTCCGATAGGCCTGCTCTACATCATTGAGAAAGTCGTTCCAGGATACCCCATACCGATTCATTGCATTCTGGGGATCGGTTCTGCGGGAGGGATCAAGCATACTATGCCCAATAATATCTTCATCAGGATCCAAATTAAATTTGTCAATTAAATAGGCATGGTACCAGACATAGCGTTTATAAGCTTCCTGGAAAGAAATATTCCCGCCATAGCACAGTTCAACTCCAATTGCGGCATCATTTGCATTTGCTCCATAGCGACGGTTATCTGTAGATACATTATACCGAACATGCCATGCTTTTTCGTCTAATGGAATGATTTCAAGAATATATCGATCATCAATGAAGGTATGTGCTGATGCAGTTGGGTTCGTATTTTCAAAATAATTTCGATTGCCGTACGCACTTGAACCAGGATTCCCGGTGTCATGACTTACAATGAATTGGACATTCTGAATACTTTGACCGGATCGGGAATTTCCAATGCTTATATAGTCTCTGGTAATTTCGTATTTCATATTCCTCACCCCATATATCTCGTAAAATCCCCTATGCTTACTTTATTAAAGGGATACAGAAGATGTGATAACAAAATGTGAAGACAGGAATAAAGAAATCAGCCACCCCTGTGAGTCGGCTTTTCAAGTGATCTGATATCCTCGTCTAAAGCCTCCATTTTTTGTTCCGCCATCATTCTGGCATCATGAACACCTTGATTATAGAAGAAAGGCGCAACTTCATTTTTCATAAACTCAAATGCTTGGTCTGCTGCCAGCTCTCCTATATCCTCTCCCCGTTCTTCAAGAAAAAACATCTGAATTTTTCTGATTAGTACTCGCTTTTTTTCTAATGAAATCTTCATCTGAAACAGTCCTTTCTATGATTACTCTCTACAATATACCATTTCCAGAGAAACATTTTAGTTGATGGATAAAATTTCTATGCAGTTGTCACCTTTTTATGGAATGAACGTCTAATTAATAAAGTGTTTCAATAGGGGGTTTGTGAATGAAGTGGTTCATGAAATTAGGTATGATTTGCACCATATTGGTATTAGCTGCATGCAGTTCAGATGATACAGGTAAATCAGAAGAATCCAGCCGTTTAGATCAGGCCGATTCTTCTGCGGACATGGTGCAAACTAATGAAAAGGGGCAGGACCAAACGGCAACCGAGGAACAAGCTGAAAATCAAAAAGATACGAATACAGACAATCGCATGATTATGTATCATGCCCGGTTAACCCTTAACATAAAAGATATTGACGGGGCTGTCGAGGACATTACGAGTCGGACCAATCAGATAAACGGCTATGTGGTAGAAACAACGTCAACTAATCGAGATCAACATGTTCAATCTCACATGACGGTCAGAATTCCAAATCCAGAACTCCAATCGTTCACAAAAGAATTAGAAAAACTGAGTGAAAAAGTGGTGGAAAAACATGTAAGAGGAGAAGATGTAACAGAGGAATACACTGATCTGGAGTCCCGCTTAAAGGCAAAAAAAGCAGTGGAAAACCGATTGCTTGAATTTATGAAGGGAGCCGAAAAAACAGAGGATCTTCTGAATATTTCAAAGGACCTGGCAAAAGTACAGGAGGAAATAGAACAAATGGAAGGCAGAATGAAATACCTGGAAAACCGGACAGAATTTGCCGAAGTGACCATTACGCTGAAAGATATATCTGTAAATGTCCCGGGTATTGCAGAAAAAGACTTACAGACAGGAGAACGAATTCAAAAAGCATTTACGAACTCATTAAACCAGCTCTCGAGTTTCTTTTCCGGATTAATCGTTTTTCTGATCGGCTATTCCCCTTTCCTTATTATATTGGCGATTTTCGGAGGGTCAATCTGGTTCTTTAAAAATCGAAAGAATAAAAAAGACACGGAGTCATAACAACAAGTGCTGAGTGTTAAAAGAAAAAGCGGAGGCGACCAATGGATATACGGGCGCTTCCGCTTTTATTCTGTGCTATTGTAAAGCCCTATTCAAATCCTCAATCAAGTCTTCAGCATCCTCCAGTCCAACAGAAATACGAATTAAGCCGTCTGTTATACCTAACTCTTCTCTTCGGTCCTTTGGAATGGAAGCATGAGTCATTCGTGCAGGCACTGAAATTAAACTTTCAACCGCTCCCAGACTTTCTGCCAATGTAAAGTATTGAATTCGTTTTAAAACCTGATCAGCCATTTCACCACTGCCTGCATCAAAGGAGAGCATTCCACCAAAGCCAGCAGCCTGGGATGTATGAGTATCATGGCCAGGGTGATTCTCTAAACCAGGATAATAAACGCTTTTCACCTTTGGATGGTTCTGCAGAAATTGAGCCACCTTGTTTGTGTTTTGCTCAATTTCCTCCATTCTGACTCCAAGGGTTTTCATACCACGAATAAGAAGATAAGAATCCTGTGGACCTAAGATGCCACCAGCAGAATTAAGAATAAAATGCAGGTCTTCTCCCAACTCATCTGAATTAACCACAACTAACCCCGCGACCACATCACTATGGCCTCCTAAATACTTTGTGGCACTGTGAAGAACAATGTCAGCGCCATATTGAATCGGGTTCTGCCAATATGGAGTACTGAATGTATTATCTACTATAAATAGCAGATTTTGTTCTTTGGCCAGGTCGCTCATTTTCCTTAAATCCGTTACCTTTAACAATGGATTCGTCGGAGTTTCCACATAAATGGCCTTTGTATTAGATTGAATAGCTTTTTTTACCTGATCAGGTGAGCTTGTATCTACAAATGTAACCTCTATTTGAAAACGGTTAAGAACTTTCGATACAACCCTGTAGGTACCGCCATAAACATCATCTGTCATAATCACATGGTCCCCTGCAGAAAACAGCATAAACACAGACGTAATCGCTGCCATCCCTGAACCAAAGGCAAACCCCTGCTTTCCACCTTCTAAATCTTTGATAAACTCTTCTAGTGCAAAGCGTGTTGGATTACCTGTCCGTGAATATTCATAGCCTTTATGATTTCCAGCTGACTCCTGCTGATAGGTGCTTACCTGATAAATCGGGACATTGACTGCACCTGTCTGTTCATCTCCTGTTATTCCGCCATGAATTAGTTTTGTTTTTTTACGCAATAAAAGCCCCTCCCCTAACTGTTATATTGATAGATTCCCTTACTTAAGTAGCGTTCACTACTATCAGGAAAAACTGTCACAATGTTTGTACCAGGAACGGCCTGTTCAGCCTCATTCAAAGCGGCCTGAAATGCAGCCCCTGAAGAACTGCCGACAAGCAATCCCGTTTTTGACGAAAGCTCCTTAACTCTGTTAAATGCCTGAGTATCAGGGATGGTATGAATAGCATCAAAATAATGGGTTTCCATATAATCAGGAATAAATTCCATCCCTATTCCTTCTGTATCATGGGAACCTGCCTCACCACCATTAAGAATGGAGCCCTCTGGTTCAACAATGACCGTTTTTATCTTTTCATTTTTCTCTTTCAGATATTGCGCAGTTCCCATAAATGTGCCACCAGTGCCTCCACCGGCTACAAAAACATCTGCTTTTCCGTCTAATTGCCGAACAATTTCCGGACCCAGTGTGTCATAATAGGCTTTGGGATTATTGTAATTTGAAAACTGTCTGGGGGAGTATGAGCCGGGAATCTTTCTAAGAAGCTCCTCTGTTTTATGAATAGCACCTTTCATTCCTTGTTCAGTGGGTGTATGAATGATTTCAGCACCAAGGGCCTTCATTAATTCCTGTTTTTCCATACTGAATTGTTCCGGTACAACGAACAGGACACGTATCCCCCTGCCAATAGCAGCTAAAGCAAGACCTATTCCTGTATTTCCGGCGGTAGGTTCAATAATCGTCCCGTCTTTTTGGAGCTCTCCACTTTGCAAGGCTTCTTCAAGTAATTTCTTACCTAAACGATCCTTAATACTTCCGCCGGGATTAAAGTATTCCAGTTTGGCAAAAATTCGAACGCCTTCAGGTATATCATACTGATGGATTTCAATTAAAGGTGTTTCCCCAATAAGTTCCTGGACATTACGTACATACTCCATTTTGACTCCCACCTATGCAAATACTTCTGACCATTCATTTTTCTTATCAAGCATGGTACGGGCAAGCTCCTTAGCACCTTCAAGACTATGACTGGCAGCCCAGCCGCATTGGACTTCATTACAAGCAGGTACTTCTGTTGCTTCTAATACATCATTCAGTGTTTTTTCAAGCAGATCTAATACATGATCGTAATCCTCATCATTTAAAAGAGCCAGATAAAAACCGGTTTGACAGCCCATAGGACCTACATCAACTACCTGGTCATGATGATTACGACTGAATTCAGCCATCATATGTTCCAGTGAATGGAGAGCAGGCATATCCATATGCTCCTGATTTGGCTGTTTAAAGCGAATGTCATATTTATAAATTGTATCGCCATTTGTTCCTTCTGTCTTACCTGCCAAACGTACATAAGGTGCCTTTACTTTCGTATGGTCCAGATTAAAGCTTTCAACGTTCATTTTACTCATCATTTATCGCTCCTTTTTTATTTTTTTGCTTCTAAAACCCAGACAAAATCATTAAGCTGAGTGAACCTGATGCTAAAATCATTCTGTTCAAACATCTTTTTTATTTGTGGAAGGGTTGTATAATACTCTGTTTTTAAATCGTCAGCCAGATTATAAAAATGATCCTGTTCCGCCTTTTCTATCATATCAGATTTTTCGTTCTCGGTTAAAAAAATTGTATCTGCAAACACAACCTTGCCGCCGTCTGGCAGTATATGTTTGTATTTCTTAATGGCCTGCTCTTTTTCCAGCTCTGTTAAATGATGGAAGGCATACGTGCTAACAAAAGCATCGATGGGTTCTTCTATGGGAAAATTGAGAAAATCTCCATCAATAATGGTAGCTCCTGTTACTTTTTCCTCAGCTTTTTTTCTCATTAAAGGGGACGGCTCAATACCAATGACTCTGCATTGACGATTGATTAACTTTTCCGTTAAGTTACCTGTTCCTGTTCCAAACTCCATTACCGTACCCGTTACACTGTCAGCAACCATTTCTAATATATGGTTGTAATTTTCAAACACCTGCCTGTACTCAATGTCCAACCCTTTGACTGTGTCATCGTAAGAGTCTGACCATTCATTAAACAGTTCAACAAATTCTCTCCCCATGTTGTCACCCCACTATAATTTATAATTCCTATGGGTATAGTATGAATTAAGCTTATCAATGTTTATTATAACATAGAAATTTCATGAATTGGGCTATAGAAATAAAAAGCCTGACACGAAGTCAGGCTTTTTAATCATTTAGAGCTGTAGATAAAGACTCCAGGTTTTTTCTCATCAGGCTGAAGTAATCGTCCTGATTCTGAATCTCTTCCCGGGTACGTACGGACAGATTATGAATGGGAAGAACCGTTGCCCCTACCTCATCTTTAATTAATTGAGCAATATTGGATACAGACGTATTTTCAAAAAGTAAATAGTCGATTTGTTTTTCTTTCACTTCATTGATAATATTGGTTAATTCCTTTTGGGATAGCTCACTGTTCTGGTTCATACCAGAAATACCAATTTGCTTAATTCCATAGGCTTCTTCCCAGTACCCGTAAGCAGCATGGGAAACAACAAACTGCTTCCGGTCTGCATGATGAATAACATCATGGAATTTGGAATCCAAAGCCTCAAGGTTTGCCTTCAGTTCCTGAAAATTTTGCTGAAAAAACTTTTTATGTTCTGGTTTTAGCGAGATAAGTGATTCTTTAATAGTCTCCGCTATATCGATTGAACGCAGAGGGTCCAGCCATACATGAGGGTCCTTATCTCCATGCTGATGATTATGATGACTGTCTTCTTCCTCATTCTCATGAACAGGCTTCGAAACAGTCACTTCTTTTCCATGACCATGATGAACTGTATCAACGCCTTTTGCTGCCTCTACAATCAATACTTCTTCAGACTCAACGGCCTTCGATATTTTCTCTGCATAGGCTTCTAAACCAGCTCCACTGTACATAAACAAATCGCTTTCTGCAATATCTACAATTGTTTTCGATGTCGGTTCATAGGTATGAGGATCCATACCATCTGACAATAGATTGGTCACCTCAACGTATTCCCCGCCAATTTTTCTGGTAAAGTCCTCAATTGGATATAAGGTTGTATAAATCGAAATTTTATCCGTATGTTTTTTAATTGCTTGGTTTTCATCCTGAGTACAGGCGGTAATAACAGGGATAAATAGGACAAGAATGATGAAATAACGTACAAAATGCCTCATGAATGTTTCTCCTCTCCGTTGATAACCTTACAAAATTATATCGTAATCGTTACTATTTGTAAATGTAAAGATTACGATTTAGGAGAAGATATGATAAACTTTTTTCCTAATAGAGAAACAGGGGTATAATCCCCTGTTCACTTACATTCTGGACATGTTCCATACACTTCAAACTTATGGTTTTCGATTACATAACCTGGCAGCAACGAATTGACCTGTTCAATAGCACAAATTTCAACTGGCTTTGTCCGCCCGCACTTTGTACAAATAAAGTGATGATGATGTCCATCTGTATCACAATGTAAACGGAAAAGCTGTTCCCCATTTAAACTTGTTGATTCCAGAATATCCAGATCTTCAAGCGTATATAAGTTCCGATAAACAGTATTATAACTTGCTCCTGGAAATTCATCCTGAAATTCCTCTAAAATATCTTTAACTGGAAAATATTGATCCTTTTGTCTTGCTTCAAATATTTGTATCAGCTTCTCACGTTGTTTCGTTTGTTTATAGCCATTTTCCTTTAATATTCCAATCGCCTGGTTGGCATTCAATAGTCTCATCCCTTTTTCGATGAAATACTTTTTTATTATTATAATGGATTATTCATTCTATGTACATTCCATTGGTTCGCGAAGTTTCATGGTAAGAAATCTGTACAATATCCTTACATGAATTAAAACAGGATATGGAAGGATATCAAATGATGAATGAATTTTTTAAGGAAAGAGGCGATAAACAAATGGATAACATGGATAAAAACCAAAACAATCAAACCAACATTGAAAAGGATGATTCTCTAACCACCAGACAGGGCCATCCGGTTACCAATAATCAGGATATTCGGACCGTCGGTAACCGTGGTCCTGCAACTTTGGAAAACTACGATTTTATAGAAAAAATCAGTCATTTTGATCGGGAGAAAGTCCCGGAACGGATTGTGCATGCTCGTGGGGCAGGTGCTCATGGCTATTTTGAATCCTACGGTACCGTTGGAGATGAGCCCGTCAGCAAATATACCCGGGCAAAAGTATTTCAGGAGAAAGGAAAGCAAACCCCTGTTTTTGTCCGTTTTTCCACGGTTGTTCACGGCAGACATTCTCCTGAAACGGTCCGTGATCCAAGAGGATTTGCGGTTAAATTTTATACAGAGGATGGGAATTGGGACTTAGTAGGAAATAACTTAAAAATCTTTTTTATTCGTGATGCGATGAAATTTCCTGATATGATTCATGCCTTTAGACCTGATCCCGTTACAAATATACAGGATAGTCAGCGTTTCTTTGACTTCTGCTCCAATTCTCCTGAAAGCTTCCATATGGTGACCTTTGTTTACTCCCCATGGGGAATCCCTGCCAACTACCGTCAAATGCAGGGCTCTGGAGTAAACACGTATAAATGGGTCAATAAAGATGGTGAAGCAGTGTTAGTGAAATATCATTGGGAGCCCAAACAGGGAATTAAAAATCTGACTGTAGAAGAAGCAGAGAAAATACAGGGGAAAAATTTTAACCACGCAACACAGGATTTATATGATGCCATTGAACAGGGCAACTACCCTGAATGGGAACTGTATGTGCAAATCATGAGCGATGATGAACATCCTGAACTGGATTTTGATCCACTGGATGATACAAAAATCTGGCCTGAAGATCAATTTCCTTGGCTGCCTGTCGGAAAAATGGTTCTTAATAAAAATCCGGAAAATTTCTTTGAAGAAGTGGAACAGGCTGCCTTTGGAACAGGGGTCCTCGTTGACGGCCTTGATTTCTCCGATGATAAAATGCTGCAGGGCCGCACTTTTTCCTATTCGGATACCCAGCGTTACCGGGTAGGGGCGAACTATTTACAGTTACCAATTAACAGAGCCAAAAAGCGGGTAGCAACCAACCAGGAAGGTGGTCAGCTGCGGTATGAAAGTGATAAGGGACCGAATCATAATCCACACATTAATTATGAGCCTTCCACATTTAGTGGCTTAAAAGAAACGGAACAGGTCGGAAAGGAATACAAACCGGAAGTACAAGGAAAATTGGTACGAGAACCGATTGATCGAAAGGAAGTAACCAAACAGGCAGGAGAAACCTATCGCTGGTTTGAGGATTGGGAAAAGGACGAGTTAATCAAAAATATGGTTGGTGACCTGTCTGAGTGTGACCAGCGAATTCAGGACAAGATGATTGCCTTAGCTGAAGAAGCTGATGACGAATATGGACGCCGATTACGTGATGGCCTGGAAGAAGCTAAGAAAATGAAGAAAGACGGTAGCTCAAGTCAAAATCCACTGGGAGCAGAAGATGCAGAGCAAGCCCCTAAACAAGCAGAGAAAAACAGCCACAACTCCAGACCTTATTAACAAGAAAAGCGAAGGAGACCGTTTAGGCCCGACGGCATAAGCAGAATCTCCGGAGTGGCCGGATTTTGGCCATGGAGCGGATTCTGCTTATGTCCGCTTGGGCCTGGGAGCCGTAGCTGGCAGAGACAAGCAGCGAAGCCAGAAAACACACTTACCCATGCAGAACCATGCATGGGTTTTACATAACAGCTGCCGGATTTGTTCCATCATTCCCCACCCATGTATCAATTGATTTACTCTTTCCTGCAAAAGACATACAATGGTACCGTACTTGATTTATAGAATAATAAAGGAGCATAAACATGAATTTAGATTTACCAAAAGAGATTAACAATTATATTCAACAAAATCAGCAGAAGCAGAATCATGATTATGAACACCTAAATACCACAGGTGGATATATGGAAACGGAGGATCTTGTTCGTAAGACAGCTATCGCTTTTTATTTAGGTAAAAATATACTTCTGAAAGGACCTACCGGAACCGGAAAAACGAAATTGGCAGAATCCCTGTCATCGCTATACCATAAGCCTATGCACAGCATTAATTGCTCTGTAGATTTAGATGCAGAAAGTTTATTAGGCTTTAAAACCATAAACGAGAAAAACGGAGAATCCATCATCGAATTTGTCGAAGGACCCGTTATTCAGGCGATGAAAAACGGCCATACGTTGTATATAGATGAAATTAATATGGCCAGGCCGGAAACCCTCCCCATCTTAAATGGTGTGCTGGATTACCGGAAAACGATAACAAATCCCTTTACCAATGAGGTGATTACTGCCCATAAAGATTTCAGAGTTATCGCTGCTATTAATGAAGGGTATGTCGGCACCACTCCTCTAAATGAAGCTTTAAAGAACCGATTCGTCATCTTCCAGGTTTCTTACTTAACGGGCGAACCTTTAAAAGAGGTTATTAAGGAACAAACGGCCTTGGAAGATGAACAGACCATCGACTATATGGTGAAGCTCTCAGAGGAATTAATTAATGAAACAAAAAAAGGAAAAATTTCCGAGGATGCCGCCTCAACCAGGGCACTGTTGGATGCATGCGATTTATCTGTTTATTTAACTCCATTGACCGCTATTGAACATGCGATTGCCGAAAAATTAGAAGATGAACGGGAAAAGCATTTTGTTCTAAATTTAGCTGAAACCTATTTTAAGGAATGATTTCATGAGCTTTATTGAAAAAGAAACGAATTATTTCATGTTTATGCAGTTGAAGGATTTAGCTATTTCCTTTATGAAAAAGGATGTCGATATTCAATATAATCAGGTTTCCTTTCTGGATATCCATGCTCCTAAAGTGACGATTAGCAGCTTTTGGGAGAATCGTACAACCAAGAGACATTTGGGCGAAAAAAGTGATATTTACCTGCGCGCTCTCGGAAATTATCATTTTAGTGATCGTCAGGCTTTTATTCAATTTTTAAATCAAAATCAAAGAAGCCGACTCCCTGCTTATGTTAAACAACTGACAGCTTTTTTAGAAGATATACGACTTGAGGAAAAAATACGCTCATTGCGGCCTGGTACAGGAAGATCATTCTCCTTCCGCAGAGAACAATATGCCGGGTTCTTTCAGGATCAATTAAAAGTAAATCGTAATCGAGGGTTTGATTCGGATACTTTGTTCTGTTATTTAACGTTAGCCATCTTCAAAGGCATGGATGTATTTGAGGAATCCATCTTAACTATTCCGGATGCGACAATGGCAAAGATAAAAGAAAGATTGTTTCGTATTTTTGATTGCAGGAATACAGAAGAAGTTATTGGTTTAGCGTGGAATATTTACGAAATGACAGAGGAATATGTAAGCACGGACATGATTAACGCCTATTTTACCTTACCAAAAATCCTCAGTAGGGATATAAAAGAGGATGAAGAAGATGAGTCTATCGATGAACTATTCCCTACGTGGAGCAGAAAACGTAAAAAAGAAACCAAGGAAACCTTCCTTCAATTTGATGATGTAGATGGAGAGCATCAGGATACAAAATTCACAAAAACACCGAGAGAAAGTGAGTCTACAGATCAGGTAATGGCAAGTGTTCAAGGCCAATCTCAGCAGGCTGATTTAAATGATCACTCAGAGGCCTCCAATCAGCAATTGGAGGATGAAGAGGATAAAGAGGAATTTAACAAAGGAAAAGCAAATCGTTATGCTGTGGCCATTGAAAAAGATATAGAACCTTTCACAGAGCAGGACCTGAACGATTATGAGATGCTAAGACAAAAAGTAGCCTTAGAAAAGAAAAAGCTGGTAAAGCTGCTTACAGATATTCTTGACCGGAAGAAGGAACATAACTACAGGCGTTTACATTATGGAAAGCTGGATAAAAAATTGGTTCGCTTTTTAACTGAAGAAAATCCTAAAATGTTTGTTAAAAAGGATGAAGACATGACATTTGATTGCACGTTCTCCCTCTTAGTAGACTGCTCCTCATCCATGATGAATAAAATGAACAAAACGAAGGAAACGATTGTCCTCTTCCATGAAACGTTAAAACAGATGAACATCTCCCATTCTGTTATGGGATTCTGGGAGGATGGTCTGGACAGCGATGATGAATATCAGCCTAATTACTTTCATGAAGTGGTTCCCTTCCAAAACAGCTTGCAAAAAACTTCCGGTCCTCATATTATGCAGCTTCAGCCTGAAGAGGATAACCGGGATGGATTTGCGATTAGATATGCCGGGCACAAGCTGTCAAAACAAAACGAGCAAAATAAATTTCTTTTTGTATTAACAGATGGAAAGCCGGCAGCATTTAATTACTTTCAAAACGGAATAATGGATACAAAAGAAGCGATCCAGCAGCTGAATAAGAAAAATGTCCGAACCATTGGCGTTCAAATGGACCAACAGGATGAACAGCAGGAAAAAATCATGGAATCCATGTATAATCAGCATTATCTTATGATTGACAATTTAAATGAAATGCCTGCCCAGTTTGCAGGAATTCTGAAAAAATTAATTATGAAATCAGGAAATTAATGAATATGCATTCGATGGATTAGTTTATCCAGATCCTGCAGGAGGACCTCTGCTTCCTCCCTGCTCAATCTTACAGGCATTTGATCATTCACGGTAATTACACAGGATTCATCACCCTTTATTTGTTTAATTAAATATTCATGCAATGCCTCAATCTGTGACGACTGCAATATGGATTGAGTTTCGAGATGTTTAATTTCCTTTATAATAAACTCATTTTCCCGAATGGAAAATTCACCCTTAATTAATTGTCCTTGATAGGTTTCCATATCCAACCCTTCCTTCTCATAAAGGGGAATCATAAAGATTCCCCTTATAGTGTGTTTTATTTTCTCTCTTTCGCTCTTCTATCCGCTGCATTGGAGCGCTGCTGTGCTTCAAGATCATCATGGTCAGCCAGTTCCTGAGAAAATTCAATGTCCAGGCCGTCAGAAGCAATATCCCTGCGGGGGGTTTGAGGCAGTTTTTGTTTGTTCTTATCTCTTGGTTTTTGGCTTTGTCCTCGTCCCATTGTCATGCTCCTTTCCCGATTTAATGAACACGTGGTTCACTTTTAGCTTCCCATTTGTTGTGATCAAGTATGATTCCACTTTCTGCTAAGCTTTCAAATAAAATGAAGCTTCATCGACCATTTCTACTTCAGGATTTGATTTTAAATCTTTAACTAATTGAAATAAAGCCTCGTCCTTTTTTTTGGCCTCAATCATACAGTCAATTTGACCTGTGCTTCCATTGACTTCTTTGGCAAATTGTAAAAACATATCAGAATCAACTGTATCTGCATGGGCGCGAAACTGCTTTTTACTTTTTGGACTGGAAATATGCATTTTCACTGCATGCGGAGAGGCGTTCCACGTATTTAAAATTCGATCCCACTCCTTAATCCAGTTTTCCTGTTCATGGTTAGCAAGATGGTGATGAAGATCAAACACAGCTGGTATATTTAATTTTTCACAAGCATATAAAACATCGTGTATATGATAGGTTTTATCATCATTTTCCAGCATAATCATTTCCTGTATACGTTCAGGTACATAGGACCAATTTGTTATAAAACGCTCCAGAGAGTCCTCTTTACTTTCATATTTTCCACCCAGATGTAATACACACCGATGTCTGGGACTCACGTTCATATTGGTTAACAGTTTATAATGATAGTCGAGTGTGAGAAAAGAGGTCTTTAAAACCTCTTTTCTGGGGGTATTGAGCACTACGAAATGGTCAGGGTGAAAATCAATCCGCATTTGGTTTCGATCGGCAAAATCTCCCAAATCTTCTAAGTCTTTTTTCACGGGCTTGATGTAATCCCATCCCTTTAAAGCTTCATGAGTTGCCAGAGGTACCAGTCTGGAACTGAGACGAAAGAAATGAATATCATTTGCTTTGTTATGCTTAAGCAGACGAAGACAGTTTTGTACATTGGATTGGGCGACGCTTTCCAATTTATGGACCGCAGCCTCCTCATCATCAAATTGTGAATAGCGTTTGTAGGTCATCGTTTGGGACGGAGAACTATTTTTCAGGTGAACACTCATAGCTACATATCCAAGACGAAATAATGTATTTGTCATTATATCCCTCAGTTTTTACACTTAGCCTATGTAATCGCATCATTTTTATCAGAGAACAAAGAGTCTTATACGTTGCACTAAACACTTGCCCCCGCTTTCGCTTTTCTCTGTCCAACTCCGGCTCCCAGGCCCAAGCGGACATAAGCAGAATTCCTTCCATGGCCAAAATACGGCCACTCCTGAAATTCTGCTTATGCCGTCGCGCCTAAACGGTCGCCTCCGATTTTCGTATAAAAAAGACATGCATGGGCGCATGTCTTTTACATTGATTCATAATATACAACTGATTCTCGTGGAAGCATCTTTTTTGGTTTTAAGTTCTGATCAGGATATCCCAGACCCAATATGGAGGCAACACCATAATTAGAGGATGAAATTGTAATGCCAGAATCACCAGAACCAGAATAAACATCTGATTCGTCTTGACAAGCGGTTTTGGAATTGTCAAAATCCTCGCCAGTAAAGACGCTCTAATTTTTATTTTCTAAAATCTGCCGAATTCGTGGCTTTGGTTCCCAGCAGTTAAATTGATAATTTGATTTAGTATAATATCCCAGCCGTTTGCATTTCGTTACTACCTGTCCATCTTCTTTGCCAGCCAGAAAGTGAATACACGTTGCACAGCAATGGTATTTGTTTAACCTATCCTCCTTCATCAAGTTCACTCCTCCCCCTTTTTATGAAAGATATCCAGGTAATCCCATGTCTTCTCAAGGTCCTCAAGCTTTTGTTTTATATCCACATTTCTGGAGTTCCCCATTTGTGTAATCAAAGCGTTCATTAAACTTAAAGGGGCAACAAAGGAATCAATAAAAGACGGCAATCTGCTTGATGCGGTTAAGGGTACATCCGCAATGGGGACCAGCGGAGATAACAGATTATCTGTAATCGCGATGGTAGTCGCCCCTCTTTCCCCTGCAAAGGAAAACATCTTTAAGGTTGATTGGGTATAACGGGGAAAACTGATGCCAACCACTACATCATTTTCATTACAATTATAAAATTTTTCGGAAATGAGCTCAGCTGAAGAAATAAATTCTACATTGCTTCTCATAATGCGGAGATAATATTCAAGAAAGACTCCAAGTGAAACCGCACTGCGACTGGCCACAATATAAATATTATTTGCGCTCAGCAGGAGGTTTACAGCTTTCTGGAACTGTGTCTTATCCAGGTTTTCCATAGTGGAACGTATATTGGAGATATCATCCTGAAAAATGTTATACAGCCACTTATCCTCACCTTCATATACCTGAGAACTCATTTGTAAGCGTTCGGTTGTTGTAAGCTGTTTTTGCAGGGAATCCTGCATGGCCTGCTGCAGTTCCGGAAAACCTGAATACCCTATAAAGGTTGCAAATCTGACTACCGTTGCCTCACTGACCGAAGTAATCTGAGCAAGTTTACCTACAGTTAAAAAGGGCACATTATTGGGATTTCTTAGAATGTATTCACCAATCTTTTTTTGAGATTTACTCATATTAGGGATTTTTTCTGCTATGGTTTGATAAACATTGCCCATTGTTTGTTTTCTACCTCCTCAGTTTCTTTAATACTTCCTCATGTAATTCTGCAGTTCTTGCAATGTCCTCTTCTGTATGCACGGTCGACATCGAATAACGATTCATTGGTTTTGTGTAAACTCCTTTCTTTAGCAATTCCTGATCAATAATTTTTCGAAAGGATGTATTTCCTTTTTGTAAATCCCGATAATTTTTTACAGGCTCATTGATTAGAACAATATTAAAAATACTCCCCATTCCAATGGTTTGCATCTCTACGCCGTGTCGTTTATAAACCGTTTCTAACTGGTGGCGCAGATATTGTGTTCGTTCCACCAATTTTTCAAAGGTCTGATCCGATTCTAAAGCTTCAATGGTTGCAAGCCCTGCGGCTAATACGGTTGGATGACCATTGTAGGTTCCACTGTGAAATAGAACATCTTTTCCCTTCTCTTTACTTCCGGCACTCAGGATGTCACGGCCGCCATGTGGAGCACTGATCATCATGATATCTTCTCGTCCGCCGACAGCTCCAACCGGAAAACCTCCTCCAAGGACCTTTCCCAAAGCCGTCAAATCGGGCTTCACACCATAGACTGTCTGACATCCGCCCAGGGACGTTCGAAAACCGGTTTTTACTTCATCAAAAATTAACAGGATTCCAAGCTCTTCTGTCACCTTTCTTAATCCCTGTATAAATTCTTCATCTGCAGGAATAAATCCTCCCTGAACAGGTTCGAGAATAACAGCAGAAAGTTCACTTGCACGCTTACGTAAAAGCTGTTCGGAAGCCTTTAAATCGTTAAACGGTAAAATGATCGTATTTTCAACAAAATATCCGGCATCCCTGTTGATTCAGGGATTGATTTTGGTTCATTCTGTGATCCAGACTTCTCTATATCCGGATTAACACTTACTAAAAACTGATTGGATCCTCCATGATAATGCCCCTCAAATTTCGCAATTTTTTCCTTGCCTGTGTATGCCATTGCTGCCCGCACAGCCAGAAGAGTGGCTTCTAAGCCTGAGTTTGTATATCTGACCATTTCAATACCAGGATACAGATCCACCAATTTTTCCGCCATTTTTATTTCCAGTTGGTGCGGTGTACCGAAAATCGTTGTTCCCTGGCTCTCTAATTGATCATAAACGGCCTGCATTACTGGTTCATATCCATGTCCGTGAATCAGTGCCCCATAACATAGAAGGTAGTCAATATATTCGTTACCATCCGCATCATATAATCGGCTCCCTTTTCCCTTCTCCATCATAATCGGGTGTGGTTCGAAATATTTAATGTTCGCAGTCACACCACCTGGCATTACCTCACATGCCCGGGCATATAATTCTCTTGACTTGCGATTGGAATCTGAGTCAAAGGAAGCTTCTTGTTTTAACACTTCTTCATTCTCCTTTTTAATGAAATTTATGTTTCTGTTTTTGTATTATATGAAATATATATTTCATTTTAAACCACAAAAAGAAAAATTTATTAAAAATTAGATGATTATTTAAAAAGTGAAACCTCCATCAGTGGGGATTTTCTCTATCCTCCACTTAGACTTGTTGGGGTAACCTCAGGACTTGATGTGGGAGTATTACGGCCAGTTAATGCGTGAAAAAAATACCCTGGAATTTATCTCCCAGGGTAGCGTCCTATCTATCTTATTAATCTTTAATTATGAAACCATACTTTTTATAGATCTTTTCAGCCGTCTCTGATTGGGCAAACTGGTAAAATGTATCTGTTGCTTTGTTAATCGTACCTTCCTTTTGATTGTCATCCTTTAACATAGCTAAATAGTATTTAATCGGCGAATGTAATGCTGCGTCAAACTCCCGTACTGCCGCAACATTTTCAACCTGATCAGCATCACTGTTATAGACAATTCCTAAATCTGCGGTTCCTTTGTTAACCAGCGTTAATACTTGTGTGACATCCTTTGTAAATACCAGTTGGTCCCGAAGACGGTCCCATTTATTCAGCTGCATTAAAACTTCCTTTGCATAGGTTCCTGCGGGTACGGATTCCGGGGTACCAATAGCTAATTTCCCATCTGAACGGAGCAGTTCATTAATGGTGCGAACAGATGCTTGTTCGGACTTAATTAAAACTAAAGAATTCGTCAAAAGCTGGTTTCCCTCTTTTATTAAATTCTTTTGTCTAACCTTTTGATAGTCCCTTTCAGATGCTGAGAAAAACAAATCAATAGGAGCTCCCTGCTCAATCTGCCTCCGAAGGGTCCCAGTACCGCCGGAATTTAAATGAATATGGATAGATGGATTTTCCTGTTCAAAAGCACTTATCACTTCCTGCAGGCTTTCTGACATACTGGAGGCTGCAGAGATTGTAATCTCCGTTTTATCCCCCTCATCATTAGCTGAGCAGCCTGGCATGATGATTAAACATCCCATTAGAACTGCAAGAATTCTTTTCATTTTCACCATCCTGACTAGCGAAATACTTCATTTAATATCTTTATCGTTATATATATAAACCTGATAATCGGTAGAGTTGTTTATATTGTAAAAAGGCTGCGGTTCATCTATATTTATATACTTCACCTGGCACATCTCAAGTAATCTGGCAACAGAATAATCATCTGAATCCAGCACACGTTTAATATGGGACTTGATCTGTTTTGAGTAGGCAGCAACTAACGGCTGTTTCCGACCAGTAACGACAGGTATGACCACGTCGGTATCTTCGTCTATATTGTGGACTAACTGTTGTAATACACGAGTTTCCATAAAGGGTACATCTACAGGAAGCACGATATACCAGTCAAAGGATTTGGCATTCATAGCCGTCCATAAACCTGAGAGCGGTCCCCTCTTTTTCAGTTCCGGGTCGTCATTAAGTACCGTAAGGTTTTTCGTATAATGCAGATCAAAATGATTATAAAGCTCAGGATTGGTAATCATAAAGAGTTCACCAACAACGGGACGTAAAGCATCCAGTGAATATTGATAAAAATCTTTCCCTTCTCTTTTGGCAAATGCTTTGGGTGAACCAAAACGTCTGGACTTCCCTCCTGCCAAAACGACGCCTGCTAATTTCATAACAACCCTCATTTCACAATAATTTTGCATATTAGTCACAAATTCGTTATTTATCAAGAAAAAAGAAATACGTCTACGATGCTAGAATAACAGTATACAGAGAATTTTCAACTAATGAAAGAATAACGGTGTATTTACATAGATTAAGGAGTGTTTGAAGATGCATTCAGACCTGTTGCTTAAAGCACGAACCAATGAGCAGCCTATTTCCCATGAATTACAGGAGCTTCTCCATTCCAATAGTACCGTTCGGAAAATAGATAAAGACAGCTTCCTGTTTCATGAAGGTGACCCAGCAAACGAAATCTTTGTCATCAAACGTGGACTCGTGCAAATATCCAAGCTGACAGCAAACGGGAAGGAAATGATCCTGCGTATATGTAAAGAGGATGATATCGTCGGTGAGTTGATTTTGTTTATCGATGATGCCACCTACTTGCTTAGTGCAAAAGTCATTGAACCAGGAGAAGTATTTGTCATCCGTAAAGATCAACTGGAACAGGCATTAACCACTAATAATGCCCTGACCGTTGAATTTATGAAGTGGACAAGTCAGCACATGAGAAAGTTTCAGACGAAGATTAGAGATTTGCTGCTAAATGGAAAAAAAGGTGCTCTTTATTCTACACTCATTCGTCTTTCCAACAGTTATGGTCCTTCACAGCCACTTTTCCATTGGTTGTTGAAGATAGCAGGAGGGTTGCCTCGCTTGCCGATCTTGCTATTGTAATATCCGGACAGCCATCTGCTATACTTCCATTGTTTACAGTTCCGATTTTTTTCTTTAACTCTTCATATTCCTCATCCATACTCCAGCTGATCCCTATACCCCCGTATGGCTTGTCGGTAAATTAGACAAAAAAATGGACATAAAAAATCCCATTGGCTGCAGGTTCAAACTGAACGCTTACTGCCCAATGGGATTGTGTATCCGTACTATTTTATTCATTGCTAATTCCATCCTGCGATAAGTTGAATAACAGCCGGTCCTAATAAAACGATAAACAAGGTTGGGAAGATAAATAACACCATAGGAATCAGCATTTTTACGGGTGCCTTCATCGCTTGTTCCTTTACCTTTTGGCGCTGCTGTTCACGAATTCTCTGTGTCTGCGCCTGCAAAACTTTGGACATTCCTATCCCCATTTGATCAGCTTGAATAATTGCGCTGATCACACTCTTTAAAAATTCAGATGCTACCCGGTTTCGTAAATCGGTTAGTGCGTTTTTCCTTGACTTGCCGAGTTTCATATCCTCTAATGCGTAGAGGAATTCCTTTGATAATGGGCCATCCATCTGTTTACAGACTCTTCTCAGCGCACTATCCAGTCCCATACCGGCTTCTATGGAAACCGTGACCATATCAAAAAAATCTGGCATGGATTTTTCAATTTCTATTACTCTTTGTTTTTTCTTTGCAGTTATATAGTAGTTAGCATAAAAGTTAATAAATAACGCTGCGAAAATACTTAAGAAAATCAGTTTGGCCATTTGATCTGCAGATGGTAAAAACATCACCCATAAAAGCAGGATAAAACCAATCGTTATGACTAATCTCAGCAAAATAAAATTTGGGCCTGTCAGACCAAAAGGATTTCCCGCATCTCTTAATTTATTTTCCATTTCCTGAAGCTTATGTTTAGGTGTCCTTTTTAAAATAAAACCTCTTAATTTTTCGGCCATCGGTGACAGAATCCGCATTTTAAATGATAATAATTCTTTATCCTCTTCCGGTTCAGCGGAAATACTCGTATCAACAAGCGGCATCAGACGGCGGTCAATTTGAAGTTTATTATGATTCACGCTTATTTGTACCGTAACAAACAATATGGAGAAAAATGCAAAAGAAATCATCCATAACAAAAACGCTGCCATCTCTACACCTCAATTCTTACAATCTTTTGAATCACCAGCCAGCCGATGAAACCTGAAACGGCTCCCATAGCAAGGAAAACCAAACCCAAAGGATGCTCCAGCATTGGGGAAAAGTAACTGGGACTTGCTACATTTAATATTAAGCCCAGCACAACAGGTAATAACGAAATAATAATCGCCGACATACGCCCTTGAGAGGTTAATGTCTTCAATTCATCCTTCATACGAATCCTTTCATGGATGGTTTCTTCAATCGTTTCAAATAGCTTAGAAAGGTTTCCACCCGTGGACCTTTGAATGAGCACAGCAGTCACAACTAATTTTAAGTCTTTGTTTGGTAAACGACTTAACAGATTTTGAAAAGACTGTTCCATTGAAATCCCTAAGTTCATCTCCCGAATGGCTTTTGCAAATTCAGTTCCGAGCGGATCGGAAACTTCTTTCGCTACTAACTGCATCGCCTGCATAAAACTAAATCCTGATTTCATCGCTGTACTAATAGTTCCCAATGCCTGAGGGAGCTGATCTGAGCACGCCTGAATTCTCTTTTTTCGTTTATGTTTTAAATAACTGCCGGGTCCAAACCAGCCAATAAGTGGAAGCAGTATAACCATCATCCAGTTTAATTCCATTGCGAATGCTGTCATAAAGGTCAGCAAAACGCTTAACAGGCGAATAGCCATAAATTCTTCCGATCTTATGGGGACACCCGATGTTTCAATAAGCTCTGCCCACTTTTCTGTTTGCTTTTTCCCGCGAAATATTCTTGAGAATCTTTGAAAAGCAGATTTTAAAAATGCATCTCTATTTCCGGCTTGCTCGATTGTCCTGCCCCTGGTTGTCATTTTATTTTCATCATTTGCTTCTTCCGAAAAGTATTTGTTTAAGCGATATTCGACTTGAAGTTTATGACGCTTCAAGGTCATGGCAATCATTCCTGTAAACAATGTAATAAGCAGAAACAATAATACAAACACCATTATGACCACTCCTCCTGGAACCAATGGGCAGGTACCTCAAATCCATAATCGGTTAATTTATCCGCACAATCAGGCCGAATACCAGTTGATACAAATCTTCCCTTAATCCTGCCATCGCTTGCTGTTTCCGTCTGTTTAAAAACGAAGATATCCTGCAGAGTAATCGTATCTCCTTCCATTCCGGTGATTTCAGAGATATGGGTGATTTTTCTGCTTCCGTCCTTAAGTCTTGTCTGCTGGATAACAAGATCCACAGCTCCTGCAATCTGCTCACGAATGGCTCTGATCGGTAAGTCCATACCGGCCATAAGAACCATTGTTTCTAAACGGGAAAGCATATCTCTGGGAGAGTTTGCATGACCCGTTGCCAGCGAACCATCGTGACCCGTGTTCATGGCCTGAAGCATGTCCAAGGCTTCAGCGCTTCTCACCTCACCAATTACAATTCGATCAGGCCTCATACGCAGGGAGTTTCGGACTAAATCACGGATGGAAATTGCACCCGTGCCCTCAATATTAGGAGGACGTGTTTCCAACGATATGACATGATCCTGGGATAACTGCAGTTCGGCTGCATCCTCTATCGTGATAATTCGCTCATCGTGAGGAATGTAAGAGGATAAGACATTCAGCAATGTGGTTTTCCCTGAGCCTGTTCCACCACTGATAAACACATTTAATCTCGCTTTTACACAGGCATCCAGAAATTGAGCCATTTCTTCACTCAGGGTGCCGAAGTTAATTAAATTTTCCATTTGCAGCCGGTCCTGAGGGAATTTTCGAATCGTAATCGTCGGACCGTTCAAAGCCAATGGAGGGATAATTGCATTTACCCTGGAACCATCCGGCAATCGGGCATCTACCATCGGACTGCTTTCATCAATTCTTCTTCCCAAAGGAGAAACAATTTTCTCGATGACCTGCAATACATGATCATGATCCCTGAAATAACCGTCTGTCCTTATAAGCCGTCCACTCCGCTCCACATAAATATCGTCTGGACCATTGACCATCACTTCTGAAACTTCCGGGTCATTCAGGAAGGGAGTAATCGGACCATATCCAATTAATTCATTTGAAATGTCTTCAATAAAGGACTTTTTCATTTCAAATGAGATTCGCTCGCCCTCCTCATTCAGGTACTTCATCGCTTCTTTATTTAAAAATTCCAATTGTTTATCATCATCAATTTCATTTTGTTTTCTTAATTCGGAAATCAAATGAGTTCGCAGCATCGTTTTTAATTCGTGTTCCTGAGAACGAACGCTGTCACTTCGGGATGGTACAGCAGCTGATGCAGATGAACCTTTTGGCTGATTTTCACTTTTTTCATTTAACCGTTTTAATAATGACATCTACATCTCCTCTTTCACAAAAGACTGTTTTCTAAGAATGGTTGTTTAGGCATCGCATTAAAATACTAAGGCTTAAAGACCACCTATGATTAAATTAAGTTGTTTGGAGTAAAGATTACCCCCGTACTTTAATGACGCTTGCGAAAAAAGGAAAACTGTTTTTTCTCCCTTTTTGATCGTGTTTTATTCGCGTCTTTATTTGAATCGATTCTTCTTACTAATTTCTCAATGGATTTGGCTACATTTGTTTTAGGTGAGCGAATGACAAAAGGAATACCTAAATTAATGGAGCTAATAACCGTTTTATAATCACTCGGAATAGATAGTTCCAGATTTTGACCGACTATCTTCTCCACCGATGATTGATCCATCCCTTCCATCTTGGTATCTCTGTTTAACAGGATTTTCACTTTATCCTTCAAACCTAATAGTTCAAACGTATCCATGGCCAATTTTCCATTCTTTAAAGCTGGTAAATCCAATGAGGTAATAAGCAGGATTTCCTCTGAATTTTCGATGGCGACCAGGCTTGTTTCAACAAAGGATGGAGGGGTATCAACGATTATGACATCAAATTCTTTCTTAAGCTGAGATAGAATTGTGGAAATATGTTCCCCAGTAATCAATTCCGCAAATTCAGGAGAAGTAGGAGCTGCCAGAACAGACACCTTTGTTTTCGGATCGTAGGTAATATAAGGGTTAACCTTGCCATCGCCATTTTCATAGGACTCCTTCAGCCATTCATAAATCGTCTGCTTAGGCTGCAGATCCAATAGCAAAGGTACATCTCCAAATTGCAGGTCCAGATCGATGACGGCTACTTTTACACCTTGTTTAGCAAAAGCCACAGCTAAATTGACACTGATTGTGGTTTTTCCAATCCCACCCTTAGTACTCGCTACCGTTATTGTTCTTGCTGGTTTCCGATCAAATTTTTTCTCTGCTTCTTCCAGTTTGATTTCAATAATACTTTCCGCTTTTACCAGTGCCTGCTTCCATTCCTGTTCTTCAAAATTCAGAGGAATTACGTCTGTTGCTCCTACGTACATCGCCTTTTTATAATCAATTTCATCCTCATGGGCAATTAAAATGATTTTTAAATTAGGCATCTGTATAGAAATGTCTCCGCATAGATCGTATAAATCGTACGCGGAGCTGGAAGTAATAAACAAAACGCCGAAGTCATCATCACTTATGAAGGATTGAAACTCCTCCTGGTTCCGAAAGGACTTTGCAAATTTACGATTATAGTAAAGAAGCTTTTTGATGGCTTCCGTGGAAGTTCCATTACTGGAAATAATAAAGTAATTTATCATTTAGGAATCACCCCTTTATTTAACTTTTCCATGGTTACGTGAATGTGGGGAGAATCTCCTTTGTCCTCAGGATCGCGAAGCATTAATGTATAAAAGCCCTGATCCACAGTATAAGCAAGTGCAGCCCCTTCTTCCGGTAAAACTTCGAGAGTAATTAAGGATGATGATGCTTCATTATTCTCTGTGCCCGTGCTTGATCCAACGGCCAAAACTTTAAGCTTCTGCAGCAGGATCTGCGCATTTGGATCAGTACCTTTGACTGCAGGAACAACAGCAACAACATCCACAAAATCCCCGGGCTGGATAAAACGGCTTACACTTTGTACTCCTGTTACTGGAATGGCAATGGCTCGTTTTCCTTTTTCAATAGTCAACGCCGGTTTTGTGTTTGTTTCCTCTTCATTTATTTCCTCTGTTGTTTCAATACCATTGTTTGCTGTTTCTGTTTGTACCTGCTCTCTACCCTGATTATTGACCTCAGAAGTTTCCTCATCCGTTGCTGGTACCTGTTTTGGAACAGATGGATCAGATGACTGATTAAGAGCCAGATATAATAAAGACGAAAAAATAAATCCTAACACAATTGATATAATCCACATTTTCTTCAAGCTTTTCACACATCATCACCATTTTCTTATTGAATTAATTTCAAACCATAAGCACCATAGTCATATTGGTCTGGTGCACTGCCACCATTAAAGGTTGTCTCGATAAACCGACCCAGAACAACTGATTGATCATAGGGTGCTATGCCTTCTAAAAAGAAAGAAGCAAACCCGACAATTTCAATTTCTTTTATTTGTTTCACATCAACATTCACCGGCTTATACACCATAACGAGAACGACCCGCTCACAGCCCGGACTATAATCTAAGTGCGTAGCGTCGGGGCATTTCGATACGCGATAATCGACAGCATCCTCTGTAGCACCACTCATTTTTCCCGGTTCCGTAGACAGGATTTCGCCTACATGCAAGGTTTTGTCAAAGCCCTTTTTAAAGTCCTCAAGATAGTTACGAGCACCGGAGCCTGTTAATTCAATGGCCCCAAAGTTTCCTACTACAGGATCTCCTACTTTCAGCTCAATTAAATCGTCTTTAGACATATCGTTGTTGTATTGAACACCAAGAGGAATCGCTCCTTTGACTGAATCCAGAGGTGCCAGCTGAACAACAGCATTTGCTTCCAATACAGGATCATCAAATCCCAATACTTTTCCAAACGTTAAGCTTACCGTCTTCTGTCCACGAACCTTTATTCCTTTATTTTCGGATAAAAACTCAACAAAAATTTGATCAGCTTCCCCATTTTGTAAGGCTGTCCATTTGGCTGAATCAGTCGCCTTTTCCGGTGATGAAGGAAGTTCCTGCGCTCCCGCTAAAGCAGCAGCGTCCACCATTTTCTGCAGCCGGTTTTTTTCCAGATAAAGATTGCCACCATCTAAAACAAGGGCAACCAGTGCTAAAAAAGCGCTCATCGCTAACGCAACCAGAACCATCACAGCCCCATCTTCACGTTTCCTGAAGTTCCTCATACTACTCCATCCTCATAACAGTTTCGCTCGTTACTAAAAATGGATTTGGTAAGAGTTGTTTGATAAAGGGAGTAAAAATCTCAACTGGATATGATGTGGCTACACTGACATAGCTTCCTCTGGTCCGGTTGCTTTCTGGAGAGATGGTGACGGATAAATGCTCGTGTTTTAAAGCTGGAGCTGCCTGAAAAGCTGTTTCTTCAATTTTTAAATTGTCATCCCCAACGCTTGCTGCTCTGGCTGATTCACGACTGACATGCTCAACTGTCATGTAGGTGTGTATGATTCTTCCAAAGTCAATCATTCCAAAAATCAATAACAGCAGGATAGGTAACGCTAAAGCTATCTCAACAACTGCCTGTCCACGTTGTGATTTTCTTAAACCCATAAGGATCCTGCTCCCAAGGTAATAAATGTTCCAATCACAATGGCCACTCCATACGGAAAGGCGTGGTGCAATTCATCTTTATTTAAAGAGTCCAGCGTTTTCAACTGCGTTACGTATAGAATACGTTTAAAGGAGTGAAGTAAATCCTTTCTTTTCAGCAGCAGTACGACAGCTATCATCCCGCCAATGAGAGCTGTATAAATAAACGCATAAAAAACAAACTGCATGCCTTGCAGTGCACCAATAGCAGCCAATAATTTCACGTCGCCGGCACCCACTCCACCTAACAAAAATGGAAGGAATAAGAGACCAAGTCCAAGTAAAAATCCACCTGTACTGAACAGGAGTCCATGTAGTCCACCGGTTATAACATAATATATAAACGCAAAACCTATAGCAGGGATGGTTACGATATTTAAAATTTTACGTGCTTTTATGTCCGTGATTAATGAGATGATTAAAATGACAGAAAGAATGACTTCAATCAATTCACTCACTCCTTTAATTGCAAAAAAATAACCCTACTTCTTTAGAACAAACTGTTACAAGAAATAGGGTCTGCAAATATTTATAGTTTAACTTTGTTGGATTTCGTTGTTAGTTAGTCGAGGAAGTTGTGTCTGGAGTTGTTTCCGTAATGGTATCCGGATTTGTAATTGACGTTACGATGGAATCAAATTTTGCTTTAAGTTCATCACCAAGCGTAACCAGTGCTACTACAACCACCAGTGCAATCAGACCAAGAATCAGACCATATTCAGTCATACCTTGTCCTTTTTCTTCTTTAACTAATCTCTGCATTAGTTTGTTCATTTGTGTATACCCCCATTAATTTTATGAAATTTTTTAAAACCAGGCTGGCTGTTTTCCCGATTGGAGGATTGAAATTTATAAATAATAAGAATCAATAATTGCCATTCCTTTCGTTCCATCAGCCATCTTTTCGCAAGGCTTTCCGTCCCTGCAAAACTTATATTAGCATGGTGGAAGAGAAAAAGCACTAGAGTATTAATGGTAAGTATGGAAGGTGCGTTAGTTTATGGAGATTATTAGCAGTGACAAAAGGCTTGAGGTTCCAATCAGCATACTAAGATATCAGACGTTCTGGAAGAGGTTCAGAGGGCTTATGTTTAGATTAACCCCTATAAAAAACGAAGGAATTTTCATCAGCCCCTGCAATTCCATTCATATGTTTTTTATGTTTTTCCCCATCGATGTTGTCTTTTTAGATGAGCATCATCAAGTGGTTAAGACCATAGTCCACCTAAAGCCGTGGCACGTAGTCTGGCCGGTAAAACACGCGGTTACCGCAATTGAGCTTCCCAGCGGAACCATTCACAAGTACCAAATTAAAATTCATGACAAAATTAAGCTGTAACGAAATAAACCTTTGGAGATTGGTCCAGTCTAAGGGTAGTAAATAAAGGAGTGATTCAAATGACGAAGAGTAAACGAAGAAACATAGAAACGAAAGCCCCCAAGCGTGAAGAACTAAGTGTCCAAACCTATGATCCGTTTCACGACGATCAGGAAACCTATCCAGGAGATTCGGCAGACGAGCACAAGAGATTAGAATCTGCCAACAAAACCATTGGTGCTGATGAAATAAAACAGCAGAATGAAAATTTGTAGCAAAAGCAGAAACAACCGTTTGCCTTACGGACTAAAACAAGCATAAGCAGAATTTTTTCCGTTGCAAAAATACAGCCACTTCGGAAATTCTGCTTATGCCCCAGGTCCTAAACGGTTGCCTCACCATTCTCTTTCCAGATGACTGGACAGATCAGTCATTTTCGTTCAGCAGCCGGGAGGTAGACATGGAAAGTCGTACCCTCTCCCACTGCACTATCAATATGAATTTTGCCCTTGTGGTTTTCCACAATCTTATAACTGATCATAAGACCTAAGCCGTTTCCGTTTTCTTTTGTCGTATAAAATGGATCGGAAATCCTTTTGAGATTCTTTTCCGAAATTCCCATCCCGCTATCAGCTATTTTAATATGAACCCATCGTTGTTCTTCCTCAAGAACATAGTCCATATTTATGTTCAGATCGCCTCCCTCAGGCATGGCCTCTATCGCATTTTTAACAAGGTTAAGAAATACCTGCTTCATCCGATTTTCATCCATCACAACCTGCATGGAGTCCTGTTCATTTTCAAAGGATACGGATACATTTTGCTGTCGAGCATCATAATCAAGCAAAGTGAGAACGTTCTGGACAGTTAAAACCATATTGCCCACTTCCATCGTTAAATCTTTCGGACGGGCCAGAACCATAAAATCTTCAAGAATGTTATCCACCCGATTAATTTCGTCAAGAATAATCTCCAGAAACTCTTTTCTTTGTTCATCCTTCTCATCCAAAGTCAGAAATTCTGCATAGCCCTGCATCGATGTTAAAGGATTACGGATTTCATGTGCCACCCCTGCTGCCAATTGACCCACCGCAGCTAATTTATCCTGACGGTGTAAATATTCTTCTGTTCTCTTACGCTCTGTTATATCCGTTCGAATGGCAATATACTGGTAAGGTTTATGGTCATCATCCAGAAAAGGAACAATGGTTGTATTCACCCAATAAAAGGAACCATCCTTGGCGCGATTGCAAATTTCACCTTTCCAGACATGACCAGTACCGATTGTTTTCCATAAATCTTTAAAAAATGATTTTGGATGATACCCTGAATTTAATATCCGGTGATCCTGCCCAATCAATTCATCACGACTGTATTTGGAAATCTCACAAAATTTGTCGTTTGCATAAATAATTCGACCTCGCCTGTCCGTCATAGCCACTATAGAGGATTGATCAAGGGCGAATTTAAAATCCTGCAGGTTTGTATAACTGGAGGCCAGCCTTTTACTGACTAGCGAACTCGTTACAATTAGTCCGGTTAAAATTAAAACAGACATAAAAATAACAATGTAAAAAACAAATGATCCTTCTAATTGACCCCCGTCGTTGCTATTATGCTCCGGGTTATAAAAGCTCGATGCTCTTGAAAGCAAAAAATAGCCTTCAACAATCGCAAGAGTAATAATTAAGGTGCTTACTGGACGCAACCATCCTCGTCTGGTATAGGAATATTTTTTTGAAAAGAGAATCCATAAAGAAAATAAAAACGAAATAAAAATCATTGCAAGGGAAACAAACAATATCTCAGGATCAAAAGACATCGTGTAATTCATCGAATAAACACCTAAAACGTGAAAGCAGAAAACAGCAAGAGTCAGAAAGAAACTGCTGGTATAAAGACGTGATGTTCGATAGGGCCTTGCTACCAGATTATAAAAAGCGATGCCTATAAAAATAATTCCCAATAGTACAGATAGAATCTCAAGCGGGATGTTATAATCAGACAAATCCACCGTATTGATGGTAAAGGTAACCAGAACATTCATTACCCAGATACCTATCCCCATTGAAGTAACTCCTCCAAGAAATAAAAACTCCTTGTTCCGGTCAGAGGAGCTTATCAACGTAAATAAATCAATGGCAGTATAAGAGGCCATAAAAGTTAAAACAATGGCAAGAAAAAGTAACATTGGATCCGTTGACATGAAGATATATTCCATTTTATACTTCCTTTCCTATAAAAAAACGCTTCCCTTATTGTAAAAGAAAGTCGAACAATAGAAAAGAAAATCTATGAAAATTACAAATTGGTTAAGGGCAGTTCGATTGTAAATATCGTACCGTAACCTAACTCACTATGTACAGTAATTCGTCCGCCCATCCGTTTAACAATCTCAAAACTGACACTCATCCCAAGACCTGTGCCATTCTTTTTAGTTGTAAAATAAGGTTCACCTATTCTTTTTAAATCGTTTTTTGCGATTCCTTTCCCCTGGTCTTTAATGGTTATCACCACATCGGAATCCCTTCTCATCGCTTTTATGTATAATTGTCCGGGATGATCTCTCATGGCTTCCATCCCATTTTTAATGATGTTTAATAATACCTGCTGAACCTCATGTTTTATTCCCTTCACCGTTAAATCAGGTTCAACCGCTGTTACTAACTGGATATTCTGCTGATATGTGGCTAAAAGTTTAATAAGATTCTGAAGCACTGAAGAAATGTCTACGATTCCATATGGATCTTTCTGTGGTTTGGATAAGGATAAATAATTCTGGATAATAGATTCCGCACGTTCCAATTCATCTATGGACAATCTTAAATATGATTTATCTTTGTCACTTAAATAGTCCTTTTCATGCAGAATTTGAAGAAATCCTTTGACCGTCGTCAGCGGATTTTTTACTTCATGGGTAACAGAGGCGGCCAGCTGGCTTACGGCATCCACTTTTTCATTATGCTGAAGCTCGCGTTTTAACCGGGTTTGCTTATCCATATTTTCAATGAGTAACTGGACCGCAAGAATGGTAAACCAGGTTATTAATGAAAGGATAACTAAGAGGGGTAATTGCTGTACCTGACCGGTGTGAATCAGAAATACACCTCTGGTTATGGCAATCGCCAAATAAAAGAGAGTAACTATAATAAATCTTTTAAAACGATCTGCTTTTATATATCGGGGTTTTATCCACAATAGAAGGATAAAAGCAACTGTATAATTACCTAAATAAACATAGAACTCGGAATGCTGAAACAGTAAGGTGTAGAATAACATGACAAGAATGAGACTTAGTCCTGATAAACGTGAACCATAAAGAATAGCCATTAAGATGGGGACAATTCTTAAATCATAAATAAAAGCATCGGAATATTCTGCGGGGAAAAACATGGTTAAACATAAGGCTATAAGAAGAAAAATAGCAAATTTTGAAAAAGTACGTGTCTGGCGTGCAGTATCTTCTTCGTTGAGGAATATGAAATAGAATAAAACTGGAAAGACAATAAATAATACATTATTTAATAGATGTGGAAGTGTCTCCTCCATACCATTAACTCCCCATTATTTACAATTTGTAATTCTATCTTACCTTTTTTTAACATTCCTGTAAATAAAATTTAAAAAACACTGAGTATAAAGTATCAGATCTTTCATTTTTGTACGGTCAGTTTCGTCTCATATGAAGTAAGTCATGTCCTCCATCCACCATATAGTTTGGAATAGAAAAAAGCCTGGGTAGACGTAGATACGTGCCCAGGCATCACAGTTTCCATATATTTTGCTTTAAGTCGAGGTTCTATAGAGTACCCTTACGATTTCTTTTATCCCAGTGTTACTCCCTGATATTCAAGATACTCATCATAAGTCATTTCTTTGTCCACAACCCCATCAGGGCGGATATCAATAATACGGTTGGCCAGGGACTGAATGAATTGATGGTCATGGGACGTAAACATTAGAACGCCATTAAACTTCATGAGTCCATTATTCAAAGCTGTAATCGCCTCAAGATCCAGATGGTTTGTCGGCTCATCAAATAACAATACGTTGGCTCCACTTAGCATCATTTTTGAGAGCATACAACGGACTTTTTCTCCACCAGATAATACGTTTGCCTTTTTCCTGGCTTCCTCACCTGAGAAGAGCATACGACCAAGAAAGCTTCTGATAAAGGTTTCTGTCTGGTCTTCCGGTGAATATTGACGGAGCCAATTCACTAAATCCATGTTGTTGTTTTCAAAGTATGGGGAATTGTCCTTAGGAAAGTAACTTTGCGACGTAGTTATTCCCCATTTATAGGAACCTTCATCCGGCTCCATCTCCCCCATTATAATTTGCATAAGGGCTGTGTTGGCTCTCTCATTGTCACCAATCAGAGCTACTTTATCATCCCTCTTCAAAGTAAAGGACACATTATCGAGAACCTTTTCTCCATCGATTGTTTTACTTAACCCTTCAACAAAAAGAACATCATTGCCAATTTCTCTGTTGGGCTTAAAGGCGATATATGGATATCTTCTCGATGAAGGCTTAATATCGTCAAGCGTAATTTTGTCCAATAATTTTTTTCTGGACGTGGCCTGTTTGGATTTTGATGCGTTCGCACTAAAGCGTGCAATAAAGGTTTCAAGCTCTTTTATCTTTTCTTCTTTTTTCTTATTTTCTTCCTCAGCCATCTTTTTGGCTAATTGACTGGATTCATACCAGAAATCGTAGTTACCCACATACAGCTCAATCTTTCCGTAATCAATATCTGCTATATGTGTACAAACCTTATTCAGGAAGTGACGGTCGTGGGAAACCACAATTACAGTATTTTCGAAATCGATTAAAAATTCTTCTAGCCATTGGACGGCCTTAATATCGAGATGGTTCGTCGGCTCATCCAGAAGTAAAATATCCGGGGAACCAAATAAAGCCTGAGCTAAAAGAACTTTAACTTTTTGAGATCCGGTCAATTCTGCCATTTTCAGCTGGTGAAGCGATTCATCAATTCCCAGTCCTGTTAACAGTTTAGAGGCGTCCGATTCTGCCTCCCACCCGTTTAGTTCAGCAAACTCACTTTCCAGCTCGGCTGCCCTCATTCCATCCTCATCTGAAAAATCAGGCTTCATATAAATCTCATTTTTTTCATGCATAATTTTATATAAACGTTCATGCCCCATGATAACAACCTGCAGCACTTCATTTTCTTCATACTCAAAATGATCCTGTTTCAGCACAGCAAGCCTTTGTCCCGGTGTAATGGAAACATCACCGGTCTGAGTTTCGATTTCACCTGAAAGTATTTTTAAGAAAGTGGACTTACCTGCCCCATTTGCACCTATTAGCCCGTAGCAATTGCCCGGGGTGAATTTTATATTTACATCTTCAAACAGCTTCCGATCACCGTATCGTAAGCTGACATTCTGAACGTTAAGCATCGTTTGTATGGCCTCCATTTTCCTGATAATTAAACGTAATTGCCATTATATCATGAACGACTGGGGAAAAGATAGTTTATATGATAGAAAATCCATGGATGATACATGTACGAAATTAATTTTCTGCACCAATACAAAAGCTAATGGTCAATTGCAGCCATTAGCTTTTGTATGGTATAGGAAATTAGAAATAAGCTGATTTGTGCCTAAGAGATCAGCAAAAGCCGTGTCCGGCTCCGCTTCTCCTTATTTTCCTTTTCCGCCCCAGTTTTTCTTGTTCTTATTTCGCTGGTCTTTGTTATATCTTCTTTCCCTTGGTTTACGATCTTTGTTGTATCGATCCTTATTGTTCCGATCCTTATACCCTCTGTTATTTGAGCGTTTCCGATTGCCCTGATTTTTTGATTTTTTGGCGCGCAGTGGGGCAATGGATGTTAAATGAACAGGTGTACGATCAGGTTCCTTGGTTAACAGTTTGATGGCAGCTGATACTAACGACACTGAATCAATATCATTCAGGAGATTTTCAGCCATCGTTTTATATTCTTTATTGTCTTCCTGCTGTGCCGATTCTCTTAATTGATCAAGAGCGGATTGTTTATTTCCCTCAATCACGTCTGTATACGTAGGAACTGATTTTCGTTCAATCTTTGTTTTTGTAACCTGTTCAATGGCCCGCAAATGTCCTATTTCACGAGGGGTTACAAGAGTAAGAGACAGACCTTTGCGACCAGCTCTGCCTGTACGTCCAATTCGATGAACGTAGCTCTCAGGATCCTGTGGGATATCGAAATTATACACATGTGTCACACCTGAGATGTCTAAACCTCGGGCAGCAACATCTGTGGCAACCATAATATCAATCGTCTGTTCTTTGAAAAGACGAATGACATGGTCACGCTTGGATTGGGATAAATCGCCGTGTATCCCTTCTGCGGAATAGCCCCGCTTTTTTAACCCCTCTGTCAGTTCGTCCACTCGCTTTTTCGTACGGCCAAACACAATGGCCAGTTCAGGAGACTGAATATCCAGTAAACGGCTGAGCACATCAAACTTCTGTTTTTCAGGTACATCGATATAATGCTGATCAATATTTTTAACCGTCATCTCCTTGGACTTGGTACGGATCAGCTCTGGATTATTCATAAACTTCTGTGCCAGGGCTTCAATCTTTTTAGGCATGGTAGCTGAGAACAACATCGTCTGGTGCTCAGAGGTAATAGCTCCAAGAATTTCCTCAATTTCATCAATAAAGCCCATATTCAGCATTTCATCTGCTTCATCCAGTACAACGGTGTGAATGTTGTTTAAACGGATTGTTCGTCTCTTCATATGGTCTAATAAACGCCCAGGTGTAGCGGAAATAATCTGCGGGCGCTTCTTCAACGCTTTAATTTGACGATTAATATCCTGTCCACCATAGATAGGCAGGGTGAAAATCCCTTTTTTCGTACCTATACGATTTAATTCCTCAGCCACCTGTACCGCTAATTCCCGTGTTGGGGCTAAAATAATTCCCTGGATATTTCCGCTTGTTGTATCCACTTTTTCCACAAGAGGTATACCGAATGCGGTCGTCTTACCTGTTCCTGTTTGAGCTTGTCCAATCAGATCCTTTCCTTCCATCCCTGAAGGAATGGCCTTAGCCTGAATGGGTGTAGCTTCCTCAAAACCCATGGCCATTACGGCCTGAAGGGTGTCCTCGCTAATATTAAAATCCTTAAAATTTGTCAATCTTATTCAATCCTTTCCTATGATGCCTCTTACATATATTTCATCTATTATTAGTATGTATCGTAAGTTTCAAAATAACCCTAATTGTATCGTTACCAAACCTTTATCAAGTATCCGCTTGTTCTCCTTTTTCACATACAAGTTTCACATACACAATATTAGATTTCCATACTTTAGCAAGTTTAAAGGAATTTATGAAAAAAATCCAGTTTTAGTGCTCATTATTGAAATGAATCACACCAAAGTCACTATTTTATCTTAATAGTTCCAGAAACTTATTGCTTTAACCAGGAATAAAATAATGCTGGAAACCTCTCTAATATCCTTTCCCCATTATTACTTTAAGTAAAACTAAAGACTGTTTTCGTAAAATATACTATAGCGTCGCCTCCGTTTTTCATTCATAAGCAGAATCCCATTTATAGCCAATGTCAGGACATTCAGGAGATTCTGCTTATGCTGCGAGTCTTAGCTTCCGTCTTTATCCCTTATACATCGACAAGGTTTTCTAATTGCTTATACTTGTCTCGAAGGTCAGTAATATCCACTTCATCGGTCAGGCTGTATAAAAGGCCTTCAAAATACTGATTAACGGTCTCTTTCCATCTCTGCTTTACTTCATCTATTTCCTTTTCCCATTGTTCCAGGTAATTCTGAACCAATATGTGACTTTCGTCTGTTAAAGATTCTTTTATCAACGGTTTTAACGTTTCCTCTAACCTCTGCTTTGTATCCTCTTTTTCATTCTGTTCAAAAAATACCTTTGTGTTCTTAAAGGAACTGAAAATTTTCCTGAATGGCTCTAATTCAATAACGTCCAGATGTAAATCAACTTTAGGCGAGATAAAATCCGGTGCTATTTCGTTTTGAAAGGTGACCTGATAATCCTTTAACAGGTCATCATTTTGTACATCCTCCTTTAATTGTTCTATCTGCTTTTTCATAAATGCTTCCACTCTTAATTCGGTGGCCTGAACCTCTCGAATGAGTTTACCCTCTAACAGTCCGATAAGCTGGTGAAAAGCCATCTCTAACTCGGCTTTGCCCCTACGTCCATTGGATTTAATCGTTGCGGGGTTGAAGGTTTCTTTAAAAAGATCAGAAAAGTTCAGGAATATACGCTGATGAATATAATAAATCAGTTCCTCCAGTTCCTGCCTGATGGACTGCTGATAACGAAGATCAGACTGCTGGTTAATCAGGTCAAGCATAGCTGACCAAGCATTGTTATATAGATCTTTTCGCTGCTGTTTTTCCTCCGCGTTCATGGAAGCACGTTTCCTGTATTCATCCAGTGTAGAAACCGCCCGCTTCATATCATGGAATCCTGAGTTGACCATAATCCCTGTCAGTTCATCCTGAATAAACGAGGTAAAAGCTTTTTCAAATTCCATGAGTCCGGACCCTTTAACCTCGTTTTCTTTTTTCTCCTGCAGCGCCCATTTACTTGACACCGGGAACATTCTGGGCTGACGAATGCCAAATGCAGTTAGATTATCCTTAACATAGGATTGGACAAGCTCAAGTTCCTCTTCATTCTTAGCCAGGTCCTTTGCATTTATGACAAAAAACATTTTATCCAAGGTAAACACATCTTTTACCTGACCAAGCTGGGTAAGGAATTCCTGATCAGCTCTGGAAAAGGCGTGATTGTAGTACGTTACAAACAAAATTGCATCAGAATCTTTAATATATTCAAATGCCACCTCCGTATGTCTTGCATTAATGGAATCAGCCCCGGGTGTATCTACGAGCGTTACTCCATTCATTGTTAATGGGCAATCATAATAAAATTCAACCGATTCCACGAAACAGGCATATTGCTCCTCTGCAACATACACATGCGCATCTTCCAGTTTTATGCTCAATGATTGATTCAATTGATTTTTCAGCTTGTGATACCCCTTTTGCAGAGCATGCAGAAAGGACAGACTCTTATTTTCTCCTTCAGATATATACTCTGACAGATCTTCATGGGCAAGCCAGCTGATGGCCTCCTCTAATGTTCCAAAGGAGTCCGGTATTCTTTTCCCTGCATGTATAATATCCTCTAAGACCTGCTTTTCACTTTTAAGTTGAATACGAACCGTTCCATGTTCGTGTTCACGGTCAGATGGACGAATTTTATTAATGGTTGCAGTCGTTGGATTAGGCGATACAGGCAGAACATTATCTCCCAAAAGTGCATTAGCAAAGGAGGACTTCCCTGCACTGAACGCTCCAAATAATGCTACGGTAAATTGACGGTTGATTAGCCGGTCTCTCTTTTGAGAAAGATCACCTGCAATCGTTTTAAAACCTTTCATATCCTTTATTATATGGATGGACTGCTCCATCCGATCAATCATATCATCCACTGGAACCGAAGATGATGGAGAGAAATGAGTATTCTGCTTTTCTGATGATGAGAATGTTTCTTCATGTTTGATGGTTTTCCCAGCTGATTCCAATGCTGAAGCGGCAGCCATCTGGACGTTATTCTCAAACGTAGCCAAGAGCTTCTCCATTTGCTGAAGAGATGATTCAATATCCAAGTCATCGGTTATTTCTTCGTGGTCCAGCTCCCTTTCCCGCAACTCTATTGACCTGTGAATATGATTGATTTGTTCTCTTATCTGCTCGTGTTGTTTAAGCTTTTCTAAGTCTTCTTCCTTCTCTTTTATTATGTTCTTTTCATATTCCTCAATATGAAGATTGACTTTTTCCCATAAATGTTCGATCTGTTCCTTAGCACTGTTCTTTAAATCGTTTGACACATCATTCGTATATACAAGAACATAATTCCCTGTAACCTCTGCCCCTGTTTTCATTACCTTCTTTAAACGTTCTGGTTCATAGGTCAGATTAAAGTTTTGAATATCCTGCAGAATTTGTTCATCCGTGACCTGATATTTTTTAGCCAGGTTGACCGCCATGTCACGAATGTGCGTTTCCAATTGTACAGCTGTAACTTCCATTAGTGCTTCATAAAAAGAGTACTGACGCTTATCCCGTTCTTCAGCAGTCTTTTTTTTCGTCATGAACAAACCTATCTTAAAACCAGGCTGCATAGACTCAAGGAACAGTCTTGCCTTTTCCCGGTTTTCATAAGGCATTAAATAAGCATTTTTAAAAATATCATCCATGGTCTTTTTCAGTTGTATCTCCGCTTCTTCTACCAAAGACTTTCCTTCATTTATTTCTGCTTGCATTTGCTCCAGTTCTGATAATTTTTCATCAGCTTCCAGTTGTTCCTCAAGTACATTGAGTTCATCCTGGTATGCCTGCTTATATTCTTCAACATGACTGTTAAGAAGAGAAGTCAGCGCATGCTGAACCGTTTCCTCCATCAAGGAATCTTTTTTGTGTGTAAGATCCTCCAGTAAATGCTTAACCACGGACAATTGATTGTATGAATGATTCTCTTCATGTAAGGATGTAAAATAAAGTTGCTCAGGTCTTATTCCCCACTGTTCAAGCACCTGATAGACACTATCTTTAAAAGATGTAAAGGAGAGCTCTTCTTCCTCATGTTTATCAATTTGATTGACGATTATATAAAAAGGCTTTTCCTGTTTTTGAAGGTCTTTTAGAAAAGACAGGTTTACCTCAGATTGAACATGATTGTAATCCATTACATAAAAAAGGACATCAACCGTATGGATACTGGACTCCGTAATGATCCGGTCCGCTTCATCAGACGAGTCTATTCCCGGTGTATCCAAAATCCAGACGTCTTCAGGCAGGTGTGAAATCGGTTTTCCGATTTCAATCCCTTTAATCGCATCGCCGTCTCTGCACAAAGAATGAATAATATCCATATCAAGCACACTCTCATAATGAGCAGGTGCTTCTTCCCGGAAAAACACTCTCGTATACGGCTTTTGTGTATTTTTTATTTTTACGAGGTTCGCACTGGTAGGAATAGGGCTTGCAGGCAGGATGCTGTCGCCAATAACCTCATTGATCATCGAGGACTTACCGGCGGAAAAGTGACCCGAAAAACCAATTGTCATTTCCTTGTTTATAAATTTTTTATACAGGTCTAAAACTTTATGTTTTCGTTGCTGATCTTCGTATTGGTCTAATTTTTCATAAGAACGTGCTAATTTGCTTAACAAATTTTGCAGTTTAGATATATTTGTCATTGTCATAGGATTCAAATGCTCCTTTTCCCGTTCCCCTTTTTACAGAATATTTTACTGAAAAAGCAACCTTGATAACAGACCTATCCCGAAACTTTTTCAAATATAATCGTTCAGATCCTGATAGGACGAAACTCCGTCTACACCTTCTGCAGCCTTTATCCCTCGTATAATAGCCTTTTCCATTACTTTGGAGGCTAACATTCCAAGACTGTTTAATTCTGCTTCAACCTTATTCGTGCTCATCGTAAAAATTGTATCTCCATCAACCAATGAATGGGAAGGACGCATCGTTCGTGCCAGGGAGTCATGGGTCATGGAGGACAGCTTATTTACCTGGGCTTTTGTTAACTTGGCATTGGTAACGACCGTACCTATCGTTGTATTCCCCTTAAAACGATTGGTTTTTTCTTTATCATTTAACTGGTTGAGCAAGGACTCCTCTGAGGATAAAAAGAATTGTTTTTGCTTATCGTAGGCCCCGGAAATCAACTTGCCTGATTCTGGATCAATCACATCGCCAAAGCAATTCACTGCAACAACAGCCCCCAACTGTAAATCTCCAGCCTGCACAGCATACGTACCTAAACCGCCCTTCATCGCAAATTCAGGACCCAGTGCTTTTCCAACCGTTGCTCCTGTTCCTGCGCCTATATTTCCATTTTTATTCACAGGATGATGAAAAGCATTTTGACTGGCTGAATACCCCATTTTATGATCAGGTCGTACAGAGGGGTCACCAGGCAGTAAATCAAAAAGAATAGCACCGGCTACAATTGGAACTTTTGCTACCTGAACATCAAAACCAATTTCCTGCTCCTCCAGGTATTCCATAATCCCACCAGCAGCATTTAAACCATATGCGCTTCCTCCTGCTAACATTACCGCATGAACTTTTTCCACCAGATTCTGAGGATCCAGTAAATCTGTCTCCCTGGTTCCAGGGGATCCTCCACGCACATCAACCCCTCCTGTTGCTCCTTCCTCACATATAATCACTGAACACCCAGTCAGTGCCTGCTCATTTTGTGCATGTCCTAACCTGAATCCTTCAAGCTCCGTAAATTTCACTTCCTTCATTTTTTCGCTCCTATCCTTTGTTAATGTGTATCATGAATATAAAAAAAGGACTGCTCCCATTTAAAGAAGAAGCAGCCCTGTTATTTAATCCTGGAAGAACTTCCTATTCAATTCAATGTATTCGTTTTCCTCTTCAGGAACATCGTCTTCATGATAAATGGCTTCAACCGGACAAACCGCTTCACAGGCGCCACAGTCAATACAAATATCCGGGTCAATGTAAAACATGTCTTTGCCTTCTTCTATACATTCAACCGGGCAAACTTCTACACACTCCGCCGACTTCTCTTCCTTACAAGGCGAGGTTATAACAAATGCCAAAATAAGCCCTCCTTTATCGTTAAATTCCACTTACTTTTATAATATTAAATGTCCATGACAAAAAATCCTTTTTTTTATCACGTTTTTTTGCGAAATTTCCTCTTTCTTTTACAAATATTAAAGAATGATTACTCATATATTTTACGTGAGACTTGAAATTATAGGGGGTACAGCATGAATATTACGGTTCAGGCGGGTGACAATTACTGGTTGTACAGTCAAACCTTTCAACTGCCTCTTCAGCTTATCATCGATTCTAACCCATCTATCCATCCTGACCAATTATCCATCGGTCAAACAGTCAGAATTCCGGGATTTGTCCAGGAAAACTATACCATTCAATCTGGCGATACATTATGGACGATTGCCCAACAGCAAAATATTTCCTTTCAACAGCTCTTATTTGTGAATCGGCAAATCAATCCTAATGCTTTATATGCGGGTCAGCAGATTATACTGCCAAGAAGAGTGACCTGGAGAGTGGTCAATGGCCGGCAGGAATATACGTACGACGACCTGATTCAAAACTTGCGTCAGCTATCCTACATTTATCCATTTATGTCTAATTTTGAAGTCGGCCAATCTGTGATGGGCAAACCCATCCCGGAACTTGTTATTGGGAAGGGTGCAAAAAAAGTCCACTGGAATGGTTCCTTCCATGCGAATGAGTGGATTACTACACCCATTATTATGACCTTTTTAAATGATTATTTACTTTCCTTAACCAACCAGCAGCCGATACGTGGCTTGCAGGTGAATCCTTTATATGAAGAAGTTCTTCTCTCCGTGGTACCCATGGTAAATCCAGATGGTGTAAATTTAGTGCTGAACGGCCCTCCTGAAGAACCCAATTATCGGGAGCTTGTGCTGGATATTAATAACGGAAGTACAGATTTCTCCAATTGGAAGGCCAATATCAGAGGCGTAGATCTCAATAACCAATACCCGGCCCAATGGGAAATTGAAAAAGAACGTAAGGAACAGGAACCAGCTCCGAGAGATTATCCTGGAGAAGCACCCTTAACAGAGCCGGAAGCTAGTGCAATAGCTGATCTTACAGTCAATCGTGATTTTGATCGAGTGTTAGCTTTTCATACACAGGGGGAGGTTATTTACTGGGGCTTTGAAAATTCAGAACCTCCAATTGCTGAGACAATCGTTAATGAATTTGCGAGAGTAAGCGGCTATCAGCCGATTCGAACTGTAGACAGTTATGCTGGTTATAAGGATTGGTTTATACAGGAGTGGCAGCGCCCAGGTTATACACTTGAGCTTGGAGAAGGGATAAACCCTCTGCCTTTAAGTCAATATGAAGAAATTTATCAGGAGGCATTGGGGATATTCCTGGCCAGTCTCTATATGTAAGGTTAAAAAATTATACTTTGGTATAGTTCCCAGAACCTTAGAACGAATATAAAATAAGTTTGACTATATAAAAGGGAGATGAAACATTTGGGAACTTTACTAATTAAAATTTCATCTGTTTATTTTGTAATTGGAGTGTGTATAGGCTATTACATGTCAACTTCCCACCAATATACACTCACTGGTGTACATGTTCATATCAATCTTCTTGGCTGGACCGCCCTTACTTTAATCGGTATCATTTATGTATTATTTCCTGAGCTCACAAGCAGAAGATCTGCGAAGATTCACTTCTGGTTACACAACCTTGGTTTGCCTTTAATGATGATTTCTTTAGCTGTCATGCTGCTGACAGGAAATATGAACAGCACCCCACTTATTGTCGGGACTGCTGTTGGGGGTACCCTCGTTTTGCTGGGCGTTCTATTTTTTGCGTTTAACATACTGGTTAACCTTAGACGTAAAAAGGCATAGGCAAATGGAAGATTGCAGGAAATAAGAAAAAGACCGTGCTTATACGGTCTTTTTCACATAAGAAGTTTGTTCATTAATCATCTTCTTCCAAAAATTCCAATCGATTTCCAAATGGATCTGCCACGTAAAAGCGTTGATATCCAGGTAGCCGGTCATCTACGGTAACTTCTATCCCATTTTCCTCGAGATGTTCTTTTAATTTAGGCAAATTTTGAATATAGAACGCTGGATGAGCCTTTCTTGCTGCACGAAAATCTTCTTCAACACCTATATGTATTTCCTGATGTCCACATTGAAACCAGACTCCCCCGTTTTTCCTTAGAGTTTCCGGCTTCTCAATTTCTTTCATTCCAATAATTTCACTAAAAAATTGCCTCGCTTTTTCTTCACATCCAGCTGGTGCCGCCAATTGAATGTGATCAATTCCCTTTATTGTAAAAGACATATCTCCAACTCCCCTATTTTAGATTTGCACGGAAATTTGTTCCCCTAAAGTAATTCCATTTAATGCTACCTTGCATGATCTTGCTTTTATATCAACACCAGCTTCCTTAGCATTAAGAAGCACATGGGCGAAATCCGGGTCGATCCAATCCGCAGGCTGAACAGATTTTATATCCTCTCTTTGACAAACAAAAAGAATCCCGGTCTGATACAGGCCTTGCTCACGAATAGAGGTGAGCTCCTCCACATGTTTTGCTCCCCTTTTTGTTGGAGCATCCGGAAAGTATCCAATTCTGTTTTTAGCCATCGTGACACTTTTTACTTCAAGTAAATACGGCTTATTTTCCCCTTGCAGTAAAAAATCCCACCTTGAACCACCATAGGTAAATTCCTGCTTTTTATAATCTTAATGTTTAAAATCAGATAGAGCCTTTTTCTGAAGTGCATGCTTCATTAACTGATTCGGTAAGGTGGAACGTAAGGATATAAGCATGTCACTATCCGGTTTTTTAATCATTTCAGCTGTCCACTTGGTTTTACGATGAGGTTCATCATGGTATGATACATAGATTGTGTTGTTCGGGATGAGCAGTTCCTTTAAACGACCAGGGTCCTGCAGGTGGACGGTAATTTCTTCTTTGGTTTCTGTTAATTGACACCTTAAGATAAAGCGATTTTTTCGCTCAATGAAAGAGGCCGAATGCATTTTTCTGTTATTAGGCAGAAACATTAGACTTCCTTAAAATAATCCTTAAAGAATCCACCTATTTTCCCTGTATTATCGATAATAAAGTAGAATTCATCCGTTTCATTTTTTACATCGTATACCTTACCAGGTGTCAGTACACGATTAACGATATACTTTTTCGCATTTGCATGTACACACTCAATTTTTTTAATGGTATTGCCTTCTTCCCATGTTTTATGAATCATTTTTTCTGCTCCTTTATGTCTGGTTTTGTATATGAAATGTAAATAAACAGGAGGGTGTCTCGCCTGTGAGATCACCCTGTGGTATGTGCCTTTTACTCAAAGAGATACAATAGCTTCCCGTACCCTTTTTCCTCCATTTCATCTTTCGGAATGAATTTCATAGCTGCTGAATTCATGCAGTATCGGAGACCGCCTTGATCCATTGGCCCATCTTCAAAGACGTGTCCAAGATGGGAGTCGGCATAATTACTTCTGACTTCCACTCTTCTCATTCCGTGTGATGTATCAAGCTGTTCTTTGACCTGCTTATCATAAATGGGCTTTGTAAAGCTTGGCCATCCACAGCCTGCATCATATTTATCCTTCGAGGAAAATAATGGTTCACCAGATACAATATCTACATAAATTCCCTCTTCTTCATAATCCCAGTATTCATTTTGAAAGGGACGCTCTGTGCCATTTTCCTGTGTTACCTGATATTGAATGGGATTGAGTATCTTCTTGAGCTCTTCTTTATTCTTATGATTGCCCCATGTTTTTTCAATAAAATCCTGGCGTCCGGATCCTTTTTTATACATTTTATAATGAAGAGGATTCTTCTGGTAGTAATCCTGATGATAATCCTCAGCTGGATAAAACGTTGATGCAGGCAAAATATCCGTCACGATTGGCTTTGAAAACTTCCCGCTTTTATCCAGCTCAAGTTTGGAATGTTCTGCAATTTTCCTCTGTTCTTCATTATGGTAAAAAATAGCTGTTCGATAGGAATCCCCGCGATCATTAAATTGACCGCCTGGATCGGTTGGGTCAATTAATGTCCAGTAAATTTCAACAAGATCTTTATACGGAAAAATAGCTGGATCAAACGTGATTTGCACGGCCTCATAGTGCCCCGTGGTCTCACTGCATACTTCTTCGTACGTTGGATTTTCCTTATGCCCTCCCGTGTAACCGGAAATGACGGATTCAATTCCAGGACGGGCATCAAACGGCTCCACCATACACCAGAAGCAGCCACCAGCAAAGGTCGCTTTTTCCAGGTTATTTTGAGACATGTATACTTACCCCCTCTATTGCAATTGGTTACTTCTATTTTATACTGGAAAACGCTTCTTCACAACTCAGGGGATTTTTCAGATCACACAAAAACTTTTGGTTTTGAACGCCCATCCTCTGTTGATCTTCTTCTTTTTCGGCTTGGGGCAAAATGTGTTTTCTTAGTGTCTGATTGGTTTTCTTTTGAGTCTTCATTGGAACTGAGCAACTTCTCTAATTCATCCTCATCTTCTTCCCTTTGCTCAAAAGATGTTTCGGTATCCTTACCCTCCTGATCCGATTTATACTCATCTTCCTCACTGGTATGGTCTTCTTCAGCATCGGATTCATTCAGTGCTTTAAGCATTTTTAGCATGGCCGGCAAATTCTTAACCATGGGGCCATATTGCTGAACCATAGGCGCTGCCTGCTGAGCAACATTAATGGCCTGCTGAACATTCCCTAAAGCTTTTGATGCCTTTTCAATCCCTGAAGCAGCTCCGGTAAATTGACCAGGATTCTGCGTGCCCATTCCTGGACCAAAGCCTCCCATACCCGGGCCAGGTCCCATTCCTGGACCGAAGCCTTGATTTCCTTTAGGCGTACGACTAAACAGACGCTGAAAAAGTCCACCAATTCCCCTTTGCTGTCCGCCCGTTTGGCCAGGATTCACGGGCTGCTGAAAAAAACCTTGTGGTGGCTGCTGAGGTGGTCTCTGTGGTCCTGGAAAATCAAATGGATTCGGTCTTCCTGTATTTGGTGCCATCGCTCTTCCTCCTCTTCTAAGCAAACGTACTACTTTACTGTACGAAGAGAAGGCACAATCAGTGTAGGCTCTATATGGAAAACAACTGAGAAAATTAACCTAAATCAGGAATTTGCCAGTCTATGGGTGTTTCCCCTATAGATTTTAAGTACTGATTAGCTTTGGAAAAAGGCTTACTGCCAAAAAAACCGCGATAAGCCGATAAGGGACTGGGGTGCGGGGATTTAATAATACAGTGTTTATCCTGATCCAAATACTTGCTTTTTTCCTGGGCATTTCTTCCCCATAAAATAAATACGATAGGTCGCTCCCGCTTATTCAGTACATCAATTACTTTGTCCGTAAAATACTCCCAGCCTTTCCCCCGATGAGAATTAGCCTGATGGGCACGAACGGTCAGGACCGCATTTAATAAAAGAACTCCCTGCCTGGCCCAGTGAATTAAATTGCCATGATTCGGGATTGTACATCCTAAATCCTGATGCAATTCCTTGTAGATGTTTTTTAAAGAAGGAGGAATCTGTACGGATGGTTGTACCGAAAAACTGAAGCCATGTGCCTGATCAGGTCCATGATAAGGATCCTGTCCCAAAATTACTACCTTCGTATTTTGATAAGGGGTATAATGAAAGGCATTGAAAATATCGTGCATATCAGGATATACCGTTTCAGAGCTGTATTCCCTTTTCAAAAACTCCCGTAACTGCTGATAGTAATTTTTTTCAAATTCCTCGCTTAAATAGTCATTCCAGTCATTTTGTAATATCTGCTTCATTTCTCTCTCACCCTCATACCATTCTCGATTTCTATTTTACTCGTTTTCTCTTTTTAAGAAAACAACAGCCAGACACATAGCCGTGCCTGGCTGCCTATAAGTTTATAACCGTTATGAAGTTACTTCTGAATAAATAATAAACCCTACAAAACTTGTTAAAATTAATCCGAATAAAATGGCAGGTAGCACGTGAACTCCCCCTATACAGTTTCGTTTTACACTTTAAGTATAATTGAAGAAAGAGTAGAATTAAGGTATATCCTATGGCAAATTTATGAAAATTTTATCGAGGGGGGATCTATATGACCAGCACAACCATTGGATTTGTTGGAACCGGAGTCATGGGAAAAAGCATGGCTCGTAACCTTATGAAGGCAGGTTATTCACTCCAGCTCTATACACGTACGAAGGAAAAAGCACAGGAGCTTCTCAATGAAGGTGCGGCCTGGAAGAACTCAGTAGCTGAACTGGCAGAAACATCGGATGTGATCATCACCATCGTCGGTTATCCAAAAGATGTTGAGGAGATTTACTTTGGGGAAAACGGCATCCTGGAAAACGCCCGCGAAGGTACATACTTAATCGACATGACCACCTCAAAACCACAGCTCGCTCAAAAGATTGATGAACAGGCCAAAAAGAAAAGGCTTTATGCGTTAGACGCCCCTGTATCCGGTGGTGACATCGGAGCCCGTGATGGGAAGCTAGCTATTATGATTGGAGGAAATGAGTCAGCTTATGAGGAAATGCTTCCTGTTTTTAATGTTATGGGGGAAAACATCATCCTTCAGGGACCAGCAGGAGCAGGACAGCACACAAAGATGAGTAATCAAATAACCATTGCTTCCAACATGATTGGGGTTTGTGAAGCGATTATGTATGCTAAAAAAGCAGGTCTTAATCCTGAGAGAGTATTAGATTCTATTACCACTGGTGCAGCTGGGAGCTTTTCTTTAAGTAAATTAGGACCACGGATGATTCAGGGTGATTTTGAACCTGGCTTTTATGTGAAACATTTTATTAAAGATATGAAAATTGCCCTGGAATCCGCTAAAGATATGAACCTGATGACACCAGGTCTGGAGCTGTCTCTTTCTCTGTATACAGAGTTAGCGGAAAAAGGTGATGAGGATTCTGGTACTCAGGCATTGATTAAGCTTTTTTCATAATAATTTTTTCGGATTAAAAATTATAAGAAAGTTGAACATCAAATGAATGGTTCGTTTGGTGTTTATCAATCCATTCACTCGTGAATTTTAATTTGATAAAGTTCAGAAACCGTGATAAAATTTCCTTTTGCAAGAGATAACATGCATACAGCACCTTAAAAGTTTATATCTTGCAAATATAAATGGATAGGTGGTAATAAGAATGGAAAACAAGGAAAAATATCAGGTCTTACTGTACTACAAATTTGTACACATTGAGGACCCTGAAACCTATGCGGCTGAACATTTGGAGTTTTGTAAAGAGCTGGGACTGAAGGGTCGTATTTTAGTTGCGGAAGAAGGTCTGAATGGTACGGTTTCAGGTACGGTGGAACAAACAAACAAGTACATGGAAACGATGCACAACGACCCCCGTTTCGCAGATATGATGTTCAAAGTGGATGAAGTGGAGGGACACGCATTCAAGAAAATGCATGTACGTCATCGTCCAGAACTCGTGACTCTGCGTTTGGATGATGAATGGGATCCAAGTGAAGAAACAGCAGAGTTCCTGGATCCAAAGGAATTTTATGAAGAATTACAAAGAGACGATACCGTTGTCTTAGATACACGTAATGACTATGAATATGACCTCGGTCATTTCAGAGGAGCTATTAACCCGGACATTGAAACCTTCCGTGAGCTTCCTGAATGGATTAAGGAAAATAAAGATGAATTAAAAGATAAGCGTGTCCTCATGTACTGTACTGGTGGCATTCGCTGTGAAAAGGTCTCCGGCTGGCTGCAAAAAGAAGGAATTGAAGATGTTGCCCAGCTGCACGGAGGTATTGTCACTTACGGAAAGGATCCTGAAGTACAGGGAGAACTATGGGATGGGAAATGCTACGTCTTTGATGAACGTATTTCCGTTCCTGTAAATCAGAAAGAGCATGTAGTAGTAGGCAGAGATTATTTTGATGGGAAACCATGTGAGCGCTATGTAAACTGCGCTGACCCTGATTGTAACCGTCAGTTCCTCTGCTCTGAAGAAAACGAGTATAAATATATGCGCAGCTGTTCCCATGAATGCCGCGTTTCTCCAAGAAACCGTTATGTGGTTGAGCATCAAATGACAGAGGAAGACATTCAGGAACGTTTAAAGCGTATTGAAGAAGAAGATAAAGTGGCACAAGGTTAAACTTAAAAAATAACCCTTAATGATCTGACTTAATGATTTAAGTTCAGTATTTGAGGCTGGGACAAAGTTGTTTTCGTTAAAGGTAAACCCGAATTATAATAGGTGTAGGAACTACCGCTCCGGAAATTCATCCTATCATTCGGTTTATTACCAAGCGAATTCGTTATGTCCCAGCCTCTTTTTTATGTAAAGACGACGTTTTGACGGGTACAATATTTTTGCCGTTTTGTTCTTTATTAATGTCATGAACCTTTTTTCAGCGCAAAAAAAGATCGCCTCAGATGACGATCTTCCTAGAAAAATTGACTTTTAAATGTCCCGGTTAGTTCACACTATACAACGAAACCAGCTGATATTGGCAGACGGTCTGATTTTTCTCGAATGTAATTTTCTTCACGATGGCACTTCCAATTTGGTCTGAATCCTCGTGCCTCATAATGTCAATGGGGACATCGATAGGAAACAGTTTGTAGCCCGAAAAGGTAATTTCAAAGATGTTCTCTTTTACATTCATTCGTCTCTCCTTCTCATTTGTAACAAGCTTCCATTCAATTGTTAACGGTACAGACATGGGACCATCCCCTTCCAAAATATTATAAAACTTTTATCCTGGACTCATTCCTTATTAGTATTGAAGACTAAAACACGGTAAGTGATACCTTAGAGCCGCTGTGTGAAGGTTCTATGTGAAGCTTGGCCCTTATTTCTTCTTTTAATTTCTGTACGTGAGAAATGATACCTAACATCCGGTTGCCTTTTTGCAGATCACTTAAGCAATTTAACGCCTGCTCCAGTGAAAGTTCATCAAGGGTTCCAAATCCTTCATCAATAAAGAGGGTGTCAAGCTCCACACCACCGGAATGGGCCTGTACAACATCGGCCATTCCAAGAGCAAGGCTTAATGCTGCTTTAAATCCTTCTCCTCCGGATAAGGTTTTAACCGAACGATTTTGACCTGTGTAATGGTCAATCACCTCAATATCGAGACCGCTTTGGGCACCACGTTTAGCTACACGGTCACTTCTTCTTAACTGGTATCGGTGATCTGTCATCTGATCCAGGCGAATATTGGCCTGGAATAAGATTTCATCCAAAAAGGAGGATAATACATAACGTTCAAATGACAGGCGCAATTGGTTGTCTCCTCTTGAGAGTTTGGCCAATTCCCCAATATCAAAATACGTTTCCTCTAATTCCTGTTTTTCCTCAGCCAGCTGATGCAGTCGATCCGAGGTTGAAAGGTGCCGGTCCAGCTGCAGCTGCTGTTCCTGAATACGTTTCGTTTTGGCATCAATTTCTTCATTCATCTGCTTTAACGTGTTTTCCAGGGTTTCCAGGTCAGGACGTTCTTTTTCTTTCAGCTGAATGGAAAGCTGGTCGTAACGACTTTTTGTGATTGAAACTTTTTCTTCAAATGCTTTGATCTGTTCCTCTGCTTTTTCCATGTCTGCGTCAGCCATTTTCGCCTGTTCATAATGTTCAACCGTCACGAAATCTTTTTCTTTTAATTCATTCAGAAAGCTTTGTTCTGCTTCCTGATAAGTAGCTTGAGCCGTCTGTAATTGATTTTGTAAGGACTCGACTTTTACATCCAGTGTCTGTTTTTGCTCCTTCACTTTTTCAAAATCCTTTTGAAGCTCATTCCACTTATTCATCTGTTTCTCATATTCATTTTCTGTCTTAGAAAGTCGTTCCTGCACCACCTGGTAATCGTCATCAGGGTTTTCCAGTCCTGCTCTTACGCTTTCAAGCTGGGACTGAATTTTGACTCCCTGTTCTTTCAAATTTTGCAGGGTTTCATGCTTATGCTGCTGATCTTTTTTTGCTTTATTTAATTCTTCTTTTAACAGCCTTCGTTTTTCCTGCTTTTGCTTCAATTCTTTTAATTGCTTGTCCAATTCGTTGCGTTTTGTACTTATACCTGCTTTTTCATGCTTCCATTCCTTAATATGCTGATCGATTTCTTTCAAATCCACATTCACTCCGGATAAACCCTCAAGTTCCTGCTGTAAATGTTCTACTGTCTGGTTTTGTGAGGTTCCCTGAGATTTAATGTCTACATATTCTTTCTGGATTTGCTTATACTTTTGCTCTCTTTGTTGCAGCTGTTTTCGCTTGGAATTGATCATTTCATCAGTAACAGAGGTATGATTAAATTCTGCCTTTTGTGGGTGATGGACAGATCCACAAACCGGACAGGCCTCTCCATCTGTCAGATCTGAAGCAAGGAGAGCTGCCTTTTCGTTCCGCTGAGCATCTTCCAGCTGTTGTAACTCGTCTCGTAATTGTTCAACATAATGCTCGTCATTCTCGTATTCTTTCAAAACATTACGGTACTGAATGCGATATTTGTTTAACTGCTCATTTTCCTGATGCAGTTTATCCGCCTTCTTAAGAATCTGCTCAAATTCCTTAAGCTTGGCATTAAATTCATAGAACTGCTCTGTAAGCTGCTGAGATTGGGTAATGTCTTCATCGAATTTCTCAATCTCTTTTTCCAGTTGTTCAATTCTCTGATCGGTCTGGTCCAGCTTAGGCTTTTCTGTGTGATACGCATTAGCCAGTTCTTTCTTCTGTTTTTCCAGATCTGTAGCCTGTTTTACCTTCTCCAGCTGTTCCTTCATAGAACGAATGGATTCTTTTAACTTTTCCCGATGCGGTTCTTCTTCTTTCGTATTTTTATAATCCTTCTCTATCCGATCATAAGATTTATGAATTTGATGTTGTTCTTCTCTCTTTAAACTTAGATCCTTCTCAATTTTTTTCAGCTCATCCTGACGCACTTTTGCCTGCTGTTCGTAGGGCTTGATACTGGCTGCAGCTTTGGCCTGCTTTAATTTTTGCTTTTGATTGTCGATTTCTTCCTGCTTTGCTTTTAATTCATTAAGTTCCTCTTTACGCTGATCATGTTCCTCAAAAAGCGTTTGCAGCTCTTTTGCCTGATAATATTTATCCTGACTGTTTTGCTGTTGTTGTCGTTTTTCCTTCAGCTCTTTTTCCTGTTGATGAATCACTTTCTCTGTTTTTTCAATAAGGATAAGGAGATTCTGCTTTGCCTGTTTCGAATCAGGATTATCTATATTATATTCTTCAGGCCAGTTGATATATGAAATTTCCTGCTGCTCCTGATTTTCAATTTGCTCTAGCTGCTGCTGAATACTTTTACTTTCTTCTGCTAAGCGCTTCGTCATTTGTTCATAAAAATAGGTATGAAAGATTTTCTGCAAAATTTCTTCCCGTTCTTTACTATTCTCAGAAATCAGCCGACGGAATTCGCCCTGGGGAATCATCACCATTTTCCGGAACTGTTCATAATCCAGTTGAAGCATATCCTCTACAGCTTCATTGACCTCTTTTACCTTTCCGTAAAGCAAATGCTTTTCTCCATCAATGATCTGATAGATTTCCGCCTGTGGTGGCTGCTCCGTGAATCCTTCTCCACGAGCTTTACGTTTCAACTGTTTGGGAGTACGGACAATTTCAAACTCCTTTTGATGCAATTGAAAACGGAAGGAAACCTCCGTCTGCTGGTCCACACCGGCAAAGTGACTTCTCAATGTATCATGGTCACGATCATCTCCGCTTGCCCTTCCGTATAGAGCAAAACACATGGCATCAAAAACAGTGGTTTTCCCGGCCCCTGTAGGACCTGTGATTAGAAAGAGCTTTTCCTCCCCCATCTGAGAGAAGTCAATCACCTGTTCATCTTTGTATGGTCCAAATGCAGACATTTTCAGTGTTATTGCCCGCATATTACCGTCCCCTTTCTTCTTCTACAACTTTTTGTACAATATTTTCCATAATTTTTTTGCGATTTTCAGGCAGAGGCTCCCCTTTCATATTTTCATAGAAGGAGGAAAATAGCTCAATATGGGACATCTGCTGGCGTTCTTTTACCCGTTTCAATTCGTGTAAATTCTGCGTTCCTGTCATTTTACGCTCTAACTTAAGAATGTTAGGGTACCACTTTCGCAGCTTTCCAATGGGATCCATAATTTCTCCGTCATCCAGTAAGGTTATGTGGCAGTAATCCTCGCATACTTCTTCTGTATCAAGCAGTTCATTTAAATATCCTTCTATTCGAATTAAATCGCGCTGCATCCGGTAAGGCTTCTGTTCCAGTGTATCGATTCCCTTTTCGTCTAAATCCAGGACCGTAAAGGATTTTTTATGATTCACCTCCGAAAAGGAATACTTAAAAATAGAGCCGGAATAACGAATATGATCATACTTTACCTTTTGGGGCTGATGAAGGTGTCCCAGTGCTGTATAAGTAAACGGCTTAAACAATTCAGCTTCCACATACGGTGTACCCCCAATCATAGTTAACCGTTCTTCCGATTCTGAATCCATTCCTCCAGCCAGGAAAGCATGTCCGACGAAAATATGTCTTTCATTTTCCAAATCGTATTTGGATTGAATCTGTCCGACAATTTCCGCCATCGCTTCCTGATGGGAAGTAATATCATCTTTTTGAAGAATTTTTCTTACTTCCGCAGGCTCCATATAAGGGACTAAATGAAAATATACCGGTCCATGTTCATCCTCGACGATTACGGGCTCCAGATCCGGATTAAGTTTTGTCTGAATAAATAGCCTGTTTCTTCTGAGCAGCTGAGTTCCGAAGTCCATACGCTCTGCACTATCATGATTTCCGGTAATCGCTAAAATCGGGATGTTCATATCATAAACAATGGTTGTCAGCATACGACTGAGCAATTCCACCGCTTCTTTCGGAGGAATTGCCCGATCGTATAAATCGCCGGCAAGAATCATCACATCCGGTTTTATTTCTTTTAGCTCCTCTAAAAATTGCTGTAATACATGTTCCTGATCTTCTGTCATATATGTGTTATGCACAATTTTGCCTAAGTGCCAGTCAGCTGTGTGTACAATTCTCATTTTTACATACACTCCATCGCGTTTTTCTTGTCTCTTCATTTATTTTATCACGAATTGATTCCTGTGGTAATTTGAAAAAATGTGGTTACTTGAAGGTTTTCTATGAGGTATTAAAGGCGTTTTTTGGGAATCATGGCTAAAATTTGTTCTTTGTAAAAGCTGCGATAGTCTTTTCGCATGAAGCAATAGCCGAATATTTTTTCTTTGTTGGAACCATAAATTTTAATTGTACGTTTCGTTATTTCTCCTGATTGACTTTGATAAATGATCTCCACCCATTGATCTGCTTTTACCTTCTGATTGGCAAGCATGCTGTTCACCTCCTGTTCTTATTATACACGAACATTTGTTCTTTATCCACTTTTAATCGAATATTTGTTCGTGTATAATAAAAATGATCATTTCACATTGGTTATTGTTACCGCAGTTGAGATACACTTCGCTTTCCGCGGGCGATCCGCAAGCCTCCTCGCTCGTACCTCGCTGTGGGGTCTTGCATTGTCCGGTTTTCCCGCAGGAGTCTACGTGTATCTCAACTGCTAATAAAGATAGATTACTTTTAGTATCGAAAGAAAAAACATGAGGTGATGAGATTGTTAAAGGATCGGGGTAATAAGAAATGGACTTCTTTAATGCTGCCGGAGCATGTGGAGGAATTAAAGAAGCTATGGGAGGATTATGAGAAGGAGCCTATGCCTGTCCTGGATGAACAGGAATTAGAAGAAATGAATCAGATATGCGTAACAGCCTGTAAGCAGAAACAAAAGGTACAAGTGACCGTTTATCAGGATGGAAACAGGAAAACCAGGGAAGGAAGAATCACAAAACTAAATGAACAGCACCAGACTATTCAATTTGAGACGGTACAGGGGACAGAAAAGCTAGCCGTTCAAACGCTGTTACACATTGAACCTGCTGATGATCATCCGTAAACCCTCCCAAACAAAAATGGTATTGGTCACCCAATACCATTCCCTGAAACTTCCTATTCCATTTCCTCCACTATATAAGCCTCCCACATTTGGTCGAACACCTGAAGGGCTCCTGTAAAAGGCATATTCCATTCTAAATAGCGGCTGATTTCATCATAGGATTTCGATTGTTTCGGAAAATCATGGTCACGAAACATCCAATCAGCCAGCTGTCTTTCTTCTGCATGTTTGTCCATGCCTCTGAATTTCATCATAAAATGATAAAAAGAACGCACACCATTCTCTCCCTTAATTACGTAAATGTTTATGAAATTATTCTACAGCATGTTCCTGTTCTTTTGCAATTTTCCTTCGATACACAACACCTGACATCACAATCGCAATTTCATACAGAATAATTAACGGTGCTGCAACGAATAGCTGCAGAATAAAATCAGGCGGAGAGAGCATCGTACCCAGAATCACCAGAACTAAATAGGCATATTTCCTTACCTTTTTCAGCTTAGCGGGATCAATAATGCCAAGACTGGTTAAAAACATAGCTATTAACGGAACTTCAAAAAAGAAAGCAAAAGGTAACGTTGTTGTGAGAATGAACCGGAAATATTTCTCAGCGGTAAACATATTGTCAAACATACCTTCTCCCAAGCCCATTAAAAAGTTAAAGATCAGCTCCTGCACAACAAAATACCCAAATAGCAAACCGGCGATAAACAGGAGAAAGACCGCTGGTACATAAATTAACGTGACCTTTCTTTCCCTAGGCATTAAACCCGGCCGGACAAATAACCAGGCCTGGAAACAAAAGAAAGGAAGTGCAGCACCAATGGCAATAACACTGGCAATCATAATATGGATCCACATAATTTCCCACGGACTAAGGACCACTAATTCATATTTAAGATTACGGGTGAAAAAATCATAAATATCCTGGACAAAAACAAGTCCTGCAACAAAGAACAGAATGAAAAAGACAATCGTCCATATGATTCGCTTTCGCAATTCCTGTATATGTTCAGTGACTTCCATTTCCTCACTGGTATAGGTATCTTCTGTTTGTTCCTTTTCGTTTTCTGACATTGGACACACCTCCTGCCTCTCACGTATACGTGACAAAGCCATTCCTATATTAACAAGCAAAAAGTGTAAGGAAGATCCTTACACCTTCAGCCGAACCTATTAGTTTTTATCTTTCGTTTCAATGTTTTTCTTCTGCTGATCCGTATCATCCGACATCACGCCACTTGCTGCACGTTTAAATTCCTTTAAAGATGAGCCAACTGCTTTTCCGATTTCAGGGAGCTTAGATGGTCCAAAAATCACGAGCGCAACAACGAGAATTAAGATTAAACCAGGAATTCCAATTTGTCCCATTCACATTCACCTCAAAGTGATTCATGATTTTTTTGAGTCATTTGATGTTATGTCCTGTACTTCCTTCACTTCATCTGTTACATCTTCAGTCAGCTCACGGGTCGACTTCTTAAATTCCTTTAACGTCTGCCCTGTTGCCTTGCCAAGCTCCGGAAGCTTTTTCGGTCCGAAAATCACAAGTGCGATGATTAAAATTAAAATTAATCCGGGAATTCCAATTTGCATCATAACAATCACCTGCCTGTTTAATTTGTGGGTAATATATGTACAATTCTTTACTATTCTCTCCAGCAGAACATCCATTAAACAAAGATATCTGCAACTCTAGTTCTCATTTTCTCTCAAACCATCCGAATTTGCAAATACTTATTGGATTTTGTGACAAAAAATTCATGATTTTTTCCGGACATATGTACAGAAATAATAATCATAAGGATTCTTATCATCTCTTATCCCTTTTTCTTTATGTACGAGCTCCCATTCAGAGCGGCCAAAAGCAGGAAAAAAGGTATCTCCATCAAAGGATTCCTCAATTTCCGTAATATACATTTTATCAGCAAAAGAAAGAGCAACGTTAAACAGCTCATTCCCGCCAATAACGAAAATCTCTTCTTCAGGGAAACGCTCATTCCGTTCCATGACGGCATCCCATGAGTGAATGATTTTACACCCATCAGCCTTAAACGTACGATCTCTTGTCAGGATCACGTTTTCACGGCGTGGCAAGGGTCTTCCAATCGATTGATAGGTCTTCCTCCCCATAATAATGGTATGATCCAGGGTTGTTTCTTTAAAGAATTTGAGATCATTGGGCAACCGCCATGGCAAATCCCCATCTTTGCCAATGACCTGTTTCTGATCCATAGCTACTAATAAAGATATCATTCCGTTCACTTCCTTTAATCATCACGTCAGCTTTTGTGATCTGGCAGCGTTCATCAGGCTGAAGCAATTAAACAGCAACTGGTGCTTTAATCGCCGGATGAGGGTTATAATCATGTAATTCAATATCTTCTACACTAAGATTAAAAATGGACGTTATCTCCTCGTTTATTTTGATTGATGGCAAGGAACGAGGCTCACGACTAAGCTGGGTCTTTACCTGATCCAGATGATTTTGATAAATATGAGCATCCCCAATGGTATGGATAAACTCCCCTACTTCAAGATTACACTCATTAGCAATTAAATGTGTAAGCAGAGCATAGCTGGCGATATTAAAAGGTATACCTAAGAACATATCCCCGCTGCGCTGATAAAGCTGACAGGACAGCTTGCCATCTGCTACATAAAATTGAAACATCGTATGACATGGCGGCAAGGCCATTGTTGGGATATCTTCAGGATTCCAGGCTGAAACAATAAGTCTTCTGGAAGCCGGATTTGTTTTGATCTGATCAATCACATTTTTGATCTGATCAATCGTATCACCCTGAGAGGTTTTCCACTCTCTCCACTGTTTGCCGTAAACATTGCCTAAATCACCATATTTGCGTGCAAATTCGTCGCTATTTAAAATATTTTCTTTAAACCTTCTCATTTGTTCTTTGTATTGTTCATTAAAGGCTTCATCCGTCAGCGCACGGCGTCCAAAATCCGTCATATCAGGTCCATCATATTCTGTGCTTTCCACCCAGTTTTTAAACGCCCATTCATTCCAAATATTGTTATTATGCTGTAACAAAAATTTAATATTTGTATCACCTTTAAGAAACCATAGCAGTTCACTGACTATTAGTCTGAAAGGCACTTTTTTGGTTGTTAATAATGGAAATCCTTCCGCTAAATTAAAACGCATCTGTGTCCCGAAGATGCTGATCGTGCCTGTTCCGGTTCGGTCGCTCCGGGTTGTCCCATTTTCTAAGATGTTTCTGGTTAATTGAAGATACTGTTGCAAGAGTCGTCACCACTTTCCCTATTTTCATTACATTATTGTAACATGTTTTATGTGTGTACATAACCACTTTTCCGCCATCATATATTGGTTCTAGCTAAACGGAAAAGGTGGTGACAGCAATGCCAGGGATGAGTCAACATCCTGTTCTGTTTGGAACACTGGCAACCAGTTTTGCCATTTCACAACCCCTGTCATTTGTTCTGGATGTCAATATTCAGGAACAAAACAAAGTACTTTCTGAGAGTAAAACGCTGACATATGGAACTCACAATGAAGCTGTAAGTGTATTACAAAAGAAGCTCAAAAATATCAATATGTTTAAAGGAGAAGAAGATGGAAAGTTTGGAGTGATGACAGAACATTATGTGAAAAAGTTCCAGGCAAAGTACCAATTAAATGTTAATGGCCGTGCAAATAAAGAAACCATATATAAACTGATTCAGAAAGAGAGAGAGCATTATTTGGAGCCGCTCAAAAACTTAGAAGAAGAAACGATTGATGTGGGAATGTATAGTGAGGATGTAAAAAAGATCCAGTCAGCACTGCATTATTTCGGCTATTATCAAGGAAAAATAGATGGCATTTACGGTCCATTAACAAAAGAAGCGGCAAAGGCCTTTCAGGAGGATCACAAAATCCCTGTAAAAACCAAGCTTGATAAACAATTTGTTCAACAGCTTGAGCAAACGAAAACTCCTGATCAGGATGCCATCGTACACACCGTTCAGAAAACACCGGATACGAAAACGGTTAAAGTAAGTGTTTCTGGTGATGTCATTCAGATTGCTAAGTCCTATCTGGGCGCACCTTATCGATGGGGCGGCGAATCTCCAAGTGGATTTGACTGCAGCGGATACTTACAATTTGTTTTTTCCCAGGTTGGTGTTCAATTACCAAGAACCGTATCTGACATATGGAATGCAACAACACCTGTTCAAAAGCCAAGTGTAGGAGACCTGGTCTTTTATGAAACCTATAAACCAGGACCCTCCCACGCAGGTATCTATTTAGGTAATGGATCATTTATTCATGCGGGGAATAATGGAGTGGAAATCAGTAATATGAGCGGCTCCTACTGGCAGCAGCGTTATCTTGGGGCAAAAAGAGTTTCGCAATAAGCATTGAAATGGGGATGATGTTAGTCGTCCCCATTCCATTCTGCATAAAACCTGTTTAAAAATTGTTCCATATATTGATGACGGTCCGCAGCCATCTTTTTGGCGCTTTCGGTATTCATCAAATCCTTTAATTTTAACAATTTTTCATAAAAGTGATTAATCGTTGTTTTGTCATGACTTCGATAATCCTGCTTCTGGACAGTATCGACTGATTTAGGGTTGAACATTTTTGCTCCAGTAGCACCTCCGTAGGCAAAGGTACGTGCAATACCTATCGCCCCCAAAGCATCCAGACGATCGGCATCCTGTACAATCTTCCCTTCCAGCGTTTCCGGAACCATATGATTGCCTTTAAAGGATACATCTTTAAAGGCCAGCCAAATTTGATGTCTCACTTGTTCCGGTACACCCTCGTCCTTTAAAAATGTAAAGATTTCCTTGACTGCTGCTTCAATATCATTGACAAGCTTTTCATCAGGAATATCATGTACGTAGGCTGCCAGTTGACAAATGAAAGAGTCAGCTTTTTCCTTTTCGGCCAATTGTTTCGCTAACTTTACCACCCGCTTCATATGCCATTGATCATGTCCTGTGGTATCCCCGGCAAATTTATCGGTTATCCATCTTTCTGTATGCTCAAAAATCTTTTGCTTATCCATTATAGTCCTCCATCGAACAAATCCATTTGCCGGGGATTTAAACCCTCGTAATGGATATCCAGTAATTCTATGAATTGCTTAGCATTGTCTGCTGCATCCCCACCTGAATTATTGTTAAACAGAATCGTGATGTTCTTTGATTGCTTTTCGAGTTCTTTAATCCGTGCAGCCCATTCCTTCAATTCTGGTTCACTGTAACGATACAAAAACCGGACCGCTCGCCAGTTTTCCCTTCCATTTTTATTCCAGCCATGAACATTTCGCCCGTGGAAGCGAATTAAGGTTGTTTCGTTCGTTGATTCTAATATGGCTGGTACAGAGCCCTCCCCAGCCTGTGGCTCATCACATATCGTATGAATCCAATTTTCCTTCTTCATAAAATCAATCGTCTGTTGCTTAAATTGTGGTTTAAACCATGAACGGTTCCGAAACTCGATGGCTAACGGGTAATCCCGTAAATATTCCCGGATCACTCGTAAATACCGGATATTTTCTTTCCGCAAATCAAACCAGGGCGGAAATTGGAATAAAATCGCGTTCAATTTGTTTGCTTTCAATACAGGTTCGATCGAATCTATGTAAGCATCCATTAAATCCTTTAAATCTTTTAAAGTCAGCTGAGCCCTGTCATGGCGAGTTAACGTGTGAAAGGCTTTAATGACAAACGAAAAATCATCCGGTGTTTCCTCCACCCATTTCTTAAAGTTTTTTTGAGGCTGTATCGCATAAAAAGCTGTATCTACTTCAACTACTGGAAAATGTGAGGCATAGGCAAATAATTTTCCTGAAGAAATGCTTTGATTTTCATAAAGTGAGGGATGATCTCCCCATCCTGTCAAACCTATATGTATAGCCAAATCTTCTTCCTCCAAGCTAAGAATTCCCTATCAGCATTTTAACAAAAATGATCATCATTTACCGACCAGAACATTTTCTTTATCGACAATTTATCTGAAAAAATTTGCTTCTTTATGTTTGACTCTAAATTTAAAAGAGGATATAATACTTAATAACAGATAAGATGTGAGGTTCATGAAAGACGGGTAACTTCAGATGAGAAGTCGATGGATTTTGTGTCCTTCACTTCTGCTGGGTTGCCCTTTTTTAATTGCCTTCGCTTCTTATTTGTGAAATAAGCACATTTTTTGTGAAAGATTTTAGGAGGATTTTATTTATGCAAAACGGTACAGTAAAATGGTTCAACGCAGAAAAAGGTTATGGTTTTATTCAAGTTGAGGGAGCAGACGACGTATTCGTACATTACTCTGCAATCCAGGAAGAAGGCTTCAAAACATTAGACGAAGGTCAATCTGTTGAATTTGATGTTGTTGAAGGCGATCGTGGACCTCAAGCAGCTAATGTTGTTAAAAAATAAAACGCCATTCATAGATGCGGTAATCGCTTAATGCGGTTACCGCTTTTCAATTCTTCCTATTTGTTCCAGATACACAAAAATACTTGTCGAATCCACGATGTTCCGATATAGTAATCTTATAAGCGTGTTTACATAAAGGGGTAGCGAACATGGAAGGAAAATTATTACAAAGTCTCATTCAACTACAAAGTATATCTTCATTTTCACCATATGGTTCATCTAATCAACAAATGAACTTATTAAATCAGGCTTTTCAGTCGATATTAAATCAGCAGATATCGACAGTATCTAATTCTCCCCAGCCTCAGACATCAACGATTAGTTCCAATCAGTTGTTCTCCATTAAGAATAGTTATACCCCAACCATTCAATACCAATCCAGTACCGAGTCTCCTGGCGAAGTTGAACCTTATATCCAAAAGGCCTCAGAGATATTTGGTATAGACCCGGACTTAATCCGTTCAGTTATTGACACGGAATCAAACTTTAATATGAATGCTGTCAGTCACGCAGGTGCTGAAGGGCTAATGCAGCTTATGCCGGAGACTGCCCGTGGTCTTGGTGTACGTAATGCCTTCGATCCTGAACAAAATGTATTAGGCGGGACAAAATACCTGAAACAAATGCTGGACAGGTATAATGGGGATACTTCGTTAGCTTTAGCGGCCTACAATGCCGGCCCGGGGAACGTGGATAAATATAATGGAATTCCACCTTTTAAAGAAACTCAAAATTATGTGCAAAAAGTGATGGGAAAGTATATGGCTTAAAAGCCTTTTTAAAGATTATATGTGTTTTTCAGACGTTCAGAAAGAAAAAGTTCTGAGCGTTTTTTTATGTCTCTTGTATCTCCTTATCTATTTCACATTTCAAGTGTTGTCCAAAAATGAAAAATCATATATAATAAAGTATTCGCAGTTCGAAAAATCCTGCGTTATCAAAACTAAGGAGGACTTTATTATGTTTAATGAATGGCTTTGGCTGGGATTTGCTATTGTTAATTTCACGATGATCCTGCTAATTTACAAAATTTTTGGCAAGGCCGGCCTGTTTGTGTGGATTGGAATGTCCACGGTTGTGGCAAATATTCAAGTACTGAAAACGATTGAGATGTTTGGAATCACAGCCACTTTAGGAAACATCATTTACGGTACAGCGTTTCTAGCCACAGATATTTTAAATGAGAAATATGGCAAAAAGGATGCAAAAAAAGCAGTATGGCTTGGGTTTTTTACCTTAATTGCCATGACGATTATGATGCAAGTTGCCCTGCAGTTTCAACCGGCTGAAAGTGACACTGTTCACGGGGCACTGAAAACATTATTTGACTTAGTTCCACAAGTAGCGCTGGGCAGTTTAGCCGCGTACATTATCAGTCAGTATTTCGATGTATGGATTTTTTCAAGGCTTAAGAATAAATTCCCTGATGATAAATTTTTATGGCTAAGAAATAATGGCAGTACGATGATTAGTCAGCTTCTGGACAGTCTTGTTTTCTGTTCTATTGCATTTTTCGGAATGCCATGGGGAGTCTGGGCTGAAATCTTTATTTCCACGTACTTTATTAAATTCATTGTATCCTTCCTGGACACTCCGTTCTTTTATATAGCTAAAAAAATCAAACCACAGTAAAACAACAAAGAGGGGCTCCTTTCCTATATGGAACGAGTCCCTCTTTGTTTGTTTTTTGGGAATTATATCTTCCGTCTTAATCGTTCTCTTTCGTTAAAGCCTGTAATGTCCGCTCTTCCATGGGGATACGGATCGACATTAATGCGAGATGCAAAACAGGAAATATACATGCACTAATGTAGGCTTTGAAAAGCAGCGGGATGATCATAAATTCTAGACCTACCACAAGATAGTTGGGATGACGAACCCATTTATAAGGTCCCCTTTTTACTAATTGAATTCCAGGTAGTACAATGATTTTCGTATTCCAGTATTGCCCCAGGGATCGTATGCACCACATCCGTATGGCCTGCAGGAAAATAAATAAAACCAGCCACACCTGCTGAATGGTGGCTGAAAAATGATGGCTTATATAAGCTTCCAGGAGAATAGCCAGTAAAAAAGCGATGTGTGTTCTGACAATCCACACATACAAGTCCTCCTGAATGACTTTGGCTCCTTGTTCCTTCATCCGGCTCTCATTTCTCTTTGCGTAGATTAGCTCAATTACTCTCTGCAAAACAATGACTAACCATAACAGTACATACATCATAGGTCCTTCCACTCCAATAATGTAAGCTCCGAGCTGAATCCCGGGCCTAAAGCTGACAACAGGCTTTTTGTTCCTGCATCAGGGAAAGACTCCATGGCTTTTTTCAGGACAAAAATGACGGTTGGTGAACTCATATTTCCGTGAGATTTTAGGACTTGATAAGAGAATTTAAAGAAATCCCAGGAAACATTCAGCACATGTTCCATGGCTTCTAACACTCGTTGACCGCCTGGATGGGCAACAAAGAATGGAAATTCATCTTTTTCCAGATTGTATTTATGTAAGAATTCATTTATATGTTCAGACCAGAAGGATTCGACCAGTTTTGGGATGCTTTTTGAAAAAATAACATGGAAACCGCTATTTTGAATATTCCAACCCATTATAGTTAGACCATCTCTTTTAAATTTAGAACTGGAATGCATGATTCTTGGAGCAACATGTTTTATATTTTCCCTTAACTTGCTTTCGTCTCCCGTCATCAGCACACAGGAGACCCCATCCCCAAAAAGCGCAGATCCTACAAAATTACTCTTCCGATGGTCATCCTTCTGGAAAGACAGGCTGCAAAATTCAGCATTAATAAGAAGAACATTAGCATCGGGATGAGCCCGGAGATAATCCGCTGCTCTTGCCAATCCAGAAGCACCACCCGCGCAGCCTAATCCCCATATAGGAATCCTTGTTATATTCCGGGAGAAAGGCATATCATTAATCAGCTCTGCATCAATGGATGGTGTGGCAATCCCTGTGCTTGAAACAAAAATCATACAATCAATATCACTTTCATGGACAGGCTGTTTCAAAAAATGACGATGATGAAGACAATCCTCTATTGCCAGCTTTGCATAATCAATGGCTGCCTGGATATAGCAACGATTACGATCCTCAAATGAGTGTTCTTCCTTAAGCCATTCTACAGGTACAGCAAGCTGTCTTTCTTCAATCAATGCATGTTCAAATACGGGAAGCAATCGTTCAATCTGATGGGAGGAACGGGGAAAAATCGTTCGAATAAATTCCCGGGCATCTGATTGTTTAATTTGATATTTTGGAATCCCAACTCCAATAGAGGCTATTGTTGGCACGGGTACCATCCCTTTTTTTCTTAGCCATCCCCTGCCTTCATGTGAATTATGCACTTTAGCGCTTTAAAGCACGTGGGGACAGTCCCTAGAATCCGTAAATAGTCATCCCTCCATCGACAAACAAGGTCTGTCCGGTCATGTAGTCACTCGCTTCGGAGGCTAAAAAGACAGCTGTACCTGCAATTTCCTTTAGCTTCCCGATTCGTTTTAATGGTGTACGGTCCAGTATATCCTGGACATACTCTTCATCTTCCAATAGTTTTTCTGTCAATGCGGTTGGAAAATACCATGGGCCGATGGCATTGACACGGATGCCATATTTCCCCCATTCAATCGCTAAAGTTTTGCTCATTTGAATTAATGCCGCTTTCGTCATAGCATAGACAACCCCGGTTCTAAGCGCTACATGCCCCCCAACCGATGACATGTTTATAATCTTTCCATATCCTTGTCCCTTCATTTTTTTAGCAGCATATTGGGATAAGAAGAATGCACTCTTCATGTTTGTCTGGACAATCTGCTCCCATTCCTCTTCTGACACCTCCTCTGCTTCTGACCGAATATTCATTCCCGCATTGTTCACCCAGATATCAATCGGCTGATCCTTCATTATGGTTTCAACCTTGTCTATGATTTGCTTGTAGTCTTGAACATCACCTGCGATAGTATGTACTTTAAGGTTTTGCGCTTTTAACTCGTTATCCAAGCGGTCTAAATCCTCCTGTGTGCGGGAAACCAGAATCACTTGAGCTCCTGCTTCCGCATAGGCCGTTGATATTGCTTTACCAATCCCTTTTGTTGCCCCTGTAACAACCGCCGTCTTTCCATTTAGATCAAATGACGGTAAATACCTTTCCATAATCTGACCTCCTCTTCGTACTATTCTTCTATTATATCATTTTAAAACAAAGGGTTTTCTCCACTGCAGAATATGCAGACCCAACTGAACGTACGCCAATGGTATTGGAAAACTGGAGACTCTGGATTGGTATTGCTGCGGCACTTATTTTAATCGCCTACACCATACCATTTATCGACATTATTCAAAATGCACCTCCAGGATCACCAGGCTTTAAGTGGCCGATTGGAAATACGTAAACAATAATTCAGGCGCTGTCCATTTAGACAGCGCCTTTGTTTACCACTTATAAATCTCTTTATATTTGTCCTCTAAATATTCAACAAGATAATCTGCGTTCAGACCTTCTCCAGTGACATCCTGAAGAATTTCCAGAGGTTCTTTAAGCTTGCCGTATTGGTGAATCTTTTCGGTTAACCAGGACTTCACTTTATTTAATTCACCATTTTGAAGGGCTTCCTGTACATTAAAGTCTTTATTCATGGCGTGATAGAATTGAGCGCCATACATATAGCCTAATGCATATGATGGGAAGTATCCAAATGATCCTCCTGCCCAATGAACATCCTGAAGGACGCCTTCACGATCATTTTCCGGCCGGATTCCTAAATATTCTTCCATTTTATCATTCCATAATCTCGGCAGGTCCTTCACTTCTATCTCCTGATTAATTAAGCCTTTTTCCAGCTCATAGCGTACCATAATGTGAAGTGGATACGTCATTTCATCTGCTTCAATACGAATGAAGGATGGTTTCACCTCATTAACAGCACGGTAAAACTCTTCAGCTGGTAATTTTGCAATCGATTCAGGAGCATAATCTTTCAGTGTATCAAAATATCGATCCCAAAATGCCTTACTTCTGGCGACATAGGTTTCCCAGAACAGGGATTGGGACTCATGGATACCATTAGATGTACCTGTAGCCAGCGGAGTTCCTGTCAGACTCTCATCCAGGTTTTGTTCATAAAGAGCATGTCCCCCTTCATGAATCGTTCCAAATACAGCCATTCGGAAATCTTTTTCATCATAACGAGTCGTGACACGGGTATCATTGCGGTTTAATGGAATCATGAAAGGATGTACGGTTTCATCCAGACGACCTGCATCAAAGTCATAGCCCATTTCTTTTAAAATTTCCAAACTAAAAGCTTCCTGTTTTTCCTTAGTAAATGGAACTAATATTTTTGATGTGTCCGGTTTATGACCAGATTGCTGCACCTTCTCAATTAAAGGCGTTAAGGAATCCCGTAATGCCGGGAATACCTCATCAAGTACGTTCACAGTCATGCCCGGTTCAAACAGGTCCAGTAATGCGTCATACCTGTTGTCTTCGTAACCCCAGTATTCAGCAAACTTTATATTATACTCCACCAGCTGTTCCAGGTATGGGCGAAACATTTCAAAGTCATCCTTCTCTCTGGCCTCTTCCCATACAGATTCTGCTTCTGATTGAAGAATGACATATTTTTTAAATTCCTCATCCGGGATTTTGGCATTTCGTTCATATTCCTTTTCACACTCAAGAACAGACTTATGTACTATCTCATTTTGTGTATTTCCTTTGAGTTCGTCAATAAAATGCTTCATGGTATCCGAAGTAGACATTTGATGAACTTTATGTGAAAGCAGCCCTATGGTTTCGGAACGCTGCTTCACTCCTTTTTTGGGTGCTTTCGTCCGTAAATCCCAATACATGACATCAATGGCTTCATTATAAGCCTGAATTTGCTTTAAATAATCTAAAAATTGCTGTTCAGTTTCCGTATAATTGGTTGACAATTCATTCAGCTCCTTATGTAAAAATAATGATATAGTTCCATTATAATCCTTTTAGGAAAGATGCGCCGCTATTTCGATCAAAAATGCTGATTTTTTTGAGTCGTTCCTTATAACATCATGCTTGCTGTAAGCCTTAGAACTTAAAAACGAGCGAGGATAGCCTCACTCGTTTTCTTCCGCATTCACTTCCATAGATCCGTTATAGAATTCCTTAAATACATTTGCGAAAGCTTCAACGGTGTTTTGTAATTCTTCTTTGTTATTATCAATGCCGCCTACTTCAATTAAAATGGCCTTTTCTGAGACATCCTGGTTATATACACCATTACCATCGTATTTGTCCTTAAGGAAAATCCCTCTGCTTATACCAGGATATTTCTTTTTTAAACTTGAATTTAATTGTCTTGCAAACTTTAGATTTTGTTTATATTGTGCATGTTCTTTTCCAACAACGAAGTATAATTTGGCATAATCTTTTCCATTTATCGTTTCCGTAGTTACATCTTTTCCTGCGGCATCACGATGAACATCGATATAAAATTGAAGTTGATCCTGTGTAGAAGAGGCTGTCTCAATAATTTCCCGACTTAATTTATAGGAGTCATTCCATTGCCACCCTTTATTATTTAATGCTTTAGGAATATTGGTTTTATCATGCAAAGTCGGAATCCCCTGCTTTTCAAATTCCCTGGTTAACATGGAACCTACAAGTAATATATTTTCCTTAGAATCAACACTGGAAGAATCACTCGGCTTTATATTTTCTTCATCCATTAGTGGACGGAAAGCTTCCCAACTGTGACTATGATAAACAAATACCGATGCATTTTCAGGCTGGTCCTTTTGTTCCTCTTCAGGTTCTTCATCTACTGAATCATCATCCTTTAATAACTCATCAAAATCTGGTGGTGGTGATTCAACTGGTAATGTAGATTCATCTGTACCTTCTCCATCTACATAAACTTCAGATGTATAGGTTTCAAATCCAGGAAGACTTTTCTCAAGAATGGAAGATAGTTGATTAGGCTTAACTCCTGTTGTGATTTGGAACGCTAATGTAGAAAAGGATGGTACTTCAACACTGGTTTCCGCAGACACTTCCAGTTCCGGAATTTCTGTACTCATCCCTGTAAGTAAAATATTCGTTATCTCTTCAGAATTTGTTATTTGTTCAATCGAATCCAGATGAAAAACTTTATTTTGAAAAAAAGGTAACGAAAAAATACTAATCGTAAATAAAAATATAATCAGGATGAAATAAAACCTGCTAATAACGACTTTTGTTTGACCGTTATTTGGATTTTTTATGGGGCGATTTTTCTTTTTCCATTTCATAGCTTTACCACCTCTAGTAGTAAACCTATGAAACAGAATATCGTAATAGAATTGATTTTTTAAATAAAATGAAACTTCCATCAGTGGGGGTTTCTCCATCCCCCACTGATGGTTAGTTGAACTTATCAGGAATTTACTGGCCGTTTATCCCCCACTTAGTCTTGTTGGGCTTCCTCAAGACTTGTAGTGGGGGTGTTACGGCCAGTTAATGCTTGATAAACTTATTTTTGACGCTTGCCAAAATACTGATAGTAATCAGTTCGTATATAACCGTTATAAAGTTTACGTTTTTTTGTTGCCTTCCTCCCATAGACTTTTTCAAAATCCTGATAGGAAGTAATTATATAAACACTCCAGCTTGGGTGCTCATTCATAATATTACCCAAATCACGATAGATGTTCTCGACTTCTTTTCGTTCTCCAAGTCTCTCCCCATATGGAGGGTTTCCGATCATATAACCATTGGGAACAGTGGGATTTAAATCGCGCACCTGCATTTGCTTCCAGTTTATGAGATCCGCAAGACCTGCTTCCATTGCATTCGTTTTGGAAATCTCTATCATTCGATGATCAATGTCGTAGCCTGAAATGTCCAAAGGCTGATCATATTTTGCAACGTCTTCCGCTTCCGTTAAAGCTTCATCCCACAGCTTCCGGGGCACGATATCCCAATCCTCTGAAGCAAATTCACGATTAAATCCTGGTGCAATATTCTGTCCGATTAAAGCTGCTTCAATGGGGATGGTTCCAGAGCCCGTAAATGGATCAATGAACGGATCATTGGGACGCCAATTCGTCAGCTCAATTAAGGCTGCAGCTAACGTTTCTTTGAGAGGAGCTTCATTTTGCTCAACACGGTAACCTCTACGGTGAAGGCCCTCTCCGGATGTATCAATCGTAAGCGTTGCCTTGTCCTTCAGTAGAGCCACCTCCACTCTATACATGACCCCATTCTCAGGTAATCTTCCTGTCAGACCATGCTTTTTCGTCATGCGATCCACAATCGCTTTCTTTACGATTGATTGACAATCAGGAACCGAGTACAGTTGGGATTTGACGGATTTTCCTACAACAGGTAAAGCACCATTCTCAGGAACGTAGGCTTCCCATGGCAAGGCTTTTGTCTGTTCAAATAACTCGTCAAACGTCTTTGCTTCAAACTCGCCAACCAGCAATTTCACCCGATCAGCTGTACGTAACCACAAATTACTACGGGCAATACCTAATGCATCAGCCTTATAAATAACCCTTCCATTTTCAACCGTTACCTCATCAAAGCCAAGCTGTTTCACTTCCTTAGCTACCAGTGATTCTAAACCAGCCGCTGCAGTAGCTATTAATGTATATCTTCCGGACATTGTTATGCATTCCTTCCTTTATTACTGTGTGTATATGTATAATAAAAAGCCTTTTCTAAACGGTTCATGCTTAGAAAAGGCTCGCTCATAAAATACGTGGATTTGACAAAATGAATGTTCTGTAAGCCATGTTTTGTTCCTTCGTACTCCAACGGCTGTCAAGGCCTCGTACTCCGGTGGTAATCATCTATCTACAAGCATCCTGTGCTTGTCCCTCCCTTGGTTGAATTCCCTCTGGGAGAGTGCCCCTACCATTATTTGGGTTGCTCGCTTGTGGGGTTTACCCCCGTTCCACTTCAACTGTTTCCAGTTGAAATCGTCACTGTGGCACTTTAAAGGTAGTCATACCCTATTCAAGGAGAACGTAGGTATTTTCCCTGCCGTTAGCCTTTTCAGACTACCCTGACTTATGATTTCGTCAAGCACAAACACTACAAGCATCTCAGCTTGTGCGAGCATGGACTTTCCTCTGCAGACTAAAGTCGTACAGCGATTACCCGAACATTCATTTTTCATACCACTTATGTCATGGACTTAGAATTATAACATGATTCATATCGTTTGCAAATCGCAATTTTTACCAATTAATCAGCATACTTTTTTCCAAATACAGCTTTTTCTAAGTTAGACAGGCGTTTTAAAACATCGTAATTTACATTAGCGGTTGCAGGCTGTTGAGATTGTCGTACTCTAGTATTTCCATTTTGTCCACTCTTTAACCGCTGATTTTCCTCAGTAAGTCGTTCAATTTCACCTTGCAAAGCTTCATAATCCTGAATAACAATATCTAAAAATTGATCAACTTCCTCCTGATTGTAACCTCGAATTGCTGTTTTAAAGTCCTTTTCCAGGATTTCTTTCGTTGTTAATTGTACACGTTCTGCCATTTTATTCACCCCGCAACATACATTCATACATATTCTTTCAAATTCCTATCAAAATGTCAATTTTCAATTTAAGAATCGTATGTAAAATCACTTGAGTTTTCCTGAATTTCCCGTACGATTTCTTCTAAATCAAAGGATTGGATAAAGAAAATTGGAAAATGGCTGTCCTGCTTCTCTGCCTCGCGCAGAAAAAACTTTGGTGATCCTTCCTGCTCCTCATCATACAGCAACAAACAAGCATCACTTTTTTCCAGAAACCAGCGATCCTTCCTTTTAAATTGGTACGGTCCTTCGTATTCCTTTTTAACCAGTGACTGATAAAAATCTGCCTGTCCAACTACCGTTTGATAAAGGGATTGCTGTTCTTCCTTCCACACCTGCTCCTGATTCAAAAATGGAGTGATCACGGCAAGTTTAATTTCATAGTGTTCTTTTAATTCAAGAACAACCTCACCCGCCCAGAGCTCCGTTCCTGATTGTCCGGAAATCAGCACCCACTCGATGCCCTCATCTTCTACTAAAGGAATGAGTCGTTTCCTAATGGCTTCCTTTATAAAAAATATACGCTTGTCATTCATATTAAATATGTTTAATTCATTTGATTTATAACCAGTAATCATTAAATTCTTCATAATATCTCTCCATTTTTTTGGAGGGGGAAGCTCCCCCTCCCTATGCTATTTAGCAGCCATTGTAGGGTTTGTGATTCATGGATGCAGGTGATCCTGCATTGGGTCCTCCTAGTCCTCCTGGTCCCATATTGGCCGGTGAAACCATGTTTGGCGCCCCTGGCCCATGTTAGCCGGTGATACCATATTTGGTGAGCCCGGTCCCATGTTGACATTCTGTGACTGCACATTATTCATGACAGACTGTGTGTGTGGATAATAATGTTTATTTTTGACTAAATGATGATTCATAATCGTTGTATTAGTGGGATGAATGTGATTCACTTCATGGGGTATATAATTATCTTTCACACAATGCTTTGTAGGATAAACGACATTTTGTGCCGGGCTTACCCCCATGGGATGGCAGCCTTTATGATGATGACGATGATGCACACTATCCTCCCCTTTCCTGAACTCTACACTAACACTATATTACCTAAGGAAGAGACATGTACTAAGCCATGTACCTAAATCTGTACATTACACCAATTTTGTATGACTGCCTACGCCTCCTCATCTGATTTTTTATCCACAAATTATCTATAGATTATAATTCCTGTATCATAAAAAAAACCTCCTGTTTAAAACAAGAGGTAACACTTTATGAATTGGATTGTCCTTCTGCTAAATCTTCAGATGTAAAAGAAAATGGAAGGAGCTCCTCCACTGTCATAGATTTAACATCGCCTTTCATATTTGTAACAATAACCTCCATATCCGGCTCGAAAAATTCGCTCATCACTTGTCTGCATGAACCACATGGGGGTACTGGGCGATCTGAATCCGCAATAACAGCTAATTGAGAAAATTCGGTTTCTCCCTCTGAGATTGCTTTAAAAATGGCAACTCTTTCAGCACAGCATGAAACAGGGTAGGCGGCATTTTCAATATTACACCCTTTAAAAACCTTTCCATCCTTTGTTAATAGAGCTGCACCTACATTAAAATGGGAGTAAGGTACATAAGCCTGGTTCCATATTTCTTTTGCATAATTAATCAGCGTTTGTTTATCCATAATGTCCTTCCTCTCAGAATAGTCTGGAGATTCATTATAAATAAAGTTCATTCCATTGTAAAGCGCTTTCTGTATGGTGTGGGGTTAATCATTCAAAATCCGATTCATCACGTAATCAATGGAATTATATAATTCCATAAATCTTTTTCTGCGGACATCGATATAATAGCTGTGTAAGAGTAAAAGCTCCATATTGTCTTTCGTATTTTCCACCTGATTAGGCATTACATTTAAGCTGGCAATATGATTGGTGACCTCTTTTTCCCAATTATTAATCAGTTCAAAAATTGGGGCTGTTTCCTTCTTAATTCGCTCAAATTCTTCCCGATCTTTACGGTCAACTTTATTTCCCTCATTATATCGTTGTAAGCTTTTCTCCAAAAGCTCAGAATAAATTCCGTCTATAATCCTGTGTAAGTTATCCAGCATGTCTATACATCCTTTTTACTTACACTTTATCACTTTTCAATGTTTATTTCATCCATTGTGCAAATCTTGTAAGAAAAGGAAGTGAGTTGAAATCCTTGTTCATTTTGCTGTTTAGAACCCCTCCCTTTATTTCTTTGAATTTATCGTAAATCACCACAAGCTCCAATGGCAGAGACTTGATGTTTTTCTTTTGTTCAGCAAGGTATGTCGCTGCTTCAGCATTGATTTTATTACTTAATTGCTTCTCCATAGTCCGAAGCTTCTGTTCAGCTTGTTCCAACGCCCTATCCAGTTCTGCTCCACTGATTTTATTTTCCCTGCTTTCCTCATCCTTATAGGCTAAATTCATTTACAATCAGCCTCCTTTTTTATATTCAGTTATGTCTTACTTTCTGCCTTATCCTTTTATCTCCTTTACGTCCGACAAAGAAAGAAGAAATGTTACAAGGGATTCGTTTTGTTTCATGGCAAGTATAGAATTATCGACATGCTTCACACTATGACTAAGGAGGGTTTGTGATGGGTAAAAAAGATAATCAGAAAAATCGAAAGCCAGTAGAAGAAGAACCTGTGCGCAGAGGCTGGAAAGGTGATGGAAATAAAAAACTTGATGGACCCAATCGTCCGTCAACCTGATATGTAGTCGTAAATGGCTGATCATGGGTTTTTACCAATGGATCAGCCATTTCTAAATTTTCCAGCTATAATGGAGAGCTTTTCCAGTGCTTTTCTTTTTTTATAGAAAATATCACCAATTGGTACTGGTTCTGAATGAGCTTCGTGCCACCACTCTTCCTGAAATAATGCAGGATCATACCAGTCTATCCGTTTCCTGTTATCATGCTTTATATCTGGATATATGTCTTCCAGAGCTTCTGCGGGGATGTACCTTTCACCCAGAAATTGCTCATATTCTCCCCTGGTCCCATCAGGTTCAACCTCCTCAGCAAACTGAAGGAAATGTTCATATAAATCATTGTGAAATAGTATGGAGGCTAATTTTTTTCCCGTCTTAATTCTTTCATTGGTGCTGGTAAATTTTTTTATGGACAAGCCATATAATATACCAGAAGGAGCAGGAAACAAAACAGCGTTTAAGTGAACCTTATCCTGCAGTATATAAGGAACATTATAGAAAATTTTCCACTTGAAAAAGGGTTCCTCTATCACAGGTTTTTGAATCAGATTCTGTTCGTTAATTATTTGAGCATATAACAAACGTTTTTCATTTTTATGTAACCAAAAATGCATCCATTCGTCTATCATAAACGTAGATACATAAAAGTACCTTAATAAATGAAAGAGAGGTTGTTTATAACGGGTTGAATAATGGTAAATGAGTAATTGAGGGTATGCGTCCGAAAAAATGAACCAGTTCGCCCTTTCATAAGTCATAAATAAATGGCGTGACATCCTCGCTGACAGCAAATTTTTATACGTGTCCGTTTTGAGGTCTGTCATATTCCAGCCTGCATTTCGGGACACCATACTGGCCAGAAAGGACCACTGAATTTCACGGGAATTCAGGTAAAACTGAAGATAGGCCTTGGTCCGTTCCACATTATTGATGTTCTTTTTGTCTGTTTGCTCTTTAATGTCAGTGATGATTTCATGATAATTCACACAAATCTTCCCTTCTGATTTTATGTTTTTAATACCTTTTTTTCGTAAAATTTGATATGATACTGCAGTATAGGGGAGGATTTTATGCACTATCCGAATGGAAAAAAAAGAATGACGACAAATCAGTACAAAAACACGATGAATCAGCCAACAAACTTTGGAAAACGTGGAATGACCCTCGAAAATGATATCAATGAGACGAATAAATATTATTTGGAACGGAATCTAGCCGTTGTCCATAAAAAACCAACTCCTGTGCAAATCGTACAGGTGGATTATCCAAAAAGAAGTGCTGCAGTTATTCGTGAAGCCTATTTTAAGCAGGCATCAACAACTGACTACAATGGGCTTTATAAAGGAAAATATATTGATTTTGAAGCTAAAGAAACACGCAGTCGGACTTCTTTCCCTTTAGCTAATATTCACCAGCATCAGGTTGATCATATGAAGTCCGTAGCAGCGCACGATGGAATCTGTTTTCTAATTATTCGCTTGCAAAACCAGGAGGAATCCTTCCTTCTGCCCGCAGAACAATTTTTCCCCTATTGGGACCAGCAGTTTCAGGGTGGCAGAAAGTCGATTCCTATTAACGCTATAAAAGAACATGGTTTTAAGATTCCCTTTAGTTTACAAGCAAAAGTAGACTATCTAAAAGTCATTGATCAGGTCTATTTTTAGACGGGAGGAGATTTAAATATGGCAGATCAAAGCCAATCTCGAATGCAACGAAGACAGCAAAAGAAACAGAATAAACAAGGCAAGACCAAATGGAATTGGAAAAGAATCCTGATTATTTTTGCCATAATTGGTGGTGTCCTATTCGCGGGAGTGGCAGGAACTTTTGCCGTATGGGCAGCAGGTGCTCCTTCACTGGATGCAGCAAACTTATCGGATCCCCTTTCATCAAAAATTTATGATCGTGAAGGAAATCTGATTGCCGACTTAGGCTCCCAAAAACGGACAAAAATTGAATATGACGATATACCACAGGTACTGGAGGATGCCGTTATAGCAACGGAAGACGCCAGGTTCCGCAGTCATTTTGGTATTGATTTCCAACGAATTTTAGCCGCTGTCTGGGCTAATGTTACCGAGGGCTTCGGAGCTGAAGGGGCCAGTACCATTACCCAGCAGGTTGTGAAAAATGCTGTTCTTTCGCAGGATAAAAGGCTTAAAAGAAAGGTTCAGGAACAATGGCTTGCCATGAAGTTAGAAAGAAAGTATTCCAAGAATGATATTTTAACCATGTATTTAAATAAAATTCATTACGGAAACTCTACGTATGGTGTGGCCAAGGCAGCTGAAGTCTATTTTGGCAAGAAAGACTTAAGCAAATTAACCTTACCTGAAGCCGCTCTGTTAGCAGGTATTCCACAGCTGCCAAATGTATACGATCCGACAAAGAATCCTGAAAAAGCTCAGGAACGAAAAAATGTTGTCCTGGACTTAATGGTTCAGCACGGAAAAATATCCGAAAAGAAAGCTGAAAAAGCCAAGAAGGTTCATGTGAATGAACTTGTAGTAGAGGATTATGAATCAGACATCCCTTATGGAGACTTTTTAGAGAAGGTAGTAAAAGAAGTTAAGAATAAAATGGGGGATGAGGTTGATATTTATCAGGATGGTTTAAAAATTTATACAACATTAGATCCTAAAGCCCAAAAACAGGTGGAACTTCTGTTAAGTGATTCAGAGAATAATCCGCTGAGAGGATATTTTAACAATGAAGAGTTGCAGTCAGCTTTATCCGTGGTTGACACAAAAACTGGAGAAATCCTGGCTTTAGGTGGTCAATACAATGGAAAAGAAGGAATTGGAGCTGACTATAACTATGCCTTTCAAGATGGTTTCCAGCCTGGTTCTACTATGAAGCCTATTATGAGCTATGGACCACTTATCGAAAACAAGAAGCGATCCACATACTATCAATTTAATGATGCTGACCATGAATATTCGGATGGGACTGATATTTCGAACTGGGATAATAGCTATAGAGGATGGAATACCATGCGATACCATTTAGCTTATTCTCGGAATATACCTGCCTTGAAGGCATTACAGGAAGTTGGGACAGATAAAGCAGCAGAATTTGCTGAAAAATTAGGTTTGCCCGTGTCTAAATATAATGGTGTCTATGAATCAGATGCCATCGGCGGGCATATTGAACCGAATACGGTGCAAATGGCCGGTGCCTATGCTGCGTTTGGAAATCAAGGAATTTTTAATAAACCACACGCTGTAAAGAAAGTTGTCATGGGTGATAAAGAAGTTGATTTTTCAGAAGAACCAACAGTCGCCATGTCTAAATATACAGCCTATATGATAAGTGATATGTTAAAAGACGTTGTACAATATGGAACAGGTACAGATGCAAACGTCTCCGGATTGCCTCTGGCTGGTAAGACAGGTACCACCAACGGCAATCAGGATGCCTGGTTCAGTGGTTATACGACGAATTATTCCATTTCAGTTTGGACCGGATATCCTAAATCCAGTGATAGTCTGGAAGGAAATCAGGATGATATTCCTAAATTAATGTTTAAGAATATTATGCAGCACATTTCGCAAGGGGTAGAAACGAAGGATTTTGTAAAACCAGACTCTGTTGTTGAAGTTGGCGTTGAAAAAGGCACACGTCCTGCAAAATTACCTAGTGAATTTACTCCTGAAGACCAGATCATCAACGAGTTATTTGTAAAAGGCCAAGAACCTGAAAAAGTATCAGAGAAATATGACCAAATTGATCCAGTCAGCGAGTTAAAAGCGGAATACAATGAACAGGAAAAAGCTGTAGACCTTAGCTGGAATTATGATGGTGAAGCAGAAAATATTAAATTTGAAGTAAAAGCGGGCATCGAAAATTCAGATTTACAAGTCATCACAAACACGCAAAACAAGCAAGTTAAAGTGACAGACATTCGACCTGGATCTAAGGTTATTTTCGAAGTTACGGCTGTTCATACGGATGATTCCGAAAACCGCAGTGAGCCGCAACGAGTTGAACTGGAGATTCCTGAAGAGGAAGAAGATCCATTTGACGACATGTTGCCTGGTGAAGGAAATGGAAATGGTAATGGAAATGGAAATGGAAACGGAAATGGTAATGGCAACGGGAACGGCAATGGGAATGATGAAGGTAATGGCAATGAAGGTGATGATCAACAAGATGATGGTGATGGCGAAAACGGTAGCGACAATGGCAGCGAAGACGGAAATGAAGAAGGACCAACCGACCCGCCCCAAGATGGTGAAAGTCCGCCAGATGACGGTCAGACAGCCCAAATTGACGGATTAATGAGAAGAGCAGGTTAAGAACAACGCATGTTGCCTTCCCTGAAAAAAATTAATCATTCATCAAATGATGATTTCCATACCCAACAAGAAGAGCTGAATCCTCCAGGAAAACTGGAGAATTCAGCTCTTTCTTTTTTTCAGACCTTTATTTCGTGCAAATGAAAATCATCTGCTTATATCACGACTGATTACTATTGGTTATTTCCTTTTCCCTCTTCCTCATTCGCTTTTGTCCTTCCCTGCATACCTCTAATAAAGGGCAAATTTCACATTGAGGACTTTGTGCTTTACAGTGATATCTCCCAAAGAAAATCATACGATGATGTGTATCTCCCCATTCATCTTCAGGAATCTTACGCATAAGTGTTTTTTCAACTTCCAGAACAGAATCCTTCCAGCGACAGAATCCTAATCGTTTAGAAACCCGTTCAACATGTGTATCCACTGCAATGGCAGGCTTATTAAACGCAACTGATACAACAACGTTGGCTGTTTTTCTTCCTACACCGGGGAGGTTCACTAATTTTTCGTGTTCATCAGGAACCTGTCCATCGTACTGTTCAACTAATATCTCACACAACTTACGAATATTTTTTGATTTATTCCGGTATAAGCCAATTCTTTTTATATCATTTTGCAGTTCCTCTAGTGAAACAGCTAAATAATCTTCGGGTGTTTTATATTTTTGAAACAAATCCTTAGTCACTTTATTCACCAGTGCATCCGTACATTGCGCTGAAAGTACGACTGCGATGAGCAACTCAAATGGGTTGGAATGGGTAAGTTCACATTTGGCTTCAGGAAACATTTCCCCCATCTTATCCAGACAAAAACGAATCTGTTTTTTTGTCAGCATTAATTGACCACCTCTTCCTATTCACCATCTTCATCTAACCAATTATAATAAACGGAAGTATCCCGTTTTTTCTTCTTTTGAGTACCGCTTGTCTGATTGGAATTCTGACGGAAGGACTGACTCACCTTCCGTGCATCTTCAACCGTTTTAACCCCTTTTTTTCTCCACTCTATGAGGATTCGATCTACATAGCGGAAATTTAATTTTCCCATTAAAACCGCTTCACGAAGAGCCGCTTTAATGAGAGATGGGGCTAACTGATCATCATCCAGCCAATGATTGATCGTCTCAATTTCAATAGGGGATAGAGCCCGGCCAAATTCCTGTTCAAATAAATAAAATAGTTTTCCTTCATGTTCGGCCTGTTCTTCCTTTTCAACCTGATCATAAATCTTCTTCCAAATGGGCTCCAGCGAATACCATTCATAGATGACATGATCCTCCTGGTGCTGTTCAATCTTTATCAGACTCTTATTCATAAGTTTTTTAAGTACTCGGGCAAGCTCCTGTTCATTTATGGTCATATGTTCACTGATCGCCTGAATGGAAGGGAGACGATTTCCTTCTGACTGAAGTCGATAAATCTGTAAAATAACGACAAGCTCCCCTTCCGTCATTCCCAAAGATGTATAGTTCAGTAAAAGGGTCTTAGGGAATGTCATTTGATCAAAAATGACCTGATAATAAGCTGAATCGTTTTGCATGATTATCCCACCTTACAGTTATTATAGCATGTACTCTTGCTGAATCATGTATGAAAAGTTCTGTGGGAGAAAATATTAGACCCATTAGCTGTATAAAAGGCTCCCTGTTTTAAGGGAGCCTTTTTACTATAAATCATTTTTTACAGACATCATGGATACAAACGATTTAACAGACGTGGGAACGGAATCGTTTCACGTACATGCTCGATTCCTGCAATCCAGGCTACCGTACGCTCTAATCCCAAACCAAAGCCCGAGTGAGGAACACTTCCATATTTTCTTAACTCCAGATACCATTCATAAGCGGGACCTGTAAGTCCATGCTCCTTGTAACGCTGCTCCATTAAATCCAAATCATCTATACGCTCGGATCCACCGATAATTTCCCCATATCCTTCAGGAGCAATTAAATCTGCACATAATACGACATCAGGATTGTCTGGATCCGGCTGCATATAAAAGGCTTTCAGCTTGGTAGGATAATGAGTGATAAAGACTGGTTTATCAAAACTTTCGGCAATGGCTGTTTCGTGAGGTGCTCCGAAATCATCGCCCCATTCAACGTCATCAAATCCCTGTTCCTTCAAAAATTTCAACGCATCATCATATGTAATTCGCGGAAATGGGGCTTGAATATTTTCAAGCTTTGAAACATCTCGTTCAAGTGCCTGTAATTCAAGCTTACAGTTTTCCAATACGGATTGAACAATATGAGTGACATACTGTTCCTGCAGCTCCAGGCTTTCCTCATGCTTCATAAATGCCATTTCCGGCTCAATCATCCAGAATTCAATCAGATGTCTGCGTGTTTTTGATTTTTCGGCACGGAAGGTAGGACCAAAGGAAAATACCTTTCCAAGTGCCATGGCCGCAGCCTCCATATAAAGCTGTCCACTTTGGGATAAATAAGCATCCTCATCAAAGTATTTTGTATGGAACAATTCTGTTGTGCCTTCTGCAGACGCCCCTGTTAAGATAGGTGGATCCACTTTCACAAAGCCCTGCTGATTATAAAACTCATAAGTGGCCCGAATAATTTCATTCCTGACTTTCATAATCGCATGCTGTTTCTTGGACCGTAACCATAAATGGCGGTGATCCATCAGGAATTCTGTGCCATGATTTTTCGGTGTAATCGGATAATCTACGGCTTCATGGATAAGTTCAATACCACTCACTTGAATTTCATAGCCAAGTGGAGATCGGGAATCCTCAACAATTGTACCTGTTACATACAACGAAGACTCCTGTGTCAGCTGCTTCTTAGCTAAATCAAAAACCTCTTCTTCTACATCAGATTTAACTACAACTCCCTGAATAAAACCTGTCCCATCACGAAGCTGTAAAAAGGCAATTTTTCCACTGGAGCGCTTATTGGCAAGCCAGGCTCCAATCGTTACTTCTTCTCCTACATGTTTATATACTTGATTGATTGTCGTCTTCATGACGCTTCCTCCTATTTAAACGGTTTGATGTTTTTCGATAAAACGTTTGATACGTTTAGCTGCTTCTTCAAGCTGATCTAAAGAGGTTGCATAGGATAAACGAACATTTTCAGGTGCACCGAAACCGGATCCCGGAACTAATGCAACCTTCTCCTCTTCAAGAAGGGCTTCCACCCAGTCAAAAACTTCATCATAACCACAGGCTGCTGCGGCCTCTTTGACATTTGGAAACAGATAAAAGGCGCCTTTAGGTTTTACACAGCTGACACCTGGTAAATCGGTTACCCACTGATACAGTTTTTCCAATCTCTCTCCGAATGCTTCTTTCATCTTATTTACTTCCTCTTCAGAAGCGGAATAAGCTGCAAGTGCTCCATACTGCGAAATAGACGTAGGGTTGGAGGTGGAATGGGAAGCCAGGTTTGTCATCGCTTTGATGATCGTTTCATTCCCGGCTGCATATCCAATTCTCCAGCCTGTCATGGAATGGGACTTGGAAACCCCATTAATAATAACGGTTGATTCTTTAAGTTTATCCGACAGCTGCGCAATGGAAATGTGGTGATGCTCGCCATATATTAACTTTTCGTATATTTCATCTGAAACAATGGTTATATTATGTTTTAGGCACACATCTCCTATTGCCTGTAACTCTTCTCTGGAATATATGACACCTGTTGGATTACTTGGAGAATTAATAATAATTGCTTTGGTTCTATCGGTAATCGCTTGTTCCACCTGCTCCGGAGTTAATTTAAACTCATTGTCTTCCTGAGCTTCAACAAACACAGGTTTTCCCTGTGCGAGCTTTATCTGTTCAGGATAACTTACCCAATACGGTGTTGGAACGATCACCTCATCACCAGGATTAAGTAATACCTGAAACAAAGTGAATAACGCGTGTTTGGCCCCAATCGTTACAATCAATTCATTTTCACGATATTCAAGATTCTGATCACGTTTGAATTTTTTCTGAATCTGCTGCTTTAATTCCGGGAGACCTCCGGAAGGCGTATATTTTGTTTTTCCTTCATCCATGGCTTTTTTCGCCGCTTGTATAATATGTTCCGGCGTATTAAAATCCGGTTCACCAGCTGCTAAACCGATCACATCATGGCCTTCTTTTTTCAGTGCCTTTGCTTTTGCTGTGATCGCCAAAGTACTTGAAGGCGTTAAGCTTTGTACACGTTCTGCCAATTCCATTAAGTGGATTCCTCCTCTTATTTTTTACTTAGCTTCACTTGTTCGTACAAATCTCCATTTTCAAACAAGTACGTTTCAAATACGTATTGATTGTCATTGTTTTTATATGTGATTTCCCAGATTACATTTCCATTCTCAATACCTGGAGTGATACTTTGCATTGTACAGTCCTGGCACTGTTCCTTCCAGATTGAGGTTATTTTTTCTTTACTTATTCCGTCGTTTTCTTGCACATATGTAATTTCCTCATCTTTCTCAACAGGAACAAACGCCATTCCTTTTGTTTCGTCTTCTGAAAGTCCCACGGCAACATCATAGGCCTTTTCCCCATTATATCGCACTATACTCTCGATTTCTTCTAAAGGCGTTTCCTGTAGCGCCTGTTGTCTGGATTGTTCAAATGTCGCTTCTTTACCCTCCATTGCCGTACTATACACGTAGATAAAGGATCCGGCAACGATTAAGAAAAGGATGAAAAAAATAAGGGCAACGAGGCGAAACCACCTATGTCTCATAAATGGTGAAGATTGCTGTCTTTTCATCTTCCTGGTCCAACGCTAATCCAAACATTAAATCCTTTTCTTTTAGTGTACGATTTAAACAATCCACAATCTTGTAAAGGTTATCTGTTTTTGAAACACGTAATGTAGTGAGTGTCTCAGGGCCTGACTGGGTCATAGAGTACCTCCTTAACCATTCAGAAGCCATACATAGAAATTTTTGCACCGTATATCATCAAGCAATGAATCCCAAACTAATGGATGTCTGAAAGGTTACTTCGTTATATATTATAACAATAAATTTCAGTCGCTAAATAGTTAAATCAATAATTCCGATTAAAATTTTCCTAACCCATACCAAAATGCTGCTTGCACCTGCTCAAGTTTTCATCGAAAAGAAACAATGAGATCGTGTTAACGAAATCGTTAACACGATTTTTTTGGCTTAAGGCGCTTCCGCCTTTGTTTTAACGGACAAATTCGTAATCTGATGGGGTGAAGATAATTTGAACCGTACCTACCCTTTTCAAATGATAAACATCAATCCACAGCTCTGTCAGCCGTTCGACAAGTCCTGCATGCAGTTTTTTATCCTTCAGGTCATAAATAATCGCTATATGAGGATCAAGCTGGTCTAACAGCTCACCTGTCGGAAAGTTTTTTTCAGCATAATCGGGAATCTTGATAATCTCCGTCTGAATAGGCAAATCCTTTAAGATATCTTCAATCGCCTGATTTGCTTCTGACATAAAAACCATGGAGTTTTTGCCAAATGTGATATACAATGACATGTTTTGAGAATTGGGATTAACCTTTAAAACTTTAAACCTCAGACCTGTACTTGGCTCATAAGTCTCCCCATGCTCCCATTTAACAGTACTGATATCTTCCGTCTGAATATTAACACAGGGCTGATAATTCGAACTTGCAATCTTTTTTACATGGTACTTGTCAATAATAACATCTGCATTGCCGCACGCTGTTTCATTTTTATTGGTTAGTACTAAGTAATCAATTTGCCGTACTTCCAGCTCCTCCAACTGCCCGACAAGGTCCTCTTCGCTATCCTTAGATCCTGTATTAATAAGAATTCGTTTATCCCTGCCAGTTGTAATGAGAAGTGATTCCCCATCAGTAAGATGAAAAAAGGTAAACTTTACTTCATCTTCAGACAGGGTACGCTCAAGAGCCTCTGCAGGATAGGCTGATAATCCTGCTATTACAATTGCCAGACAAAAAATAACGACCCTTTTCCATATGTTCATTACATCTCACATCCCATCATCAGTATCCAAGAATAGAATGTGTAACTATTCCATAACTTATGAAAACCATTTTCGTGCCTGGTCTAATAAAGAGTGTGCATCATCATATAAAAGAGACGCCTGTGGAATGGACTCAATAAAGTATTTGCCATATTTTGCTTTCATTAAACGGCCATCACAGACAAACACAATACCTCTATCCTTACTTGAGCGAATTAAGCGGCCAAATCCCTGCTTAAAACGGATAACGGCATTTGGCAGGGCCAGCTGCATAAAAGGGTTTTTTCCTTCCTCTCTCAGGGCTTCTGCCTTTGCATGATAAACCGGATGACCAGGGGGTTCAAACGGCAGCCTGACAATCACTACAGAGGATAGGTCTTCACCGGGTATATCGATACCCTCCCAGAAGGAGCTTGTTCCAAGTAAGATGGCTCGATTAAAGGACTGAAAATTTTTCTGAAGCCTTGACCGACTTCCACTGGAAATTCCCTGACTGATAATCATAAAATCATCCTGATCAAAGAAGCCTTTAAGCATTTCATGAGTTTTTCGCAGCATTTGGTAGGACGTGAATAAAACAAGCATTCGTCCTTCTGTTATTTGGGCCAATTCGTAAATATTGTAGCTAATGGCAGATAAAAAGTCTTCTTCTTTATCTTTATTGATTTGTGGCAGATCATTAGGAACCAGTAATTGAACCTGATCCTCATAGGAAAAGGGAGAAGGAATTTTTTTTGTAAATACCTCGTCCTCTTCCAGACCATTTCTAGTCAAAATATAGCTAAAGGAATTACGGATTGTAAGTGTCGCACTAGTCAGCACAACACTCTTTTTTTGCTGATAAAATTGCTGTTTTAATAATGAACCCGTTTCAATCGGCTCACAATATAAGTAGACTGCATTTCGTGCTCCCTTTGCTTCAATTTCTATCCATTTAATCATCGACGTTTCTTCTTCATATAAAAACAGATGTAAATTCTGAATGAGGGCATCGACTTGTTCAATCTTTCTATTGATTTCTTCTTCATCTTCTTCCTGATTCATGGATTCATCCGTTTGAATGGATTCTTTGTTGTGATCAAGTCTTACGGACAGATCCTTCAGACTGAAGATAAATCTGGACGCTAAATCCCCCAGGAATACGACGGTATCCTCTTCCATGTCTTGTCGATTAAATAAAGTTTGTATACGACCAATGTCATTATAGGATGAACGATTCCCCTTTTGGTTCTGTACGAAATCGAACAGATAGCGAAACAAGTAATCAGCATGTTCCTTCGCTTCCGCTATTTCTTCCAGGGATTGGTTATCCGTCAGAATTTCCTCCAGCTCATTTAACAGATATTGAATGGAAACATAATCCACCTTCATCCCAAAATGCCTTGAAGCGGTCCGGTCCAAATGATGCCCTTCATCAACGATAGCATATTGATAGGAAGGCAGGAACTCATAGTCATGGACCATATCTGTACACAACAAAGCATGGTTGGTGATAATGAGATGCGCTTTCTGTGCCCGTCTTCTAATACGTTGATAATACGTACGGGAAAACCAGGGGGATTTCGGATCAAGTGTCCGTTCAGCCTCTGCATTTACCCGCCGCCAGAATATCCGGCCACTGGAAGGCAGATGCAATTCATCAACATCTCCAGAATCTGTTTCCGTTATCCAGACTAAAAGAAGGGCTTTCGTTAAAATCACATCATAATTATCATCCCAAGGGGGTTTTTCCAGTTCCTGTTCGAACTTTTTCAGGCTTAAATAATGACTTTTCCCTTTCACAATCACTGCATCAAAAGAAACAGGAAACAGGCTTTTAAGCAAAGGAATTTCCTGATCTAAAAGCTGCGACTGAAGCTGTGTTGTATAGGTACTGATCACAATCCGTTCATTATGCTGCAAGGCATAGTAAAGCCCCGGAAGCAGATAAGCCAAAGTTTTTCCTGTTCCGGTTTCGGCCTCAACGAACGCATGCTTCTCCCCCTGAAATGAATCAAAGAGAAACTCTGCCATCTCCCTTTGTCCTTCTCTTGTTTCGTACCCCTTCAATGCTTGTTGAAGGTTGCCATCCGATGCAAATACTTCCTCAATGAATTCTCCAAATGAGGTATCCCAGTCATGACTTTCCCGCACAGGTTTCTCCTGCTTTTTTATGCCCAGCCCCCGGTAAACCTCTATAGACGGATTCGTCTCCTCCAGTGTATATTTCTTATCGTCAATCCACTGGGTGAATAAGGCATGGAAATCACTATTTAATTTCGGTTCCAGATCCAACAGCTTTTCCACTGTTTCGACCGGAAGACGGCGGGCTTTATCCAGGAGGTTAAGGAGTATCTTTGCCGTTACATACGCATCTGAAAGAGCTCGATGAGGCTGCTGATGCTGGACATTTAAATCTTCTGCCAGCTGAGATAGCTTATATCCTGTAGCTCTTGGTGCAAATATACGGGCAAACTCCACGGTATCGATCACTTTTTCCCTAATCGGAGAAAAACCGGCATCCATTAATGCTTCGTTTAAAAAACCGAGATCAAACTGTACATGATGGGCAACAAAATATGCATCAGAACATAATTCTATAATATCTTCCGCAATTTCGGAAAACAGAGGCGCGGACTGAACCTGTTCATCCGTAATCCCCGTTAAATGAGATATAAATAATGGAATTTCCTGATCAGGTTTTACGTAGGTCCCAAATTGCTGTGTGATCATCCCATCTTCTACCACAACAATTCCTACTTCGATAATCTGGTCACCCTTTGTCGGGTTTTGCCCTGTCGTTTCTAAATCAACCACTGCAAATTTCTTCATGAAGTCACCTTCTTACTATGTATACCATCCAATTTAAGGGGTATTTTATAAAAATGGCCCCCACAACCGCGGGAGCTCCAGGGAATTGCTATGTGAACACCTACTTGATACTTGTTAAAGGTGGTTCTGCATGAATGATTTCGTCAATTTCATTATTTTCGTTCATAAGTGCAATCACTGGCTGATGTTCAGCAAGTTCACTTTCGGAAAGAACAGCATATGAAATAATTATAATGACATCATCTTCTTGAAACTGTCTGGCTGCAGCACCGTTTAAACACATGACACCACTTCCTCGTTCGCCGGAGATAACATAGGTCTCAATTCTGGCTCCATTATTGTTATTTACAATTTGCACTTTTTCATGTGGTAAGATGCCCACTTTATCTAAAATATCCTGATCAATCGTTACACTTCCAACATAATTCAGGTTGGCTTCAGTCACACGTGCACGATGGATCTTCGCATTCATCATGGTGCGAAACATGGTTTATTTCCCCCTAAACCCTTATTCATTTATTCGGTAAAACTAAGTTCGCCGTTTTCCTCAAAAATCAGGTTGTCAATTAAACGCGCCTTCTTAAAATAGACGGCCGTCGCAAGAATAACACGCTGATCAACGGTGTCCGTATGCTCTAACTTTGGATAGGTTAATAAATCAACGTAATCAATTTTACCATGAGTATGCGATTTTATGAACTGGGAAACTTCCTTTACAATCCTATCCTTTTGTCTGACTCCATTTTTTATTAAGTCCTGTCCCTTTTTCAGAGCCTTATAAATATTGATTGCCTGTCTGTGTTCTTCTTCTGACAAATAAACATTCCGGCTGCTTTTAGCAAGACCGCTTTCTTCTCTCACTGTAGGGATTCCGCGTAATTTTACCGGAAAATTAAAATCCTCCACCAAAGCGTCAACCACCGCAAACTGCTGAGCATCTTTGAGCCCAAAATACGCCCGGTCCGGAAGTATAATATGGAATAACTTTGCTAAAACCGTAACAACCCCATCAAAATGACCTTCACGGGATTGGCCGCATAAAACATTCACCCTGTTCTGCATCGTTAAACTTAGTGACATGGGAACGGGATACATTTCATCTACAGACGGGATAAAGACTACATCCGCATTTTCCTCCTGAGCGACTTGTTCATCATGTTCCTCATCACGGGGATAGCGTTCATAATCTTCATTTGGACCAAATTGCAGGGGATTTACAAATATACTGGTAACAAGAATATCATTTTCTTTTCTCGCAGCATTAAGCAATTTTCTGTGGCCTTCATGCAAATAACCCATTGTTGGGACAAAACCAATGGATTTGTTTTCCTTTTTTAAGTCCAAGGCAAGCTGCTGCATTTCTTTTACTTTACGTATCACTTTCATTTACCTTTTCCTCCATAAAGAGAAGGGATTTCCTCTTCATCCATATCATAAGCATACTCTTTTGATGGGAAAATATCCTCTTTAACTTCATTTACATATTGCTCAATCGATGAATGAATCAGGTCATTTACATTTCCATACGGTTTTACAAACTTAGGCAGACGATCTACCCCGTATTTTAAAATGTCATGGTAAACAAGCACCTGTCCGTCGCAGTGCTTGCCTGCTCCAATTCCAATAGTAGGAATAGAAACTGTTTCTGTAATAAGATTAGCCAGAGGTTCAGGTACGCATTCAAGAACCAATGCCATCGCCCCTGATTCTTCTACCCTTTTAGCATTTTCGATTAATTCCTCGGCATCCTTTTTATTTTTCCCCTGTATCCGGTATCCTCCAATAACATTTACTGTCTGAGGAGTCAGGCCTAAGTGTCCAACGACAGGAATACCTGCTTGGGTCAGCAAACGGATACTCTCTAAAACCTCTCCGGCCCCTTCAAGCTTTAATGCCTGTGCGCCTGTTTCCTGAAACAATCGCTTGGCATTTTTCATCGTATCTTCTCGGGAAATATGATACGACATAAACGGCATATCAACTACAGTAAACGTATCACCAGCACCACGTTTTACAGCCTTTCCATGATGAATCATATCGTCCAGCGTAACCGGAATTGTGGAGTCATAGCCAAGCACTACATTGGCTACAGAGTCACCCACTAAAATCGTGTCGACCCCGGATTCCTCCGATAACTTCGCCGATGGGTAGTCATAGGCTGTGATCATTGTAATTTTATCATTACTTTCCTTCATTTTTTGCAGCTTTGCCCGTGTTTTCATCTATTTTATCCCCCGTTTCCAATCAATTTCAGCTGAATAAAGTATTTCACGCTTTCCTGATTGATCCTCAACGATAAGTGCACCGTCTTCCTGTATTCCAACTAAAACAGCATCCCACTTAAGATTCCGCGTTTTTACTGTAACCGTCTCACCTATTCGATAGGCAGCCTTTTCCCAATAAGGTTTAACAGCAGAAAAGCCTTCTTCCATGAATTGATCATAGACAGTCTCTATTTCTTTCAAAACGTCCTGAATTAAGGCCTCTCTTTGAAACGACGAGCCGGTTTCTATTTTCACAGACGTTGCGATATCTTGTAAGGAAAGCGGAATATCCTCCTGAACCTGATTCACATTTATCCCCATACCGATGATGACATACTCAATCAGATCCTGTTCAGCCTGCATTTCTGTTAGAATACCGGCAAGCTTCCTATCATTTAGAAAAATGTCGTTTGGCCACTTAATCTTGGCTTCTGCCTGACAAACCTTTTCAAGCATTCGAGTAATAGATACAGCACTGGCTAAGGTTAACTGTGGGGCACGCTGAGGTTCAATATCAGGTCTTAAAATCAAACTCATCCAGATGCCCTTGCCTTTTTGCGAATCCCAGGGGCGATGAAGTCTTCCCCGTCCTTTTAATTGTTCATCAGCTACTACAACCGTCCCATGATCGGCCCCTTCTCTTGCCAACTGATGAGCAATCGTTTGAGTAGAATCTACCTGATTCTTATAGTACATCTCCTGACCCAGCCATTTTGTATGTAAATCCCATTGAATCGTATTAATGCTCATCTTGTCAGGAAAGGATACAATCCGATACCCCTTTCTGGAAACCCCTTCTATTTGATAGCCTTCCTGCTCCAATGCTTTCATGTGTTTCCAGATGGCAGCACGGGAAATATGAAGTTCCTCCGACAGTCGCTGACCTGATACAAAGGAGTCCTTTGCATTTGCCAGCAGGGTAATCAGTTTCTTTCTCGTCGATTCCATTGTTCCACCCATTCCATTATGGTTTGTTTTTCATTTTGCAATTCCCCATTTATGACCTGTTTTTCAATCTGATCCAGCCATTCACGCACCCAAGGTCCTGGATTGCGGTCAGGATACAGCCTTATAATCTCATGACCATTGATATTCAGATCATTCCGGTTTTTAATCGGCAATTGCTGATAGGCTCGTTCAACTTCTTTTACCGTTAGTTGGGAATTTCCAGTTAAAACGGTTACCAGATGTACAAATTCTTCAAACAGTTCCGGCTTTAAACGATATAAGGTTTCCGGTGTTAGTCCCTGAACTCTGTAAAGCTGATAACCATTGATCAAGTCATACGATCGATGTTTAATCGCTTTTGACAGCTTCCACCTTTTACACCAGTCATCGATGGATACATTTGGATAAAACAGATGCATACAGGCAATCGCCTCTGCTAAGCTGTATAAGGGAGATGGAATGTGATTCAGGCTCTTTTGAATAAGTGTATGATGCTGTTTAAAAACAGGTAAGGACTGCCAAATACCAGTCTCATAAAGAATGGTCAGTGCCTTTAGAATATACGGGGCCTTCCAGAGTTTTTCCATTTCTGCTGCAATGCGCTCAACCGCAATCTTTTCCAGTAAATGATGGTTCCGGACAATGGCGTCTTCAGCCTCTTTTCCTAAATGGAAGCCTAATTGACTTACAAAGCGCAGAGCTCTCATCATTCGGAGCGGATCCTCCTGAAAACGTTCATCGGCATTGCGAACCGTTTCAATCCTTTTTTCATTAATGTGCATCTGGCCTTCATATGGGTCAATAAGCGTGCCATCTTTATTCATGGCGATCGCGTTCATGGTAAAATCCCGTCTGGACAAATCCTCGTGAATATCCTTCACAAACTCAACGCTTTCAGGATGACGAAAATCTGTGTAATCACTTTCCGTACGAAAGGTCGTCACTTCATACGAAATATGATTATATCTGATCATGATCGTACCGTGCTCGATCCCAATTGGTATCGTCTTATCAAATATCTTCTGTACTTGTTCAGGGGTTGCATTTGATGCAATGTCCACATCATCTATGGTCCGGTTTAATAAACTATCGCGAACCGATCCTCCTACAAAAAAGGCATGAAACCCATGTTCTTCTAGCTTCTCTAATACAGGGATGGCTTCTTTAAATTCTGGTTTCATATCTATTCATCATCCTTCAGCTAAGAGAGATTCGTAGAGCTGTTCATATTGCTGTACAATACGTTCAGAGGCAAATTCACGATGTACCCGTTGCTTGGCTGCATTTGAAAACTGCTTCCACAAATCCTCATCTGATAAAAGTTTAACAGCTTTACTGCTAATGGTATCAATATCCTGAACAGAGCATACATACCCCGTTTCCTGATTCTGAATCACTTCCGGTATCCCGCCAATATTTGTTCCGATACATGGTACGCCACCTGCCATTGCCTCTAAAAGGACCAGTCCAAAGCTTTCCTTTTCTGAAAGCAGCAATTTAAGGTCGGCAATCGAAAATAATTCTGACACATTTTCCTGTTTCCCTAAAAACAGTACATTTTCTTCAATCCCTAATTCCCTTACTAATTCCCGAACAGCGATATATTCGGGTCCATCTCCCACTAATAAAAGTCTGGCCGGCATTTTGTCAACGATATTGGCGAACACACGAATGACATCCGGGACTCTTTTCACCTTACGAAAATTAGAAATATGGATAACTACTTTTTCATATTCCTTTATGCCAAGATTCTCCTTCAGTTCATGACTTTGATCCCTCTTGTAGTCCCGTTCATCGACAAAATTGTAAATGACATTCATATGCTTCCTGACACCAACCAAATCCTCTGTTTGCTTCTTTAAACTATTTGATACGGTTGTTACACAATCTGATTCCTCAATTCCATAACGTATGATATTTTTCAGGCTTAAGTCCACACCTAATACGGTAATATCAGTTCCATGAAGCGTCGTTACAATTTTTACATCACGCTTTGCCATTTGCTTTGCTAAAATAGCACAGACAGCATGAGGAACCGCGTAATGAACATGTAAAATATCAAGCTGCTCCTGGTCAATCACATCCGCCATCTTACTGGCCAATGCTAAATCGTAAGGTGGATGCTGAAAGACAGGATAATTACTTACTTCCACTTCATGAAAATAAATATTTGAATACAGCTTTGTTAAACGAAACGGCATATTAGAAGAAATAAAATGAATCTGATGCCCTTTTTCAGCCAGTAATTTACCCAGTTCTGTTGCGATTACTCCTGATCCTCCGACAGAAGGATAGCAGGTAATACCTATTCTTAATCCGATTTTCCTCACCCTAACTAACGCTGTCTTAACCTGTTTACTTTACGATTTCACGCCATTGAAAATCACCGCGTTCAATCCCGTGAATCATAACCTCTGCTGCTGCAAGATTGGTTGCTAAAGGGATTTTGTATACATCACAAAGCCGCAACAATGCACTTACATCCGGTTCATGAGGCTGAGCAGTTAAAGGATCTCTGAAGAAAATGACTATATCCATTTCGTTCTCAGCAATCATCGCTCCAATCTGCTGATCTCCCCCTAGCGGGCCAGACTGGAACCGGTGCACAGGTACACCAACCTTGTCTATTACCTGCTCCCCCGTCGTTCCCGTAGCATATAATTGATGTCCTGAAAATATAGACTTGTATGCTAATACAAAATTCACAAGCTCTTTCTTCTTTTTATCGTGGGCAATTAAGGCTATTTTCAAATTGATTCCCCTCTATTCCAATAAATTTTCTAGACCGTAGACAAAAGCATTTACCTTTTGGACCTGATCAACAGCGAGCTTAACACCGCTCATAAAGGACTGTCGATGATAAGAATCATGCTTAATCGTCAGCCCTTGGCCAGTACCTCCAAAAATAACTTCCTGATGAGCAATCAGACCAGGCAACCGGACACTATGTATTTTCATCCCGTCTTCATCGGCTCCGCGGGCTCCCGCTAACGTTTCCTTTTCTTCAGGATGCCCCTGCTTTTTGCTCTCTCTTACCTGCTCAATAAGCTTAGCGGTTTTTACAGCTGTCCCTGATGGAGCATCCAATTTCTGATCATGGTGTTTTTCAATGATTTCAACATCGGGAAAGTATTTTGCTGCCCATTTTGCGAATTGCATCATTAATACGGCACCAACAGCAAAGTTTGGAGCAATGACAGCTCCCAGTTCCTTTTGCTCGGTTAAGCGCTGAATATCGGTCAATTGTTCATCTGAAAAACCGCTTGTCCCAACAACCGGTCGTACGCCATTCTCAAGTGCCAAACGTGTATGAGTGTAGCCTGCTTCTGGTGAAGTCAAATCAATCAGGACATCTGCACCCGCTTCCTGAAAAGCAATTTCCGCATCTGTAAAGATAGGTGCATCTAAATTTGGAAGACCTTCTAGATCGCTAACATTCATTCCTTCATTTTTTCGGTCAATACATCCCACTAAATGATAATTTTCTGTTTGTTTTATTAAACGTAAGGCTTCACTTCCCATTTTGCCTCTTGGTCCTGCAACGATAATATTAATCATTCCTGTTCACCGTCCTGTTGGCTTATTTTAGTCCATCTGTTTTTATCCCTTGTCTCAAATTTTGTCATAGCTGTATGAAATGATTCGCCTAAATCAATATTTAATGAATTTGCAAAGCACGCCAGCACAAACAGTAAATCTCCCAGTTCTTCCTCAACCGTATTTTCTTTTTCTGTTTTCTTTTTTGGTTTTTCTCCATAATAATGGTTAATCTCTCTGGCTAGTTCTCCTGTCTCTTCTGTCAGTCTTGCCATTAAACTTAAAGGAGAAAAATAGCCTTCTTTAAATTGAGATATGTACTGGTCGACTCGTTTCTGCATTTCCTTCGTTGTATATTCGATATTTGACATGTAAATCCCTCTTTCAAATACTGGTCACATTAATGGTAGCTAAACTTGACAATTTTGACAAATCTTTTATTTGGCTTTATTGACATCGTTTGCTCGTTTCCACGCCTTTCTTTTAAAAAACACATATATAATATTTAACAAATTTGCTCTGCTATGGTGCACAATTTATAATGAGTACTGGTGGATATTAGAAGTCGAGGTGACAACATGATAAAAGGTATAAAGGCAAAAAATATTTTCTTCATTTTATTGGGTTCAGCTATTTTTTCATTCGGTATTGTCCATTTTAATATGCAAAATAATTTGGCTGAAGGGGGATTCACCGGGATTACCCTCCTGTTATACTACCTATTTAACTGGGATCCCGCTGTGATGAATATTGTGTTAAATATACCTGTTTTCATTGTAGGATGGAAGCTCCTGGGAAGATTAACCTTTATTTATACTCTGATAGGAACGATTGCTGTTTCCGTTTTTCTATGGATTTTTCAGACCTATACATTTTCCTTTTCCCTTGAAAATGATATGACGTTAGCTGCATTATTTGCCGGTATTTTTGTGGGTGTTGGCCTGGGAATCATTTTTCGGTATGGAGGCACTACAGGCGGTTCTGATATTATTGCCCGGCTGGCGAACAAATACATTGGGTGGAGCATTGGCAGAGCCATGTTTCTATTTGACGCATTTGTTATTATTTCATCGATTATTTTGTATTTGGAACCGGTCGAAGGAATGTACACTTTAGTAGCCGTTTATATTGGTGCACGAGTCATTGATTTTCTTCAGGAAGGCGCATATGCAGCAAGAGGAGCGACCATCATATCTGAAAACAGTCAGCAAATCGCTGATACAGTTTTAAAAGAGATGGATCGTGGGGTTACGATATTAGAAGGCCGGGGCAGTTACACCGGAGCCAAACGGGATGTTTTATATTGTGTTGTTGCCCGAAATGAAATTGTCCGGTTAAAAACGATTATTAATTCCATTGATCCTCACGCTTTTGTCGCCTTAAGTTCTGTTCATGATGTTATGGGTGAAGGGTTTACCCTTGATGAAGATAAAAATCCGATTGAATAACTCCAACCCTCATACTCGTAAGACAGTATAAAACCCTGGCACTTATAGTACCAGGGTTTTTTATTAATCATCATTCATACCAACAAAAACTAACACAAAACGCAGAAGCTCCAGCAATGCTGTAATCGCTGCTGCTACATAGGTAAGTGCAGCTGCGCTAAGTACTTTTTTTGTTTCTCCGTGTTCATTATTTCTAATAACACCTGTGGAAACCAACTGTTCCATCGCTCTTGAAGAAGCGTTATATTCAACAGGCAATGTTACCAGTTGGAATAGAACAACGGCTGACATAAAAATAATCCCAGCCAGAATTAGGCCTGAAGAGTACATAATTATACCAGCAAGAATGATGATATATGACATATTTGAGCCTAAATTAGCTACAGGCACTAAAGCATGTCTGAAACGCAGAAATGCATAGCTTTCGGCATCCTGAATTGCATGGCCTACTTCGTGAGCCGCAATAGCAGCTGCTGCCTGTGAATGTCCATGATAGTTATCAGTTGATAAACGAACGGTTTTCGATCTTGGATCATAGTGGTCCGACATTACGCCCCGAACCTCTTCTATTTGTACATCAAATAGTCCATTTTCATCAAGAATTCTTCGTGCAACCTGTGCACCTGTCATCATAGATGAATTTTGGATTTTCGCATGTTTCTTATACGTCCTTTTCACTTTGGATTGTGCCCACAAAGGTAGAATAAGAAGGATCGCAAAGTAAACAAGAAATCCACCCATGCTTGCCATTAGCAACTCTCCTCCATAGTTATCTATATTTCTTTATAATCATAATTATAGACAATGGCATTATAAATCGTCAACTTTTTTGATTTTCTTCTCTTTCTTTTCCCCTTTATATTTTCTCCATCCTACATATAATAATGTGATGATAATCACACCACCTACAGAGAAAATTAACCAGGCAAAGGAGGCATCATCATCTTTTTCGTTACTTACAGGCGTATCCAGCTGATGAAACGTTTCAAGCATAACATTTAATGCACGAAGCATATCTTCTTCATTCTCAATTTGATTTAAATTTACAAATTGTTCATCCAGTTTTGACCAAAGCTTGGTGTCCTCCCTGATTTTTATGGCAGGATAAACGATGCTGTAAAGATCCATAACCTGGGAAAATTCTGCCGGTAAACTTCGAGTTTCACTTTGGAGACCATTTGCAATCTGATTCGTCAATTCATTTTTCCATTTAGCTACCATTTGACTGTCAGGGTTTTTGGCACTTTCCATCATAAGGACAAATGCCAGAGCCTTGTCCACTTTTAATTCATGATTTTCTATACCAGACTGTAGATGCCTAATCGTATTTTCGGTAATATCAATAACATATTCCAGCTTCTCTTCCGACAAAGACAAATGGTTCGTTTCCAAAGCGGCGACAATCTGGTTTAACTTTTCTCCGGCTGCCTCATACTTTTTCGCATCGGTCAATTCATAAACCGTGTAAACCTCATCCAGCAGATCATAGGGCTGTCCTTCCTGATGATGGGCAAAAACAGGTATAGTCATGGCTGTTAATAAAATGACTGAAAAAATCAGTACCGATAGCTTGACTTTTTGATTTTTTACTACCATAAGACTTGTCCCCTCTCCTTACACACTACTAATAAAACGGTATGCAGGTCAGGGATTATGTAGAACCTTAACTTTCGCTAAATGTTTTTCTTACATTCATGAAATAAACCAGTCCAATCGAAAATATACTTAACCAGAATGTAAAGTATCCAATTTCATTCATATAATCCATCAGATCCCCATAAACTGGCATCATTTCAAATACGTAATCGATCACATCATTATGTAGCGTCCATACAGCAGCAACTACTAAGTGTCTCAGTCTTATTTTATAAAATGGTGTATACAGCACAGCCTGAACTGCCATAGCACCGTGAGAAATAATGAGCATGAAAGCAACCGGGCTTAAGGATCCATTCATAAGGAACGTCAGCCCATTCATGACAACGGCCCAAATCCCATACTTTACTAAAGTGACAAACGCCAGGGCTTCAATATATGGAGCATTCTTATCCAAAATAAAAAACAGCAAAACGATGACAAAAAATAAACTTGCTGTTGGGCTATCGGGGACAAAGATCAAAAATTTGGCAGGTGTGACCGACAGTTGACTGTCATACCATAAATATCCATACACGGTTCCTAAAAGGTTGATAACAAATAACAATAACAGGAATCGCTTATCCATAAACAACGCTTTATATATAGTCATAGATATAACCCCTTATACGTGAAAGGAAGCTGACCACATTAAGCCAGCTTCCTCTAATTACAATGATTATGTCGTTCTTATGATAAGTAGTACTTGCCAACCATTATTCAGAACCTAAACCAGCAATAAATTCAGATAATTGCTGCAGCTCTTTATCAGAACCTTTAAATTGGTCGGCTGGCATGGATCCTGTACCATTTACGGCAATGTCCTGAATTTCCTCAGGAGAAAGACCAGTTCCAATTAAAGGAGGTCCACTGGCTCCTTCTAAATTTTCACCGTGACAGGACATACAGCTTTGACTGGAGTACACCTGATAGCCTGCACTTTCCTTATCAATCTCGACATCTTCAACAATTTTGTTTTGCTCAGCACGAGCTTCCCAATTAACATGACTAGCTGCTTCCCATGTCAGGTAAAAAACAGCAGCAATAGACATTAGCATGAGACTAGTTGCAATCGGTCGTCTTGTTGGTCTGCGTTCAGGGCCCCGATCCAGAAATGGAGCAAGGAAAAGTGCACCAAATGCAAGTCCCGGGATAATTACTGTACCAACTACAACAAAGTCACCACTGGCAAACGGATACTTCAATAGCTGGTATAGAAATAAGAAATACCAGTCAGGCAACGGAATATATCCCGGAGTTGTAGGATCCGCCATGGTTTCAAGCGGAGCAGGTGCAGCAACTGTGAGACATAAAAATCCAACGAGGAATACAGCACCAGCAAGCCATTCCTTCAACAGGAAGTTTGGCCAAAACGGTTCCGTACGACCAGGATATTCAGAATAATCTTTTGGAATGTGGCGATCATCATTTTCACGAACACGAGAATCGCCTACAAATTTCATTCCCTTTCCTCTATGCACCGGAAATCCCTCCTTCTTCTTTCAATTGATTCTTACAATGGTCCAGAAATACCTTGTCGACGAATCATAATAAAGTGGATCGCCATTAGTACAAATAATGCAGCAGGAAGGAAGAAGACGTGAATAGCAAAGAACCTGGTTAGGGTTTGTGCCCCAACAATATCAGGGTCTCCTGCCAGTAATATCTTTAAGTCCTCTCCAATGAATGGTACACTTTCTGCTATTTGCAAAGTAACCTCGGTTGCGAATAACGCTTTGTTATCCCAAGGCAATAAATATCCAGTTAATCCAAGCGCTAACATAACAAAGAATAATAGAACTCCTACTATCCAGTTCAATTCACGTGGCTTTTTATATGCACCCTGGAAGAATACGCGTAAAGTATGTAGAAAGAGCATAACGATGACAACGCTGGCACCCCAGTGATGCATTCCGCGAACAATTTGTCCATGTGCAACTTCCTGTTGTAAATAAAAAACTGAATTCCAGGCATTCTCTATATCAGGTACGTAATACATGGTTAAAAACATTCCGGATAATATCTGTATCACTGTAACGAAGAATGTTAAACCACCAAAACAATACACAAATGCAGAGAAATGATGAGCAGGGTTTACATGCTCTGGAACTTCATGGTCCGCAATATCACGCCAAATAGGTGTTATGTCAACACGCTCATCGATCCAGTCATAAATCTTTTGCAGCATGTATTACGCCTCCTCTCTTGGTATGGCTTTACCCAGATAAAGAATTCCGTTTTGAATTTTGTGCTCATAAACACTTAAAGGTGCTGTTGGTGGAGTGTTCGGAACATTCACACCGTCTTTTGTGTACAGACCATCATGACATGGGCAATAAAAATGCTGAGGATAGTCGTCATTTGTGTTCCATCCTACAACACAGCCCAAATGGGTACAAGTTGGGTCAAAAGCTACTATACTGCCATCTTCCTTTTTGTAAACAAAGGCGGTTTTTTCCACAGTTGATTCATACCATGCATCAACCTGGTCAACTTTGAATGTGACTTTCTGTGGTTCAGTAGTAATATCCTCTACAGCGATATCTGCAGAAACAAATTCTCCTTCTGCTTCTGGCTGCAGAACAGGATCTATGGCAAATCGAACCATTGGAGCCAGCATTCCAGCAGCCATAAATCCACCAACACCTGTTAGTGTATAGTTTAAAAACTGCCGACGGGAAACTTGGTTTTTCTTGTCTTCGCTCATTTTTGTTTTTCCCCCCTCTTCTCATGTATTTCAACGATTAAGGTCGTAAAAATTATACATGTTTACTAGGACATTACAATGATAGCGCAATCTGGAAATCTGGTCAATCCTATTCATCATTTTGTACAATATTGTTCAAAAATAATTTTGAATATTATTAATTTCAGATTGCCTTTATTCTGACCAATAAGATTTAATCAGATCCGTAACCTGCTCCAATTGATCCAGCAGAAGTTTCTGGGTTTCTTCATTGTTCAGGTCACCCTCCTTCATTACTGGTACCCACAGCAAATGTCCCTCTAAACCTTTTTCGTATTTTTTCCACCTGGAATCAAACGTTAACCAGAAAACATACTTAAATGGCTGCTTGCTAATTTCCTCATAAAATAAATTTAACCGTTCAGTTTCCTGTTCCAGAGTTGAAGACTTAATATAAGTATAAGACGGAAGACGAAAAACTCGTCCCTTATATTCCTTTTCCAGTCGATCTGAAAATAATTCCATAACTTCATTCTGATACGTCAAAGATGCAAGCTCCTCATCTGAACGATCTAAAGAAAACGGAACCAAAGGGATGATTGCTGTATCAATATACTCCTTGGACTTTACATATTGCTGGATATCCTGCTTCTTCCATTTCATCCCACACACTCCTATATATTTATTTTCTACTACATTTTACTAAAACTATTCATAAAGATAAACTTTTTTATAAGAAAAACGGAGGCGACCGGCCACTAAAAAAAGACTACCCATAATAGGATAGTCCCTTCAAAAAAGTGTATTCACTGAATACAGGTTTCGTCTGAAAGCTGATGCAGCTGTTTAATCAGGTAATGAAATCTCTCTTTATCACCTTCATCGAGTGCCTGATCAATTTCTTCCTGTATTTTTTTTAATTGAAATTCATAAATCATATGATTCAACAATTTTTCTGCTTCCTGCTGGTCTTTTTCCGTAATGAAATAATCTTCTGGTAAATAAGGGTTTTCTTCCCGTACACCTGCATAACGAAAGCTTTGGTTTGCATTTTGAAAATTAAGCTGGATATAGATGGTTTCATGGTCATTTAACCGGATATCATGGAACGATTTTTCAGGATCGGATGTCATGACTTGTTCTTTATAAAAGCGAAACGGAGGATCATCAACACACTTCGTTGATATAACCACACCTTTAGGGCATAGTCTTGCCTCATCAACAAAATGAACATTTTTGAGAACCCGTTCGTGGTTCATCAGATAATTCAATATCCATACACTTTCTCTTCGTTTTAATTGAAAATTATTTAAAAACCAGTTAATAAATCTCTTTTTTTGAAGAACAGATACAGTCATGAACGAAAAACCCCTCCTTCCATTTCGGTCCGTCAGCTCTACTCGTTTAAACGGAGTAAAAATTCCTCCACATATGTGTCAGATGGTTCAATGGATAAGTATTTGTTGAGAACCTCCCTGGCTTCTTTCATCCTCCCTTCTTCTACTAACATATACCCATATTCCTTTAAGAAGTCTGCATCGTTTGTAAATGCATTATATGCTTCCTGGTAGTTGTTTAATGCTAAATCATACTCTTCTAATTCATAATATGCCTTAGCTAATTCCCATTGATACAACGGGTCCAGCTCTTCCTCGCGTTTTAAATTTTCTAATAAATCGGTGATATTGTCATGATCCTCCTGCTTCTTATAAAGTTCTACCAGTGCAACCACCGCTTCCTTATAGCCAGGGTCAATTGCAATAGCCTCCCGGAGATCCTTAAAAGCTTCATCAAGTTTACCTAATTGGTTCGCTATCTGACCTGAAAGGAAAAACAGCTCTTTATTCAATCCTTCTTCTGTTAGTCCTTTTTTTGCTGTTTCATAGGCCTTTTCGAGCATTCCTTCCTGTTCATAAGCTTTGGCCAACAGGGAATATACCGAATGATAATAGGGATCCGCTTCTAATAACTTTTCCCACATATTAATGGCAATGTCCATTCTTTCTGACCGATAAGCTGTAAAGCCATATCTGAATAGAAATTCCGGAGAATCGGTCCCATCAGACATTTGGAAATATTCCAGACCTTTTTCCCAATTTCCTGCAAGTGCTAATGCTTCGGCTAACCGGTGTAAGACATTTACGTCATTGAAAGTCGTATCTTCTTTCAGAGCTTTTTCATAATGGGGAATGGATTTATTATAATCACCACTGGCAAATAATAATTCCCCTAAAGCAAAATCAATGACAGGTTCGTTCGGCAGAATTTGCTTAGCTTCTAACAGCTTTTGCTCTGCTACTTCATAAAGCCCCTGGGACTGATATAAATCTGCGAGCTCCAGTAAAGAGGGAATATAATAGTCATCGTCCTGCTCAAATTGATTAAGAAGGTCAATCGCCTGGTCATCCTGTTCTTTATCCACATAAATCTCAGCTAAATAGAGTTTAAGCTCTCCCTCCTTTGGGTACTTATCCATTAACTGGCGGAAAAGCTTCTCTGCCTGTTCCAGATGCCCCCATTGATGATAAAGCAAACCCATATTAAACTTCTCATCATCATTTGCTTCCGCTTCATAAGATTGTAAAAGCTTTAAGCCTTCCTCTGTGTCTCCCTGTTCCACTTGTTGTCTTGCTTCTTCAATGATATGCATATCCTGAACCCTTCCTTTACAATCCTTTGTTCCAAAATTGTGCTTTTAATGTATGATCGCAGAATTCACCGAATCCTTTGTTATCATAGATGGTTTGATTTAATTTTACCACGTTCCCCCTAATAATCGAAATATAAGGAACCTGATCTTTTTGACAATAATGGTTCATTTGATTCGAGTTAACATACAAATTAAAATCTGTGTCATTATATATTTTTATTTCGCCTTTTTTGTTGGAAATTCCTGTTTTTGAGAGGGTTTCTGCTGATAAGGGAGTGTTGGAGATTACTTCGGAAAGGGTTTGAAATCCCGACTCAGTCAGTTCCTGCATTACCAAGTCTGATAGAGGGTGTTTTATGCAGCCGATTGGAATATTAACCAGAGCCTGCATTTGATTTAACCATCCCCACGGAATATGGGTTAAATCATGTATCTGATTAGCATAAACAAGAATAAACGGGACTTTCTGAATGCCAAAATATCGCACCATTTCCGGCGTTAAATACTTTATATTCATTTTCGGAACAACCAGATAGTCAATCGCAATTCCTGATAATTCTTCACAGTAATGATGAAACCTTTGCTTCCAGTCTGTTTTTCTCCCTAAGTCAAATGTGGAAATCAGTAGTGAAGCACCTTTGTATAAATATCTGCGAACATAGTGGTCCTGCAAAGACTTATCTGTTAATGGGAATTCTACATCAGCATAAATTTTACCTGGGCTCATTTTGAAAACATCTGCCTGAATTTTTCTCTGTGGAATCCAATCAAGATAATGAGCAGGGAGAAAAAGATCCTCCGTGAAAACAACCTTCTTTCTTTTCCACACATCTTCCTGTTGAATCAGAATGTTTTCAAAATAAAAAGCCTTCACATTTTGCCACCCTTTCTGTATTGATACAAAATATGAAGACTTTTTCAATTTTATACGACATTACACTACAATGGACGACTCAAAGATTGCAAATCCTTAAAAAAATCCGGGTAGGATATTCGGATACAGTCCGGATCTTCAATTTCAACGGGTTCACTCGTTATAAGTGAAGCAATCGCCTCCATCATTCCGATGCGATGATCTCCATAGGAGGATACTCTGCCACCTTTTAGGGGAGTACCACCCTGGATGACCATACCATCTTCACGTTCTTTAATGGAAGCTCCAAACTTCTTTAAGACCTGAACAATCGTTTTGATTCGGTCTGTTTCCTTAAAACGTAATTCACTGGCATCCTTAATCACAGTTTCTCCGTCCGCCTGTGTTGCCAATAATGCGAGCAGAGGGATTTCATCAATCACTCTTGGAATCATGTTCCCGGAAATCACCGTTTCCCCGAGGTTCCCTGACGTAACGTAAATGTTTCCTACCGGTTCATCACCGATATGCTTCGTTGTTTCAACCTGAATATTGGCGCCCATTTTTTTGACCACATCAAGAATTCCGGTTCTTGTTGGGTTTAGACCGACACCTTTAATCGTAATCTCGCTCTGATTAGCTAAAATAGCACCGGCTATAAAGAAACTTGCGGAAGATATATCCCCAGGTATGGATAATTCTGTTCCCTTGAGCTTCTGATTTCCAGTGACAGAAATAGCTGGTCCAGAATGGTCCATATTTCCGCCAAAGGCAGTAATCATTCGTTCCGTGTGGTCTCTGGTCGGCACAGGTTCGGTAACAGTTGTCGTTCCATTGGCAAATAAACCCGCAAGCAGGATCGCTGACTTAACCTGTGCACTATTTACAGGTAATGTATAATCAATGGGGATGAGCTGACCTCCTCTGACACTCATGGGCAATAACTTCCCATGACGACGACCATCTGATTGGGCTCCCATTTGGTGTAAAGGAACCGTTACTCGGTCCATGGGACGTTTGGAAAGAGATTGATCCCCTGTCAGGACAGTGTGAAAAGGCTGGCCTGCCAAAACGCCAAGCAAGAGCCGGGCTGTAGTTCCCGAATTCCCCAAATGGACAGGTTCAGCAGGTTCTGAAAAATACTCGGCTCCATTGCTTTCAATGGTAACCGTTTGTCCGACCAGGCTCACATCAACTCCCATCTCTTGGAACGCTTTTATTGTAGAAAGACAGTCTTCTCCTGATAAAAAATCATGAATAATCGTTGTACCACTGGCCAGCGCCCCAAATATAACCGCTCGATGGGACATTGATTTATCGCCTGGTACTTGAATATCCCCCTTTAAAGTACTATTTTTCAGATGAATGGTCTTCTGCATCTTACCACACCTTTTTTATCTTTATTCATTTAGAGAAACTTCGTAGCCATTGTTCTCCAGCACTTTCATAGCTGTCCACTGCTCTTCTTCTGTTTGCAGGGTCAGCCTTAATACTCCGGTCATATTTTCTCTGATTTCCAGGATATTAATGTTAATAATATTAACTTCATGTTCGGCCAGCTTTTTCATAACTTTATATAATTCTCCCGGCCGATCATATAAATCAACAAAAATATCATAAAAGTTTGGAAGTGCACCTTTTTTCTTTTTTGGTAGACCATCACGATACGTTTTGGCCGAGTCGAGGTATTGATGGACATCCTCATGTTTATTTGAAACAAGCAGTTCTTTAACATTTATCATCTCGTCAATCCACTCTGACAGGAATTCCACCATTTCCCGTTTGTTTTGAAAGAGGATGTCTTCCCACAGCGCAGGATTGCTTGAGGCAATTCTTGTAATATCTCTAAATCCCCCAGCGGCCAGTTTAGGGATAAAAGGATACTCATCCTGCCAATTTCTCGCCTGATGAACAAGTGAGGAAGCAATCAGATGCGGAAAGTGAGATACGATTCCTGTCATTTTGTCATGCTCTTTGTCCGTTAGTTCAACAAAAAGGCTTCTCGTGTGTTTTAATAAATCCTTGAGTAATCGCACTTGCTCATCAAGACCCGGCTTGGACGGTGTTAAAATGTAGTAGGCATTTTCAAATAAATGGCTCTTAGCTGCTTCAATCCCATGTTTATGAGAGCCTGCCATTGGATGTCCGCCAATGAATTTTATATTTGAAGAAGATAATGATTTCGCTGCTTCCATAACAGGTTTTTTCACGGAAGAAACATCTGTTACAATCTTCTCATTCTGAATATCCAGTTCATTGAGTTGCTTTATATATTCTATAGTAATCTGAATATGAGTACCCAAAATAATAATGTCTGCCTTATGTACACCTTCTTCAAAGGAGGCAGTTGCTTCATCAATAATGTTATATTTCAAGGCATATTCGATTGTATCTGGGTTGGAATCCATACCAACCATCCATGCTTTCGGAATATTTTTTTTAATATTTTTAGCCAGGGATGCTCCTATTAATCCCAGTCCCACTATAAAAACTCTGCTCATCTTATTCCTCAACTCTCCTTACTGCAGGCATTCAGACAATGCATTTGTAAATTCTTTCATATCTTTTTCCCTTCCAATAGTCACGCGGATACTCTGATCAATCCCCAATAATTCCCCGGCACGAACGATAAAGCCATGATCCAATAATTGATCAGAAACTTCCAATCCGGATTTAGGAAGATGAATAAGAAGAAAATTCGTTTCTGAAGGATCATAGGTCAGGTGATGCTGCTCGCAAAAGTGTTCTACTTCATGACGGACGTTTTGATTCAGCTGCCTGATTTCTTTAATATATGTCTGATCCTCAAGAGCATTAATAGCTGCAAACTGACCAATAGATGTGACATTAAAAGGACCTCGGATGGTATTTAAATGACGAATAATTTCCTCAGAACTAATCCCGTAGCCTACGCGAAAGCCTGCTAAACCATAAGCCTTCGAAAAGGTTCTTAATACAATTATATTCTTATAGTTTTCCAACAGGGATAAAGAATCCGGGTAATCTTCAGCTGAAACGTACTCATAATAAGCCTCATCAAGTACAACTAAAACATGCTCAGGGCAGCGGTCCAGAAAAGACTTCAGCTGTTTTTCGTTTATATAACAGCCAGTAGGATTATTCGGACTGCATAACCACACGATTCTTGTCTTGTCATCAATCGCTTCCAGCATCTGTTCAAGCTGGTGATGACCATCCTTTACAGGGATTTCCCGCACCTCAGCCCCTTCAACCGCAGCATGATGCTTATATTGGGGGAAGGTAGGATGAGCCATGACTGTATTAGCACCCCCTTCAAGATAGGTACGGCACAGCATCTGAACAATTTCATCTGAGCCTGCACCGAAAATGAGCTGGTCCATATCCACATTTAAATGAGCTGAGACACGCTCCCTCAGTTCTCTTGCATAACCATCAGGATAAAGGTGCAAATCTTCCCCGAAATCACTCAATTTTTCCAGAACTAACGGCGATGGACCATAAACATTTTCATTGGATGCCAGCTTAACAATTTTAGAAAGATGACGTTCTTTTTTAACTTCATTAATTGTCTTTCCCGGTTTGTATGGTGTTAATGATGGGATAATGTTTTTGGTCTTCATGATTGAAAGCCTCCTCTACTTAATTAAATCAGGACGTAATTTTTTGGCATCACCGTGATAAATATGCTGGATTTCTTTCTGATTTCGGTCGGTTTGGGCTGTAACCATCACCCTAATACACTTTTCCAGAGCTTCAGGAACAGGGATTTCGGTCGTACACATAACAGGAACGTAAGTCCAGCCATCGAGCATGCGCATCCCTTTAGCCGGAAATGCCGCATTTAAATCTGGTGTAACAGAAATTAATACAGAGACTATATCCTCAGGCTGTATTTGATTTTTTTCGGCCACGTCCTTTAACAAATCCCTTGTAGTCTTATGTATTGCTTCTGTTTCATTTGCTTTTACCGTTGCTGCTCCTCGTATTCCTCTGATCATTCCATCACCTCGTTCATAAAGCTTGTTAATTCTGTGAATAATCGATGTTCATCAATCGTGCATATTAGGGGTTTTCCCACTTCCTTTAATAAAACCATGCGAATTTGACCCTTTTGATTCTTTTTATCAAGTTTCATTCGATCCAGTAAGGGGGAGATTTGCAGATCTTTACAAATGTCTAAAGGATATTGCAGCTGTTCTAACCAGGTTTTAAAGTTCTGATAAGAAAAAGATAAGGATAAATAGCTCTGACTTACCCGAAGAGCAAATAACATACCTATAGCTACGGCCTCTCCATGAGTAATGGCGCCATACCCGGATTCTGCTTCAATCGCGTGGCCTAGTGTATGTCCAAAATTCAAATAGCTCCTGACTCCCTTTTCCTGTTCATCTTCCTCCACAATATGAGCTTTGATCTTAATTCCATTGTAAAGGGCTTCCTCTAAAACAATTGGATGGATGTTCTCCAGCGCTTGCACCTCATCCATCAGTTGGTTAAGCATCCTTTTATCCGCTATCAGGCCATGCTTGACTACCTCAGCAAACCCTGACCTTCTCTCAACAGCAGATAGAGTCCTTATCGTTGACAGATCGTAAACCACAGCCTTAGGTGCGTGGAACGATCCAATTAAATTTTTTCCTAGAGGATGGTTGATGCCTGTCTTCCCTCCCACACTGCTGTCATGAGCCAGAATCGTGGTCGGAACCTGGATATAGTCAATTCCCCGCATAAAGGTGGCAGCTGTGAAGCCAGCCAGGTCCCCAACAACTCCGCCACCTAATGCAACAATAAGCGAATGACGATCCAGACCGTTTTGAATGGCATACGTTTGCAGTTGTTCAAAAACATTCAATTGCTTAGACTTTTCCCCGGCCGCTATCGTATAGGAATAAAGCTGGTCTGTTTCCATTTGCAGTGCCTCTTCTGCGTCTTTTAAGTAGCCCAACTGCTCCACCTGACTATCCGTGATGATTAATATTTTGTCATAAGACTTGGGTAAATATTTTGACAGTTCAAAGCGCAAGTCCGGACCTATATAGACGTTATAGGCCCCTTGACTGGCGTTGATTTGTAATGTTTTCATCTAAAAACCCCTTATTTCTTCACGATAATCCTCAATAGCCTGTTTTAATTTCGGGAATTGGTCATGCGGAAACTGCTCCAGTAGGGTTCGTGCAACCTCCCAGGCCACTACATGCTCCATCACAACGGAAGCAGCAGGTACCGCGCATGAATCGGATCGTTCTATACTGGCTTTAAAAGGCTCTTTGGAGTCGATATCTACACTTTGCAGTGGTTTATAAAGGGTTGGTATAGGTTTCATGACTCCACGGACAACGATTGGCATTCCGGTTGTCATTCCACCTTCAAATCCTCCTAATCGATTGGTTCGGCGATAATATCCTCTTTCCTCACTCCAAAGAATTTCATCGTGAACTTCACTTCCATTTTTCCGGGCCGCTTCAAAGCCAATTCCAAATTCTACTCCTTTAAATGCATTTATGCTGGTCACCCCGCCAGCAATACGAGAATCTAACTTTCTGTCATAGTGAACATAGGAACCTACACCTGCAGGCATACCTTCTACGACCACCTCACAGACACCGCCTATAGAATCTCCATCTTTTTTGGCCTGATCAATTGCATTCTTCATCGACTCTTCAACATTGGGATCTAATGTCCGAACTGGCGATTCTTCTGAAACTTCCGCTTTCTTCTGAATAGATAAATCCACATCATCGGCACGTATTCCGGCGATTTCCTTTACGTAGCCGACCACATCGATGTCCAGTTCCTTTAAAATCTTTTTGGCCAGACTGCCGGCAGCTACCCTTGCTGCTGTTTCTCTGGCGGATGAACGCTCGAGAACATTCCTCATATCCCTATGACCGTATTTCAGCGCCCCATTCAGATCTGCATGTCCAGGACGGGGTCTCGTAATTTGTCTTTTAATTTTCTGTGTATCTTCTATGGGATCCTCTCCCATAATGTTTTCCCAGTGTTTAAAGTCGTCATTTTCCACGACAAACGTAATTGGGGATCCTAATGTATAGCCATGGCGTACACCACTTTTAATTTCAACCAGATCTTTTTCTATTTTCATCCGTCTGCCGCGGCCGTGTCCCTTTTGCCGTCTCAATAACGACTCACTAATATCACTTGATAAAAGAGGTAAATTTGCCGGAACTCCTTCAACGATTGTCGTTAATTGTTTTCCATGTGATTCTCCTGCCGTTAAATAACGCAAAATAAACCCTCCAATATTTATGTATACGTCTGTATTTTTATTACTATATCATACACAACCTGATTTGTGTTTGCATACTGCAGATATTTTTACAAAAATCAAAATTTATTATATATAAAAAACACTTGAAGCTTATTCAAGTGTTTGTTCTTTCGCGTTTTGTTTTTCATAAAAAAAGGTATCCACGGTTTGGAACTGATATTGTTTCGGATTAAAAATTTGTTCGGTGCTACCCACAAAAAGGATCCCATCATCAGCCAGGGAGTGACTGAATCCCTGATAGATTTCCTCTTTTGCTTCATCTGTAAAGTAAATAAGTACATTCCGGCATACAATTAAATCATATTCCCGTCCATAAGTATCCTTAAGCAAATTATGTTTTTTAAAGGTGATGGCCTTCTTAAGATTAGGGTCAATGGTATAAATGCCATTGTTTTCCTGAAAATACTTACGCTTCAAGTCTTCCGGGACCTCTTTCAGTGATTTACCTGGGTACACTCCATTTCGAGCCGCCTGCAGAGCATTTTCATCTATATCGGTCGCCACGATCTCAACATTAGATAATGAAATATGCTGATTCATAATCATGGCAATCGTGTATGGTTCTTCTCCGGTAGAACAAGCCGCACTCCATATTTTCAAATGCTTTTTCCTGGTTAACAGTTTAGGAATAATGGTTTGATCAAGGACATCCCATCGTTTTTTGTTGCGGAAAAACTCAGATACATTGATGGTAATACGATTTAAAAACTCGTGATAGTATTCCTTATTATTAATGAGAAGATTGTAATAATCATCAAACGACTGACAGCCCCGTTTTTCTCTCAGTGATATCAGACGACGTTTCATCTGCTTTTCTTTATATAAAGACAGGTTTATACCCGTCCTTTTATGGATACGTTCTGTAAATTGTTCATAATCCCCCATGGTCGTTCCCCTTCTATAAATCATTATAAATGAAAGAAGGCCAGTGAAGTACTGGCCTGTTCTATACTAGTAAATCCACTTTTGGTCATCTTTTGTAAAGGATAAGAGATCATTCTGGTTAAAGAACAAGTTGATTTCTCTTTCTGCACTTTCAGATGAATCTGATCCGTGAATCACATTTTTGCCCACAGTAAGTCCAAAATCTCCTCGAATAGTACCCGGAGCTGCTTCCTGCGGGTTCGTTTTCCCCATCATTTGGCGGGCCGTAGCAATTACATTTTCACCCTCCCATACCATGGCAAAAACAGGGCCTGAAGTTATGAAATCAACTAGTTCACCAAAAAACGGTTTATCCTTATGTTCACCGTAATGTTCTTCAGCAAGCTCATTGGATATTTGCATAAGCTTTGCAGCCGATAATTGAAATCCTTTCTTTTCAAATCTTGTTACAATTTCCCCTACAAGGTTTCTCTGCACTCCATCTGGTTTAATCATTAGAAATGTTTTTTCCATCTTTACACCTCTTTTTATAGTAGATTGTGAAAACGCTTCAAGCCTCTAAAAGTTTAACAAATTTTGTGTTTTTTGACAATTCTTTTAATAGCTTCTTTTGCCAATATATTTCGCGATGTCCATCAAAGCCTTCTTCGCCTTGGATTGTGGCAGAACTTCCAACTGTTTATAGGCTTTTTGTAAATAGAGTTCACTTACGCGAAATGACTTTTCAATAACATCAGATTGCTTGATTTCCTCTACTATGTCAGCAAGATCCTTACTTACCACAGCTTGTCCACGGGATTGTTCAAAGCTGCTGGCCAATCTTTGCTTAAAAGAAGTGTCTTCTAATTTATATAAAACGGGTAACGTAATATTCCCCTGAAACAAATCACTTCCAGCCGGCTTCCCCAGCTTTTCTGGTGTTGCGGTGAAGTCTAAAATATCATCAATGATTTGATACGACATTCCTATATAGTAGCCATACTTAGCCAAGGCTTTTTGATAGTCAGCCGGAGCGTCCGCAACAATGGCTCCCAAATGACAGCTGCTTGCTATAAGAAGTGCTGTTTTCCGTTTTATACGTCTTAAGTAATTTCTAAAGTTCTGATCCAGATTATATTGATCCTTTAATTGTTCAATTTCCCCTTGCGCAAGTTCAACAATGGTATTGGACAGGATCAGATGTGCTTTCGGGTTTTGAATAACAGACAGGATTTCAAGAGCCCTGGCAAACATATAGTCTCCAGTATACATGGAAACCCGGTTATCCCATTTAGCATTAATGGTTTCATGGCCTCTTCGTAATTCTGCATCATCAATCACATCATCATGCACCAAAGAAGCCATATGCATCAATTCGAATGAAGAAGCGACATGTTTAATTTTTTCCAGGTCGTAATGACCAAACTTTGCAGCCAGCAAAACAAAAACAGGTCGAATTCGTTTTCCGCCTGCTTTTAGTAATTGAGTAGATGCTGCCCGTAAAACAGGATGATCTGCTTTAACTGTATATAATAATTCCGACTCAATAATATCTAAATCATGATTTAAAAATTTATAAGATAAAGGTAGTTTCATATGTTTCACCTATATTTCAAATATCTGAATATGTGATCATTTTTCCGGCTTTGTTCCCAGATGCATGGCTGCAACTCCGCCAGTATAACTTTTTATCTGAACATCCGTCAAACCAGCTTCCAAAAACAACGCTTTAAGTGCCTTTCGATCCGGGAAGTCTTTTGCTGATTCATGCAGCCACGCATATTCATTATAACTTTTGGCAAAGATTTTTCCGAAAAGGGGCATTACAAATTTAAAATAGAGATAATATAATTGCCTGTATACGGGAATGGTTGGTTGCGAGGTTTCTAAACAGACCACTTTTCCTCCTGGTTTAATCACCCTGGTCATTTCTTTTAATACATGCAGATAGTCAGGGACATTCCGCAAGCCAAATCCGATGGTCACATAATCAAAGGAGTTGTCTTCAAACGGAAGATTCATTGCATCCCCATGCTTAAAAGAAATTTGAGGAAGGGGTTCCTGGTCCAATTTAGTTTGAGCGATGGAAAGCATGTTCTTGCTAAAATCGAGACCGGTCACCTGTCCACTCTTACCTACAACTTCTCCAAGTGCAAACGTCCAGTCTCCTGTTCCACAGCAAACATCTAATGCCTTCTCCCCTGGTTTTACTTCCATTCGTTTCATGACATCTTTTCGCCAGGCTTTATGCCTCTGAAAAGAAATGACAGAGTTCATCACGTCATATTTATCATAAATCTTTTCAAATACATGGTGAACTTTCTCTGCTTTTGAGCGCTGATCCATTTTCTTATCCTTCCTCCAATAAGATTCCCTGTTTCTGTGAAATTCTTTTCAGTTCATTCATTAAAAACATTCTCAATTCATTAAGGTGCAATGGTAACGATTGGATTAATGATTCTAACCTGATCATAATTCCCGGTATCATATTTTCCACCATCCGAATGACATCATCTTCGTTATTACTTTGACTGAGCAAGGTTATCACAGCCGACTTCTGTTCCTGAGCATATGTTTTCAACTCCAGGAATAACCGCTTCATAAGCAGCCAGTTTTTTATCACATCATGGTGTTCCGTCATTTTAAAGTATTCAGCCACATGGATCACGATGGCTGATTCGACTTCTTTCATCTCTTCTATCAGATGCTCAATGGAATGGATATCACTGTGATAAATCATCATTTTTCTTTCATTTATCGTTCGAATGGCACCAGCAATCACTTCGATTAAATCTATATATTCAACGCGGGATAAATTGTGGTAAAACTTTCCACTCAACAGGTCACCCACTAGAACATTCATCTGCTTTTGCTGATTTATCTGATCATGTTTATAGGAATGAATGGATACAAAATCATGAATGTCCAGTGCTGTCTGTACATACATAATCGCCTGAATTATTTGCTCTTTTTCCTTACGGGCGAGGTTATCGGAATAATCCAGAATAGTGTCCAAAAATAAAATCTTATCTTCAGAAAGAACAGGCTCCCTTTTTATGTCTCCAAATTTCTCATCAGCAAATTGGATGATATGATCTTTTATTTTCTGTATAAATTTGGGATCCAAATCAATCACCTTGACCCTTTCTCACAGAACCCACTTCAAAAACTTTTCATTGCTTGATTAAATATCCTGATTTTCTTCAGTATGTATTTCACCATGACTGGTTTGAACGATGGCTTTGCCCCGAACCTTAACAGCTGAAGTGTGTTCAGTAAACTGAGCAATCATTACTTCTCCTCTATCTAACTTCTCGGAATGATGAAAACGGGTATCTGTACCTCTTGTTAGTCCATTTACGTTTACACCATCTTCTAAAGCTTTTATAACAAAAAAATCCGAACCAGAAGAACTTGTACTCATCTTATGCAGTTCCTCCTCATAAACTTTTTAAGGTACGTTCATATTTTAACATTATCATTCCCTATAATCTATTGAAAAATGTTAAAAAGGAGCATAAAAAAAAGAGGGTTTGAAGACCCTCTTTTTTTACAGCCCTATGTATAGCTTATTTCACAGCATCCTTAAGGGCTTTACCAGGTTTGAATGCAGGAACTTTGCTGGCTGGAATTTCAATCTCATCACCAGTTTGTGGATTACGTCCTTTACGAGCCGCACGCTCGCGAACTTCAAAGTTACCAAACCCGATAAGCTGGACTTTATCTCCGTCAGTTAAGGAATCAGTAATGGATTCAAATACGGCATCTACAGCCTGAGCTGCATCCTTTTTAGAAAGATCGCTTTTTTCAGCAACTGCATTTACGAGTTCTGTTTTATTCATATCTTTCACCTCCTCCCAAATGCAAACAATCGAATGAGCGTAAAAGGAATTTTAAAATTCCAATCATCCCATTTGTTAACAATTTTCATACATTTTATACATGTAAGTCATTCAAAAATGATGACAAGCCTTATCATAACCGAATTTTCGAGGAATTTCAATAAAATTAGGCAAAATTCTTCTGTATTTGATGGATTTTCCTATCAAAATCCGGTATGTAAGATTACTTGCATCTTACCATAATTCGCCAGGGCCTTTCAATAGCAAAACCGCATTCTCATGCGATTTTCAACGATTCTTATGTATCTAGCAAAATATAAATCAAGGTTGTACTCTTTTTTTAAGAATAAAAATAAAAAAAGCGGCATTTTCTGCCGCTTTTTTTATAATATGATTGCTATTAAGCCACCGCTACCCTCATTGATAATCCGTTCGAGGGTTTCTTTAAGTTTGTATCTTGCATTTTCCGGCATTAAGGAAAGCTTAGCCTGAATCCCTTCTCTGACAATTGAGCTTAACGATCTGCCAAAAATATCAGACTTCCAGATTGATAAAGGGTCCTCTTCAAAGTCCTGCATTAAGTATCTGACAAGCTCTTCACTTTGCTTTTCAGTACCAATAATCGGCGCAAACTCAGACTCAACATCCACCTTCACCATATGAATAGAAGGTGCTACAGCTTTCAATCTGACGCCATACCTTGAACCTTGTCGAATAATTTCGGGTTCATCCAGGGCCATATCTTCAAGCGTTGGTGCTGCAATCCCATAGCCTGTTTGCTTCACCATATTTAAAGCTTCAGAGACCTGATCGTACTCGCGTTTTGCAGTAGCAAAATCCTGCATTAATTCTAACAAATGATCTTTACCTCTGATTTCAACGCCGACAATTTCTTTCAGTACATGGTCATACAATTCATCCGGTGCCTGGAGATCAATTTCTGCAATGCCGTCTCCCATCTCCATTCCCGCTAATTGGGCTTGATCTACAAAGTCATAATCATAGAAGTTTCCGACAACCCGGTCCACATCACGAAGACGTTTAATATCTTTTACAGTATCCTGAATAGCCTCTTCGTAGCGCTGTTTTAACCAATGTTCATCCTTTAACACCATTACCCAGCTAGGCAGGTTTACATTTACTTCTAATACCGGGAATTCGTAAAGTGCCTCACGTAAGACATTATAGACATCGTGTTCCCGCATATTTTCCACACTAACCGCTACTACAGGAATATCATAGTACTCCTTCAATTCTTCTCTAAGCAGCTCCGTCTCCTGTGAATGAGGGTTTTGACTGTTCAGAACCATAATAAACGGTTTGCCTACTTCCTTAAGTTCATTCACAATTTTTTCTTCGGCTTCTACATAATCATTACGGGGAATATCCCCTATAGTTCCATCCGTTGTCACAACCACTCCAATGGTCGAATGCTCCTGAATGACTTTTCTCGTTCCAATTTCAGCTGCTTCCGGAAATGGAATAGGCTCTTCGTACCAAGGTGTATTAATCATCCTTGGACCATTCTCGTCCTCAAAACCTTTGGCACCGTCAACCGTATATCCAACACAGTCAACGAGACGTACATTTACATCAAGGCCTTCATCCACATTAACAGTTACTGCCTGATTAGGAATGAATTTAGGTTCAGTTGTCATAATGGTCCGGCCGGCAGCGCTCTGTGGCAATTCATCCTGTGCTCTGGATTTTTCTCCTTCATCTTCTATATTGGGCAAAACAACTAGATCCATAAATTTTTTAATAAAGGTTGATTTACCCGTTCGTACAGCGCCTACAACACCCAGATAAATATCTCCGTTCGTTCGTTTCGATATGTCCTTAAAAATATCGACTCTTTCCAAGTGATCCCCTCCCGATACGTGAACTTCACTCCTGAAAAAATACAAAACACGAATACAATTCTTTAACACTAAGAGTCTATGATGTTGTCCTATCAAAATATGACTAAAACATTTAAGAAAACGAAGGATAAAGGTATGTAATATAAAGAAACATCATGTTCTCATTTCATCAAACGGATGGTTCTAACGCCTGAAAAACGGCTGCCCCCTGGCTGAATAATGGAAATACACGGTACACTATATTCTGATAAACAAAAAAAGATACCTCTAAAAGGTATCTTTTTACGATTTCTTCTGATTTTTTTCGTTCTCTGAATAAGTGTGAAAAACAGGCTCTCCATCCTGTAGTGTGTATGGCAGAGAATAGGCAGGTACAAATGGGTAGTGATCTGCTAATAGATATCTGATGTCATCTCCTGCCTGATAATTATGTTCTTTCTCCTTAATTACTTTGTAGAGATCTTTTCGATAATCAATGACAAGCTGCCCATCGGTGTCCATGTAAATAGGCAGATTCTGATTTGTATAAGGGCTTTGGACGACCGGACGCTGCTCAAGACCTAATTTTTTGATGTCTATCTTATAGACCCCTGCAGCGACTTCCTCGCCAAAAGGAGGGTAAATATGTTCATTGCGATAGATTTCCAGCTGAAAATTAATTTCCCGTAATTTTTCTGATTGGCGTAAGTCAACAATTTTTACTGTCGCCTCTGTTTCAGGACGGATGATGACATATTGATATAAACCACCCTGCTCATACGAATTTCCCGGTGTAGTGGTTAAATATCCACTCTGCTTCAGTTTTTTAAAATCAACAGGATATTTAATAAATATATCTGTATCCATGTCCCGATTCTTAATTGGTAATTGCCCGTTGTGGTCATTTTTATACTGACTCACAGCCTCCTGCACCATTTCCAGCTGCATATCATTTGGAATTTGATTCTTTTGTAATTCCTCTTCCGGGTACATACAGCCGGTAAGAAGAACGATAGCCATAAAACTCCAAACGGCCTGACTTATTTTCATATGAAATTCCCCCGTTTATCTTTACGCTGTTGGACCACTTAGAACAATATAAAAAATAATAACACTGCCGAAAATAAAACATATGTATGCCAAAAGGCCAACGATTCCACTGAAGAACCCCTTAAGTTTATTTCTGCTTAAATATATGAGTCCCATGGCAATCAGCAGCAATGCCATTCCCACGAAAGATATATACATATTCAACATGCTCTGGCTCATGTAAAACGCTCCTTAAGGACTTCAAATTCGTCCATATTATATCATATAGAAAATTAGAAGGATAGAAAAGCAGGCTTGTCCATCCATGTAACAGTATGACCGGATGATGTGATCCGATACTTTCTCAGAACAAATAAAACCCGAGGTGAAGGGGCTGGACACCTCGGTAAACTAAATATATCCCTTACCTTGCAGCTCTATAGGATTTCTTGCTGCGGTTTATTATATGCATTGTTCAAATGAACCGTATCATCAAGTGCCCAAGCAGTCTATTTCTTAAGCATCTGTTGAAGTGAGTTCATATCCATCGGTATATTCTGATTGGTAATCATTTCAACAATTTCGTCCTCTTTAGCCTTGGATACAGGTTTACCTGCCATTTTTGAAAGTCTGCGTACTAACTGCCTTACGTTTTTTTCATCAGAAAAATTGGCATTCTTGACCGAATCAGCAACCTTAAATATTTCATCGGAAGAAATGTTAGCATTGTTTTCAATTTGGTTAAAGGGATTGTTTTCAGATTGTTTTCCCACTGCCCTACCTCCTTGTAATACGTTTCACCATATTATATGCAAAGGCAGTGGGGGTGTGAGATGTTTTAATTAAAGCGTTTGATTCCGTAAATCATCAGGTAGCTCTTCCACCTCGTGGGTTTTTCCTCTGTTCATTAAACGGTCGACAATAACTTTTGGGGGTTCCTGGTTAAATAGAAGGTTATACAGTCCCTTTGTAATAGGCATCTCGATGTTTTCCTGTTCCGATAACTGGTAGGCTGCCTGCGTTGTACGTACGCCTTCTACTACCATGCCCATTTCTTCTAATACATCGTCCAATTTACGTCCCTGTCCCAGCAGATATCCTGCACGCCAATTTCGACTATGCGAGCTGGTACAAGTTACAATTAAATCTCCAACTCCTGTTAAACCTGCAAATGTTAATGGATTTGCTCCCATGGAAGCACCCAGTCTTGCGATTTCAGCCAGTCCTCTTGTGATAAGGGCAGCTTTTGCGTTATCACCATAATCCAGTCCATCTGAAATTCCTGCACCCAGAGCGATAATATTCTTTAATGCCCCCCCTAATTCAACACCGACAATGTCAGGATTGGTATACACACGGAATTTATCATTGATAAACAGATCCTGTGCTTTCTGTGCCAGGTCATGATCATGTGAGGACACTGTTACGGTTGTTGGATGTCTCGCTCCAACCTCCTCTGCATGACTTGGGCCAGACAAAACAACAACCTCTCCATAAAGCTCCCTGGGCACTTCTTCCTCAATCATTTCGGAAACACGTTTTAATGTATGAGGCTCAATTCCTTTGGCAGCATGAATAAGTGTTACTTTATGATCCAGATGATTTTTCAGTTGACCACACACATCACGAATAGCCTTTGTTGGGACAACAAGGACAATCGTTTCTGCATCGGCAATAGCCTCATTGAGATTATCATAAGCCTTTACCTCGTCAGGGAGTGTAATTTCTTTTAAATATTTTTCATTCTGCCGGGTTTCATTAATAGCCTTGGCCTGTTCAGCACGATGAGTCCACAATCTTACATCATGGTGGTTATCTCCCAAAACAAGTGCCAATGCTGATCCCCAGCTTCCTGCTCCCAGTACAGCAACCTTCCCCATTGACAAAGTCCTCCTTTATTTCCGTTGTCTTGCGTATATTTTAATGGGCGTACCTTCAAACCCAAATGCTTCCCGAATACGATTTTCCAAAAAGCGCTTAAACGTAAAGTGCATGAGTTCTGGATCATTCACAAATACCACAAAGGTTGGCGGTTTCACAGCAACCTGTGTCGCGTATAATATCTTGAGTTTTCTCCCTTTTATAGAAGGAGTGGGATTCAGTGCAAGGGAATCCATAATAACCTCATTCAGCAGGTTTGTTTGTACTCTTTTGGCATGATTTTCACTTGCCTGAATAATTCTAGGCAATAATGTATGCATTCGTTTTTTTGTTAACGCAGAAAGAAAAACAACAGGTGCGTAGTCCAGGAATTGAAAATCCTGTCTGACTTTATCTTCAAATTCTTTCATGGTTTTATCGTCTTTTTCAACAGTATCCCACTTATTTACGACAATAATAACGGCCTTACCCGCTTCATGTGCATAGCCTGCAATTCGTTTATCCTGCTCAATAATACCCGTATCTGCATCAAGGACAGCTAAGACCACATCTGAGCGTTCAATCGCTTTTAGGGCTCGTAACACACTGTACTTTTCAGTTTTTTCATAAACCTTTCCTCTTTTTCTCATCCCGGCAGTATCAATGATGACAAAATCCTGATTGTCTTTTTCAAAGCTTGTATCGATGGCGTCTCTGGTTGTTCCGGCAACTTCACTTACAATAACCCGCTCTTCACCTAAGATTGAATTTACTAACGAGGATTTCCCCACGTTAGGGCGGCCTATTAAACTGAAATGGATGGTATCCTCATCATCTTCTTCAATGTCCCTTTCAGGAAAGTGCTTCACAACTTCATCAAGTAAATCACCTAATCCTAACCCATGTGAACCTGAGATAGGGTAAGGCTCCCCAAATCCTAAGGAATAAAATTCATAAATCCGATCTCTCATCTCAGGATTATCCATTTTATTAACAGCCAGAACCACAGGCTTGCTCGATTTAAATAACATACGAGTCACTTCTTCGTCAGCCGCTGTAACTCCTTCTTTTCCATCAATCATAAAAATGATGACATCGGATTCCTCAATGGCAATTTCCGCCTGTGTCCTCATTTGAACCATTAGAGGCTCGTCCCCTATTTCGATTCCTCCTGTATCAATTAAATTAAAGGTTGTATTTAACCATTCGGCTTCCGCATAGATTCGGTCACGAGTAACCCCTGGTACATCTTCCACAATGGCAATTCTTTCTCCGACAAGCCGATTAAATATCGTTGATTTTCCTACATTCGGTTTTCCTACTATTGCAACAACAGATTTCCGCATTTCTGTTCATCCTTTATATTCACATTTGAGTATATTTCAATTGTGGCAGGTTTAGCCACAAACGTTTGAAAATACCCTTCTTACCTGAAAGAAGGGTAACTACAGCTTTTATATTTTAGCAAATGAAGGATTATTAAACAACTTTTTCCTTAACTTCTGCAGATTCTGTCACGTTTTAAATTTTAAGGAAACATTTTTGACAGTTTGTTCTATTTTTTCACTAAAACGTCTGATTTTAAACCATAAGGTTAATGTAATCATTATAAAGACGACATCTGTTAGGTAGGCCAGGTCTCCGATTGAAACTGTAAATCCATAGGACAGTCTTACAAAGGTAAAAAGAAGCTGTCCAGCTGAAGTACTTATCAAGGCAATAGCCAGTTGACTTTGCAGATCATCCACAAAAATATAAAATTCAAGAATACAGATTAAGGCCATTATAATTGAGCTTGAAAGAAATAACCATAATGGATTAAACAGCGCCCATAATTTCAGCCCACTGTAGGCAAAGCTTAAGCTAATGGCGATACTGACGCGAATAAACTTCCCCTTTGATTTTGCAAGTAGTATAAAACCAGTTATACAATTCATTATTAAAGGCACATGAATCTCCAGTCCGGAATATGAAATATATGTAGTGGATGTAATCATACAACCTAAAATGAAGCTTGAATAGCAGAACCGCCTTCTCGAATCAAAATCAAAAAAGTAAACAATAATCCACAGTACCCACGCGAGCCAGTAAAAAATCCAGGTTTCCATAAAAAAACACCTACCATTTTCAGTATAGGTGTTTTTTATCCTTCATAAACTTTATGTTCTTTGATTTATCCATTCCTTAGTTTTGCCAAATAGTGCATGGGGACTACCTTTTAAAAGATTAGGACTGGTTACACCGAGGGTCATCATCACAATTTTAATTTCATCATGAATGGAGTCAATTTTATTAACCAATCCCTCAACATCCTGATCGATAACGGTCCGAAGCATCGGCCCTGCCATTCCAAACATATTCGCTCCTGAAATCAAAGCTTTTGCACCATCCAGCCCATGGCGAATCCCGCCGGATGCAATTAAATGAACATTGGGAAAGGCAGCCTGTATTTCTCTTAAAGAAACCAGTGTAGGAATTCCCCAATGGTTAAGAGAATGGAGACGATCTGTTCTCCTATTATTTTCAATTTGGGAAAAGCTTGTCCCGCCTCTGCCGCCAGCATCAATATACTTAATTCCAATACTTTCCAGTTTTGCGGCCGTTTCCTTCGAGATTCCAAAGCCTACTTCTTTGATAATTACGGGTATGGAAATGTTTGAAACGATATCCTCAATATTCCGCAAACGTTCGGAAAAGTCCCGGTCTCCTTCAGGCATAATTAATTCCTGCATCACATTTAAATGAATCTGCAAAGCATTCGCCTCTACCATATCAATTGCCCGTTTCGCCTGTTCCAGCGTTGCTTCACTGCCAACATTAGCAATCACAATTCCATTTGGATGTTCACGCCTCACGACTTCATATGTGTTTTTTTCCTCTTCATCTTTTAGCGCAGACATTTGTGAACCCACAGCAATCGCAATATTTTTTTCGTGAGCAGCCATTGCGAGCTTTTGATTAATTTCAGCGGTTTTAAATCCGCCCCCACCTGTCATAGCATTGATAAAAAGAGGCGAACTTAGAGAAAGTTCGCCACAAGCTGTATTTAAAGAAAGTTCATTCCAATTTAATGGAGTAAGGCTCTGATGAATAATCTCCATTTCATCAAAGCTGTTAGGTTCAGTCTGTGTTTGTTTTACCACTTCATTGATGTGTGCAATCTTCCTTTGTGCTCTACTCATATTAACCACCGTTTTATTCTTTTAATTTACCCAGCTGGTCGCCAATCACATCGCCCAGTGAAAATGTACCCTGATCCTGCTCTTTTGTATACTGTTCAATTTCTTTTTTATTCTGATCATTTTCAACTTCACGTATACTCAGGGACATCTTTTTATTTTCTTCACTTACATCCAGTACTTTTACATTTACTTTTTGGCCTGCTTCCAGTACCTCACCAGGTGTTCCTATATGACGATCTGAAATCTGGGATATATGAACAAGACCTTCTACACCTGGCAGCACTTCAACAAAGGCACCAAAGTTTACCAGACGCTTGACAGTTCCTTCAACGACATCGCCTGCTTTAACCTTTGATTCAATGCCTTCCCATGGTCCCGGCAAAACATCCTTAACAGATAGAGAAATACGTTCATTATCCCGGTCAACGGACAGAACTTTGACCTTAACCGTTTCACCTTCAGATAACACATCAGAAGCTTTGTTTACATGTTCATGGGAGAGCTGTGATATGTGCACTAACCCATCGATACCGCCAATGTCTACGAAAGCACCGAAATCTGTAAGTCTTTGTACCGTACCTTCAAGAACATCTCCCGCACTAATTTTTTCCAGAACATCCATCTTTTCTTTTGCCTGTTTCTCTTCCTCAACTGCTTTATGGGAGAGAATAACCCGGTTTTTTTCTCTGTCTGTTTCAATTACTTTCAATGTAAGAGTTTTGCCTTTATAATCATCAAAGTTTTCCACATAGTGCGTTTCTACATGGGATGCGGGAATAAACCCTCTAAGTCCAACATCAGCTACAAGTCCGCCCTTTACAACTTCTTTAATTTCTGCTTCAAAAACTTCGCCGCTTGCCAATCTATTTTCAAGCTTTTCCCAGTTTTCTTCAGCATCTACTAAACGTTTTGATAAGATAATTTCCATTTCACTCTCATCTTCAGTAGTCTCTTCTTCTATTTTTTTTACTTTAAGGGAAACTTCATCCCCTTCAGATAGAACATCTGAAATTTTTTCCACATGAAGATTTGACAATTCACTAATAGGCAAAATACCTTCAGCTTTATAACCGATATCTACGAGTGCGTGCTTTTCCTCCACTTTTACAACTTTTCCTGTCACTACGTCTCCTTCATTAAGAGACTGTCCGTGATTTAATTCATCCATAACCAATAGACCTCCTTCAATACGACACAACTAAAAATGTCCTTTTTTCTAAGTTCTAATATTTTATCTGTTTTGTCAAGCTAATTGCTATTGTTTTTATGTATATCCCTTAATTTTTGAATCTCGTTCATAATCTGATCTACAACGACCTGGGCAGAAGCTTTTTCTGAACGCAATTGATCCATTGGCACCGGTTCCCCATACACAACCTTTAGTTGCCCGGATAGTTTATATTCACCGATAATAGCACAAGGGATAATCACAGCATCTGAACGTAGTGCGAAGAATCCTGCACCGGCCAGCCCTCTTTGAACTTCCCCGGTTTTACTTCGTGTCCCTTCCGGAAATAAGCCTAGTGTGTGGTTGTCTTTTAGTATATTAAGACCTTCACGCAAAGCCTGCCTGTCCTTCATACCTCTGCGGACCGGAAAAGCATTTAACCTGCGAAGTAATCCACCAAGCCATTTATTATTGAACAGTTCACCCTTTGCCATGAAATGGATCGTACGGGGGCTTGTCATTCCAACAACGGGCGGGTCCAGGTTGGATATATGATTTGAACAGATAATTACCGGTCCTTCGCTCGGAATGTTTTCTTTTCCTATTACCTTTATTCTGAAAATGGTTTTAAGAATAACCAGACAAAGGAATATTCCCAATCGATAAAGCATAGTAAATGTCCCCTCAACCTTATATTTTTGAAGATACTATTTCTAATATACGTTCTGCTACCTCATTTATTGTATAGGATGTAGTATCTATCTCTATGGCATCCTCCGCCTTTATAAGCGGAGAAACCTCCCTCTGTGAATCAATCTGGTCTCTTCTTTGTATCTCCTTCTTTAATTCCTCTAAGTTGGACGGATACCCTTTTTCTACATTTTCTTTGTGCCTTCGCTTTGCTCTTTCGTCAACGGAAGCAATTAAGAATACCTTCACTTCAGCATCAGGAATGACATGTGTTCCAATGTCACGTCCATCCATAACAACGCCTCTGCTTCTGGCTAATTGCTGCTGCCTTTGTACCATTTCCTCACGCACTTCCTTATGTTTGGAAACATCCGATACATGGTGTGTGACTTCCTGAGAGCGGATTTCATGGGTTACATCAGCATCATCCAGATACACAAGCTGCTGTTCACCGTTTTGTTTAAACTGAATGCTGGTATGATTTAATAATTCCACAATTTCTGTTTCGTTATCTACATTCAGCTGGTGCTGTATGGCTTTTAATGTTAGTGCTCTATACATCGCTCCAGTATCAATATATACATAGGATAGATGTTTTGCAACGATTTTTGCGACAGTGCTCTTTCCGGCTGCTGCCGGTCCATCAATCGCAATGGCAATATCTCTTTTCATATAGAATTCCTCCTTGCGCACGTCCAGCCTCAAAACACTCCTGGACCCTTTCATCCTAAAACAAACGCCTCTACAAAAAGAAATAGCAGGCAGGCCCTGCTAAATTCTTCTTAAAAATCATATCATACAGAGAATCATTGGTCTATGAGGTCAATCAGAATAATTTTTGAACCCCAATATATTTATATACAGGATTGATATATGTATTGATGTCAGTATGAATGACCAGCCATTGAGTAAGAATCAGTAAAAGAAAGAGAAAAATTAATGTCCACTTTAAGATTCGCTCAAACCGAATCATAGACATCCACCTTTTTCCCTTACTATCCCCGATTCCTTGTTGAATTATGCCGATTTCTGGTTATTCTCTTTTTATCAATCTGCTTTTGAAAACAAAACCGAATCATCTGTTCCCGGTCATGTGCGGAAATTTGATCAAACATTAGAGAAGTGACCGTTATATTTGACGTCTTTTTTATTTGACGCATGACTTTAGCGGAGGCATGCACGTATTGATATTCCTGGTTTTTAAAAGGTAAAACAACCCATACATCAAGCTGATCATTTTTGTTCAATTTGATATGATCAGGTGTACGTATAGCCAGTCCCCCGCCACTTACATCGATTGTCGTCGTTGTAAAAGGAGAAACATCTCTTCTTTGCGGATGAACAGAAACATCCAGTGCCACTAATACCCGGACATAATTTCGCCGCTGCACAGAGGTAAAGGATTCTTCTTCAGGAATGGATAGCGCTAATACAGGTATGGAATTAATCTTTTTGCGCTTCATCACTTTGGCAGGAAATGAGTAAACCACCTCATCTTTTCCGACAAATTGGACATTAAATGAACTGCCTTCAATAAAAAAGGAAGTTCGGCCTGTATCATCATTCACAGGATACTGAATCAGACATTCCTGATCATCCATCTCGATAATTTTACTGGAGTAGCTTTGTATGGACTGTCCACCTTCCTCTATATATGACAGGGACAATACTGTTCCAACTTTCATGGAGTTCCCCTCTTCCCTTTCGCATACTTACGGACGATTGCACCGTGATACATTCATTATGACAAATAATCTCAAAAATGAAAAGGAAAATGAGAAACCAATTGGTCATCCCATTTTCCTGTAAATTTAAGCAGAGGTATCAAATTTTACTTCGGTGGATTTCAATCGCTCTACTCTTTCCTCAAAGCCATCGGAGGCATTTATATATATACGGTATGTGTCTTCACCTAAAGTACCTAAGAATTCATAGACAAGAACCTCTTCTCCTAAGTCATTATCAATAACAGCCAGTGATTCCTCCTGTATTTCAACATTAGGATTGACTTCTTTTTTGGCCTCCTCTATTGTAATCTCAGGTTCACTCACGTCTCGTTCCTGATGGTTGACTAAAAAGTCTCTTGCTGACAAACCAACCACATCACCATTATCAAGAGCAACTTTTACCTGCACGGAATCCGGATATATTCGTACATCATCCTGATTATAAGCAAACGAATAGACCCCGACATTACTATATTCCGCACTATTATAGGCTTCCATATTCTCATAGCCCAGTTTTGTTAAAAATTGTTCTGCTTTTTTCATCCCGTCATGAAGACCAATGGATTTTTCTCCAATGTCCCGGTTTAAAATCATCGAAATAACATAACCGCCTTTTTCGGTAATATCCATATATCCGTGTTTATTGTCCTGCTCAAAGGACGCACTATAAACCTTTATATCTGAGCCATCACCTGAGGACGTAATTTTTAAATCTCCGTCTTTTAGCTGAAAAACGTCCCCGGCTATAGATTTTACTTCCTTTTTATTTATTTTTCCGCCTTCTAATTTGATTTCCTTATCATCATTCTTTGACACACCATTTAACTGCTCCTGAAAGCTGCTTTCTGAGAAGGTCTCTACATTTTTCTCAACGGTTTTAAAGCCGTCTATAATCGTATTGTCGGCAGGCTGATCATGATTAACCAGCGCTAATTGCACATCCATCCATCGTAAATTATTTTCCAATGCCAGATGCTGGACATTACGCAGCTCCCGCTTAATCTCACCGGACTGCTGATAAAGCTTTTCCAGCATTTTGGTTTCTTCATCGTTCAAGGGCTCTTTATCCAGCCCCCTCACAGCAGTACGATAAGAGAAATCCCCAATATTAGACAGAAACTCCTCTGTTTTATTAAAAGGTAATAAAGATAGAGGGAGCTGTCCTACCTCAGAATGGGCATCAGAGGTGATTCGCCATATTTCTGCCAGTTGGGGTGATACGCTCCTTGGGGAATTCATTGCTAATACCGTGCCGATTTTATCATGCAAGGAATCAATATGATAGGTTAAATCATGGAAGGATCGCTGGTAGTTATTTTCTGCCTGAATCAAAATAGCATTTTTCTCCTGGTGCTCCTGATATCCCCAGAATGCAGTTCCTACAACTGCAATGGACAGGACTGCGATAAATAGCCAGCGTAGCATCCTCTCACTCCTTTCTTATTTACAAAAGATATGTTTCCCGATCTTTTTAATTTGGGGTCTGGACCAAATCCAGTCTGACGTGGCTGTCGCAGGATTAAAATAATACAGGGCGTTCCCTGAAGGATCCATCCCGTTCAGAGCGTCAATAACAGCTTCCCTGGCCTTATCATTTGGTTCCAGCCAGATCTGTCCATCTGCAACAGCTGTAAAAGCTCTTGGCTCGAAAATAACTCCTGAAACGGTATTTGGGAATGTCGGACTTTCCACTCGATTCAGGATGACGGCAGCAACAGCTACCTGTCCTGTATACGGTTCTCCCCTGGCCTCGCCATAGACGGCATTCGCCATCAATTTAATATCATTTTGAGAGTATCCCGATGGTACATTTACAGAAGTTGGCTGTGGCTGTGTATTGTCATTTTGCTGATTCCCTTGATTTTGCTGCTGATTCTTCTGTTGCTGATTTCCCTGCTGTTGTTGCTGTTGATTTGACTTACCAGTTCCACCCTTCTTTTTGGTTTGCTGTTCCAAAGGTGTTCCGCCATAATACGTAAATTCCCGATCATTTCTCAGCTGCTCGTGTACCCACTGTTTATTATATTGACTTGCTTTTTCCAGCTTATTTTTGGTAGCCGAGCCTACTAACCCATCTACCTCTAATTCATAGTCAGATTGAAAGTTCCGGACAGCCCAATAGGTACCCCAACCAAATAAACCATCAATTTTCCCTTTGTAGAATCCTAAGTATTGTAATCTTGACTGAAGTTCAATTACATCATCTCCTGAAGATCCCTTTTGCAAAATACGGGGACTAAAGGCTTCGGATTTTTGTACATTATCAAAACTTGATAGAGGAATGATCATCATGAGTAAAAAAACAATGGAACATAAAAGAAGCTTTTTGCCATTCATCTTCATGCCTCCTGAGATTAAAGCATTTCTTTTTGTCCCATATATGTTTTGTTGAAAACGAACTTTTATACAAAAAAAAGAAGCAGCCCTGTTTTTCCAGGACTGCTTCTTACACTGTTTTTTTGTTTTTCTGAAAGTGCAGCACTTGTCGTTTTTCCGTATAATCATTAGCCCGTTTTACTCTCCGCATCGCAAACACCCATAAAAACACCATGAACGGAATCATTACATATATCCAATTGCTTTGAATCGTTTGTAATAAAAAATCGTAAATGCCGTGGAGAAAGGTGGGTATGAAAAGAGCTACAGTTATCATACGATAGGATTTGACCGGGTAAAATTTATTCCTGCCCATATAATACCCCATGATGGCACCGAATAAGGCATGGGAAGACACCGGGAAGACAGCCCGGCTTAAAGCATACTCAATGCCATTCGCGAGCAGGTATAAAAGATTTTCCAGACTGGCAAATCCCAGACTGATGGCTACACCGTAGACAATCCCATCATAATGATTGTCAAAATGAACATGCTCGTAAATCACATATAGAAAGATAAACCATTTGAAAAATTCCTCTAACATTCCAGTCAGAAAGAAGCTTTGAATAAATGGATGCTGTCCGACATCCTCGACAGAAAATCCATATTGAATAAACATAATAGGAAAAACAAGTAAAGCTCCGAATATAAAAGCTCTTAACACCATTGATAAAGGCTCGGAGTCAAAGCGGTCTTTTAAATAGAAAAAGGTTAATAGTGCGAAACCCGGCGCAATACTGGCGGATATTAAACCGACCATTTTGACTCCTCCCCCAATCTTCAATCTTATTTAATCCTATCATGAATTCAGGGGGTTGAAAATACTATATTTTTACAAATACTTAAAATTGCTCAGGTATATTTTTACACCCTGATGCCAGAAGAACAGCTAATTTAATTCGGGCTTTTTTACTATCATAATCCTTTCCAAGTATGACACCCTCTTTAACCAATTGATGTGCACTTCCTTCATAATCATAGGTTGTATATACAGCTCCCTCTTCTGAACTGGTGGTAATCACAACTTTGATACCTTCAGCAATGCTGCGTTTTATTTCAGGCATCATTAAAGGAGGCACCTGACCTCTTCCGACACCTTCGAGCACAATCCCTTCTGTGCCATTTTCTCTTGCCGCCTTAATAAACGTCCCATCACCATTTATATAACATTTAATAATATCGACTCTTGGGACAGAATGCTCCATGGAATACGTCTCCCGTTTCAGAGGCTTTTGGTATACATATACCTCATCATTGTCAATAATACCTAAATAACCAAAACCAAATGCATTAAAGCCCTGAATATTTGATGCATGCTCTTTTTTTACATACTTGGCAGCAAAAATCCGTTCGTTAAAAACAACGACTGTGCCGGCGTTTTGTAAATCACTGCTTTGAGCTGAATAAATGGCATGTCTTAAGTTAATATATACATCACTGCCTAATTCTCCCGGGGATCGCTGGGAGCCAGTCACCACAACAGGCCTCTCATCATTAATGGTTAAATCGAGAAAATAGGCTGTCTCTTCAAGCGTATCAGTGCCATGGGTAAGGACAACTCCATCAACATCTTCATCCTCAAAATAATAATAGATCCTGCTTCTGATATCCATATAATCCTCAAATGTTAAATGCATACTCGGCTTCTGCAGCATAGAATCAACTTCTACATGAATATCTGCCGGCAAATCACATAATCCAGCCAGCTCTTCACCGGTTAGTGCGCCTGAAGTTAATTTGCCTGATTCCTCATTAACCGCACTGGCTATCGTTCCACCTGTAGTGATTAAAATAACTTTGCTCATGATTTTCTCTCCTGTTATTTCATTTCTTTTTCTGCAATAGAGCGGGCAATTTGATCCCCATGGAAACGTCCATTTTCAATGAAAATTTCATTATTATTATAGCCTGCCGCAATGACTCCAGCTATATAGATATTTTCAACATTGCTTTCCATCGTCGTTTCATCAAAGTCAGGACGGCCTGTTTCATCATCCATAAGAACTCCCATCGAGGTTAAAAAGCTGTGATCAGGGTGATAGCCTGTCATGGCAAATACAAAGTCATTCTTTATCGCCTTCTCTTCCTGATTAACCGTATAGAAAACCTTATCCTCTGTAATCTCTGTTACCTTCCCATTAAAAATCATCGTAACGATTCCTTTTCGAACTAAAGAATCAAAAAGCGGCAATATCCACGGTTTAATGCTTTTTGAATATTCACTGCCCCGATAGATAACAGTTACTCTCGCACCCGCCTTCACTAATTCCAAAGCAGCGTCGACCGCGGAGTTCTTCCCGCCAATCACAACAACATCTGTATTAAAATACGGATGTGCTTCCTTAAAGTAGTGAGTGACCTTATCCAGATCCTCACCCTTTATACCCATATAATTAGGCTGATCGTAATAACCTGTAGCAGCCACCACATATTTGGCCTGATATTCCTCGTGCTTTCCACTTCTTTTCTGCGTTCGTACCGAAAATGACTGATCCATTCCGGTTACACTTTCCACTTTTTCAAAGGTGTTAATTCTGAGCTGCTCCCTTTCTGCTACCGTTCGATAATACGTTAGTGCTTCATTTCGAACTGGCTTTTGCTTTTCTGTGATAAAAGGGATCTCTCCAATTTCCAGACGATCACTTGAACTAAAAAAGGTCTGGTGTGTTGGAAAGCGATATAAAGACTGAACCACATTTCCTTTTTCAATGATTAATGGATCGATTCCTTGTTTTTTTAATGCTAATGCCGTAGCCAAACCACAGGGTCCAGCTCCAATAATGACGACTTTTTCTGTAATCATTCCTATTCCACCTTCTTTAACCACAAATAAAAACATCTCCTACCATATATATAATAGGAGATGCACATTTGTTAATCAAATTATTTTCATTATATCCAGCCACGAAAGCGTGCTGCTTCAGCCATTTTTCTAACACCAACCATGTAAGCGGCCAGTCTCATATCAATTTTTCGATTTACTGAGGTTTCATAAACATTATGGAATGATTTCACAAGTACCGTTTTGAGCTTTTCCTGAACTTCTTCTTCTGTCCAGTAATACCCCTGGTTATTCTGCACCCATTCAAAATAGCTTACTGTAACACCGCCAGATGAAGCTAACACATCGGGCACAAGAAGAATATCCCTGTCTGCCAGTATTTTCGTGCCTTCAAGGGATGTAGGGCCATTTGCTGCTTCAACAACAATTTTGGCTTTAATATTATGGGCATTTTTTGCTGTAATCTGATTCGCTATAGCTGCGGGTACGAGAATATCGCAATCCAGCTCAAGCATTTCCTCATTTGAAATGGTATTTTCAAAAAGATTTGTAACGGAACCAAAGCTGTCGCGCCGATCTAATAAGTAATCAATATCCAGACCATCCGGATCATAAAGAGCTCCCTGGGCATCAGATATAGCTACTACTTTAGCACCTGCATCGTTCATGAATTTTGATAAATAACCTCCAGCATTACCAAACCCCTGAATAATGACCCGGGCTCCGTTTAAGTCTATTCCTTTTAATTTAGCAGCTTCTTCAACACAAATGGTTACCCCTTTGGCCGTTGCTGTGTCTCTGCCATGAGATCCTCCGAGTACAAGGGGCTTTCCAGTAATAAAACCAGGGTTATTAAATTCATCTATTCTACTATATTCATCCATCATCCACGCCATAATCTGAGAATTGGTAAAAACATCAGGGGCAGGAATATCTTTAGTTGGTCCTACAACCTGACTAATCGCCCGTACATAGCCGCGGCTTAACCCTTCAAGTTCACGGAAGGACATTTCACGGGGATCACAGATAATTCCACCCTTTCCGCCACCGTAAGGCAAATCTACAATGCCTGCTTTTAAACTCATCCAAATCGATAGTGCCTTTACTTCCTTTTCATTGACCTCCGGATGGAAACGAACTCCGCCCTTCGTAGGTCCTACCGCATCATTGTGCTGGGCACGGTATCCTGTAAAAACTTTTATTTGACCGTTATCCATCCTTACGGGTATTCGTACAGTCATAATTCGAACGGGTTCACGCAATAACTCATAAGCTTCCTCTGGATAACCCAACTTATCCAGTGCTTTTTTAATAACTGTTTGAGTAGATTTTAGAGCATCTAGATTTTCGCTTTTTTCATTTGACGATTCTGCTGGTTTGTCGGCAACCATTCGCTTACCTCCTATGAATTATCAGTAACATCATCATACCATTACTTTCAGAAATTAGTATACACATTCATATTTAATATGCAACAGTTACTAGAACATTTTCAAGATTTAAATAGATATGAAACTGTAAGCGATTTCATTATAGTTGATATTCAGTAAGGTTTCAATGCTATTTAAATAGTTTTAAAACGATTTTCTGCTTTTCACCGATTGGTTACCCTTTTTGCTGAATAGATAAACCCGAAAAAACATTGAATTTCACATTATAAAAAATAATTTTGGATCACCTGTACGGCGTCATTTTCTACGACCAGTCGGCCATATTCCCTAAGACGTGCAGAAGTAACTGTGCTGGGTGAAGAGAATTCCGACATGACCGCTATAACATTTTCCTTATTCAGATACTGTAAATCTTCATCAAATAATTTCATATAGTAATGATGATTCCAATAAAAAACAGATGCTTTCTGTATACCTAAATGGGTTAGGTGGCTTGAAACCTGAATGACAGATTCAAAATCAGTAAAACAATACATAAACTCTTTATTTTGATCCAGAGTGACTTTCATTTCAATATATTCTTCATCAATGTATTCCATATCCTGTGTAACGACAATCAGCATACCTTGAGCATGTAACATATGAACGTTTACAAGCAGGTTTCCGTCAATTTCCATACCAATTTCATCACTGGCCTCAAACAGCATATCCTGAAACATCTGATGAGTCTTTGGAAAATCATACCACAGCTCATCCTTTGTAAAGCCTCTTTCCATTAGATCATCAAAGGTTAAAAATATTTTAAATCGGTTAGAATCCAGGCGCTCAATACGCATATAACCACCTCCAAATACTTAACTTTCGTATGCTAATTATAGCATGAACGTTCCCTTACGATTATTTTATGTATCCATTAACAGGAAAGTTTCATATTTCTGCACATTTCACGAAGGTGACTGAATAGTAATGCAGTGACATTCAGCTCTTGTCCCTAAACGCAGTGGTAAAGTTGATGTCCCATACCCCTCACTGACTAAAAAGTGCTGATGGCCCACTTTCTTCCATCCGCCCTTATTCCTTAAACCAAAGCCCAAAAAACGGATTTGTCCTCCATGGGTATGACCGCTCAAGACCAGATTTACCTGCTCTTTTTGTTCCTTGTTTAATAAATCATAGGATTCAGGTTCATGATTGGCAAGAATTGTGTAAGAGACATCAGGCTTCCAAATGTTCTCAAAGTACTTACTGGTTAAAACCTGGCGCAAATATAAAGAATGCAGTCCTGCTAATTGAATTCTGTCTCCGGAACTTAAGGTCCAGACAAATGATGAGTCGGCCAGGATTGTAACCTTATGCCTGGATAAGAGGGAGACAAGCTTGTAAGCATTCACCTCGATATCATTATTTCCCCAGACGAAAAAGATGGGGGCATTTAATTCCCTTAATTTTAAGATATTCTCTTCCACATAACGCAAGGGAACATTTTTTTCACATAAGTCCCCACCGATAATCGTTACATCTATTTGGTCGAGAGAATGAAGTACTGACTGGTTAATGAGTCTTTTATGAACATCTGATATAAAAAATATGTTCAAACGCTCTGAAGAAGAAGGAAAATTTTTATCGAAAATCGTTACCTTTTCTAAATGATTATTATGTGCAAGAATATACATATATAGCAATAAAGAAATACCGCCAATAATCACAAATATAATTAAATAAATCAGCATCCTTCAATTCCCTTCTGCAATGTTTAGTGAGGATATGGAAAGCCCCTGTCAATACACATCCTTGACAAGGGCTTCCTTATTTTGCCGCAACTTAGGTCAGCGGGATTTTTATATCCTGCTCCTCTAAAAATGATTACCACATCATGTATGTGATATACTTCAGACCGTCTTTACATCCAGCACTCGAAATCCGCTCTTTTCCAGCCGGGTTAAAAATCGGTCAACATCAACATTTTCATTATTCTCCAGCTTCAGGACAATTCTTCTGGCAAGTCTGTCTGTTTCATCAAAGGTTGCTAAGGAGATGATATTTCCATGATGATTTCTGATCAATTCGGACAATTTGGCTATACGACCTTCCGCTTCAATGGAGGCAAATGCAATGCGGACCCCCTGCTTTTTCATGCCAAAGGCACTTTCAAATTGTTCCAGTACATCAAATCGTGTAACAATTCCAAGGAAGTGCTTATTCTCATCGGTAACCGCCAATATGGGAAATCCTTTAAACGCTGTCAAGGTACTTTCAAAAACATCCTCTTCGGTAATATGTAAATCACCATGCTCTACAATATCTGCTGCTGTCACAGAATTCAGGAAAGCTTCTTTATCCGTATAATCATCAGAATAAAAATAACGCTGATAAATCATCTGCTTTGTGATCATTCCTCTGAATGTTTCATCCTCGATGACCGGGACTCCCTGTATATCTTTTGATAACAAGGTATCCAGAACCTTCTGCAAATCGTCCTGGGCATTTGCCACAACACAATGATGTTTAGGAATCATAATGCTCCTCACAAACATACTTGCCACCTCTCCATCTACTTTATCTATTTAACACGAAGAAATCACAAGCCGTCCAATACAGGAATCGGGAATTCTTCATGTAAATCATATTCGACTTAGGAAAAGAAATTCCCTTTACTTAAAAATAACATATTTTACTGAATGAAACATATGAAAAGAACTACAAAATGTCTTAAGGAAAGGAGACAGCACCATAAAAATATATGACTGTTTACATTCCGAAAACCTTTAATGATCAAAGAAGATCCGTTCTCCAGCAGGATGGTCATTATTCTGATCCGATATAATCGGCTGCTTAATGTCCTCCCAATAATAGTATACGGGTACCCCTAAAACAAGGAGTACAAATAAAACGAGAAAAATTCTGAGTACCCACACATTCCATCGGATAGATTTCCGTTTCTCCTTCGCTTCCGGACGTTTATCCTTTTCTTTCGTTTTCCTGGCTGATGACCTCTTTTTCTTATGTACAGTGCTGCGTGGTGGCAGCTCATTCACATCGATTTCCTTTGAGTTCTCGCCTTCATACGCTGATTCAGCTGGTTTCCTCAACGCCATAAAGGTCACCCCATTTAAATTTAATGAAAAGCGCCAGAATAAAATCCACAAAAAAATGAGCTGTGATTGTGATAGCCAGGTTTTCAGTGATTTCATATATATATCCTATTAAAAAGCTGATACTCAATATGGAGATTAATAATACAGGTTTACGCAGATAGCGAAAGTGGATCAATGCAAAAAGTACGCTTGCTATTAAATAGCCAAATTCATGCTGGATAACGCCCCTGAACAGCATTTCTTCGGATAGTGCGACAAATAGTGTAATAAAGAAGATTTGAACAATACTGCGATTTTTAAAGATTCTTTCGTTGATTCCCCCATCATCGTAATAGGATTCCGGTAATAGCTCCATAAGAATAAGATCAACCACAACAATCGCCAATGCTGGTAAAAGACCGAATAAAAAGAGGTTGACGGGATCCCATTTAAGCTGGTGGAACCAATTATAAAAAGAATCAAATAAAAAGAAGCTGCTAACGATCGCAATCACAACAAAGATTCCCTGGGAAAAATAGAGATTGAATAATAGCTCTTTATCCGTCATGCGCTTAATCAGTTCGGCCTGATTCATTTGTTTTTTCACTTTTATGCCTCCTGGTGAAATAGCTTCCTAAGTTCAACCTCCCACCCCTCAACCCTTTCTTCTATTTGATGCTGAATAGGTGGATTCCATTTTGAGAAGGAAAAATCACAATGATCACAGCAATGGTACACTGGCTGCTGATAGCTTTCCTGGAAGGGCCTGTATAGATCCTTTCTCCGGCATCCAGTACTTTTTATCCAATCAATAAATTGGTACAACTTCTTTATTTTAATGGCTGCACGTTCTCTTAATAGGCTAAGTGTCCGTTGACATGTATTCTCCAGCACATCAGCCTCCAGGTGGAATTGCTCACCTGTAATAATCTTTTGCTGCTCAAGCTGGTATTTTAAGAAATTCCACTGCGTTTCGGTTAACTCATATTTAGCAATCAATTCCTCTTTAATGTCTTTTAAGGGAAGAGAAGTACTGTTTATCTTGAGTAAATCACCAAATATTTGCTCCACCTGTCTTTCTGTTGGGAGTTCCTGTTCAATTAAGCGTAATGGAATTTGTTCATCTCCCTCTGTATAAAGAGCAAGACTTACGCTCTCCTTTCCATCCCGGCCTGCACGGCCAACCTCCTGTATAAAGGATTCCAATTGCGTAGGCAAATGAAAATGGATAACTAGTCGAATGTCCTGCTTATCAACTCCCATCCCAAAAGCACTCGTACAGCAAATAACATCAAGCTGGTGATTCATAAATTGCTGTTGAATGAGTAGTCGATCCTCTGAACTCATTCCTCCATGGTAGTAGGCAACACGTGAATCGGGTAATTCCTGGTTTAATGTTTCACTGACTTTTTCACACCAGTTACGGCTTGAAAAATAGATCATCGTGGGAACCGGATTTTGCTTTAAAACCTGAACGATACGCCCCACCTTTTCCTGCCAGTGAGTTACATGTTCAATGGCAAATGCAATGTTTGGACGGTCCATAGGATAGATCCGTTTTTTCAGGTCAGGAATATCCAGAAAATATTGAATATCCTCCTGTACCTGAGGTGTAGCTGTTGCACTTAATGCCAGCACCGCGGGATTCCCAAGCTCCTTTATGCGATCCTTCAACTTTAAATAGTCCGTTCGGAATTCATGTCCCCATTGAGAAATACAGTGGGCTTCATCCACCACAAACAGGGATACAGATAAGGATTTTAAACGATGAAAAAAGTACGGATTTTGAAGCATCTCCGGAGAACAGTAAATGAGTTTATAGTCATGTAAATGCCTCAGGATATAGTCTCTCTGGTTATGGTCCAATAAACTGTTGATAGCTGTTACACGTTTAAATCCTCTGGCCTTTAACTGCTTGACCTGATCTACCATAAGTGATACAAGAGGAGAAACAACAATCGTGATTCCCTCCAACGAAAAGGCCGGTAACTGATAACACAAGGATTTTCCTGTACCTGTTGGTAATATCCCAAGAACACTCTGCCCGTGGAAAATATCTTTTATAATATCTAATTGCCCTTCACGAAATCCCTCATACCCAAACTTATTTTTTAATATGGATAACAATTTCATTTGATCCGGTTTATTTCTATGCATAGGCATAATCCCTCGATTGATAAAGTTTAGCCATTACGATACGAATCATAAAGTAACTAATAGATTCCGGCAATTGTTCTTTTATTACCTTTAAGCGCTTTGTATTTAATTCGCTTATTTTATTACGTATGATTTGTTCCGCCTCTGCTGAAACAAATGAATCCACAGGATAAGATGGATCAACATGGATGATTTCAACAATATGATCCTGAATGGTATTTACTTTAAGATTTCTTCTCCTGGATATCTGTTCGATCGTGTATCCCTGTTTCAATAATTTCCTGGTTTTTCCAGCAGAAGCTGTTAGGGGCAACTGCATTAATTCATGTGGGATAAATTCGCTTAAAGTTGGAAATTCTGTCTGATTCTGATGAACTTTATTAAGAATAAAGTGGATGGATGATTGAAGATACAGTTCTGCATCTTCAATGGTAAGATTCCACTTTTCTGCAATTTGCTGCTTACTCAAACCAATTTTTCGGAAGCCTGTCAGCGTTGCTACAAATATATCGGCGTGAAATGGCTGATGAAGCTTTAGTAATTGGTGTAACTCCTCATGCAGGGAAGCAAAGTGTGCATCCAGTTGATTTTTCTTTTTCTGATAGAAAGTCTTAACCCAAGTTGCAACTTCCCTCTGGTCATTAACAGGGATAAAATGAGAATGATTTTTTAGTAGGTTGGAAGCAGTTTGAATCCATAATAAAAGTCTCAACCGGAAATGCGGAGCAATGTGATGAAGATTAAAACCATCAAACCACGCAAGTTCAGGTTCCTGGCTCTTACGGATGCTAAGATAAGATTTCCCCGTGCTGGTTAGACTAACGGTTTCCTCACCCTTCCATTCAATATACTCATCCTTATGCAGTTTCAGGAGGCTGTTCCGGAATTGATTTTTCGTTAATGATTTCAGGATACCGAAAATGGGAGAGAGACCATAAGCTTTAGCATCCTGAATCGTTTGTGCTGAACGCTTTCCTTTCAATAAATGATAGATGGAAGAAAAGCTTTTTTCATCATCAATCCGGTCAATACAGGCTAATAAAATCGTCTGATACAATGGCCCCTCTCCTTTCGGCGCGTTTCGTTAAAATTCCCTGCGATTCTCTAATATTTGCTACTATATATCATATCAGTTGAAATGTGAATTTAACAGTTTTAAAATTTAATATACCGAAGAGAAGCGAAAATGCTTTTTTGCTTAAGATTATTTTTAGGAATTGCTTAGTGGAGGACAGAAAAATGTCAAAATACACCATTGTTGATAAAGAAACCTGTATTGCCTGCGGTGCATGCGGAGCGGCGGCACCAGATATTTATGATTACGATGAAGAGGGACTGTCCTATTGTTTGTTAGATGATAATCAGGGAATAACAGAAGTCCCTGAGCACTTAATAGAAGATATGGAGGATGCTCTGGATGGCTGCCCTACCGAATCTATCCGGATAGCGGATCAGCCATTTCATGGTGATCCGGATAAATTTGAGTAGACAAACCCTCATCGGGTGATCCAATATAACAGAAGCACCCCCATTACGTGGATGAAACGTGACCACTCATGGGGGGTGTTTTTAATAACTTATTGTATATGTGCCATATGATTTTATCCCACGCAACCCGGCAATCTTATTGATGTTCCTGCCTTAATAATTTTATAAATTCAATATCCTCTTTGTTCCAGGATGTCCTCACTACAATTCTGTCTTTGGAATTGAGTTTATACGTATACTCCTCACAGGTTGTATTTTCAAAACAGGATACAGATTCTTCATTCATGGGCCCACCTAACATTGTTCTTATTCCCTCTATTTTCTGTCTTAAGAACAATGGATGAATCGTCAGTTTTTGTTGCGTGTCCTGTAAATACCGGGGGATAAATGTAAACTCGTTTACCGTTTGACTGTTCTTTTTGAATTGTAATTTAATTCCATACCCTTCAGTGGAGTATTTTAGACTTCGTTGATTTTCAGTATCCTCATACTCCAGCGGGGAGCCAATTTCCTTAATAACTTCATCATAGGTCATCCCGATCTGCAAGCCTGAAATAGAGCGGGGTGCCGATTTATCCATTTCCGGCAAAGGAGAGGATTCCGCATCTCTACTTGCGTCATTCTCCTCAGGGCTCATCATTTTTAACTCATGGGAAGGAGTGCCGGTGTCCTCTGAAGATGCGCTTTCCTCTGAGCTGTTCTCCATATCCTGTGCCATGTCCGCAGTCGGGTTCTGGTTCGTGATTACAGAAATCAGGATGACAGCAATAAGCATCACAGCAGCGGTAGTCATCGCCGGAATCGTCCATACTTTCCTGTTTCTTTGCTTGTTTTGCGTACGTTGGAGTTGCTGCTGTACTTTCTTAAATAACTCCTCTTCGTCCTGATGGTCCTGGATTTTGGGCATTTGATTTAACATTTTTTCGATCTCATGGTTGTTTTCATTATTCTTCATACTTTTTGCCCTCCTCCTCTTTGCTCATCTGCATTCTTAACCGCTTAATCGCTCTATGCTGGGTGGTTTTCACCTTACTTTCACTCCAATTAAGGACTTCAGCCGTTTCCTTAATAGATAAAGCCTGAATATATCTTAAAATAATGACCGTCTGCTGATCGATGTTACACCTTTTTAAACATTGATACATATGGCGAATATCCTCATTCTCCATGGCAATTTCTTCTGGGATTTTGCCTGTATCCTCCAGCCAGTCACTTTTTTCATCAACCGTAAAAGACCCAATTATTCGCTTTTGCTTCCGTTTCTGTTTTCTGAAATAGTCGATGGCGATGTGTCTGGCAATTGAGATTAACCAGGTTTTTTCTGAGCTTTCCCCTTTAAAATTGTGGTAGGATTTTAATACTTTTACATATACCTCCTGAACGAGATCCTCAGCCAGACTGCGGTCTTTTACCATATAAAACAAAAATTGAAACACGTCCTGATGATATTTATGATATAAATCCTGAAAGACTTCTTTCATGTTAAAGCCTCCCGCTTCTATCCATATAGTCGTATAAACGTAAAAAAAGTTACAGTACGGAATCTAAAAACTTCCTCCATATTTTAACATAATTAAGAAAAATACATCCTTAAAATTAGCCAAAAGAAAACCTTTGTCTATACCAGACAAAGGTTTTCTTTTTCATATGAAACAAAATTTTTCAGCATAATCTTCAACAATCTGATTTTTTCACTCAAAAACAAACAATCTTTCCCACTGTTTTTACAAGTTTCCCGGAATCGTAAACATAAAGGTTGTTCCTTCATTGCGTTTACTGTGTACGTCAATTGACCCATTATGAGCGTCTACGATATTTTTTGCAATCGCTAACCCCAATCCAGTTCCAGTATTCCCCATCTTCTTCACCCTCGATTTGTCTCCTTTATAAAAGCGTTCAAATACAAAGGGTAAGTCTTCTTCCGGGATACCAGTTCCGGAATCCTCCACACTGAACTCGATTTGATCTTCAACTGCATGCACGTGTAATTGAACCTCTCCACCCGTGTCGCTGTGACGAATAGCATTATCAATAAGGTTCGTCAGCACTTGCTCCATACGATCAGGATCGATACGCACGATCATTGTTTCCAGGTTAAAGTCATGCTTCAAGTTAATATCTTTCTCCTGAGTCATTCCTTTAAACTTATTAACCACTTTATTTAAAAAGGATTCCAGTTCAATTTCCTGTATATTAAGCTGTATATGTCCAGCTTCCATTCTTGCCAGATCCAGCAGCTCATTTACGAGTCTGCCCATACGCAGGGATTCATCATGAATAATCTGAGCAAGCTCATTTTTCTCCTCTTTTGAGTCAGCCACTCCATCCACAATGGCTTCACTGTATCCCTGCAGCATTGAAATCGGTGTTCTTAGTTCATGGGAAACATTTGCAATAAAGTCTTTTCTTAGTTTATCAAGCTGTCTTTCTTCCGTCATATCCCTTATAACTGCAACAGCTCCCCGAATATAAAGCTGATCGTATAAAGGGGACATGATTACGACGAATGATCTTCCCTGCAGGTGAAATTCCTGTGTGACTTCTTCCTGCTCAGATGCAATTACCCGTTCCAACGTTGATTGCAGCTCCAAGGGTGTTGCTTCTTCACCAGCCTGCTTTCCATTTTCATAAGTCAATAATGATAGAAAGCGCTCAGCTGGAGGATTCGTAACGAGCATTTCCCCACTGCGATTAAAGGTAATGACACCATCCGCCATGGAAGAGAGAATACTGGACAGCTGTTCCTTTTCCTGATTTAACGCCTGAATGTGGTATTTTAATTGTCTGCCCATACGATTAAACGCAATGGCTAATTCTCCAATTTCATCTCTGGTTAAAATCGGTACTTTTGTATGAAATTCGCCTTTTGCCAATTCTAAAGCTGCCTTACGCATCTTTATTAGAGGCGCGGTAATTCTGGTTGATAAAAAGAACGCAAAAAATGTTGTTAAAACAATGGCAATACCTGCAGCTACAAAAATAAGTGTTGTTGTCTGGGAAGTGGTTTCTTTTACAATGTCCAGTGATTCATAAACAAATACTGCACCTTCCCTGTTCTCAAAAGGTTGTCCTACGATAAGAATTTCACGATCTGTTTCTGGTAAGGTTGTCTTTTGATAGGTTGAATCCTCATGGTTCAATACCTGCTTAAATTCCTCATTTGAATAAAACCAATTGATATCCAGGCTTTCCAGCTCCTGATCGTTACTTGATGAAATCCAATAGTCCCCTCGGCTGAATACTAAAACCACTCGTTTGGATGGATCGGTAATTTGCTCTATGGTTGAGGTCATCAGACTACGATTATCATTTCCATTTATAATGCTTATAACTTTTTCTGTATCCTGTTCCAGCTCTTCTCTTGCCTGCGTCTCATGAAAATTTTGAAAGAACTGCAGCAAAAAAATCGTCAGGGTAAGGAGCACAAAAGAGAAAAAAAGTAAAATGGTAAACCATAGTTTAACAACAACACTTCTCCAGAACATTACTCTTGCTCAACCTCGAATTTATACCCGACACCCCAGACAGTAACAATCATTTTTGCAGCATCCTTTGAAACTTTATTTAATTTCTCTCTTAGCCTTTTGACATGAGTATCAACTGTTCTCAAATCACCAAAAAACTCATAATTCCATACCTCTTTTAATAAATCTTCTCTGGCGAACACTTTGTCCGGTGATCTTGCCAGGAAAAAGAGCAGTTCATATTCTTTTGGTGTTAAACTGACTTCTTTATCATCGGCTGTAACCCTATGAGCATCCTTTTGAATTGTGAGATGCGGGAACACAAGCACATCACTGGTTTTAGTCTGAGTCTGCACAAAATTGGTTGTTGAGGAACGTCTAAGTAAAGCCTTTACTCGCAAAACAACTTCTCTTGGACTGAAAGGTTTTACGATATAATCATCTGCACCAACCTCAAGTCCGTGAACACGGTTCGCTTCTTCCCCTTTAGCCGTCAGCATAATAACAGGCGTACTTTTCTTTTCCCGAAGCTCTGTACAAACCTCTTCACCATCCATACCAGGCATCATGAGATCAAGTAATATTAAATCGTAGTCGTCTTCCAACGCTTTTTGAAGAGCTTCTTTTCCATCCTCTGCTTCCTCAATTTGAAAGTCTTCTCTTTCCAGGTACATCTTTAATAGCCGTCTGATTCTTTCTTCATCATCAACTACCAGAATTTTCGCATTCTGTTCCATTCTCAATATCCCCCCTTAACGTAGCTTAAAAATCCGTGAATTTAAGATGCATAAGAGTGCAATCCGGAAATAACAAGGTTTACAACAACCAGGTTAAACATAATAATGGCAAAACCAATGACGGCCAGCCACGCTGATTTCTCCCCATGCCATCCTCTTGATAACCGCAGATGCAGGAAGGCTGCATAGAAAAACCAGGTAATAAGAGCCCAGACTTCCTTAGGATCCCATCCCCAGAAACGGTCCCAGGCCTCCTGCGCCCATATGGACGCGAATATAAGACCGCCTAAAGTGAAGACTGGAAAGCCTATCGTTACAGCACGATAAGTAATCTCATCCAACAGCTCAGGATTTGACTTTTTAACACGTGGCTGAAGAGCTGCTGTAATTCTTTTTCGAAAAATAAGTCTTAACAGGCCGTATAATACCAGACCGCCAAGCAGTGACCAGATAAGAGAATTCAATTTACGCCCCGCTTCTGCTCCATTCATCCAGCCAGGTGCTTTAAACAAAGGTGACATTTTATCCTCAGTCAGCATTACCCCGTCATTAGGAGCGGCAATCGCCGGCATACTGTACACTACAGTTGTTTCTGTTTCTGAATGTTGAAATTCTATGCTGTAATCCATTGCACCGAAAGTAGTAGAGACAGCCACAAAAGCAATCACACTCAAAATCGAATACATAATAAACTCCAGCCAAAAAGTCTTCTTACTTCTTACGGTCTGGTCAACTTGTCGAATTAAATAAATTAATCCTGCACCAAAGCTTACAGCCAGAATGCCTTCACCAAGAGAAACGGTTGTCACATGGATATATAACCAATGAGATTTCAAGGACGGTACTAACGGTGAAATCTCCTGCGGGAATACACTCGCATAACCGATGACAACTACGGATACAGGTAAAATAAACAATCCTAATAAGTCAACCTTGTAAATGAAATACAAAATAATAAACGCAAAGACCAGCATCATGCCAAAGAACGTCATGTACTCAAACATATTGCTGACTGGAGCGTGATGGCTGGCAATCCACCGGGTTATAAAATAGCCAATCTGGGATATAAATCCAATGATGGTTAAGACAATCCCCACCGTTCCTGCCTTGGTCTGTTTATGCTCCTTATTTTTATCTCTTATGGTAAATGCAAAGAAAACGATAGCCACCATATAGATGATAAATGATGCAAATAAAAAGTTGCTGCTTATCGATACATAATCCATAATGATGATCCTCCTTAAATGCTACTGCTACTTCAATTCCTGCTGATCATCCGGAATGTTAAAATCTGTTCCTTCCAGGGACGATTCAATATCTTTTTTCAAGCCATACCAGTTTTTATTGGTATGTGCCGCTATCCATACCTCATTTTCCCTCGGATGGATCCAAACTCTGCGGTGGTACCAATACATGCCCTGGACAACGCCAATCATGAATATAATCGCTCCAACCGCGAAAAATGGAAGGGTGTGATCCCGTTTTACTGTCAATCCTGTCACATCCCTCATATCCACACCTGTAATACTAATCTTGTACTGATTATTATTATGAGGATTTAAATTTGCTCCTATGGTCAGGAAATTCACTTCATAATCTTCAATATCAGGACCATACACAAAGAAAATAAAAGCAGGTTTCTTAGGATATTTTGATTTGGTATCAGGCACTCCCTCTTCCATGAAAAATTCCGGGAAATAATCGTCCACAACAACCCGATATCCATTTCCAAGGTCATACTCTTTTTTAGGGTTGTTCATATCAAAGGTGAATTCCCCAATAGGTGATTCGTTTTCATCATCACTGAGATGCAGCTTAAATGACATAGATTGAAATTCGTTCAATTGATAACTTGCCTGATATAATGAAATGTCCTCTACTGTTAACGGTTCATTAACACGAATTTCCCCTTCATTAACTTTTGTTAACTCCGGATCCTGCCCTGGAATGGTATCTCCCTTCACTTTATAAATTTCAGCCTTCGTTTCATAATTACTTGGAATCATTTCTCCATTTTTTTTGATTGCTTCGGCATATCTTTCATCGTTTTCATCATATACATCCATTATAAAGTCGTTGTTTTTTATAAAGTACTGACCGTCTGTTTGCGGGATGAGCTTCGTTTCTCCTTCTCTTACCCAAACATAATCTTCAATATAAAAGAAGGACATCGAGCGTAGTATAGCAGCGATCAGTACGATAATTAACCCAATATGATTCACATATGGTCCCCATCTGGAGAACCGGCCTTTTTCTGCTAAAATATGTCCGTTCTCTTCAGATATCCTGTAACGTTTCTTTTTCAGACGGGAGACAACCTGATCGATGTCCGCCTGCTTTACGTTTTCCGTTTTTCCAAATAAACGCTGTCTGCGGATAAAATTACTGTGCCGTTTCGGTTTTTGTCGTTTTAAAGCACGATATAACGGAACAACACGATCAATACTGCAAATGACCAGAGATACTCCGATGGATGCAATTAAGAGTATATACCACCAGGAGGAATACAGGTTATGAAATCCCAGTTGATAATAAATTTGACCAAATAATCCGTATTCATCTCTGTAATGATCAGCTGCTTCAACATTTTGAGGTATGTACATTTCCTGGGGCAGAATCGTACCAATAATGGATGCAATCAGGGTTAATACGATTAACCAGACCCCTACTTTTACAGAAGAAAAGAAAATCCAGATTTTGTCGACCACCGTCTGGTTTCTGGTTTTGGATCTTCTTGCACTTCCTTCATAACGCATATTTAAAAGCTTACTTTTTTCATTTCCATCAATGTGCTGATTTCGTTCAATAGGTTTTCCACAAGCCTCACATAAAACAGTGCCTTCCGGGTTTACGTGCCCGCATTCGCATTTTATTTCATTCATCCGTACTCATCCTTTTTATTTCTCACTCTCTGGTACAATCTCATTTAAATACCCTTCAAGCCGGTCCAGTGTTAATGCTCCCAATACCTGTCTTTCAACTGTACCGTCCGGATTAATAAAGAATGATGCCGGGAGATCAAAGACACCATAAGCTTCCATTACTGTACCGTTTTTATCATGAACAATGGGAAATGTGAGATGATTCTTGTCAATCCAGTTTCTGATACGCAGTTTCGTTGCATCAAGACTTACAGCTACAATCTCTACACCTTTTTCTTTATATTCAGGATACAGTTTTTGCATATAAGGCATTTCCTCTTTACAAGGGTCGCAATAAGTGGCCCAGAAATTCACCATGACCCCTTTCCCTTTTAAATCCTCCGACAAATGAATTGCACCTTCTCCATTTACCTGCTCAAGCTCAAAAGGAGGTGCCTGGTCACCATCTGCTACCGCCTCTTTGTCCTTCATGAAGTTGGAAACCAATGCAAAAACGACAGCACCAAGTAAGATGGCTAACACAATACTTCTGAATATAAATCGCTTCTTTTTCTTATTGGACATACGCAGACCACTCCCTTTGGGTCATTATACGACGAAGTGAATTACCGTTTTGTAACAAATTATGAAAATTATTTAACATTTTTTTCTGCATAAGTTTTTAATTGCTTGATTTCATGAGGAGTAAGCTCCCGATAATCCCCCGGGTTCATTCCATGCAGGTTCAGAAAACCATACCTTTCCCTCTTGAGTTTTAAAACCGGGTAGCCTAAGGACTCCATCATCCTCCTGATCTGCCGGTTTTTCCCTTCATGTAATGTGATTTCTAATATGGCTCTGTTTTTCTTATGATCTACGGACAAAATCCGATGTTTAATGGCTTTCAGATTTTCACCCTTATCGTTTATTCCTGACTTCAGTGGTTTTAAATCCTCTGGTGCAGGAATTCCCTCTACTTTTGCAATATAAACTTTATCCAGCTGATATCTCGGGTGCATAAGCTGTTGGGCAAAATCACCATCATTCGTTAGAAGCAATATCCCTGAAGTATCGTAGTCAAGTCTTCCTATTGGAAAAATTCTTTCTTCTATTTCAGGAAGTAAGTCTGTGACCACTTTACGATTCCGGTCATCTTTCACACTTGAAATGACACCTCTGGGTTTATAAAGAAGAAGATAGATAGGTTCTTCCTTTTCAAGAGGGATATTGTTTACTTCGATTGTATCATCAGGCTTTACTTTTGTCCCCAATTCGGTTACTGTTTTTCCGTTAACTTTAACCTTACCTTCCGTAATTAACGCTTCTGCTTTTCGTCTGGATGTATATCCACTTTTAGCAATCGCTTTTTGAAGTCTTTCCAATTCCATAATGTCACCTGCCCTTGATGTTTAATCATTCGATATGTAAGAAAGCGTTAACCATTGTTAACGCTTTAGAATCCAAAGATATAAGTACATATCATAATCGATGCTATTATACCAATAAGGTCAGCTAAGAGTCCAACTTTAAGCGCATCCCCCATCTTTTTTATTCCAACAGCACCAAAATAGACAGTTAGAACATAAAGGGTCGTATCTGTACTTCCCTGCATAGTGGAAGCTAGCTTTCCAATAAAAGAATCAGGTCCAAATTCCTTTATTAAATCAGTGGTAACAGCCAGTGCAGCTGTTCCGGATATAGGACGAACAGCTGCAAGAGGAACAATATCGCTGGGTATTCCCAGTATTTGCAGCAAGGGGGAAATTAATGCAACAAAACCCTCCATCGCTCCTGACGCTCGAAAGATGGATATGGCAACAATCATTCCTAACAAAAAAGGAAGAAGGGATATAGCCATGCGCACCCCTTCTTTACCCCCTTCCACAAATGTTTCATAGGTTGGAACCTTCCTAATTGTCCCTGCAATCAGCACGATTAATATAATAAACGGGATAATCCATGTACTAATAGTCGTTATCACACTCATGACTTATTCCTCCGTACCCTTCGATAATAGAAAAAACGGTCCACACAAAGGGCGCCAATGGTTGAAATGCCCGTAGCAAGAATGGTTGTCCCTACAATTTCTGTTGGATTGGCAGAGTCGTATTGCATTCGAATAGCAATGACAGTTGTGGGAATTAAAGTAACACTTGAGGTATTTAAGGCCAGAAATGTAACCATTGACCGTGAAGCCTCAGTTGAATCGTTGTTTATCTTTTTCATTTCCTCCATCGCTTTGATTCCCAGGGGAGTTGCTGCATTTCCGAGACCGAACAGGTTTGCGGAAAAATTGGATAAAATATATCCCATAGCTGGATGTTCAGGCGGGATTTCCGGGAATATCCGTTTAAAAATGGGCTTAAATAAGTTGGCCAGTCCTCTTAACAGACCTGCATTTTCAGCAATTCGCATAATGCCCAGCCAAAAGACCAGTACACTTATTAATCCAATGGCAAGCATAACCGCTTCATCCGCGCTTTCAAAGATTGCCTCATTCACCTCGTCCATTGTTCCATTAAACATCGCATAAATAATTCCTGTAACAGCCAGGAAGACCCAGATTAAATTAACCATTTATAAAACCCCATTTAACTGATGAAATAAGTCTTTTACTTTATCAAACAGGCTTTCCTCTTTTGGCAGTACGGGCTCTTTAATAATATTTCTCTCTGCTAAAACCTGATCATTTAAGGTATATACTCTTTTTCCGATCACCTCATCATCTGACACTCGAAAATCTTCTTTTATATAAGTCTTACTTTCTATCTTTTCGGACTCTTTTTTGGATAACGGCAGAACGACAGGGTTTACGATTTCGGCTGACACGGTGCTCCCACCAGGAAGTGAAAGCTCAATCTGTCCCATATCACGAATCAGCTGTAAATCAAAGGAATTGAACCCCCATTCATACAGATGAGTATGATCATCCCAATCTTTCCGATCATTTAAAGTCACTACGATTAGCTTCATATCTTCTTTTTCGGCACTGGTAACCAGTGTTCTTCCCGCTTTCCTTGTATAACCGGTTTTTCCGCCAATACAGTAAGGATACCTTGTTAACAGCTTGTTCTTATTGTGCCATGGGAAGCGTTCATTTTCCCCCTTATACTTTTTCGTACCTGATATTTTTGAAAACGTCTTATTCTGCATGGCATACCTCATTAATAATGCCATGTCATATGCCGTGGAATGATGGCCATCAGCTTCCAGACCATGTGGGTTTGCAAAATGAGAGTCTGTCATCCCAATCCATTGCGCCTTCTGATTCATCAAATGGGCAAAGCCTGGTATACTGCCTCCTACGTGCTCAGCGATTGCTACGGCAGCGTCATTCCCTGACCTGAGCATTAATCCATAAACCAGGTCCTTCAGTTTAACTTTGTCACCCGCATCTAAATAGATCGAGGAGCCTTCTGTTCTCACCGCATTTTCACTCACTGTGACAGTTTCATTCAAATCACCATGTTCAATGGCTACAATCGCTGTCAGGATTTTCGTAATACTGGCTATACTTTTTTTCTGATGTGCATTCTTATCAAATAGAACTCTTCCGGACTCATACTCCATTAATACAGCATTTTCAGCCGAAACTCCAGGTGCAGCATGTGCAGTCGTTGGATACCAGGCAGTATATAGAAACGGAAGGATTATGATAATAATGAGCATTTTTTTGATGTTTTTCAAAACAAGTCCTCCATTTCATGGTGTTTGTACTAAAATATGAAGGAAAGGACGGGCTTATGACAAAAACAGAAGGGAGCATAAAAGTCAAATGCACAGACATGATTCTACTGCAGTTGAAGCCATAAAAAGTCATTAAAATATCCCTATCCATTTTTTGATAGGGATCAGTCTGAAGTATCCAATTCATGCTAAAGACCAGGTTAATTGCTTCGCCTGATTAAAACGGGTTTGGACGTCCTGCCAGTTTACAACCTTCCACCAGTTGTCTACATATTTCCCTTTATCCGTTTGGTACTGTAAATAATATGCATGCTCCCACACGTCTAATACGAGCAGCGGGATAACGTCCCAAAGGGCATACATATTGTGTTTTTCGATTGTCTGAATTGCAGCGCGACCAGAACGCAGCTCCCACACAAGCATGGCCCAACCTGTCCCCTGTACAGACTTTGCTGCATGGGTAAGAAGCTGTTTAAACCGTTTAAAGCTGCCAAAAACCTGATTGAGATGTGCAGCAAGCTCCCCTGTTGGCTTCCCGCCACCTTCAGGAGACATGTTATTCCAAAAAATGGTGTGAAGGAAGTGTCCGCTTCCATTGAACGACTGCTCTCTCATCCAATGCCTTAGCATTTGGCTATTTTGGGATTCACTCCATTTGTCGATCATTTGCTCCGCCTTATTTAAACCTTCTACATAACTCTTGTGGTGGACATCATGATGGAGCCGCATAATTTCTTCGGAGATTACCGGTTCAAGTGCATCATAATCATAAGGAAGAGGTGGAAGTCTATGTTCTCCTATCGGCACACGATTCGCATTTGGCTGCTCTCCTCGTACTGTTACGATGTCTTCCACCATTTCCTCACCACTCCTCTGAATGTGTTCCAGATCTTCCTGTGTCACAGACTGATGGTTTATTAAATACGTTTGTATATTGTTCCGCCAGTTTTTCATCCTGTTCTGTACAAATGATAGATCCACGTTTTTTCGATTATTTAATACTTTTTCTTCTACCTCATCTGCCCAATTTAACAAAGCATATAAATATTGTCTGGTTTGTGCATTCATCTTCATCACCTCGACATCATCATATGCCCAGGTCTTCCAAATGTGAAAAAGCTTCCCCGATTATGAGGAAGCTTTAGTCACGGTCTATGAAGTTTAAGGGGTGTATTCCAGCAGTTCCTTTATGACGTTTTCGACAGTATCCCATTGAACCTGCTCAAACAGAGAGGCAAACTGATCCCAGTCAGGAACATACAATCTTCTTTGCTGCTTGTATTCCGGATTTGTTAAAAGTAAGGCTAACGCTGCCACTTCTTTAAAATCGTAATTGTACGGATCTGATGAAATCACAGGTTCCTTTTCGAAAGGTGTAACCGTTGAAAAATTCCGATTAAAATATTCAGGGTACACAAGCTGAAATACCTGTTCAAAACTGCCCTCGTAATAAATAACCTGCGAACGAATAAATCCATCCTCGGGTGAAGCCGGAACACTTTTTTCCAACTGACGGCCAGTAAAATTTTTTATCTCCAACCCCCATCCTCCCATATATCGTATTTATTTATATCGTATCATATTTAATTTGAAAAGTCAGACAATTATCCACTCTTTAGAAGTCTGTATCTTCTTTAAATCTTTCAAAGAATAAATCAGCTTCCATTTCCATATTTTCATCTATTAAATCCTCAGGTAATGGCGGTAACTCTTCCAATGAGGTTAAACCAAAGAAGGAAAGAAACTGGGTCGTCGTCACAAATAAAACGGGCCGTCCACTCGTTTCCTTTCTCCCGGCCTCTTCAATAAGTTGACGTGATATCAATGTCTGAACAGGACCATCACTGTTTACCCCTCTAATTTCTTCAATTTCCGTTCGTGTAATCGGCTGGTTATAGGCAATAATAGCCAGCGTTTCCAAAGCAGCCTGGGAGAGGCGGGATGATGAAGGGGTTTCAACGAGCTTTTCAAAATAATGCGCATGCTCCGGTTTTGTCGTTAAATGAAAAAAATCAGCAGATTGCATAATCGTAATTCCCCGTTGTTCATGCTCATAATCATACTTTAGTTCGTCCACAATGACGTCTACTGCTGTCTGGTCTACTTCAAGAACCTTTGCCAGCTGCTTTTTACTAAGCCCCTCTTCACCTGAAGCAAATAATAATCCTTCTGTTGCTGCTTTTAACTTCTGTAATTCCATTGTGATCCTCCGTTTAATCCGTTAATTGATCTTCTGCATCCTGATAAATGATAATATCGGAAAAATTTGTTTCCTGTTCACAAATAATCATTCTACTTTTCATTAATTCGAGTAATGCAATAAATGATACAACAATATGGGAACGAACAGGTGAGGGAAATAATTCATCAAAGAATATTTTCCGATTTGCCTGTTGGATATAATTCAGCATTTGGTCCATTCGTTCCTGAATCGGAATATCCTGCCTCTCAACTGTTGTTTCCAGGGGTTCGTTCCATTTCTTTCTTTGGAACAGCTTCTGTAATGCACCAATCATGTCAAAAATGGTCACTTCTCCATGATTTTCAACGGGTTTATTTTCATTTTTATAAACGTCCAGATTAACAGGCGGTCGTGTGTAAATCTGATTCGTTTCCAATTCTCTGTCCTTAAGGTTTTGGGCTGCTTCCTTATATTTGCGGTATTCAATCAATCGCCTCATAAGGTCCTCTCTCGGATCCTCTTCTTCATACTCATCCTCTTCCAATTCCAGTTCCTGGTTGGGGATAAGCATCTTACTCTTGATTTCAATTAACGTTGCAGCCATCACCAGATACTCACTGGCTATATTCAGTTCCAGCTGTTGCATCGTATGGATGTAGCTCATATATTGTTCTGTAATTTGAGCAACCGGAATATCATATATATCAATTTCGTAGCGATTAATCAAGTGTAATAATAAATCCAGCGGTCCTTCAAATGTGTCTAATTTAACAAGATATTCTTCGCCCATCTTCATCAGAATTCCTTCCCTGAAAAAATTAATTCAATTCTTTACATCCGCCTATACAACATTAAATAAATGTACATAAGGTATTAACGTAAGAAACATGGTAAAAGGTAATGAGTTATCGATATTTCCTTTTATCATTGTAATCTAAAAAAGGAGGATTTACTATGGGTTCATATGGTTATGGCGGCGGTTTCGCGTTAATCGTAGTATTGTTCATTCTGTTAATTATTGTCGGTGCAAGCTGGGGTTATGGAGGATATTAATTAATCCCCAAAACCTGCGCTAAGCTTATCAAGGCTTAGCGCTTGGTTTTTTTTATATCCAGGAATATGTTTATTCCGTTTCTCATGATAAACTGAAAAAAATGGATTATTTAATTAGTTACCGTCACTATAATTAAAGGAGTTGCTGGTATGTATGATGATGCATATGTTACGTATCTGGCTCACTTTTTAGGAACCAGGGACTATTTCGAATGTCATGAGATATTGGAGGAAAGGTGGAAAAAGGAGACACCCTTGGACCGAAATTCTATTTGGGTTGCTTTTATCCAGTTGGCAGTTTCATTATACCATCAGCGGAGAGGGAATCATGTGGGAGCCTTACGCCTGATAAAAAAGGCAAAGCAAAAATTTCATCTTCATCATACGTTAATCGAAAACTTTGGACTATCCAAATCCGAAATGTTGAAAACCCTTGATACGCTTGAATCAAACATGCAGCAGAAGAAAGCCTATCAGAGTTTTTCATTACCCATTCAGGATAGGTGCCTTACTGAACAGGTCAGGCAAAAATGTTTCAAATGGAATTGCGCGTTTAATTCTAAAAGCGATTTAACCAATCATTATGTTGTACATAAGCACATTTTGCGGCACGACACTTAAACCTAGATGGACTGATCTCTCTGAATCACATCTTCACACTTTTTTACAAAGGATTCCGTACGATCATCCGCACAAACGATATAACGGTTCTCATATTGTGTGCGTACTGCATCAATCATCTTCTTTCCAATCCCCTGATGACGGTGGGATGGATTTACAGAGATATGCTGAATAACTGCCTTTTCTTCATTTTCAATTCGAATTCCAACAGCTCCCAGCAAGTCTTCTTCCTTCCATAGATATAAATGCCAATTTTCATTTGACTCATATTCCTTAATTGTCTGCTGCAGTTTCTTAACATCCTTTTCTTCCGGCATAAATGATAGTAAACCCATGGCTATTTTTTCAAATGTTTTTTTGTAACGTATTAACATAATAATCCCTCATTATTCGAAAGTCACTCTGATTTATACCCTTCAAACGCAAAACGTCTATGATTGAACTATACCTGTATGTTTGCATATAAAATTTGTATATAAATACATCTTTTCCAATTCTTTCTAATATTAATCCTTTATTTTCCATCCAAAGCCACTTGACCATAATGTTCTATAAATTTTATCCTTTTCCTTCTAAAATAGTGTATTTATCTAAACAATATAATACCAGTAAATAAATCCCCAAATAAGACCAAATCCTGCTAACAATAAAAATAATCGTCTATTTTTCTTTCGCATTATCGTAAATCCTCCAAAAGGATATCATTTCTCTATTATTATAATTCCTTTTATTGTTCATGCAAATGGTATTCATTCACTAATTTAATCTCTTGTCCTCAAACTTTTTATAAAAACCTCAACACAAACATAACCATCTGATTTTTTCCTCCCATGCCGAAAAGGAATTAAGTTTAGGATGGCAAGCCATAAATTAAACCAAATGGCTAATTGAATGACCGTATTTTCATAGGACATAAAAGATATGCCCCAGGCCACAACTCCATTCATAATGGGGCCGGCTATTGATATTAACACCTTTTCCCAGGCTTTGAAGTCATTTTCTTTTTCACTTAGGGACTGACCTCCCATAAATAACAGGGTGTGCAGATGAAGATGAATCCTCCCCACTCTTAAGGCTGCTCTTTCCCTGCCTGACCCAATAAAAAAATGGACGAGATCCGCCTTAAGAATATAGGCCATACCTGCATGGCCAAATTCGTGAAAAAGAATAGTAAGAGGAGCGATTAAAAGGAAAAAGATTAGTAAACTAATCATAGAAATCTCCTTAACGTCGGCAAATACAAACAGAATGCAGCTGGGGCCAAAGTGTTTTCATCAAAGAAAAATCCGGGTTGAGAAGGGGGCGTATACCCCCTCATCTGGAAACATCCTTTTCATTAGCAGTAATTTTGTCAGATCCCAGCCACATTTTATGATTTATCCGTTGATCTTAACTTCCTTCATAACATCTCCATTTTTCATGGCTTTCGCTGTTTCAAGACCGGAAGTCACTTGTCCAAACACTGTATGCACGCCATTTAAATGAGGCTGCTCTTCATGTACGATAAAAAATTGACAGGAGCCTGTATCCTTACCAGCATGAGCCATTGATAAGCTGCCAGGAACATGTTTATGAGGATTACCCTCTGTCTCACATTTGATGGTATATCCTGCATTACCAGTTCCATCTCCCCTTGGGCAGCCGCCCTGACTCACAAAACCCGGGATGACCCGATGGAATGTAAGACCATTATAAAAACCGTCATTAGCCAGTTTTTCAAAGTTGGTAACGGTGCCAGGAGCTTCATCCGGATATAATTCAAACTCAATTTTATCTCCATTTTCCATTAAAATATAGCCTTGTTTCGTCAAAAAATCATCTCCTTTTATATCAATCGTACTTATCATATCACAAAAGAAATCATCCATCAGTGAATTTGTTATGACTACAGGAACCTATCTCTTTGTTATTGCCGGTCGCCTTCGCTTTTCTTTGTCCAGCTACGGCTCCCAGGTCCAAGCGGTCATAAGCATAAGCTCCTACGTGGCGGAAAAGCATGCCACTCCGGATCTTCTGCTTATGCCGTCGGACCTAACCGGTCGCCTTCGCTTTTCTATTCATAAGACAGGTCGTTCTGGGTTAGGGATTGGTAGGATTCTCTTTTGACGACGAGCTGGCTTTGTCCATTTTCAACGAATACAACAGCTGGCTTCGGAAAGCGGTTATAGTTGTTTGACATGGAGTAACCATATGCTCCAGTTGAAAATATAGCTAGAATGTCACCTGCCTCTATTGAATCAGGCACCTTTTCATCCCAGATTAGCATGTCACCTGTTTCACAGCATTTTCCTGCAACGGAGACGGTCTTTGTGGGTGCTTCATGGAGTTTATTTGCAACGACAGCTTGATATTTGGCGTTATATAATGCAGGCCGGATGTTGTCTGTCATCCCCCCATTCACCGAAACATAGGTCCGTACTCCAGGGATTTCCTTAATAGATACAACGGAATAGAGGGTTATCCCTGCGTCACCAACAATCGCACGACCAGGCTCAATCCAGATTTCCGGAACAGGAAGCCCAAAATGTCCTGCCTGTTTTTTCACTTCCTGGACCAGCACTTCTGCATATTGAGCCAGCGGTTTCGGCTCATCCTCCTCAGTATATTTAATACCAAAGCCACCGCCTAAGTTTAAAACTTCAGGGATATAATGATGAGTTTGATACCAATGATTCATAGTCTGATAGAGTTTTTGGACAGCCATAACAAAACCGGTCGTTTCAAAAATCTGCGAACCGATGTGACAGTGAAGTCCCATCACATTTATATTTTCATTGGGAAGAAGCTGTAACAGCGCTTGTTCAGCCTGCCCATTCGATAAATCAAAGCCGAATTTGGAATCTTCCTGTCCTGTAAGAATATAATCATGCGTATGAGCCTCAATTCCAGGTGTGACTCTTAATAGAACATTGACGGCCTGTTGATATTCATTTACCAAATTTTCCAATAGACTGATTTCATAAAAATTATCTACAACAATACATCCGATTTTATGTTTAAGCGCCATGTCCAGTTCTTCTGCACTTTTATTATTTCCATGCAGATGGATTCTTTCCACTGGAAAATCTGCCTGCAGAGCTGTATACAGTTCACCTTGTGAAACAACATCCAGGCTTAACCCCTCCTGCTTTGCAACCTGAAGCATCGCAACAGAGGAAAAAGCCTTACTGGCATACGCCACCTGAAAGGGTACCTCAAGTTGCTTAAATGTATCCACAAATGCTTTAGCATTTTCTCTGATTTTATGAACATCATAAACATAAAGTGGTGTCCCATATGTCTGTGCAAGCTCCAGCATATCCATTCCGCCAAAATGTAAATGATTAGATTTATTAGTAGACATCACATTCACCCCTGTAAATTAAAAAAGAAGGAGACAGTGCCACTGCCTCCCAAGATAATAGTACCGATAAAGTATAGAAATACTTTATCATATCCTTCTTTTTGTTTCAATATTTAATTCCACGGTTGTCTATGGTCATTCTTTGGTCGTACGATACTTGGACGACGGTTCGTTAATGGTACCGACACTCTGAACAGAATCTGGCTCATTCCCTTAGCATCAAATGGAATAAACGGCCACATATAAGGAGTATTAAGGGAATTTCTGCTGACAAGGAACAGTATATAAAGCGTACCTCCAATGGCAAACCCCTTGATTCCAAACAGAGCTACAGAGATCATAAGCAAGAGCCTTGTCATCTTATTTGCGACACCCAGTTCATAGCTTGGCGTTGCAAAAGCCCCAATTGCACAAATTGAAACATAAAGAATTACCTCGGGCATAAACAAGCCTACATCAATAGCAATTTGTCCAATTAGAACAGCCGCAATTAGGCCCATCGCTGTGGACAGTGGTGTTGGTGTGTGAATTGCTGCCATCCGTAAAAACTCAATCCCTATATCAGCTAATATAAGCTGGATAACAACAGGGATGTTCCCTTCTTCTTTAGGACCTATAAACTCCAATCCTGAAGGCAGCAACGTTGGATCTAAAACGAATGAAAGCCAAAGTGGCAGCAAAAAGATCGACGCTAATATCCCTAAAAAGCGGATCCATCTTACAAATGAACCTGCTGCCGGTGATTCACGAAATTCTTCAGCATGCTGTACATGGTGAAAATAAGTTGTAGGTGTAATAATCATACTTGGTGACGTATCAACCATTACAATGACATGGCCTTCTAACAAATGTGAAGAAGCCACATCCGGGCGCTCAGTGTAACGGACCATTGGGAATGGATTAAACCCCTGATGCACTAAAAATTCCTCAATCGTTTTATCCGCCATTGAGATCCCATCAACTTCTATATTTTCAATTTCATTTTTTATTAAGTCCACAAGCCCCTGATCTGCTACATCTTTTAAGTACATAAAAACGACATCTGTTTTGGAGCGTTCACCAACCTTCGTTATTTCCACACGTAAACGTTCATCCCGAATCCTTCTGCGTGTAAGAGACGTATTTTCAATAATGTTCTCCGTATAACCATCTCTTGAGCCTCTTACCACTTTTTCTGTATCCGGCTCCTGAGGGGATCGTCCCGGATAAGAACGGACATCAACAATAAACGCATGCTTTTCACCATCAACAAAAATAGCGATAAGACCAGAGAGGAGTTCATCAACTGCTTCATCCATTGTTTTGACTTCTGTTACCTGCTGATGAACCAGTCGATTATGGATGACTTCATTAACCTTTGAATAATTAGATTCAAAATCATTGATTTCAACCAATTTCTTTATGATTTCAATAATATAAGCTGTATCGCACATTCCTGTCAGATAGTAGATATCAACATCCTTTTTTAACACCTTAATCTGTCTGAAACCGAGATCAAAGGATGTTCCGACACCTACACGATCCTTCATGTACTTTTCATTTTCGGTCAGCTTTTCGGATACAGCAATCTTCTGTGACTTTGACATAAGCCGTATCTACCCTTTCCATTATCCTTTTGGTTTAAAGAAAACTGCTACGAGAAATCCGAATAAAATGGCCGAGGCTATACCTGCTGAAGTTAATTGAAAAATTCCAATGGCCACTCCGATAAATCCATGATCCTCAGCCTGTTTCATCGCTCCATGTAACAGGGAGTGACCAAAGCTTGTAATAGGAACGGTAGCACCAGCTCCGGCAAATTTAATTAACTTATCATATAAACTGAACCCATCAAGAACTGCACCTGTGACAACAAATGAAGATAAGACATGAGCAGGTGTCAGCTTGGCTACATCAAGTAAAATTTGTCCAATCACGCATATTCCGCCTCCAACGAGAAAAGCCCATAAATAGTCCAATTAGCTCAACTCCTCTCTCGTCAGCACTACACCATGTGCTATTGATGGCATCGTTTCTTTCTGTTGGATCATTGTCGGACTGTGAAGGGAGCCTGTTGCTGCGATTAGCACACGATTCAAACGGCCCTTTCGCAATTCGGATACAATATGTCCATAGGTCACAACTGCTGAGCAGGCTGTCCCACTGCCACCTGCGAAAACAGGCTGATCACTGTTATAAATCATTAATCCACAATCGTTATGCACGTCATCAATATTAATTCCATCCTCTTTCATCATATCCTTAAGAATTGGACTTCCAATAGAGGACAAATCCCCAGTGACAATTAAGTCATAGTCATCCGGGGAACGACCCATATCAGCCAGATGGGTTTTAATGGTGTCATAAGCTGCCGGAACCATAGCGGAACCCATATCAAATGGATCACCCATCTGATAGTCCATTACCTTTCCTATTGTGGCCGCTTCTACTCTTATCGTTGATGGCTTTTGAGAAACTAATGCACTCCCCCCGCCAGTAATTGTCGTTGTAGCTGTAGCAGGTTTTTGCCCGCCATACTCTGTGGGATACCGGAATTGTCTCTCTGCTGTTGCATTGTGACTGCTGGTGGCAGCAATCGCATTGTTCACAAAACCGGCATCCACTAGTGCAGAAGCGACAGCCAGCGTTTCCATTGAGGTGGAACATGCCCCAAACATATTTAAAATCGGTATAGACAAGGTTCTTGCTGCATAATTTGACGTAACATTTTGGTTGAGCAAATCGCCACTTAACATTAAGTCGATCTGATCTGTTTGTAATCTGGCCTTTTGAATACAGGTTTGTATAGACTGCTGGAGGATTTTTCGTTCTGCCTTCTCCCAGTTATCCTCATGACAATGTAAATCATCAAAAGTGATATCAAAGGTTTCGCTAAGAGGACCCTGTGCTTCCATGGGACCTGCAACAGTTGCGGTTTCATTAATGTATACTTGATTTTCAAATATCCATGTCTGCTTCCCTAATTTACCCATGTAAATCCTCCTGTTTATTGCATGATTAAGTACCGGATAATCCCAACCAGATAAGCAGAAACCGTTCCATAAACAATAACAGAACCAGCCAATTTAAACATATTACCACCGACACCCAAAACTAAGCCTTCACTCTTATGCTCTAAAGCTGCACTTGTTATTGCATTGGCAAATCCAGTGATAGGCACAGCTGAACCTGCACCGGCAAACTGGGCTAACTTATCATATACACCAAAGCCGGTCAGAAGAGATGAAATCAGAATCAGCGTAGCAGCCGTTGGACTGGCTGCATCCTTTTCACTGTATCCAAAAACGCCAATATAAAAGTCGGTTAAGGCTTGACCAACGACACAAATTAATCCACCGATAATGAAGGCTTTAACACAATTAAGGAATAAATTTGGTTTGGGTTGATAAGATTTAACCGTATTTTTATAATTTTGCTTATCAAATTTTTTACTCATATCACCACTCCAATAACTCATTTCACAAAAATCATCCACTGGAATAGGGACCCTAAAACTTTTCCCAGAACAAGTGCCATTAAAAATCCCAAAATATACCCATCCATACCAACTCTTTTGGCAAGGATAGGAAATACATTAAGGACTTCTGTTAATGCAGCCGCCAGCATACCGATAAAAATGCCATGAAATAACCCCCACACCATTTCAATAAATACGGGGAGGCTGAAAACAAAAGAACTGAAGGATAAGAACGTGCCAAATAGTGCACCTGCAATCACGCTTGTTTCATAATATTGTGTAAAGACATGTGTTTTACTTAGCTGGATCAGCCTGGGAATTACTCCTAAAACCGTTAAAAAGGCGACAAATCCCGCTCCTACCGCTAGCCCGGAAGCAAGTCCAATCATCACTTCCAGCAGCTTAATCATGATCATCGTTTTTACTCATTTCGTTTTCATGTAGGATCACGTAATTATCCAATTCCTGCTGATATTTATGGATTTCTACTTCCAACGGACTTGGTTCTTCGTTAATTCGTTTCTTAAAGACATGATTAAAAAACAGGATCATGCCCAGCCCCAGGCCTATGGAATATGGGATTTGAAGCCACAGAGGATAAGGATTGCTCTTGCCTGTCAACAAATAATGGAGATGCTGCTGGACCTCCTGCATGCTCACATCATAGTGAAAGTTCATAATAGCCATTCCGGAACCAATAAATAACAATAGCCAGATAAAACCGACGATGAACAAACGAGGCTTTTTTGGCGAAACATCTATATAGGCAATGGTCTGATTAGGTCCAATCGATTGAAATTCCAAATTAGGGTGTTGATTTCCAAGAAGTTGAATAACCGAGTAAATGTCCAGTACCACTATGTTCTTATCGTCCTTTTTCACCTGATAGATAAAGGTATTTTCCAGAAGCTTTCGCCAATGATCATTTGCGGTTATAAAGGCTATATCCTTAAGCAGCAGCTTCTTTTCCTTAGGTATTTTAATTTTATGACGTAATCGTATATAAACCTGTTCCCCCATGGCACAACACTCCTCTCTTGTTGAGAAGTTTACGTTTATTATGTGTAACTGCCGGTTTGTTCATGCAAAAAGTTAGCAGGTGAAAAACAAAGGCGGAAGCGCCCGTTTGTCCAGCTGCGGCTCCTAGGTCAAGGCGGATATAAGTCAAAGCCATTTCGTGGCCAAAACCATGCCACTCCATGTCTTCGTCTTATCCCGCATGACCTGAACAGTCGCCTCCGCTTTTCTCTGTCCAGCTGCGGCTCCTAGGTCAACGCGGATATAAGCCAAAGCCATTTCGTGGCCAAAACCATGCCACTCCATGTCTTCGTCTTATCCCGCATGACCTGAACAGTCGCCTCCGCTTTTCTCTGTCCAGCTGCGCTCCCAGGCCCAAGCGGTCATAAGCAGAATCCCCTCGCCTCCATGGCCAAAAAGCGGCCACTCCGGATATTCTGCTTATGCCGTCGGGCCTAAACGGTCGCCTTCGCTTTTCTATTAGCGACGTACGGACTGGACTGAGCCGGAGGAGATAAAGTGAAACTTCAATCAGTGGGGGTTGTCCCCCAACTGATTGTTAGTTGAACAAATCGGGTGTTTACTGGCTGTTGACCTCCATTTATTTATTAACAGGGGGTCTTACAGCCAGTTAACACGCGGAAAAGGAAACACGACGAGACTTTGTTGAGTCGATGTTGACTTATCGGACGGAGGTGAAGGAAGTCTCGCTAGTCGCTGGACGCTGGAGCCGGACGTGGCCTCTCCTGATTTATTTTCCACGAGATTTTATAATTACCCACAAAAAATGCCAGCTTTTCAGCTGACATTTTTTAGTTTACGTTTTCATTTGATCACGTATATGATCCAATATTTTCTTTTCAAGCCTTGATACCTGCACTTGTGATATATCGAGTCGATGAGCGACTTCTGACTGTGTTTGATCTTTATAGTATCGCAAATAGATGATGAGTCGCTCTCTTTCGTCTAAATTTCGAATCACTTCTTTCAGAGCGATTTTATCAAACCACTTCGAATCTTCATCGGACATTTGATCCAAAAGTGTAATCGGGTCTCCATCATTTTCATAAACCGTTTCATGTATGGAATGAGGGGATTTTGATGCTTCCTGAGCGAACACAATATCTTCCGGTGAAATATCCATTTCATCTGCTAACTCCTGTATGGTTGGGGAGCGGCCGTATTCCTTGGATAATTCATCCCGTTTCTTCCTGATTTTGTTACCGGTCTCCTTTAATGAGCGGCTAACTTTGACACTTCCATCATCACGAATGAAACGTTGAATCTCACCAATAATCATAGGAACTGCATAAGTGGAAAATTTGACTTCATAAGAAAGATCAAACTTATCAATAGACTTTAACAGACCTATACTGCCGATTTGAAACAAATCATCCGGATCATATCCCCGGTTCAGAAAGCGCTGTACAACTGACCATACAAGTCGCGTATTTTTTTCCACCAGAAAATCTCTTGCATCCTGATCCCCTTGCTGACTTTCATGAATTAGCTGTTTCACCTCTTCATCCGACAACGGCTTGTCGCTATTGGAAGTTTTCAGTTCCACATCCATAGACATATCCCCTTATTCACACAAGGTTTTCGCTTTTTTGAAAATGTTTCCTCAGCTTAACCGTTGTGCCTCTACCTTTTTCAGATTGAATGTCAACTTCATCCATAAAGTTCTCCATGATGGTAAAACCCATTCCGGATCGCTCAAGTTCCGGTTTTGATGTATACAAAGGCTGCTTGGCCTCATCTAAATCGTCAATTCCTATTCCTTCATCCCGAATGGTGAGTTCCACAAATTGATCATGCAGAACACAATCCATATAAACTTTACCGTCTACATCCTTTTCATAGCCATGGATAATCGCATTTGTGACCGCCTCAGAGACAACGGTTTTAATTTCCGTAAGCTCGTCCATAGTTGGATCTACCTGGGCAATAAAAGATGCAATGGTAACCCTGGCAAAGGACTCATTTTCACTAATAGCTGAAAATTCGAGGTGCATCTCATTTTTCATGATGCCACCCCCAGATTTTTGAGCGCTTCAGCTTCATCTTCTTCCAGTCGGACAATTTTAAATAGACCTGACAGCTCAAACAGCCTTTTAACAGATGGAGAAATTGAACATACAACCATTTCTCCACCTAATTCCTGAACCTCTTTATATCTGCCAAGCATAACGCCCAAACCTGAACTATCCATAAAACTCAGATCTTCTAAGTTAACAACGACATGCTGAATATCACTCTTTTTCATTTCTGACTGCCATTGCTGTTTTAAATCTTCAGACGTATGGTGGTCTAATTCACCCGTTAACCTTACGAGCAATACTTGATGTTTACTTTCAAATTGCACAGAAAGACTCAAGATTGAATGCCTCCTTTTTGCTTGCTTTACTTCTCCTTGAGTCTTTCTTCTTTGTCCTTTTGATTTCCTGCTTGCTGACAAAAGAAGTGCAATTTCGTCAAAATGACTTACATTTTAAAACGGTTTGTAAAAATTACTCATTGTGCGCTTCATTAAGGTCCAGATCCCGGCCTGCTGAATATCCTGATTCACAATTAATGGGGTCTCGGATAAAACATCTTCATCATTCATTAATTTAAGGGTGCCCACTTCCTGTCCCTTTTTAAGCGGTAACGACAGCTCCTCTTTATATTCAATGACCTGCTCAAGGTTTTCAGCCTTTTCACCCTTTTTCATTAAGATGGAAACCTGATCACCTGTTACAACTTTAACATTAGCCTTGTCCGCTTTAAGCAGATTCATCTCATCCACTTGCTCAAACCGATCATAAACCGGTTTTGTGTTATATTGCTGAAATGCATAGTCCAGCATAGCTGAAATATCCTTGTTTCTCTTTTTGGTCGTTTCTGCACCCATGACTACAGCAATGACACGCATTTCATCCCTTTTTGCGGTCGCAGTCAGACAATATTTCGCCTCACTTGTATACCCCGTTTTTAATCCATCTACTCCTTTATAAAACTTTACGAGCTTGTTTGTGTTTACTAACCAGAACTCATCCTCTGTTCCTTTACGTAAATAATCATCATAAATGCTTGTATATTCCGTTATTTGTTCATGCTTCAGAAGTTCCTTCGCCATGACAGCCATATCCTGCGCTGTACTGTAGTGACCTTCTGCAGGCAGTCCCGTTGTATTTTTAAACTTTGTATTTTCTAATCCTAACTCCTTCGCCTTTTTATTCATTTGTTCAACAAAGGCTTTTTCCGAACCGGCAATCCGTTCAGCTAAAGCAACGGAAGCATCATTTCCGGATGCAACGGCAATCCCTTTTAAAAGGTCATCTACAGTCATTTCCTCGCCTTCTTCAAGGAAGATTTGCGAGCCACCCATAGATGCAGCATTCTCGCTGATCCGTACCTTTTCATCACGCTTAATTTTCCCACTTTCCAAGGCCTCCATAATGAGGATCATCGTCATGACCTTTGTCATACTGGCGGGTGGGAGACGTTCTTCACTATTTTTCTTATACAGAATCTCACCAGTGTCCTTTTCCATTAAAATAGCTGACTTTGAATTTTCTGCCAAATCCACTTCTGTTTTTTCTGATTGTTCTGCCTGTACGGGTAAAACCATAGTTGATGTGAGTAAACAAAAAATCGATAGCATTGTTGCCATTTTTCTCATTAGTTTCCCTCCATACCTGTTGCATAGGAATTTTTCTGATGCAAGTAAAGGACCTGCATTTTCAAACTGGAACATGGACAAGCTCTTTCATGATTCCTTTCATATTTTTTCCATGATGGATTAAATTTATAAGTATAAAAAAGAAAATCCCGACTGAATCGGGATTTTCTTTTTGAAGACTATTCAATAATTTTGCGTACGAGTTTTGGTTTGTTTACGGAGTCTTTTTGAATCTGGATATTTTTATAAAGCGTTTCTTTAATTTCTTCGATGTTTTCCTGGTTTGAATGAATGGTTACCAGCGACTCACCAGCTTCTGCGTAGTCACCGATTTTTTTGTTTAGCATTAAGCCTACAGCTAAATCAATTTCAGATTCCTTCGTTGCTCTGCCTGCACCTAAATGCATCGCAGCTTTGCCAATCTCATCGGCGGTCATTCCGCTCACATAACCGCTTTCCCGGGCAGGGAGTTCAATTTTATACTTGGCATGGGGCAGTAACTCAGGTTTTTCAACCACTTGACCATCTCCACCCTGAGATTCTAAAAAGGTACGGAATTTTTCAAGAGCATTTCCATTACGGATATTTTGTTCAAGCTTGCTTCTTGCTTCATCCAGAGTTTGAGCCTGGTTTCCTAAAACAGCCATCTGACTGCCCAGTGTCAGACATAGTTCTGTCAGATCATCAGGTCCTTCTCCTTTCAGAGTATCAATGGCTTCCTGAACTTCTAAGGCATTTCCAATGGCATGACCCAGCGGCTGATTCATGTCACTGATAACCGCCATTGTTCTGCGTCCAACCTGATTACCGATAGATACCATGGCTTTGGCTAATTCCTCCGACTCATCTTCTGTTTTCATAAAAGCCCCGGCACCTGTTTTCACATCTAAAACAATGGCATCGGCACCAGCCGCAATTTTTTTACTCATAATAGAGCTGGCTATTAAAGGTATGGAATTTACTGTTGCCGTTACATCGCGCAGACCATAAAGCTTTTTATCCGCAGGTGTAAGATTCCCTGATTGACCAATCACCGAAACCTTATTCTGATTTACTAGTTCTATGAATTCATCCTTGTCCATTTCAACATGGAATCCTGATACAGATTCCAATTTATCAATGGTACCACCGGTGTGGCCTAACCCCCGCCCGCTCATTTTGGCTACCGGAACACCTAGAGATGCTACCAGAGGAGCCAGAACCAGGGTTGTTGTATCTCCTACACCACCTGTAGAATGTTTATCCACTTTTATTCCTTCAATGGATGACAGGTCAATGGTATCTCCGGAGTTGACCATCGCCATCGTTAGATTCGCCCGTTCTTCTTCTGTCATGTCCTGAAAGAAGATGGCCATACACAGAGCGCTGGCCTGATAATCGGGAATATTCCCTTGTGTATATTCCTCAATAAAAAAATCAATTTCCTCTTTCGTCAGGGCTTTCCCATCTCGTTTTTTTGTAATCACATCATACATTCTCATATTCCGTCACCCTTTCAAATTGCGGGTTTATTAAGGTAAAGAACGAACAATTTCTTTTACAAAGGATAAAAAGTCCTGTTTTACTTTTTCCGTCGTTTCTATCACTTCCTGATGGGATAAAGGCTGATCCAGAATCCCCGCTGCCATGTTCGAAATACAGGAAATGCCCAGCACTTTAAGTCCTGCATGATTGGCAACGATAACCTCCGGGACTGTAGACATTCCTACTGCATCTCCCCCAAGGGTTCTCAGCATACGAATTTCGGCACCTGTTTCATAAGAAGGACCCGTATTTCCGACATAAACTCCTTTTTGGATATTTAAATGAAGCTTATCGGCACAGCCTTCTGCAAGTTTGATAAGGTCGTGATCATAGGCCTGAGACATATCCGGAAAACGGGGACCCATTTCATCTGCATTGGGACCAATCAGCGGATTGTCCCCCATCATATTTATATGATCCTGAATAAGCATTAAATCACCGGGCTGGAAGGATTCATTAATTCCTCCAGCAGCATTGGTTACCAACAATTTTTCAACGCCCAATTCCTTCATGACTCTTACAGGAAAGGTTACCTGCTCCATGGCATAGCCTTCATAATAATGAAAACGTCCCTGCATGGCTATGACTTCTTTTCCCTCAAGTGTTCCTATTACAAGCTGACCTTTATGTCCTGCAACTGTGGATTGTGGAAAATGAGGAATATCTTTATAATTAATAACGATAGGATCTTCAATTTCATCAGCTAACACTCCGAGGCCAGACCCCAAAATAAGGCCTGTATCCGGTTGCTTTCCTGTAATCTTATTCGTTATAAATGCTGCAGCTTCTTTCATTTGACTCACAGTGTTTTCCTCCTACTCAATATCCTTTAGAAAACTTTCTCCATGCTCCGGCATTTTAATCTGATAGTTTTCGGCAACGGTTGCACCGATATCAGCAAATGTTTTTCGAACAGAAAGCTCTTTCCCTTCTCCAATTTGATTATGGTAGACGAGAAGAGGAACAACTTCCCGGGTATGATCCGTTCCATGGTGCACAGGATCATTTCCATGATCGGCTGTAATGATAAGTAAGTCATCATCCCTTAATTTATTTAAGACTTCAGGTAGCCTTCTATCATAAGCTTCCAGTGCTTCTCCATATCCTTGCGGGTCCCGGCGATGACCATACTTCGCATCAAAGTCCACTAAATTCAAAAAGTTTAAGCCATGGAAATCTTCATCCATAGATTCAACCAATTTATCCATACCATCCATATTATCTTTTGTGCGAATGGCTTTTGTCACACCTTCCCCATCATAAATATCTGAAATTTTACCGAGTGCAATCACATCATACCCTTCATCCTTCAGGTCATTCATAACAGTTCTTCCAAATGGTTTTAAGGCATAATCGTGACGGTTGGAAGTACGCTCAAATGCTCCTGGTTCACCAACAAATGGACGGGCAATAACACGTCCAACCATGTATTTTTCATCTTTTGTTATTTCTCGGGCAATTTCACAAATTTCATAAAGTTCATCAAGGGAAACCACTTCTTCATGTGCAGCAATTTGTAAAACAGAATCAGCAGACGTATAGACAATAAGTGCTCCTGATTCCATATGTTCCTGACCAAGTTCTTTAATGATTTCCGTACCTGAGGCTGGTTTATTCCCGATAACTTTACGCCCGGTTTTCTCCTCTAATTGCTTGACCAGTTCAGGTGGGAATCCATCAGGAAACGTTCGAAAAGGCTTATCAATATATAAGCCCATAATCTCCCAGTGACCGGTCATCGTATCCTTACCATTAGAAGCTTCCTGCATAATTGTATAATGAGCTTCCGGCTGATTTGCTTGTTCGATTCCAGGAATTTGGCGAATATTACTTAAGCCGAGCTTTCCCATGTTTGGCATATTCAGTCCATTCATTCGCTCAGCAATATGTCCTAAAGTATCAGCACCTTTATCATTAAATTGTTGTGCATCTGGTGCTTCCCCGATTCCGACCGAATCCATGACAATTAAAAAAGTTCGCTTAAAAGTTTTCATCAATAATCCCTCCTATATTATGACATTCCCTAATTCAAGTAAGAATATAATTCAGGCAAGGTTGTAGGATGTCAGACAACCAAAAACAAAAATTAAGGTCTATGCTCTTGGATGATAGTTTTTATAAATATCTTTTAATCTTGCTTTCGTTACATGTGTATACACCTGCGTGGTTGAAATATCAGCATGTCCAAGCATCTCCTGAACCGCCCTTAAATCAGCGCCATTTTCAAGCAAGTGGGTTGCAAAGGAGTGCCTGAGAGTATGGGGAGTAATTTCTTTTTGAATTCCCTTCTCTCTCGCAATCGCTTTTAAAACCTTCCAAAATCCCTGTCTGGTCATCGCCTTTCCCCGATGATTCAAAAACAGTGCATCTTCTTTCTTTTCCTTTAATAAAAGGGAACGTGAATGATACAAGTAATGTTCGACGGCTTTTTCCGCATGAGAACCCAGGGGAATAATCCGTTCTTTGGATCCTTTCCCATAGCACCGGACAAAGCCCATCGTTAAATGCAGATCATTTAACGTCAGCGTTAATAGCTCTGTTACACGTAGTCCGGTTGCATATAACATTTCCAGCATGGCTCGATTTCGAATGGTTAATGCATCATTTCCCTGTAAATCCAGCAGATCTTCAACTTCTTTGCTGGACAGGATTTTAGGTAACTTTCGCTCCTTCTTTGGCGTTTCAATGTGCAGACTGGGATCATGCTCCATATCTGTTTCCCTTATCAGAAACTGATGAAACGCTCTTATTGTGGAAAGAATCCTTGCAGTCGTTGAAGCTGTGCGACCCTTATTATGTAAGTCGCTTAAAAATTGTAAAACATGAATACGCTGGATTTCCTTTGTGTCTGTAATCTCGCATTTTTCCTGTAAAAAAGTCGTATATTGATGTAAATCTCTTTCATAAGATCGAAGCGTATTTTCTGATAGGCCCCGCTCAACTTGCAAATAGTGTAAGAAATCCTTTGTTTCATGTCTCATATTCTATTCTCCTAATCGAAAAAAGATAGATAACCGATCCACCCAATGGGAATCCTCTAACTGAAAAACCTCAGCCGCATTCCCTTTTGGCTGGTCGTAGCGATGGAAATCCTCATATTCCTCATGCATCAATTTCAAGCCATAGTAAAAGAAAAAAGTACAGATTACAAAGACCAGAAAAACCTTTAAAAACTCCTTGAAATATTGGTACCATCCTGTCATCACTAAATCTCCTTTTATAGTTACTGTCTGGTAAAAAGAAACCTAGTACAAGATATGCCAATATCCAGAGGATTTATACGATTTTTCTAAGATTTCCACACAATTCTAACGTAACGGAAAACGGTTCATTTGTAAATAGATGAAACCCGACTACCACATAGTCTGGATTTTATAATTTCCCGGAAAACGAAAAACCTCTTTCCATATAACAGGAAACAGGTTTGCATGAATCTATTTATGAGGATACTTTTTCTTTCTCTTCTGCTTTAGACTGGCAGGCCCGGCAAATTCCGTGGAAGGTTAAACGGTGATCCTTTACTTTGAATCCCCAGTCACTTTCTACAATCCGTTCAACATCGTCGAGTAAATCGTCCTCTATTTCTTCTACAGAGCCGCACTCAATGCAGACTAAATGATGATGAAAATGCTCGGCACCTTCTTTACGAAGATCATATCTGGATACTCCATCACCAAAATTAATTTTATCGACAACTTTCAATTCAAATAACAGTTCCAACGTACGATAGACCGTAGCCAATCCGATTTCCGGAGCTTTTTCCTTTACGAGGAGGTAAACGTCTTCTGCACTTAAATGATCCTCTTCATTTTCCAATAATACACGTACAGTTGCTTCCCTTTGCGGTGTTAATTTATAGCTCTGGGAATGCAGCTGTTTTTTTATTTTTTCAAGACGATGTTCCATATGTATTCTCCCTCCCTCGTAACTCCACTATTATTATAAGCAGACATGTAAAAAGTGTCAAATTAAAATTATTATAATCTGGAGGGAATAATCATTATCATTTGGCTTCTATCATAACACCCATTGAGAGACCATCCTCATTGTGTAAGGGGAAATAAAGGTTTCAATTAAAGCCCCCATAAAGGCAATGACCAGTACAATGAGAAGAACAGTGGAATATTGCATGAATAAATTTCGTATCGATGTTTTTTGTATTCTTGCAGAAAAAAGTCTTCTTATTAAATGAAGAGAAAAAATCATTCCGAAGCTTCCCCCGATAATATAAGCCGGAATAATAAACAAGTTTTGCGGGGCAATGGATACTGTAGCCATTAAAAGCCCATACCAGCCCAGCTGATTAACTAAAAAACCGACTGAAAAACCAATCACAATTCCCTTCATAAATATAAAAATCCAAATGACAGGAATGCCAATAATGGATAGCCCTAGAATAAAAATGAGCAGTATATATTTAAAATGATAAAAAAAGCTTGACTGAAATAAATCCTTCGTTTGCAGGAGACGCTCTCCCTGAATATCTTCCAAAAATTGATGGAGGTAGAAGAATAGATCCTGCTTTTGAATAAAATTCATACTATTTACAAGTATCGCACCAAACACAATGCCGATTAACAGTAAGATAAACACAAACAAATAAATACTGCTATATTCACTTATCTGAATGTTTTTACGTATTCGTTTCCTGTTTTTCCCCATGCTTATCCTCCATTCAATAAGTCTGAAATCTCTATCAAATCCTTTTCTAGTTCTACTCTATGAGATGATTTCTGAAAATAGACCAATTGAATAGAGGAATTCTTTAAGATTAATCCGTCCTTACCCTTCCATATTTTCCTCCACCACCTGCCAGCAGGGAAAGGTTTCCCTCTCTCATTTCTTTAATCATGTGAACGATATGTTCTGAACAAACCGAAAGCAGCTCCCGGTCGGTGGCTTTATGCAGAATATACATTTCGGTACCCACGTTTGTAAGCATCTTTTCAAGTGTTTTGGGGCCAAGCTTTGGCAAATATTCTAAAGGTACCTGGTGAATATAGGGAGGTCTCTTCGGTTCCGGTGCAGTATCTTTTGCATCAGCTAGCTCACGGATACGCTCCGACACACCCTTAATGACTTTAGAGTGACCACAGTTTGGGCAGGGTTCACCAAAAGATGATGGCTGCAAACAATTTGCACATACTGTTGTATAGTATTTTCCAAGCAAAGGATTCATCCCGTAATTGGCTTCAATTGTTCGTTCGTCCTCAAAAGCTAAAGCACGTCGTAATTCATGAAACACAGGTGCCTTCATTCTGATTTTCTGGTACTCCCTGGCCATTTTTTTCAAGGAATGGGCATCTGAATTCGTTAAAAAGGGAAATGTATGCAATTCCGAAATTTGATCAGCCATACTCGTATCAGAGCTTAGTCCCAGCTCAACAGCGTCAATCTGTTCCGGGTTGAGAATTTCTGTCATGCTTTCTTTTACCCCTTTTCCGTATACACTTTTAAATGGAGTGAAGATATGAGCCGGTATAAACAAACCATCAAGCTCTTTGACTTTACTCTGAAGGTTATGGGCATTTTCATAAATTCGTTGTGAACTGAGCGTATAATTTTTAACCCGCTTCTGATACCACTGGGTAAACTGGTTCATTTTCTCCAGTGTTTCAAAAAAGCACAGTACGTGAATGGGGCCTTTGCAATTCTCATCATAAACTTCAATTTCAGACCCTAGAATCAGTGTTGCCTGCCCATATCTGATCCCCCCACCTTCAAGGGGATTGGCTTCCCCGCGGTCCATGAGCTTCAATAATTCTTCCTGAACTTCCGGGACATGTCCATCGATGATTCCAATCATATCCAAACCTTTGCGCTCAGATGCTTCATATAAAATATTGGTTAGTGTTAAAGAATTGGAAGCGGTAATTTTAACAGGACTTCCATACATCGTACGTCCAATATGTACATGTAAGTCAACAAAGTAATCCTTTAGTGTCATTCCTCATTCCATCCCTTGTGCATTGAGATAAGTAATGGCATAAGCGGTTTTTGCATCAAAAATTCTTTGTTCCTCTACTAGTCTGTTCGCTTCCTCCAGAGTACATTCCATTAGTTCCACAAATTCGTCCTCATCTGGTGATGCAGGGTTTTCTACTTTTTCCAGCTCTCTTGCTAAATAAATATGGATCAGTTCATCAGAAAATCCAGGTGAAGTATAGAAGGAAGTCACATGGGATAATTGAGGCGTTCTGTAACCTGTTTCCTCTTCCAGCTCGCGTATGGCGGACTTCTCAGGATCCTCACCCTTTTCCAATTTTCCAGCCGGGATTTCTACAAGGCTTCGTTCGAGAGGCTTGCGAAACTGTTCGACCATTACCAATTTATTTTCCTTTGTAATGGGAATGACAGCGACAGCTCCTGGATGTTTTACAATCTCCCTTTTTGACGTTTTTCCATTGGGCAGTTTCACATCCTCGTGAAAAATATCGATGATTTTTCCTTCAAAAATCGTTTTGGAGCCGATTGTCTTTTCCTCAAATTTTTTCATCTTACCATCTCCTCGTTCGTTTTCCTTTTCCACTGTATCATTTTTAGTATATATCAAAAAGATTTGTCATACTTGCTTTAACTTTTTAGAATGGATATATAAGGTTAAGAAGGAGGAGATTTGATGGAAAAACGGCAGATTGGGACTTCGGATTTATATGTATCGGAAATTTCGCTGGGATGTATGTCCCTGGGTACAGATGAGAAAAAAGCGTCAGAGATTATTGACCGTGCCCTCGATTCAGGCATCAATTATTTAGATACAGCAGATCTATATGACTTCGGAGCAAATGAATCCATTGTCGGTGCAGCCGTAAAAGGAAAACGTGATGAAGTGATTATTGGAACCAAGGTAGGTAACCATTTTGAACCAGGTAAGGAAGGCTGGTACTGGGATCCTTCCAAGGGATACATAAAGGAAGAAGTGAAGGAAAGCTTACGGCGTTTACAAACCGATTATATCGACCTCTACCAGCTTCATGGGGGTACGATAGAGGACCCTATTGATGAAACCATTGAGGCATTTGAAGAGCTTAAGCAGGAAGGACTCATTCGTTATTACGGAATTTCCTCCATACGTCCAAACGTCATTCGGGAGTATATTAAAAAATCCAATATTGTTAGTGTCATGATGCAATACAGTTTATTGGACCGCCGACCTGAAGAAGAAATGCTGGACCTTCTGCATCAGAACCAGGTCAGTGTGATTGCCAGAGGACCTATGGCTAAAGGGATGCTGACGAAAAAAGGGATCGAGCAGGTGGAAAAGAAGGCGCAGAACGGCTATTTGGATTATAGTTATGCAGAGCTTAAATACATTTTACCGAAGTTTCTAGAGCTTGCAAATGACGAAATTACGCCAAACGCCCTTGCCCTTTCTTATATTTTACACCATCCAGCGTTAGCAACCGCAACATTTGGCGCAAGCTCAGTTGATCAATTAAACGCTAACTTAACTTATACAGAATTGACGAACTGGAATAACGACATGTATAAGCAGCTCCAGGAATTAACAAGACCTGTTCAATATGATAAGCACCGTTAACTCGGGACTGTCCCTCACCACTTTAAAGTGATAAAGCGGCAAGGGGCAGTTATAGGGCCATCCCTTCCAGTAGAGGTGAAGGTGTGGCCCTTATGATTGTTCGAGTAACAAAATATTATCCCTCCATGATGACAGGTGAGCATTTCAAAATCTAAATGAGCCTTATTGGGAACGATGAGGAACAGGTTCAGCTTCTTGTTCAACCGCCCCTTCCCAGCCTTTACATACATCCACCCATTCTTTAGCGAAGGAGTACTCAAATAATTCGGAAGTGGACAGTTCAATCGCTGAATTCGTACTTCCACACGCCGGGAATATCGTATCAAATCGTTTCATGGAGACATCCAGATAAACATCCAGTTCCTGTTTTAATCCAAAAGGACAGACACCGCCGATAGCATGTCCTGTCTGTTCCAGCACCTCATCCGGACTTAGCATTCGTGCTTTATAGCCAAAGGTTTTGCGAAACTTTTTGTTATCAATTTTCGCATCTCCTGCAGCAACTACGAGAATGGCCTTTTCCTCCTGTCCGCGAAAAGAAAGTGTTTTTGCAATGCGAGCCGGGATAACACCTATTGTTTCCGCAGCTTCTCCTACGGTTGCACTCGAGGTATCAAATTCCATCACATCCTGTTCACGATCCCATTGTTTGAAATGAGCTTTTACACTTTCAAGAGACATCTGCTTCATCCTTTCTTATATTTGTATAGCATCATAACATAATTTACTCATTAAGATGAATAGAAATTGTTATAATTTATAGAAAACTCCCTTTATTAAGAAAAAATGTGATGTTATGTTGAAATTGCAAGCTATTATCATCGATCCACTAATGGTTTTCCCCTGCATAATGTCCTCCAACAAGTCCGCTTCGATGAACGGCAGTGCCGGCTTTTGTATAGGAAACCGCCCGCAGCAAAGCCGCACTTCCATATTTATTGCGAATATCATCCACTGTATAGGCTAACGCCCGTTTTTTATCCCGATCTTCATCAAACAGACTAAGTTGAATGTAATCATCCTCCATAATGTTCGAAAGTGCAATCGAAATTTTTCTGACCGTTTTCTGCTCATAGAATTGCTGAAAGAGCTGCATGCAAACAGAGAAAATATCTGAAGTGATATTCGTCGGTTCATCCATCGTTCTTGAACGATAAAAGCCTCCTCCCCCTTCATCTTTGCTATAACCGATTCCAAGGCTTACTGTCCGGCCAATTTTATGACTTTCCCGGGCACGTTTGGCCACCTCCTCACACATTTCTAAAATGACATAGCGCACTTCCTCGGGATCAGTATAATCGCGAAGTAAAATCTGGCTTTTTCCGAAGCTGATCTGTCCATCTAAAATGGGTGCTCCTAATTCCGATAGATCCACTCCATTGGCATGATAGAACAGCTGATTCCCCATGACTCCAAATGTTTTCTCCAATTTTTCGAGTGGATAATGAGCAAGCTGACGGACGTTTGTAATCCCCATTCGATTCAGTCTTCGCTCCAGCCTTGAGCCAATTCCCCACATTTGACTTAAGGGAGAAACCGGCCAAAGCCTCTCTGGAATATCCTCATAGGTCCATTCAGCAATCCCGGTTTTTTTGGCATCTAAATCCAGACACAGCTTTGCCATTAACATGTTGGGTCCAATTCCTACAGCTGACGGAATTTGAAAGGTCTCCAGCAGCTCCTGTTTAATCCGTCCGGCTAATTCCTGTGCGCTACCCCACATTTTCTCCGTCCCGGTCACATCAAGAAAGCTTTCGTCAACACTATAGGTATGAATGGATTCTTTCGGTACAAACTGGTGGAACAGACGGGTGATTTCCACAGAGATTTCCAGATACATCTTCATCTGTGCGGGGACAACAACAATCTTCGGGTCATCCGGAATTTCAAACAAACGATTCCCCGTGCGAATTCCAAAATCCTTTTTTAACGCAGGAGACGCTGCCAGCACCACACTGCCCGGACGATCCACATTTCCAACAACCGCAAGATGACAGGTCATTGGATCAAGACCACGGGCCACAGCGGCACAGCTGGCATAGAAGCTCTTCATATCGATACATAAAATTTTTCGCTCTGGAAAAGCACTATAATCAATGACTGGATTGCCCATAAATAACCGCTCCTTAGTAAATCATTATATGTTTATTATGCGAATATATGTTCGGTTTATCAAGTGCAGTTTTTTCCAAATCCATGAAAGCGCTATTTTTGGTAGTTGATGAAATTGTAAAGTTTGTATTATGATAGATTAGAAGTATCGTAAAATTTGACAAAAATATGACATAGATAAACGAGGTATATTTATGGAAAACTACTCACCTTACATGACATTTACGAAAGAGGAGTGGGCCAGGCTCCGATTTAACACACCGATGACCTTAACGGAATCTGAAATTGAGGAATTGCAGGGCGTCAATGAACAGCTATCCATGGAGGAAGTTTCAAATATTTATTTACCTTTAACCCGCTTATTTAATTTATACATAACCGGGTCCCAGCAGCTCCACTCCATTACGGATACGTTCTTTGGCAAGCAAACGAACAAGGTACCCTTTATTATTGGAATTGCGGGAAGCGTGGCGGTTGGGAAAAGCACAACAGCCCGTATTATCAGAGCCCTATTATCCCGATGGCCCAATCATCCAAAAGTGGAAATCATTACGACGGATGGTTATCTTTATCCGAACGCAGTCCTGGAAGAAAGAGGACTTATGAATCGCAAAGGATTTCCGGAAAGCTATAACACAAGAGCACTGGTAGATTGTTTAATTAAACTGAAATCCGGAGCACAACAGGTGAAGGTTCCCATTTATTCACATTTAACCTATGACATCATTCCGGGTGAATACAATACCCTGGAACAGCCGGACATCGTCATTGTTGAAGGAATTAATGTGCTGCAAACACCTAAACCGTCCAAGCACAGTGTGTTCGTTTCGGACTTTTTTGATTTATCCCTTTATGTTGATGCCAGTGAAGCCGATTTATTACGCTGGTATGTTGACCGGTTTAAAAAGCTGCGTTCAACAGCGTTTCGGGATCCAAAGTCTTATTTCAATCGTTATGCCAATCTGTCTGATGAGGAAGCGACCAGAGTAGCTACAGAAATCTGGAACAACATTAACAGTGTAAACCTGCAAAAAAACATAAAACCGACCAAGAACCGGGCAGATATTATTATGCGTAAGGAAGATGATCATATCATTAAAACGATTCAATTACGCAGAATCTAAGCATCCAAACGAAAGGCCCATTTATCCACTGAACTTATTCTATAAAATCAGAAAAGGCTCTGAGCTTTAAACAAAGCTCAGAGCCTTTTTTTCACACATTCGGCTTTAGTGCCTTTAGTCCTACTATAAAAGCTGTCTTAATTCTTCTGTCATCTGTTCTGTACCTCAGCCTTGGAAAAAATGCAGAAAGATGATTAATACGGTCATGATGAACATTCCGCCAAATAGAAAGTAACCTATGAAATTAATAGGTTTTGGCAGGCGCCCTCCCCTGCCAACTGGAGCCCCTTCTACACGCTGCATATGATCGATGGCATCATTAAAGGGCTTATGATGAGACATTTTATCCTCCTCCCTTTTCTTGTAGTTTTTTTATTTTTTCCGGAACTGTCCCTTTAACATTTTTTCTACTAAGTGGGGAAACAGTTTATGAATCCGGCTTCCAAGCTCCATCCACAAGGGCAGATTGATTTCCCTTACAGGCCTGTATATTTTATGAACAATTTTCTGAGCTACTTTATCTGCATCCAGCATATACCGGGCAACGGACTTTGCATAGCCTCCACCGGGGTCAGCTGTTTCAAAAAAGTTTGTTTTTACCGGTCCTAAATTGACAGCTGTCACCGAGACTCCCTGCTTTTCCACTTCCATCCGAAGACCATGAGTAAAGCCTACGACCGCATGCTTGGTTGCTGCATAACCCGCTGCTTTGGGCGTGGCCATCTTACCAGCCTGAGACGCAATGTTCATAATGTGACCTTCGCCAAACTCAGCCATGTGGGAAGCAAAAAATTGGGAGGCCTGGATAAGGGCATACACATTGACTCGGTACATATTTTCAAACTCGGTCAATTTCATATCGGAAACAGGCTGGAATAAACCAAAGCCAGCATTATTAATGAGGACATGGATTTGTCCAAAGTCCTCAACAATCTGGTTCATCGTTCCCTGCCATTCCTCCCCGTTCCCTACGTCGCAAACGTAATAATCCGCATCAAGTGAATTATTCTGCCTGATCTCCTCTGTTATTTTCTGTAATTTATCACGGGAACGAGCTACAAGAATAGGAAAGCCGCCATTCTCCGCTACATGCCACGCTATCCTGCTTCCAATTCCGCTCGATGCTCCTGTGATGACGATTCGTTTTCCATTGATCATGCAATCAACCCTTACTTTCTCATTGTCAATCTGCGGCTCCCGGGCCTAAACAGTCGCCTACGCTTTTCTTTGTCCAGCTACGGCTCCTAGGTCAAGGCGGATATAAGCCAAAGCCATTCCGTGGCCAAACCCGCGCCACTCCATGTCTTCGTCTTATCCCGCATGACCTAAACAGTCGCCTACGCTTTTCTATAAGTCATTTGATTTTCGTGTTGTTCTATTTTTACTTTGTTAATCGATTCTAAGTAATCCAATTGAGCCATTGTTTCTGATAATGTTAATTCGAACTGGGTCTCAAACTTCTTTGGAAATAGTCTCTGACATACTTCAAATGGTGTCAATGGACCATCCTCTAGCAGGAAATAAACTTTTTCGGCTCTTTTTTCCTGCCTTTTTAAGCGTTCTCTTATTATGGTATCTACCTGTTGAAACATAGGACCATGTCCAGGGTAAACCTGATTCACTTCATAAGTAAGCATTTTTTCCATCGATTCCCGGTATTGCAGCATAGGCTTTGGACGGGGCTGATGCTTTTCTATCGGCGGTTCCAGTAATGGATTGGAAGAAATATGATATAACGTGTGATCCCCGGTCATCAGATCATGAGTAGCCGGATTATAAAAGGATAAATGACTTTGTGCATGACCTGGAGTCTCCAGAACAGTCCAGTCCTCATGACCAGGCAATGGATCCTGATCCTTCAGAAAACCGGTTAGTTGTCCTTCACCGGCTAAATGCTGATTGCTTTTTATGGCTTTAAGTACAGCCTGGAAACGATCCGGCACTCCCCAGGTCTTATAGGAGTCCTCAAAAAACTGGAAATATCGCTCAAAATAATCCTGATCTTTTGTAAGCCATTTTTGCACAAGGGAGTGTGCATAAACATTCTGAACATGATCAAAACGACTGACCAGCCCAGTATGGTCCGGATGATGGTGGGTTAAAATAATTTGTTCAATATCCCTGAGCGAATACCCGGTCTGTTTGATTTGATCCTGAAAAGCTTCCCAGGCTTCATCAGTATTTACTCCTGCATCAATTAAGGACAACGTCTCTCCTTTTAATAAATACATATGCACATCGCCAACTGGAAACGGTGTTGGGACGGTTATTTGATACACTTTTTCTGTTTTAATCATGTCCTGACCTCCAAGCAAAAACTATACTGAATGAGTATTCATTTATTTATTTTACTCCTCTTTTACCGATTTGTCATTTTTCATATTGCCTGTTTGGTAAAAAATGCGTTCAATCCCATGAGTTAATACGTCTGGCAATACGTCAAATGAGTAAGTGAGTTCCAATCTTTCTGTCCATTGATGGGGATCCTTCCCGAAAGGCCCTATATTTAAAACAGGCATGGTTATTTCATGTAATGCGTCGTGGTCAAACGTATACCCCTTTTCATCAATAGGCATATTCATTTTTAATTGTCTGGTTTTTTGTTCGGACGTCATTGGCCCGATAAAGCTTAAATCCGAAAGACCCGGGAAAAATTCAATAGATTCAACAGCCATTTGGTGTCTTTCATGGAAAAGTTGCTGAACGAAATCAAGTACATCCTCAATAAGCGGATGACCCTTTGAAGAAACAGACGGATAAAATGGCGGACTGTAGAACAAAACCATCATCGGAGCCAGGTCTTTACATAAGTAGGCCAAATCCTGCACAAGGAGAGTGGAAAAATCCCGATCACCTTCCTCCCGATTATTCATGAGCAAGTTTTGACGTCTTAATACTTCCTGCTCCCCATGTCTGTCAACTGCTTCTTTATATAAGCCTTCATAAAGCATAACACGTACGTACAGATCAGAATGAAAATGGTTCCTGGACCTGTTGGAAAAAGCCGAAGCCTTACGCTCATAATGCTTTTCGATCTGCTCCTTCGCCCGATTAGCTGCTTGAAGAAGTTTATTGGTCATATCCTGAATGCTTTGCTTCATAAATAAAACGTTATACATCGAAATGGCAGATAACGGTGTCTGTACCGAATATTTTTCCTTTAAGTCCCGGTTCATCAGACTAACAGGCGGTGGTGTGGTTTCATCGCCTGCTGTTTCAATAAAGTCCTCCTGAAGCTCAAGTTCCTGATTTAAATAACTAATCATGAGGTTTGCATTAATGCCATTAAAAGGTTCACCTGCATGCGTTTCCTTCCCATAGCAATAAAATCCAGGCAGCACTTTTCCAATGGAACCCTTATAAATGTAATACCCCTCATCGCCTGGATGCCTGCGAAATACAGGCTCACAATTCAAACCAGCTTTAAAGCGAAGACCTTCTGCTTCCTTCCATTTTTTTAAAACAGGAAGAGCGGCAAGCATTCCTGATGAATTAGCCTCTTCGTCCGGAACGGCCAGTAAAAGGAGGTTACCGGTGAACTGTCCGTTCATTGCTTTTTCCAACATGGACAGTTGTAGAGTTAAGCCGGCTTTCATATCCATTGTTCCCCGTCCGAACAGCCAGTTTCCTGTTTGTATATCCTGTTGAGCATCCTTAGGTAACTGATTCAGGTTTTTATAAAGTTCCGCCGTTAACTCTTTCGGCCGAAAAGCAAGATTTACGTAAGGCCCATAGTCCTCCACATCAACCACATCAATGTGACTGATGAATACCAGGGTATCCCGGGTACCTGAATCTTTTTTTACCAAGGCGGATAATAGCTGTCTGCCATCATCCAGGGGATCCAAAGATAAATGCTCAGGATGATCCTGAAAGTACGTTCGTTCGGATAATAAATGATGAATATACTGCACAACCGCAATTTCAGCATCAGAACCGGTAATACTTGGATAATCAACAAGTGTACACAACAGATCCGTTAATTGCTCTTTGGTCTGCCATTTCTTCATGTCAGGCTCTCCCTTCAAAAATGATATTGACTTTTCCTTTGAAATCTCCCACAATCAAAAAAGAGTTTCCTACGCCCCACTGTTGAAACATTTTGGAAAGGGTGAAAAAAATGAAAACCAGGATATTCGCACATCGAGGCGCATCCCAATATGCTCCAGAGAACACAATGCCAGCTTTTGAACTTGCATATGAAATGAATGCAGATGGTATTGAAACCGATGTACAATTGACGAAAGATCATATCCCTGTTCTTATCCATGATGAAAATGTAAGGAGAACAACAAATGGAATTGGATTTGTACAGGATTACACATTACAGGAAATCATTCAGCTGGATGCAGGTTCCTGGTTTTCTTCATCCTTCACGAATACATCTATTGTAACATTAGAAAAATTCTTACAATGGATTTCTCCAAAATCTTTGAAACTGAATTTGGAGTTAAAAAACAATGTGATTGATTATAAAAATCTGGAGAGTATTGTATATAACATGGTTAAGGATTATGGTCTGCTGGAGAGAACCGTTTTTTCCAGCTTCAATCCGAAAAGTATGGAACGGATGTACAAACTTGACCCAGCTGCCAACACCGCATTTCTCACGACAAGTAAAATACGGCGATTAACTCAATTTACCCGGTCCATCGGCTGTAATGGATTACATATCAAATATCGAATCCTTTCCTCACAATTAGTAGAAGAGTGCCGGAAAACCGGACTGGACTTGCGTGTGTTTACGGTTAACCGACCAGCACAAATGGACCGGTGTTATAAATTCAAATGTGCAGGCCTGTTCACGGATGTTCCAGATTTCGCCTTAAAGCAACGGTCCAGCCTTCCGAACGAACGGACATCCAAACGAATCCATCCTTTTCAAAGAAGAAGGTAAGCAGGTCCTTTTCATATTCGTTATTTTTTCAGTAAAATAAAACCATCCTGCACACTACCTTTCAATCCAAGTGGCAAAAACAGAATATACAGAACCAAAACATAAAGATTTACCATTACATATAGGGGGTTATCATATGTCTGCCAAGTTATTCACACCATTCACCATCGGGGATGTAACACTAAAGAACCGCATTGTTATGTCACCAATGTGTATGTACTCTGTTGTATCTCAGGATGGGAAAGTTCAGCCCTTCCATATCACGCACTATGAAAGCCGTGCAGTTGGGCAGGCCGGCTTGATCATGGTCGAGTCTACAGCGGTTAAACCTGAAGGCCGCATATCCCTGAATGACTTAGGCATTTGGGAGGATGAACACATTGATGGTCTGCTGCAGATTACGGAAGCGGTTCATCGACATGGAGCAAAAGCTGCGATTCAACTGGGGCATGCCGGACGTAAAGCAGGTCTGCCATCAGAAATTTATTCATCCTCCCCTATGGCATTCAGCGATGACTATCAAACACCTGTGGAAATGGACCAGGCCGCTATTGATGACGCTGTAAAAGCCTTCAGGAATGGAGCTATGCGGGCTAAGAAAGCCGGTTTTGATATAATCGAAATTCATGGCGCCCATGGGTATTTAATTAATCAGTTTTTGTCACCATTAACTAATAAGCGCACGGATAAATACGGGGGATCAACGGAGAATCGCTACCGTTTCCTGCGTGAGATTATTGATGCCGTAAAAGAGGTTTGGAAGGCTCCATTATTTGTGAGAATTTCAGCTAATGAATATGATGAGAATGGTAATCAAAAGGAAGATTTTATATACTTTGCAAAGGAAATGAAGCAGCAGGGCATCGATTTGATTGACTGCAGCTCCGGCGGGGTGATTCCTGTAAAGGTCCCTTCCTACCCGGGTTATCAGGTTACATATGCAGAAGAGATCCGCAGAGGAGCGGACATTCCGACAGGTGCAGTTGGCCTCATTTCCCGTGGAGTACAGGCAGAAGAAATCTTGCAAAACGAACGTGCTGATCTCGTTTTCCTTGCCCGGGCCTTTTTACGCAATCCCTATTGGCCAAAACAAGCAGCTGATGAGCTGGGAGAAACGATCGAAGCACCTGCACAATATAAGCGTGGCTGGCGTTGATTATTTTAAATTCCTGATAAGTTCAACTAACCATCAGAGGGGGATGGAGCCCCCCCACTGATGGAAGTTTCACTTTATGGAGGAGGTTTTTTTATATGGAATTATTTTTTCTTGGAACAGGTGCCGGCGTACCCTCCAAACAACGAAATGTGTCATCAATTGCTTTGAAGCTCCTCCAGGAAAGGGGTTCTGTCTGGCTGTTTGATTGCGGAGAATCAACCCAGCATCAAATTTTGCATACCCATATAAAACCAGGTAAAATCGAAAAAATTTTTATAACCCACTTACACGGCGATCATATTTTTGGCTTACCAGGCCTGTTGGGGAGCCGTTCCTTTCAAGGTGGTGAATCAACGGTTGAACTATACGGACCACCGGGAATTAAGGAATTTGTTCAAACCTCTCTGGCCATTAGTCAAACCCACTTAAAATATAACATTCATTTTCATGAGATAAATGAAGAAGGCATCCTTTTTGAAGATGAGCAATTCAGGGTGAAAGTCCGCAGGCTCGATCATGGAGTATCATCCTATGGTTACCGTATTGAAGAAAAGGATAAGATTGGTGAGCTTCAGCCGGATAAATTAAAAAGTGCAGGCATTGAACCGGGACCTCTGTATAAGCAGATTAAAGAAAACCCTAAAGTTACTCTTCCTGATGGACGGATGATTCATCGGGAGGAATTTACAGGGCCACCAAAAAAAGGAAAAACCGTTTGTATATTCGGGGATACCCGCTATTCAAAAGCTTATGCTGAATTTGTCGAACATGCTGATGTCCTTATACATGAAGCTACGTTTGGAGCAGAAGATGAGCAGCTCGCCTATGAATATTATCATTCTTCAACGAAACAGGCAGCCACGCTCGCAGCAGAAGCTAAAGTCGGCAGGTTGCTCCTGACCCATATTTCATCACGGTATCTTGAGGAAGATATCCCTCAGCTATTGGAAGGAGCTGCAAATGTTTTTCCGAACACGACAATAGTAAATGACTTTGACCAGGTGAACGTTTAGGAGGGGTACTATGAACATCAGCGAAATCGTCCAAAAGCAAAGGGAAATGTACGAAGGCAGCAAAACCTTCACCTATACCTTTCGTAAACATCAGCTTGAAAAAATGAAGCGTATGCTGGAACGGTATGAAAAGGATATTTACCATGCTTTAAAACAGGATTTAAATAAATCAGAGTATGAAGTATTTGTTACAGAAATGGGCTTTCTGTTTACAGAGCTCACCGAAACGATGAAATTTTTTGGTGAATGGATGCGTCCGAAAAAGGTGAAAACTCCTCTCACTCATAAGGGCTCCAAAAGCTTTATTTATAAAGAACCTTATGGGGTTTCCCTGATTATTGGTCCCTGGAACTATCCCGTTCATTTAACACTGGCACCTTTAATTGGGGCTATTGCTGCCGGGAATTGCGCTGTCATTAAACCATCTGAATTTACTCCTAACGTTTCCAGCTTAATACGTCATATGATTAAAGAGACATTTGATGCAAATTTTGTAACGGTCATCGAAGGAGATAAAGAGGTAAGTGAAGAGCTTCTTAATGAACGTTTCGATTATATCTTTTTTACCGGCAGTGAACCCGTTGGTAAAATTGTGATGGAGAAAGCAAGTAAGCATTTAACACCGGTAACGTTGGAGTTAGGTGGAAAGAGCCCTTGTATCGTTGACCGCGATGCAAAGCTTGACCTTGCAGCAAAACGAATTGCCTGGGGAAAATTTACGAATGCAGGCCAGACATGTGTCGCACCAGATTACTTATATGTACATGAAGACGTTAAGGATGCGTTTCTCGAACGATTTAAAAATGAAGTAAAGAAATTGTATGGGGAAAATCCTATTGAAAATCAAGATTACACCCGAATCGTAAACGATAGACATTTTAACCGCCTAAAGGGGTTTCTGAATGAACAGAATGTCGTGTTTGGTGGAGATACAGATGAAAGCAAGCTCATGATCAGTCCTACATTACTGGAAGATCAAACATGGGATGACCCGGTTATGCAGGAGGAGATTTTCGGACCTATCCTCCCTATTTTTACGTTTAATCAGTTGCGTGAAGTGAAGGAAGAGGTCAAGAATGCATCAAGACCCCTTGCTTTGTACTACTTCTCAGAGAATACCACCAATCAAGAGTGGATGATTAAAAACATTACGTACGGCGGCGGTTGTATCAATGACACTCTGATGCATCTAGCCAACCCTTATCTTCCGTTTGGCGGTGTAGGCACGAGCGGGATGGGGAGCTATCATGGCAAAGCATCCTTTGATACATTTTCTCATCATAAAAGCGTCCTGAAGCAGACAACAGCCTTTGATCTGGCCTTCCGTTATCCGGGATCAAAGCTCGGCTTACGAATACTGCGTAATTTGATGAAGAAAAAATAAAATTCATTGAAATTTTATATACGTATATGATAATCCGGGAAGCTACTACCAATGGTACTGGCTTTCCGGATTTTTTGGTAATCCAAAAGAATTGACCCTTGAAATTTTAATAGAAAACGAATATTATAGGAATCGTTGGTTAAATTATACGGAAAAGAGATTGGTGATATTATGAATCTACAATTTAATCTTGAAAAAAATGGAACAAATACACGAACCGAAATAACAGCAGGGTTCACAACCTTCCTGACGATGGTCTATATTATCTTTGTCAACCCTAGTATACTTCAGGCTGCCGGAATTCCGTTTGATCAAGTCTTTATGGCTACGATTATCTCAGCAGGAATCGGTACACTTATTATGGCTTTATTCGCCAATTTCCCAATCGCAATAGCGCCCGGTATGGGGTTAAACGCGTACTTTGCAACGGTTGCCGGGGTACAGGGGCTCACCTATCAAACGATATTGGGCACTGTCTTTCTGGCAGGTATTTTGTTTATTCTATTAAGCTTAACTAAAGTAAGAGAAATGCTCATTGAAGCAATTCCTGCCTCTCTTAAGTTCGGAATTACAGCTGGAATCGGCTTATTTATTGCGTTTCTCGGTTTACGAATGTCAGGAATCGTAGTGGCAAACCCCGCAAATCTTGTAGCATTAGGTGATTTAACAAGTCCTGTCACTCTCCTTAGTATTGCAGGGTTGTTTGTAACATTAATTTTGATTGCACTGGATATCAAAGGAGCTTTATTTTTCGGAATGATTTTCACAGGAGTTATCGGCTATTTTACCGGTCATCTGGAATTTCAAAATGGATTCTTTTCCTTGCCCCCTGCCCCGGTATTTTTTGATTTAAATATTGCCGGTGTCTTTACTCAAGGGCTTTATGCAACGGTTTTTGTATTTCTTCTTATCACCTTGTTTGATACGACTGGCACTCTTATTGGGGTAACAGAACAAGCGGGGCTTATGAAGGACGGAAAGCTCCCTAAGGCTAAATCTGCCTTTATGGCGGATGCGATTGCGACAACCGTAGGCTCCACATTTGGTACGAGTCCTTCCACGGCTTATGTTGAATCGGCTTCAGGAGTTGGTGCTGGTGGACGAACAGGATTAACATCACTGGTTGTCGCTCTATTATTTTTCGCGGCTATGTTTTTCTCTCCTGTTGTCGAGGCCGTTTCCAGTCTATCAGCTATTACTGCACCTGTACTGATTATTGTAGGCTTTTATATGATGCAGGGGTTATCACAAGTAGAATGGAAGAACTTTATAGAAGCATTTCCTACGTTCGCCATCATTTTAACCATGCCTCTAACATCCAGCATAGCAACGGGAATTGCAGTCGGGTTTATTACCTACCCCCTTTTAAAGCTTGTTAAGGGTCAGGGAAAGAATGTTCACTGGATACTTTATCTGTTTGCCATTCTCTTCCTAATCCAATTAATCTTTTTCCCTATGCACTAAGAAAAGCACCTGGTCTAACCCAGGTGCTTTTGTTTATTTATCGTTTAAGCAGGTTATGGTTAAAAACAACCCTTTATAATATTCCTGAACGTTTTTGATTGTTACGTCATACGTTTTAATCATGCCTAACGTATCACGGTCCAGATGACAACCGTCACATACCTTTTTCCAAATGGGGGTAAGGACCTCCTGAGCTTTTGCCAGGCCAGGCTGGTCTAATTTTACATGCTCCAAGAACAGAAGCGCGGCTCCAGGTTTACTTACCCTCAGGATTTCCTTCATTGCCTGGTGAGGATCAGGTATCGTACAAAATACAAGGGTTGCCACAACTGTATCAAAGCTGTTATCCGAAAAAGGAAGCTGTTCTGCACTGGATGTAAAGGTTGTTATTGCTGCGTTCGATTTCATCAGATTTTTTTGTGACCGTTCAATCATGCGGGGGTTCGGTTCAATGGCATCAACACGGTCAGCATTTTTATAATAAGGGAAATTTACGCCGGTCCCAAAACCAATTTCCAACACTCTACCTGTTGCTTGGGAAAGTAAATTTCTTCTTATCCTCTTAAATCTTCTTTTTTCCAGGGGTTTCATGGCAAAATCATAAAACGTTGGAAACCATTTTCCCATCACGAATCACTCCAGACATTAATCTTCTAATAACTGATTATACCATGAATGATATATTTAATTATTGATTATGACCTGTAATCTGATTACTTCATTTGACAGAATATTAGAGGAAAAGATATTCTTTATAGAAGGATACTACCGTTATTTTCATGAGAGGTGTAAATGTGCTACAGTCTAAATATTTATCTTATGATTCACTTACAGATTCAGACTATCAGCAGCTCCATAATTCCTTAAACGGGAAAACAGCGACTGAGGTTATTCGTTGGGGTTATGATATGTTTGGTGATGACTTAATTTATTCCTGCAGTTTTGGTGCGGAATCTATGGTTCTTATAGATATGATTTATCAGATAAAGCCTGATGCTAAGCTTGTATTTTTAGATACAGACTTTCATTTTAAGGAAACCTATCAATTAATAGATGAAGTAAAAAAGAAATATCCAAAGCTGACGATTGAATTCGTAAAACCTCGATTAACACCTGAAGAGCAAGCTGAGAAGCATGGGGACAGACTCTGGGAAAAGAACCCGGATTTATGCTGTCAAATTCGGAAAATTGATCCTCTAAAGGATGTGTTATCCAATACCAGGGCATGGATCTCTGGATTACGAAGGGATCAGTCTCCTTTACGTGCAAATACTAATTTTGTGAATAAAGACGATAAATTTCAATCCATTAAATTGTGTCCCCTTATCCATTGGACCTGGGATGAAATCTGGGATTATATTAAATCCAACGGCGTCCCCTACAATGAACTGCATGATCAGAATTATCCAAGCATTGGCTGTACATATTGCACCTCCCCAACTAAAAATGGCGCAGACTCCAGGGAAGGCAGATGGGCCGGCCTGAACAAAACCGAATGCGGCCTGCATTTTTAACAGAAAAGCGGAGGCGACTGTTCAGGTCATGCGCGGGATAAGACGAAGACTGGCCGAATAGATTTAAAACATAAAACACCTCTAAATTGCTTCTTTGCAATTTAGAGGTGTTTTATCATCTACTCTTTTTTCAGTTTTGCTAAAGCTTCCGCTAATGCCGGATTGGTAAATTCGTCATTTTGCTGTTTTTTCATATATTTCTGTACATCTTTTTTCGATGCTTTATTTTGCTTTTCTTTTCTCTTTCTCTCGTTAAACGTTGAAAGCTTTTCACGATGACCGCATTTACATACAAAGATCTGTCCTTCTCCTTCACCACGAAGTTCCAGTTTTTTATGACAGTTCGGGCATCTTGCATTGGTCTGTTTCGCAATATTTTTTTTATGACCGCATGAACGATCCTGGCAGACGAGCATTCTACCCTTTTTCGTATTGACTTCAAGCATTTGCTTACCACAATCAGGACACTTGGTTCCTGTTATATTGTGGTGCTTATACTTGGCATCACTGTTTTTTATTTCCTTTACAACCGATGCCGCATAGTCCTTCATATCTTTAATAAATTCCTGCTTATTAAGTTTTCCTTTTTCAATTGCAGACAGCTTCTGTTCCCACTCAGCGGTTAATGCCGGAGAGCGTAAATCAGAAGGAACCAGATCTAATAGCTGCTTTCCTTTAGCTGTTAAAGTAATGTATTTTCCTTTTTTCTCGATATAGTAGTTGTTAAATAGCTTTTCAATAATGTCCGCGCGGGTGGCTACTGTTCCCAGTCCGCCGGTTTGATTCATGGTCTTTGCTAATTTCTCGTCCTTCTGCTCCATAAATTTCACGGGATTTTCCATAGCCTGAAGCAGACTTCCTTCTGTAAAGTGCTCAGGAGGCTTTGTTTCACCAGTCGTCTGATGAATCGTAATGTTTTTGATGTGATCGCCTTGTTTAAGCTCAGGGATGTGTTGTTCGAACTGTTCATCACGATCATCCTGCTGATTTTGATAAATGTTCTTCCAACCTGATTTTTTTATCGACTTTCCTTTGGCCACAAATGTTTCATTTCCGATTTTCGCCGTTATCGTCCGCTGTTCATATTCAAATGGATCGGACAGAACAGCTAAGAATCTTTTGACAACCAGGTCATAGATTTTCCGTTCGTTAGAATTTAAATCACTCAGATGCACTCGCTGCTCGGTAGGAATAATCGCATGGTGATCGGACACCTTTCGATCATCCACAAAGTGCTTATTTGGTTTAATATTCTTTTGTAAAAGCTGATTGACAATCGTTTTATATTCATCCACACTGCATGCCTTAATTCGATCTTTTAAGGTAGGAACGATATCTGTGGATAGGTGCCTGGAATCGGTTCTTGGATAAGTTAACACTTTATGCTGCTCATAAAGCTTTTGCATGGCAGATAAGGTTTCCTTACCAGAAAATCCAAATATACGGTTCGCATCCCTTTGAAGCTCTGTTAAATCATACAGCTGTGGAGCAAAGCTTTTCTTCTGTTTTGTTTCGACGTTTGTGATGTCGGCAGGCTGATGGTCTACTTTCTCCATCAATTTATCGGCTGTCTCTCTTGAAAAAATGCGAGAGTTATTAGATTTATGATCCTGCCATGTAAATGTTATTCCTTTAGGTGAAGAAGCCTGTATTCCATAGAAAGTACGGGGCTTAAACTGCTTAATTTCCTCTTCCCTTTTGGCAATCATCGCTAAAGTCGGCGTCTGAACACGTCCACTGGATAGCTGGGCGTTAAATTTTGTTGTTAACGCACGTGTCGCATTTAATCCTACATACCAATCTGCTTCTGCCCTGGCCTGAGCGGATGCATATAAATTTTCATATTGTCTGCCGTTTTTTAAATTTTTGAATCCATCACGAATGGCTTTATCAGTAACTGATGAGATCCATAACCGTTTGATTGGCTTTTTTACCCGTGCCTTCTCAATAATCCAGCGGGCCACCAGTTCTCCTTCCCTGCCAGCATCCGTTGCAATGACAATATCATTTACATCCTTACGATTTAATTGCTGTTTCACTGTACTGAATTGTTTTCCTGTCTTTTTCATAACCACAAGCTTCAGACGATTTGGAAGCATAGGAAGATCCTCCATTTTCCACTCCTTATACTTGTCATCGTACACAGCAGGATCTGCCAGTGTAACCAAGTGCCCCAGTGCCCAGGTTACTATATATTTAGTACCTTCAAAGAAGCCGTTTCCTTTTTTCTTACAATTTAAAACTCTTGCAATATCCCGTCCTACTGAAGGTTTTTCCGCTAAAACTACTGTTTTGCTCATATTAACATTCCTCTCATTCATACCATTCAATCTCAACATTATTGCCTATTCTTTATAGTTTATCAGTCAACAAACAAGCTGTCTATTTGGGATACTCCATACTTGTTCTTTCATTCACAAATCTGCTACTTTAAACCTTCCTGGACAGCAAAAAGACCGTATCCCATCATAATGAGATACAGCCTTTTATCAGTTGAAATCATATATTTAGATTACTCTGCTGAACCAACGTTTGCATACTTATACTCATACGTAGCACCAAATGGATTTACGTATACTCCTTCTACTCTTGGAGAAACCAGCTGTGCTCTTGATGCCTGATAAATAGGTGCAATCGCAGCATCTTCAAATAGAACCTTTTCTGCTTCCAGGAAGTTTTCGTAACGGGCAACATTATCCTGAGCATATTTGGTGCCTGTTTCTTTTACCAACTGGTCATATTCAGGGTTGGAGTAACCCATGTTGTTATTTCCACTCTCTGTTGTCCATAGATTCATATACGTATAAGGATCAAGGAAATCCGGTCCCCATCTGGATACCTGAACTTCATAATTCATATTCGTATCAAGATCAAGACGCTGTTCTTTCGGTACACGTTTTAAATCAATGGTAAGTCCAGGCAGATTTTCTTCCAGCTGGTTCGCAATGTACTCTACCATTAATTTTGTTGTCTCATCATCATCAGTCAGGAGTTCCAGCTCAATTTCTTCTTTACCTAGTTCATCCAATCCTTGATTCCATAATTCTTTCGCTTTTTCCACATCGTAGGTAACAAGGTCTCCATTTGCTGCACGGAAATCTTCTCCTGTTTCAGGAAGTGGCGTGAAATCAGCAGGAACAAGGCCATTGGCAACGATAGACCCATTATTTAAAATTTCATCAACCAAAGCCTGTTTATTAAATGCTCTGCTCATCGCAGCACGAATATTGCGATTGGCCAGCACATCGTTCGCTTTTTGATTGAACTTAATAAAATAAACAAAGGTATCAGGCGTCACCTTATAATCGTCATGAGATTGATATTGATCCACCAGAGATGAAGTTAAGTCGATTCGGTCAACATTTCCCTGTTCATATAAATTTACACCTGTTTGTGGATCCTTTACGACTTCAAAGGTTAACTTATCCATTTTAACGGCTTCTTTATCCCAATAGTTTTCATTTTTTACAAGATCCCATGATGTACTTGTGCTTTCCCAGTTTGCCATCTTGTATGGCCCATTGGACAGTAATGAATCTGCGCTTAATGCAAAATCTTCTCCCTGTTCTTCAACAAAGGATTGATTTAAAGGGAAAAACGTACCGAATGTTGTTAAAGATTCAAAGTATGGAGTTGGATTTTCTAATTCAACAACGAGCGTATAATCATCTTTTGCAGAAACACCAAGATCTTCTACAGGGAGGTCTCCACTGCTTACAGCGGTTGCATTTTTAATAACCCCATTCATCATATACGGGCCATACTCAGAACCTGTATCCGGATTAACAGCTCTTCTCCATGAAAAAACAAAATCATGTGCGGTTACAGAATCTCCATTTGACCATTTCGCATCCTCACGTAATGTGAATGTCCAGGTCTTCCCATCTTTACTTACTTTGTGTTCCTTGGCAATTCCCGGTTCGGTTTCTCCATCTTCACCTAAGCGATACAAACCTTCCATTGTAGCCGATAAGTTATTAAATGAGGCCTCATCTGTAGTAATCGATGGATCCATGGAAGCGATCGCTACATTTGTTGTGAAATTAAGTACTTGTCCCTCATCACTATCAGAAGAACTTTCAGAATCTGTAGTTCCAGCCTCCTCTGTGTTTTCGTCAGAACAAGCTGCGACTACACTCAAAAATAGACCAAGCAAAAGCAACAGCAGCCAATTTTTTCTCTTCATGTCTTTTTACCCCCTGTTTGTCAAAACTGATCAATAGTCAGTAAATTTTAATAATTATCACTAATAAAAATTTACTGAATGAAGGTATTATACTTGAACATTACGAAAATTGTAAAGATTATTTAATAAATTAATCCTTTTGAACTATTGAGAAAATAGACGTTAATACCTACCTTCCTTTACTTCAATAAGGATTGAGAAAATATTGGGTAAAAAAGACCTTCATATTCCTATTCAACAGGGTGACTTCTTACATAAGAATTGTCATTTTTTGTTTAAAAATAGGTATCGGGGAAAAACTGGATATAAAGGTAATAGGAGGTGGATTTATGAATAAAGTATTGTACATCACAGGAACACTTCTGCTTCTTGCTGCTATCCTTGTCGGCTTTTCCACAAGTGGGAACGAGCAGCCAAGTCAGACGGGTGATCACCAGATGGAAACAGAAGACACAGAAGCTGTTGGGGTAGCGAATGAAGAGGAAAGAAACTTAGTCACTCATTTAGATACGGTGCTCACTTCTGTAGATGAGTTAGAGAAAGTCATTGAGGAAACACCAGATGAGGTAAGGACAATCAATGAAAAAGGAGAAGTTCTCGAAAAAAATTGGGATGAGATTGAAAAACAGGTGGAAGAGCTGGATCCTGATGCTTATGCAAACATCGAGAGAAGCCTATATCCATTAATGGCTGAGGCCCAAAAAGAAAATCCTGATATTGAGAAGATGAAATCCTTAAGTGAAGAAGTTACCGAGAAGTTAGAAGACTTTAAACAACAAGTATCGAATCAATAACGAAACAGAACCCCAATTGGTATATGGTTTATAACCAGCATGGGGTTCTACTTATGCTTAAAATCATCTAAAAAATCCTTCTGAAAGCTAGTAGAAATAGACTGCCTGTTATCATTAGCCATGGTTTTCTTAAACACATCTTTTCCATATTTCTCTGATAAATCGTCCACAACCTGATACAGCTTTTCATTTTTTGCCTCGTTTTCATAGGTAAATAAATCGAGCTGCTTTGTGATTTCATCCTTCTCGGTCAGCTGCTGGGCAGTAACTCCTAACAAACGAATAGGTGAACCATTCCAGTTGGCATAAAAAAGCTCGGAGGAAATACTAAAGATTTCATCCTTTAATTCAACATAATCATGGAGCTGTTGACTGCGGGTGATGGTCTTCCTGTCATGGTAACGTATCATCACCTGTATATTTTCTGAAACCACAGATTTCCGCTGCATACGTTCAGAGACTTTTTCAGACAAGGAATATAAAAGACGATCAATTTCCCGTTCATCAGTCGTATCATGGGGAAGCGTCTGTGAATTTCCTATACTTTTAAAAATACTGACTGCATCAGGATCAACTGGAGTTGGGTCATAGCCATTGGCCCGATTTTTCAATCTTTCTCCATTGACCCCTAATAATGTTTTCAGCTGATAGACATCATAGGCAGCCAAGTCACCAATCGTATTAATCTTTAAATTTTGCAGCTTTACAGCGGTTTTCTTTCCTACCCCATACATCTCTTCAATCGGTAAAGGCCATAATTTTTCTTCCAGTTCCCGTTTTCTGAGAACGGTTATTCCCATTGGCTTTTTCATATCGGAGGCCATTTTAGCGAGAAACTTATTGGGAGCAATTCCAATACTGCAGGGCAAATCCAGCTCATCTTTGATTTTCATTTGTATCCGTTCGGCAATTTCCAAAGGTGTTCCCAAATCAGCACATTCCGTAATATCCATGTAACCCTCATCAATGGATACAGGCTGGATATAAGGTGTGATGTCAGCCAAAATAGCAAACATATTGCGTGATGCTTCACGGTAGCGGTCAAAGTTCGGTGTTTTTACAATTAATTCCGGGCATAATTCCTTTGCCTGCCATAAAGGCATTGTTGTTTTGACTCCTTTTGCTCTTGCCTCATAACTGCTGGTTACAATAATCCCTTTTCGATGCTCGGGGTTACCGGCTATCGCTAAAGGCTTTCCCTTAAGATCAGGATTGTAAGCCGCTTCAACTGAGGCATAAAAGCTGTTCATATCCACATGAAAAATAATTCGACCCTTCGTAGGGAAGCGATTTGACATCCTAACACCTGCTTACAAAACATTTGTTCTTTGTTCATTATAACATATTTTTTTTCAGGTTTAATTTGGTCAAACCACAAAAAACAAGTACATGACCAGAATGTCACATACTTGTTTTTTATACAGTCAATTATTTTGCAGCTTCTTCTATAATCGCCGCGACCAGTTCTGCAGCATTGACCAATTCGCTGACCGGCATGCGTTCATCTGTTGTATGAATTTCTTCATAACCAACAGCAAGGTTTACTGTAGGAATCCCATATCCTGAGATAACATTGGCATCACTTCCACCGCCACTTTTACGGGGAGTACTTGAACGACCAATTTTTTCGGCAGCACTTTTCACCACTTGAACAATCTGATCGTCTTCTTTATGCTTGAATCCCGGGTAAGCGACTTTTACTTCGACTTCTGCTTTTCCACCCATTTTTTCTGCCGTTTCTTCAAAAGCCGTTTTCATTTTCTCGACCTGTTCTTCCATTTTTTCTTTTTGAAGAGAGCGAGCCTCTGCGGAAATAGCTACATGGTCTGCAACAACATTCGTAGCCCCGCCGCCTTCAAATCGGCCAATATTAGCAGTTGTTTCCTCATCAATTCGGCCAAGAGGCATTTTGGCAATAGCCTTTGCAGCAATGGTGATAGCCGAAACTCCCTTTTCAGGTGCCACACCAGCATGAGCCTTTTTGCCAATAATGTCTGCATTAACCTTCGCCTGGGTCGGCGCAGCTATGACAACATCCCCTACCTGACCATCACTGTCAAGAGCGTACCCATATTTGGCTTTGACTAGTGAAGAATCCAAAGCTTTAGATCCCACTAATCCCGATTCCTCTCCTACTGTAATGACAAATTGGATATCTCCATGTTCAATGTTATTTTCTTTTATATTGCGAATGGCTTCAAACATCACTGCAAGCCCTGTTTTATCATCCGCTCCCAGGACAGTGGTTCCATCAGATACGATATACCCATCCTTGACAGAAGGTTTCACGCCTTTACCTGGGGCAACAGTATCCATATGTGAAGTGAAATAAATCGGTTCCGCTTCAGGCTTGGTACCTTTTAATGTACATATTAAATTATTTGAACCAAAACCTGTTTTTTCCTTTGCCTGATCTTCAGTGATTTCCAGGCCTAAATCTGAAAATTTCTTTTTTAATATATTGGAAATCTCTTCTTCGTGCTTAGTCTCAGAGTCGATTTGGACAAGCTCCAAAAACTCATTCAAAATCCGTTCCTGATCGACTGCTGTCATTTTGTTTTCCTCCTTAGGTAATCCCATTCCTGTTAAATAGTATTTGTAATTTAGTCCTTATCACTCTTTACTTTGCGTGATTAAGAATATATAAAATGAACGAATAAGTCAATTCATACCACTTATAATGGCATATTTCCATGTTTTTTCTTCGGTCTTTCCTCCGTTTTATTCTTTAACATGTCCAATGACTTAATCAGCGCTTGTCTTGTTTCTCTTGGTTCAATGACATCATCGACCATACCAAGCCCGGCTGCAACATAAGGATTGGCAAATTTCGCCCTGTATTCTGCAATTTTTGCCTGTCGTGTCGCCTCAGGGTCATCACTCTCTTTTATTTCTTTGGCAAAAATAATGTTAGCCGCGCCATCCGGTCCCATAACAGCAATCTCAGCGTTCGGCCATGCAAACACTAAATCCGCACCAATCGATTTACTATTTAAAGCTACATATGCCCCTCCATATGCTTTACGTGTGATAATCGTGATTTTTGGTACAGTCGCCTCTGAATACGCATACAAAATTTTAGCCCCATGTCGAATGATGCCTCCATGCTCCTGCTTAATTCCCGGGAAAAATCCGGTGACATCTTCAAACGTAATCAAAGGGATGTTAAAGGCATCACACATCCGGATAAATCTTGAAGCTTTGTCACTTGAGTCAATATCCAAACCACCAGCCATAAATTTAGGTTGATTGCAAACTAAACCAACAGGCTTTCCTTTCACCCTTGCAAATCCTACTACAATATTTTTGGCAAACTCCGGGTGAATCTCAAAAAAGGAATCCTGATCCACTACTTCTTCTACAATCGTTCGTACATCATATGGACGTACAGGATCAAAAGGAATTTTTTCATTAAGATCAGGTAAATCTTCCTCCTGGTCATCTACTTCTTTAACTGGAGGTTTTTCCTGATAATTAGATGGTAAGTAACTCATGAGCTTACGAACGCAATCGAGGGCCTCTTCTTCATTTTCAGCCTTTAAATGAGCATTTCCACTCTTTGTATTATGAACCTTAGCTCCCCCTAAATCCTCGGAGCTGATTTGTTCGCCTGTTACAGTTTCAATTACCTTTGGTCCCGTAATAAACATTTTTGAGGTTTTTTCCACCATAATGACAAAATCGGTAATGGCCGGGGAATAAACAGCTCCTCCCGCACTAGGACCCATAATGACAGAAATCTGCGGAATGACGCCGGAGTATATAGAATTTCGGTAAAAAACATGACCATATCCATCTAAGGATGCGACGCCTTCCTGAATTCTGGCACCACCTGAATCATTCAGACCTATAAAAGGGGTTCCATTTTTAGCGGCTAAATCCATGACAGCCGCAATCTTTTTCCCGTGCATTTCTCCAAGAGCCCCGCCATATACCGTGAAATCCTGGGCAAATAAATAGACATCACGCCCGTCGATTTTACCAAAACCAGTTACGACGCCTTCACCAGGTGCATCTTTCATGCCGAAATCACTTGTACGTGGTTCCATAAAAGGATTAAGCTCGACAAATGAGCCCTCATCCAGTAGGTAATCAATCCGTTCTCGTGCTGTCAATTTCCCCTTGTCCCGCTGTTTCTGAATTTTTTCATCACCCCCGCCAAGCTCAACTGATCGCCGTTTATCATAGAGTTCATTGATTTTATCAAAGATATCCATTACGAGTCCCCCTTGTGATTGCAAAGTTCGTATAATACGCCATTAGCTGCTTTCGGGTGAAGAAAGGCAATCTCTGCTCCATTCGCTCCCTTTTTGGGTTCCTCATTGATTAAAGGAATATTTTGATTACGGTAATGCTGTAAACGCTCACTTAAATCAGTTACCTCAAGAGCTATATGATGAATACCTTCCCCTTTTTTCTCAATAAATGAATGAATAGGAGAGGCATCCGATAAAGGTTCCAATAGTTCTATTGAGGTTTCCCCGATTTTAAAAAAGGCAACTTTTACACCTTCTGATGGAACCTTCTCAACACCGTGCAATTTCAAGCCTAAAACCTGATCATAAAAGGGCATCGTTTTCTCCAGGCTTTTTACCGCAATTCCGATATGAGAGATCTTCTCAGGAGGCTCCGTTCCCTTCATATCTTGCGGCGTAACCAGCTGCTTTATATAATTTGCAATATATTCCGTCGGTGTTCCCGGGGTAAATACCTTTTGAACCCCTTTTTCTTCTAAAAAAGGAATATCTTCTGCAGGAATAACACCACCGCCAATGACAGGTATATCCTCAGCCTGTCTTTCCTTTAATTGCTCGACTACTTTAGGAAACAACGACCGGTGGGCTCCTGACAGTGAGGAAAGACCCACAACATCTGCATCCTCCTGTACAGCAGCCTGTGCAATTTGTGCAGGTGACTGTCGCAGTCCTGTATAAATCACTTCCATCCCATGGTCACGTAAAACCTGCGCAATAATCAGTGCTCCCCGGTCATGTCCATCCAGGCCCGGTTTTGCAATCAGTGCGCGAATTTTTTTAGTCATGTGTATATCTCCCCTTTTGTCTCCATCCATGATTATTCAATGTTTAGCCCACGTATTCACCGAATTCTTGTCTTAAAACATTACAAATTTCACCGACAGAAGCGTAGGCTTTGACGGCATTTAAAATATATGGAATTAGATTTTCATTTGTGTTTTGGGCTGCTTCTTCCAAGTCATTTAAAGCTTGATTTACGTGTACCTGATTGCGTTCTTCTTTAACGTTTTGCAGGCTTTGAATTTGACTGCTCTCCAGTTCATCATCCACTTTAAGTAAATCAGGATTAACCTCTTCGTCCACTTGAAATTCGTTCAAACCAACAACAATTTCCTCTTCATTTTCTATGTTTTTCTGGGTTTCATAGGCAGCCTGATGAATTTCCCGTTGCATGTAGCCTTCTTCTACTGCCTGTACAGCGCCACCAAGCTCTTCAATTTTATCTAAATATTTTTCGACTTCTTCTTCCATCTGATCTGTCAACGATTCGACATAATAGGAACCTGCCAGTGGGTCAACAGTATCAGCGACACCGCTTTCATGAGCAATAATCTGCTGGGTACGAAGCGCAATTCGAGCAGACTCTTCAGTCGGTAAAGCCAAGGCTTCATCCCTGGAATTGGTGTGCAGGCTCTGTGTTCCGCCTAACACAGCTGATAGTGCCTGTAAAGTTACTCGTACAATGTTATTATCCGGCTGCTGAGCTGTAAGCGTTGAGCCACCTGTCTGTGTATGAAAACGGAGCTTCCAGCTTTTCGGGTTTTCTGCTCCATAGCGTTCCTTCATGATTTTTGCCCATAGTCTTCTTGCCACTCTAAATTTCGCCACCTCTTCAAAAAAGTTGTTATGCGCATTGAAAAAGAAAGCTAAACGTGGGGCAAACTGGTCTACTTCCAGTCCACTGTTTAAAGCCGCGTCCACATAGGCCATACCATTTGCCAGTGTAAAAGCGACTTCTTGAACAGCAGTCGAGCCTGCTTCCCGGATATGATAGCCGGAAATGCTGATGGTATTAAACTTAGGCACATACTGCTGACAATACTCAAAAATATTCGTAATCAAACGCATAGAAGGCTTAGGCGGAAAAATATATGTACCTCTGGCTATATATTCCTTTAAAATGTCATTTTGAATCGTTCCGGTTAATGCTTCCTTAGAAACCCCCTGTTTTTCCCCAACAGCTATGTACATGCACAATAAAACAGAGGCCGGTGCATTAATCGTCATCGATGTACTGACCTGATCCAAAGGAATTTTGTCTAATAAATCCTCCATATCTTTAAGGGTATCAATCGCAACCCCCACTTTTCCGACTTCCCCCTCAGACATCGGATCGTCGGAGTCATAACCAATCTGTGTAGGTAAATCAAATGCCACAGAAAGGCCGGTTTGTCCCTGATCCAGCAAATAACGAAAACGCTCGTTTGTTTCCTTTGCAGAACCAAAGCCGGCGTATTGACGCATGGTCCAGAACCTGCTCCGGTACATGGTAGGCTGTATCCCTCTTGTGTACGGGTATTGCCCAGGAAATCCCAATTTTTCTACATATTTCTCATCTTTATTTTCCGGTGTGTATAATCGTTCTACTTCGATGTCAGAACTGGTTTGAAATGAGTCTTTTCGTTCGGGAAAACGATGAGTAGCCTTTTCAACCGCTTTTTCCCATTCCTGTTGAGCCTGTTTAGGATCTTTATTCATCATGGAACCTCCTTCACGTTGTCCTAATCCTAATAAATTCGATAAAAAATCATAAATTCCTATTAACTAGAGGAAATCTATTCTATTTTATTTGTCAAAATGGGCTTGCATCATTTTGTTTAAAATAACTGAACCAAACCAAGGTGCCTCTTCACATGAGTGTAATGCGTCATGTAAACGAGGCACCTTAAAAATTCACATCCTTATATCGTTATAACCCCATATTTTTCGCAATAATATTTTTCATGATTTCATTGGTGCCGGCGTAAATCGAAGTGACTGCAACATCCCGATATCTGCGGGCGATCTCATATTCTTCCATATACCCAAAGCCCCCAAAAAGCTGCATGCATTCAACAGCTGCCTTCTGGGCCAGGTCTGTCGTCCACCATTTTGCCATCGATACTTCATCAACAATTTCCTCTCCGGCCATGTGCTCTTCCACTAATCGATCCACAAAGGTTCTTCCAATCGAAAGCTCGGTGTTCAGTTCGGCCAGCTTAAATTGGGTGTTTTGAAATTTGCTGATCCTTCTGCCAAAGGCTTCCCGCTCTCTGACATAATCAATCGTCAGATCCAGCATTCTTTCAATTCCGGCTACTGTCTGTATAGCCACCATTAAACGTTCCTGCTGTAATTGATTCATTAAATAATAGAACCCTTTTCCTTCTTCACCTAATAAATTTGCAGCGGGAACACGGGCATCTTCAAAAATGAGTTCACTGGTATCATTGGCATGCTGACCGACTTTGTTCAATTTTTTCCCTCGTTTAAAACCTGGCGTACCCCTTTCAACAACAATCAGACTAATCCCTTTATGGGGCGGATATGCTTTAGGATCAGTTTTGCATACCACTACGGCTAAATCTGCAGAATGCCCGTTTGTAATAAAGGTTTTTTCCCCATTAATGATGTAGTCATCACCATCACGGATGGCTGTTGTTTTGACAGCTGCTAAATCCGAACCCGCACCTGGTTCAGTCATAGCGATTGCGGAAATCATTTCACCCGTTGTTGCTTTGGGCAGCCAGCGATTTTTCTGTTCCGCATTCCCGTATGTTTCAATATATGGAATGACGATATCATTATGAAGGCCAAATCCTGTCATAGCCGTCCCGATTTTCTCAAATTCCTCAGATATGACAACGGAATAACCGAAATCAGCGTTTAACCCTCCATACTTTTCGTCAACTTGCGGACATAAAAAGCCTTGCTCCCCTGCCTTTTTCCAAAAGGATCGCGGAACCTGTTTATCCTGTTCCCATTGTTGATAGAAAGGAGCGGCTTCTTTTGCCAGAAACTTCTGTAAGGACTCTCTGAAAATCTCATGTTCCTCTTTTAAAAATGGTCTTTTCATAAAATCCCCCCTGTCTTCAGTAAGATGGTGATAGGGACTCCAAAATCACGCGGATTACACGGTCTCTTCTTTTTTCCGGGATACTTTTTCAATAGCACTTTTATATTCCGTTTTTAATTCTTCTACGATGTCCGCAACAGGCTGGGTTCGATTAATGGCACCCACTCCTTGACCTGCACCCCAGATATCCTTCCAGGCTTTTACGTCCTTATTTCGTAATTCCGAGAAATCTATGGTTTCTTTTTTCTTAAGATTTGCAGGATCCATACCTGCCTTTTCAATACTTGGTACGAGGTAATTGGCATTCACACCGCTAAAAGCGTCTGTATAGATAATGTCCTCAATGGATGAATCAACAATCATATCTTTATAAGCATCCTGAGCTGAGCTTTCCACTGATGGAATAAAACGGGTTCCCATATAGGAAAAATCAGCACCAAGCACTTCCGTTGCCAGAATATCTTCACCTTTTGTCATTCCGCCTGATAAAGCGATGGGACCATCAAAAAATTCCCGAACCTCATGCACAAACGAAATCGGATTAAAGGTTCCGGCATGCCCGCCTGCACCACTGGCAACAAGAACAAGACCATCTGCCCCTTTTTCTATCGCCTTCTCAGCATACTTAATATTAATCACATCCGAGAACACAACTCCTCCGTATTGATGAACAATTTCAGCTACAGGTCCCGGATCTCCCAAAGAAGTAATCACGACTGGCGGCTGATACTTTTCGATTAAATTTAAATCTTCCACATAACGTTTATTCGACCTATGTACAATAAAGTTGATTCCCCAAGGTCCTATTTTCTGATGAGGGTTTTCTTCTTTTAATTGTTGAAGTTCAGAGGTAATTTCCTTCATCCAATCCTCTAAAATTTCACCAGTTCGAGCGTTTAAGGCTGGAAAAGTACTAATAACTCCTGATGCACAACCATTAATCACCATTTTTGGATTATTAATTAAAAACATAGGGGCAATCATTACAGGAATATCTACGGAACCCCTCAATTCTTTTACAGTCTGATTAACCATTTCAATCACCTTTCTATAAGTTTATTTCTTTTTCACACCGAATTGACATAAAATTTGCTTTGTATGCTCTCCATGTTCAGGCGCTTGCGATCGAATTGTACCTGGTGTTTCAGATAGCTTTATCGGTATACCTGGGTGCTGAACGGAATTCGTTTGCTGAGGAATATTCTGAAGCATTTGCCGGGCTGAAACCTGCGGGCTGGCAATCACTTCATTAAAGGTATGAACCGGACTGACACAACCAGCGATCATCCTTTGTTTGATAAACTTCATAGCAGGCAAGGGCACCACTTAACGTCTGTTTGCCCCTTTCCGGCTCGATATGGTTTGTTAAGTATCCAGGAAGCAGTATTTGCAGCCAGGATAGAACTCCATCTAGCATAGAGATATCAACAAATTGCCCTCTTCCTGACTTTCCTCTTTCAATTAAAGCAAGTAATATGCCAATTGCTGCAGGCAGTGCACCTCCACCAATATCCGCGATTTGAGCTGCAGGGACGACGGGCTTTCCATCTCGCTCCCCCATCAAATTTAATAAACCGGCATAGCTTATATAATTAATATCATGACCTGGTTTATCCCTATAAGGACCTGTTTGCCCATAACCTGTAATGGAACAGTAAATTAATCCCGGGTTAATATCCCTTAGGGTTTGATAATCCAGACCCAGTTTTTCCATCACACCGGGTCGAAAGGACTCCACAACGATATCGGTTTCTTCCACTAAGCGTAGAAAGTATTGCTTTTCTTCAGGACTTTTTAAATTTAAACAGATGCTTTTTTTATTTCTGTTCAGAGAATGAAAAAAGGCGCTTTTCTCATCAATTTTTGGCTCATAAGCTCTGGCATAATCCCCCATCATTGGATCCTCAACCTTTATGACTTCAGCGCCAAAGTCGGCTAACAGCATCGTACAGTATGGACCAGGTAATAATCGTGTTAAGTCGAGAACACGAATCGATTTTAATGGCACTATCTGTCCCCCTTACTCTTATTTCCTATGTCCGTGTGAACACCTAAGCATTTCTTTGTCCTGCTAAGTCTTCCGGATTGTCTTCGCTTTACTGTTCATCCAGTCTTTCTATAATGGTTGCATTTGCCATTCCATGACCTTCGCACATCGTCTGCAGTCCATATCGACCGCCTGTTCTTTCCAGTTCATGCAATAACGTAATCATCAAGCGTCCTCCGCTGGCCCCTAATGGATGCCCTAAAGCAATGGCCCCTCCACTCACATTTAATTTATCCGGATCTGCTCCGGTTTCCTTGAGCCACGCCAACGGAACGGAAGCAAAGGCCTCATTCACCTCAAATAAATCAATATCATGAATCGATAGCCCGGCTTTTTCCAATACCTTTTCCGTCGCGGGGATAGGTCCTGTTAACATAAGGGTCGGATCAGAACCGGTTACGGATCTGGCAACGACACGAAACCGCGGTTTTAATCCCAGTTCCTCTGCTTTTTCTCTGGACATCATAAGAATTGCATTTGCCCCGTCACTTATCTGACTGGAATTCCCTGCTGTAATATTCCCTTCTTCTTTAAAGGATGGCTTTAAAGAACTCAGCTTCTCCAGACTTGTATTCTCTCTCGGTCCTTCATCATCTTTCATAGCTGCAGAAGTTCCATCTGGGAGGTTTACTTCTAATGGCATAATCTCCTTATCAAACCGTCCCTCTTTTCTCGCCTGTACGGCCTTTCGATGACTTTCCAGAGAAAATTCATCGAGCTCCTTACGGCTAAATTCCCATTTCTCTGCAATTCGGTCAGCGGATAAGCCCTGATGGATCATTTCATACTTAGAAGTCAATTCCTCACTAAAGTCAGCATCCAGACGATTCGAGCCTATAGGAACCCGTGACATACTTTCCACACCACCTGCCACGACGATATCCATATCTCCACTTAAAATAGCCTGTGCAGCAAAATGTACAGCTTGCTGGCTGGAACCGCACTGACGATCAATGGTTGTACCTGGAACCTCCATGGGATAGTCAGCCATTAACGCGGATATTCTGGCTATATCCAGCGCCTGTTCGCCGACCTGGGATACACAGCCTAAGATGACGTCATCTATCAGTTCTGCTGAAATCCCAGCCCTTTTCACCACTTCCTTAAGCGGTTTTGCAGCCAGTTCATCTGCCCGAATCCCGCTTAATAGTCCGTTACGTTTACCTACAGGAGTTCTTACTGCTTCTACAATCACCGCTTCTCTCATAAGCATTCTCCCCTCTCTCTGTAATCTCTTTCATTTTTCTGAATAGTTATGGCTGTGAAGAACCCTTTTTCAGGATACGAAGCAAATAATCACTAATCAGATCAGCTATTTCTGTTTTACTTTTTTGTCCCTCAAAGGAGTACCACTCAATGACCGAATTTAATGCCCCCAGAATAAGATTGCGAACAATTTTTACATTTACATTTTGAAAGACTCCTGCCTCAATACCTTTCAGAATAAGCTGGTCAATATAACGACTATATTGATCACGCAGGGACAGAATTTCTTTTAACGGATCACCGGAAAACAACTGTTCAGGCTTGGCGCCAATTTCAAAACCAGTGCGCTCTTTCAGCAGATATTCAACATGAAGCGTTAACACTTTATGCAATTTTTCCTGTAATTCACTTTTTTCCTCTATGATGGTTTCTATATTATGTATGCTCTGCTCCAAAAGCATTTTTTGGCTCTGGTAAAGAAGGTCCTGCTTATCCTTAAAGTAGTAATATACAGATCCTTTTGTCATCAGCAGCTTTGAAGCAATCTCCTCCATTGTTGTCGCATGAAAGCCTCTTTCGCCAATGATGCTCACGGCTGACTGAATAATCTCTTTCTTTTTCTTTGCGGCTTTTCGTTCACGTAATGACAACATGCTCACTTCCCTGAAAAATCAAATAATTTAGTTAATTCGATTCTATATATTCATTTTTTGACTGTCAAGTTAATTTTCTAAAAATTAACTCACCTTTCAATAATTATATACCTGAAGCAGGACCATTTTTCAGAGTCACATCTTGTCCTTTCTGCCGTTTCACTGTAAAATATAAGAAGGATTATGTAAGGGGGACGAAAAGAATGGCAAAAGCGAAGAAGAAAAAGAATAATCAAAATACAGCTGTTCAAACGAAACCGAAAAAGTCAAAAAGAGAAAAGCGTATGAAAGTCGTTATATATTTAATGGTTATTGCCATGCTTTTAAGCTCATTGCTTGCCGGTGCAGGAATGTGGTTAACCTAAGTACTCCGGAAAAAAACAAGCCCTTAACGTTTTCACTAAAAACGATAAGGGCTTTTGTTTATTTTAAAATGTGTTTTGTATGTTTTTTAATAATCAGGTATTGTTCAATTTCGTTTAACAAGGTAAATAAACTGGCACGAACTTCGAATTCTTCTCTTGTTTTTGGCAGCTCTGTATGTCTGAACGTTTCACGTAATTTCTTCAATCTATCTAAATAAATATGCGCCGTGTTCCCAGGGTGAATACCCTCTGCCAAATCATCAAAAAAACCAGCCATTTCTTTTGCCTGATCATTTACACTGGAAATCCGGCTAATCAGCGGGAGCATTCTTTCCAATACCTCGAATTGCTTAGAACGCATACGAAAGTAATAATGATACGTATGATGGCTTCGTAATAAATGATTTTCAACATCCTGGTAGGCTAAAGCACTCGCCTTTTCAAGATCATTGGCAGCTTCATTAAACTCTTTTCCTGTCCAGCTCTCATCGCCTGTTTCTAAAAACCTGGCAATTTCTTTTAAAATGATTCTAAAGTTCTCTTCCACTCTTTGTTGCATATTCTTTAAATTATCCTCAAGGGAAGGCATATATAAATTCAGGATTAATGCCGTTCCTATTCCGACAGAAATTAACACAACTTCATTCCAGATCAAATCTAAGGTAATGGAATTAGAACCATATAAATGCAAAATAATAACTGAACTCGTTACAATACCTTCAGTAATTTTTAATTTGACTGTGGCAGGTATAAATAATAACAGCAAAATTCCAATAGCAATTGGATGATAGCCAATAAGTAGTTCAAAGACAGCAAAACTGAATACCATGGCTAACAGACAGGCTGCATAACGATGCCAGGAAGCCAGCACAGAGCGTTTTCTCGTCACTTTAATACATAAAATAACCAATATACCCGCAGAGATATAGTTTTCCAATTGAAGTAATTGTGCGATGAAGATAGCAATCGGTGTACCAATTGCTGTTTTTAATGTTCGGTAGCCAATTTTCACTGCAAAGTTGACCCCTTTTGTTTATTTTTTTCTTACCTATTATTTGGTATCTATAAGCCGTTTACTCCTCAACAAAAGAAAAAGGGATGGCTGTTAACCATCACCTTTATACTTCTTCACAATATTCATCAAACAGGTTCTGCAGCTGGTTGACAACTTCATGAGGCTCTGAAGATTCAATTTCATGACGCTCGACCATTTTTAAAATCTTTCCATCTTTAAGTAATGCAAAGGATGGAGAAGATGGTTCATATCCTTCAAAGTACTCTCGAGCTCTGGATGTGGCTTCCCGGTCCTGTCCCGCAAATACTGTATACAGGTGCTCCGGACGCTTATCATAATGAACAGCGTTTGCTGCTGCCGGACGGGCTACTCCTCCTGCACAACCACATGTTGAATTTACCATAACCATTGCTGTACCATTCTGTTTCATTGCTGCGTCAACTTCTTCAGGAGTCTTCAGTTCTTCATACCCCACAGAAGTTACTTCTTCTCTGGCTTTATCTACAATGTCCTGCATAAATAGGTTAAAATCCATAAGTATTCATCTCCTTCCAGATGATCTAAGTATACCAATATCATACCAACATTGGATAAAACTTTCAAATAGAAGGTATAACAAAGGCGGAAGCGCCCGTTTGTCCAGCTGCGGCTCCTAGGTCAAGGCGGATATAAGACAAAGACATTACGTGGCCAAAAACATGCCACTCCATGTCTTCGTCTTATCCCGCATGACCTGAACAGTCGCCTCCGCTTTTCTATTAGCGACGTACAGACTGGACTGAGCCGGAGGAGATAAAGTGAAACTTCAATCAGTGGGGGTTCATCCCCCACGGATTGTTAGTTGAACAAATCGGGTGTTTACTGGCTGTTGACCCCCACTTATTTCTTACAGGGGGTCTTACAGCCAGTTAACACGCGGAAAAGGAAACACGGCGAACAGCGTGAGTCGATGTTGACATATCGGACGAGGTGAAGGAAGTCTCGCTAGTCGGTGGAGCCGGACGTGGCCTATCATGATTCCTTATCTACAATAAGCTGTTTTTAATTACAATTCCATATAAACAAAAGGGCAGATTCCTCAGTAAGAATCTGCCCTAATTAAATCATTAAGATAACTGGCTGGTCTGATGGTTTTGTGTCTGGTTCTGACTTTGGCCGCCCATTCCAGTCATTTTCTGAGCCATTTTACCCACGCCATTACCTTGACGCATACTGTAAAAAGCAGCAGCACCAATTCCAACGGATGCAAGGATTGGTAACCAATTTCTTCTTTGTTGATTGGCCATCCCTATCAACCTCCTTCATCCATTTAGAATTCCCAGTGAGTGATAAAACATTTGAAGATAAATTTGTTAATTTCTGTTGTTTTATAGAAGGCTATATGACAACATTTGTTAATAAACGGAAGTACTATCCGATGACATATTTTCCAGAATTTCTTTCAACCGCTTCAAGAAGTTTCCACAGACCAGACCATCTAAAATACGGTGATCAAGGGATAAACAAAGGTTTACCATATGTCTGGCAGCAAACATTCCATTGATAATCACAGGCTTCTCAACAATGGATTCAACCTGTAATATGGCTGCCTGAGGATGGTTAATAACCCCCATGGACTGTACGGATCCAAACGAACCGGTATTATTAACTGTAAATGTTCCACCTTGCATATCATCCTGAGTCAGTTTTCCGCTCCTGGCCTTAGAAGCAAGGTTGTGGATATCTTTAGCAATGCCTTTAATACTCTTCTCATCCGCATTTTTAATAACCGGTACAAACAATTCCTGATCCTTTGCTACAGCAATTGATAGATGAATGTCCTTTCGCTGAATAATTTTATCTCCAGCCCAGGTACTGTTTAATTGCGGATATTCCTTAAGCGCCTGTGCAACAGCTTTTACAAAAAAGGCAAAGTAAGTAAGACTGAAGCCTTCCTTCTGTTTAAACTCATTTTTCAGTTCATCTCTTGCCTTTACTAAGTCTGTTACATCAGCCTCAACCATCATCCATGCATGAGGAATCTCCTGCTTAGACCGGACCATGTTTTGAGCAATGGCTTTACGCACTCCTGTTACAGGAATTTCGATATCTCCATCTCCTGAAGTAACAGAATCCGTCGGAGATACTGTCTGTTTTTCGGAATCCTTAACAGGCTCTGTGACATCTCTGTCTGATTTTCCCGAGCCTGGCTGAGAGGCTGGTTTAGGTATATCACCTGTTTGAATGATCTTTTCTAAATCTTTTCGTGTAATACGTCCTCCACGACCAGACCCTTCAACATGATTCAAATCAATATCATGCTCCTGTGCTAAGCGAAGTACAGCTGGTGAATAGCGTTTTTTCATCGGCTTTTCCTCAAAATGATCCACTGCTTCCTCTGTTTGTGCAGCTGTAGTTTCTTCCGCTTGCGTTTCAGTAGCTTCTGAACTTCCTTCCGTCTCTATATAACACATTAAGTCCCCAACAGAAATCGTATCGCCTTCTGATGCAACGAGCTCTGTTATTTTTCCTGTAAAGGATGATGGTACTTCCGCATTCACTTTATCCGTCATAACCTCAGCTATCGGATCATATTTATTCACCTGGTCACCTTCACTCACAAGCCAGGTACTGATTGTTCCCTCAGTTACACTCTCTCCAAGCTGAGGCATGTGTATTCTTTCCGTTGCCATCTTATCCCTCCTTTTGTTTTCAGACTAAACGGTCGCCTTCGCTTTTCTTTGTCCAGCTGCGGCTCCCGGTCGCCTCCGCTTTTCTACCTAAAATTCTGCTAGTTCCCGCATGGCTTTTTCGGTTTTTTCCGGGTTGATCATAAAATACTTTTCCATTGGAGGCGCAAAAGGCATCGCGGGTACATCTGGTCCTGCGAGTCGTTGTACGGGTGCATCTAAATCAAACAAGCAGTTTTCCGAAATGATTGCTGAAACTTCACTTAGTATACTGCCTTCTTTATTATCTTCAGTGACCAGCAGCACTTTTCCCGTTTTTCTCGCTGCCTCAATAATCGCTTCTTTATCGAGAGGATAAACCGTCCGCAAATCTAAAATGTGTGGGGAAATCCCCTCTTCCTCTAGCTTTTCAGAAGCCTGAAGAGCAAAATGAACACCGAGGCCATATGTAATGACGGTAATATCTGTTCCTTCTCGTTTAACATCGGCTTTTCCAATAGGCAATACATAATCATCCTCAGGTACATCACCTTTTAATAGTCGATAGGCACGCTTATGTTCAAAAAATAAAACAGGATCTTCATCCCTTATAGCTGCTTTAAGTAGTCCTTTTGCATCATACGGGGTGGATGGCATGACGATTTTAAGGCCGGGCTGATTGGCAAACACCGATTCCACTGACTGGGAATGATATAAAGCACCGTGCACGCCCCCGCCATAAGGAGCTCGAATAGTAATCGGGCAATGCCAGTCATTGTTTGAACGATAACGAATTTTGGCTGCTTCGGATATAATCTGATTGACAGCAGGCATAATAAAGTCTGCAAATTGCATTTCGGCAACAGGCCTCATGCCATACATAGCTGCTCCAATCCCCACTCCGGCAATAGCCGATTCTGCCAGAGGTGTATCGATCACCCGTTCTTCGCCAAACTCGTCATAGAGACCGTCAGTGGCCCTGAACACGCCACCTTTTTTCCCGACGTCCTCACCTAAAACAAAAACCTTCTCGTTTCGCCTCATTTCCTCCTGCATCGCTTGAGTCACAGCTTGAATATATGATATTACAGGCATCGTTATCCCCCTCCTTTACTCTGCATAGACATAACGCAGGGTGCTTTCCGAATCAGCATACGGTGCGTTTTCTGCGTATTCCGTGGCTTCATTTACCATTTTATCTATTTCTGAATGAAGCTCGTTTTCGATGTCATCGGTTAAAATGCCATTTTGCTTTAAATAGTCGCCAAATGTAATTAAAGCATCCTTCTTTTTAGCTTCTTCCACTTCTTCCTTTTCACGGTAGGTCCGGTCGTCATCATCACTTGAATGGGCAGTAAACCTGTAGGATACCGTTTCAATTAAAGTTGGTCCCTCTCCATTCACAGCACGTTGTCTGGCATCCCGGACAGCTTCATAAACAGCTAATGGATCATTGCCATCTATGGTTACTCCCGGCATACCGTATCCCTGGGCTCGATCGGAGACAGATTTACTTCCAAGCTGTTTTTCTAATGGGACGGATATGGCATATTTATTATTTTCGACCATAGTAATCACAGGTAATTTGTGGACACCAGCAAAATTTAAGCCTTCGTGGAAATCGCCCTGGTTAGAAGATCCCTCTCCTAACGTTACAAAGGAAGCAATGTCTTTCTTTTCCATCTTGGCTGCTAAAGCAACTCCTACAGCATGGGGAACCTGGGTGGTTACCGGCGATGATCCAGTTAAAATCCGGTTTTTCCTTTGACCAAAATGACCTGGCATCTGACGTCCGCCGGAATTAGGGTCTTCAGCTTTCGCAAATCCTGACAGCATTAATTCTTTTGCAGTCATTCCAAAAGCCAATACCACTCCCAGATCACGATAATAAGGAGCAACATAATCCTGATCACGATCCAATGCAAAGGATGCTCCCACCTGTGCGGCTTCCTGTCCCTGACAGGAGATAACAAACGGAATCTTTCCTGCCCGATTTAACAGCCACATTCTTTCATCTATTTTTCTGGCCAGAAGCATGTGCCTATAGATATCCAGCACCTGCTCATCTGTCAATCCCAATGATTTGTGGCGATTTTGTGTCATCAATACCCCTCCTTTAATAACTTCTGCTTATCATTATCCGTGTATCTGCTTTCCATCAACGGCTAAAGCTGCTTCTCCCATCCCCTCTGTTAAGGATGGATGAGGATGAATCGTTTCGGATAACTCCCATGGTGTGGCATCCAGCACTTTGGCAAGCGTCCCTTCCGTAATCATGTCTGTCACATGAGGACCAATCATATGAACGCCCAACAGATCATCACTGTTTCTATCAGCTACAATTTTTACAAAACCATCTGATTCACCTTGAACGAGGGCTTTCCCAATGGCTTTAAAAGGAAATTTCCCGATTTTAACTTCATACCCTTGATCTTTCGCTTCCTGTTCTGTCAGACCAACACTGGTTGCCTCAGGATTTGAGTAAATACAGGTTGGTATTTCCTCCTGTTTCAATGGATAAGGTTCTTCGTTTGCCATATGCTCAACAGCAAGCTTCCCTTCATGTGATGCCACATGGGCCAGCTGCAAGCCGCCAATCACATCTCCAATGGCATAAATATGGGATTCTTTAGTCTGATAGTATGAATTCGTTTGTATAACTCCCTGCTCAGCTTGAATATCAGTATTTTCCAGACCAATGTTCTCGATATTGGCTGAACGGCCGACTGACACCAGCAGCTTACTGGCAGTAAAGTCTTTTCTCTGCCCCTTCTTTTCTGCTGAAATTTGAACACCATTCTCCTTCTTTAGCGTGTCTGGAAGGACTTTAGCACCCGTTTCAATTTTAATTCCTTTCTTCTTCAGTAATCGGGTCATTTCTTTAGATATATCCTGATCCTCAGCAGGGAGAATACGGTCTGCATATTCAAGAATCGTCACGTCAACACCAAAGTCGGCAAGCATAGATGCCCATTCGATGCCGATTACGCCTCCACCTACAATAATCATTGATTCCGGAAGCTCCTCAAGTTCCAATGCTTCATCTGAAGTTAAGACAAATTTTCCATCAATATCTAAACCGGGAAGTGTATTCGGCCTGGATCCCGTTGCAATGAGTACATTTTTAGGAACGAGCATGGCATTTTCCTCGCCATTGTTCATTTCAACGGATATCGTTCCAGGGACTGGTGAAAAAATACTCGGACCTAATATACGGCCAAATCCTTCAAAAATATCGATTTTACCTCTTTTCATCAGCGACTGGACACCTGTATGTAATTGATCGACAATTCTTTGTTTTCGTTCTTGAACTTTAACGAAATTTATTTTGGGGGATGTTAGTTCAATTCCGTATTCGGCTGCCTCTTTAGCCTGACGAAATACCTCAGCACTGCGCAATAAGGCCTTGGATGGAATACAACCTTTATGAAGACACGTTCCTCCAAGGTTGCCCTTCTCAACGATAGCGGTTTTTAATCCTAGTTGACTGGCCCTTATAGCAGCCACATATCCCCCTGTTCCACCACCAAGAATGACTAAATCATAGTCTTCTGCCATTTTCTTTCACTCCTTTCTATCTATATAGACTGTGGATAAGTCTTAGGGTCCTCTTCCCCATTTAAAACGCGTAAGGTCCCTTCAGCCAACGCCAGCAGTTCATCCTCTCCTGGGTACGTCCAAATATCCGCAATCCATTTCACCCGTTTTTTAATCATATCTACAAAGGATTCATCATAAGCGAGTCCGCCTGTAAGGACAATTGCATCTACTTTACCTTCTAATACCACCGATGCACTGCCGATTTCCTTAGCTACCTGATAGGCCATAGCCTCATAAACTTCTTCCGCTTCCTTATCACCGTGCTTGATTCGCTTTTCCACTTCCCGGGCATCATTGGTTTTCAGGTACCCCATCAGACCACCATGACCAACAATTTTTTTCATCATTTCGTCTATAAAATACTCCCCGCTGAAGCTTAAGGAAATTAAATCACCGGCAGGTACTGTACCTGCTCTTTCTGGTGAAAACGGTCCATCACCATGGAGACCATTATTCACATCCACAACCCGGCCTTTTTTATGGGCACCTACTGTAATACCCCCACCCATATGTGTGACAACAAGATTCGTTTCCTCGTACCGCTTATTTAAATCTACGGCAGCTTTACGGGCCACAGCTTTTTGATTCAATGCATGAAAAATACTTTTACGTGGAATTTCCGGAACACCTGAATATCTCGCCAGGTCTTCCAATTCATCAACCACAACAGGGTCTACGATAAATGCCGGAATGTTTAAGCCTAAAGCTATTTCATGGGCTATAATCCCTCCCAGGTTAGAAGCATGCTTTCCATTATAGCCTTCCTTTAAATCCTTGAGCATCTGGTTATTAACAGTATAAGTTCCTCCTTTGATGGGGCGCAGAAGTCCCCCTCGCCCGCAAACGGCATCCAGCCTGGAAATATTTATCCCTTCATAATCCAGATGCTCTAAGATCATTTGCTTTCTGAAATCATATTGATCAAACAGGTTTGGAAAGGAATTTATTTCATCGGATGAATGTCTGATGGTTTTTTCAAATATACACTGATGATTATCAAAAACACCCATCTTTGTAGAGGTTGAGCCTGGGTTGATCACTAAAATTCGAAAGTTCTTTTGCTGCAACATAATAACCTCCAATGATTTCACATGCGTACATACATCATTCGTTATCTCCTGGATATCACGTGGTGTTCATCCTGTAAAAAAGTACTTCTGGATTTGTGCAGACCTGAAATTCTTTCTTCTGCCATACGGTCAGCAGCAACATTGGCTGGAATATGATCACGTTTGGAAATCTCAAACACTTTTGTAATGTTGTCATAAAGGGTCTCGATTTTTTTCATTGCCCTTTCCCGATTATATCCATAAAGCTCATCAGCAACATTGATGACCCCTCCAGCATTAATTACATAATCAGGTGCATAGACAATTCCCTTTTCATATAAAACATCTCCATGTCTCGACTCTGCTAATTGATTGTTAGCTGAGCCAGCAACTACTTTAGCTGACAACCTGGGTATGGTTTCATCATTAATTGTTGCGCCTAAAGCACATGGAGCATAAATATCACAGTCCACATCATATATATCATCTGGATCGACAGCTTTTGCCTCAAAATCATCCACAGCTCTCTGAACGGCATTCTTATCAATATCTGTAACGACCAGCTGTGCTCCTTCTTCATGAAGATGCCTGCAGAGCTGATAAGCAACATTACCGACTCCTTGTACGGCGACAACTCTTCCTTCAAGACTGTCTGTTCCAAAGGCTTCCTTTGCTGCAGCCTTCATTCCCCGATAAACACCATAAGCAGTTGCCGGAGAAGGATTTCCGGATGAACCAAAGGCAGGGGAAATTCCTGTTACATAATTGGTTTCCTGATATATAGTATCCATATCGTGTACCGTCGTCCCTACGTCTTCTGCTGTGATATAACGGCCACCCAGCCCCTGAATATAACGACCGAATGCTCGAAACATCGCTTCATTTTTATCCTTTTTAGGGTCACCTATAATGACCGTTTTACCTCCGCCAAGATTCAGTCCTGCAGCCGCATTCTTATAGGTCATCCCCTTTGACAGTCTTAATGCATCAATCAAAGCATCTTCCTCTGATTCATAGGTCCACATTCTCGTTCCCCCAAGTGCCGGACCCAGTGATGTATCATGGATGGCAATGATTGCTTTCAAACCTGATGCCTGATCCTGACAAAACAGAACCTGTTCATACTCATCATGTTCCATATACTTAAATAATTCCATAAAGATATCCCCCTCTTATTTGTTGTGATCGGCTGTTAATAGCCCCAGTATGATTGAATAGAGCTTACTTTCATGTGTATCTGAACGGGAGGTAAGCACGATTGGTGCAGCGGCTCCACTGATCACAGATGCAACCTTTGCTCCTGCAAAATAAATAAATGACTTATATAAAGCATTCCCTGTTTCTAATTCAGGTACCACCAGTATGTCTGCCTGACCTGCAACCTCAGACTTAATACCTTTTTCATGAACGGATTCCATAGAGAATGCATTATCAAACGCCAGAGGTCCATCCACGATACAATCCTTTATTTGCCCTCTTTTTTGCATTTGTGATAAGGCAGCTGCATCTACAGTTGCCGGCATAGAAGGGTTCACAACCTCCACTGCCGCAAGAGCTGCTACCTTAGGTGTGTTCTGATCGACTTTTCGGTAAACATCAACGGCATTTTGAATGATTTCAGCTTTCGTTTTTAAATCAGGTGTAAGATTCATAGCTGCATCTGTCAGATAAATCAATCGATTCTGTTCAGGTATTTCAAAAACAGCTACATGGCTCAATACACGTGAAGTTCTTAAACCATGTTCCTTGTTCAATACCTGTTTTAAGAGCTGTTTTGTCGAAAGGTTACCTTTCATTAAAACGTCTGCTTTTTTGTGATGAACATCCTGAACTGCACGTTGAGCGGCTTCCCCAAAATTTTCTGTATGGAAGACTTCAATGTTGTCTTGATTTAAATCCAGACCAACCTCTTCAGCATAGGCTCGAATATGTCCAATATCGCCAAATAATCTAAATCCAGCAACCTTCATTTCAAGTGTATGCTTGACAGCCTTTAGTACTTCCGGATCTGCTGCTTGTGCTAAAGCAATGGTTCTTTCTGCTTTATCCCGGGTTAATTTTTCATGCAACGCTGTTAATTTCATGTTCCTCACCTCTGTATCTATCGCGAAACAGCCTCCATTATAAATACATGCAAAAGCCATGCCAACCCTTTTTTATGAAAACGCTTCATTTTATGTGGAAAACTGTCTGCAACTTTTTGCATTCATGAATGATTTTGCATGTTACTTTTGTCAATATTATGCTTGTCCAGCTTGTAATAAAGATTTCGAATAGAGATTCCCAATCGCCTTGCAGTTTTTGTTTTATTATATTGATTTTCTTCCAGCACCCTAATTAAAACCTGTTTTTCATATTCGTTCAGCGCATCCTGAAGAGTCATGTTCTTAAGGTTAGGAGCAGGAAGCTTTTCCTCGGTCGATTCAGACTTTATCTGACTTGTAAATTTGGGAATGTGTTCTGCTATAATTTCATCTTCTGTATGATTCATATAAATCATGGCACGACCAATAATATTCTCTAACTCTCGAACATTTCCCGGAAAATGATAATTGGTTAAACTCTGAATGGCCTCCTGACTAATAGCTTTCACCTGACGTCCATAATCCTGATTTAATTTCTGAATAAGGTGATGAATCAGTGCCGGTAAATCATCCAGGCGTTCTCTTAGGGGCGGGATATAAATCGGTAATCGGTTTAAACGATAATACAAATCCTCACGAAATTCTCCCTGCATAATCGCTTTTTCCAGATTTACATTTGTCGCAGCAATAATCCTTGTGTCAATCGTTACTGGATTCGTACCCCCTACCCGAACAATTTCTCCCTCCTGTAACACACGCAAAAGCTTGGCCTGTGTGTTGAGAGACAACTCACCAATTTCATCCAGGAATATGCTGCCATTGTGTGCTTCTTCAAATAAACCTCGTTTCCCATTTTGCTTCGCTCCAGAGAATGCGCCTGCTTCATAACCAAATAGTTCACTCTCCAATAATGATTCTGCAATAGCTGCACAATTCACACGAATAAATTTGTTATGTCTGCGTGTACTCTCATTATGAATGGCATGCGCAAACAGCTCTTTCCCTGTGCCTGATTCTCCTCTTAACAAAACTGTCGCAGGTGTTTTGGCACCAACTTTGGCCTGCTCCAAAGCTATATTCATTTCTGTAGATTCTGCGATAATATCATCAAAAGTATATTTAGCTTCAAGGTTTCGGATAATTTGTCTGGCACGTTTTAATTCAGAGGTGAGAGATTGTATTTCAGACACGTCATGAATGACACCTACACTTCCTTTAAGCTTGCCGTCAACAATCATAGGAGCAACATTCACAATGACATCTTTATTTGCAGGCCCTACTTTTAAATGAACACCTCTTACTGGTCTACGTGTTTTCAGGACCTTTAAATGCATACTCTCGCCTTCTGAAATATCCGCTGTAGCCGGTTTTCCTATAACATCCTTTTCCGTCAGTCCGGTAATACGTGTATAGGCCGGGTTAATCATGAGTCCATTACCCTTTTCATCCACAACTGTAATGGCTTCTTCTGAGGACTGAATAATCGCCTCGAGCATCGTCTTTATTTCCTTTAAATCTGTAATTTCCTCTGCCAGATTAACAACCTCAGTAATGTCTTTGAAAACGGCAAATGCACCTTCAGCTTTATTTGCTGAATTAATAATAGGAATCCTTGTCGTAATAACCTTTTTTCCATTATGTAATTGAAGTTTCTGATTGACCTCTTTTCTCCCTACTTTAAACACATGCGGCAGTCGAGTAGAGGGAATAATTTCTTCAATCGGCTTGTGAAGCATCTCAGCCCTTTTAAATCCAAGAATTCGTTCTGCACTTTTATTAACAAAACTTACCTGGTAATGCTGATCCATAACAATCATCCCGTCATGAATCGCATCCAAAATAAAATCACGGGTTTTCGTATGACTTTTCAACTCACTTACCAACGCTTCTTTTTCATCTACCAGTTTAGATGTCACATAAGCAACCGCCCCGGGAACCACAACCATTTCAGGCGGCTTTTGGGCTAGAATATCCTCATAGACCTTCTGATTTCCTGTTGCCTCGATAATGATATCAATATCCTTTTGAAGCCAAACACGATAATCATTACCGGTCTTAATATGATTATCCTTTGCCAGTTTCAATCCTGGTGCATCCGGGTGAATATCAACAATACCTGCCACTTTTAGCACATCGGAGTCAGCCAGAATTTTCAAAATAGCTGAACCTCCTTTTCCAGCACCAACAATCAGTACATTATTCACCTAAGCACCTCCCTGCTTTCGCAAAAAATTGCATATAATTATCATATAGTAAAACAGAAACCTATGCAATATGATTCATGGGTTCCTAAAGGTTAAAGAACGTTGAGCGAGCATTTTTAGATAAAGTGAAACTTCCATCAATGGGGGGATTACGGCCAGTTACTTCGTGATAAATAAAATTAATTTTAATAACTTTTTCTTTAATGAATCTCGCTTTGATATAATTAAGGAGAAGAGATAAAAAAGGGGAGTACAATTATGTCGCGAATTATCGCCTTACTCACACTTTTTATACCTGGGATTTTTGCTGTTATAGGAATAAAGCTCATGAGGGACGCCTTATTTAATATCGTCCATCCTATTTTCTTTCATTTGTTTATACAGTTTTTTGCCGGACTGATTATATTTTTATTAGGCTTGGCCTTCATCGGCGGCTTTATGGTCCACCGGGATCGAAAACGGAACAAAATCCAGCGTAAAAAGTAAAATACAAGGATTTTTGTGTGTATAAATACAATTTCCTAAGTTTTCTATGAGATTGTTCGTTTATTACTATTTAAATATGGGGATTATACACATCACCAATAACAGAACTATATGAAGTGATTGTTGTTTTTTAAACTGTCATTTTTGATAGATCATGCGCCACAGATAAAATCCTTTAAATAATGCTTAATTGTTCTGATCCAAGATGAGTGTATGCATACGTTTCGGAAGAACACTTCGCTTTCCATGGGCCCGGCCTCAGCCTCCTTGGAAGCAAAACCGCTTCCTGCGGGGGTCTTCTCCACGTCCTGTTCCCACGACGAACAGGACGTTCTAGTGTCGGTGTTGGCACAGGACGTGTTTAACCGACCAGGAGTCTACATGTTCTGCCTCCACTAAATGGGTTCTTCTGATTGTAAGTATATTGAAATCTGGTCATACCTATATATTATCCAATGTAGAAACGATTGAATCGCTGTTTTAGCGGTGGGAATATGCGTAGACTCCTGTGGGAGGAAGGCATAGGTGAGACCCCGCAGTGCGATAGCACGAGGAGGCTCACCAGCCGCCCACGGCAAAGAAGACACTATGAAAAACGACCTTAGGGAGTTTGAATAGATATCGCACTTGTGCCCTTGGGTGAAAGCGAAGTATATTCCCGTAGCGACGAGATAGCACTCATCCTTAAGATCTGAATTTATTGCACATCATATATCTTTTATTGAAAACAACAATCCTTTAGAAAACAGCCATCAAAAAAGACAAGACAATTCTATGCCTTGTCTTTTCAAATTTGCTTTACTTTTCAAAGAATACTTGATAAAGAGACTGGACGGATTCTTCAAGTCTTTCCTCTTTAATTCCAAACATAACCGAAACTTCGGAGGAACCCTGGTTGATCATTTCAATATTTACACCAGCATTAGCAAACGCCTGTGTGGATTGACTGGCCACACCGTAAGTACTATTCATTCCTTCACCGACCAGCATAATCATAGCTAAATCCCGCTCAACGGTTACCATATCAACTTCTAATTCTTCCTGTATACGTTTCATAACCTTTTCTTCTTTGGCCTTTGGGAAGTTCTCTTCTCGTATGATAACGGACATGTCATCAATACCGGACGGTGCGTGTTCAAAAGAAATACCTTCATCAACCAGGATTTGCAGCAAATTCTTACCAAAGCCGATCTCCCGGTTCATTAAATATTTACTTACATAGAGACTGAGGAAGCCTCGATCACTCGCTATCCCAACTACTGTGCCAGATGACGGTTCTGTACGTTCAGATACAATCATTGTACCTTCTTTGTCAGGATTATGGGTGTTCTTAATGCACACCGGAATTTTTGCTTTAAAAGCTGGAATTAGAGCCTCATCCTGAAAAACGGAAAATCCGGCATAGGAAAGCTCTCTCATCTCTTTGTAAGTTAATTCTGAGATTTCTTTAGGATTTTCCACAATATTAGGGTTTACACAGTAAACGGAATCCACATCGGTAAAGTTTTCGTATAAATCAGCCTTTACCCCGGCAGCGATAATGGCCCCCGTAATATCGGATCCGCCCCGCGGGAATGTCATTAGTTTCTGGTCCTTCGTAAAACCAAAAAATCCCGGAATAATCATAATTCCCTTATGTTCTCTTAATCTATAAATCTTCTCATAGCTTTCATCTAAAACTTGCGCATTTCCAGGCTCATCACTCACAATAATGCCGGCATCCCGAGGGTTAATATATGTAGCTTCCTCTCCAAGTGATTGTAGATAGGCACTCAAAATCTTTGCTAAAGAATCCTCTCCCATAGCCTTTAAAGAATCCAGCCGGTGATCTTTTATAGACGGATTCATTAATACCTGATCAATCGATTCACTAATATCATCTACTATTGCAGAGGACAGGGACAGGTTATGAATCATCGTCTGAAACCGTTCCACAATTTTTGCTTTTATGGTATCGACAGATTCATTTGCTGCGTGCTTTTCTCCCAGTTCGACTAATAAATCGGTTACTTTAATATCGGAATCATTGCGTTTACCTGGTGCAGATACGATGATAAATTTCCGATCTTTATCATCCAAAATAATTTGAGCCACTTTCTGGATCATGGAAGCATCTGCTACAGAGCTTCCGCCAAACTTTGCTACTTTCATCATTTCACCACTCTACACATTTTTTTAGGTTACTGAATTTATATATTAATATATTCTAACATGTATGCCCGTAAATTTTAATGAATTTTTTTACATTATAAACAGTTATTAAGGATTCTGCCGAAATTTTGCAAATGCCTGCCAAAATCATACTTATTTGGCTTTAATTATAGTTGTTACCTTCATATATCGAATAATGAATGTACATGCGTTTTATTCCGTTGCGGGAAATTATTATAGATTTTTGGATCCATCCCCTTTCGAATCATTAGGAATTCGATAATAACGATATGGTTGAATGCTCAATCTTAACTAAGTCCCAGGCTGAGATAATACCGAGAGGAGAGGAATCCTGATTACCGTCTTCTGAAATTAATATAGCCTCAAGCTTTTGTCGTTTTTCATAATGCATTTGAAAAGCATCCTCAACATCGTAAACAGTTTGCTCCCGGCTTAGACAGGCAACATTTCTTCGTTTCTCAACCTGTAAAATGTCCTTGGCGGTTACCTGATCCAGATTCACACAATCATTTTGAATCGTTCGTGATACCCATTTCGCAATTCCCCCTTCTGTTAACAATCCTTTAAAATGACCTTGCTCATAAATAGGGAATTGAGAGTATCCATACTTTTCAATCGCAGCCAGGATCTTTTTAATTGAAGTTTCCGCTTTAAAAAACTCAACCGGCTTTGATGCTATGTCCATCGCTTTAGGTGGGTTTTGCAGTATATCACTGATCCTTTCAATATCACCTACTACGTCCTCATGCGGCTCTGCTATATAAAAGTCTTTGTCAATCCGTTCATGTACAATGGCATTTCTCAATTTTGCATACTGTTTTAGTTTATAATAATTCGAATACAGCACACCATATTTTTCACGATTTTCCTGTAACAAATCTACAAATCGATCGGTTTTCATATCCTTGGAACGCTCTTTTAATATCGAATGGATCTGGTTAAATGCGATCTCAAATCTTTCCACATGATTTTCTGATTGCATAGGCTCCACCTTTGTCACTTAGATAAATTTCTTTTTCCTCTTATTTTGCTCCGTTAACGAATAACTATCCAAAAAAAGAAACCGTTCCTTACATTAAGAAGGAACGATTTCTCCTGAATATGTTTACCGCCGCCACGGAAAGAGAATATCAATCAGACCGTCTAACAAATCGCCGCTATCCTCTTCCTGTGACTCTTCCTCATTACCGGAATCGTCTGAGGAATTATCTTCATTTGGTTCTTCACTATTGGAATCCTCTTGTGAATTGTCATTTGTACCTTCGTTATTAGATCCATCTTCCTGACCACCATCTGTGTTATCGTTGTTATTTGTATCTTCATTACTGGAATCTTCCTGGTTGTTGTCTGTATCATCTTTTTGACTGGATTCATCATTTCCGTCGTTATTTGATCCGTCTGAAGGCGCGGAATCCTGATTCCCTTTTTCAGACTCGTCTGGTGGATCCGTATTTTCTTCCTTTGAATTGTTATCTGTTTGATCATTTTTCTGTCCGTCTTCTTCTTTAGAATTTTCCTCTTTTTCTTTCTTGGCAAGACCAAGTTTTTTGATTAATTGCTCCAACGATTTTATGGTATCATCCATTTGCCGTGAGAGCTCTTCCTTCGTCTCCTTTAATCCCAGTTCTTCTACTGCTGCCGTTACCTTTTCTAACCGTTCTTCAACTGGTTTGATATCTTCTTCAAGGGTATTCCACTCTTCAGTTAAATTCTCAATATCAGGTTTTTCATCCGTTGTTGAAGCTTCTTCGGATGATGGGTCCTGCCCCTCATTTTTCTGCTCACTATTCTGCTTCTGTTCTTCATCATTCTCAATTTGTTCATCATTTGCTTCACTCATTTTTTGCTGTAATTCCTGGTAAACTTTTGATTGTTCCTTTAATTCATTTTCTTTATTTGGATCTTGTTCTTCCAGTTTTGCCAGTGCTTCTTTATTCTGACTAATGCTTTCTTTTAATTCTTCCAAGTTGGATGAAGCCTTTTCAATATTATTAAATAACTTTGAAGTCGTATTATCAAAGGATGTATATTCACTGTTTAGTGTTTCTAATTTGTTCTTTAAATCTAAATCAAGATCCAATAAATCATCAACAGAATCCAGACCATCGACAGACTGTATAATCTGCTTAATGGACTCAATCTGATTTCCCTGATTAATTTGATCCAAAAGCTTTTCTGCTTCACCCGTCAGATCTTTTATTGTACTAAATTCCTGCAGATTTTCCTGCAGTTTCTCATTTAATTCCTCCAGAGATGACGGAGGTTCCTCTTCAATTCCCTCGAGCATTTTCTTAGCCTCTTCTGTGGTCATAGAAGGGGTTTCGGGAATACTCCCACATTCGTTCCCATAACAAGTCTTAACCGTTGCATTTGGCAGAGTAATATCATCAACGGTCTGGTAAGGTACGGTCATGGAGACATCTTCCAGACAAAGTCCTCCCACTTTACTGGGAACGCATAAACCACCTAAGTGAGGCGGAAGTCCATCAATCGTTTCTGTTTCAAGATTTTTAACATGGACAGGACCTTCCGATTCAATCTTTATTACTATAGGCGTCTCGGCATTGTTAAGCACTTTGGTCATCGTCAGACCATGAATTTCTGCCTCAAAAATTTTAACTTTACCCATAAGTGCGCCTATCAGCTCAAGATATCCATCCACCTTTTCAGATTCAATCACAAAGCCTCCGCTATGATTGTCTTCAGAAGCAGCTGCAGGCTGAGGATTAAAATACGGAAAGGATATAGCAAAAATAATGACCACCATCAGACTAATATGAAACAGTTTTTTCACGTTTCGCCTGTATTTCATGTGAATTCTCCTCGAAATTAATCACTAATCATCTTCTTTTTCATTCTCCTTCCCAATCTAGGCTTGTAAGGACTGGTTGTTTTCAACAGGTCTTTGATGTTTTGGACGTCTTTTCACACGTTTGTTCTCAGAAGGTGTATCAATCGAGACTTCTTCCTGCTGCCACGCTATACATAAAGCACCGCCAACGATGCCAATGATGGTACCAATAATGAAACCGCCTAAAGCTCCCATAATTGAAAGTACGGATAAGAATATCGTCATCACGCCAAAGAGGGTGGAAAGCTTAGGGTAAAAGTAGGCACAACCGCCAACGATAAGGATCAGACCACCAAACAGGAATCCGACAAACACCAGACTGCCAGGAACAAAGGCAATAGCATATAATTGAAGTGGAATATATAAAATCATTAATCCTGCCAGCAATGTTAGTGTAGCCCCCCAAAACGGGCGGTCATTTCGCCATTTTTTAAACTTTCCTCCTCCCTCGAGACTCTCATATTTCTTTTGCAATTTCGCCTGCTTCTTTTCCAGTTTTTTTGCTGCTCTGCTTTCTTTATTTCCCATTCATCATCCTCCTTCCAATATGAGAAGCTATTATTCTATCGTTTCAGGTCCATCAATCATTTCCATTGAAATTTCAGCTCCATCCAGACTTACCATTGACTGGAACAAGTAACTCGTCGCAATCTTTGCATTTTCAATCGTTACTTTAGTTGCATTTTGTGTCCAGTTTTTAGAAATGTCATCAGAATTTTGCTCCTTTATTGCCATCTCCTCAAAGCTCAGGTTTGCATCGATGAATCTCGCATCCTGAATGAGTCCTTTGATTGATGCACTTGGAGCTTCAATATGAACACGTACCCAATTCCCTGTAGGCAGTTTCAAGTCCTTATAAATGTGTAAGTTTGTAATATTTGCTACGGACATTTTATTTCGTACCATTGGCGCAGAGTCCGAATCCCCTGTTTCACCTGTTTTTGGTATAAACTCAAAATCCTCCCCATGTAATTCATCGAACTCAACAAAGAACTCTCCCATTCCACCAAGAGGCATAGCAAAAGCTGTACCTGAAAGTCCAAAGACACCAATAATTCCTCCTAATGAAAGGAAACCTGTCAAAAAGGCAATGAAGAATTTCTTTTTCATCGTGTTTCCGACTCTTACACTTGAATCTTTCATTCCATTCACCTCATTTAAATTTTATAAATACAGTAAATTCTGAAAATTATTATTGTAACCACACCAACTTAAGTCCAGGCAGTCCAGTATGTCCCAGAAAAAATCAGTTGTTTTTCACCCCTCCCATTTCCTTATTAATTTGAGCCTTTACATTCGTTGTATTTCTAAATATGCTGGGTCAGGAAGCTGATGGCTCTTTTGCTTGAGACTCGCTAAGCATTTCGATGGAAAATTCTGCACCATTTAACGTAACCATATTCTGAAATAAATAATCTGTAACCATTTCCCCATTCGTTATCGTTACGGTTTGTTCATTTTGTATCCAGTTGGTTAGTACATCCGTATCCTCAGAGGATTGATTCATTGCCATTCCATCCAATTGCAAATTTGCTTCAATAAAGCGAGCATCCTGAATTAAACCTTCAATCTCGGTTGGCTGGTTGGCATGGATGTTCACTCTAATCCATTCCCCTGTCGGAAGTTTAAAATCCTTATATAAATGCAAACCATAGATTGTAACCGATTGGAAGCTGCTCCTTATTAAAGTATCATCTGATGTATCATCTGTTGAATCATCTGATCTCCCAAAGCGGGGACTCATGGAAAAACCCTTACCTTCGAGCTTATCAAAGGTCACGTAAAAATCCCCAATGCCTCCAATAGGTAAAACAAACATGGTACTTGTAAAACCAAAAGATCCAATGAATGTACCAAGAAGCATAAATCCAATAAGTAGTGAAATCAGGAACTTTTTCTTAATGATGAAACCAATTCTGTTTATCCTCTCATCCATGTAAAGGGAGATCCCCCTTCTCAGCCTGCCAACTTTTCAGAAAATTCCTATAATTGTTGGCTTACTTTATTGTAATCCAGAAGTACTCGTTTGCAAATCCTAGAATTATAGGTTTATTTCCTCTTTGTAAGCACTTTCAAAAATGCAGGACCTTATCTGCCTTATACCCTGCACTTAACTACAGACTAAAGGAAAAATACGATGTTACCAATTCCTATAAATATAGGAAAATGTTTTTTGTTCACCAATCATCCCTACATTTGTACCTCGGGTAAATGTTAACAATCAATATTCAGCTTAATTTTAACAAATTTTCATTTAATTCACAATTTTTGCATATCAATATTACAAAAGAAGGAATTCTTGCTTTCGCGTCGAAATTCATCACATATGGTCTTATATGTTTATTTTAATTAAAGACAAGCAAATGAAGATTTATATTTTATCCGATATTTCTAATCTTCTATTGAAAGGGAAGAAGGTATGATGAAAACCTTTAACAGTAAAATGAATCATGTTTATTCAAAGGGGCTTCAGCTTGTAAAAAAGCATGAAACTGCAATTAAAGATGAATGGGAAGAACTTTTACTGCACCTGAAAAAGGTTGGAAAAAAGTCATACAAGAGTGTAGAAGATACTACCCATTTCCTTTCAACTTATTTATTTCAAGTTAATGATGATGATGTCCTGACCAGACGTTCAACGAATAGAGAGAATACGCAAATCATTGAATCTGTTTCGTCCAATCAGTATATCCTAACATTACTGGAAAACGGAATTCATAAAGCGATTCAATCCGGGCAGGAATATACTTATCAGGATCATCAGGCTGTAAAATATTTATTTTCCAAGATTAGCGAGCGGATACGTACCCAGCCGTACCAGGAACACTTTACCATTGAGCACTTTCTTCAGCAGATTGTCTCTTCTAAGCAGATTCCTATAAAGTGGGCAGCAATGGTAACGTTTAAAAACCAGAAGTATACAGTGGAAAAATCGTTTCATCAAAATAAGGATTGGTTCCATGACCATTTAGACATAAAAGCAGATTCCATCTATGAACTATCAGAATTATTGCTTCAGCAGATGGATGAATCAATGAATCAGAATGTTCTTCCGATTCCCTATGAAAATGGAACTCTATTAATATGCACCCGGGATCAGAAAGCATCCGATATTATCCCGCTTATTACCTATTCATTACAGGTTTTTAAAAAGGGACAGAATTCGTTTCAAGAATCACAGCAAATGGATCAATGGAAGGATTCTGTCATTTTGTTTAATGAGGCCATTATGCGTGCACAAACCTTTGATGAGGCAGTAGAAAACATTACAGCAGGGTTTGTTGAATATTTACCGTTTGAAAGGTGTGCCTTATTCTCGTATTCCTATAATGAGCAAATGGGATTTGGACTTTATGGGCATCACCTGGATAACAAAGCCATCCAGAATATTAATGAGGATATCGAAAACCTTCCAATTATCCAGGATAACCTTCAATTCCTTCAGATGTTCGGACAAAATATGAACTATTTGCAGCCGTTTTATATAAAGGACGCATCCTTAGGTTTTCCAGAGCGGTATGTAAAGCAATTTGAATTAAAAACCGTAGTTGTAGCACCCATCTTCACGTCAACAACGAGTAAGCTGTTAGGAGCAGCAATATTGGATCAGGGACCAGACAAAACCTTTAAGATCAATGAAGACACGTTCTCGGCATTGATAAAATTCGGACAGAGTGCGGGCGAAATGTTAAGTAAATTTTACAATGATCAAATCGAACCGTATAAAGGGGAACGGGTTAACTTCTCCCCTCGAGAGGTGGAAGTATTAAAATTAATGGCAGAAGGTGCTTCGACCAGTGAAGCAGCAACCACACTTAATTTAAGTGAATACACCGTAAGAGATTATGTTTCTGCCATAATGCAGAAAATGAATGCCCGAAACAGAACAGAAGCCGTAGCCAGAGCTCTGCGGGAAGGAATGATCAAATAGTTCCGAGGCCATAAAAGGTCCATTCATTCATCGAATGGACCTTCTTTACTTCGGATAATCCGAATATAACTTGAAAAGAATACAATTATCCTAATTATTTTTCAGCCGTTGCCACCGCTTCATTCCGACTGGCCTCAGCCTCCTGGTAGGCTCGCTCAATGATGTCACTATATTTCTTTTCTATTACTTTAACCCTGGTAGACAGCTTTGGTGTAAGCTCTCCCGTATCAACCGACCATACATCCCCTATGACCACAACCTTCTTTGGCTGTTCAAAATTGGCAAAGGATGATGTTAAACGCCGGACTTCCTTCTCCATCAGCTCCTGTACCTTTGGATGCTTACTAAGCTCTTTTAAGGATTTTGCCTGAATTCCCTGTTCCTCTGCCCAGGGCTCCAAGGTCTCAAAATCCGGATTGATAAGGGTAATAATAAATTTCCGCTGGTCCCCAAGTATAACGGATTGTTCAATATAGGCACTCTCATTGATTGAGCTCTCCATAGGCTGTGGTGCAACGTTTTTACCTGTAGATAATACAAGAATACGTTTTTTACGGTCGATGATTTTTAAATAATCCTCCTCATCCAGTTCACCTATATCACCGGTTCGGAACCAATCTCCATAAAAAGCCTCTTTTGTAGCTTCCGGGTTGTTATAATAACCTTTCATAACACTGGGGCCTCTAACCAATACTTCTCCGTCGTCTGCAATTTTCACTTCTAAGTTAGGCAGGACCTTACCAACCGTACCCGCTTTTGCTCTTAGCATCGGATTCGTTGTTACTACCGGTGTTGTTTCTGTTAATCCGTAGCCCTCCAGAATGGGCAAATCCAGTGCCCAGAAGAATCTGGCAATTTCCGGATTTAACGTTCCGCCACCGGAGACCATACCTCGCAGTCTGCCTCCAAGCTTTTCTTTAACCTTCTGATAAACAAGGCGATCGGCCCGCTTCCATTTTTTCATGAAATCATCCGGCATCGCTTCCTGCATGATAATATCCTGAACTGGAGTTTTCAAATAACGTTCATAGCGTTCCAAACCCACCCCTACAGCCCAATTAAACACCTTTTTCTTAATAGGGGAACCGCTTTCAATTTCATCGATGACCTTTGTATAAACCTTTTCAAACAAACGGGGAACACTTGTTAATACAGTTGGACGTACTTCCTGAAGATTTTCCTGGATGGTATCAATATTTTCTGCATAAGCAACGGTTGTACCGACCGCAAACTGCATATAGTGGCCAGCCATCCGTTCAAAGACGTGGGATAATGGGAGATAGGATAATTGTACATCCTCTGGTAAAAGTTCAATCAGCCAGAATTGAATCGCTTCAATATTCGCCAGAAAATTTCCATGGGTAAGCATAACTCCCTTAGGCTTACCTGTTGTACCGGAAGTATGGATGATTGTAGCCAGGTGATCCCTGTCGATTTGCTTCCATTCATCCTCCCAATACGGGAGCATATGCTGCTGTCCACTGGCCTCAAGATCAGCAAATGACAGCACCCGGTCCTGCAGGATATCTCCACGACTTGGATAAATAATAATGCTGTACTCAATTAAATCACTATGGACAACCTTCTGCAGCTGTTCATCGTCCTCCACTACAGCTACACGAACATCAGCGTTATTCAAAATAAATTCCACTTGTTCCGCCGGCAGAGTTGGATAGATTGGAACACTGATCGCACCTAAACTTGCTACAGCAAAATCTGTAATCCCCCAGGCCGGGTTGCTATTGGACAATATAGCGACTTTATCATTTGCCTTAATCCCAAGCCTGGCTAACCCTGAAGCGGTATCGCGAATCTCCTGCCAAAACTCATGATATGTCATACTGCGGTATTCGCCATCCTCTTTCCACATGATGGCATCTTTTTCCCCATACCGTTCCATGGTTTTCTTCAGCATTTCCACTAAATTATTTGGTTTCATAAGAAAACCTCCTGAATTTCTCCTAACCTAAATCCTCTTCCACAATCTGAATGAATCTCATCAGACTGGCTCTGCCTTGACCAGATGTTCATCCAGCTCTTGTGCATTATTAAAGTTCTTCACGCGATCAACCTGCTTTTTCCGTATGTCAAATTGGCGCTTTGCATACTTTCTCATCGCATCTGAGTCAAAATCCAGCGATGAATTGGTCCAATCCTGAGCCATTTGAACATCATATAACGATGTGAGATATTCGACAACTCCATATGCATCCGGCCACAATTCATCCATAAAATCATGAAACACTTTTAAATTTTCATCATTGCCGGCACATAACCGCTGAATCGTATAAATTCCAAATTGTAAATGGCGTCCCTCATCCTGATTGAGATTATCTATTCCTTGTAAAATCCCGGGCAGTAATCCTGCTTTTTTGAAGATTTCACGGAAGGAGTGGTATCCTGACTCTGCTAAGATGCCTTCAACAACCATATTGTAAACCGTTGCTGCACGAATAACGGCTTGAGGTGAGTCATCAACGTTCAGACGTTCCATAGATTCCGGGAGGGCTTCATAGAAAATTCGTTTGTAGCTGTCACTATGGAAAACGGACAGCTCCATCTCACCTACACCAATATAGCTTTGCCATCTGGAAAACATTTCGGTATGTTTGGCCTCATCAAACATAAATGTGGTTAAAAACATGGTATCCTCCAGTCGACCCTGTCTTGCCATGGCATATACCATAGGGAGGATATCCAGTGTAACGGCTTCCTCACCTGCAGAAAAGGAAGCAACAAGCGGCATAGATGTTATTTTTTCATCCTCTGTCATACTTTCAAAATCGACTTTGTCCTGACTGAAATCGATATCTGCCGGATTCCATTTCCCATTCTTTTTTGCTTTCTCATAAAGTCTGTACATAGGGGAATTCCAATTTAATTCCCCATCAACCGTTTGAAAGGATTCATGTGCCACAAAAAACGCCCCCTCTTTTAAAATTCAAACGAATTAAGTACCGTTTGCAGTTTCAGTGCCAGCCCCATATTTCCTTTAATCTTTAACTTTCCTCCCATAAATGCCGCCGTCGGGTTTAAGTTTCCAGCAACAAGCTCCCGAAAATGATCAGCTTTTAATCTAAGGGTAACTTGAGGATCCTGCTCTGCACCTTCTACTGCTCGCGGACCATTTTCATCAATAATCAGCTGATAGGTCCCCTCGTCTTCATCCTTAATATTAAATTGGTACACACCTTCTTTTCCTTTCGTTACCTCTGGATCTGTTTTGACTGCGGCATCGATAATCTGAAAAACCTCCTGCATGCTTGGTTTCACATAATTTTTAGGCATTCTGAATTCCTCCCTGAAATTTATTTAAAATAAATTATAAACGCTCAATGATGGTGGCCGTTGCCATACCAAACCCAATGCACATCACCTGAAGACCATATTTTCCACCTGAATCTTCAAGTGAGTGGAGTAACGTTGTAGCAATTCGGGCTCCACTTGCTCCCAAAGGATGACCGAGTGCAATTGCACCACCGCGCGGATTGACTTTGCTCATATCCGGTTTAAGTTCCCTTTCCCAAGCTTTCACAACAGAAGCAAAAGCCTCATTAATCTCAATAACATCCATCTGATCAATGGTTAAGGCGGCTTTCTTAAGTACTTTCTTCGTTGCAGGTATAACGCCGGTCAGCATTATAACAGGATCAACCCCAACGACAGCACGTGCAAGAACCCTGGCTCGCGGCTTCACGCCTAATTCCTCTGCTTTTTCCCGTGACATCAGTAAAACGCCTGAAGCTCCGTCACTTATCTGGCTGGAATTCCCCGCTGTTACAACGCCGTTATCCGGCTGGAAGGACGGTGTTAATTCCGCCAGCTTTTCCATCGACGTATCGGTCCGAATCCCCTCATCCCTGGCGAATGTTTCCGTTCCATTATCTGTTTTCACTTCTAATGAAAGTATTTCCCGTTCAAATTTTCCTTCCTCTGTTGCTTTAGCAGCTTTTTCATGACTGCGAAGCGAAAATTCATCCAGTTCTTCTCTCGGAATCTGCCATTGCTGGGCAATCATTTCAGCAGAAAAACCTTGAGGGACCACATTATACTGATTAATCAGATCATCGCTGAATGCTCCCATATCACTGCCCATGGGAACCCGTGACATATTTTCCACTCCACAGGCTATGGTTATATCCGTATCACCAGCCAATATGGATTGCGCGGCATTATGAATCGCCTGCTGACTGGATCCACACATTCGGTTCAGCGAAAAAGCTGGTACATCTACCGGAAAACCAGCAGCAAGCACCGCCATCCGGCCAATATTCCCTCCCTGTTCATCCGTCATCGTTACACAGCCTGTAACCACATCTTCAACATCTCCTGCATTCACACCATTGCGATTGACCAATTCTTTTAATACCGGAGTCAGCAAATCAACCGGATGGGTTTGGGATAATGATCCATTTTTTCTGCCCGCTGCTGTCCGGACAGCATCAATAATTACTGCTTCACGCATTGCAGAAACCTCCTTTCTGAAAAGTATTAAAAGGTAAACAGCTCAATACCTCCTGACACATTCAGACCTACTCCTGTAATATAGTTGGCTTTATCAGAAGCCAAAAACGTTATGGCATTCGCTATGTCTTCCGGTTCGCCTGGACGTTTAAAGGCCGTACGGGTAATCATCCGTTCATTCATTTTTGGATTCGCCATATGGAAAGCCTCTGTACCAATAATTCCCGGAACGATCGCATTTACGTTAATACCAAACCTTGCTCCCTCCAGAGCCATTGATTTTGTAAAGCTGAGAAGACCTCCTTTTGTGGCGGAATAGCTGGCCTGACCAAAGCCTCCTAAAGTACCGGCAACAGAGGACATGTTAATGACTTTGCCACCGCCCTGTTCTTTCATATATGGCCAAACCGTCTTCGTACAATTATATGCCCCGGTTAAGTTCACCCTTAAATCCCGCTCCCAGAAATCGTCATTCTGATCCTCAATCTGGGAAACATGGTCCAAAGTACCCGCATTATTAACTAAAATGTCAATACGGCCAAATTCTTCTTTAATCTTTTCAAATACTTCCTTTACCTGTTCTTTATCTGTAACGTCCATTTTGATGGCAAAAGATCTTCTACCCATCTCCTGAATTTCCTTTGCCGTTTTATCTGCATACATGACCTTAGTACTCTGCATTACCTGTGCAATTGGACCATATTTCTCAGCCTCCTGCTCGTTCTCTTCATCGGTTTCAATCAGGATATCTGTGATGACGACATCAGCTCCTGCTTCTGCGAGAGCAAGGGCATCTGCCCGCCCTAATCCGCGTGAAGCTCCTGTCACGACTGCTACTTTCCCTTTTAACAATTCATTCCATGATGACATGATTCCTCCACCTCTTCTTTCTCTATTTAATGTGATTTTTTGAGCCTAAGCGGTCGTCTGCGCTTCTGTGTCCATCTGCGGCTCCTAAACAAATTGTGGTTTTTCTTTTTGAAAAAATGCTGCAAGACCTATCCCTGGTTCTTCCGTTAAAAAGGTATCGGCGAAAGCTTTTGCTTCGACCTCCAAGCCTTTTTCAACCGGTCCATCTGCAGCGTTCATGGCCCGCTTAGCAAGCCCCATTGCATGGATAGCACCTTCTGCAAGTGTTTCTGCAAAGGCTTGTGTTTGATCTTCCAGCTTTTCCGGATCCACCGCACGAGTAACAAGGCCAACCTTCTCGGCTTCCTTTGCTTCTAATTGTTTCGCAGTAAAAATTAACTCGGTCGCCTTGGCCCGGCCCAGGAGCTGAACCATTCGCTGAGTTCCCCCGGCTCCAGGAATAATTCCCAAAGAAACCTCTGTTAAACCAATTCTCCCTTTCCCCATCATTCGAAAATCACAGGCCATGGCCAGTTCACAGCCACCTCCCAATGCATGACCATTAATGGCTGCAATCACGGGTTTTGGCATGGAAGCAAAACGATGAAAGCAAGCCTGCATACGTGCACTTTGCTTTTTTATCGCATTTTCCTCTTCAGCAAAATCACCACTATTTTGAATCATTCCTTTTAGATCTGCTCCAGCCAAAAAGATTTTTTCATGGCGGGAGGTAAGGACGACCACTCGAACCGACTCATCGTTTGTTAACTCTTCCACCGCTGCATCAAGATCCTGCATTAACTCCTCACCTATTGCATTTACTGGGGGATTGTCTATGGTTACCCATGTCACCCCTTTATCCCGTTTTTCGATTTCAATGGTTTGATAGGACACATAATTCCTCCTTAACTACTTTAATTAAACTCGAATTTCATATGGTGCATATTGTCTGCGGGCGACAACTAAATGCTGAATCTGGTTTGTTCCTTCAAAAATGTCGAAAATCTTTACATCCCGGTAAAGTTTTTCAACCAGATGATGATTTAATCCTGTTGGGCCTAAGATCTCCAGACACTTAGAGCATACGTCCAATGAAATTTGTCCCGAATAAGCTTTGCACATCGCTGCTTCCTTCGCATTCGGTAATCCCTGATCCGCTTTCCAGGCAGCTTCCCATGTCAGAAGCCGGGCTGCCGCAATATCCTGCTCTGCTTCCGCCAATGTGTCAGAGGCTATACGGAACATCTCTCCGCTTTTTGGATATTCCCGCCTTACAAAATCAAGAGTATATTCATAGGCTGCACGCGCAATCCCAATTGCCATGGAAGCAACAATAGGCCGTGTGCTGTCAAACGTTTTCATCGCCACCTGGAATCCGGACGGTTTGCTGCCACTGGCTTCATAGAGCTCTTCGCCTCCAAGAAGATTTTCATCTGGGACAAAGCAATCTTCAAAGAGAAGCTCAGCCGTTTCATTAGCGCGCAGACCCATTTTTTTCACAAGTTTTGTACAGCTATAGCCCGGTGTGCCTTTTTCAACGACAAATGCACGCTGACCAGCACGACCTAGTGAAGGATCTACTGTAGCAAACACCACTACCCAGGAAGCGCGGCCGCCGTTTGTAATAAATATTTTTTGTCCGTTAAGAATATATCCACCCTCAACCTTTTTCGCCGTTGTTTTTACCCCTGATGCATCCGAACCTGCCTCAGGCTCTGTTAATGCATAGGCCCCCCAGCGTGGTTTATCCTTTGTAAAAATCGATAAGAAGCGTTCCTGCTGTTCCGGAGTCCCGCTGCTTTGTACTGGAGGCCCGCCAAGCCCTGCTCCTGGTAAAGATAACGTGATGGCAGGATCTCCCCAGGCCATCTCCTCGGTAGCAAGAACCCCCATACGATTGCCTTCCCGTTCCTTCTTTTCCTTTCTCTCGGACTTTCCTCCACCACCAAATGAAGAGGTATTCAGGTGTATGCCCATTTTGTTTACATTATCCAGCCACTCATCCGGAACCTTGCCTAATTTATCCGCCTCCATGGCAATTGGACGAATTTCATTTTTTGCAAACCAGTGAGTCATCTCTTTAATTTGTTTTTGCTGTTCTGATAGTTCAAATGAAATCACGACATGGCTGCCTCCTTTACTCCCTTTATTAATTGTTCGCCCCGCTTGGTAAGCATTTGTTTTTCCCGACCGTAAAGGGCCACTTGTGCCTGGGCATCACGCATCCATTTTTCCACCGGATATTCCTGAACATATCCATGTCCTCCCAGCAGTTGAACAGCCGAATCGGTCACAAAACGAAGGGATCTGTGAGCCCGATATAGCGCACGTAAACTGTAGCCGTCAGCACTCTCGTCCTCTTCATCTGCTTTTAATGCGGCTTCCCACACGAGATGATTGGCAGCTCTAGTCTCCATCGCCATTTCAGCTACTCGGAATGAGACCCCCTGGAACTTGGCAATTTCCTTTCCGAATGCTTTTCTGCCCGCTGTATATTCTGTTGCATAATCGAGAGCCGCCTCCATGAGCCCCACTTCTTTAGCTGCCTGTAAAATCCGAATTCTTGTTCGTCCCGCTTTTATTAGCTTTTCTGCTTCTTCTCCTTTTGCCAGTACATGGCTTTGAGAAACACGAACATTCTGAAAGGTCATTTTAGCAAGCCCGGAGGCAAGCAGACCTAACCGATAGTCCCCTTCCTCTGCCGTCCATGGGTATTCCTGTTTATCCAACCATAAAAGAACAGATTCTCCTCCTGAATCTCTGGCACCTATCAGTACATAATCAGCAAATTTTGCTGATCGCACCGGCTCGGTCGTTCCATTAAGAAGATACTCTGTTCCTTCATTGCTTACATTTAAATTTGAGAATAATTGATGTTCAAGATCTAAAAATGAAACGGCAGCACCATCCTCGACAATTGTCTTTTTAAAGGATTGAAGAACGGGGTGATCCGGTATTAAACGGATAAATGAAGCTGCATCTCCTGCGTCCGACAGACCTTGAACAGTATCCAGATCTCCATATGCCAGTGCCTGCCAAATTTGCACCTGAGAAATCAATGGTAACTCTAAATCTTCCCAATTTTCAGTAAATTCAAGCGATAAAAGTCCCAGTTCCCGTATTTCCTGAATTAATTTCTGATTCACCTTACCGTTATGCTCAATCTCTCTGGCAACTGGACGGATTTTTTCCTTAGCAAGTCCTCGAGCCACATCCACGAATGATTCTTCATCTTCATTAGGACGAAATGAAATCACGTCTGTTCCTCCTTTAAGTTTCAGAGCCTTTTTTACCAGTGAGGAAGAACAGCCTCACTGGCATAGATTTATTATTTAGATGCTGCTTTATAGGACGATAGAATATCCTGAAGTTTCAAGGCTAGCCCCATATTTCCTTTAATTTTCAGCCTTCCACTCATAAAGGCCTGTGTGCCATTTAAATTTCCTTCAGACAGCGCTTTAAAATCATCCGTATTCATTTTCAGAGTACAATCAGCCTCTTCACCCGTTCCCTGTTTTGCATAGCTGTCATCCCCACGTAAAACGAGTTGATAAGGTTCCTCACCCTCGAGGTCAAATTGATAAACGGCATTGACTCCTTCTACATAGCTTGGGTCCTCTTTTAAAGCCGTGTTAATTTCCTCAAATATTCCTTTTACTTCTGACATTTAGTCATTCCTCCCTAAAATTCTTATCTGAACCTATATTCATAATAACGCTTTCATAACCGTTAAAATATTCCGAAAATAATAGGTTGTTTTAACTCTTAAAAACAAAATAACCCGAATAATGTATGTCAGAATAATTGTGCGTACCCTCATCAGACCTGAACCACCAGGTCTAATCTTCATTAATCAGAGTAACAGGACCTGATAAAATTAAGTCTTGAAAATAAACCGAATGTCATAAGCTCCAGTCGTACTTTACGAGGGAAGATCCTTTTTACTATTTCACGGTCTTTATAACCTAACTGATGCAAACGGACGACTTCCTTCCTGGTGCTTTCCAGATAATTCAATTTTTCTGCAATCATTTCCCGGCCATTAGGAATCAAACCTTCATGTCCTCCATATAAAGAAGTAAAATCAAGCTTCTTTAGTTCCTTTAATGAACATATATAAGAGGAAACCGATTCATTCTTTAAAAACACTTTCGGATAAGGAGTAATGTACATATCACCCGAAAAGAGCCAACCACGGTCAGGCTCAAGCATACAGACATGATCATGTGTATGAGCAGGTGTGGATATCGGAATGAATTTGTGATTGGGGGTTTGAATCTCCCCAGTATAGATCTCTGTATCCACGGACAGATTCGTTCTTTCGTGGGCAAATATTCTCGGAGACAGTTGTTCATCCAGCCAGGATACCATACCCGCGTGATCATCATGATGATGGGTGAGAGCGACTGTCTGAATATCCAATGACCGATATAAACGGGATAGTTTACGCTTTTGAATTTTCGGTCCTGTGTCAATTAATAAACCATCCACAAAATAACAGTAGACGGACATTTTCCGAAAGAAAGGATGTACAGGAATTTTAATGCTGCATAAGTCCTTGTCTTTAACAACCTTCATAAATTACCACCCCATATAAACGTCTTTAGGAATATTAAATAATCTTTATCCAATAAATGCTATCCCTATTTGTATAGGTTGATTCCCCCCTTATCACGACGAACATTGTACACTTAATGTGAATTCTTATAAAATAAAAGATGAGGTTCGCAATATGGAGATTTTTAACATGGGGATTAAATCCAAGGTGTACAAGTTGATAAGAATCTGGAACTTTGTAGACTCAGTCAGAAAAGGTAAGGCCGGCAAAGGACTGGAGAGACGCACGAGCAGAAAACTTGCAGGAAAGGTTATACGAAAAGTCTTTAAGTAAGTGTGATCCGTTTATAAATTTTTCGCAGACATTTTGTTCTTACACTTCCCTGGTTAAACAAACCATTGAAGAAATGAAGCCAGAGAAGTGCCCCCTATTGCTGCTAAAAATAGAACAGCTGCTCCACAGCCCTGCCTCTCCCTCTTATCCTCAGCATATTCCTTTGCACAATGCTTGCAAAGCGTAAGTCCCATCGCTTTTGCATCTTCTTCTTTTACCCTTTTTGCCTGTTTCTTTCCTTTAAGAATACTTGATGTGGTTGGGCAATCATCATCAAAATAGTGATAATACTTTCCTGACTTTGTTATAAAAACTTCATCTCCATGATGCATTATCCATTCATCCCTTCCATTTTTTTCTTCATTTTATCATAAAACGTTAGGTCTTTTGCCACTTTATATCTTTTGTGGTGTATCCATTTTTATCAATCAACGATGCTCTCCTGATTTTTTATTCATATTCACTAATCGGCAAAATTCCGTGAAACATAAAAAAACCATCATGGAAGATGGTTTTTTATATGAAGAGTTATTGTGTTTTATTAATCAGGAAACTTTATGCTCTAAGCGCAGGCGATCGGCTACCATTGCAATAAATTCGCTGTTGGTAGGCTTTGCTTTGGACATGTTCACCGTGTAACCGAACAGTTTCGAAATGGAATCAACATTTCCACGGTTCCATGCAACTTCGATCGCATGACGAATAGCCCTTTCCACACGGGAAGCTGTTGTATTAAACTGCTTGGCTATATCAGGATAAAGAACTTTTGTAATGGAGCCTAATAATTCGATATCATGGTAGACCATTGAAATAGCTGTACGTAAATACATATAGCCTTTAATATGTGCAGGTACGCCAATTTCATGAATAATATTCGTAATGCTGGAATCCAGATCTACCCTGTTATTAACAGTTTGTGTCGTCTGTGACATAGCCTGGTGAGTATTTTTAACAACAGCAGGTCGGCCAGCCACTTGTAAAACCTGCTCCTTCAAATGTTCCAGATCGAAAGGTTTCAGAATAAAATAAGATGCTCCCAAATCTACGGCTTTCTTTGTTACCTCTTCCTGTCCAAAAGCGGTAAGCATAATCACTTTTGGCAACTTTTCGTTGTTAAGCTCCCGCATTTTAGTCAGAACAGCTAAACCATCAACATGGGGCATAATAATATCTAATATAAGTACATCCGGCTCCTTATCCTCAATCACTTCCAGGCATTCTTTACCGTTAAAAGCTGTTCCTATCACATCAATTTCAGTCTGGTCGCTGAAATAATCCTCTAATAATTGAACAAGCTCTCTGTTGTCATCTGCTAAACAAACATTAACCTTCTCCACAATTCTTCCTCCTCTATAAAAATTACTTCAATTGTCCCTTCCACCTATAACTTATTCGACACAACCTTTAAAATCCCTTTTTATTTGCGAAAAAGTTTTAAAAAGTTGTATTTATATTGATTATTCTTTAATTTTCTTTACCATACCTTTAATTTCTACAAATTTCGATTATTCGTGTCGAATAATCTTTATTTACTAACATATTATTCCATATAACATCCTTAAAAAAAGCGAGCTTTTTAGCTCGCTTTTTGTTCGCCATCATTTTTATAAATGTCTACGCCTGCTTCCTGGAGCATCCATTCAATATGAACTCCATAACCACTTGTCGAATCGTTAACGAAAACATGGGTAATCGCCCCTACCATTTTTCCGTCCTGAATAATCGGACTTCCACTCATTCCCTGAACGATTCCTCCTGTTTCCTCCAAAAGCCTGTCATCCGTAATTTTTATAATCATTCCTTTTGTGGATGGATGCTTCTGGGGAGTGGAGCTGACGATTTCAACATCAAATTTTTCAACTTTTTGGCCTTCCAATACCGTTAATATTTGTGCCTGTCCTTCTTTTACCTGATTCGATAAGGCAATTGGCATTGGTTGATCCATGACATGATTCTGTACATTTTCATGAAGCTTTCCAAATATACCAAACGGGCTATTACGAGTAATATTTCCAATACTCTCGTCTTCTACAGAAAACTCTGCATTTTTCTCTCCCGGCATTCCATTTTTACCTTTATCAATGGAAGTTACATTCGACTTTACAAGCTTTCCGTCATGAATCTCAATGGGTTTTCTTGTATCCATATCAGAAATGACATGACCTAATGCCCCGTAACGTTTTGTTTCAGGATGGTAAAAGGTCATTGTACCGATACCAGCTGCGGAATCCCTGATATATAATCCCAGGCGATATTTATCATCCTGTTGATCATATTGAGGACTCAGTGTCGTAGTAAATGTCTTTTCATTTCGTTTCACCTTAACTTTTAGCTCATTTCCTTCTTCGTCTTCCAAAATCGAAGCAACTTGTTCGACTTTTTTTAGTTCCTTCCCGTTAATTTCCAATAAAATATCTCCAACTTTAATCCCTGACTTTTCTCCTGGTGATACTTTTCCCTGTTCAGTCTGAATTAAGTGATGTCCAACCACGAGTACGCCTAACGTGTGTAAACGAACACCAATGGATTGCCCGCCTGGTACCACTCTTAAATCCTCGAGTACCTCGACATTGACTTTTTTCATTGGCAATCCTGCATATTCATAAATCAAACTGCTCTTACCTGGTTTCTCAGCAACCAATTGATTTGAAAATGCCTGGGTGACGTTGTTCTCTGATTTAAGAGAGGGTGTACTTCCTGCAAGGGCTGGTAAAGCATAACCTTCCTGATTTTCAAATAATGTTATTTCATTAGGGATGGAAATATATTGTTTCACAGGAGATATAAATGGAATAGACAGGAACGAAACAAGGAGGATCAAGCCTATCATGATGCGCATGATTTCTCTCTTTTTCAACTTTGTCACACTCCTCGCTTCTAACCCATACCAAAATGTCTGTATCTATAATTTGACCGTAACAGACTCGTTTTAAACAGTGTAATCTACAGAAATAAAAGAGAACATTTCCAATGGAGGAAGAAAAGCGAAGGCGACCGCTTAGGTCTGGCGGGATAAGACGAAGACATGGAGTGGCTTGCTTTTTTGCCACGGAATGGGTTTGGCTTATGTCCACACAGACCTGGGAGCCGCAGCTGGACATAGAAAAGCGGAGGCGACCGTTTAGGCCCGACGGCATAAGCAGAATATCCGGAGTGGCCGTATTTTGGCCATGGAGGGTATTCTGCTTATGACCGCTTGGGCCTGGGAGCCGCAGCTGGACATAGAAAAGCGGAGGCGACCGTTTAGGCCCGACGGCATAAGCAGAATATCCGGAGTGGCCGTATTTTGGCCATGGAGGG
>NZ_BAAADO010000001.1:330588-731121 GCF_039522525.1 Salinibacillus aidingensis
CACAGACCTGGGAGCCGCAGCTGGACATAGAAAAGCGGAGGCGACCGTTTAGGCCCGACGGCATAAGCAGAATATCCGGAGTGGCCGTATTTTGGCCATGGAGGGTATTCTGCTTATGACCGCTTGGGCCTGGGAGCCGGAGCTGGACATAGAAAAGCAGAGGCGACCGTTTAGGCCCGGCGGCATAAGCAGAATATCCGGGGTGGCCGTAGTTTGGCCATGGAGGGTATTCTGCTTATGACCGCTTGGGCCTGGGAGCCGCAGCTGGACAGAAAAAAGCCGACTGCGAGGCTTACTTTAAATCATTAGCGAGGCTTATAAGTTCTTCCGCGTGCTCTTTCGTGGTTTCTGTCAATTCTGTACCTGAAATCATACGGCCAATTTCATTAATTTTATCTTTATGATTAAGCTCATTTACTTTCGTAATGGTGCGATCCTGCCTTATTTCTTTTTCAATTAATAAATGAATATCTGCCATAGAGGCTACTTGAGGAAGATGGGAAATACATAATACCTGAGAGCTATTCGATATTGAATAAATCTTTTCTGCAATTGCCTGTGCGACTCTGCCACTTACACCTGTGTCTACTTCATCAAATATCACACTGGTCACACCCTGGTGGCGGGCAAAGTTCTTTTTAATCGCAAGCATAATTCTGGAAAGCTCTCCGCCGGAAGCAATTTTGTGAACCTCTTTAAGCGGCTCGCCAACATTTGTACTGATTAAAAACTGAACTTTATCAAAGCCATTTTCATGCAGTTTGACTTTTCGCCCTTTCCATTCCGGATCAGATGCTGATCCTTCCTGTATTGAAAAATGAACATCAAAATCAGCCTTTTCCAGATACAGGTCCTTTAGCTCAGATAGAATGGCTTCTTTTAATTTTTCTGCCGCTTTCTTTCTTAGTTCATGAAGCTGTTCTGCAGCCAGTAATACGTCACGTCCTTTATTTTTAAGGTCCTGTTCTAACTTACTTAAATGGACGTCCTTGTTTTCTAATTGCTCAATTTCCTCATCAATCTTCGCTGCATAGTTCAGTATTTCCTCTACAGATTGGCCATATTTACGCTTCAAACGGTTGATTTCATTTAAACGTCCTTCGATTTCATTCAGCCTTTCCGGGTTGTATTCCATTTCCTCTAATTTATTACGCAAATCAAAGGAAAGCTCTTCAATTGTATAGTAATAATTAGAAATGTCACTGGCCTTCGTTCCCAGCTCCTCATCAAATTCTTTAATATTTTCCAGGGATGACATGCTAAGAGCCAGCCAATCCAGTGCCTTTTGTTCTCCATACAGGGCATGATAGGCATCAGATATATTTTGATAAATCTTCTCGTAATTTTGCAGCGTGTTTCGCTCCTGTTCGAGCTGCACATCTTCATCAAGGGTTAATTCTGCCTCTTCCAGTTCCTGTTGCTGAAATTTGAGCAAATCCAGTCTCTGAGCAATTTCCTGTTCATTTTCACTTAGTTCATGGTACCTGCGTTTCAATTTTTTGTACTCTTCATAGATTTCCTTATATTCCTGTTTGGCATGCATAATTTCTTTCTGACCGTATAAATCTAATAATGCCAAATGTTTTTCAGTATCCATTAGGGATTGTGTTTCATGCTGGCTATGGATATCAATTAAGGTTTGTCCAAACTCACGCAAAATAGCCAGGGTAACCAGTTTTCCATTTACACGGCAGATGCTTTTACCGGAAGCTGTAATGGTCCGATTTAAGACAAGCATCCCCTCTTCGTCCATTTCGACTCCAAACTCTTCTGCTTTCCGGTAGGCGGAATGCTCCTGTGAATCCAGAAAAAACAGCCCTTCGATTTCAGCTTTTTTGGAGCCATGGCGGACAAATTCCACAGAGCCCCTGCCACCTGCAAGAAGCTGGATAGCATCAATGATAATGGATTTTCCGGCACCCGTTTCCCCAGTTAATACGGTTAATCCATCTCTAAAATTAATTTTAATTTCATCAATAATGGCAAAATCTTTTATCGATAATTCTGCTAACACGGTTTCCACCTCTAATTTTTGTGGATTTTTAAAGCATATCTAAAAGCTGGGCTTCAATGTGATCGATTTGATCCGCTGAACGGCAAATAATCAGACAAGTATCATCTCCGCATATGGTCCCCATAATTTCTTCCCATTCTAAGTTATCAATAAGTGCCCCAATCGCATGCGCATTCCCGGGTAACGTTTTAAGCACAATAAAATGTCCAGCCTTATCAATCTTAACAAAGGCATCCATCATTAGCCTTCTTAACTTATTTAATGGATTAAAGCGCTGATCGGCTGGCAGACTGTATTTATATTTTCCATTAGCTGAGGGTACTTTCACGAGATGAAGTTCTTTTATATCACGGGATACTGTTGCCTGTGTAACATTTAAACCCAGACTTTTCAGCTCATCGACTAATTCGTCCTGAGTTTCAATCTCATTTTCGGTTATAATTTCACGAATTTTTATATGCCTTTGTCCCTTGTTCATTGCTTCTCCTCATTTCCATGATATTCTATCAAAGCGTTTTCTTATGCTCTGTCTCTAAGTTAACAAGAAAAACGAAAAGTGGCAATAGAGGGATTATCAGGGGATATGTAACATATGGAGGGAAAAGAGAGACTACATCTACAAAGGATGAGTCTCTTTTGGCTGGTTTCCTTACTTTCGCAATTCCTGATGTGCATCTTTGATAGTCTGATTGATGTCAATTGTATCCTTAATGCTTCCGTCCTGCTGATTCCACTTAAGGTGAAGTAAGAATTCAACATTCCCTTCGCCACCTGTAATCGGCGAAAAGGTCAAATTTTCCACAGTATAGCCTTCCTTCACACTAAACTCAATCATGTTCGTGATAACCTCTTTATGAACAGCGGGATCTTTAATAATTCCTTTCTTTCCCACTTGCTCCCTTCCTGCTTCAAATTGGGGTTTTACAAGAGCAACGATATCACTTTCGTCAAGTAAAAGCTCTTTTAAAACGGGTAAAATTACACGCAGAGAAATAAACGAAACATCAATCGTAGCGAAATTTGGACGACCTGAAGTCAGATGCTCAGGCTTTACATACCTGAAATTCGTTTTTTCCCTAACTATAACCCTGTCATCATTTCTCAATTTCCAGTCCAGTTGATTCTGTCCAACATCAATAGCATAGCTTAATTTTGCTCCATTTTGCAGTGCGCAATCCGTAAAGCCACCCGTAGACGAACCAATATCAATCATCTGTTTTTCCTTCACGGTTAATTCAAAGGCTTTTAAGGCTTTTTCCAGTTTCAAGCCTCCACGACTTACATAATTATGTGTTTTCCCTTTAATTTCAATGGGAATTTCAGTCTCAACCTTCATACCTGGCTTGTCCAATCTTACTTGCTCGGAAAAGACTAAACCCGCCATAATTGTACGTTTAGCCTTTTCTCTTGTTTCAAAATAGCCTCTGTCCACTAAAAGTACATCTAGTCTCGTTTTCTTCATCCTTGCTCAAGTCCTAACTTATTTGGGATTAATTCCTTTAAAGAGTTTACCACTTCATTTGTTGTTAAGCCAATTTCATCCCACAATTCACTGACACTTCCATGTTCAATAAATTGGTCAGGAATTCCCATTCTTTTCATGCATATCTTTCCTAATAAATTTCTCTCTTCAGCAAATTCAACAACAGCGCTGCCGAATCCTCCCTGCAGTACATGTTCCTCGAGGGTTAATACCGGGATATTTTCTGAAAAAATCTCTTTTAGCATTTTTTCATCTAAAGGCTTAATAAAGCGGGCATTGACTACTCTTATGCTAATTCCGGATTGCTCCAGCTGCTCGCTTGCTTTTAATGCCATATCAATGGTCGTCCCAAAGGTTAAAATGACACCATCATGGCCTTCCTTAAGTACCTCCCAGGAACCAATAGGAATGGATTTAAACGTTTCGTCGACCTCAATCCCTTTTGCATTCCCTCTTGGGTAGCGAATAGCAATAGGACCCTCATTATATTCAATTGCGGTATAGACCATATGCTGGCCTTCATTTTCATCCTTTGGCATCATAACAACCATATTCGGTATATGACGCATAAAGGATATATCAAAAACTCCCTGATGGGTTTCTCCGTCAGCTCCAACTAATCCAGCCCGGTCAATTCCAAATACTACATTTAAGTTTTGTCTGCATACATCATGGACCACTTGATCATACCCTCGCTGCAGGAAGGTCGAATAAATGGAGAGAAAAGGCTTCATACCCTGTGTGGCCAATCCGCCGGAAAGTGTGGTTGCATGCTGTTCTGCAATTCCGACATCATAAAGGCGATCCGGAAATTCCTTTTTGAATTTTTCAAGCTTAGATCCTACTGTCATGGCGGGGGTAATCGCCACAACCTTTTCATTCTTACGGGCAATTTTGCTTAAGGCATCACTGATCACCTGACTCCAGGCAGGGCCTTTTCCTTTTTTCTTTAATGATTCACCGGATTCAATCTTATATGGTCCTACCCCATGCCAGGTTCCAACCTTATCCTGTTCAGCAGGGTGATAACCTTTCCCCTTCTTGGTAATCACATGGACAATGACCGGACCTTCTGTTTTTTTCGCATAACGAATATTTTCAATCAGGTTTTCAAAATTATGACCATCCACGGGTCCATAATAAGTAAAGCCTAACTCCTCAAAAAACATACCGGGCAGAATAAATGATTTCATACCATCTTTAAGGTGCTCGGCTGTTTGGGCGAGCTTCCCGCCAAATGCAGGTATCCTTTTCATAAAGCTCTCCAGTTCATCTTTAAACCAGTGGTATTTATTGGCACTGCGCAAACGGCCAAGTACATTGTGCAGTGCACCAACATTTGGTGCGATGGACATTTCATTATCATTTAAAATGACAGTCAGGTTCTTCTTTTCATGGCCTATATGGTTGAGAGCTTCAAGAGCCATACCACCAGTTAACGCACCGTCACCGATAATAGGAACCACATAATGGTCCTGTCCCTTTAAATCCCGGGCAATTGCCATACCCATTGCCGCTGATAGGGAGGTGGAACTATGCCCTGTTTCCCAATGATCATGTTCACTTTCCATACGCTTAGGAAAACCAGACAACCCTTTATATTTTTTTAAGGTATTAAATTGATTCGTTCTGCCTGTGAGTATCTTATGTATATACGACTGATGCCCGACATCCCAGATAAATTTATCCTCTGGACTGTTGAATTCTTTATGAAGGGCTAGGGTTAATTCTACTACACCTAGGTTAGGCCCTAAATGCCCTCCAGTTTTTGACAGAGTTTGGATTAAGAACTCCCTGATCTCATCTGCAAATGATTCCAGTTGCTCAACAGAATATTGTTTTAAAAAAGCAGGATCTTTAATAAAGTTCAGATCCATCGCGGATCACTCACCTTCATTGGGAATTTCGTTTATTTTTCTTCTTAAGGGACGGAAGAATTTTTATTCTCAGGTTCTGTTCAATAAAAGCTATCGCCCGGCCCGCAAATAAAATAATCTTTGTTGACGCATGGACACCAAAAAATTTTCCTAACGCTTTTCCACCAACTGTCAGGGCTGCAACAACACTTGTAAAAACAATCGATATCACCATATGCTGGGATGACTCCTCCGGGAAGCCGAAACCAAAGGCAATTTGGAGTACAACTGTAGCAGATGCGGTACCGCTTACAATGCCTGCTATGTCCCCTATTACATCATTACAAAAGCTCGCAAACCGGTCCCTGTTTCTTACAATTACAATGGATTGTCTGGCTCCATATATTTTTTCGGCAGCCATGGAATGAAAAGGCACCTCATCTGCAGCCGTAGCAGCAATACCGAACATATCAAAAATGACACCCACTAACACTATTCCCAGGACAATTAATAAGCCGGCAAACCAGCCTACACCCTGTAAAAGGACACTTGAGATAACTGAAAAAAGTGCCGCTAACACAAATGTGATAACGGCAATACTTATACTAAATCGGAGTGATTTCCTGTAATCTTCGTTCATTTAAATACCTCTATATGTATAAATTATTATTGATTATAACAAGTAGGGATGGCCATTTAAAGGATAAAAATTGCAGCTTAGGTCCAGTAGGTTTTCCCAGATGAATACCATGAGTTGCCTCAATGGCGGTTCCCCTTTAAACTCATCTTAGCCCCGTTTCCGGAAAGCTAGACTGGATTACCACTTAGTCTGCACTATAATCTCCTTTAAATGTCCACCGGAACAGTCTAGGAGTTTTCCTCGACAGTCTTTAACCGTTCCCTAGCCTCTTTTGCAGTATTGATTTCAATTGGTGATAGGTGAACAAAATAGTGGCCTGCTATTTTGTCACTTTTTAAACCAATATCCCCTCAACACCACTCAAGGCAGGCTACGCTGTGGATAGAGTTTCCCCATCCCTATCTCACAGGTTCATACCCCATCCCATAATACTTTGAGCTATCAAAGCATCACAGCAATGGGCCTCCGCGGAAGCAGGGTCAACGCCCACATGCCTTTGTGGATCGGCCTGCAACCTTAACTCCCAGCACCGACCCAAGGCTGGGCGCCTCAAGCCGGCACAAGGAACTTCATCGATGTGCCCTTTGGCGGATTTTTAGGCCCGCCTTCAGGAACGGAGGACCGACTAGAATACTGCACCATCCCTATTTTGTATCTTTATAATATCATATTTTCATTGTCTTGCTCAATGACAATTATTATCAGTTTTTCATAGAGAAAAAGGGGAAGCGCCCTTTCCTGATCTCACGTCGATAATGACTTCATTTTTTAATTCCTAAACCAAAAGGAAAATAGATGAACATTTTCCAGATTACATTTCCCTGTTTCCTAAGAACTCAACAAAGTCAAATAGCAATCGATCTTTTACATTCGCCTGTTTTAAAGCCTGTTCAGCTTTTTCCATCAATTCTTCCTTCTTTTTAATCGCACCATCCAAACCTAAAATGCCGGGGTACGTACTCTTTTTGCTTTTCTCATCACTTCCCACAGGCTTACCCAGTTTCTTTTCATCCCCAATTATATCGAGTATATCATCCTGTATTTGAAAAATAAGTCCTAAGTAGGTTGCATATTCATCTAGTGATTCGAGCTGTGGAGGAGTTGCACCCGCTAAATAAGCTCCACTTCGAACAGCGAAACGAATAAGTCTGCCTGTTTTGAATAAATGAATCTGGTTTATTTCATCCAGAGTAAGGGATTTATCCTCTGCATCAAGATCAAGGATTTGTCCGCCTACCATACCTTCAGCTCCTGCAGCCTCAGATAATTCTGCAGATAAAAACACTTTCTCTTCTGCACTTAAATTCGCTGAGCCAATGATCATTTGAAAGGCTGTTGTCAACAGGGCATCTCCAGCTAATATCGCAGTTGCCTCATCAAATTTTCTGTGATTAGTAAGCTGTCCACGTCGGTAATTATCATCGTCCATAGCCGGGAGATCGTCATGAACTAAGGAATAGGTATGTACCATCTCCAGAGCAATAGCAGGATCATATACTTTTTCATCGAGTTCAGAATAAGCTTCAAATGCCGCCATCATCAAAAACGGCCTTAATCTTTTTCCACCGGCTTCAATAGAGTACAGCATCGACTCTTTTAATTTCTCTGGTGCTTGAAGAGATTTTAGTTTTTCACTCAATTTCTCGTTAAATATCGCTTGATATCGGTTAATATATTGGGAAACCATTTCGTTATTTAATCCTCCTGGATAGAAAAGGGCTCAAATTCACCTTGATCATTTAAAATTTGTTCCATTTGTTTCTCAACTTTTGTCAGTTTATCATTACAGAATTTTGATAGCTTCATGCCTTCCTGATAGTATTCAATAGCTTTTTCAAGGGGTACATCGCCTTCTTCCAGCTTTTCTACGATATTTTCCAGCTTTTCAACGGCCTCTTCAAAGCTAATTTCCTGTTTTTCATTTTCACTCATTTTTTTGATCCTCCTCTTCTAATCCCAATACTTGGCAATCTACTAAACCATCTTTCAATCTTACATACATTTTGTCTCCAGGCTGAACCTGCGAGACGGTTCTGACCACATTTTTCTGTTGATCATAGGGAATAGCATATCCGCGTCGAATAACTTCCATAGGGTTTAATAATGATAACTTTTCTACATCCTTCTGAAAGCTGGTCATTTTTTGCTGCAGCACATATTTCATTTGCTTATGGAGTCTGCTTCTGATTTGAGTGACATTTTTCTGCATTTCTCCGATTTTCCGGTCCGGATGATGCTGTAAGAGCCTTTTATTTAAATGCTCATTATTTTCCTTTTTACGCTGTATATATTGCCTCGAGGCCCTTTGCATTTGTTCAAACATCCGGTCCAGATCCTGTTCCTTTTGTCTTAGCATATGTACAGGATAGCGAAATGCATAGGATTCCCTCAGTGAGATTAGCCGGTCACGATTGGCCTGTGTCTTCGTTTGCAGGGCTCGTACTATACGATTTCTCATAACAGTCATACGATCTGCCACTTCTTTTAAAGAAGGTACTGCCAGTTCAGCGGCTCCTGTCGGGGTAGGTGCCCGTAAATCTGCGGCAAAATCACTGATGGTATAATCGGTTTCGTGACCTACCGCTGAAATCACCGGGATGCTGGAATCCACAATGGCACGGGCCACGCGTTCTTCATTAAAATTCCATAATTCCTCAATAGAACCTCCCCCTCGTCCTACAATTAAAACATCAAACTGGTCTAATGAATTCGCCTTTTTGATGGCTTGAACAATTGAATCTGCTCCATTTTTCCCCTGGACGAGTACGGGTATTAATGTTTTTTTCGCGATTGGATATCGGCGATTTAATGTGGAGAAAATATCGCGGATAGCCGCTCCTGTCGGGGAAGTAATGACCCCAATATGTTCCGGATATGCAGGAATCGGCTTTTTTAAACGTGGATCAAACAGTCCTTCAGCTCCAAGTTTTTTCTTTAACTGTTCATAAGCTAAATATAGAGAGCCAATTCCATCTGGCTGCATCTCATGGATATACAGCTGGTATTGGCCATATGGTTCATATACACCAATTTCCCCTTTTATAAGGACATTCATCCCGTCCTCAGGAGTAAATTTAATGAATCGGTTGTAGCTGGCGAACATCACGGCCTGTATTCTCGACCGATCATCCTTGATTGTTAAATACATGTGCCCACGGGAGTGACGTTTAAAATTAGATATCTCTCCCCGTAAATAAACCTGCTTTAAATTACGGTCCGTTTCAATTTTTCGTTTCACATACCTGGTTAAAGCCGTCACTGTTAAGTACCGATCTTTCACAGTAATTGATCCCCTTTTATGATGATATTTGTTTGGCTGCTTTCAGGGTGTTCTGGAGAAGCATCGTGATGGTCATTGGGCCTACTCCCTTGGGTACAGGTGTAATATAGGAAGCTGTTTCTTTCACAGATTCAAAATCCACATCACCTGCCAGGGAGCCATCTGACAGATAATTATTTCCAACATCAACCACCACTGCACCTTCTTTAACAGCATCTTTACCTATCATTTTAGCTTTACCTACTGCAACAATTAAAATATCCGCCTGTCTTGTGATATGAACTAAATTTTCTGTTGCGGAATGACAGTAAGTTACCGTCGCATTTTCGTTTAGGAATAACTGTCCGACCGGCTTACCGACAATATTACTTCTTCCCACAACAACCACATGTTTCCCTTTGATTGGAATATTGCTTTTTTTAATCATCTCAAGTATTCCCAGGGGTGTACAGGGAACAAAGGCATCCTGATTTGTCTGAAGACGACCTATATTATAAGGATGAAAACCATCTACATCTTTTTCCGGAGCAATACTCTCAATAATTACCTTTTCGTCTATCTGCGCAGGAAGTGGTAATTGGACAAGGATCCCATGAACACTTGAATCTTCATTTAATTGATTTACATGCTGTAGGAGTTGTCCCTGTGTTGTCTCTTCCGGAAGTTCGATTACGCTTGAACGAATACCTGCTTTTTCACATGCACGCTGTTTAAACTTCACATATGATTTTGAGGCAGGATTATCCCCGACAATAACAACGGTCAAACCCGGGTGGATATTTTTCTTTTCAAGTTCCTTTACATCTGCTTTTAGTTTTTCTCTTATTTCCTCTGCAATTTTGCTTCCATATATAATTTCTGCAGTCATTCCAATTCCCCTTCATTCATCAGATACAATTTTTGAAAGAACACCATTAATGAATTTGCCTGAATTTTCCTCTCCATATTCTTTGGCAATCTCTACAGCCTCATTAATGGAAACTTTTAACGGAATCGTTTCATTATATTTAATTTCATAAACGGCTAATCTTAGAAGCGTACGTTCAACTGAGGCAATTCGGTTCAAACTCCAATTCACGAGTTGTTCCGAAATAGCCTTATCAATTTCATCTTTGTATGTAATCACACCACGTACTAACTCACTGGTAAATTCATGAATAGCTGCACCCTCCAATGCAAAATCTGCTGCATCCTCAAAGGTAATGTCATGATTTTCCATTTGAAATAGTACCTGAAATGCTTTTATTCTGGCTTCTCTACGATTCATGTTTGTTCTCCTTTATTGACCATTATGCTAGCCTGTAACATCTATTATCCCTAAAATCATAACATTTTAGCATGGAAAAGAAAAGCAGTGTACCTACCATAAAGCCCTAATGGTCCATGGAGGTTATTCAAAAATAAATTGACCATGGAAGACTCTCCTCCATGGTCAACAATCTTTGTAATCATGCTTCACCGGTACCGACTTCATCTTCTTTAGCATCAATTTGAACGGCAACAATGTGCACATTTACTTCTTCAATTTCAAGGGCTGTCATATTTTTTAGTGTCTGACGGATGTTATCCTGAATCTGCTGTGCAACAGTCGGTATGGATACACCATATTCCAGTACCGAATATGTATCAATTTTAATGCCATTATCCGTTAGTTCAACTTTTATTCCTTTTCCATGATTCTTTTTACCAAATCTCTCTGTGACATTAGAAGCAAAGTTCCCGCGCATTTGTACAACACCTTTTACTTCATTGGCTGCAATTCCGGCAATTACTTCTATAACTTCAGGTGCAATTTGAACATTTCCTAAGGATGTATCTTCACTAACATTTAACAAGTTGTTATCCTGCAACAAAAGTCACCCCTTTCTAAATGGTGAAGCTCAATTCATTCCTCATCTTCCATTATATGATAGGTTTCAAGGAACTTTGTATTAAAATCCCCATCTTTAAATACATCATGCTTCATCATCCGCTCATGGAAAAGAATTGTTGAATGGATGCCATCTACAACAAATTCATCAAGCGCCCTGCTCATTCGGTTGATGGCTTCTTCCCGTGTTTTTCCGAACGTAATCAGCTTAGCTATCATGGAATCATAATAAGGAGGTATTCTCCATCCTGAATAGGCAGCCGAATCCACTCGGACACCTAACCCACCTGGAGGAAGGTACATACGAATATCTCCGGCGGATGGCATGAAGTTTTTCACGGGATCCTCTGCATTTATTCTACACTCAATCGCCCAGCCTGTAAACGTAACATCCTCCTGACTTAGAGTAAGCTGTTTGCCATTTGCTACTCTAATCTGTTCTTTAATCAAATCCACTCCGGTAATTTGTTCTGTTACTGGATGTTCCACTTGGATACGCGTATTCATCTCCATAAAATAAAACTTCTTATCTGTACGATCGAATATAAATTCGATTGTACCGGCCCCTCTATAATTTACTGCCCGCGCAGCCTTTACCGCAGCCTGTCCCATTTCCTGGCGAATACTTTCGGTAAGAGCCGGGGAAGGAGCTTCTTCAATTAATTTTTGCATGCGACGCTGAATGGTGCAATCTCTTTCACCCAAATGTATAGTATTCCCATATTCATCAGCTAATACCTGAATTTCAACATGACGGAAATCCTCAATAAACTTTTCCAGATAGACTCCAGGATTGCCAAAGGCTGTTTCTGCTTCATTTTGGGTCATACGTATCCCATTAATCAATTCATCTTCAGTACGGGCAACACGGATTCCTTTACCGCCGCCTCCTGCGGTAGCCTTAATGATTACCGGGAATCCGATTTCATTGGCCACTTTCAGCCCTTCTTCTTCATTCTCGATAATTCCATCAGAACCAGGGACTATAGGTACACCAGCCTGTTTCATGGTGTCTCTTGCCACATCCTTTGTTCCCATCTTTTGAATAGAGTACGCGCTTGGACCAACAAAGGTAATATTACACTCTTCGCAAATTTCTGCGAAGTCCGGATTCTCTGACAAAAAGCCATAACCTGGATGAATAGCATCCACTTCTGTTAAAGTAGCTAACGTCATTATATTTGTAATATTAAGGTAGCTGTCCTTACTTAACGCAGGGCCTATACAATAAGCCTCATCTGCGAGTTGTACATGTAGCGACTCCTGGTCAGGCTCTGAATAAACAGCCACCGTACGAATTCCTAACTCCTTACAGGCGCGAATAATACGTACAGCAATCTCGCCTCGATTTGCAACTAATAATTTTTTTATCAACGAAGTCAACCCCTTACTTGCTCTTCACTCTGAATAACGGTTGTCCATATTCCACAAGTTCTCCATCTTCCACAAGAATATCAACAATTTCACCATTTATTTCTGCTTCAATTTCATTAAACAGCTTCATCGCTTCTACAATACATACGATAGAATCATTGGTTACACGATCTCCTACCTGAACATACGGATCTTTATCGGGAGAAGGGGAACAATAAAAGGTTCCTACCATTGGTGAAGTAATTTCTTCATCGTAGTCCTTCGTTTCTCCCTGCTTTTCTTCTGCAGGCGCCAGGTTTTCAACAACTTTTGCTTCCGCCTTTGCTTCAGCTTTCGATTGCTCATCAACGGTTGGTTTCACTTGTTCAAGTACTCCCGGATCCTTTTGAATCACTACTGGCTGGCTTCCCTGCTCAGCACTCTCCTGCTTTTTAAGGTTAAGTTTCGTTCCATCGGATTCATAATTTAATTCATTAATAGATGATTCATCGATTAATTTAATGAGTTCCCTGATTTCCTGAACTTTTAACATGACTGGCACTCCTTTATCTTTTTAATGCATAGCTGTTAGCAATCTTTATACAGGTTTTTGTTTTTATTAGCAACTGGTACTAATAATACCTGTTAATATTCTATTATATTTACCTGCTAACCTGCAAGAAAACGTTATAGATAATAGTTCAACATACATTTGTGAAAACCCTTTTTTTATCTGAAATCAGCCGTGAAGTTAAAGAACCTTGCCGTTTATACGACAAGGCACTTCTTATTTACGTATTCGACGGTTGGAAATCAACTTCCACTCTGATCTCTCCAAATTCATCCCTTACCATTTGCATAATATGATTGGCCTCTGTTCCTGAATGTTCGTCCGCTTTTACGGTAACTTTTACAACATTTTCTTCAGCTCTGACTAACACATCAGAGTAGTTCTTTTCCGATTGAATGACTTTTTCCAAAATGGCTTCCTTTGTTTGAACTTCTTCTAATCGATTTTTCTTCTCCATTGCCTCATTCTTTTCTGCTGCTGTAGCGCTACTGGATGTCAGTACTTCATTAAACTGTTCCTTTTGCTGGCTACGCATGTCCTGAATTTCGAGTCTAAGCTGGGTAAACAGATCATCCGTAGAAGTGGATGAAATCGGATTGCCATTTGCATCAACTTCAGTAGCCTCTCCTTCAGTCACATTTGTTTCAATCGTTGAATCTTCATTCGACGTTTCCTCTGAGTTTTCTTTATTATCATCATTAATAAGAGCTACCTGATCGCCTCCCGGTGAGGTCATGTAGTAAACACTCAGCACAATAAGCAGACTTAACATGGTTAATAACCACACAGTTTGTTTCTTTAGCATCATTTATAATTCCTCCTTAATTAATTTTTTTTGGGTGCTACAGATATACGATGTGTCGGTACATCCAGCACACGGGAAACAGCTTCAATCACCATTTCCTCTGTCTGGACATTTCCCAGACCGTTGCCCACGATTAATACCCCGCGTACTTTAGGTTTTTTCGTTTGAATCAGTATCGGTGACTCATCATTTTGACTTCGCACAATAACGGTCTGCTTATCCTCTGAAAACTCCTCTATTGTACGATCCCCCCCATTTGAATCTTCCTCTTCTGTTGTCTGTTCGTTTGTGGTTGTATTTTTTTCATAGATTTTAAGCGAAGTAGCGTCTAAGTTTACCATCACATCAACACCTGAAATCCCCTCCATACTCTTCAGCATTTCTTTTAGTTCTGTTTCATATTGTTTTTCCATTTCAGCTATGATACTTGCTTTGTCTGGCTCGCTCTTATGGGTTTCAACCCCGCTATTTTTTGGGGTACTCTGGTTTTGTTCTAAATAAGGGGCTGGTTCATTTGAATCATCCTGAAAAATATTACTCGTAAGTACAAGCAGGATCCCTACTAATCCAAGAATCATCACATATGAGAGTTTAGTAGGCTTTCCATTTTCATCCTTTCTCAATTTAAAAAGAGACCAAAAATTTTTCATGTTTGATTCCCTCCTTCCCCAATGATTGAGATTTTATCTTTGGATATTTCCCAGAAGGAGGATAAATCATTTTTGATGTCCTCTATGGGAAGCTTTTCTTCAGTTGCTGGTTCTTCATCAATGTCAACATCTACTTCGCGTATTTCCTGATTTGCTGTTTCTTCAGATCGTTTAATGGCTACTGAAAGCATTTCGATATTCTCCCAATTAACCTCCTCTGATTGATCTGGAAATGTAAATTTAATATCTTGAATCATGACTCCATATTTTTTCATCAACTCCTCTTCAGCTATTGTTTTTAATTGTTGAGCTATCTGATTTAATATATATGCACGTTGTGAGGCTTGTATATCTATTTTTTGATTTTCTATCTCTTTTTCCAGTTGTTCTGATTCGTTTGACCCAGAGAGAAGCTCATTCTGCAGGAATTTTGATGGATTGGCATTAAACACATGAAATAAGGGCTGAAGAAAAATTAATACGAGAATCATCCCTACTGCAAACCGTACGTATTTTTGCATTGATGATTGGGGCATTAATAAATCTACAATCATAGCAATTAATATAAAAATAATGATTTCGGTAACCCAGTCCTGTATATAAGACATCGTTTTCAGCCTCCTAACGTACCATTAAGGTCAAATTGCTGGCAGCTACCAGAATGACAATGGAAAAAAAGAACATCATCGTTACAACGAGCAAGGCTGCAAAAATATACATGATGTGTTTACTTATTAAATCCATCGTATTGATTACCGGTCCTCCTCCTACCGGTTGCAGGATGGCAGCAGCTAATTTATAGATAACCGAAATGACAAAAACCTTGATGGCAGGAAAAAGAGCCACTCCAAGAACAATGATCACTCCGACGATTCCAATGGTATTTTTTAACAGCATAGAGGCTGATAACATTGTATCCGCTGCATCCGTAAACATTCTTCCAATGACAGGGATAAAATTACCCGTCACAAATTTTGCTGTTCTGACAGCCAGTCCATCTGTAATAGCAGTCGTTGCCCCCTGCACAGAAATGACACCTACAAAGATCGTAAAAAATACGCCCAAAACAGAAAGACCAACATTTCTAAGTAGATTGGCCAGCTTGGTTGCCTGATAGTTTTCATTTAATGAGCTTACAATATGGAGAAGAGCCGATAGAAAAATCAGCGGAATAACAAAGGTTGAAATTAAGAAACCACTGACATTGATTAAAAAGAGTATAATCGGCTGAAAAAAAGTAATAGAGGTTATACTTCCCACTGATGCCATAATGCTCAAAATTAACGGCAATAGAGCCCACATAAAATTTGACATTGCATCGATGGCATTATTGGTATAGGACACAGCTAACTGAAAGCTGCTCAAGGCAAGAGTAATTAAAACGAGATAGACGACGGCATATGCAACTTTATTTACGGTTTTGGATTCAAAAGCATTTTGCAGCGTTTGCAAAATAACTGAAAACAGCGTTAATAGAATCAGTGACCCCAGTAATTTCCCATTCGCCAATAATTCATGAAAAAGATACTTTAATAGACCATTGATCCAGCTTTTGATGGATACAGATGCGTCTTCCTTCATAAAATCCGTCAAATCTTTATTAGATAAATCAGGTAAAAACTCCCCATAATTTTCCTTTAGATTTGACCAGTAATCTCCTATTTTTTCATAGGATTGATCCTGTATTTGCTGGTTTGCCCAGCGCTCCGCATTTTGCTGTGGATTCGGTTCAGCAGCTTGTACTTCTTCAGGGAGTAAAAAATAGAAAAAGACTAAAAGAAGAGCCACTATGAATCTTTTAAAGTACACATTCACAATAATTGCTCCCTTCAATCCCTAAACAGGAATAAAGCTAAGAATGGTTTCAATAACAGCTGTCAGGATAGGTATGGCAAGTACGAGAATGAATATTTTCCCAGCCAGTTCAATCTTGGAAGCAATCGAATTCAGACCTGCATCCCGTATAATTTGTGCACCAAATTCGGAAATATAGGCAATACCAATAATTTTCAGAATGGTTTCTACATACATAAAATTAATATTGGCTTTCGTAGTCAAAGTTGAAATCAGCCGGAAAATTTCGGCTATGTGCTGAATGAGGACTAAAAAGATAATGATACCTGTTAACATGACGATAAAGAACGAAATTGAAGGGCTTTGATCACGAACAATAATGGCTAATATAGCAGCCAGCATTCCCAGGGAAACAATTTCAAAGATCCCCATAAATTCAGAATCCTCCCAGGATGATCTGAAAGAGAAAAACCGAGCGGATTTGCTGGAATAATTCGGCTAAGTTATCAATAACCACTAGTAAAACGATGATAAATCCTACTAATGTTGCCCAATGGGCTAAGTCCTCTTTTCCAGCCTGTTTCAGTAGTGTATGAATGATGGCAACAATCAAACCGATTCCTGCAATTTGGAATAAAAGATAAACTTCATTCATCATTTTGAATGCCGACTCCTTTCCACTAAATCAGTAACAGGATCACAAATAATCCTGTCAACACCCCTAAGCTTTTCGCCATTCTTCCATATCTGTATTTTTCCTCTTCAGCATTTGCCAACTCCCTTTCCAAATGGGTTAATGCAAGCTGGATGTGTTTTTGCTGCTGTGTAAAATCATGCTGGCCTAATGTTTTGCCAAACTGGTCCATGATATCCCGTTCTGCTTTCTTCATGGCTGATTGTTTCCAGAATTCCTTTAATGTGGGGTTCCAAATATCATATAAGGTTGTCTGACTAACGGATAATCGATCATGCAGTTCAGAAAAGAAACGGCTCAATGGTGCCGGGATTTGTTTCGATAACTGATAAAAAACTTCATGAATAGGTGTTTGACCATAAACAATTTCAGCTTCCAGAATTTGCAAAGCATTTTTTAATTGCCGGATTTGCTGCGGTCGGTCCGAAAGCCGCTTTGCTATATCAAAGCCTATTTGAGTTGTCGCCAGCAGGAACAACATGGCTCCAATCCATTTCATAATCTTTGCTCCTTACGTGATGATTTTGGGTTTGTCCATTTTCATCCGTCACGGAAATCACCGTGCCAGGTTTAGGGTGATTGGAAAAAGTGACATAGCGTTGAAAAGCATTCTGCCGGAATAAGGGCTGTAATGAAGGACGGCTTCGTACCTCATCCAAATTTTGTCCATGAACACTGCAGATCACGGTTACTCCTGCATAAACTGCTTCCATTAAGGCCTTTACATCTTCTTCCGACCCTATTTCATCCACAGCAATCACATCCGGAGACATGGACCTGATCATCATCATCATCCCTTCAGCTTTTGGACAGGCATCCATTACATCGGTTCGAAGTCCTACATCATGCTGTGGAATTCCGTTCCTGCAGGCAGCAATTTCCGATCGTTCATCAATCACCCCAACCTTTTTAGCCGGATAATGATTATAACCATTACTCATATAGCGAACGATATCTCTTAAGAATGTGGTCTTGCCGCATTTAGGCGGACCAATCAACAGTGTGTTAAGATAACGTTTCTGATATAAAAGCGGAAGATAAGGCTTACTAATGTCCTTTACCTGCCTGGCTATACGTATATTAAAGAAGGTAAGATGCCGAATAGCCTTCACATACCCTCTTTCTGTGTTGACTTTGCCGGAAATACCAACCCGATGACCTCCTTCAATGGTAATGTAGCCTTCCCGAAGCTCGTCCTCAAATCGATAAATCGAATGTTCACTTAATTGATTTAAAATAAACAATCCATCCTGTTTATCCGGCAATAGATGACCAATCATTCTGGAATAGGCAGTAAAAACGAGTTCTATAGGTTTTCCGATACGAATTCTTATTTCCTCCAGCTGGTTCCAGTTCATGATTTCCCTGCGAAGCTTGTCTTCAATCGATTCAGGAAATAACTTTAAAATTTCTTCCAATGTGAAGATCTCCTTCTACTAATAGTTGCTACTCTAAATCTATGCGGTATAAAGAGATTTATGACTATTCATAAAAAGAACAAAGGCGGAAGCGCCCATTTAGCGACGTACGGACTGGACTGAGCTGTAGGAGATAAAGGAAACACGACGAACCTTGTGAGTCGATGTTGACTTATCGTACGGAGGTGAAGGAAGTCTCGCTGGGCGCTGGAGCCGGACGTGGCCTCTCCTGTTTTTCTTATCCACAAATCGCTTATTTTATAATTTCCTATACTACAAAAAAAGAGCTACCCTAACGGATAGCTCCTTGCATTCTTATGTTTAATATTCATTGTTATGCTCTGGAAACATATTTTCCATCACTTGTATTAACAACAAGTACATCCCCATTGTTTACAAAGAAAGGCACCTGTACGACCAATCCTGTTTCCAGTGTTGCAGGTTTAGTACCTCCACTGGCTGTATCACCCTTAATTCCCGGTTCTGTTTCAGTGACTTCCAATTCTACTGTATTTGGAAGTTCAAGACCAATCGTTTCTCCTTCATAAATAAGCATGGTAATTTGCATATTTTCCTTTAGGTAGTTTAGTTCCTTCTCTAATTGAGAGGATTGAAGTTCAATCTGATCAAAAGTTTCCTGATCCATAAATGTATGAACATCACCTGAGGCGTATAAATACTGCATGTTTCTACGCTCAAGATGAGCCGTATTTACCTTTTCCCCTGCCCGAAAGGTTCGCTCCTGTATGTTTCCATTTCGAAGGTTACGCAGCTTTGAACGAACAAACGCTGCACCTTTCCCTGGCTTTACATGCTGAAATTCTACAACCTGCCAGATATCTCCATCCAGCTCAATGGTTTGTCCTGTACGAAAATCATTTACTGAAATCATATGTTATCCCCTTTCTAAACACACACTACAAAGTTATAAGTTCTTTTTTCGCAAATGTCAGTTTTTCATATCCATTTTCAGTTACCACTATATCATCTTCAATACGGCAGCCGCCTACATTGGATATATAGATTCCAGGTTCTACGGTTACAACCATGCCCGGCTCCAGCTTCTGCTCAGATCGGAAGGAAAGCCCCGGACCTTCATGAACATCCAGACCAATTCCATGACCTGTTGAGTGGCCAAAATAGTCTCCATATCCTTTAGCTTTAATATAATCCCGTGTTAGAGCATCTGCTTCAATCCCGGTTATGCCCGGTTTAATTCCTTCTACGCCTTTTAGCTGGGCCTGAAGAACTGTATCATAAATTTCCTTTAGTTCGTCACTAATCCGTCCTACAGCCACGGTTCTCGTCATATCTGAACAGTAGCCCTTGTAGTATGCTCCAAAGTCAAGAGTGACGAGCTCGCCGCTTTCAATCGTCTTTTCCGAGGCAACCCCGTGCGGCAGTGCAGATCGATAGCCGGAGGCTACGATGATATCAAAGGAGGAAGATTCCGCCCCATTTCTTCTCATGAAAAATTCAAGTTCATTTGATACATCAATTTCTTTAACACCTGGCTTAATATAGTCAAGAATATGATCAAAGGCATCATCTGCAATTTCACATGCCTGTTTAATCAGTTTCAATTCATCATTGGTTTTAACCAGGCGCAGCTTTTCAATTAGGCCTGATGAGGGAATCAACTCAGCAGACAGCTCATTTTTATATCTTTCATATGTACTATAGGTCATGTGATCTTTTTCAAAGCCTAAGGATTGAATGCCAAGCTTTTTGATCTGGTTGGCTACCTCCTTATGAATCGGGGTTTTATGTTCAATGATTTCAAATCCTTTAGCCTGCTCCTTTGCCTGTTCTGTATAGCGAAAATCAGTAATAAAAAGAGCAGCTTGTTCTGTTATAAGAGCAACGCCAGCTGTACCGGTAAATCCTGTTATATATCTGCGGTTTTTTTCACTTGTGATTAGCAAACCATCAAATTCCTGGTCGGCTAATGCTGATCTAAACTTGTCCAGTTTCTCCACTCTTATCATCCTTTCTCTTATCTTCTTCCAGAAATGCCAGGGCTGCTGCTTTATAGCCAAGCGTACCAAGGCCGGCAATCTGTCCCCAGCAAACAGGTGCAAGTAACGACTCTCTCCTGAATGCCTCCCGGTTGTGTACATTTGAAATATGTACTTCGATAACAGGGATTTCCACTGCGCTAATTGCATCCCTCAAGGCAACGCTTGTATGTGTATAAGCAGCAGGGTTAAAAATAATCCCTTCATAATGCTGATTTGCCTCATGAATGGCATCGACCAGAGCGCCTTCATGGTTGGACTGAAAGCTTTTTAACCCCCAGCCTTCCTCCTTTAAAAACGCTGCTAATTCACTCTCAATTTCCTCGAGCCCACTCTTACCGTAAATATGGGGCTCTCTAGTCCCTAATAAATTCAAATTAGGTCCATTTAACAGGAGCAATTGTTTCATACCTCTCCCCATCCTTGTTCCCAGAATGTTGTCTAAAGAATAGTGTACCATACTACTTATGCATTTTGGGAGTCATTTTCCTTTCTTTGCTGCTTCATCTCCTGCAGGCTTTTATATTCAAATGAAATCGAATAGCCAATAAATGTACCATATAAAATTAAGAGGCAAATCGTTGTGACCACTGTATCAACCGTCATATCGGCCAGACCGGGAACCGCTGAGAACATCGGATTAAGAAAATATAAAAAAATAAACCAGATAACTAGTCCGTATAAAATTCCTGGCAACATTCCTTCCCGCTTCCTTAATAAAAGATAGTAAACATACGCAACCAAAATGGAAATAACGCCAACTATCAGAACGCTTAACATTTCGCCTGTAAACCCATCAATCCAATCAGCCTGCCAGAACGAGCGTAAAATAAAACTTGCATGGGAAACTTCAGAGAAATTAAAATAATAAGCCAAAGAGCCTAAAAGACCCCAAAAAATTCCGCCGATAAAACCTGTTAATAAGGCTTTCTGCAACAAAGACATCGGTTCTTCCTGCTGATTTTGCTCCAATTTTTCCTGGTTCATTTCTGCCATATTTTCCACCTCCGTTTTGTTATCCTAACCAATTTGCGAAAAGACATGCCTAATCATTGATAAAATGTATACGTTAACGGTATTTTCTAGTAAAATAAAAATAAATATAGAATGTTCAGCATAACTATATATAGATATAATGGATGGAAAAATGCCTGATTTCCTCAAAACAACAAAAATATATGAATATTTTTCCTTCCAATGGGCAAAATTTTTAACAGGTTCTTTTTACATAGAATATAAATGAAATTATAGGTGATCCGCTTTTCTTATGTTCAGTTCGGGATAATTGCGAATGAGAAAGGAGGCCTGTGTCATGCGATTCCGTGCAAGAAATCTATTTGTTTATATCATAATGGCTCTTGCTGTTTTCGGTATTTTCTATCAGCTACTATTTGATACTGCCCAGCTCTTTACATATATTCTTATGACCGCTGGATTTGCAGCCATCTTGTTCGGTATATTCTATGTTTTCATGAGAAAAAGAGGCACTGGAGGCATTTCCAAAGAGTATCGTAAGGCAGTGAAGCAGTCCCGGCGTAAATACGGAAATGCCGTACCGAATAAACGGATGTATCAGGCAACTGCACGCAAACAGCGAAAACAAAACGCACAGCCCGGCAAATCCAAAAGCAAAAGAAACGCAGCTCATCTGCGAGTCATTGATGGAAAAAAGGATAAGAAAAAAAACCGAGCGTCTTTTTAAAACGGTCGGTTTTTTTATAGTAAACAGGCGTTTTTGACTTAGTTCTTAATAAGTCCAGGTTTTCAGATATTTGATAGCACTTTTTCTGCCTAGTTCCATAAGTCTGTACTTTTCCTCATCTGATAAAGAGAAATCTGTAGCATCAATATCCTTTGTCGGGATAAACATGACATTGGCTGTAACAGATTTTGAAATATACCTGGCATCATGAGCATGTATCATTGTGGAAAATAGAGCCTGAAACATTGAAATGGCATTTTTTATGTTTCGTCTGGGCAGCTGATCAAAGGAAGAGCTAAGCTTCATCCCTAAAATAGGACGTTTTGGCTTAGTTGTTCCTGTTTGAAACAACCAAATGGGAAAGTTACTTAATAATCCCCCATCAACAAGAATATTTTTATGCCTTTTGTCTCTTATTCTTTTTACAGGAATAAAAAAGAAAGGAATGGACGCGCTAATCCGAACGGCTCTTGCAACGGGAAAGGATAATCCATCGATACCGTATAACCTTTCCAGGTCATCCGGAAATACAACCATTCTGCCAAGAGATAAATCAGAGCCGATAATCCTCAGATCCCCCGGAGGTAAATCCTGAAACGTGTAAATTCCCTTTGCTGATAATTTCTCTTGGATCCACTTTTCTAATGCATCCCCTTTATATAACCCGAGCCGATGATAAATAAGCAGCCATTTTAAGAATGGAAAAATTTTTTCAAGAGTACTTTCCTGCATAAAAGACTTTAGGTTTAATTCCATAAATGATTCTTTTATCTCCGAGGTTTTATATCCGGCTGCAATCAATGTGGCTAATATGGCACCAGCTGACGTTCCCGCTACACTTTCAAAAGTGAATCCTTTTTCATCCGCAACTTCCAGCGCACCAATAAAAGCAATTGCTTTCACACCCCCACCCGAAAAAACACCATCTACCTTCAAAGTAATCATCCTTACCTTTTTAAGGGTATCTATAAGATGTATAAGCAGAAGAGGGTGTACATTAGAACACCGGAATTCAAGCAGTTCTATCTTTTTGCACAATAAAAGAACGACCTCTTATGTGAGATCGTCCTTATTGAACATAACTTTTATTACAGGCCGCACTTAAGCTGTGCACCACAGTTTGTACATGTATTGCATCCGCCAATGTCTTCTACGGTACCCTGACGGCACACCGGACATGTATTTCCTACCTCAGAACCGACATTGACACTTGTTTTGTCCAGTTCCTGCACTGTATCCATCAACACAACCATTGGCTCTTCACTGCTTTTCTCTGTTTCTCTTTCTGCTTCCATATCATCACGAGTATTTTCCTCTGCCTTTAAAGTTAGAACCTGAGTATCACGGCTTCCATCTACATAAACCGTACCACCTTTTGCTCCGCCACGATATAAGCGTTCATAAACCTTTTGGACCTGGTCGACCGTATAGCCTTTTGGTGCATTTACGGTTTTAGAAATAGATGAATCCACCCATTTTTGAATCACGCATTGGGTATCTGCATGAGCCTCAGGTGATAAGGACATAGCTGTAACAAACCATTTTGGCAATTGGTCTGGATCCTGATCCGGATTCTCCTCTAAGTATTCCTGTACAATATCAGCTTTGACTTCGATAAACTTACCTAAGCGGCCACTGCGATAGTACGTAAAGGAGAAGTACGGTTCCAGTCCTGTAGAAACCCCGGCCATTGTCCCTGTAGACCCTGTAGGAGCTACGGTTAATAAATGGGAATTGCGAATGCCGTGCTCAAGAACTCCCTGACGGATATCCTCAGGCATTTTCTGCATATATCCTGTTTCTGTAAACCGTTTACGCAGCTCTGCTGTTTCCTCATCTGTGTTCCCCACTAGGAATGGAAAGCTTCCTTTTTCTTTTGCCAGTTCAATTGACGTACGATAAGCCGTTGTCGCAATGGTTTCAAAGACCTGATCAACGACCTGGTTTCCTTCTTCAGAACCATACTCCGTCTCTGTATAAATGAGTAAGTCATGAAGCCCCATCACACCTAAACCGACACGGCGCTCACCTAATGCCTGCTTACGGTTTTCTTCCAGGAAGTATGGGGTCGCGTCAATAACATCATCCTGCATACGTACACCAACTTCTACTGTACGCTTCAGTTTATCAAAATTGACAGTTTTATTTTCTTTATCCGCCATTTCTGCAAGATTCACAGCAGCTAAGTTGCAAACAGAGTATGGCGCAAGTGGCTGTTCTCCGCACGGATTCGTTGCCACTACTTTTTGGCCATAGCTTTTCGCATTTGTCATATCATTAGCGTTATCAATAAAGAAAATGCCAGGTTCAGCTGAATAGGTTGCACAAATATTAATCAGGTCCCACAATTCACTTGCCTTTATTCTGCGATGTACACGAACTTTGTGACCTTGCTTTTCCCATTCACGGACATCTCCAACTTCAGCCCATTTCTCATTATAAATGGCCATTTCTTCTTCATTATAATTTTCCACATCAGGGAATTTAAGCTCGTAATAGCCGTCTTCTTCAACAGCCTGCATGAATTCTCTTGTCAGGCACACCGAAATGTTTGCACCTGATAAAAATTCGGGATGATTGACTGAGAATGTACCACCATCACGCAGCTTTTGCTCTGCATCCCTGATAATCTTCTCATTAAAACCACCAAGACCGGGGATATTTTTATAATTAGCTATTCCCTGGTACATCATTTCTTCCTGTTCCGTCAGCGGGGTAAATTTCAGCTTATTCTCAGCATGTTTTTTAATTAAATCATCGTTCGTATTTTCGATTAAATATCTAAGAATTCTTGGATTCTGCATCTTGGAAATAATAAATTCGATGATATCAGGATGTGAATCCACAAGCATAATCATTTGTGCTCCCCGTCTTGATCCTCCTTGCTCTACAAGGTGAGTGAGCTTTGCAATATCATCCAGCCAGGAGACTGATCCTGATGATTTTCCATTAACCCCTCGAGCCAGTGTGTTTCGTGGACGCAGCGTGGAACCGTTCGTACCAACACCACCGCCACGGCTCATAATTTCCATAACCTGTTTCCGGTGTTCGGAAATCCCTTCTCTTGAGTCCTGAATATAAGGCATCACATAACAGTTAAAATAAGTAACATCGGTATTTGCACCGGCACCATACAGAACCCTTCCTGCAGGGACAAAGTTCAGATTCGACAGCTGTTCATAATATTTTTCAAACCATTCTTTCTGCTTCTCCTCAGTTTCTTCTACAGCGGACAGCCCTGTTGCATTTCGTAAAGCAATTTGCTCATAAAACACTTCAAGTGGTTTCTCAATAACATCCAATGATCTGGTAACGATCCCTGTTTCTGCTTCTGTTTCATTATCCAGAACAGACTGAAATTCTTCATCCACAAGAACCTTTGCAGTCTTGTTCTCCCAATCAATCGATTGAATAACGCCCAGTCCACGCGCTGGAAATTTTGGATCTTCCTTTACAGTCAGGACAACAAAATCTCCATCTGTTAAGGTTACCTTCTCTGTATCCTTAAAAGCATACCGGTCCAGCATCACAAGTCTAGATACACCCTTATGTAAGATTTTCATATCTGACGTTACCGGATGTACCTGAGGAAACAGCCTGATATCCTGATTCAGACGCTCCACATTCATTGGAAGATTTACTTCTTTTACTTTTTGCAAACTTTCTCATCCTTTCCTGATATTAAGATGTGCATATTTTTAAGATTTGAGTTAAAATAAATGAGTTCGTTACAACAAAGTAAGACACTTTGTCGCATAAACGTCTTAGTTCGACAAAGTGTAACAAACGATAGGAAACATATCTAGTAATCTATTCTTTGATGTTATAATTAACTTATCATATCCAGCCGTTAAAGCGCAATAAAAAACTCAAGATATTGTATAATAATTCATGAAAGTGCACAACATCTTGTATTTTAGAACGAATAGGTATTTTTTTGTCAACTTAGAATTTGTGTAAAAACCTGCGTGAATTAGAGATATATGGATATAGCATAAAGTAAATGAAAACATTGACGAATTTTGTTACTTGCAAAATTAAATCTTCTGGGGAATTTTGAATTTATCAATATATAGCAGCTTTTTATTCCTTTAACATTCAATAGTTGTTCCAGAATTTTATAGAAGAAAATTCTTTGAATCTTTTTTGAATCAACCATATAATAGATGTAAATGGTTTAAGCAATGAAAGGGGATCAGGATGGAAATAATATTTATACTAGTCGTAGCCATTATTGTATATTCACTTACTAAATATCTACTGCAAAGGCGATTTTTAAAAATCTTAACCGAGGAAGAATTCAAACAAGGATATCGTAAAGCTCAATTAATTGATGTAAGAGAACCTAACGAATTTGACAGAGGTCATATATTAGGTGCCCGAAACATTCCTTTATCCCAGTTGAAGCAACGGCTCATTGAGGTTCGTGAAGATAAACCGGTTTATTTATATTGTCAAAGTGGTTCAAGGTCAAGAAGAGCAGCGAACATTCTTTATAAAAATGGATGCAGGGATATTAGCCAGCTTAAGGGTGGCTTCAAAAAGTGGACAGGAAAAATTAAAACCAAAAAATAAAATGGATTGCCAGCAATTCTGGCAATCCATTTTTTATTTAATCCTCTTTCATGTATCTTAGTACAGGTTTTCTTGCTGCCAGGGTTTCATCTAACCGGCTGACAACTGTCGTATGTGGTGCATCCTGAACCAGTTCCGGCTGGTCTTCTGTCTCTTTTGCAATCTCAAGCATTGCATCTATAAACTCATCCAGTGTCTCTTTTGATTCTGTTTCCGTAGGCTCCATCATCATCGCTTCCTCCACATTTAGCGGGAAATAGATGGTTGGTGGATGGAAGCCGTAATCCAGCAGTCTTTTTGCAATATCTAATGTACGTACACCAAGCTTTTTCTGATTCTTTCCTGAAAGAACAAATTCATGTTTACAATGCTGGTCAAAAGGCAAGGCATATTTTTCTTGAAGCCTTCGCATAACATAATTAGCATTTAAAACTGCGTATTCACTGACCTTTTTCAAGCCATCAGGCCCCATGGTACGAATGTACGTATAGGCACGAACATTTATACCAAAGTTACCATAATAAGGTTTTACACGTCCGATTGAGTGCGGACGATTATAGTCAAATTCAAAAAAGTCACCGTTTTTAACAAGAACAGGTTTTGGCAGAAATGGAGCCAGTTCCGCTGTTATGCCAATTGGACCTGAACCTGGACCACCACCACCATGGGGACCTGTGAAGGTTTTGTGTAAATTTAAGTGAACCACATCAAATCCCATGTCACCTGGCCGGACATACCCCATAATTGCATTAAGGTTGGCCCCGTCATAATAAAGCTTGCCACCTGCGTCATGAACGATTTCTGCCATCTCGAGAATATGTTCTTCAAATAAGCCAAGTGTGTTCGGGTTTGTTAACATGAAAGCGGCTGTTTTCGGCCCCACAACACGTTTTAAATCCTCCAAGTCTACGAGACCATTTTCATCGGTTTTTACTGTTACGGCCTTAAAACCAGCTACTGTAGCTGAAGCCGGATTCGTTCCATGGGCAGAATCAGGGACAATGACCTCCGTTCGTTCCGTATCCCCATTCTGTTCATGATAGGCACGAATCATCATTAACCCGGTCCATTCTCCATGTGCACCTGCTGCGGGCTGGAGAGTAACGGTATTCATTCCGCTAATTTCTTCAAGAGATGTCTGTAAATCATACATTAATTCCAGTGAGCCCTGAACCGTTTCTGTTTCCTGTAATGGGTGGACGTGACTGAATCCCTCAAATCTCGCCACATCCTCATTCATTTTCGGATTATATTTCATCGTACAGGATCCTAATGGGTAAAAACCTGTATCGACACCATAATTACGCCTTGATAACGCTGTATAATGTCTGATGAGCTGCAGTTCACTCAGTTCAGGCAGATCCGGTTCATCTGTACGAATGTAATCATCCCCAAACTCGCTTGCAAGATCCACTTCTGGAACATCTAAGTCAGGCAAGCTGCAGCCTTTACGTCCTTCCTTACTAAGTTCAAAAATTACCGGAAAGTCCTTTTGGTCAGCCATTGATATCACCCAATTCTTTTACAAATTGATCCACTTCTTCTTTAGTGCGCACCTCTGTAACAGCAACCAGCATCTGGTTTTTACGGCTGGAATCCATATTTTCCAGATTAAGCCCACCAATAAATCCGCGTTCTGCCAACTCCCGATTAATATCTGATACATTACGTTTGCACTCAATGACAAATTCATTAAAAAACGGACCCTTATAGCGTACGGCAAAGCCGGCTTCTTCCAGCCTCCTTTTGGCATAGCGCGCTTTTTGCATATTCATTACAGCCATTTCCTTCAATCCCTGTTTACCCAGGGCGCTCATGGCTACGGAGGATCCAAGAGCATTCAGTGCCTGGTTTGAGCATATATTAGAGGTTGCTTTATCCCGTCTAATATGCTGTTCCCGGGCTTGCAGAGTTAAAACAAACCCGCGCTTTCCTTCTTCATCCACGGTCTGACCAACCAGTCGTCCCGGTACTTTACGCATCAGTTTTTTATTTGTGGCGAAAAACCCGCAATGAGGACCACCAAACTGGGCAGGAATCCCGAACACCTGAGTATCCCCCACCACGATATCGGCGCCAAACTCTCCTGGTGGAGTTAAATATCCTAAAGCAAGCGGATTCGTTGAAACAATCAGCATCGTTTTCCTGAACCCATCGACAAGGCTCTGGATTTCTTTAAGGGGTTCAATTTGTCCGAAAAAGTTCGTATATTGTACGACGACTCCCGCTGTATCTTCATCAAGTTCCTCTTTTAATTGATCTAAATCCGTAATCCCATCCTTGCTGTCTACTTCAACAATGTCTAAACCAGGCCCTTTAGCATAAGTTTTAATGACATCAAGGGATTCAGGATGAATAGCCCCGGAAACAATCACTTTCTTCTTTTTCGTCTGACCGGCACTTAAATTCACCGCTTCAGCCAGGGCCGTTCCTCCATCGTACATAGAGGAATTTGCCACTTCCATTCCGGTTAATTCACAGATCATGGTTTGAAATTCAAAAATAGCCTGAAGCTCCCCTTGAGAGACCTCCGGCTGGTAAGGTGTATAGGCTGTATAAAATTCCGAGCGTGAAATGACATGATCAACTACAGATGGAATGTAATGATCATATACCCCTGCACCTAAGAATGATGTATGGGTCTTAAGATTTACATTTTGTTCAGATAAATCTTTAAGTTCCTTCTTTAACTGTGATTCATTTTTGGCTTCTTTTATGTTCAATCTTTCTTTATACCGGACATTTTCCGGAATATCCTGAAATAACTCTTCTGTGGAATCAATTCCTATTGTATGAAGCATCTCCTGTTTATCCTGTTCAGTCATAGGCAGATAACGAAAACTCATGAGATTCCCTCCTTTTACTTACGTTTATAAAACGGTATTGGCACAACTTTTGCTTTTAGACGACGCTTTCTTACTTGTATTTCCAGTTCTTCACCTTCTTCAGTAAAAGAATGATGAATCAAAGCAAGACCCACATTTTTCCCAAGCGTAGGTGATTGAGTACCTGAAGTTACCGTACCAATTTTTGTTTCCCCTTTAAACACATCATAACTATGACGAGGGATTCCTTTATCAATCATTTCAATTCCTGTTAATTTTCGTTCAGGTCCCTCTTCCTTTTGTTTGCTTAATACGTCCTTTCCAATGAAATCCACATCTTTTTGAGGTTTTACTGCAAAACCTAATCCAGCCTCTATTGGGGTAATGTCCTTTGTTAATTCCTGGCCATATAAAGCTAGATTCGCTTCAAATCGAAGTGTATCCCTGGCACCAAGTCCTACAGGCTCAATTCCCTCTTCTACACCCGCCTGTAAGATTTTTTCCCAGAGAACAGGTCCGTCTGATTGAGCAAGATAGATTTCAAAGCCGTCTTCTCCGGTATAGCCTGTTCGGGAAACAAGCGCCTTAGCCTGCAAACCTTCGAAGTGTACATCATCCTGAAACCTGAAAAATTTAATTTCCGAAAGATCTGTTTGGGTAAGCTTTTGTACAATTTGTTCTGCTTTGGGGCCTTGTATAGCAAGCTGTGCATATTCATCTGAAACATTTTTAACCGTGGCACCATCGATTACATGCTGCTTTAACCACTCGTAGTCGTTCGTTGTATTGGCCGCATTCACGACTAATAAAAATTGATCTTCATCTTTTTTATAGACGAGTAAATCATCAACAGTTCCACCGTTTTCATAGCACATAAACGTATACTGGGCACGATTTACAGTGAGTTTTGAGAGGTCATTAGTCAGCATCTTTTGAAGGAATAATTCACTTTCAGGCCCTTCTACGAGGATTTCACCCATATGTGAAACATCAAAAAGCCCCGCCTTTGTTCTGGTCGCTTCATGTTCCTTTTTTATACCAGTGAATTGAACCGGAAGCGCCCACCCGCCAAAATCCACGGTTTTAGCCCCATACTCCTTGTAGAGCGGAAATAAGGGAGTTTTCTTTAATTCCGACATATAAAGCCTCCTCAACATTTTTAGTTTCTTCTATAAACTTAGATTTCTTCTATTGCTGCTATCATTCATCTGGAACTGCTTTCCATGAGCAAACAAAAAAAGAGAATTCCCCTTATTATGAAAAGAGAATTCTCTGTCAATGAACCCGAAAGTTTAATGACGACTACGTCACTTGCCTCTTGGGTGGCTCACTTATGTGAACACTCTCCAGAGCTGCGTCATGCAGGAGTCTTTTTGCCTGAGAGATTCACAATCTTCCCATTGCTTGCTCCTTCGGCGCTGCATATACTGCAGTCTCTCCTCCTGCAATCATTCGCTTTGATTATGATTTTTTCATGTTCATGGTTTTGATTTAAATAAAATAGGACAAACTAACATAACTGAAATGTATACGTAACGATTCAAAGATATTATATCATATGAATTTTCATAATGGTAAGACAAATTATTGGAGTTTTGGGGGGAGAGATCATGAATATAGATTATAACTTCGATCAGCCATTTATAAAAGAATTTGATCACCGAATCGAAAATCACGGTCCATTTTGCAGTTATGACATGTTTGAAATGGCCTATGAATCTGCGAAAAGGCTGGCCGTCCCCGATTTCAAAGGGCTTCAGTCACCTCAGCATTTGCCGCATATGGACTTTTTGAACCATCAGCTTGATTGTGCAAAGCAAGTAGTTGAAAACATGAATGGCCGGGCTATCCTCGCAGATGAAGTTGGACTTGGAAAAACCATTGAAGCTGGATTAATTCTAAAAGAGTACATGATTCGTGGATTAGCGAAGAAAATTTTAATTTTAGTCCCGGCATCACTCGTAAATCAATGGGTAAAGGAATTGAATGAAAAATTTTATATTCCAGCGGTTTCCCAGAAAAAAACGTACGTGTGGGAGCAATGTGATGTCGTAGTATCTTCCCTTGATACAGCAAAACGACCCCCCCATCGGGATATTGTACTGGATCAGCAATATGATTTTATAATTATCGATGAGGCCCATAAACTAAAGAATCATAAAACGAAAAATTATCAGTTTGTCAACAGTTTAAAGAAAACGTATTGTCTTCTTTTAACCGCAACACCCGTTCAAAATCAGTTGTCCGACATTTTCAATCTTGTCACCATTCTTAAACCTGGTTATCTGGGAAGCTATGACGAGTTTACTAAAACCTTTGGGAATAAACGTACTGCCCTTAAACAGGATGATAAATTAAAAGAGCTTATCCAGAATGTTATGGTCCGGAATCGCAGAGAGGATACAGGTGTAGAATGGACAAAGCGTAACGTCGAAACGGTGTGGATTGATTTTAATGATGAGGAACAAAAGGTATATAATGAGTTGGATCATGATCTGGTCTCCAGTGACCCATTTACATCGATTACCTTGAAAAGAGAGTTATGCTCGAGCCGTGAAGCCTGTTATCTTTCCTTAAAGAAAATGTTTGAGGAACATCAGGAAAAATACGACGGTCACTCCTGGAGTAAGGAGATTATTGAAAAAATTGAACAGCTCCCCCATCATTCCAAGGCAAAACAAATGGTAGAAATTATTCAGCAGTCATCAGAGAAATTCATTGTATTTACGGAATATCGTTCGACCCAGTATTACCTCCAATGGTTTCTTCAGCAGCATGGAATTTCGTCCGTTCCATTCAGAGGTGGATTTAAGCGAAGCAAGAAAGAGTGGATGACTCAATTATTTGAAAACCATGCTCAGGTATTAGTTGCGACTGAGGCTGGTGGAGAAGGGATTAACCTGCAGTTTTGCCGTAATATGATCCATTACGACTTGCCCTGGAACCCGATGAGACTGGAACAGCGTATTGGAAGGGTCCATCGTTTTGGTCAGAAGGATGATGTCAATATTTATTATTTAGCCATTAAAAATACAATTGATGAGCATTTAGTGTCCTTACTTTATGAGAAAATAAATTTATTTGAACGAGTCATTGGTGATCTTGACATCATTTTGCAGCAATTAAACATACCGAATCTCGAGGATGAAATTAAGGATATCTATGCAGAATCAGAAACTCCCGGGGAAGCCAGAATTAAGCTGGAAAACCTAACAGCAGCATTCCAGGATACTGCAGAAGGTGAGGTGACAGAGGATGGAGCAACAGACTATTCATAGTTATCTTCAAAAATTCTTTGAGCTTAATGAATGCGAACTGAAAGGAAATGATTCAGGTGTTTTAACTGTGAAGCTAAATGAGGAACTGGATCGTTTGCTTCTTAACCGTCCCTTTTATTGGGAATATATAAAGAAAATTGGTCAGGAAGGAGAACCCGCCACCCTTACATTTATCACAAACCCGGATAAACGGGAGGAAAAAGGAGAATGGATTCATTTTGGGTCACCAAGACTTCACCAGATCTTTCAATACCAGCTGAAACACGGCAAGTTTACAATGCTTTATGAACAGGCCAGTCAGGCAGCACTAAATCCATGGCTTGTGGCGAATATCAAAATAAGCTACATTGGTCAGCAGAAGAAGGATGAGATTTTGTCCATTGGTTTACACTTAATAAGTGGTGTGATGGTATTCGATCTTATGGAAAAGATCAAATCCATTCATTTTCATACGATTATCCCCGATTATTGCTTTACGATTTCTCCTATCATAAAAATTCAAAGTGGCTATAGGCGTATCGAAGGCTATATCCGTCAGTACCTGGATTCAATGGAGCACCAATGGGCCGAGCATTCCTACAATAAATTTCAGCAGGAAAAGGAAATTTTAACCCACTTCTATGAATCCTATCTTCAGGCAGCGGATGAAGAAGAGCAGGAACAGCTTACAGAGAGGTATGATAACGAATTAGATCATCTCAAGAAACGATTGCTGCCAAAGATTCATATTGAACCGATAAACGGTGGTCTATTTTACATGAGTGAAGAAACCGAAAAAGCTTTGAGGGCATAAAAAAGGAAGAGGATTATTGTTTCTTCCTCTTCCCATCCCAGAACATTTTAAATGCCGCAGGGAGCATGCCAAAATATCGACTGGACCGGCTGCTTTTTTCATTTTTCCTTCTTGACTTCCTTTGTTCCCGTTCATCTTTAGGTAATTGCATGTACTTTGTCAATTCCTGAGTCATATATTTAACAATTTCGTTTCCAGACATGGGGGTCACTCCCATAAACTTTATGTTTTATAATAGCATTTCCCGTTTATTGCTGAACTATACTCTTCATAATCATTTGCACGATTCTTTCTGCACTATAATCATCTGTTTGAATGATTTGATCTGCACACTCTTCATAAATGTACTGCCGGCTGTCGTATAACTGCTCCTTTTTCTCCATTTCCTGATTCCACAAAGGCCGGTTCTTGTTAGAAGCAAGCCGCTGCTTGATTTCTTCAAAAGATGTTTTTAAATACACCGTAAAAAAATCATTTTTCAATATATCCCGGTTCATTTTGGCTTCAATGATTCCTCCCCCAGTAGCTATAACCGTATTCTTTTGAGGAAGACCTTTAAGCACTTCTGTTTCATACTCCCGAAAGCGCTTTTCGCCCTCCAGTTGAAAAATTTCCGGGATGTCCATTTCCCTCCATTTTATAATTTCCTCATCTGTATCCAAAAAAACAGCATCCAATTTTTTAGCAAGTTCTTTCCCTAATGTGGTTTTCCCACTGCCCATAAATCCAATCAAACAAATACTTTTCATTTTGTACACTCCTGAATTTTTTCTCACATCAGTTATTCATTATCCCATTTTCCTTTAGTAAGTTGCATTTTTACTGCACTCAACCAGGTGCATTCAGCCATTTTAAATATATGACATTTTCGTCAGATGATTGTAGAATACCTTTAAATTCACAAAAATGAAATAAGGCAGGGATCTAAATGGAAGCATGTGAAGTGTTGTCACAGAAAATACTAAGAAGTGCTATTTCAAAATCAGCTTCTGATATCCATTTTTCCCCTTCTGAGAATGGAACGGACATTTACTTCCGATTAGGAGGTAGACGGAATTTCATGTTTTCCATTTCTCAGACGGAATATCAGTCATTGGTGTCGTATTATAAGTTCTTAACAGGGATGGATATAGCTGAAACACGTAAGCCCCAAAATGGCACCTTAACCCATCATCACCACCAGCTCATTTATGATTTGCGGTTTTCCATCTTACCTGTTGAATCTTCAGAAAGCCTCGCTATTCGTATTTTACCGCGACAGATGGTTCCACAATTAGAGCAACTATTTCTCTTTCCTTCCCAGGCAAAAATCCTCCAGAATTGGATACAGCAAAGGTTTGGAATGATTCTCTTTACCGGACCAACAGGCAGCGGAAAAACAACCACCATGTATGCCTTGCTGCAGTCCATTGTTGAAAACCGACCCTTTCAGGCAATTACACTCGAGGATCCCATCGAAAGAGAATTAGACAATATTTTACAGGTGCAGGTTAATGAAAAAGCTGGCATGAGCTATGATGCCGGGTTAAAAGCGGTGTTAAGACATGACCCGGATATCTTAATGATTGGTGAAATCAGGGACCGGCATACAGCCCGTTTTGCCCTTCAAGCTGCCTTCACAGGTCACCTTGTATTAAGTACAATTCATGCCAAAAATGCTTTTGGTACCATTTTTCGTCTTCAGGATCTGGGTATATCGAAAGCTGATCTTAATCAGGCCTTAATTGGCATTGCCTCTCAGCAGCTATTGCCTTTGGAAGATGGTCTGATAACAGATCAAAAGCGTGCAGCTATCCTGGAACTGATTGATGGAGACGTTCTCACTAATGCCATACAGGGAATTGCTCCTGGTCAGTATGATCGTTTCAATTCATTTGAATATCTGAGGAGGAAGGCCTATGCTCTTGGTTTTACTAATGAAAATACGCAGTAGAAACCTTTTCACGAGGGAAAGCAAGGTAACATTAGCTGATCAGATTCTGTTAACCAGCCGTCTTTCTGCCCTTTTGCAAAATGGGTACTCTTTAAATAAAGCTTTACAGTTGATTTCGTTAGATCCTAAACAGGGAGCTGTAGCTGAGCACATTCAAAATAAGTTAATGAAAGGAAAACATATTGACAAAATCTTTCAGGGACTTGGTTTTTCCCCTATTGTCACCTCTTATCTTTATTTCTCGCGTTCTACAGGGCAATTAGGAGACAGCTTAGCAAATGGCAGTGCTTTGCTCGGTCGGTTAAAACAGTTTCAGGATCAGCTGAAAAAAGTGCTGCAGTATCCTTTATTAATTCTTATGTTTTTAATTGTACTAATGGCCGGCTTGAAGTTTTTTCTCTTACCCTCATTAAGCGAATTATACGTGGGTATTCAAAGCTCAGACCCGAACCTTTCACCTAAAATCTTCACATCCATTGAATTTTTTATTAACCTCTTTTTTATTACCTGTTTAATCATTCTTCTCATTTCAGCAATCTGGTCGGTGATTAAATCAAAATTATCCACAGACTTAAAAATTCGATTATACGCATATATTCCCTTGGTCAGAAAAATAAAAAGTCTGGAAACCTCTTTTTTATTCAGCTTTCACTTCAGTTCATTACTTCAAAGTGGGCTGTCCGTGAAAAATGCTCTCCAGATCATTTCGGAACAAACCCATTTACCCGTACTGAAACGTTATTCGGTGATGCTGATGCGTTCTGTTTATGCCGGACAGCCTCTTCATTCCGCCGTTGAAAAGTTTCCACTGGTTGAAAAAGAATTAGGATTGATTTTCAAAAGAAGCATGCAGGATGGAACGTTAGAAAAAGATTTAGACAATTATGCTCACTTACTTGTTGAAACATTCCTTGAAAAAATGTCTAAATCCATTACGTACATTCAACCCATGTTCTTTATCCTGTTTGGCGTTATCATCATTTTTGTTTACCTTTCAATCCTAATGCCTATGTTTGGGCTGATCGATCAAATTTAAGGAGGTGATCTAATGAAAAATGAAAATGGTTTCACTCTTATCGAAATGCTCATTGTTTTAATGGTTATATCTGTTCTATTAATCCTGACCATCCCTAATATTGGAAAACACAATACACTCATTGATAATAAGGGATGTGAAGCGTATGTGGAGCTGGTTCAGTCCCAGGTACAGGTCTATAAGCTGGAAAATGATTCATATCCAACAGAATTATCACTCCTGGAAGGGGATTATATAAAGGAGGATGATTCCGCATGTCCAAACGGGGTTGAAATAGACGCTGAAGGCAATGTTACAAAAGTACAGTAATGAAAAAAAGCTTGGTGAAAAATGAAATGTGTCAATTAAAACAGAAAGAAGCTGGCTTTACCTTAATAGAAATGCTTGTTGTACTAACGATATTCATGACCCTTGTTTTTATTACAGCTCCAGTGAATACAAACGTACAGAAGGAATTAAAAGTTCAGCAGTTTTTCAGTCTGTTTGAACAGGATGTATTATGGATGCAAAATCAGGCGATTACAAGGAATGAAATATACAGACTGCACTGGCATCCGGATTCCCATAAATATGAAATCCGGCATAGTGGACTTGGAAAGTTAGTGGTAAGACGAAAGTACAGCTCTGAAATCGATGTCGAATTAAAATCTTTTCAGCTTCCGTTCTCCTTTTATCCTTCCGGGGCACCAAACCAGCCTGGTGTACTGCTTATCCATACGGAAGAGGATACCTTTCAAGTCACATTTCCACTTGGGAAAGGGCGATTTTATGTCACGAAAACTTCAACCTGATGGATTTGCTTTCATGGATATGCTGGTAACACTGACCTTCTTGCTCGCAATGATTCTGATCTTTCTCCCTATCATTCAATACACACGTGATGAACATCATCTGCTTTCTACCCGCTCGCAGATGATGACGGAGCTTTATAATGAAATGCTTAACGATCAGGAGGAATATCCAATTTATAAACAAGTTAAAATCAATCATACTCCGGCATCGATTGAGATAAATCTCGCAGATTCATCTGCCTCCGGGTGTATAACATGGGAAAATATCAAAAGAAAACAGGAAAGTAAGTGTATATATGTTAAAAAAGGATTCTAGCCGAGGATTCACACTGGTCTCTGTTTTAATCTCCCTTACGATTTTATTAACGATTTTACCTGCTCTTGCACCGCTTCTGGTACAGATTAGTCATATCAGGGAATATCCGGAGAATGAACAAGCCTCCGTTTCAACATTTTTTCACCTGCTGCAGCTGGAGCTGAATCAGGGGAAGGACTATCGTCTGAAATCTTCAGCTACCGGAATATATATACATGAAAGCAGCAACAGATCCATTCTTATTGAGCAATACAAGGAAAATGTGAGACGACGAATGAATTTAACTGGACATGAAATTCTTTTGTTTAATGTAAAGGATATCCACTTTCAAAATAACCCGAGAACCATTCAGGTTTCCTTACAGATGATTGGAGGGAACAACTATGAACGGACGCTTTATAAGCTTCAGTCCGTTAAAGAATGAACGAGGATATATGTTTCCTTATATGCTTTTTCTTTTTATGATTCTGTTTCTTATTACACACCATGCACTGCAGGCACTTACACTGGAAGCAGGGCATGTATATAATCAGGAGGAGAACATTCATTTGGAAACACTGCTCTTAAGTGCCTATAGAGATTTTCAGGCTGACTTGCCATCCCTTCAACCAACCTCTGAAAAACAAACTCTTACCTATAGTTATCCTGATGGACAAGTCAAAGTTACACATTTTCTCTCGAGCAGCACAGAACTGGAAGCACAATTTCGAGTAACAACGAAGGATGACTCAAGGTTAACTCAGGAGATCGTTTCAAAAATAAATCCTGAATCCAATGAATAATAAAAAGATCATCCGGCAAATATATAAATGTAAATTGGGCTATAGCCAAGCGGTAAGGCAACGGGTTTTGATCTCGTGATGCGCTGGTTCGAATCCAGCTAGCCCAGTTTTCATATTTATGTCAAATATTTTTACTTAAGTCAATTCCCAATTCATAGAACTTCTTGTATGATAGGTATGTACCACCTCTAATAGCAGGAAGGAACATACCATGAACGATACATTAAAGATAACAAATGTTTTGAATGATTCCACAAGGTTTAGGAGAAGCCGGAAAACAGGCTCTTTATGAAACAGGAAAAAAATTCGGCTCACACTTTTTGAATTCTAAATATCGAAATGTAACCGTTCATCAACAGACCAGTGAACAAAAAATAAACATACTGAGAGAAACTTCAGTTACGCTGGGACTTGAGCCTGAATTTACCTATGATGAAACAGCACAGGTGATTTCTTTTAAAATCTTTAATTGTCCATTTAAGGAATTGGCATTTTCAGAACAGAATGACAATATTTGCGAAATGCACCGCTTTTTTATAAGAGGAATGTTTGAGCAGCTATTTCCTTCTGTTACACTCGAAGAAGAAGCAAACATGGTTGATGGCTGTGAGGCCTGTATGTACAAAACGAAGCTATCTGTATAAGACGATGCATAGTGAGTCATACACCCTGTATATTCTAAAAGTGCCAAAAAGTTCATTTACTTTCTATTTTAGGTAGTTTATAATAAATTTTGATGACTTTCCCGGAAAAGGAGGGGGATATTATGGATCGTATGTTTCGTGTTCTTTCTTTCTGGACTGGTATATTTACTGTAATGTTTTATGTTGGGGAAATGTATAATACCTCCATTTTATTTTTAGCACAAACGGTGTTCTTTTTAACATTAGGTTACTTAAAGCTTTCAGAACGCTTGTATATGTACATATTTGGTGCTTATTGTACAGTATTTTTCATTGGATTTACGTACTATACGACCTTCCTCTTAGTCCCATCTTTTGGACATTAAAAAAACGGGGAATGAAGGTAAAAGAAAAAGGATTGGCATTGGCGCCAATCCTTTTTCTTTTGGCTGGGAAATTGTAATGGATAAGAAATCAGGAAAGGGTGCTTCCACCTCTACTCGTTTAATCCTCCTATATGTTCAAAAACTGATCCACATCTTTTTCGTTCATATTTTTGGATTGTATACATACATCAAACATACTACCCATCCAGTCATCGCTTAACAGGGTTCTAATCGCCCGATTTCGTCTGGCCGCCTTCGAAAAAGGGTCTCCCGGATCGACCTCGGCGAATAAATGAAACAGTTCCCCAATCTGATCAAAAAATTGATTCTGCCTCGTTAATAAATGCTGCTTCCATTGTTTCTCCTGCCCTTTTTTTATCCATGTATCCCACGGTACATGATGAGTGATATCCATATCTCCAGGATGCAGTAATGGATTATTGACCATCCGATGCTGCATGTATCCCCGCAGACTTCCCTTTCTCCGATAATAATGGAGTCGCTCTTCATTTGTATATCCGTAATCAAATGTAAATATCAAACCTTTTATAAAAGACTGATTAATCAGGGATGTGATGGTATCCATATATACGGGTACTTCTATTCTTTGATCATTCTTCAAAGGGAGTAAATTCCATTTTTCCAGCCAATTGATTAAATTAGTGGAGCATGGCATCTCGATTTCTGTAAGCTCTCCTTTGTCATTAACGGCTACCATGACCTCTTTAAGTCCCTTCCCACGATTAACGACAACCCGAACTGGTTGAGCATCCAAAAATTCATTAGAAAAGATAAAACCTGTAAACCTGTCTCCTTGCTCCATATAGTGTTCAAGTGATTCATAAACGTCAACATTCACATCTGCTGGGACTTTCCTCTCCAGCTGTTTTCTAACGTATGGATTATGTTCAACAAAGACATACTTGTCAGGTTTTAGACCCATTTCCCTGAATGCGTCCATCAGCTGTAAGAAAAAACGTCCGTCCCCTCCTCCAAGCTCCATGATTTGTAAAGGAAGCTTTAACTGCCTTGCCGCCTTTATAAATATCGTTGCCATAAGCTCACTGAAAATTCCGCCGACATGATTAGCTGTGTAAAAGTCACCCTCTTTTCCCAGCATCCGGACATTTTTCTGATAGTATCCATATTTATTGTGATATAATGCCAGTTCTATGTAAGTATCATACGGAATCACACCATGCCGGGCCTTTTCCCTGATTTCCTGAAAAATCCCTGTCATTATTAGCTCCTTTTTAGGTTTTCACTATTGACATAGTGTTAATTAACCTTTATAGTTTTAATAGTAGCTTAACTAATCCCTAACCAAATTTAAATGAGCAGAGCACATCCCCCCAAACCCCCTTCTTAAAAGAAGGGGGTTTAATCTATTTCTCCGCATTATCTGTGATACATTTCGGACTTTTTACCCTTTCTAAAAAAACGGATTGGTCTGTTTCTCCCTTTCGACAGTTGTCTGAGGTCCATGACCTGGATAAACAATCGTGTCTCCTGGCAAAGATAACAAATGAGTTTTTATACTGGTTAGCAGCTCTTCTCCATTTCCATGTGGCAGGTCAGTCCTGCCAATGCCTCCTTGGAATAATGTATCTCCGGCTATAACCAACCCCTCATCTTCAAATAAAAAGGATACACTACCCGGGGAGTGACCTGGAGTATGACGTACGGCAAGAGTAAAATCTCCAATGGATAAAACACCAGGAACTAGCGCCTTTTCTGCCGCATTTGCACGGATAGGCTCCGTAACACCAAAAAGCTGTGAGCCGTTCAGCATTGGGTCTTTAAGCCAGTTATGTTCTGCTTCATGTAAATAAACCTCAAGTTTGAATTGTCTGCGTAAATCCTCTACAGCACCTATATGATCAAAATGAGCATGGGTAAGCAGAATAGCGAGTGGCTGAATGTTTTCCTCATTCAAATACTGTGTTACCTTGTTTGCTTCTGCACCCGGATCAATAATTAAGCCCTTTCCATCCTGATGTAAGATATAACAGTTCGTTCCTAACGGTCCCAGTGAAAATTGTTTGACATTCATCCTTTATCCTCCTAAAATTTTATGAAATGACTCGACAAAGCTTCGATAATTATATAAAATGTATGAGAGTAGGCAATATCATACATATTAAACATATCCATGTATATTTTAGCGCACATTATTCATTTATAAAAAGGGGGTTATTGTAATGGTTTTAGGTATTATGCTCTTAGTCGTTACAATAATATGTGCAATTGCGGTAATCCGCGGATTAAAAGAACGTAATCTCTTCGCAGCAGGTTTTGCCGGAATATCTGTCCTTGTTTTTGGATGGTTTTCTGTGATGACCATTTACTCAGAAATGTTTCCTGATGCGTAAGACAATTAAAAATTTGTTTTAAAAAAGCCTCGAATCCAGATGATTCGAGGCTTTTTATTATTCCTCTTTCCCTTTTCCTTTTCCTGAGGAAGCTGTATCTTGGAACCTGAAGAGATCCTCATAGATCAACTGATCAGAATAGTTTAATTCTTTTAGCACCTTATCCTTGATCGGCTCACATGCAGATTTCTCCAGTTTTTCTCCCGTTTCTCGATCATAGCACGTGTCCTTCGTATATACATAATCCTCGGTCACATAATCGCCATCACGGAACGCAACAAAGCGTTTTGACTGATTAGCAAATAAATCATTCCCAAACATAATATCCTCTTCATTTTCTATACCGAGCATATTTAGAACGGTTGGTTTAAGATCAATTTGACCGGAGACTTTTTCAATAACACGATCATCTTCATGTCCAGGAATATGAATAATTAACGGTACCCGTTGTAATTGAACTGAATCATAAGGTGTGATTTCTTTATTTAAATACTGTCCCATTGCCTTATTATGATTTTCACTGATACCAAAGTGATCCCCATATATAATGATGATGGAATCCTTATATAAGCCACTTTCTTTTAAGTTTTTAAAGAACCGTTCAATGGCTTCATCTGTATAACGTACTGTTGGAAAGTACTGATTAAGGGTTTTTGAATTGGAATCAAATTTATCTATTGATGCATATTTTTCGTCTAATTCGTACGGATGGTGATTCGTTAACGTTATAAATTTCGTATAAAACGGCTCTGGCATTGACTCCAGATACTTCATGGACTGATCGAAAAAGGCTTTATCATTTAATCCCCATCCGATTGTATTATCCTCCGTCACATTAAAATACCGTTCAGAGTAAAATTGATCATAGCCCAGACTCTCATAAGCTACATCCCGATTCCAAAAGCTTTTATTATTCGCATGAAATACGGATGAATAATACCCATGGTCTTTTATGATTTCAGGAACAGCATTAAATTCATTCTGTCCATGAGTGAAGAAAACGGAACCATTAGGAAGCGGATATAATGAATTCTCCACTAAAAATTCGGAATCAGAGGTTCTTCCCAGGTTCACCTGATGGTAAAAGTTGTTAAAATAATAACTGTCCTTGATCAGATCGTTTAGAAAAGGTGTAACTTCCTCTCCGTTTACTTTACGATTAATCACAAGGTTTTGCACGGATTCGGCAGAGATATAAATGATATTTTTTCCTTTTGCGATTCCTTTCATTTCAGATGAGGTCTTGTCATTAATATTCTCTTCGGTATACTTCTTGATTTCATGCAGCTTGCTGCCATCTGCCATTACTTTTTGAACCTTTGTTTTTGAATTTATAATAGCATCATAAATATGATAATTGACCAGCCCCACATTTTTCACGAGATATTCACGGTCAAATCCGCGTTTGAAGAGCATCGGACGTTCGATTTCTGCCAACACCAGGTTTGTTAATAATATCGAAAAGGATAATGCAATCATCGCTAATTTACTCTTACGGTTATAAGAGAATACCAGGTCATCCCCTTTTTTCTTAGCGAGATAGAAGATTAAAACCGTGTCAACAAACAGGAGGATATCCCATATCTTCATGGAACTGGCTGTACTGGCTCCAAGATCACCGAAGTTTTTAAATTGTAAAATACTTGGTAAGGTTATAAAGTCGGTGAAGTTACGATAATAAACCAGATTTGCAAACAGGAGAAATGCTCCAAAAAGCGAAAGATACTTAATATACTTCTTCTGACGCTTAGGCTTCATGATTACCGCAAATGAAAAAAGCACGATAGCTGTTGCAAACGGATTTATAAATAAAATAATTTCCTGCATCATATTTTCTATCGATAAATCAAACACAAATCTATAAACAATGTACGATTTAAAGCCAAACATTAAAGCCGCTATCAAAAACAGTGGCACTCGTAAACGCTGTAACATATAGGTACTGCCCTCCTCATATCCCAATTTATAGTTGATATATTTCATATATTCCTAGTTTTTCTATCTGTATATTATGACGATACAGGCACAGAAAATGTTTCATCAATTTTTATATTATTGCCGAATTCTCTTTCCAGCTTATAAACGATTTTTAATTCATCAAGCCCTACGTTATGAATTGAATTTTTTCCGCAAAATTTTAACCAACAATTCAACTACTATATTTTAACGTTTTATGTGTTGAAGTCAAGGATATTTTCCATTATATTCCTTTACACTTTGATTAAGAATTCATGACTTTCTTATCCATTCATCACGTTATGAACATCCAATACGATATTCACTCTTAAAAAAAATGTGTAGTCCCATGTTGGAACGACACATCTTTGTTATTCAAATATTAAGTCTTTGTTATATGTTTTCAAAATTGTTTCCGTTGTTTTACATAGTAGGCTGCACCTGCAACTCCTGCATCATTTCCAAGCTCAGCCTGAACAATCTGACAGACATCTGCAACTCGCTTCAATGCATAAGAGTGAAAGGACTTCCGGACTGGCTGTAACAACTGTTCTCCCGCTTGGGAAACACCGCCGCCGATAATTATTTTGGACGGATTAATAGATACAGCAAGATCGGCCAGCATTTTTCCCAGTACATCTGCTGTATAATCAATAATCGACTGTGCAGCCTGATCCCCTTTAGCCGCCTGTTCAAATACATCCTTTGAGGAAAGCTTTCCTTTCGCTTGATATTCATCTTTAAGAGTTGTGTTCTGGTCTGTTTCTATTACGTGAAGAGCTTGTCTGGTAATCCCCGTTGCGGAAGCATAGGTTTCAATACAGCCTTGCCTGCCACAATTACACTTTGGTCCTTCGTGAGGGGTTGCTGTAATATGACCTATTTCACCGCCGGTCCCATTAACCCCATTAATCACTTCACCGTTGACAATAATTCCTCCACCTACACCCGTTCCAAGCGTGACAGCAATCAGCTGGTCAGAATCACGGCCAGCACCTGTCCAATGTTCTCCTAAGGCAGCTAAATTGGCATCATTCAGAATGTAGGCTTCCATGTTTAAAAATTCTTCCAACCGCTGCTTTAGGTGAAAATCTTTCCACCCTAGATTGATGGCTTCATACACTACACCATTTTGTACATCTACATATCCTGGGGCACCGGCTCCAATCCCCAAAATCTGCTGTTCTGTTATATGTAACTCTGCCAGTTTTTCTTTTACTGACTTGGCAATTTGTTCAGGGATATAGGAACCCTGGTCTTTTCTTTCTGTAGGGATCTCCCACTTATGATTGATTTTCCCATCTTCTTCAATAAGTGCAAATTTTATTGCTGTGCCTCCAATATCAACACCAATAATATAAGTTTCCTGCATATTCCTTCATCCTTTTATATGCTGTAATTATTCAGGTTGCTTCAGTTCAGCCATTTCTTGCCGAAGTAACAGGATAGCCATCTGATATTCCTTGGTCGTAATACATTTTGCCTGATATAATTCTTTAATTTCTTCTTCCATTAATTCTAAATCGGCTAATCGATCCCCAATATAGATAATGGTACCAAACCTTTTTAATAATTGTCTTACATCATAAATGCTATTCATAAAATCACCTGACTTTATTATAGCAACGACAGGGATAAAATGAAATAAAAAAAGAGACCGCTTTTCATTAGCGGTCAGGATCTTTAGGATGCAGAAAGGTAGGTCTGCGATTTTTAAGGGGCATAGGTGCCCGGAGAACAATATCCCGGATAGCCCGATAATCAAACGGAATAAACGGCCAGAGATAAGGTACATCGAAAGCCTTGATTTGAACTAAATATAGAAGGTAAATGGTTATCCCTACGACAAAGCCTGTCGGACCAAAGATACTCGCTATGATGAGAAAAAGCAATCTGGACAGGCGATTAGCGAGACTCATCTCATAGCTTGGGGTGGCATAGGTTCCCATAACAGCTACCGCCAAATAAAGCACAACTTCATTCGAAAACAATCCAACTTCCACTGCTACCTGTCCAATCATAATAGCTGCGACCAGACCTAATGCAGTAGCCAGTGCGGAAGGTGTATGAATAGCAGCCATCCGGAGCATATCAATTCCCAGTTCAGCTATAATAAACTGCACCAGTAATGGTAAGGCTCCTTTCTCACTGGGGCCAATAAACTCAAGACCCTCTGGTAAGAGTGAAGGATAGGTCGATAAAAGATAATATAAGGGTAAAACAAACAATGATAGCCAAACAGAAACAAACCGGACTAATCTCAGATAAGAACCGACAAATGGTTTCTGGCGGTACTCCTCGGCATGCTGAAGATGATGCCAATAGGTCGCCGGTGTAATAATCACACTTGGAGATCCGTCAATAATGATGAGCACATGCCCTTCATACAAGTGAGCAGATGCAGTATCCGGCCTTTCTGTATAGCGAATCGTAGGATAAGGGTTCCAGTGCCTGCCTCCTATATATTCCTCAACGGTTTTTTCTGCCATAGGGAGACCGTCTGTATCAATACTGCCCAGAGTCTTTTTTAAATGCTGAACATTTCTGTCATCAGCAATATCCTCCAGATAGCATAAACAAATGTCTGTTTTTGAACGTCTGCCAATTTGCATGTATTCCATTCTTAGGGAGCGATCACGTACACGTCTTCTTGTTAAAGCTGTATTAAAAACGATTGTCTCCACATATCCATCCCGGGCCCCACGCACAACCCGCTCCAGATCAGGCTCAGCCGGTCCACGTACTGGATAGGTACGTGCATCAATCATGATAATTTTTGACATGCCTTCCACGACTAATGCCGTCGGGCCTGATAGAACTAAATCGCCTACCTTATTTAAATCCTCTTCGTAGTCAATTTCAATATATGGCAAATGTTTTTTAAAGAGCTTTTCAAAAGGATCCGGTTCCAGCTGTTCGGGTTCAAGTCTGGATAGAAGCTTCATAATATAATGTAAAATTTCATCTTTAACAAATCCATCTACCATAAACATGGCCATTCGACGATCTGCATATTCCAAATCCAAATTAATGATGTCAAAGCTTTTGTTAACAGCTAATCGGTCCTTCAGATAATTAACATTGCGATCATAGCTCTTCATCATTGGTTGTTTTTCAGACATAATCTCACCTATCTAATCTATATAATAAATTCTGCCCTTATATAGTCTTCGTAAAATTTGTCCTAACATACATTTCATATTAAAAACCGGTCTGTCATACATTTAAGTGAAGACAAGCTTTCAGAAGGAAGGTACTTTTTATGAAAAAAATCAGTAATTTTTTCCTTATTATTCTGATTCTTTCCTTACTTATTGTGAATTTTGATGATCCTAAGCAAAAAGTCATTAAATATTTTCCTTTTGATGAGGATATAAAATTCACGGATCACTCCACAAATTTATCTCTGATTTCCCAGACAGATGAAGATTCCTATAAGCTTCAGTGGGATATTCAATCTAATCTGGAGCAGGACATCTATTTGCGTCAGGATGTTTCCTTATTATTTGTAGATGGAAAGTTAAAAGGAATTTTGAATCAATGGAAGGAAAAAGCCAATGAGCTTAAACAGGAAACTTTGCTAAACGGGGAAGACAGCAGTCACTATGAAGCCATTACCCTTCATCATGGCGAGCTCCACTATCCCGATGATGTAATAAAAAGTATCCAGAAGATGAGTCATGATGAACTTTATGTTATTGATTCCCCCCATTCACCGCTGGAGTCATTTAAAGAACCGGGCAATTCAAATGAAAAAGAGTGGAAAAAAACACTAAACCGGACCAAATCACAGGCATTAAATCACTATTGGAATGAATTGATGCGGCATTACGAATTATCGAGTGAGGATTATCTGGAAATTCCACTTGCTGATCTGTGGCAATATCAGCAAAAGACCCTCCCGACATTAACCAGAAAACAGACAGATCAAGTCATTGGTCAATTGTGGGAAGGCCTTTATCAGAATTATATTATCGGTATTAAAAGTCACCAGGATCAGGAATATAATGCAATCAATACCTATATGCCGCTAATTTTAGTCGATAAAAAAGGAAAGTTCATTTATGTTTTATTCAGAGATGAAAGCGGACAAAATCATCGTTTAATTCAAAGAGTTCCGGAATTCTCCTAAACGGTCCTTTAAGTTTTGAAAATCCTGGTTATTTGGCTTTAAACTAGCAGCTTTTCCGGCATGCTCCCGGGCTTTATCGTACTGTTCCAGATCACTATAGACCAAGGCTAAATTAAAATGAGCATTGGCAAGCTCGGGATTTATCTGAATGGCAGACTCAAAATCTTTTCTTGCCTGCTCTAAATGATTCAATAAATAGTGAGCATTCGCCCGATTAAAATACAGAATTTCATTGGATGTTTCGCCATTCTCAATAACCGGATCCAGTACTTCAATGACCTTTTCATATTTTTCGTTTTCAAAATATTCACTGGCCTTAATAATAGCCGTCTGCGGATTGGTGGAAGCATTCGTCCGCTCAGCTCCATAAATGAGCAGTCCGGATGCAACTGTCACATATACAATGAAGGATGCAATTCGAATCATCGTTCTTCTTCGTTCAGGCATTTGTACAAGGGCTGCAGCCAGAAATCCTCCTGCCAATCCACCCATATGAGCTCCATTATCAATGCCGGGAACAGACAATCCCATAGCGATATTTAAGCCGATGATAAATAATAAATTCGTCCCCATTGTTTGAAAGAATAGCTTCTTATGTTCAAATCCAAAATACAGCAAAGCACCGAACAAACCAAAAATAGCACCAGATGCTCCGGCTGCTACGGAATCATTAAAAGCAAAGCTTGCTAAACCGCCAAAAATACCTGCCAGAAAATAAATTAAAAAGAATTTAAGTGATCCATACATGCGTTCTACGGTATTACCAAGATAATAAAGGGCCAGCATATTCATAATAATATGGGCAAAACCAATGTGCAGAAACATGGAGGAAAGGATTCTCCACCATTCCCCTTCTACCATATAAGGATTAAATTTTGCTCCCCATTCAATAAGGTTCTGTGTATTCTGTGAACCGCCAGGCTGCATTTCAAGAAAGAAAAATACCAGTACATTTATGACCAGCAGTAGATAGGTTAGAACCGGCTTGCCATGGTTGAAAAGAGAGGCGATTTCTTTCTGCTGTTGGCGATGATTGTTCATCATCTGCCTTTTTATTTCCTGAATCTGATTAACGGTGGTCTCTTCATCCTCAGGGAGAATAACTTCCGGTGATTCAGCATTTATACCCGTAAAAAATCGATTTAATTCTTCCATCCGATTCTGCTCATCAAGATAGTAGGTATGTATGATAAGACCTTTCTTATCTTTTAATTGCATCGGCTTTTTTAGAAATTCCCAATCATCAACGGGCTCAAGTTCAGATATGTACAGATTATGAATGATAACCTCTTTTTTTCTGAGGGAACTTTGAATATTTTTTACTCTTCCTAATACAGAAGTAATATCCCGTTTTAAGTGATTGGCCCAATCAAAGTTCTGCAAAAACAAACGAACAACCACGGTCTTTTTATCTATCGTTTTATGAAACCAGATTTCATGGGTTTGTTCATTTGCCTGCAGCAGCTCAAATTGATGCTTCATCATCAGCTGCTGAGCAATTCGCCAAAAATAATATTCATCGTGAATATACATCTCCCACACTCCTTAAGCCCATCATACCATGAATACAATAGAAAAATAAAAAAATAACACGTTCAGCTTAGGTTGCTGAACGTGAGAAGGCTGAAGCCAGAAATTTTTCCCTGATTCCCGGTAACTTCATAAATATACGTGTGGAGATTTTTCGTAGTACATCGACGGAAATGATAAACCTCATAACTTTCATCCGGTTTTGATAAATAAAGAAGATGCCAACGCCCAGTACTCCCAGTAATAAAAAGATGATTAAGTAACGCACATCCTTCACCCCTTCATAATCGTTATGTTTAGGATGTGTTTTTCCCTTTCGTTTATTCGGTATGAACGGGGACTATAATTAAAACAGGACACCATCCTCTGTAACCAAATGCTGCACAGGCATATCATAGTCATCTCTTGGAACAGCAGGGAGAATTTGGCTATTGGCAGCGAGTGATATCGTCACATGTTTAAAATCTTTTAAGAATCGATCATAATACCCTCCGCCAAAGCCTGTTCGATAGCCTTCCCGATCAAACCAGATGCCGGGAACAATAAGAAGATCAATCTGATCCCCTGGGATTTTTACTGTTTGATCAGGATCAGGCTCTAAAAGACCTGCATACACCCTTTCCAATTGATCAAAGCTGGTGATGATAAAGAACTTCATATGATGATTCTGATTTGGATAGCATTTCGGTACACAGACCTTTTTCCCTGTTTCCCAGGCTTTATGTATAAGATAAGACGTGTCCAGTTCAAAGGATTTGGATACAGTTACGCCTATAATATCAGCTTTGTGAAACCATTCGGTATCGATGACATGATTTGAAATTTTCTTTGATAAATGTGCACGCTGAGTTTCACTGAGACTCTTCAGGTTTTGAATTCCCTGTCTGCGCAACTCCTTTTTATCCATATGAACCACCTTTATTAAATACATGCATTTTTATTAAGTGAAACTTCCGTCAGTGGAGGTATTACGGCCAGTTCATGAAAAAAAAGAGTGTTTGAAATCCTCAAAAGGACATCAACACTCTTTTTTACTTATTTAGTCTCACGATGCAATGTATGTTTGTTGCAACGAGGGCAGAATTTTTTCATTTCAATACGCTCTGCATTGTTTCGTTTGTTTTTTGTTGTAATATAGTTACGGTCACTGGATTCAGTGCACGCCAAAGTCACTTGTACTCGCATGGTTCTTTCCCTCCATTCCTATCTGTCAATTCATCTTCGTGCATAAGTCATAATAATCATAAGACTAATTTATAATACCAAATCTTTCTCGGGTATTCAAGGTATGGACGTCAGAAAATTTCCCTTCATTCTTCTTTATCCTAGTTAAGCAGTTTCAATTCCATTTTTTTAAAGCAGAGGTGATAACTGCCATTACAACGTGGAAAAGTCCTATTTTTCTACATGGAAAATTGGTAATAATCCCTTATTCCCTATTCTATTATTCTATGGTATAAATAAACTAAAGGAGTGTCTATCATGATCATAGCATTAATTACATTAGGAGCAGTAAGTCTTGTACTATTTATCCTCTCCTTTTTTACAAATGATAAAATTAAGGATCTTGAGGATCAAATTGAAGACATATCAATTACGTCTTTGCAGGAATCCTATCGTTTAAAAAACAAAATAAAAGTTTTGGAAGAAGAATTGCTCACAGATTCAGCATTTACAGAAAATACTGATATCCCTTCTCCTTCCTCTGATGATGATGACCAGCCGGCCATTTATCAGCAAATTAAAAAACTGTACGATGTAGGCTTTTCCATCGATCAAATTGCCAAAAGTACAGACTTAAAAGTTCATGATGTTCGAGCCATCATTCATCAGCTATATCCTGTTGAACTGGGCCAGCAGGAAGGAGAGGCTTAAAATGAAATATATTTTACGCTCATTTGCTCTGGGAATTCTTACTGCGACCGTTTTGATAGGGGTTATTTATTTTGCGGGGGATTCCAGCTCTGCTAATGAAGAGGCTGCCCTGACCACAGAAAAGGCCACAACCTACCTGGAAAATGAAGGGCTCCATGTTGTGGAGCAAAAAAAATGGAAACAATTAAATCAGACTTTAGCTGATCAACAGGAACAACTGGAAATTGTCAATAATATAGACAATCCTGCAAAAGATGATGAGAAAACGAATAAAGACAGTAAAGAAAAGAACAAGAACAGAATAACCGTTACTATTGATATCGAATCAGGAATGGCGACAAGTGAGGTAGCCAATTTACTTAAAGAAAAGCAAATGATCGATAATGCTGGAGAATTTGAGTCTTACTTAGCTGAACACGGCTATGAAAAGGCCGTCCAAATTGGCAGTTTTGAGGTTCATTCGGATATGGACTTTTATCAGATTGCTGAAACCATTACAAACTAAACTCTAAAAACCACAGTCCCGTATGCAGGACTGTGGTTTTTACTATTATTCGTTTAAATCATAGGTTTCGCCCTTTACTAAATAAAAGATATTTTCTCCAATATTCGTAATATGGTCTGCGTAGCGTTCAATAAACCTTGCACTAAAAGCCATTTGCATCATATACTGGTTGATTTGCGGATTAGATGCGGATTCATCAAGCATTTCCCTGACAACAGTACCGTACATTTCATCGATTTCATCATCCATTTCAGCAAGCTTTCTGGCAAGTGAAATATCCTCATTTTTAAAGGCTTTTATGGCTAACGCTGACATTTCCCTTGCTTTCTCGGCCATCACAGCAATCATTGAATGAATGCTCAATGGATGATCATCCCCCAGATGGATGGCAGACTTGGCAATATTAACAGCATGATCAGCCATTCTTTCTATATCCGATGAAATTTTGAGGGAAATAATAAGCCTTCTTAGGTCCTTTGCAAAGGGCTGCTGTTTCGCAATTAATAATATGGTTTTTTCATTAATTTCCATTTCTTTTTGATCGATTTTATCATCCTCTTCAATGATTGCCTGAGCTTTACTAACATCCTTTTGATATAAGCTTTCAACCGCTTTCTTTAATGCTGAATCACTCATTTCAGCCAGTTCCTGAATTAACTCGTTTACTTTCAGGACATCCCCTTCAAAGTTCTCGCGTATTGCCATTGATTAGCCTCCTCTATTATCCAAACCTGCCTGTTATATAATCCTCTGTGCGTTTATCGTCCGGATTGGAAAACAAATGATTGGTATCAGAAAACTCCACTAACTCACCATTTAGGAAAAAGGCTGTTTTATCTGAAATTCGCGCTGCCTGCTGCATGTTATGGGTGACAATGACGATACTGTATTTTTCTCGTAAATTTTGAACAAGCTCTTCAACCTTCAGTGTAGAGATCGGGTCCAATGCAGAGGTCGGCTCATCCATTAAAATCACATCAGGCTCGATAGCGAGACACCTGGCGATACACAACCGCTGCTGCTGTCCACCTGATAAGCCATAGGCGTTTTCACCCAGACGGTCCTTTACTTCCTCCCACAGTGCGGCATCTTTAAGACTCTTCTCTACGATGATATCCAGATCTTTTTTCTTTTTAATCCCATGAATTCGTGGTCCATAGGCAACATTATCATAGATTGATTTTGGAAATGGATTCGGCTTTTGAAACACCATACCTACCTTTGTTCGGAGGTCTTCTACACTATATCCTGAGTCAAAAATATTTTCCTCATTGTATTTTATCGAGCCCGATGTTTTCACAATCGGAACCATTTCAACCATGCGATTTAACGTCTTTATAAATGTTGATTTCCCGCATCCAGACGGACCAATAATAGCTGTGATTTCATTTTCAGCTATATTCATCGTAATATCATATAAAGCCTGGTCTGCTCCATACCATAAATTAAGATTTGTCACTTCAAAAACAGAATTTTTCTCCATTGGCTTCTTTTCAACTTGTTTATTTACTACCGGTTTTGCCAGCGTAGTCATTTATCCTGTACCTCCTTAGTAATTAATAACGACGTTGAAATTTATTTCGAATATAGACAGCGATAGCGTTCATGATTAACAAAATGATTAACAATATAATAATTCCGGCTGCCGCTAGTAAAGGCCATTCATCTCCTGGTTTACTAATCCAGCTGTATATCTGTATAGGCATAACCGTATACGAGTCCAGCGCTGAATCCGGGAGTGAGTAGATAGCTGTTGCCGCTCCTACAATTAGAAGAGGAGCTGTTTCTCCGATCGCTCTTGACAAAGCTAAAATAGAGCCTGTAACCATTCCAGGTAAGGCAGCAGGCAAAATAACCCTGAAAATCGTCTGCCATTTAGATGCTCCCATAGCCGCTGATGCCTCTTTTAACTCACCAGGTACTGAACGTAAAGCTTCCTGAGATGCAACGACTATAATAGGAAGAACGAGAAGACTCATCGTAAGTCCTCCGGTTAATAGAGAATAGCCAAAGTCCAGCACATAGACAAAAAAGGTAAGCCCAAGTAAGCCAAATACAACAGACGGTACTCCTGCCAGGTTCTGAATATTCATCTGAATGAAAGATGTCAGCCTTCCTTTTTTTGCGTATTCTTCTAAATAAATAGCTGTAGCAATTCCTATGATAATCGAACATAATGCAACAATGACCATTAGATAAAGAGAGCCGATGATGCCGGCCAAAAGTCCGGCCTCTTCCGGGTAAGGTGCTGCAAAATTACGAATAAAGTCCCACGATAAACTCCCCATACCTTGTGAGAGTACTCGGTAAATTAACATCACTAAAACTATCAATCCAATAGTAGTCGCTGCAAAAAACAGGGCATGAAATAACTTATTTTTTGCTGTTCTTCGCTTTCTTCTTTTGTACATATCCACTTGATTTGGTATAGACATTAGTATTCCTCCCTGAATTTACGGGAAATATATTGTGACAGAAAATTCATGGCTAGCGTAAAGACAAATAGTGTAATTCCTACTGCATACACACTATAATAGATCGTTGAACCATAAGCTGTATCCCCTGAGGTACCCTGCACAATAAACGATGTTAAGGTTTGGATGGATTGAGTCGGATCAAGCGTCAAATTTGGAGACTGACCGGCTGCGATGGTAACAATCATTGTCTCCCCAATAGCTCTTGAAATTCCTAACACGAATGAAGCGATGATTCCTGATAAAGCAGCAGGAACCACAACCTTCATGGCTACTTCAAACCGTGTAGCTCCAAGTGCATAAGCTCCTTCACGAATGCTATTCGGCACTGCACTCATTGCATCCTCAGACAGGGATGCAATCATGGGAATAATCATAATTCCTACTACAATCCCCCCACTTAAAGCATTAAAAATTTTAAGTTCCGGAATCACATTCTGTAACAACGGCGTAACAAATGTCAGAGCAAAAAACCCGTAAACAACAGTAGGAATACCTGCCAGGATTTCAATAAGAGGCTTTACAATTCTTCTTGTTCGATCACTTGCATACTCACTCAGAAAAATAGCTGATGCCAGCCCCAATGGAACAGCAACCAGAATAGCAATTCCAGTAATCAGGAGTGTTCCGGTAATCAAAGGTAAAATTCCAAATGAACCTGACCACGGCTTCCAATCTGTATTCAGAAAAAATTCAGAGAACGATACTTCACTAAAAAAAGTAACAGCTGAACTAATTAACGTATATAAAATACCTAATGTCGTTAAAATGGAAACAATTGCACATAAAAACAAAAATACAGGAACAAGTTTTTCAAGTTTTCTTAGCTTTTTTTGTCTTTCTTTTCTGGCATTCATTTTATCCTGAATGGTCCACGTGTTTGATTCTGTCTGCTGAATAGCCATACTTGAACCCCTTTCATCCTTTCATCCTTTTAAAAGCGGAATAGAGGACAGTAACTTCCTGTCCTCACTTGTTCTTTATATACCCTTACTTATTCGTAAATGGACTGTAACTCTTCTAATTGTGACTGATATTTCTCTTCAGGAAGCGCCACATATCCAACTTCTTCGGCACCAGACGCTGCTGCACCTGAAAGTAAGAATTCCGTGAATGCTTGTACTGTTTCCTTATCCTCTAAAGATGCACGGTTGATGTACGTAAACAGCGGACGGGATAAAGGACTGTAACTTCCATCCTGAATCGTCTCAGGGGTTGGCTTAACGGCCCCATTTCCATTATCGATAGCTAGAGCTTTAAGTGTATCTTTGTTTTCAACATAGTAAGCATAACCAAAGTATCCAATGGCATATGGATCATTTTGAATACCTCTTACCAGTAGATTGTCATCCTCTGAAAGGGTTACTCCTTCCCCTTCACGCATTGGTTTTTCTTCAAGAATCGCTTCATTAAAGTAATCAAATGTTCCTGAATCATGCCCTGGAGAATAAATCACAATTTCTTCGTCAGGCCAGGAAGGATCAATATCAGACCATTTTTTATTTCCGCGTTCTGCAAGGAAAATATCTCTTAACTGTTCAACCGTTAGTTCATCCAAAAAGTCATTTTGCTGACTCACAACGACGGACAAACCATCATAGGCTAACACCGTTTCGATTAGTTCAATTCCATTTTCTTCAGCAATTGCCTTTTCTTCTTCCTTAATTGGACGGGAAGCATTACTAAAGTCAATTTCACCTTTAGTTGACCTTTCAAATCCCCCACCTGAACCAATGCTCTCAAGCGGAGTATCAACTTCTGGATATTCCTTCGTAAATTCATAAGTTACATATTCCATGATAGGAAATACGGTTGAAGATCCTGCTAATTTTACAGTACCGGACAGGGAACTATCCTCTCCATCACTATTTTCTTCATTTGCATTTGCACTTTGTGTGTCATTGGCTTCTTCGTCTGGTTCTCCACTATCCCCACAGGCTGCTAAAATCCCAATGGTCAAAACCATCATCATCAAAATAACCAACTTCTTTTGCTTCCACATTTCCTCTTCCCCCTCATTTGTTGAGTTCATTTCCTAACTACAAAACTAATAATAATCCAAAACTATTAACCTCATATAAACCTAATGTAAAAAAAACGTAAAGGTAATAGAAAAGCGGAGGCGACTGTTTAGGCCCGACAAAATATCCGGAGTGGCCGCCTTTTGGCCATGTAGGAGATTATGCTTATGACCGCTAGGGCCCGGGAGCCGCAGCTGGACAAGAAAAGCGTAGGGGACTTGTCCAGACCCGACTGTGTAAGCAAGCCCCATGGAGCGGCTCCAGCCGCGTAGTGGGGCTTGCTTACATCAGCGAGGGTCTAGGCCCCGCAGCTGGACATAGGAAAGCGGAGGCAACTCGAAGCAAGAAAGTACACTTGCTTCTGCGATGCTAATTCTTAGGAGCATTCCTTAGTGTTCAGGTCATGCGGGATAAGGCAAAACGTTAATCGCTGAGTGTTGTTCGAGACGTGATTATGCCTGAATTCTTAACCACAGGTCTGTTTGTTCTCTGCACAAAAAAAGCAGAATGGCCATTAGCCATTCTGCTCGGTTTCACTGCTGTTTTCATTTATCATTTGATTCAGTTCCATATTGATCCCTTTATTCTCTCTCTGTTCTTTTAATTCAAAATAAGCATCTAAAATACGGCTTCCAATTTTGGAGTTTATACCATCACTGGCATCCAGTCCGACATTCGGAACAATAATGGAAAAGGCCACTTCAGGATCATCGTAAGGTGCATAACCTACAAGATTATGGTTTTCCACATCGGCAACCTTTTCAATTTCACCTTTTTCGTTCTCGCCGTAGATTTCATTTTCTGCTGTTCCCGTTTTTCCTGCCGGGTTGTAAGACTTATTCGCAAAAACATGATCTGCAGTCCCGTCCGGATGCTGAAAGACTCTCCTGAAGCCTTCCTGAACTCGATCCAGATACTTGTCATTCATATCAATTCGATTTAAGACTTTTGGCTGAATCCCTTTATACAATTGATTTAGTTCACCATTAGCGGTTGAATTATATATTCCCTGTACTAATTGTGGCTGAAGTCGATATCCGCCATTGGCAATGGTTGAAACATACTGGTTTAATTGTAACGCTGTGTAGGTATCAAATTGCCCAATAGCATAGTCCATAAGCAATCCCGGACCTGGATTATCACCTTTGTAGCCTGTTGCTTCATAGGGAAGATCAATGCCTGTACTTACACCAAGTCCAAATTGATTAAAATAATAACGCAAATCCTGCAGAGTTTTAGAACTGTTCTTAACTTTAGATGATTCATTTTTTACATATCGGTAGTTGGTATAATCTCCACCCATTCTGAGAGCTATATAATACATATAAACGTTTGAAGATTTAGCAAGGGCATCCAAATCATTTACATATCCCAGTGTACGATAGGAACTTTTTTCAGGTGTACTTGCAATTTTAATCGGGGAATCGTAAAAAGTTGTGCCGGGACGAATGACTCCTGATTCAAAACCGGCAAGTACCGTTGCCCCCTTAATAGCTGATCCAGGACGGTGTGCATCATAGACGGTTCGATAGGACTGATCTGAAAACTCATCCTTCTTGTGATCATAGTGCTGACCGGACATCGCTAAAATTTCGCCTGTATTAGGATCAGACATGACAACTAAAGCGTCCTTAAAGTGTTGATTCTTACCTGGATATTTATCAATAATTTTTTTCATTTCTTCTCTTACAATTTCATCGACCCGATTCTGCAGCTCGATATCAATAGTGAGTTTCAGGCTTTTTCCCTGCTTGCCTTCGCGTATAAGCTTTGAATCAATGATATTTCCTTCTTTATCCGTAACATATTCCACCAATTCTTTTTGACCGGCTAAGGTGGATTCGTATTCTTCTTCCAGAAAGCTTTCCCCAACCCTTTCATTTCGACCATATTGCCGGGAAAGATAATAATCCAGTTTTTCTTTAGGAAGTCCCTCTTCCAATGAGGTCATACCTCCAATAAAATTCGAGAAAGTCGGATGAAATATTTTGTTTCGTTTCCAGTCGGTCGTTACATTTATTCCAGGCAGTTCACTTAAATGCTCGGCAACCGTTGCATATTCTTTTTCTGAAATATTACTATTTTTAACGACATGCGGTGTTAAAGCGGGCGCCTGATCCAGTTCCCGTTTAATCGCAATAATTTCCAAATCTTCTTCACTTAATTGCTGTAAGTCTTCTTCCGTAACCTTGTCGAGGACTGCATAGTATTGTTCCTCATCACTTAAATCCTCTTCCTTGGAAGATAGACGACTGTATGCTTCATTTCTATTTTTCATAATCCAGTAGTCCTGTTTGTCTCTTTTAGTAACCTTATCCGGTTTCTTTTGTATATATTTTGACAGTTTTTCTGCAAGTTCCAGTCTATCCTTTGGCTGAACATTTTTTGGAGGGGTATAGGTAATGGCGTATCTTGGTTCATTTTCAACCAGCAGACGACCATAACGATCATAAATTTCTCCTCTTGGTACAGGATTAGAAATCGTTGTGTCTTCCGTCCGGTTGACTTCACTCTGTGCTGCATCCCCATGCAAAATTTGAACAACACCAAGCTGTATAATTAAAAAAGCAAACAGCAAAAAGATTAAGAAAAACAGTATATTTAAACGTAATGGTAAGTGTGATTTTGATTTCTTTGGAGTCAAAGGGTTCCCCTCCCCCTATTCCTGTTGTTTTTCTATATTATAGCATGACTTGAGCGATTTTGACATGAATATTCCTTCCTATATCGGCTAATCATTCTCTATCCTGATTAACGATTCTCATCCTCTGCAACCTCTTTATTAATTAAAGGTTTATTTTCCTTTTCTACATTTTCTTCATTCGGTTTTTTCCCTGGGAGGTGAATATCCCGAAAGAAATAAGAAATCGCTAAGTGCCCGATACCCATTGTAGCGAGCAGGTAAGGAATACTTTTATCAGTGTCAAACAGATAGGTGACAATAAGAAACAGGAGAATAGAGCTTACCCTCCCTGAATTCAGAAACAACTCACGGACTACGATATATTCAATCCGCTTCTCTTTTGCCATCCATGAAGTCCCTATGACATCATAGGAAATCGAAAAATAAGGTACATAAATGATTGGATAGGCAAAACCTATAATCGCTGCATAGATGAGTAAAACGGTATAGCTTTTGAAGAAAATAATCAGGTAAATGGACGTATACAGTATCAGCCCGCCAATTAAGATTGAGGTTTTACGGAACTTAGGTTTTATTAATCGGGTCGCAAGGTAATAGACAAAAAAGGAAAAGCCGGAAAATATCAGGTTAAATGTTCCCAATGCAAATTCACTGTCGGTTATTAAAAAGACCCAGATAGAGATGACAAATAAAAAGATCCCCTCTCTTAATCCCTGAGAATAATTAGCCTGTAATACCCGCTTCCAGTTGTTATTATTATTTCTTTCTTTTAAGATAATTCGAAAATTATACTCTCCCTCTGCACTTCTGCGATTAAGGAAGAAGCTGCAGATAACGGCTACGACAAATAAAACTAAAGAAATGGTAAATATAGTGGTATAGCCTGTGTTAGCCTCCATTTTTGAAATGATGAAACCGGCAGAAATGGGACCAATCATTCCTCCCAAAGACTGAAGCAATCCAAAAAAACCGTTAAAAAAGTCTCTGGTTTCCGGTTCTGTAATTTCAAAGGTTAACACATGAAAGGCCAGCCAATAAAAACCATACCCAATGCCTAATATACCTCCTAATATTACGTTGTACTTTTCCGCATAATCCCCCATAATTAATACAGTCAAAAAAAATAGGGATAAAAAAGTTACTCCCAGTCGTAAAACAATTACACGGTCGACTTTTTTAGCCCATCTTCCTGCCAGAATAAAGGTTAGCGGCTGCATTATATAAACAGCCAAATTATAAAAGGCAATGGTTGCATAATCACCAGCCTGCTTCCAAAGAAAAATATTTACAAATGTGTTGGAGAGAAAGATACTAATGGAATATAAACCACCAATAGTAAGCAGCAAAATCAAATCACGATTAACATCTACATGACCAACAATCGCTTTTAGTTTTTCGCTCATATTTCAAACCCCTTTTCTCTACACCTTATTTTCTTCAGAAACAATAACGATATTCAGGTTACAGAGAAAAGAGGTCATAAAAAAAGCAGGGCACAATGCCCTGCTTTTTTTATACAGTTTTATTATTTTGCTGCCTGATAGCGCTTTTCAACTTCATCCCAATTTACAACATTCCAGAAAGCTGCAATATAGTCAGGACGCTTATTCTGGTACTTAAGATAATAAGCATGCTCCCAAACGTCCAGTCCTAAGATTGGTGTTTTGCCTTCCATTAGAGGAGTATCCTGGTTAGGCGTACTTGTGATTTCAACATCTCCATTGTTCACAACTAACCAAGCCCAGCCTGAACCGAAACGTCCAGCTGCAGCAGCTTTAAATTCTTCTTTAAATTTATCGTAGCTGCCAAACTTAGCATTAATTTTCTCCGCAACTTCACCTTTTGGTTGTCCGCCACCATTTGGTGACATTACTGTCCAGAAAAGACTGTGGTTCGCATGGCCACCACCATTGTTACGTACAGCTGTACGGATATCCTCTGGAACAGCATCAAAATTACCAAGAAGGTCTTCAAGAGACTTGTCCTGCAGATTTGCATGTCCTTCAAGTGCTGCATTAAGTTTTGTTACATAAGTATTATGGTGTTTTGTGTGATGAATGTTCATCGTTTCTTTATCGATGTGTGGTTCTAAAGCATCGTATGCATAAGGTAATTCTGGAAGTTCAAAATTAGCCATTATAAATTCCTCCTTTTATTATATGTAATGCAAAGGAAAACATCATCCATATAGTGTTATTCCTTTATATTAAGATTAACAATCGTATTCACATGATGCAACAATTTTGCTGTATATTTTCCCACACATGTTAATTATGACCAAAAATCCAACGGCTCAGTACCGTAAATATTAAATAACGTAAAAAAGCAAGCAGATTTTAATCTGCTTGCTTTATATTACTCTATCGGAAAGGAGACATTCATTTTTATATGGTGGCTCGGGACGGAATCGAACCGCCGACACACGGATTTTCAGTCCGTTGCTCTACCGACTGAGCTACCGAGCCTTATGGCGGAGGAGGAGGGATTCGAACCCCCGCGGGCCGTGAAGCCCCTGGCGGTTTTCAAGACCGCTCCCTTCAGCCGGACTTGGGTACTCCTCCGTAATTTGGTGGACCCTGCAGGATTCGAACCTGCGACCGATCGGTTATGAGCCGATAGCTCTGACCAGCTGAGCTAAGGGTCCTTATGAATCATTCTTTTCTAAATGGGGCGACTGGTGGGAATCGAACCCACGGATGCCGGAGCCACAATCCGGTGCGTTAACCACTTCGCCACAGCCGCCATATGTAATTGGTAGCGGCGGAGGGGATCGAACCCCCGACCTCACGGGTATGAACCGTACGCTCTCGCCAGCTGAGCTACGCCGCCATATGGCTCCACCGGCAGGATTCGAACCTGCGACCGATCGGTTAACAGCCGATTGCTCTACCACTGAGCTACGGTGGAATAATAATAATGGATTGAAATAAATATTGAATTTCAGCGACAAGATACAATTTAACATGTTTAGCTTAATGTGTCAACATTTATTTCGTGATTAATTTCAAGAACATATGTAAATATAGCATGTCCCCCTTTATGTTTCAAGGGGTTTTTAAAGATTTTCTTTATAAAATAGAAAATATCCCGTATATTCATAAAACGGGATATTTTCTTAAAAGGGTATTACTCATTCATTTTATTTTCTTTTCCTACTAGTTCCTGAGCAATGTTAACGGCATGGTCCCCTATTCGTTCCAGGTTACTCAGGATATCTACAAAGACAATACCTGCAGATCCGGAACAAATTCCTTCATTCAAACGCAAAATATGCTTTTTACGGTATGATCGCTCCATTTGGTCGATTTGTTCTTCTTTTTGAATCACATCCATTGCTGCCTGATGATCCTGTTCTTCAAATGCTTTTAATGCCTGTTTTACAGTTACCAGTGTAAGGTTATACATTTCATTCACATCTTCCAGTGCCTGTTCCGTTAAATGGACCTTATTGGAGATTTTATAATCCACAAGCTCTACAATGTTTTCAAAATGATCACCAATACGTTCAATATCTCTTACATTATCCACTACAGATGAATGCAGATTACTTTCAGGTGTAGATAATGAAGATGTTGATATCTTACCTAAATAATCCGTGATTTTCCTATCAAGATTATTGATAGCATCTTCCATGGATAGGGCAAGTTCAGAATGCTTCTGATGATTATTGTTCAAGTAAAGTCTTGTTTCTTCCAGTCCTTTCAGGGCAAGATCTCCCATACGAATCGATTCATCCTTTGCCTGTCCGATAGCAATCGATGGGGATTGCTGAATAATAAGTGGATCCAGATGCATCGGTTTGGAATCTATAACTGCATCTTCGCCTGGGATAACTTTGGTTACTAAATACGCGATAAATCCAACAAACCAAATTTGAAGGAGTGTATTGGTTATGTTAAATGTACCGTGAGCGAATGCAATTGTAGATCTTGGATTTAAGTTCAGCTGTGTCTGTAAATAATCCACAAAATGAGTAAAAGGCGTTAACAAAATTAAGAATAATGCTGTACCTACCAGGTTAAAGAAAACGTGGGAAAGTGCAGCACGTTTTGCCGCAACACTTGCTCCCAGTGCAGCCAGGATAGCCGTAATGGTTGTACCAATATTATCACCAAATAATACTGGTAATGCCGCATCAAGACCAATTGCCCCCTGTTCTGCCAGTCCCTGCAGAATGCCAATCGTTGCACTTGAGCTTTGTACAATAAACGTAAAGACTGCCCCAATCACAACCCCAAGCAGAGGAATTTCACTCATGCTTACTGTCAAATCCTGAAATGCTTGCAAACTCCGCAATGGAGACATTGCTCCTGACATTAAGTCTAAACCATAGAATAGTGAACCCAGACCAAAGAATACCTGTCCTGCGTAGGTAAGTCGTTTATTTTTAAAGAAGAAGATTAAAAATGCACCAAGAGCTATCATAGGAAGGGAATACTGATCAATATCAATACCAATGATAAATGCTGTAACCGTCGTACCAATATTTGCCCCCATAATAACTCCGATAGCCTGTCTTAATGTCATGAACCCAGCGTTTACGAGACCAACAACAAGAACGGTAGTCCCGGAGCTTGATTGAATTAAAATGGTAACAATAATACCTGTTAAAACGCCCATAAAAGGGTTTGTTGTAAAACGATCTAATATATCTCTAAGGCGATCTCCAGCTGATCTTTGAAGACCATCCCCCATGTATTTAATACCAAAAAGAAAGATACCTAAACCACCGATAAATTGAAATATTAATGTTTGTACATCCAGTTCCAACGTTTGTACACTCCTTATCCAAAATCAAAGTTGTCTATTTCTTTAAAATGCCTATATCATTATTAATGAAACCGCAGAGGTTTGTAAAGGATTTTCGAAAAAATTTACACTATCTTAACATTAGGTTATAAAAATCATTTTATTCCACTTATCCTGCCCATTATCGTTTAAATATAAAAAATCCAGGTCCGTAAATGGACCTGGATTTTTTATTGTTTTACTTTTTACTTGTAATTACTGTGGATAATGATTTTCCAAGGACCAGCAGCTGCATTCTGATTTCATCGCTCTCATTCATAACAGCCTGTTGCTGTTCAGCCGTTTGATAAAGTTTACTTACTGAACGTATTGTTTCAAACGTATTATGATTAAAATTCTCAAAAGCTTGTTCTAATTCAGGAATAACAACTTCCGTTTTTTCTACTTCTTCAGCACTACGGTTGATATGTACATTTAATTCCTCAATTTGCTTTGCCAATTCATTGAACGTATAACTAGAATTTTTGGCATTTATTAATTGTGTTGACAGTTCCTTAGATAACGTATGAAACTGTGACATAAAGAATTGACCCATATTTAGTGTATCCATCACCTTTTGATCAATTTCCATTGCTGCTTCCCTTGAACTTTCTGCAAGCTTTCGCACTTCTTTAGCAACGACGGCAAAACCTCTTCCGTGTTCACCTGCCTTTGCTGCTTCAATCGTTGCATTCAAAGATAAAAGCCTTGTTTTTTCTGATATGTCCTGAATCATACTACCTGCTATCTTTATATTATTTGTATAGTCCTGAAATTCCTCAATTTTATGCCCCATAATTTCAATGCTGTCATGGAACGATTCCAACACTTGAATTATGGACCGAACACTACTCGTTCCATCATCTACTGCATCATTCATTTTTTCTTGTTTTTTACGCATGGTATGAAACTCACTTAAGAGCATACTCATGGATTCCTGCAATTTTTGGAAGCTTTCTTTATAGTTTGAAAAGTTCCCTTGTATATTTTTGGCATTATCTTTAACATTTAGTAAGTCATCTTTCATAGATAATTGGGTCGCAGCTAAGTTATCTGATGATGATGATAATTCCTCTCCTGTATGATTAAGTTGGGCAACCGCACTCTCAATATTTTGGAACATACTCGAAATCGTATGAATTAACATTTGAAAACTTTTGTTTAACGAACGAATTTCCGGAATATTGCTATTAACCGGTTGTACTTCATTGAATTTGCCATCACGCGCTCTTCTCATTTCATTTCTCAATTCTCTGAGCGGATGTGTGATTTTCTTCATCACCAGAGCAAGTACAATGGAAATGACAATTACACTTATAAGTCCAACGGTTAAAAAATATTTAGCTAATGAGTTAGCAGAAGCCAGTATGTCCCGTTCAGGTATCGCAATTAAAACTGTACCCTGTAATTCCTGGACTTCTGCAAAAGCAAATAACCAGTTTTGATTGTTCATCTCCCCTATAAAGGAGTTATCTTCCTGAGACCTTACATTTTCTATAATAGCTTTATTAATTTCCACATCTTCAAGGTTTCTGTTTTCCAGTTCCCGGTTTTCCCCATTATTATTTATGAAAAAGAATCTTGCATGGAAATCATTTTGCATAAGTTTAATCTTTTGATCCTCAATTGCATTTATCATCTGCTCTTCAAAAGATTGGTTATTTGAGATATAAGCATACTTTAAATTTCGGGCCGTTTGCCTTATGATAAAGATTTCCCGTTCCACACGTTCCTGTACCAGAGTATAATGACTCTCTTTAACTTTTGAATAAGATAAAAAACCTATTGTAGATAAAGAAATAATAATTAAAATAAAAACCGTAATAATAATTCGAAGTAAAAAGGTCATCTTTTTCTTATTTTTTGATTGCTTTTTTAGTAAATATCTCCAGTTCACCTATGTTCCCCCTTTTATCCAACACAAGTATGACATGCTTTTGTTAAGGGGATATGAAGTTTTTGTTAATGCTCTCTTAATTTTCCACCAATTCCGCCAGTTCCACCATTATTTTTGTCCCATCCACTTGTGTAACCAAGACCTCTGTATTTCGATCAATCCATTTCCCATTGGAGACTGCACTATATTCATTTTCACCTATACGGATGGTTCCTGCGGGTCTCAATTGTGTAACCGTTACTCCCTTCTCATGAACAAGATTACGATAGGATTTTTTCATAGTATGATACCCGGCTTCATTTGTCAGACGGTCAAACAGAGTTATTTTATTCCACATATTTCTTGACGGGAACACCTTCAAAAAAAGGAAACTGGAGCTTATGCCTAGAATTAAACCTGTAATACCATAAGCACCTGTTAACCAATGTCCGGGAATTAGTCCAATGATCAACACCATCATTAGTATGGCGATCACTGACAATGTTCCGTCATTGGTTATGTTCCCGTCAATCATCAATAAGGCAAGAGCCAGCAAAAAGATAAACGTAACTAAAAAAGTGTTCATACTTTCTAAATGAGCCTGAAAATACACGAATATAAAACCGAAACCTAAAAGACCTGAAATCCCTCGTAATTTAACCAGAAACTCACCCATGAGTAGCATAAAGCCAAAAAAAGTTAAGATTAGTCCAGCAAACGTTGAGCTTAAAAACATAACCAGTCACCCCATTATCAACGACCAGATTTCTTACTTTACATACGGAATAAATGCCGAAAATGTTTCATTTCTATGGATGATTTTTTAGTGTCTAAGTAAAGGAGGGAACAGCTTGAAGCTTTTAAAGAAGCTCGTACTTATTATCATTGTCCTGTTATTTATAAGGAGTATTATTCACGATATAACTGTAGGTACCGCTACGAAGTCTCAATTTCAGGAGAACCCGGCTGCAGAAATGAACAACAAAGAGGATACTCCAGCCAATGCATCCACAGACCGTGAGATCGACCAGGAAAACGAGCCCGAATATAGACCTGTTACACACACTGTCAAACCTGGTGAAACCGTCCTTTCCATATCTGAAAACCTTAATGAAGAGCCGGTAGAGATACGGACATTATTGGATGATTTTCAGACATTGAATCCTGAAGTCAATCCAAATGAGATTCAGATCGGCGAAACCTACTTTTTCCCTAAATACAGCAACGAGTAACTAATGATTTTAAAAACACTTTTCCGGCATATTTACTTCTCAAGTTCAGGATAAACCGATATAATAATGGTAGATGTTTGTTTAAAAATTTTTAATTGTAAGACGTAAAGGAGCGTTATTATGTCCGAAGTCATACATCGTCAGGATACAAGACAGGTTCGAGTTGGAGATTTAACCATTGGTGGTAAAAATGAAGTGGTCATCCAATCCATGACTACAACAAAAACACATGATGTTGATGCTACAGTGAATCAAATTGGTCAATTAGTTCAAGCTGGCTGTCAGGTTGTGAGAGTAGCATGCCCGGATGAAAGAGCAGCCAACGCCATTCCTGAAATCAAAAAAAGAATTAATATTCCACTCGTAGTAGATATTCATTTTGATTATCGATTAGCTCTGAAAGCGATTGAAGGTGGAGCGGATAAAATTCGCATTAACCCCGGTAATATTGGAAAAAGAGACAAGGTGGAAGCTGTAGTGAATGCAGCCAAGGAAAAAGGGGTTCCTATCCGTATTGGGGTTAACGCAGGTTCACTGGAAAAGCATATTCTGAAAAAATACGGTTATCCTACCGCAGATGGCATGGTCGAGAGTGCATTGCATCATATAAAAATTTTAGAAGACCTGGATTTTCATGACATCATAGTGTCACTAAAGGCTTCTGATGTATCTCTTGCTATTGAGGCTTATGAAAAAGCCGCCAAAGTGATTCCTTATCCACTTCATCTGGGGATTACTGAATCAGGAACCTTATTCGCAGGTACAGTAAAAAGCGCTGCTGGTTTAGGGGCTATATTAAGCAAAGGAATAGGAAGCACCTTAAGAATTTCATTAAGTGCCGATCCTGTTGAAGAGGTGAAGGTTGCCCGTGAATTGCTAAAATCCTTTGGTTTGGCTTCCAATGCAGCTACACTCATTTCCTGTCCGACCTGTGGCCGCATTGAAATTGACTTAATATCTATAGCCAATGAAGTTGAAGAATATATTTCAGAAATACGGGCACCTATTAAGGTTGCTGTACTTGGCTGCGCCGTAAATGGTCCAGGTGAAGCCCGGGAAGCCGATATTGGCATCGCAGGGGCAAGAGGTGAAGGTCTGCTCTTCAGACATGGAGAAATCATTCGAAAGGTACCTGAAGACATCATGGTTGAAGAGCTGAAAAAAGAAGTTGATAAGCTTGCAGAAGAATATGCCAGGGAACAAAAACAGAACAAGGTAGAAGTTTAAAACAAAGTACAAAAGCCCCCGATAATCGGGGGCTTTTGTGTAGTGGATATATTTCCGGCTCCAGTCGTCAGACAAATGGAGCTAAGAATAAGTTAATCACGATAGCAGCTATACCTGCAACAATCGCGATATTACCCAGTGTATCTGCACCTCTTCTTTTTGCCATTACACCAACCACGATACCTGCAATACCCATGACAAGCGGCCACATGAAGAAGGCTAATAAGGACAGGATAATTGCAGCCCATCCCCATCCGGCTTCTGCCGTTTCCTCCATGTGTGTTTCACGTTCAGCCATTTGCGTGCGATCATCAAGTTCATTGGGACTGATAGCTGTCTCAGCTGCAAACTCTTCTTCACGCTTCTGCTCGTCAAAGTTTCGGTCTTCTGCCGATTCAAAATTGGTATTTGCACCCAGCTGACCCTGAGAATAATAATTGGTATTTCTTTCGTCCGGACGCCAGCTGTCATCTGCATAGGATCTGTGTTGATTATTTTTATTGTCATGTGAAGTCATGATTATCCCTCACTTTCCAATGAAGAGGTACAATCTTATCATGTGCAGATGGGTAAAAATCTTACGTGTCATTATTAACCAATCTTTTGTGTTCACATTCAAATCTGCTCACATATAATATACAGAAATAAAAAAAATTGAGGTTGATAACTGTGAAACATATTATTCGTCAAATTATACGTGAAAAATTAGCAGGTTTAACTGCCAATGAAATGATTCAGTATGGAAAACAGTACGGATTTTCGCTGACACACAGTGAAGCAGACCAAATGACGAAATATATAAAGAACACATCCTTTGATCCCTTTAACGAAAAGGATCGGATTAAAATCCTGAAAAAGATAGCACAAATTAAAGATGAAGAGACTGCCAAAAAAGCAAACCGATTATTTAACGACTTAATTAAAAAATATGGAGTTGATCATTTGTTTTAGCTTTATATAAAGCACGCCCCATTGAACACAAGTAATGTGCGCAATGGGGCGTGCTTATCCCGCATGACCTGAACAGTCGCCTCCGCTTTTCTTAATCACCCATAATTTTATTTTTCATGTCTTCATCGAATTCTTTGGTGCGGAGCATTTGAATTTCATGCTTATATGGTGGCTTTTTGTTTTTCTTGTCTTCTCCTACATATGGAGTTTCCAGTATTTTTGGTAAGTGTGTGAATTCTGGATGATGGACCACATAAGTTAAGGGTTCAAAACCAATCTCACCAAAACCTATATTTTGATGTCGGTCTTTTTGTGCTCCTCTGACATTTTTACTGTCATTTATGTGCAGCACTTTAATTCGGTCGAGTCCAACGACCTTATCAAACTCTTCCAGCACTCCATCGAAATCATGAATCACATCATAGCCGGCATCATGGATATGACAGGTATCCATACAAACGGACAATTTCTCATTATGAGTTACACCATCAATAATTCGAGCGAGCTCTTCAAATGTACGTCCACATTCGGATCCTTTACCAGCCATGGTTTCCAATGCAATTTGTACATCCTGTTTTGGATCAATGACTTCATTCAGACCTTCAATGATTTTGGCAATTCCCTTTTCAGCTCCCTCTCCAACATGGGACCCTGGATGTAGAACAATCTGTTTCGCACCAATAGCCTCTGTCCGATCGATTTCTGATTTTAAGAAATCAACACCAAGCTGAAACGTCGCCGGCTTTGTAGTATTGCCAATATTGATGATATATGGTGCATGAACAACAATTTCTTCTATTCCATTCTCTTTCATGTGGGCTTTTCCAGCTTCTATATTAAGTTCATCAATCGCCTTACGCCTCGTGTTCTGTGGTGCACCCGTATAAATCATAAATGTGTTCGCATTATAGGAAACGGCTTCCTCACTTGCACCTTCCAGCATCTTTTTTCCTTTCATGGATACATGAGACCCTATTTTAAGCATACTTATCTCCTCCCCCTGTTTCCTCTGTTTTTATTTTGCTGTTGCTGCTTTTTCTTCAGCTGCTTTTTCACCTGCTCAGCTTCTTTTTTCATTTTCTTTTTATAACCGGGCTTTACTTTTTTCTTTTTCCGGACTTTTTTCCAGGCCTCAGCTTCTAACTGATCATTCTCAGACTTTTCTCTTTTTCTGCGCTGATCCCAATCTTTAATTTCAACCCATTCATTGTTCTTAATATCATAATGGGTAAAATCAATACCTTTACTTTCGAGTTTTTCAATCAGCTTTTCATCCTTATCCTTATAGAAGCTGACGGCTGTCCCCTCCAGGCCTGCTCTAGCTGTCCTGCCCACACGATGGATATAATCTTCTGGTTCTTTGGGTAATTCAGCATTAAAGATATGACTGATCCCAGGTATATCGATTCCGCGTGCAGCCAGATCTGTAGCGACAATATACTGGTATTCCAGATTTTTAATATTCTTTAGCGTCCGCTTTCGTTCACGGGGAGTAAGTCCTCCATGCATAATTCCGGTTTCCAGTCCTTTTTGAATCAGCTGATTCGCCAATTCGTCTGCATGCTCTTTTTTGTTGACAAAAATTAAGGCAAGATATGGGTGAATAACGTTTGTTATTTCCACCATTAAGTCAGCCTTTTCCCTGTGCCTTAATGGAATTAACCGGTGTTCCATCGTTTCCGGGACAAGACTCTGACCCGTAATGGTAATATGCTTTGGATTTTCAATATATTTTTTCAGGAAATGTTGAAGCTGAACCGGGAATGTGGCCGAAAACACCATTATTTGCAGCTTTTCAGGCATTCGGACTAAAATCTGGTCTGTCTCTTCAATTAATCCTAAATCAATAAGCAAATCGGCTTCATCAATAACCATGGATGAGGCTGTATATAAATCCAATGCCCCCTCCATAACTAAGTCCAGAATACGTCCTGGTGTGCCAACGATAATGTGAGGCGGACGCTTGAGCTTATCCATCATTTTCTGCTTATCTGTTCCACCGATGATCAGTTTGGCCCGGATGCTTTCTTCCTCGTCTGCATACTCAATCATTTTCCTGACCTCATCATAAATCTGCATGGCCAGCTCACGAGTTGGAACTGTGATCACAGCTTGTACATGATTATGCGTAACATCTATTTGATTAAACAGAGGCAAAAGGTATGCATGTGTCTTTCCTGAACCTGTATGTGACTGGCCAATTAAACTCTGCTTTTTTAACGCATAAGGGATAACCTCCCCCTGTATAGGCGTAGGTTCTCTGAAGTTAAGCTTATCAATAACTTCATACAAAAACGGCTGAAATGTAAAATCTTTAAAAGTACGTTGACTCATATAAGTGGTCTCCTTTTTCATTCGTGCATATATATTATATTAAAGTATACATAAATTTGCCAATGTCCCGTGAATTCTTTTGTCTTAATGACTCCTAACCTTTATAATGAAAGAAACAGGTTAAAACGATACATACATGATTTCAAATAGATTTTTGAGGGGGAATCAATCTATGGAAGTTATAAAAATTGCTCCGCGTGGGTACTGCTATGGTGTTGTTGATGCTATGGTCATTGCCAAGAATGCAACAAGAGATAAAAACCTGCCTCGCCCTATTTATATTCTCGGTATGATTGTCCATAATAATCACGTCACGGATGCTTTCAAAGAAGAAGGCGTCATCACTCTCGACGGAAAAAATCGTGCGGATTTGCTGGAAGACATAAACGAAGGTACCGTTATTTTTACAGCCCATGGAGTGTCACCGGAAGTTAAAGAACGTGCTAAACAGAAGGGATTAACCGTTTTAGATGCGACCTGTCCGGATGTGACCAAAACCCATAACCTCATTCGAGATAAGGTGAAGGAAGGATATGAAATCGTTTATATCGGAAAAAAAGGACATCCTGAGCCTGAAGGTGCTGCCGGTGTGGCTCCTGAGCATGTATATGTGGTCCAAACAGAAGAGGATGTAGAACAGCTGGACATTCATGCAGACAAAATTCTAGTGACTAACCAAACCACCATGAGTCAGTGGGATGTTTATGATGTCATGCAGAGAGTAAAGGAAAAATATCCACAGACAGATATGGTTCAGGAAATTTGTATGGCAACACAGGTGAGACAGGAGGCTGTCGCTGAACAGGCTAAAGAAGCAGACCTTACAATTGTTGTCGGAGATCCAAGGTCTAATAATTCCAATAGACTTGCACAGGTATCTGAGGAAATTGCCGGCACAAAAGCCTACCGTATTGCTGATTTATCCGAGTTAAAACTGGAATGGCTGGAAGGCAGATCCACAGTAGCAGTAACAGCAGGTGCCTCCACACCAACACCGATTACAAAAGAGGTTATTAAATTTATTGAAGGATATAACCCAGCTAACCCGGACACCTGGGACACCTCTTCTAATGTGGAGAAACAAAAAATCCTTCCTAAAGTAAAGGAAAAGAAAGCCTAGCAAATACAAAACCAAAAACGAGGCTGGGAAAAAAGTGCTTTTGCTAAAAATAAATCCGAATTATGTTAGGTGTAGCACCCATCGCTACGGAAATATACTTCGCTTTCACCCAAGGGCACAAGTGCGACATCTACTCAAGCTCCCAAAGGTAGTTTTCGTAGTGTCTTCTTTGCCGTGAGCGGCTGGTGAGCCTCCTCGCGCTATCGCGCTTGTCCAGTTACGGCTCCCAGGCCCAAGCAGTCATAAGCAGAATCCACTACGTGACAAAAAGCGTGTCACTTCATGGATTCTGCTTATGCTGTCGGGCCTAAACGGTCGCCTTCACTTTTTCTTTGCGGGGTCTCACCTAGGCCTTCCTCCCACGACGAACAGGCGTTCAAGTGTCGGTGTCGGCACAGGACGTGCCGCTCTTAACCGAACAGGAGTCTACGTATATTTCCTCCGCTAGGCTATTATATAATTCGGTTTATGGACAAGCAAATTAGTTATGACCCGGCCTCATTCATATAATTTATAAAAATTGGAAGGGTTCTGTATTTGCTGTAGAAGCAATAATTTCCACATCCTTATTATCCTTCTGACATTGCTCTTCCAAATAATTTTTCACACCATTTTTCATAACCTTTTCCACATGATGACCCGGGTCAATCACATTAAGTCCTATCCCCATTGCATCATGGGCGGTATGATAATAAAGGTCTCCTGTTATAAAAACGTCAGCACCTTTTCTTTTTACCTGGGTAAGAAATTTATTTCCGTCCCCGCCAATGATTCCCACGGTCCGGATTGATTTATTCAGATCACCAACCACCCGTAAAGCTGGAACATCAAAGGATTTTTTTACATGTTCAGCAAATTCTTTTAAAGTCATCTTCTCGTCTAAGGTTCCGATTCTTCCTAAGCCAAATGATGACCCTTCGTTTTCCAATGGATATAGATCATAAGCCATTTCTTCATAAGGATGTGCTTCTTCAGCCTCTCGCAGGACTTGAGTGAGCAAATGCTTCGGAACAATCGTCTCCATCCGAACTTCATCAACCTTCTCAAGCTCACCCTGGCTGCCTATGTATGGATTGGTTCCTTCAAGAGGTTTAAAGGTACCCTGTCCCTGAGTCTGGAATGTACAGTGGCTGTATAGGCCAATATGACCTGCCCCACTGTTTCCCAGAGCCTCCCGGACTTCTTCCTGATGAGATTCAGGAACAAATACAACAAATTTATACAATTCCTCTTTCCCCATTTCAATCAATACGTCACGTTCCTTTATCCCAAGTTCGTCCATAAGCATGTCATTCATGCCACCATTGGCGATATCAAGATTAGTATGGGCAACATAGACCGTAATATCGTGTTTCATTAATTTTCCAAGTATCCGTCCCTTTTCATCATCCTGGGTTACCTTTTTCAATGGCTTAAAAATAAAAGGATGATGAGCAAAAATAAAATCTACATTTTTTTCAATAGCTTCATCCACTACATTTTCCAGGACATCAAGCGTGACCATCACTTTACGGATCTTCTTATTCAATGTCCCCACATGCAGACCAATTTTATCACCTTCCATGGCTAAAGACTTAGGTGCCCAGTGTTCAAACATTTTCACCAATTCCTGAGCCGTTAGCGTTTTATTCATTTTTTAAAACCTCCTTTAACCAGTTCATTTGTTGTTCAAATTCAGCTATCTTCTCTTCATCAGGCTGTGAAGCATTTTTCATTTGAGCAATAATCTGCTTTTTTCTTTCCAGTACATGCTCCCACTTTTTGATAAAGGCCTGATTTTTGTCCTGCAAATTAAATGGACCAAAATAATATTCCTTTTCAGTTATTTCCTTTGTTACCAGATCAGGCTGATAATCGGCAATTAATATCTCATAGAAACGCCCATCCTCTTCCATAACCTCCTCAGCCGACAGAACAAATGAATGAGCATGAAACCATTTTCGGATATACCTCGCATTAATATTGGGCTGAGCAATAATTCGGTTAACACCGGCAAGTTTTTCTTTTCCATTTTCCAAAATATTCGTGATTAGAGTCCCCCCCATTCCAGCAATCACAATCTGTTCTGCTTCATTGGGCTCCAGAACCGATAAACCATCGCCCTGACGTACGTGTATTCGGTCCGATAAATTCCACTTTTCCACCTGTTCATAGGCCCTCTGATAAGGTCCCTGATTAATTTCCCCGGCTATAGCTCTCGCCTTTGAATCATGTAAGCAGACATAGCAGGGTAAATAGGCATGATCTGAACCAATATCAGCAAATAAGGGCTGTTCCGGTAAATAATTTGTGATTGATTTTAAACGATTTGATAATTGAAGCTCAGCCATTAAGATTTATCCTCACTTTTCGTGTGATGTTTTTGTTATTTATCACGCATTAACTGGACGTAATACCCCCACTCAAGTCTTGAGGGTAACCCAACAAGACTAAGTAGGGTTAAACCGCAAGTAAATTACTGATAAGTTCAACTAACCATCAGTGGGGGATGTGAACCCCCCCACTGATGGAAGTTTCACTTTATGTATTTTATCCAATAAGAAAAGCTTTCTACAAGTTAGAAAGCTTTTCTTCCATCACCCAGTAAAAATCACCTGGATGAACTATTATTTCTTTTCAGCTAACCATTCAGAAATTTTAGTTGCCTCTTCAGGTTCAACTAATCCTCCAGGCATTCCACCATCTGTACCATCATTAATAATTTCCTCTATCTCAGACGCTGAATATTTGCTGCCTACAGTTTGTAAAGAAGGGGCAGCACCCGTTCCGGCAAGATCAGCACCATGACAGGATGCGCATGTGTTTTGAAAAATATCTTCCGGTTTCGCATCTGTCGTTTCTCCGCCGCCTTCAGCCTGTTGTTCGGTTGAATCTCCTTTTTCACCTTTACCAGCTTCATCCATCTGGTTTACACCTACACCCGATAAAATAATCATAGCCACAATTCCTAAAGCTGCAATAATCCCAAAAGGTATTACTGGATTTTTTTTCATTATTTATTTCCTCCTTATGTAATCCCCTCTGCTCGTTAATATTGTTAAGTATATACAGACTATACATATTTTACTTGAAAAACCCTTTATAGGAAAGGGGTAAAAATGAAAATTTATTGAAATATAGAGAATCCGACAAACATGACATTCACAAGACTGCAGACGATAAGATATTTATATTTATAAATTAAACCAGCCTTAAGCCAAATCAGGCCATTTAAAAAAATCGTTAAATATACCCAAAAGTCAGAAATGGCTAGTTCACTGATTATGGATACAGATATTATCAGAAGAATAAGGAGACTGGAGACTAAGGCCACATGGGCATATTCCAAGTTCCTGGTTTTAAAAGCTGTAAAGTGAAATAGTCCAATAAGAATAAACAAAAGAGCTATACCTATTTGCAATACAAGCACAAATTCAGTAAAATGAGTGATAAGAATTGAAAACGGTATCAGAGAAAGTAAAAAAACAGAGTCAATCGTAAGCCATAATTTTTTCTTATTGCCAGCTTTAGATGACTCATTTTCAAATCCATTTCCTTCTGTATACAATGCGAGAAGAAAATCACAGTAGACACTCGGTAATAGACGTTTATCTTTCCAGTATTGAATCTCTTTTACAATGACAGATTTACGTTCAGTATTCATAGCCCCACCTCTTAGTCGAAAAAACAAAACATGAACAGTCGCTATCACGCAGTGGAAATAACGACTGAACATATACACCATGGCTCATATCATAATTTGTTAATCAAGGAAATCCTTCAGACGCTTACTGCGACTTGGATGACGCAGCTTACGTAATGCTTTGGCCTCAATTTGACGAATGCGCTCGCGTGTTACACCAAACACCTTACCTACTTCTTCAAGGGTCCGTGTACGGCCATCGTCAAGTCCGAAACGAAGACGCAGTACATTTTCTTCACGATCTGTCAGTGTATCCAGGACATCCTCTAATTGTTCTTTTAACAATTCATATGCAGCGTGATCGGATGGGGATTGGGCCTCCTGATCTTCAATAAAGTCTCCTAAATGTGAATCATCTTCCTCACCAATTGGAGTCTCTAATGAAACAGGTTCCTGGGCTATCTTCAGAATTTCACGTACTTTATCCGGTGTTAAATCCATCTCTTCTGCAATTTCTTCCGGAGTTGGCTCACGACCAAGATCCTGTAGCAATTGCCTTTGGACACGAATTAATTTGTTTATCGTTTCAACCATGTGCACTGGGATTCTAATGGTTCGCGCCTGATCGGCAATTGCTCTTGTAATAGCCTGACGAATCCACCACGTAGCATACGTACTGAATTTAAAGCCTTTACGATAATCAAATTTTTCAACAGCCTTAATAAGACCCATGTTTCCTTCCTGGATTAAGTCAAGGAAAAGCATGCCCCGGCCTACATATCTCTTTGCAATACTTACAACAAGTCGCAGGTTCGCCTCGGCAAGACGGCGTTTCGCTTCAAATTCACCTTGTTCTATTCTCGTGGCAAGGTCAATCTCGTCTTCAGCAGACAGCAAGTCTACACGTCCAATTTCTTTTAAGTACATCCTGACAGGATCATTAATTTTCACCCCAGGCGGTACACTTAAATCATTTAAGTCAAATTCTTCTTCCTTTGCAATCTGCTGCATATTTGGATCTTCTTCATTATCACCAATGACCTCTACGCCCTGGTCATTTAAATGCTCATAAAATTCATCCATTTGATTTGAATCTAATTCGAAGGAAGATAGACGATCCGCTACTTCCTCATAAGCAAGGACGCCGCGTTTTTTACCCATGTCCACCAATTGTTCTTTCACTTGGTCAAGGGTCAGGTCCTGCTCTGTATCTTTTGCACGAGATGGCTTCTCTGCCATAGTACCCCTCCTTACAAACAACTTCACCTATGCTTAGCTTTTTTCCATTCCTTTTTCAAATTAAGAATGTTCATGGCAATCTTTGCGGCGGTAACCGGATCATTTCTCCGTTCCGCTTCTTTTTGCTCTAACTCGAGCGTCTGTATGGTATTCTTTTTATGCCTCTCACTCTTAATTGTATAAATATAATCCTCTATTTCCATGTCAGTAACCTCATCAGGAACTGTCTGCATGGCCAGCTGTGCTGTCAAATCCTTCAAATTTGACTCAGGGAGATATTCCATGAATAAACTTACATCAGGTTCATGACCTTCCTCATAGAAGGCATAAAGGTATGTGACTAATACCTGGTGCTCAGTGATTAAGAAGGTACCCCCAAGCTCCTGTTGAACTTTTTCGGCAATATTCCGATTGTTAAGCATCAGCGAAATCAAATGACGTTCAGCATTTTGAAATGCAGGAAGCAGTTTACTCTCCTTATAGGTATTTTTCCTATTGTTAGTATGGCTTTTCGTTTGTTGATTATCCTTATATTTATCGAACTTCCTTCGTCGATATGCAATTTCCTGCTGCAATGCCTCTTTGGAAATATCAAATCGATCTCCTAATTCATTTAAGTAATGGTCGATTTCAAACGGCTTTCGCAGTTTTGCAATCTCATCTAATGCTCTTTCAATATATTGCATACTTTCGCTTTCGATCTGAAGGTTGTAATCTCTTTTCAGATAATCCAGATAAAACGTCATGTATGTTATACTTGCCCCAATTACATGGTCACGGAATGAATCACCGCCATATTTTTTTATATAGTCATCCGGGTCCATTCCCTGTTTTAACTGTGCAATTTTAACATAACATCCTGCGTTTTGTAAGATATTTGCTGCTTTTCTGGTGGCTTCTATACCTGCAGAGTCTGCATCATAGCAAATCACCACACGATCAGCATATCTCCGTAGAAGTCTTGCCTGGGACTCGGTTAAGGAAGTCCCTAAAGATGCGATGCCATTATCTATCCCGGCCTGGGATGCTGAAATTACATCCATATAGCCTTCAAATAGAACAGCTTCCCCGGATTTCCGGATCGCATGACGGGCTAAATCAAAATTGTAAAATACATTCCCTTTATGAAAAATACCGGTCTCAGGACTATTTAAATATTTCGGTTCACCCTGGTAAATCATTCTTCCACCAAATGCAACCGTCTTTCCCTGATGATTCCGGATAGGAAAAATTACTCTTCCATGAAATTTGTCTATATATTTATTTTCTCGATGATCGGCCAATAACCCTGCTTTTATCATGGATTGTAAAGAAAAACCTTTTTTCTCAAGAAATGAGGCTGTAAAGTTTTCGATATCAGGTGCAAATCCAAGTTGAAATTGGTCGATGGTTTCATCACTAATCCCGCGTTTTTTTAGATATTCAAGCCCATCCTTTCCTTCTTTTGTATGCTTAAGCAAATGATGGTATAATTTCATTAACCATTCATGAGCCTCAAGCATATTCTGGTCTTCATGACTTAAAGATGAATTCTGATTAGCTGATATCTGATTCGGAACAGGTTTCCCTGTATTTTCAGCTAACCTGGAAATTGCATCAAAAAATGAAATACCTTCCAATTCCATTAAAAAGGTGATGACATTTCCACCTTTACCACAACCAAAGCAACGAAAAATCTGTTTATCAGGTGATACGGTAAAGGATGGTGTTTTTTCACTATGAAAAGGACATAACCCTAAATAGTTACGTCCTCTTCTTTTTAGCTGGACAAACTCGCTGACGATTTCAACTACATCGGTTTCGGATTTTATTTCTTCAATAAATTCTTCTGGAATTTGTTCTGGCATTTCCATCACCATTTTTTTAGATTCTGGATATTTTATAAAAATCCTTCATAAATCGACAGGAATTTTATAAAAATCCGTAAAAAGTCTGTTTTGTTATAAATTGAACAAGTGGGTAAAATAAGGAATATGGTTTATGTATTGATTCATATTGGTAAAAAAGAAGACGTTCATACCAAATTATACTTCGACAAAATGACGTTCATTCCTTCTTTTAAAAGAACAAAAAGTTATTTTTATTTTTGACCTGATATTCTAAACCTACTTCCATTTTTACCACAGATAGAACATTATAATACATAATGTGTAAAATTGCTATTATTTTATCCTATTTTTACACAATCCAACCTATGCCAGTGATTGGAAAAAAGAAGCCTACTCTCCGCAATTCTCAGTAATGCCGTCGGGCCTGAACAGTCGCCTCCGCTTTTCTCTGTCCAGCTGCGGCTCTTAGGTCAAGGCGGATATAAGCCGAAGCCATTCCGTGGCCGAACCCATGCCACTTCATGTCTTCGTCTTATCCCGCATGACCTGAACAGTCGCCTCCGCTTTTCTAATAAAAAAGCCTGTAAGATTGAGATCTTACAAGCCTTCGGTGGATTGATTCTTCATTAAATTTTGGACTAAATTAGCTGTTTCCTCTACTGCTTTACTTGAGACGTCAATCGTCCTGCAGCCAAGTTTTTCAACAATATTATTAAAGTAATTTAATTCCTGTTTAATTCTTTCCATATTTGCGTAATTGGCAGTAGAGTTTAAGCCTAATGCTTTTAACCGCTCCTTGCGAATATGGTTCAGTTTTTCGGGATTAATTTTAAGTGCAATACATTTAGAAGGATTAATACGAAATAGTTCTTCAGGCGGTTCTACTTCCGGGACGATAGGAACATTGGCTACTTTAAATTTTTTATGGGCCAGAAACTGAGATAGTGGTGTTTTGGAAGTTCGTGAAACACCAATTAATACGATATCGGCTAATAGAATCCCCCGTGGATCGCGGCCATCATCATATTTAACTGCGAATTCAACAGCTTCAATCCGCTTAAAATAGTCCTCGTCCAGTTTATGTACAAGACCCGGCTCCAATTTCGGCTCACGGCTTAAATGCTTTTTCATCGCATCGATCATAGGCCCCATAATATCAACAGCGGTAATCCCGGCTTCTTCTGTTTTCTTTCGGATAAATTCGCGATATTCCGGTTTCACAAGTGTATAGGCCATCATGGACTGATTTGACTTTGCCAGTTCAATGGTCTCCAGAATTGTGCCCTCATCGTCAACATAAGGAATGCGCTGAATTCTAAAATTCCCATTATTAAACTGACTTAAACTGGCTTTGACGACTAACTCTGCTGTTTCACCAACGGAATCAGATACTACATATACAATCGGTTTCTGCACAATAACTCCTCCCTACCATCATGGTTACCTTTATAGATCATCCCGGACTAATCCGACCAGCACCTTCGTCATATTTGTCTTTGTAATCCGCCCTACAACTTCCAGTCCGTTTTCCTTTTCCTGGACAACAGGTAAACTGTCAATTTGTTTTTCGATTAATTGCTGTGCTGCTTCAAGCAACAAATCCTCTTTTGTACAAACCGTTATATTTGGCATACGCGTCATAATGATATGTACAGGAATTTCCGATAGATCCTGATTTCCCATACTTGCCCGAATTAAATCTTTTCGTGATAAAACGCCGACAAGATAAGATTGATTATTTACGACAAATAACGTTCCTACATCCTCAAGGAACATCGTTGTAATTGCGTCATAGACAGAAACATCTTCCGTCACGACAACGGGAATGGATTGAAATTCCTTCACCTTGAATTTTTTCAGCTTCTCCGTTAACAGCTCTGAGCCTGTTTTTCCTGTGTAAAAATAACCAACTCTCGGCCTTGCATCCAGAAAGCCGGCCATCGTTAATATAGCCAGGTCCGGTCTTAGCGTAGCTCTCGTTAAACTCAGCCGATCAGCAATATTTTCTCCCGTTATAGGTCCATTTTCTTTTACAATTTCGATAATTTGTTCCTGACGATCGGATAGCTCCATCCTCTCACCACCTTTGCCTAAAACAAAGAAGCTTTCTCCATTAAGGAAATACAGCTCCGGATTATGATGTTACCACAATAAAAAATTAGTGTGTCACTTTGAGAATATTATATCTTATTTTACATTTCACGACAAAAATAATGAAACAGGGACAATTTAAAATTTGTCCAGCTGTTTCAAAAATTTTCTCGACTTTATATAGAAGCCACCATAGTAATCATAATAATCATCTAAAATTTGTCGCAATTTTCTCCGATTCTCTTCTTTAATGGAAATCTTACCAATCCTTTCCACCTTAACATACCGGATGGTGCGTAAAAGTTTAAACAATGCTTCATTTAAATGTAACGCGTGACCATCTATATGGGCACATGCAGTACAAAGAAACCCGCCTTCAGCAACAGAAAAATGGGTGATTCCCTCTGTTCTTCCGCAACTCACACACTGATTAAGTTCAGGGGCAAAACCACCTTTTTCAAATACCTTTAATTCATAAATCATGGCAATAACTTCAGGATTCTCTTCAGTTTGGAGGCGTTCAAAAGTATGTATGAACTGATCATAAAGAAACAGATCAGGAGAATGATTTTCTAAAACCTTATCTGTCAATTCAGCTAAATAAGCGGCATATGCGGTCTTAACAATATTCTCACGTATCTGCCGCATAAAATGAGTGATTTCCCCCTGATAAAGCGTCCCCAGATTCCTTCCGGGCTGAATAAGAAACTCACCATAAACAAATGGCTGCGTAATAGCAGCCATTTGACTTTTTGGCTTTTTTGCCCCTTTTGCCATCAATCCAATTTTTCCTTTTTCTCTGGTAAAAAGGGTTACAATTTTATGTGATTCTCCATAATCCTGCGTACGAATGACGATACCCTCTATTTTTTCCATATCTTTCACCTTATCTTTTATAAACGAGCGTTAACTATAAATTTGAGTCAAATTCCATAGCATCCTGTTCTTCTTCGGATTCCGGTATTTCCTTATAGGTATTTTCCAACTCCTTCATAAGTAAATAGGTTTCAATATTACCTGTCTGACTGAATAGTTTCCATGTAAGATCAATCATTCGAAACCCACCTTTCTGTTTTCTCAATATAAAATTGAAAAAACTGCTTTACTTATAGGTTGACCACGTCCTAAAGGTTCATGAGTTTTAATATTTTCCATGCATATCATTAATAGTCATCTTCATTGAAACCATATTCACGTAATTGTGTCATACGATTTCTCCAGTCCTTTTGCACCTTCACCCACAAATCCAGATAAATTTTGGATCCAAGTAAGGATTCTATGTCTTTCCTGGCTAATTGTCCGATTTCCTTGAGCATCTTGCCCTGCTTTCCAATAATAATCCCTTTTTGAGAAGGACGCTCAGTAATAATGGAAGCCTGAACATAAACCGCTTTATTTTGATCTCTCACTTCCATATTATCCAGTATCACCGCAATAGAATGAGGCACTTCCTCTCTTGTCAGCTGCAGAACCTTTTCCCTGATTAATTCACTAATAATAAAGCGTTCCGGGTGATCGGTGATTTGATCTTCCGGGTAATACTGTGGTCCTTCAGGCAGGTACGTCTTCATTACATTCATTAAATGATCCACATTATTCCCCTCTAAAGCCGAAATGGGAATAATTTCAGCAAAATCCAGTTTGGTTCGATATTCTTCAATTAATGGCAGCAAATGATCAGGGTGAATCTGATCAATTTTGTTGATGACCAGAAATACTGGCTGTTTGATTGACTGGAGTCTGTCCAGAATATATTGATCACCTGCACCATAGCCTTCTTCAGCATTAATCATAAACATAACCATATCTACTTCATTTAACGTCTGTTCGGCTGTTTTTACCATGAAATCACCGAGCTTATGCTTCGGTTTATGAATTCCTGGCGTATCAATAAAAATCATTTGAGCATCATGATCTGTAAGTACTCCCTGAATTTTATTTCGTGTTGTCTGTGGTTTATCACTCATTATTGCAATTTTTTGACCAATGACGTGATTCATAAAAGTTGATTTTCCAACATTCGGTCTTCCTACAATAGCAATAAAACCAGAACGAAAGGATTGATTGTCCATATACTGTTTCCTCCATAGGTGTATTTGCTTGTACAAGATTAGCTTATACGATTTACTGTATCTTTACGAATCGCCGAAATTCCTTTTTCTTATCTTCATTCTACAACAAATTGATGTGAATTTCATACAAACGACAAAATCTCTCGAAACTAGCGGTATAATAAACTGAAATAAAAAAATTCGACAAAGAACAAAAACATGCCTGGGTTGCAAACAGACATGTTTTAAAACAGGTTTATGATTTTAGGCACAAAGATGAACAATCCAACAAAAACGGCAAACAGAGCGGATAAAAGAACGGCAGCTGCTGATATGTCTTTTGCTTTGGCCGCCACATCATGATAGTGGGGAAATAAATAATCCACAATAGCTTCTATGGCAGAATTCAGGGTCTCAAGTATTAAAACCAGACCAATACATACACCTGTCCATAGCCATTCAGACATAGAAAGATTAAGCAGAATCCCAAAGAAGACAACCAGTCCGGATATAAATATATGGATACGGAAATTTTTTTCTGATGTCCAGACCCGTCTCAGTCCCATAAAAGCATACTTGAATCCTATTCCTTTTTTACGCTTATTTCCGTTTAAGTCCGAATTCATTCAAATAATCCTCTTGTTTTCCGAACATTTCCTTTTCATCCTCGGGCTCCATGTGATCATAGCCAAGCAGGTGTAAAAAGCCATGAACAGCGAGAAAGCCAAGCTCCCTCTCAAATGAATGTCCATACTCCCCAGCCTGTTCGGTAATCTTATCGACTGATATGATGATATCTCCCAGAATAAGAGGAGCGTCATCTCCTACAATTTCGATTTCATCCTCCCCCTCATCCTGCATAGCAAAAGAAATGACATCTGTTGCATAATCATTTCCCCTGTAATCACGATTAATCTCCCTGATATTTTCATTATCGACGAATGTAACGGACATCTCTGCCTGTTCGGAAATCTCCTCCTGTTTAGCTGAAAACTCCAAAAGACGAGTCACTAAATTCTTATGGTCTTCTTTTATCGTATTCGTTTTATCAAATAAATCAAGTTGCATCTACTTGTCCTCCCTTGCTGCTACTTCCGGATATTTTATGCGTGAGTGAAAAATTCCCTTTAAAACTTCATAAATGGCAATTTCAATCCTATGTAAATCTTTAAATGTCAGTGGACTGTCGTTTAACTGATTATCCATGAGCTTATCCTGAATAATGGATTTTACGATTTCTTCTATTTTAACCATTGAAGGCTCATTTATTGAACGAACGGCTGCTTCAACAGAATCACATATACAAATAATTGCTGCTTCCTTTGTTTGAGGCTTTGGTCCTGGATAACGATAATCCGATTCTTTCGTATCCTCATCCATCTCTTTAGCTTTATAATAAAAATATTTTAACAAACTTTTTCCATGGTGCTGCTCAGCGATATGAATGATTTCCTCAGGCATTTTCTGCTTTCTTAACAGATGGGCTCCATCATAAGGATGACGAATGATAATATGCGCACTATCCTCTGGTTTCAGGTAATCATGCGGGTTCCTTTCTCCCATTTGATTCTCAATAAAATAGCTTGGATTTACCGTCTTGCCAAGATCATGATAATAGGAAGCAACTCTCGCCAGTAAACCATTGGCCCCAACCGCTTCACAGGCAGCTTCACTTAAGTTGGCCACCATAACACTGTGGTGATACGTTCCTGGAGCCTCAATCAATATTTTACGTAACAATGGATGATTAGGGTTCGATAGCTGCAACAGCTTGGATTCCGTTAATATATTCAGTCCTGTTTCAAAAATCGGCATAAGTCCCAAAGTCAGGACTGTGGATAGGAATGCTGATGAAAACCCAAAGCCAATCAATGTTAAGAAGGATTTCCACTCTATTGGATTGAATGAAATGAACTGGAAAAATGAAATGACAAAGACATTAGCGACTAATAAACCCAGTCCTGTTTTTAATATTTCGCCCTTTTCCTTAAAGTTCTGAAATAAATAAATACCTGTTAATTGTGATATAAGCAGATATAATCCAGCTTTTACATTTAGGTAACCCGGCATATGAAAGTTAAACAGGATCGACCCTAAAATAGCGAAGATAACTGCCAGCATAATGGCCATACGGTCACTGATTAACCATTTCACGATCATAACGCCCACAGCTGCCGGTATAGCCAAAAATAATTGTGTATCATTTGAATCAAACAGACTAAACACCTTCATCATGGCTACGGTCCCTATGCTAATGAGAAAAATGATAAAAACGTCATTCCGGCGCCAAACGTTTTGCCTATACCATTCCATGAATAACAAGCTGCACAATATCAAAATAAGCAATGCAAGACCTATATACGGAAGAAGATTACGATCATTTTTCAGGACGCCTACAAGCATTAAATCATCGTAAATCTCATTGGTAATGATTTCACCCTTTTCCACCAGCTTCTCTCCAGCACGAATCATTACCGGTTCGACATTACTTGCGGCCTTTTGCCTCTGTTCTGCGGTTTTTTCGGCGTCAAAAAAAGAATTTTCAACAATAGCAAATTCAGCAATTTCATTTAGAGCTGTTTTGATTGAATTGGAAAATTCCTCATACATAATTTGCCGGTTCATCTCAATTTGCTTCTGATTTAGATTCGAGCTCCTTACACCGGACTCCAAAATGCTGCGGACCTGTTTGTTCAAAAATTCCTGTGCTTTCTTACGCTGATCAGTTTCCATCCCTATAATCGCAGCCAGACTGGTCGAATTAATATTTTTCAGAATCGTGTCCGAAAGCAAAGATTCATATTCCATCAAAAGATTTTCACTGTCTTCAGATGTACCTTTTCCCCCATCTGTTTGCTCTTCGGCTGCATTTTGATTAACACGAGCGGCTGCATCAAAGATTTCATTAATGTATTCCAGCCGTTCTTCAGTTACATTATCTGAGATTGTGTATTGTTCTTCAACTGCCTGCACAGAGCGCTGAATTTTCGCTTCCGTTTCCTTTTGATCTTCCACGGTTACTGGAGAATAAATGGTATCCTTCGCTTCTGTAAATCGCTCTATTTCATAGGATTGAGGCTGAACATTCGATGAAGCCATGACAAAGAAACATACACCTGTCAAAAGGACACATAAGACCATCCAGACAAGCGGACTCTTCATTAAGGTTTGATCTTGGATACTTCTTAAGAACTTTCTTTTCATATTCCCCTACTCCCGTATGTGAAAGCTTTATTTATATAGAAATAAGACCCTGAAAATGGGTCTTACCTGCCGGATTTATCCTGCTCATCATATGCATCAATAATTTTCTGTACCAAAGGATGCCTTACTACATCCGATTGTTTCAAGTGCGTAAAGGCAATTCCCCTCACAGCATTCAAACGATCCTCAGCCACTTTTAATCCGGAACGAACCCCTTTAGGCAGATCAATTTGTGTAATGTCGCCATTAATAATCATCTTAGAGCCAAAGCCTAACCGGGTTAAAAACATTTTCATCTGTTCCGGTGTAGTATTTTGCGCCTCATCAAGGATAACAAAGGCATCATCAAGTGTTCTTCCGCGCATATAAGCGAGTGGAGCCACTTCAATGGTTCCTCTTTCCATTAACCGCACTGTATGCTCGGTTCCCATCACATCATGTAATGCATCATATAAGGGTCTTAAATATGGATCCACCTTCTCCTTCAAATCACCTGGCAGAAAACCAAGGCTTTCCCCGGCTTCAACAGCGGGACGGGTTAAAATGACACGTTTCACCTCACCGTTACGTAAGGCTTGTACAGCCATTACCACAGCTAAATACGTTTTTCCCGTACCTGCAGGACCAATACCAAATACCATATCATTGGTTTTAATAGAAGATATATATTCCCGTTGACCCAGTGTTTTCACACGGATGGGCTTCCCCTTGGCATTTTTTGTTAAAACGTCCTCAAACAATGCCTCAAAATTTTGTATTTCTCCAGACTTTGCTAATTCAATTCCATAAATAATATCCCGCTCGGAAATGGTAATCCCTTTCCGAATAATGTGAAGAACAGCATGAAGTACTTCTTCAACGATTTTTACATGATCTTCATTTCCTGATACCTGTACCGTTTGACCACGTGTAACGATAGTCACAGGAAGGAATTCTTCAATCTGTTTTAAGTTTCGATCCTCTGTCCCAAACAATGACAGAGCTTCATCAGGGGAAGCTAATTCTATATCAATGGTTTTCAAATCTTCTTGCATATCTATTCTCCTTGATCTATTGGTTGAGGTTTAGCAATATTTTCCCTTACTGTAAATAATAACTCTAGTTTAACTTTACCATTCTCTACAGATTGGTGCAAAATTTCTTCGTCAATGATTTCAGCATCATGATTGGTATGTCTTTTAATTTCTCTTTTAGCCTGAGCGATTCCTTCTGAGATTGCTTCATGCTTACTTCTTTCTCCTCTGATTTTTTCTTTCTCATGAATGGTTTTCTGCTCAATGGAAAATGGTAATTTATAATTTAAAAAATATAATGGCTTCTCATTTTTTTCCACATGGGTATCATCATAGTCAGGTGGAATGAATTCCCAAATCGGAAGCGCAAAATTTCCAATCTTCAACTTGTAATGCTGATCTTTTTCTCCGGTTAGCGTCTGATGCTGATAGCTTAATGGGACGGTTGTTTCCGTAGTGTACCAGGTTTCAGCAATAACAGACCCTTCCGCATGAATACCATGTTGTTTGCTCTCTTGTTCCTCTTCGTCACTCTCATTATCTTCATTTCCTATCCCTTCTCTAATTAAGCCGGAAACGAGGATATCCCCTTTTTGCACTTTTTCATACACAGAGACCTGGGGATCCCCCTTTTCAATTAGCATTTCCAATATAGTACCATCTTTACTCGCTACCAGATGCTGAGGGCCTTTTTCCTGTTCTTCATTTGCCTGTGAATTCTCCACCCCTTGTACAATATAAGTTGTCCCTTTTTGTTCGATACCAATCCACATAACATCCTTAAGTTCATTAGTGATGGTACGCTCAATGTCATCAACAGATTGAAAGCTGAATTTAAAAACTCCGCGTTTTAAACCGTAGTCATCGAGTCTCTCCTGAATCTTGTATTCAACTTCCGGTGAAACTCCAACAATTTTTACCTGCCACACCATATTTGAAAGAACCATGATGCAAAATAATCCTAAAAATAAACCAATAACAAGAGGTTTACGAATTTTGAGATGAGCAAGCCAAAAAGGCAGACCGAATTTTTCTTTGAAGGATATTTTAAATCCCATTTGCCTGCGGATCTTTCTGATTATGGACAGACTTTTTAAATAAACCTTGAACTCATAGGTATCCTCGTCCAACTTTCGAATATCCCACATGGGGATATGCTCGCGCATACATCGATTTAAAAATAGTTCAGGCTTTTTTCCCCTCACCTGCAAGGTTATGTATCCTTTTAGAAATAGACCTTCTTTCTCCTTCATGTTATCGCCCCTTAAATCTTTTCATCACTTTTCATAAATAAAGAAACTGAATCAGCTATCCTCCAGATACTGAACTTCCCTAATTTTACCTTCAACGATAATTTCCTCCTGAAGCATTGTCTTCAGCACAAAATTATCTCCTATCACTCGTACATAGCCTTGCTTCATTCTCAAAAGGATTTCATTTTCAGAAAATGTTACGAGGCCATGATGATTTTCAATATAAGCATGGATTTGGCCTATCGTTGTGATTCTTGGTAAGTCCAGCAAAACATCCTCCGGGAGATTAAAATAGTTAACGACCCATTGTTTTAATTGACCTCGCCACTTTTTCATCTAAACAGCCCCCTCCCTGAATATATATGTATGAAAAAAGCACGGAATGTATCACTACATTCCGTGCTTTAAGTAAAGGAAACTGTTATTTTCGATATTGATTAGGCCGGTATGGCTTATGCGCCCGGGGCGAACCCAGAACCTCACTCATAATGATACTTTCAGCCAGCCTTTTCTGATTCAATTGCTCTTTCATGGAAATCGGACTTTTTATTGGGAGAGATTTTTTCCCCTTTCCCGGTGAACGTGGCCGGGTCTGAGGTCTATTGACAGGATTTCCTTTCGTAATATCATCATCCATAAAAACAGGACGACCTTCACTGGGATCAGGATGTTGATTCTGTTCACGAATATCCTCTGCCCGTGGAGATTGTTCTTCCCTGATTTCCTTCTCTGGTGAGGGATGACTGCTAACTGTCGGCTCAGGTCCGGATGGAGTCGGAGAAGGTTTTGCCACCGGCTTTGATTTCTGTTCATCCCGTCCTGTAAGAAAGCTAATGACACCAAAGATAATGGCACCAATAATCGCGATTAAATCCATAATATCCCCCCTAACCGATGATTACTCCTTCTTATTCTTTCCAGGGTCCTCATCTTCCTGTTCGCTTAATTTTCCGATCATATCACGCATATCTGTATCAGCCATAATATTCTTCAGGTTCTGGTAATCCATCACACCAATATTTCCTGAACGCAGAGCTTCTGCCATCGCCTGTGGAACTTCTGCTTCAGCTTCCACAACTTTCGCCTGCATTTCCTGTACGCGGGCAACCATTTCCTGCTCTTGTGCAACAGCCATAGCACGGCGTTCCTCAGCTTTCGCCTGTGCAATGTTCTTATCAGCTTCTGCCTGATCCGTTTGTAAGGAAGCACCGATGTTTTTCCCGATGTCAATATCTGCAATATCAATCGACAGAATTTCAAATGCAGTACCGGCATCCAGTCCCTTGGTTAAAACGGTCTGAGAGATGGAATCCGGATTTTCCAATACTTCTGTATGTTTATCTGAACTACCAATGGTGGAAACAATACCTTCACCTACACGGGCGATTACCGTATCTTCTCCGGCACCACCAACCAGGCGATCGATATTAGCTCTGACTGTAATTCTTGCTTTTGCTTTTACTTCAATTCCATCCATTGCAATACCGGCAATAAATGGCGTTTCGATAACCTTAGGATTTACACTCATTTGAACCGCATCAAGTACGTCACGACCGGCTAAATCAATAGCGGCACAACGCTCAAAGCTTAATTCAATATTAGCTCTTTGGGCCGCGATGAGTGCGTTGACAACACGGTCCACATTACCACCAGCTAAATAGTGACTTTCCAGCTGGTTTGTATTCACATCTACGCCCGCTTTATGCGCTTTAATTAACGGATTAATTACCATTCTTGGTACAACGCGACGTAACCGCATACCAACCAGTGAAAAGATGTTAATCCTCACACCTGCTGCTATCGCACTAATCCAGAGCGTAACTGGAATAAATGTAAATAATACGATAATAGCAATAATTACAATACCTACACCTAGTATCGGCATTAAAGTTGCCATATCCATAAATAGTTCCTCCTTGTATCTATTCATTTTCTCTTACGACAATTCGTGAGCCTTCTACTTTCACAATTTTAACATTTTTATCCTTTTCAATATACCCCCCCTCCGAAACAACATCTAACCTTTCATCCTCAAAAACGGCTGTGCCCGATGGCCGAAGCGGGGTCAAAGCTTTCCCTATAAGACCGATTAGTTCAAGCCGGTTTTCAGTGGATACATATCCCTGCTCTTTCGTTGTAGCATCACTTAAAATGATGTTTCTGAATATTCCTTTCTCAAGGCCTACCCGCTTAAACAAAATGACGGACACAATCATGGAGACAAGCAAAGCAATGGCTATACTCATTCCCATATGACCCGGATCTGCACCGGACATAAATAACGCGGCTATGATGGCCACTGTTCCGGCGATCCCTAAAACGCCTCCCGGAACAAACAGCTCCAGTACGATACAAATCAGACCTGCCACCAGTAAGATGATGGCTTCCATACCTGCTAAACCTGCGATCATATGACCATAAAAGAACAGAATAAGGGATAGAAGCCCAATGGATCCCGGGATACCAAAGCCCGGGGAATATAATTCAACAATTAGTCCTAAGCTGGCCAGCGAAAGGAGGATGGGTACAACAACAGGATTTGTGATAAACCGGGCTACATTTTCCGCAAACGTCGGTTCAATCGTTTCCACTTTTGCTTTTTCCAAATTTAACTGACTCAGAAGCTCCGTACGATCTTCTGCAATTCCTTCCGCATACTCAACCTCTACGGCTTCATCCGCCCTTAACGTTAAAAATTCTCCTTCAGGTGCACGATACTCTGGTAAATCAATGGAAGCATCAGCCATGGCTCTTGCATAGAGAGGGTTTCGGTTATTATGTTCAGCAGCAGCTGTTATATCAGCTATCCAGGCTGATTGTGCCTTTTTATCAGCAGCCGTACCATCCGAGTTAATCACTCCGGATGCACCCATTGTAGCTGTAGGCTTCATATAAATTTGCCCAGCATTCAAAGCAATATAAGAACCCGCTGATAAGGCTTCATTTAATACATAAGCTGTATTCGGGATTTCGAGGTTTAATAAAAGATCAGCTATCTCACCTGCTGCATCAACAGCACCGCCTGGTGTATTAATTTCAAAAATAATATGGTCGGCTCCATTTTCCTTTGCCTCTGTTATACTTCTTTCCAGAAATGCTGCCAGGCCCCGCTCAACTTCATTTTCTACCGGTACCACGTATACCAGATCCCCTTGTCCGGTTTCTTCTGCAAATGATGCTTGCAAGGGAACCAGAAGAAGGATGAGTCCTATGAAAAAGAGTAAGCCCTTTCTTCTTTTAAAATTGGCCAACTCTTGCCCTCCTTTCTTTGCCTTATAAAAGATTTACGATTGACTTAAAAATTGGTTTCAAAAAAGATACAGGAAATTCTTTAGATCATCGAAAACTTGCTTTTCTGCTCGAATGATAACGAACGTATATGTATTGTTCCTCCATAAACTGAAGCTGTAACAACAATATCAGAATCCATTTCAGCTTCATACTCAGCCTATAAAAAAAGGTTGCCATAGGCAACCTTTTTTATCCGACCTCATTTTTCTGAGACAGAAATTTTTATATACTTTCTGATTTAAGATAAATATTTCATAACGAGTTGATTCACTTTTGAGCCGTCAGCTTTTCCTTTCACTTTCGGCATCAAAGCTCCCATTACTTTTCCCATGTCGGATTTTGATTCTGCTCCGACAGTCTTTATTGTATCTTTCACTAACTCAGTCAATTCTTCATCAGATAACTGTTCAGGCATGTATTTTTGTAAAACACTCAGCTCATCATTTATCTTTTCAACTAAGTCTTCACGGCCGGCGTTCTTGAATTCCTGGAGGGAATCATTTCTTTGCTTTAACTCGCGCGATAAAACAGACATTTCTTCTTCTTCTGTCAATTGGTCTTTTCCCAATTTTATCGCTTCATTCTGAATGGAAGCTTTTACCATGCGGATAACACTTAAAGCTTGTTTATCCTTGCTTTTCATTGCTTCTTTCATATCATTATTAAGACGATCAAGCAAAGTCACTTATTTACACCCTCTTTATTTTTTACGCTTCCTGGCAGCCTCTGATTTCTTTTTTCTTCTTACACTTGGCTTCTCGTAGAATTCACGCTTGCGGTACTCTGATAAAGTTCCGCTTTTAGAAACCGAGCGTTTAAAGCGACGAAGTGCATCTTCAAGAGACTCATTTTTACGTACGCGAGTATTTGACATGCTTTTTTCCCTCCCTCCAACTACACAAACAGATCATGATATGTACCAGGGTGATACACATCTCCTTGTATTATATTAGAATATAGGATTATGGTCAACTTTATCTTTCCTAAATTCATGATTTTACTCCGTATAAAATAAAAATCGGGCATGAAAGTTCAACTTGTCCATAAAATGTATTGAGGTGAACAGATGTGGAAAGTATCGTGACCATGTTTATTGTCTATATATGGATCTTTTTATTTGGACTATTTATCTTAAAAACAGGTATCCAGCAAATTTCCTACCATAAAATGAAAATGTGGATTAAAAAATATACCTCAAATCCAATAAAAGGATTTTTGATTGGTGTAGTAATAACAGCTATTTTACAAAGCAGTTCCACAACCATTGTTATTATTGTCAGTCTTACATCACTAGGGCTGCTGTATTTTCCAAATGCGATCGCCATTATACTTGGGGCCAACGTTGGCACAACCCTCACAGCCGAGCTTCTGTCTTTTTCAAACTTCTGGCTCATGTGGATTCTATTAATCAGTGGTTTTATTCTTTTATGCATTCATAAACAACGAATCTTTTCCATCGGATGCATGTTATTTGGATTAGGAACAATATTCACTGCCTTATATGGATTTGAAAGTTTAGCAGAGCCCATCCGTCAGACTCCTTACATGGAAGAGGGCTTGTACGACATTAGCAGAGAGACAACCTATAGTATTCTGTTCGGCATGGTTGTAACCGGAATTACTCAGTCATCAAGTGCATTTACCGGTATGATCATGAGTTTTATGAATCAGGAGTTATTGTCACTGCCAAGTGCTATTGCCATGGTACTGGGAGCAAATATTGGGACATGCTTTACTGCGCTGCTTGCAGCGATTGGAAGTAAAATGGAAGGGAAATGGACAGCCTATGCTCATTTATGGGTCAATATTCTGGGCGTTCTATTTTTCATCCCGTTTATAAATTGGTTAGGCGATTTCGTCAGCCACCTGTCGGCAATACCAGGAAGACAACTGGCGCATGCCTCGGTTATTTTTAATCTTATTATAAGCAGTTTCTTCCTGCTGTTCATTAAGCCATTGTCTGCCTTTATTAAAATGACAAGCAGAAAAGCTTAATGTTGAAGCAGATTTTTAGAGTGGGAGTCTTGTTTTGTTAACATAAAAGACGAATTTTGTGTTTAATCCGTCTGTTTGGCGGATTTATCCGTCTGTTTTTGGCCGGAATCAATCAAATGAAGGATTTTATCAACTGGCGGAGTTCGGGGGAGGAGAGTATCTGTCTGCGGGAGCGATGAATCTGTCGTTTTTTATCGGATATCAGGCTGTTTGATCCATATATCCATCAGTAATCATATTCTATCGGTCAAATTGCAAATGTTATCCACCAAGTCAGGATATATCCGTCAAAAGCTTCCGTTTATCAATTAAATTCCTTATTCAATCCCTCGAAATTACTAAGCCATCCGTCTAATCTACCAATCCATCCGCCGTAGCCTCAATGATACGTGGAGTAGGAGAAAAGCCATTAAAAAAAGCCCCTGTCTACTATACAAGGGCTTTTCTCCAACAATGTTAATAAGCTTCGGTTCCTTCTTCACCTGACACAATAGCTACACCTGCACTTGCACCGATACGGGTGGCGCCTGCTTCAATCATATCATTTGTGGCTTTCCCATCACGGACACCACCTGAAGCTTTTACTCCCATATCCGGGCCAACGGTTTTCCGCATTAATGCTACATCTTCAACCGTTGCTCCTCCGCCTGAAAAGCCGGTGGATGTTTTAACAAAGTCAGCACCAGCTTGTTTGGCAATCTCACAGGCCAGCACTTTTTCATCGTTGGTTAATAGGGATGTTTCAATAATTACTTTAACAAGCGCTTTTCCTTTCGCCTCGTTTACAACCGCTTCGATATCCTTTTTAACAGTCTCACGATCACCATCTTTAAGGGCTCCTACATTGATGACCATATCAACTTCTTCAGCCCCATTTTCAATGGCATTTTTTGATTCAAAAGTCTTTACTGCTGTGGTTGTTGCCCCTAAAGGGAACCCAATAACTGTACATACTTTAACTGGTGTATCCTTTAATTTTTCATAGCAATAAGATACCCAATATGGATTCACACAAACAGAAGCAAATTCATAGGTGGCAGCTTCTTCACAAATCTGATCAATTTTCTCCTGCTGTGTTTCCGGCTTCAATTGTGTGTGATCAATTTTTTTTGCTAATTCCTTGTTCATATCTTTCACCTGCTTAAATAAAATTTTATCTGCCTCTTATGATAACATTCCCTGTATATGAATGCTATTTAACACTTTAACGAAAAAAATGGATGCCTGTTTTAAGACATCCATCTTGGAGGAGTATTCTTATCATAATAGATTTCACCGATGTTATGATGCTTTTCAAATTGGTCCTCTTTTAAATGATAGTGAAAATTAAACCAATATCCTTCATGAGGGCGATTTTCCCTTCTCACATCAAACCGGGCAATCTCAGTGTTTGTCCGAACATCATATAAAACAAATATCTTCTCACCATAGCCACTCACAGCTTCCTCGGAAACTCCATAATAACGAATATCCTGTTCATTTATGTTTTTTAATAGAGTATGAATAGCCCTCTCTATGTTTGGGAGAATTTCCGTAATAAACTCATCCTCAACCTGATCCATAATTTTCGGCCCAAGCTTGGCTTTCGTTTGTTCCTTGGCAATTTCAGTAAGTGCTGATTGCGTTGTATGGTGATCATCTGCTTGGGGAACAGGGATCTTGCTTAAATCGAAGTAGTCATTGATTTCATGGGTGATCGTATCGTTTTCTGTCTGAGTATCATTATTTGATTTCGTCTTTGAGGAATCAACCTCTTCACTCTCCGCTGCATCGGCTTCCAGCAAGGCGGGCGGAGTGTACATTCCTAACGTTAATATCGTTATCGCAATTAATAGAAATTTCTTTATCTCGGGTTTCATAGTAAATTTCCCCTTTATCAGATCCTTCTTTTATTTTACCATGATTGAGATAAATGTCTATGAAGCAATCGTAACATGTTCATTACAATTTCTTTTCATAGAATAAAAATACTGGCATAAGTAAGATTTTTTATACAACTTTTCTCTGAAAGTAAATCAGGCCTCCAACGAAAAACAGTAAGAAGCTTCCCCCTACTATAGTGAGAACCTGTTCCCACGGGACAAAAAATACAGCATCTGTTCCCCCGCCGGCATACATCATCAGAAATGGCTGTCCCCATGGATAGACAGGCCCAAATGTTTTTGAATTCACCGCTAAAATCGCCGGTAAAGTAAAAATAACATTCACGGTAAAAGGAGCTGCAAAGCTTTTCCACATCATGGACATCCAGAGCTGCAAAGCAACTAATGGAAAAGTAGCAACCCAACCGCCCAATATACTTTTCCATACAATCGTCATTGGAAATGGATCCGTAATTCCCTTAATTGTTCCAACCAAATAAAGAGAACCCAGAAATAACAATTGAATAAAAAATACAAGACTCATGATCAGTAAAAATTTAGCAATATAGACACGGCCTCTTGTTACAGGCAATGATAACAGCTGCTTCCATCCACCTTCCTGATGTTCGTATCTGCAAATAAATCCGGCAAGTACACCCGTAACTAATGGAAGAAACAGCAATGCATACGTCAGTGTCATCGCCATTAAACTGGCATACCATCCGTTTATTTCCCCCATTCCATCAGCCAGACCTGACGACAATCCAGCAAACAATCCAACTAAGGGAGCTGCCAATATAATAAAACCTATTTTGGATTTTCTGAGCTTATACCATTCAGACCGGAGAATCGAATAGAGCATATTACTTCACATCCCTTCTGGCAAAATCCATCATTCCTGCCATATAAAGCAGAAATCCAACGCTTATTCCAAGCCAGACATTTATCATCGGATCATTCCAATGGTTATTTAAAGAAGGCCATTTCCAGATCACCCAGTCCGGGAGCACATAGGCAGAATAAGCTAAAATCGTTCCTAAAACACCTGCAGTAATCGGCAGTCCCTGATTGGTACTGACCGTTGCAATCCAAAGATGCAGGGCAAGAACGGGTAATGCTGCAAAAAAAGGCAAGAAGCTGGACTTTAATATTTCCACCCATGGAACCTGATCACCCAAGTCCAGAAACAGCCCATAAGCCAATGTAAATACAGCTAGCAGAAACGTTGATAGAAACAATAGTGTGGCCAGCACTGTGAATTTTGATAAATAAACACTCATTTTTGAAACAGGTAAAGCAAGCAGTTGTTTCCATGCATTGGTTTCATTTTCGACACTGGCCGTAAAAGACGTTAGAATCGCAATCCCTAACACAAGTGCCAGCGGGGTAAACACGCTAACATTGCCCATATAGTAGAGCCAATCATTCTCACTCTGCTTTAATAAATAATCCTTGCGCAACCCATAGTTCACCATCTGTAAGGCTACAACACCAAAGGGGCCTAAAAAGGTTAAAAACCAGAATCCTTTTCTTCTTATCTTCATGAAATCAACCATCAACAGCTTACCGATCATTAGGCATCCTCCTTTGACGTCATCTGAAGGAAAATATCCTCTAATGATCGTTTTTCCTCTTCCACACGATAAAGCGAATAACCTTCCTGTACGAGGGAATGAACCACACGGGCAACTTGTTTATCAGTATGGTCATCCAGATAGATGATACCGTCCTGGAAATCAGCCTTTTCTCCTTTGGCCGCTAAAAATTGATAGGCATGATGACTATCATTTACTTTCAGGCTAATCCTCTGTTGAGCATGCTCCCTCATCGCTTCGATCGTATCCTGAAAGATCATTTTTCCTTTAGAGATAATTCCTGCAGAAGTTGCAATCTGATCAATTTCTGACAGCAAATGACTGGATATAAGAACGGTCATTCCATACTCAGCTGGTAATCGTTTAATTAAATCCCTCATTTCAATAATTCCGGATGGATCAAGCCCATTAGTAGGTTCATCTAAAATTAACAGCTTCGGGTGGTTCAATAGAGCAGCTGCAATTCCAAGTCTCTGCTTCATCCCGAGTGAATAACCTTTCACTTTTTTATGAGCAACATCTTTTAATTTAACAATCTCCAAAACTTCATTCATTCGATATTTCGGAACGCCTACAATTTTCCGAAGAGCCTCTAAATTTTCATAACCTGTTAAATGGGGATAATAAGAAGGGCTTTCTACCAGCGAACCTATTCCTTTTAGAATATTTATTTTCTCCTTGTTTAAGTCCTGACCAAAAATCTTCACAGATCCTGATGAAGGTTTCATTAGTCCCAACAGCATCCGTATCGTGGTTGTTTTTCCTGCTCCATTTGGTCCTAAAAAGCCGTAAATTTCCCCCTTTGGTATTTTCATTTCCAAATTCTCTACGGCGGTTTCACTGCTAAACCGTTTCGTTAACCCTTTTGTCTCCAAAATATAATCCATTAACCTCACCTCACATCTATCATAAATAACAAAGGTTAAAATCCGGTATCACCAAAGGTTAAAATTCGTTTAAAAAAGCCGATTGAATTCTCTGTTCAACCGGCTTTGCTATCATTGCTATCATGACAGCTTTTTAGGGCGTTTTATTTTAATTACGGTACCCCGATGACCTGATTCCACTTCCCATTCAAGATCCATTTTCCTGACCATTAAGTCTACAATCGTTAACCCAATCCCTGCTCCTTTTCCATTTGAATGAACCGACATTCCGTTTCCTTGATCGGCTATGATGATGGCTTCATAATCTTTCCCGGCTTCGGTTCTGACCGACAGAAACTTACCGCTTTTGGCGTGCCTTAAAACATTCTGGAGTAAATTGTCGATGATTCGATCCAGCCATAATGGATCCACATTCCACTCGGTTTCATTAAATGGTTTCAGTTCTACATCAATTTCAAAACCTTCTTTTTCGAAAATAGAGTACCAGGATGCCATAGAAGTTCGCAAATGACGAATGATATCAATGCTTTCAGGTTTATAATTCATTTTCCTCGCTGTCAGTAGCGTGTAAGACATAAGATTTTCAATTAACCGGTCAAGCTTTTCCATGGCTTCCTCCATAACCTGTACCGCCTGTACTCCATTCGCTGATAATGTTTCCTTGGAAATTGAATATAGATGAGCCCTCATTTTCGTTAATGGGGTTCTTAAGTCATGGGATAAATTCGCAATCAATTCCCTTCGAAGCTGCTCTTCCTCCTGTTCCCGCTGTTTACTCTCCCTTAATTCACTCACCATTTGATTAAAGGTTGATTCCAGCTGACCGATTTCATCATTCTTTTTTACATCAATCGAAACAGGAAGCCGGTCTGTGTCCCTAATCTCCATGGCTTCCTGCAAGGCAACTAACCGCTTTCTTATACCTCTGAAAAATAGTAGAGAGATCATTATAAAGAATAGAATAATCGTTAAAGCAATGATGGAAAATGTCCGGCCTCCTAATTGGCTGAATTGGTTCGTATCCTGAGATAAAGCTGACCGGGGCAGTTCAAAAACAATAAACCCATGATTCTGGTTATTCCCTGCAAAAGCAATGACTGTAAAGGGATCCTCATCATACCGTTCCTTGATAAATTGCGCTGTAAATGCAGGTGTCCATTCATCCGGCAACTCTGCTGTTACGTCGAGTTGAGCAGACAAATTACCATGGTTATCCACCCAGAACATGGATGATTGAGGATACTGCTGTTTCCATTGTTTAAAATGGTCCAGAATTGTTCCCTTTGTCATCCGTTCTATATCACTTGCTTCATTATGCCACTGTTCCTCGATTGACGCTGCCTGCCTTTCCGTTTCCTCTTGATTACTGGTAAAAATGAACAGGAAGGCAGGTACAAAAAAGCCAATCTGTATAATAAATAAAGCGGTAAGGATGATTAATATATACTTTGCCAGTAAGGATTTAAAGAATTTTTTCATTGTTTTACCCTGTACCCAATGCCACGAATGGTTTCAATAATTTGAGGCTTGGCCGGGTCCTTCTCAAGCTTTTCTCTTAAATACCGTATATGTACCATTAATGTTTTATCCCCTTCTAAGAACTCCTCGCCCCATACCGCTTCATACAATTGCTCTTTTGTTAAAATCTGATTTAAGTGACGGAGAAAATACTGAAAGAGCTGGTATTGCTTACCTGTTAATAAAATTTCTTCATCCGAATCCCGATTTATAATTTGTAAATCCTTTGTATGAATCGTTAGGTGGTGAAGATGGATATGCTCATCACTTTTGTTAAAGCGCCTTAACAGCACTTTAATTCGTGCCGCTAGTTCATCCGGATGAAAGGGTTTGGTTATATAATCATCTGCAAAGCTGAGTCCTTCCACTTTATCCTCAATGGCTGTACGTGCGGAAAGCATTAAGACGGGCAAATCCCTGCTCGTATTTTTTATCCGCTTACCAATGGAGAAGCCATCTAATCCAGGGAGCATTACATCCAGAATGACTAAATCGGCATTGATCATATAGAAATCAATCTCTTCCCCTGATTTGAGCCACTTCACTTCATACCCTTTTTCCATTAAATTCCGGGTGACCCATCTACCTATCTCAACTTCATCTTCTATGTACAAAATATGAATCATTTTATCCTACCCCTGTGCTATTTTTCTTTACTTCATTAAGCAATATCTGTTAACATCGCGATTCATTTGGATGTTTTATAATTCTAAAGGATGTGGAATCTAGGAATTTAGGTACCAAAGATTTGTATAATCAACCCATCCTAACGCATTTATGTGTATGCCTTTTAGATTCCTGGGATATATAGCAAATTGTTGTAAGCGATATAATTGATTCAGTCCGTTTTGTTTGTGAACTCGATCTTCTAAATCCTTTAAAGAGTTTAAAAGATCATATTCTCTCCTTGATTGCAGCAATAAATCTATTTCTTTTAGAAAGCAATCAGGCAGGTGTTTCCTTAATAAACTTTGATTCCCTTTGAAAGTTGATAGATAAGTATAGAGCAGGCTTTCATCAGTAAGCTGTTCTTCTAATAACATATCTGCATGTTCAACTAAATGCTGCTTGTGTAATTCTTCATAAGGTAAAAAGTGAAGGGATACTTTAATCCCTAATTGCTGCAGTTCTTTTTGAATCCATTTTACATCACTTTCATTCCCGGCACCATTATAAGTGAAGAGATTTAATTGCTCTCCATTGTAACTGCTTCTTTTAAGGCAAATCTTTGCAATCGAAAAGTCACGGTCTATAGACCTTTCGTCTTCAAATTGGGATACCATTCGGGAAGCTGGAATAAATCGATTTCCCTTTAAATCACGAATCAACTTTTCAGGTAAGAGAGAATGAAAGATTGCTTTTCGAAGTAGTGGATCATAAGCAAGTATTCCCCGATTCATATTTAAAATCAACTGTTTGCTACCCCGATCAATGACTTTATATTGTTCGAAATACTCTAACTTCTTTTGTTTATATGGATAATGATAAAAGTTCAATTCATTCTCATTTGTAAAAGGGCTCGTATCTTTATTTTCATAAAGCCATGGAAAAAAATAGATTGATACTTCATCTAATAACGGTCGAATATCATAATAATTTTTGAATGCTTGCAATATAAGCTTTTCTTTATTATTTTCTCTTACTTGGAATGGGCCTGTACCAATAGGAATACGTTTAAAGTTCCTTATTTTTTCATTTGGAACAACACTTCCTCCTAAGGAAGCTACTAAATGCAGGAAATATGGAACAGAGGATTCGAGTTCAAATTTTACTGTATACCTGTTAAGAGGAAGTACATTATGTATAAAATCGGTCATCCATTGATAGCCTGAAAAATTATTTCGATGTCTTTCAATACTGTAACAAACATCATCAGCTGTCATTTCTTTACCGTGGTGAAAATAAACATTTTTTCTTAAATAAAAAATCCACGTAGTATAGTTATGATCATGCCGCCAATGGTGTGCCAACTGAGGAAGATGTTGATTCTTTTCCTCATCATAGGTTACTAGTTGATTAAAAATATGCCTCATAAAATGGTTTTCCGTACGACGGTTTATTAAAGCCGGATCCAGTACTGGTAACGTTCGATAAGAGGGGAACTGCAATCGGTCGATTTCACCCTCTTTATAATCGTTACTCTCATCTAAAAAGGAGTAAAAAATCCAATCTATAAATTCTTGTTGTATTTTTGGGTAGTAACTAAACTTACGTATGTAAGTTATGGATTCATCAATTGACTTTAAAGCAATCTCTTTCGCTTTATTCATAACTAAATCATCCAGATTCGCTAATAATCGAATTTTAGAATAATGCCCTCTCCCCTGGCCTGGTTTCCACATAATCCACCCCGCCCCTTCAAGGTTTCGAACAATAACTTTAGCATTGCGAAGTGTGCATGATAATACATTAGCCAGAGTATTCATGGTAATGGGGATATCTTTATTCATTTCTTTTAAATGGTAAGTTAAAACTTCATAATGTTCCAACAAATTCATAAACGTAAAATCCTCCATTTAAAAAAAGGTGAAATAGAATTAAAATAATTATACACTTTTTTTCCTCTTTTAAAAACGTAGAATAACACATAGGAGGATGATGTTATGAATTTTGTACAATTACCCGTAAAAGTCCATAAGAAACAGCAAATGAACTTCATGAGCGACAAATGATGGTTTCCCAAAAGAGTAGAGTTGTCGGTATTGCATTAATAACAGCCATTGGAGTAATGGGCGACTCCATGTTATTTGTTGTTCTCCCTATCTACTGGGAAGAGTTTGGCTTAACCGCTCTCTGGCAAATCGGAATTCTTTTATCTATTAACCGATTTATCCGGTTACCTATCAACCCTTTAGTTGGCCTATTTTATCAACATTATCAGATCAGGACAGGTATGTTCTTCGCTGTAATATTAGCTGTACTTACTACTATGTCTTACGGACTATTACATCAATTTTGGCTACTGGTCATCATGCGTGCTCTGTGGGGAGTGGCCTGGTCCCTTCTTCGCTTAGGTGGATATCTGACCGTCATTGATGTGGCCAATCATCAAAATAGAGGAAATTATGTTGGTTTGTATAATGGATTGTGGGGCCTTGGTGGCTTAGTAGGTATGCTCGCAGGCGGACTCCTTGTTGATCAAACATCAGTTGTTTTTGTTACATCATTGTTTGCTCTTGTTGGATTATTGGTGTTACCAGCGATTTCATTTTTAGTACCAGGGATAAAACACACAAAAAACGAGGAAGAAAAAGAAAAAGATTACGAAAGAGCAAATTGGTTTACGCCTTATATTGGAATGGTCTTACTAACAGGAATGAGCATGGGTTTTATCGTATTCGGACTGTTCGCTTCCACATTAAGTCCTCTTATTGAGCGAGTTTATACAGATGAATGGACGATCTTACAAATCACCCTTGGGGCAGCTACGCTTGCAGGTATGATTCAAGCTATACGCTGGGGATGGGATCCGTTTATAGCTCCATTAGTTGGAAAAATACTGGATTCAGCCAAGTCTATGGTCAGCATTTTGTTTATTCCCTTATTTGGTGGTGGAATACTGCTCATCTTTTTGGGAAATATCGAATCTATCATTATACTAATTGTTGGTCTATTGGTTTTTCAACTCATATCCACGATGTTTGTTACAACAACAGATACCTTGGCTACAAGTGCCGCTGCACGAACTGATCGGGTAAAAATGATTACAGCCCACACCGTTGTGGTTGATGTAGGTGCCGCTTTAGGACCATTTGTTTCCTATTTAATACTTGAATTATACTCATTAACAGCGATTTACTATATTTCAGGAAGTTTGTTGATTTTATTAGGGGGATCCTGGTTCATCTTTAATAGACGACGGCTAAGTGAGTAGTTCTTTCTAAATCACAAAAAAGAGGTTAACTATAAAGTTAACCTCCACAATTTTTAAGAAGATAAAGAAACCTCATCATCAACTGGTGCATCATCCATTACCCTGACAAACTGTCCTTCATTATATGGATAGCCTGATTTGGTAATCTTCACTCTGACAAGTTTTCCAATCATGTCCTCTGTTGCTTCCACTTTTACTTTCAGATAATTATCTGTATATCCAACATAGATATTGCTGTCGGGATCTTCTTTGGAGTGTTCTTCCGGAATAACCTCCAGTACTTCCCCTTCATATTTGGATGCGTATTCTTTAGCTAATTGATTGGAAAGCTCAATTAAGCGATGAACACGGTCATGCTTTGTTTCATCATCTACCTGATCCTTCATACGCGCTGCAGGTGTACCTGTACGCTTTGAATATGGAAATACGTGCAACTCTGAATAACCGATTTCTTTAACAAAGTTATAGGTATCCATAAATTCTTCTTCTGTTTCCCCCGGGAATCCTACAATGACGTCAGAAGTAATCGCAAGCCCCGGAAGAGCTTTTTTGATTTTGTCAATTCTCTGCTTATAAAAATCGGTTGTATATTTTCTGCGCATTCTCTTTAAGACTGTATCTGAACCTGCTTGTAATGGAATATGCAGGTGACGGACAATTTTCCTGGATTTATCCAACACATCAATCACTTCATCGGTAATCTGACTTGCTTCAATGGAAGAAATCCGGATTCGTTTCAGTCCATCCACCTTGCTTTCCAGATCACGTAAGAGCTGGGCGAAGTTATAATCCTTCATATCCTCACCATAGCCTGCTGTATGAATACCCGTTAACACAATCTCTTTATAGCCTGCATCCACCAGCTGCTGCGCCTGTGTTAAAACATCTTCCGGATTACGGGAACGGAGCAGACCACGGGCCCACGGAATAATACAGAACGTACAGAAATTATTGCAGCCCTCCTGAATTTTAAGAGATGCTCGTGTCCGGTCCGTAAATGCGGGTACATCCATCTCTTCAAATTCTCGGGTTTTCATAATTTTTTGTACGCCATTAATCGGCTGACGGGTTTTCTTATATTCCTCTATGTATTCAATCATTTTTTTGCGATCCTGTGTACCTACAATAACGTCCACACCCGGTATTTCCATAATTTCACCGGGAGATGTTTGTGCATAGCAGCCGGTGACACATACTACAGCATCCGGATTTTTACGAACTGCACGACGAATCGTTTGACGACTCTTTTTATCACCTGTATTCGTCACTGTACACGTATTAATGACATATACATCTGATTTTCGATCAAAATCCACTCGTTCGTAGCCGTGTTCCTTGAAAAAATTCCAAATACCTTCCGTTTCATAATGATTTACTTTACAGCCCAGCGTATGAAAAGCTACAGTTGGCACGACCATCACCTCAATTCCTCAAATTGGTACGACATTACAGAAAGAAAATACAATGGAGCTGTTTCCGTTCTTAAAATTCTCGGTCCAAAGCGTGTAAAATAAAAATTCTCTTTCATAAGCTGTTCCAATTCCTGCTGTGAGAATCCTCCTTCAGGGCCTACCACGATGAGAACATGCTCATCAGGTTGAATGGTACTGATAATATTCCCCAAAAGAGTCGGTGATTCCTTTTTTGCTTCTACTTCACTGGCAACAATCAGGTGATCAAATTGATCCGCAGCCAGCAAAAGTTCTTTAAAACTTTTCATATGGTGAATCGATGGAATAGAAGTCCGGTGTGATTGCTCACCCGCTTCCTTTGCTATTTTTTCCAGGCGTCTGATTTTTTTATCAGCTTTCTTCTGATCCCATTTTACAATGGAACGATCACCTTTAAAAGGGATAAAAGCATGTGCCCCCAACTCTGTTCCTTTTTGAACAATTAAATCGAGTTTATCCCCTTTAGGCAGAGCCTGGGCGATCGTAACTTTAACAGGCATCTCTTTATGCTCATTCAGCCAGTCCAAAATTCGTGCAGAAACCTCTTCTGGTGAAACGTCTTCAATTTGACATAAAGCTGCTCTTCCCTTTGGATGATTACATATAATCTGGTCTTCTGCTGTCATCCGCATGACATTGGATATATGGTGTGCATCATCATCTCTTAAAACGACTTTGCTGTCTGTCCATCCAGACTCTGGAACAAAATATCGCTGCACAGTACCGTACCTACTTTCATTCAGAAGGTTTTTTTGCTACAAATGAAATCCAATCCTCCATTTGATTGGTTTCAATAATTTCAAAACCAATCGACTCTAAATTGTTTCTAACCTCTTCTTTTTTGCCTTGTATAATACCTGATGTGATAAAGACACCACCTGGCTTCAGAAGATTAAAGGCTTCCTCGGTAAATTGAACAATGATTTCAGCTAAAATATTGGAAACAATAACATCTGCCTGCACATCTACACCTTTTAGCAGATCGTTCTGCTTCGCTTCGATTTGTTCATGTACTTTATTCAGCTTGGCATTAATGGTTGTGCTTTTTACTGCTATATCGTCTAAATCATAGGCGTAAACCTGTTCAGCACCGAAGAGTACCGATGAAATACTTAGAACACCGGAGCCGGAACCCACGTCCAGAACCGTGTCATCCTTTTGAACGTATTGTTCAAGCGCCTGCAGGCTGAGGACCGTTGTTGGGTGAGTTCCGGTACCAAAAGCCATTCCCGGGTCAAGTTCAATAATAATTTCATCACTTTCCACCGGCTCATAGTCCTCCCAGGTAGGAATAATCGTTACTTTTTCTGAAATTTTTACAGGCTTGTAGTATTTTTTCCAGGCGGTTGCCCATTCCTCTTCATGAATTTCACTGATGGTTACTTTATTTGCACCAATGTCAATGTCAAACTGAATCAAATTATTAATGGCCTGTTTAATTTGATCCACGGTCTCACCCAGGAAACTGTTGACAGGCAAATAGGCTTTTACGTAAACACCCTCTTCCGGATAATCTTCCGGGTCAAGTTCAAACACTTCACCATACATCGAGTCATGATCCTTCACTAAATCATACGCATCTTCAATGACCACACCACTAGCCCCGATCTCATGTAAAATATTCGAGATGGGCTCGATTGCCTCATTTGTCGTATGGATGCAGATTTCAGACCATTTCACAGGTAATCAACTCACTTTATTTTAATTTTACTAACTATACCCTTTTCCACCGGTATTATGCCTCACCTTTGAAAGCCCGTTTCATACGTTGAAAAATATTGTCCTGCTGCTCATCAGTTGCTTCATTGCCGCTGATTTCATTAAATTCACGAAGCAATTCTTTCTGACGGTCACTAAGGTTTTTCGGTGTGATCACGCGAACTTTAATATGCTGATCACCTTGACCACGTCCATGGACATTCGGTGCTCCTTTGCCTCTCAGCCTGAAAAAGGTGCCTGTTTGCGTACCAGCTGGAACCTTTAATTTCACTTTCCCATGGACAGTTGGTACCTCAAGCTCGTCGCCTAAGGCTGCTTGTGTAAATGTCAGAGGAAGCTCACAGCGAATATCATCGCCATCACGCTCAAAGAACTCATGAGGCTGTACTCTTGCTACGACAAACAGATCACCCGCAGGTCCACCATTCACACCAGGTTCTCCGTGACCCGCTACACGAATTTGCTGACCATTATCGATACCAGCTGGAATGGAAATGTGAATCTTTTTGTGGGTTTTCACTTTACCAGATCCACCGCAAGTATTACATTTGTCTTTAATAATTTTTCCAGTTCCCTGACAATAATGACAAACACGACGGTTAACCACGCGACCAAACGGAGTATTCTGCTCCTGATTTAGTTGGCCTGAACCGCCACAGTGAGAACATGTTTCCGGATGACTTCCAGCCTTTGCTCCTGTTCCGTTACACGTATCACAGTTTTCCTCTTTTGGTATTTGGATATCAGTTTCTTTTCCAAATATAGCTTCTTCAAATGTTAAATCCATGGTGTACTGAAGATCTGCACCCTGTCTTGGTGCATTTGGATCACGACGTCTGCCACCGCCGAAGAACATATCAAAAATATCACCAAATCCGCCAAAGTCTTCGGCACCAAAGCCACCGAATCCACCCTGACCGGCACCACCATTGGCACCTGCATGACCGAATTGGTCATACTGAGCCCGTTTCTGCTCGTTACTTAATACTTCATATGCTTCTTTTACTTCTTTAAATTTGTCCGCTGCATCTTCTTCTTTACTTACATCCGGGTGGTATTTTCTTGCAAGCTTCCGGTATGCTTTCTTAATTTCGTCTTTTGAAGCATCCTGGGATACTCCAAGTACTTCATAATAGTCTCGTTTACTCACTTGCCAATCACTCTCCCGACTCTTCTCACATAAAGTTTATCATAACATTACTGGTTAATGATGTGCAATCTAACAGCGATTTACAGTTACTGAACTTAACGTGTAAAAAAGCCAAAGCCAAGATATCCCCTGACTTTGACTTTTTCAATAAATAGATCAGTTAAATGGAAGCTTTATCATTTTCAGCTTACTTATTTTGATTATCGTCGTTTACTTCTTCATAGTCTGCATCTACTACATCATCGTTTGAACCTTCTGCAGCACCCTGCTCTGCTCCCTGAGCCTGATCAGCTTGCTGTTGAGCCTGCTCGTAAAGTTTTACAGAAAGAGCTTGAACCTGTTCTTCCAATGCTTCCTTCTTCGCTTTAATCTCTTCCATATCTTCGCCTTCAAGTGCTTTCTTCAATGCTTCTTTTGCATCTTCAGCCTTTTGCTTTTCTTCGTCTGTTACTTGTTCACCTAAATCCTTGATGGTTTTATCTGTTGTAAAGACGAGCTGATCAGCTTCATTACGAAGATCAATTTCTTCACGACGCTTTTTATCTTCCTCGGCATTTTCTTCCGCTTCTTTAACCATACGCTCTACTTCATCATCGGAAAGACCGGAAGAAGATTTAATGGTAATAGACTGTTCTTTATTTGTACCCTTATCCTTCGCACGAACATTTACAATACCGTTCGCATCAATGTCAAAGGTTACTTCAATTTGTGGTACACCACGTGGTGCTGGTGGAATATCGGTTAATTGGAAACGGCCAAGAGTTTTATTGTCTTGTGCCATTTCTCTTTCGCCCTGCAGTACGTGAATATCAACAGCAGTCTGATTGTCAGCGGCAGTTGAGAATACTTGAGATTCACTTGTTGGGATGGTTGTATTCCGTTCAATCAGTTTGGTTGTTACGCCACCCATCGTCTCGATACCAAGAGATAGTGGGGTTACGTCTAATAGTACAACATCATTAACGTCACCTTGCAGCACTCCACCTTGAATAGCTGCACCAAGAGCTACTACTTCGTCCGGGTTTACGCCTTTAGAAGGATCTTTTCCGATTTCCTTACGTAGAACTTCCTGAACAGCTGGAATACGGGTAGATCCACCTACAAGAATAACTTCATCAATATCACTTGAACTTAAGTCTGCATCCTGAAGCGCACGGCGAGTAGGTCCCATGGTACGTTCGACTAAGTCATTGGATAGCTCTTCAAACTTAGCACGGGTTAAATTCATTTCCAGGTGTAATGGGCCTGCATCTCCTGCTGTAATAAATGGCAGGGAAATTTGGGTCTGACTTACACCAGATAACTCTTTCTTCGCTTTTTCCGCGGCATCTTTCAGGCGCTGCTGAGCCATTTTATCTTTGGAAAGGTCAATACCATTTTCTTTCTTAAATTCAGAAACCATGTGATCAATAATCACCTGGTCAAAATCGTCACCACCAAGACGGTTATCACCTGCAGTGGAAACAACTTCAAAGGTACCGTCACCAATATCCAGAATAGATACGTCAAAAGTACCTCCACCAAGGTCATATACTAATACAGTCTGGTCTTTATCCTGATCGATTCCGTAAGCTAAAGCGGCAGCAGTAGGTTCGTTAATAATTCGCTCTACTTCCAGACCGGCAATTTTACCTGCATCTTTAGTTGCCTGACGCTCTGCATCGTTGAAATAGGCAGGTACAGTAATAACCGCTTTTTCTACCGTTTCACCTAAGTAATCTTCAGCATAGGACTTTAGATGCTGAAGGATAATCGCAGAAATCTCCTGAGGCGTATATTCTTTACCTTCAATTTCTACCTTATAGTCTGTTCCCATATGACGTTTAATAGAAATAATCGTATTTTCATTGGTGATGGCCTGACGCTTAGCCACTTCTCCTACTTGACGTTCACCATTTTTAAACGCTACAACAGATGGTGTTGTACGGTTTCCTTCAGGGTTTGGAATTACTTTTGATTCGTCGCCTTCCATAACAGCAACACAAGAGTTTGTTGTACCTAAGTCGATTCCAATAATCTTACTCATAATCCTTCTTCCTCCTTTAATTCTATTTATGTAGACAGGTTACTGGTTTACTTTCACCATTGCCGGACGAATGACACGGTCCTTTAACATATAACCTTTTTGCAAAACTTCCGTAACGGTGTTCGATTCTTTTTCCTCATTTGAGTCCTGCATAACAGCCTGGTGTATATTCGGATCAAAGGTTTTTCCTTCTGCCTCTATTTCTTCAACTCCAGCCTTTTCCATAGTTGAAACGAGCTGGCGATAGATCATATTCATGCCATCAACGAAGTTTTCCATTGATTCCCCATCAACATCCACCTGCAGGGCACGCTCAAAGTTATCTAATATTGGCAGAAGTTCTGTAACCACTTCCTGAGATTTATACTTAAGGTCATTTTCCCGATCTTTTTTTGCACGACGCTTAAAGTTATCAAAATCAGCTTGTACTCTTAATAGTTTATTTTGCATCTCATCTTTCTCTTTCTTTACAGCTTCAAGCTCTTCCTCATGTGCCTGAGAATTGTTATCTTGTGTATCATCCTGCTGTATTTCCACTTCTGCATCTTCAACTGTCACTTCTTCTGCAGTGTTCTCCTGAGTGTCATCTTCAGTTCTGAGTTCTTCCTGTTCATCCATGTTTTCCACTGCTTCTTCTTTGTTTTCCTCGCTCATTACTGTCACCTCTCTTTCCCTCAAACAAAATAACCGTTTTAGAATATATCATGAAACATTAAAGATTTAAAGAACAAAGCATATAGAGATGTAAGTCTTGATTATAAAAATATACTAAGTAATATACCAAGTTAGTTAAACCAAAAAGATGGATGGGGCAAAACTGCCATCCCCATCTATTATCTATTGCCTATTCTAAGAGTTTTGATACCATGCTCTGAAGGTTTTACTCATTTGTCCAGAAAGAACATTTAACAGTGACACCACTTTGGAATAGTCCATACGGGTCGGACCTAATAAAGCAATGGTTCCCATGTGCTCATCACCTAATGTATACGAAGCAGTAATTAAACTGCAATCCTTCATAGCCTCCAGTTCATTCTCATGGCCAATGACAACATTGACTCCCTGATTGTGGGACCTGAGCAAAGGAGCAATTTCTCCTTCTTCATCAATCGCTGAAAATAAATCCCGCACCTTATCGATATCTTTAAACTCCGGCTGATTCATAATATTTGTCCGGCCGCTCACATAAAGCTTGGCGGGCTGCTCACTGAATAGTGCAGCCTGAATATAGTCATAGGTATTCTTAAAATTGTTCGTATGCTTCCTCAGTAATGTCACCACTTCACTCTCAATCTTCTGGTTTAATTTATAAATAGGTACACCCTGTAGCTTCTCATTTAAAATACGAACCGTTTTTTCAATCTCAGATGGATCCAGTTCAACCGGAATTGTAAAGGAGCGATGTTCTACATGTCCAGTATTGGTAACCAGAATCGCAACAGCTGAATGTTTATTTAATGGCAGAATTTGCAGTTGTTTGAGTTCTGTCTCAAATACTTCCGGTCCTAAAATAATCGACGTATAGTTGGTCAGATCAGAAAGAATTTGGGCAGACTTATTTACCACTCGTTCAAATTCCATCAGCTGTTCGCCAAACATCGTATGAATTCGTCTGATGTCCTTATTTGATAACGAGAATGGTGACATTAAGTGATCAACATAAAACCGATACCCTCGTTCAGAAGGTACCCGGCCGGATGAGGAATGGGTTTTCTCCAAAAATCCAAGATCCTCCAAATCAGCCATTTCATTTCGAATGGTTGCGGAACTATACTTTACATCATCTCTTTTGGCGATGGCTCTTGAACCTATCGGCTGAGCACTCTGGATAAAGTCATCAATTATCACTTGTAAGATAAGCAATTGACGTTCTGTAAGCAAGATGATCACCTCTGTTAGCACTCTTTCTTATTGAGTGCTAATTCTAATAATAACTTATCAAACGGATATAGGATTGTCAATAATAAAGCTGATAGCAGGAAACATCATAAAGTGATGTTAATGCGTGATAAAGTTAACTGAAGATGACGTCATCATCAAGCAGAAAGGCTGCGAAGACATCATTTCCGAAAAGCCTGCCCTGAGGTGTAAGTTTTACAGCACCCTCTTCTTCTATTAACCAGCCCTTCTCCTTTAGCTCCGTCATTTCTTTGTGATAAAGGTTGTTCATCCTTGTTCCATATTTTTTATAGAAGTCTGCTTTGGATACACCACTGGCTTTTCGTAATCCCAGAAACATTTCCTCTTCAATTTGTTCTTTTTTCGTTATGACCTCTTCATGTAAAACAGGTTTTTTATTTTCCATTAAAGAATCAATGTAATGGTTAACTGGACGAAGATTAACCAGCCGTTTCCCTTCGATATAGCCATGGGCGCCGGCTCCAAAACCAAAGTAGTATGCATTATCCCAGTATACGAGGTTGTGCTGGCTTTCATAGCCGGGTTTCCCGAAGTTACTGATCTCATAGTGGAAGAGACCGTGACGTTCCATTTTGTTCACTAGACTTTCATACATATCTGCTTCAACCTCTTCAGGCGGTTTGCTTAATTTCCCTTTTTTGTATCGAATATAAAAAATCGTCTTCGGTTCAATTTGGAGAGCATACGCCGAGTAATGCGGCAATTGATAGTCCAATGCCGCTTGTAAAGTACGATCGAAATGCTCCCGGGTCTGATTTGGCAAAGCATAAATAAAGTCCATGCTAATATTTGTCAAACCATTCGATTGCAGCGCATGTACGGTCTGATCAACGTCTTTTACCTGATGATTTCGGTTTAGCATTTTCAAGAAATCATCATCTAATACTTGAACACCCAGGGAAATGCGATTCACACCATAATGTGAAAGCATTTTTGCTTTTTCCAGGGAGAATTCACCCGGGTTTGCTTCAAGCGTAAATTCACTGCTGCTCACATCAAAGTATTTGTTAACGATTTGCAGGAGCCTTTCAAATTGAGCATTGGATAGACTTGTCGGGGTCCCTCCTCCAATATAAATGGTTTTGACTTTTCGTTTGTTTTCCCCTATATAAAGTTCAATCTCTTTTTGCAGGGCATCCAGATATTGGCTGGCCAGAGATTCATTATAGTAAATTTTTGTGAAATCACAATAATGACAAATCTCATGACAAAAAGGGATGTGAATATAAACTGATTGGACCACTGGCCTCTCACCCTTCGTTATAATTTATTCTAATAGGAAAACCGCAAGAATATATCCTGCGGCAGCTCCTTTCGCTTATCATTAATCATCATCATCCATTTTGAGGACTGACATAAATGCTTCTTGCGGAATTTCTACTTTCCCCACCATCTTCATGCGTTTTTTACCTTCTTTTTGCTTCTCAAGCAGCTTTCTCTTTCTGGAGATATCACCACCATAACATTTGGAAAGCACATTTTTCCGCATTGCTTTAATGGTCGAACGTGCAACAATGCTATTTCCAATCGCCGCCTGAACAGGAACTTCAAATTGCTGTCTTGGTATAATGTTTTTCAGCTTTTCCACAATACTTTTTCCCCGTTCATAAGCGAAATCCCGATGGACAATGAAGGATAATGCATCAATTTGTTCTCCATTTAGAAGAATATCCATTTTTACAAGATTGGATGGTTTATATCCTTTTAATTCATAATCAAAGGATGCATAACCCTTCGTTTGTGATTTAAGCTGATCAAAAAAGTCATAAACAATTTCCGACAGCGGGATATCATAAACAATATTTACACGATTTTCATCTAAGTATTGCATATCCATAAATTCACCACGTTTACCCTGACAAATCTCCATCACCGGTCCGACAAAATCGTTCGGCACCATGATTGTAGCATTTACAAAGGGCTCACGAATTTCAGAAATTATTTGAGAATCAGGCATTAAAGAAGGATTCTCAATGGTTTTTACTTCTTCATTCTCTACCTCTACTTCATAGATAACACTTGGAGCAGTCGTGATTAAATCAATATTAAATTCCCGTTCAATTCTTTCCTGAATGATTTCCATGTGTAAAAGCCCCAGAAATCCACAGCGGAAGCCAAACCCAAGTGCCTGTGAAGTCTCAGGCTCATACTGAAGGGATGAATCGTTTAATTCCAGGCGCTCTAATGCTTCCCTCAAATCATTATAGGCATTCGAATCAACCGGGAATAATCCGCAGTAAACCATTGGGTTCAGCCGCTTATAGCCCGGCAAAGGCTCCTTAGCCGGGTTATTCGCCAGTGTAATGGTATCCCCTACTCTGGAATCTCCTACATTTTTGATAGATGCCGTTAAGAAACCTACATCCCCAACGGACAGCTCATCTTTTGGAACAGGATTGGGATTGAATACACCAAGTTCATTTACTTCAAATTCTTTCCCATTGGCCATCATTTGAATTTTATCGCCAACCTTGATACTGCCTTCTTTTACCGTGATATAACAAATTACACCTCGATAGGAGTCATATAAGGAATCAAAAATAAGTCCTTTAAGTGGTTCGTCCGGATTGCCTTGAGGGGCAGGAATATCTTCAACGATACGATCCAGGATTTCATCAATTCCTATACCTGACTTGGCAGACGCTAAAACAGCATCATCAGCATCAATTCCTATTACATCCTCTATTTCCTGTTTAACCCTCTCTGTATCCGCACTTGGCAGGTCAATTTTATTAATAACCGGAATGATTTCCAGATCATTATCCATCGCCAAATAAACGTTGGCAAGCGTTTGTGCCTCAATTCCCTGCGCGGCATCCACAACTAAAATTGCACCCTCACAGGCTGCCAAACTACGAGATACTTCATATGTAAAATCCACATGCCCTGGGGTATCAATTAAATGAAACACATAATCTTCACCTGATTTTGAGGTGTATTGCAATTGAACAGCATTCAGCTTGATGGTAATTCCCCGTTCACGTTCTAAATCCATACCATCAAGAAACTGTTCCTTCATCTCTCTTTGAGACAGAGCTTTTGTTTTTTCCAAAATTCGATCAGCCAAAGTAGACTTTCCATGGTCAATATGAGCAATGATCGAAAAGTTTCGTATGTTCTTCTGGTTTACGTTAGTCAAAATCCTCACTCCTGTTTTTTGCAACCACAATGCTATGTTGATTATAGCAATAGGAGGAAAATCATTCAATCAAACATCATATACGGGAGGATTTTTCTTTTTCCACCTGCGTTACAATCGGTAAATCAAATCAGATATCTGATAAGCACCTGTGACGAGCAGGTTATAAAACCATTTTACCCCAGTTTCTATGGCAGAAGCTATTTTTCCCGTTAATGATCCTCCTTGAATCTCCTGATAAGATTCTTTTTTTTCCTCTATTGATTTTTTATCCAGTGATTGTCCCATCACTTCAACTTCGTAGGGTTCTTCATTGTTATTAACAACCAGAGCATCATAGTTTTCCGTTTCATTCCCACTTAATTTATTCATTCCTGTTCCAGCCTGATCAAAACCAACAATGACACCTGTTAAAAACAAAATAATCATGAAAAAGAAGATTAACGTAAACCGAATCATTCTATCAGCTCCCCATTTCCTTCATCATCCGAAAAAACTATTCTATGAACTCTATTAAGACTATATGTAAGTGAGATAAATGCTAGAACCTGAAAATATAGAAAAGACATTTACCAGGTCATGCTAAGGAAATTGCGGTTACAGTTGTGGGATGTTTTTGGTTTCAGGTAGGTACGGGGATAAGCCAAAGCCATTCCGTGGCCAAATACATGCCACTCCATGTCTTCGTCTTATCCCGCATGACCTGAACAGTCGCCTCCGCTTTTCTTTGTCCAGCTGCGGCTCCTAGGTCAAGGCGGATATAAGCCAAAGCTATTCCGTGGCCAAAAACATGCCACTTCATGTCTTTGTCTTATCCCGCATGACCTGAACAGTCGCCTCCGCTTTTCTATTTACCTTGTAAAGTTTTCTTTGTTTTCTTTTTGGACGGCTTCGTGGAGGGCTCCATTAATTCCGGATGCTAATAAATGGGCGGTGTCTTCGATAAAACCATCAATTTCTTTTGGTGTAACCATTAGATTGTGTCCTAATGGGGAAAGAACTTCCTTAATTAGCTGGCGTTTTTCGTCTACTGACAGGCCTCCAACAACTCCCATGAAGGTTTGTCTTTTTTCTTCATCAGGTAAATCTTCATCTGTGAATTTTTTCTTTTCTCCAAAATTCAAACCTGCAGGGGTTAATGCCTTAGAAGGTTTTCCCTGTTCATTCATCTCCCGGCCAAAATGCTTCAGAATAAAATCAATGGTGTCACTCGTAATCGTTACAGCATCAACAACGGTAGGAATTCCAATAGAAATGACAGGAATGCCCAATGTTTCTTCACTTAAATCCTTTCGCTTATTCCCTACCCCGGAACCAGGGTGAATACCTGTATCCGAAATCTGAATGGTTGCATTTACGCGCTCAATTGACCTTGAAGCCAGTGCATCAATAGCAATAACAAAATCAGGTTTAACTTTATTGATGACTCCAAAAATAATGTCGCTCGTTTCAATTCCTGTTAATCCCATAACACCAGGGGACAGAGCTGAAACAGGGCGATACCCGTCTGCTACATACTCAGGCTGGAGTTTAAAAAGATGTCTGGTTATAAGAAGATCATCTACCGTATAAGGGCCAAGGGCGTCTGGTGTGACATTTCGATTTCCCAGACCAACAATTAAACAGGAAGCGCTATCGTCTATATTTCGCTTGGCTAAATACCTTTCAAGCTCACGTGCCACGATATTCGCTGTATCTGTCTGCATTTGGGTATCCTGTGTACGTATACTCTGTGTTTCCAGGGTTAAATACGAGCCCGCTTTTTTACCGATGGCTTCAGAGCCTTCTTCATCTATTTCCACATAAGTAATTTTCATGTCGCCTTCTTCCCGTTCCTTAACCTTTACCCCTTTGATCTCTTCCGTTTCCTGTTCTTTATCCTCCTGCTCGACGACCATTTCCCGTGCTTCAATGGCAAGGTCTGTACGAACTTTATATAATTTTTCATTCTTTTCCATCCAACGTCCCTCCATTCATTAACTCATGATTTCCAACTGAAATCTTTCTTATACGATAGACTTCATGACCTCTGATGTGACAAGCATAATTTCTTTACTGATCTATTGAAAACTTGTCTTCGCTTTGGTAAAATGGCTTTTGTTCAACTATCAGAATTTCATAGGTAAAGGATGATAGGTTTACTTCACAAAGTAACTGAAATAACGTATATTTCTTCAGGAGGTGAATCAATTGGCAAATATTAAATCCGCTATTAAACGTGTAAGAATTAATGAAGAATCACGTAACCATAATCAGGCATTTAAAACAGAAATGCGTTCTTCCATTAAACGTGTTGAACAGCTTGTTAACCAGAAAAATGCAGAGGATGCAAAGGCTGCATTAAAAGAAGCAACACGTAACATTGATAAAGCCGTTCAAAAAGGCATTATCCATAAAAACAATGGAGACCGTAAGAAAGCCAACCTAGCGAAAAAAATTAATGAGCTTGGAGCGTAACCGTCTCCAAAGCACAAGCGCCCGTTTGTTCAGCAATCGGGGGCCGGGCTGGACATGGTCATAAAAAAAGGAGCATTCCCTTAAGGGAAATGCTCCTTTTTATTATCTCCTTATTTCGCTGATCTTTTCTCGACAAAACGATACAACAGCAATTCGAATGCCAGCTCTTTCTCCATTTCTCCTCTTTTCATTTGTTCATCCGTATTGGTCAGCAGTGACATCATTTCGTATAACTGCTCCACACTAAAATATCGCTCCCGATCAAGGGCCATCTTTATTGCGTATGGATGTGCCTTAATCTGTTTATCCATTTGCTGTTTGGTATAGCCTTTATTCTTCATCAGTTTACATTGCAGAATTAAGCGTATTTGGGAAGCAAGCAAAGCCACGAGGGCTATCGGCTCTTCATTTCGCTTCGACAAATCTTTAAAAACCGCAATAGCCTCCGTAATATCTTTTTTCATTAAAGCATCAATCATCTTAAAGGCAGATGATTCCGTGTGCCGTGACACTAATTTTTCGACCACTTCAATTGTAATGGGCTCTCCCTCATCTACATAAAGAGAAAACTTCTCCAATTCCTTTTGAACAGACATTAAGTCAGTACCAATTTCCTCTATGAGCTTTTGTGTTGCCTGAGGTTCAATATGTATACCTAAATCTTTGGCTAGCATATCAATCCAGGTTTTCAAATCATATTCTCTTGGGGACTCACATTTTACCACACGTCCGGTTTTTTTCAGTTTCTTTACGATTTTTTTTCGTTCATCAATTTTTTCATATGGGGCAATGATAATGATAACCGTGTGATCCACCGGATGGTCCAGATACTTTTCCAGGACACTCAAATCATGTTCCACCTTGATTTTATCCAGTTTAGCCTTAAAGAATGAAGCGTTTTTTAATAGCAATACCTTTCGATCGCCGAAAAAGGGAAAGGTTTCGGCATCAAGAATTGCTTCCTGTATCGGGGTTTCCTCCATATCAAAGGCATTAAAATTCATACCTTGTTCAGGCTCTTCATCTAAAACAGACTGGATAATTTTATGTTGTAAATCCTGTATTAAATAGGATTCATTACCAAATAATAAATAAAGAGGAATATATTTTGACTCTTTCAGGGATTTTACAGCTTCTACATAAGACATCTCTCTCACCTCATATTATGCTTGTCCTTTAAGTATAAAGAATTTTTATTTATATGACTATAATCCGAGATGAGAAAAAATTTTCAAGAGCTCTCGCTTTGTGATATGATAAAGAGGGAAACGGTGGTGGCCATTTCCCCCAAAATCTATATGAACGTCTGAATCACAGTCCCGGGAAACTGACATTCAGACGATGTTTGCTTACATAATTAGAATGTGTTTTTAAGTATGGTTTTATAGGTGTTAAGTGTTGACAAAGCAGGAATTGGAAAATCATTTGTGAACTTTTTTTAAATCATATAGATTTTTCAGAGCATTTTGCTTATACTAGGAAATGATATAGGAGGGGTAATCGTGAACGAGTTTGAAAAAAATGTTCAATCTAAAAACCACGATGTGATTGACTCAATCAAAGGATTCACCTTTTCATTTTTATTCTTTATGATAATTTTCTTTATTGGTGTTGTTTTTCAAGTTATAGGCGGTTAAGAAGAGAGACTGTTTTTACAGTCTCTCTTTTTTTATGGCCTCATTAAGTAAACCATTTATGGCTAAGAAATCATGAGAGGCCACGTCCGGCTCCAGCGCCCAGCGACTAGCGAGACTTCCTTCACTTCCGTCCGATAAGTCAACATCGACTCACGCTGTTCGTCGTGTTTCCGTTATCTCCTCCGGCTCAGTCCAGTCCGTACGTCGCTAAACGGGCGCTTCCGCCTTTGTTCTATTATATTTTATGGATTCATGGTCCGGAATGTGCTACCCATTTTATGAAACCGATACTGAATCGCTCCGTGAATGTCTGTGCGCAGAATTTTCGTATGATTTTGCTGAAGTCGGGCAAGGGTTTCAGGAGCGGGATGACCATATAAATTATGTTCACCTGCTGAAATCAGGGCAAAATCAGGTCTTAATGCCTCCAGAAATAACTGAGATGAAGAATATTTACTGCCATGATGAGGAACTTTCAGAATATCCACCTGTAACTCAGGATAGTCTGCAATGATTTCTCTTTCTGTCTCCGAGCCGATATCGCCGGTAAACAGCCAGGTCCGATCTCCTAATTTGGTATATAAAACGATGGAGCGGTTGTTTTGATCTAATGGTGAAGTACCCTCATCATGCGGAGATAAAACATGAAAAATATAATCATCAATCATTAATTTCATCCCTTTTGTGAGTATGTGTGGGTTCAACGATGGCTGAGCAGGCAAAAATTCTTCAAAATCAGGGTTTGTATACAATTGGTCAATATTGAAATGCTTTTGCAAATAAGTGTAACTGCCAAAGTGATCCTGATCAAAATGAGTAACAATAAGATGATCAATGGTTGTGATTCCTTTTGACCATAAGTAAGGCTTTATCGCATATTCTGCCGTTGGATTGCCAGGATTCTTTTCATCGCTTTTATTCAAAGACATTTCCTTTGCTGCATCAATCATGACAACCCCCTCTCGATAAGGCAGTTCAATCACAATTGTATCTCCCTGCCCTACATCCAGCATGGTAACCGTCCCTTTACTGTCCAGATAAGGCTGAAGCTGAACCACGATCAATAGAACAATAAGCAACGTGGCTGTAAAAAGTGCTTTCATTTTCTGATTGACCTCAAGCAGCTTCATAAACAGAAACAAACCGGCAAAGTAAGCTATTATTGCAATCACTGATATTTCTCCAATCACCCATAAAAGCTGAATTTCTTTAACTTCATTCAAAAGCCAAACCAGCATTGGCTCATGGAACCTGGAGAAATAAAAATCAATCACATCTGTAAAAGGAGGTGGAAGCCATGAAAATAAAACAGCGATTAAAGACACAGGGATGACCAGGGCGGAAAAGTAAGGAACAAAAAACAAATTGGCAAAAATGGACAAGGGGCTGATGTAATAAAAGTTGAGTATTTGAAGTGGGATTAAGACCATTTGGCTGATAAAGCTGATATAAATCATCGTCCAGAGGTATGAAGGAAGTCTGCGGAGAATATTTCCGGACATGATTAGACTGAAGGTAACCAGAAAAGAAAATTGAAATCCTAACTGATAGATAAGCAGTGGATTCTGCAGTAATAATAAAATAGCGGTTATACTCACAACATCCGTGACTGGCCATCTGCGTCCCAGGATTGAGAAAATAAACAATAACTCAGCCATCATTACCGCTCTTAATACAGGCGGGTTTCCACTTGCAAAAACAGCATAGACAGGAAGAAAAATCATGATGATATATCTGCTCGTTTCGATGGAAAGTTTACACACTCGATTAAGGATTGTATAGATAAAAAGTATGATTAATCCTGCATGAAGGCCGGAGATGGCTAACAAGTGGGACAAATTCCAGTGCTGAAACTCCTGTATGATCTCCTCGGAAAGAAAATCCTTATCACCGAAAATCAAAGCCTGTATCCAATGATAGCTCTCATCCGTGTACTGCTCCTTTAAGAACTGTAAAAGATGATTTTTGACTTGTAATGGATAGGCCATCCAGTCCTTTCCCACACAATGGATATCCTTTTGCTGAATATTCATTTGCAGATAAATCCCCATACTTTTTAAGTAGGAACGATAGTCAAATGCCCCTGGATTTCGTGCTTCTTCAGGTACCTTCATTTTTCCTGTTACCGTACACTTGGCCCCGTGCTGGTAAGAAGACTTTTGGAGGGATTCCGATTGCTCACTATAGATGTTAATTAGCAGCTTTTCAGACGTATTCGTTTCTTCAAGAGTTAAGGAGATGTAGCCTTCCTTTATGCTTGGATTGGATGTGATCGTTCCCTGAATGAGGGTGGATTCCTCATGTGAATGGTCTTTCCATAATGAGGATTCAAAGGGAGGCAAGAGGGAGAAGTAGATCAAAAGAACAGAGGAGAAAAAGAAAAACAGCCAGGATCCAGGTCTATTCTTATACAGAATGTACGAAATAAATAAAAAAACCCACAATCCCAGCCATAATAATAAGTACTCATTCCAAATTGAAAACAAGGCTATCAACAAAAGATAATGCCATTTTCCTTTCAATAACTTCACCTGGTTTCTTAATTAAGGGTGGTAAATAGGTGATGGGCCTCTTCACGCAGTTCCTTCATCTCTTCTTTACCGGCACCTGAGGCCTCCAGTTTGTCCAGCATCCTGGATAAAAACTTCACCTTTTCCTGTGCTTTTGTATCAATATTTAAGTATTCAAGCTCTACTTTTTTTACTTCAACTCCAGCTTCTTTAAAAAGCTCGATAGCATAAGGATGGTTATGATAATCTGTTGCATAAAATAGTCGTTTAATCCCGCCTTGTATAATAGCCTTCGAGCACTGAAGGCATGGGAAATGAGTAACATAGAGCTCAGCACCTTCTGTCGGTACACCAAATTTCGCACATTGTAACAAAGCATTAACTTCAGCATGAACCGTTCGGACACAGTGGCCATCAATAACATAGCATCCTTCATCTATACAATGGACACTGCCTGTCACACTCCCATTGTATCCGCCTGCAATAATTCGTTTATCTCTTACAATCGTGGCCCCGACAGCTAATCGCTCACAGGTACTTCGCATAGCAAGCAGATGACTTTGAGCCATGAAATATTGATCCCATGCTATTCGTTCCATTTGTATCCCACCTTTTGTCGATTAATGTTCTTTTACAAGTTTACCTATTCTGTATCATTCGTGCAATTACGGAATGAGAATTTCATCTTTAAAATTTTCAACCGTTTTTTCACCAATGCCTGAAACATTAACTAATTCTTCGGTATTACGGAATCGGCCATTTTCTTCCCGATATTGAATAATTGCCTGTGCTTTGGCCTCACCAATTCCCCTTAACTCCATCAGTTCCTCCGCAGATGCATCGTTTATACGGATTTTACTGCTACCGTCGCTTTTTTCTTCAGCCTCTCTGTATTGATTGGCCTCCAGGACGACAATCGCCATCTCATCATAAACTTTTTCTGCTAAATTCACCGATAATGGATCTGCTGTTTCAGATAGTCCTCCTGCCATCGTTATGGCATCATCTACTCTGGCATTAGCAGTCAGCTCATAAACACCCGGGTTCTTAACCGCTCCTTTTATATCTACGACTATAGCAGAATTCTTCTTTTTCTCTTCTGCATTCAAATCTTTTTCTTCCACCAGATTGCTGTCAGAATCAGCCACACCCGTATCTTCCTTCACGACTTTCATATCATCCTGATTGTTACTTGTAAAAATCAAAATCAGCATAAAAGTGACGATGATACTACCTAACCATATTTTAAATAAAATTTGCTTATTCACTTTCATTTTTATTTTCATGACCTCTTTTCATAAATAAAGATTTATAATCATACAAATAGAAAAGACAATAGGCTGTAAAGGAGGGTGCGGAATGAAATGGGGAGTCATCGGAACAGGAAACATGGGAAGTGTGCTCATTGACGCATGGTTAACAAGCGGGGTAATTGAACAGGATGATTTGTGGATTCATAATCGAACATTATCCAGAGCCTTTGACATTGCAGACCAGTATCCTTCCATTCATGTATCGACCACTGCAGAAAAAGTTGTTAAGCAGTCGGATATTATTTTTATCTGTGTAAAGCCATTACAAGTGATTCCTTTACTGGAGCAAATCCATAAATATTTACGCCCTGAACAATGTATTGTGTCCATTACCAGTCCAATTTCAGTTGAAGAACTGAATAATACCGTTCCATGTCAGACTGCCAGAATTATTCCAAGTATTACGAACAGAGCCTTACAAGGAGCAACTTTACTGACCTTTCCTGAAGATATTCAGCCGACCATGAAGGCCTATCTTATTCAAAGCTGTAAATTATTTTCAGTTCCGGTTGAAATAGATGAATCCATAACGAGAGTTTCTTCTGATATTGTGTCATGCGGCCCAGCATTCCTTAGCTATTTAATCCAGACGTTTATTCAGGCCGCAAATGACTACGCTCATTTAGACAAAGAACGGGGAATGATTTTTGCTGAACAAATGATTGTAGGGTTTGGAAAGTTGATTGAAGAAGGTCACTATTCACTAAAAAGTCTGCAGGAAAAAGTAACTGTAAAAGGTGGAGTTACCGGCGAAGGTCTTAAAGTGCTGGAAAAAGAAGTCGGGGACTTATTTCATCATATTTATGAGGCAACCCATACTAAGTATTCTCATGACCGAAAAGAAGTTGAACAACAGGTTACTAAATCATAATTCGACATAACCTGAGGAAATCCTTTTATTTTTTCAAATCATCTCCCATATCAGTACAAAGGCACTTAGCAAAAGAGCTGCTAAGTGCCTTTGTGTTTATATATTTCGACCAAGAATCATTAAGTCTCTTTTTGTTCCGTCCATCTCTGCAACACCTGATAAGTGTCCCCATTTTTCAAAATCAAAATGGGAAAACAATCGTAAACTCCGTTGATTATGAGCAAATATAAAAGCAATCAAAACATCAATATTAAGTTCTGGAGATGTACGGATAACTTTCTTCAGCATATCCTTTCCTAGTCCTTTTCCGCGAAATGCCTGGTGAATATAAATACTTATCTCGGCGGTAGCATCATATGCTGGTCTTCCATAGAAAGATTGAAAGCTTATCCATCCGCATAATTGTCCTTCATATTCAGCCACCCACAATGGTCTGCGGTCAGGGGTGTGCTCCTCAAACCAGGGCAAACTGTCACTAACAGTCACAGGCTCCGTATCCGCTGTTGCCATTCTGCCAGGTATGGTTGAATTATAAATATCAATAATGGCTGGCAAATCCTCCGCCCTGGCGTTTCGATATGTAATTGCTGCTGTCATAAAAGGCCTCTCTTTCTACTTCCTGCAGACAAAAAAGATCCGGTCTCCCTGTTCATCCAATTCTTCAGTCGAAAAATCACTATAAATACCGAGCACTTTAAATCCTGCTTCCTCTGCTTTTGATTTATAAAATTCAATAGGGAAAGTCCGCTGAACGTGATACTCATCAAATCTGCTGTAAGAATTATGATCATCCCTGATAAAAAACGTTAAATCATGCTCTACGGATGAAGGATATTCACCTTCATCACAAAACCAGATATAGGATACCTCTTCCCGTACCTCGGCAAAGGTCTCATTAGCAAGAACTTCATTCATGTAAAATTCCGAATGTACATCAAATACAAATAATCCATCCTTTTGAAGCTGCTTATAGACCTGCATAAAACTCTTTTGGATCTCTTCTTCTTCTGTAATATAATTCAGTACATCGCAAAAACTTATCGCCACATCATATTGCACAGGACTTTCAAACGACCGGATATCCTGGTGGACCCAGGTCACGTCGGTACTTTTATTTTGAGCTATCGAAAGCATCTCCTCAGATAAATCCATCCCTGTCACCTCATAATTCAGAGCGTCCAGACGAACGGAGATCTCCCCTGTACCACACCCAATATCCACAATGGAAAGAGCTTCAGGTCGATATTTTTTAAGTGTACTCATGATAAATTGAATCCACAAATCATAAGGGGCCTCACTCATTAATTCATCGTAAACGTACGCAAATTTTTGATAAGACATCGGCTACTCTTCACTCTTCACAAATAAAGTTTCTTCAGGTACCCTCTGTGCATCGCCCCATAAACGTTCCAAGTTATAGTAATTACGCTCCTCTTTATGGAAAATATGACAAACAACATCATCCAGATCGACTAAAACCCAACGAGCCTGCTCATAGCCTTCAAGCTTTTTAACATCCAATCCACTTTCTTCTACTTTATCCTTGATTGCACGGGCTATGGACTGAACCTGACGTTCATTATTCCCATGACATATCAGAAAATAATCAGCAATGAGGGAAACGTCCTTCATATCCAGAGCCACAATGTCTTTGCCCTGTTTATCTTCACATGCTGCTGCTACGATCTGTAATAGATCTTTACTCTCCATTCCTTCCATTCCTCCAATTATGAACTCAAGATTTTTGTAAAATGATTATAAGCATAGAATGTATCAGGATAAATCGTTGCCCCTTTACTCATTAAGAACTCAATTGTATTATGCAGGGACATTTGACAAGCCTCATCCAGGTCCTTCCATGCCATTTCTCTTACTTCATGAACTCCGGGAAAACTCCTTCCAGGCTCAATATAATCCGCTAAAAACACGATTTTTTCTAATTTACCCATATGAGCCCTTCCTGTTGTATGGTACCTGATGGCATCAAGGATTTCCTGGTCTTCTATTCCGTACTTTTGCTTGACTAAATAAGCCCCGGCAGGCCCATGCCATAATTCATGATGGTAATCCAGTAAATCTTTCGGCAGATAGCTTACTGTCTGAATGATTTGTTTCATTTCTTCTTTAGGCCAGTATTTGGCAAGATCGTGAAAGGCTGCCGCTATTTCTGTCTGATATTGATCAGCCTTATAAATCTGTGCAAGCTTGACAGCTGTATCTACTACCCTCTTCGTATGATCAAATCGTTCCTGTTTTAAATACGGCCGAACCTGTTCCAAAGCATCATTCAAATCCATATAAACCCTTCTCCCTTATATAGTCTAATACATCTTCTTTCATCCAGTAATAAACCGGCCTGCCAGCTTCCAGTCGTTCTCGTAGCCGGGATGAAGATATTTCAACAATGGGTACATTTACAAATTTAATCGGATAGGGACTCGATAAAGGATAGCCCTGTCGCTCAACCCCGACAAATTGAACAAGGGAAACTAATTCATCAATTTTATGCCAATGAGGCAGATATTCCACCATGTCTCCACCGATGATAAAATAAAAATCATCATCCGGGTAATCCTCTTTTAGAGCTTTGATGGTATCAAGAGTGTAAGAAATCCCTGCCCGTTCAAGCTCAATCGTTTCCAGGCGAAAATGAGGGTTCCCGCGTATTGATCGTTCAACCATATTTTTGCGATGGTTTGAATCCGTTGTTTTTGTGTCCTTATGAGGTGGAACATAGGTCGGAATAAACCAGATTTCATCCAGTTGAAGCTGTTCATAAATTTCCTCAGCGATAATTAAGTGCCCAATATGCGGGGGATCAAATGTACCACCAAATAATCCGATTCTTCTCATGTTCATCTACCTTTTCTATGGTAATTCAATTTGTTTGTTTTCCGATGATTCCTTGTAAAGGACAATCGTATGGCCGATAAGCTGGACGAGCTCACTTTCAGATTTTTGGGCTATTTCCCTGGCAACATCATTTTTATCCTCAAAATTGTTTTGCAAAATACTGACCTTTATTAATTCCCGTTTTTCCAAAGCTTCCTTTACCTGAATAATTAAATTGTCGTTAATCCCGGCCTTTCCAATTTGAAATATTGGCTTTAAATGATGGGCCTGAGAACGTAAATATCTTTTCTGTTTTCCGGTTAACATGGTGAACCACCTTTCAATTTCTGCTCTAATTCCTGAAGTATATGCGCTGGATGAATGCTTCTGCCTGTCCAGAGTTCAAATGCAAGGGCTGCCTGGTATAGAAGCATTCCATGACCATAATGAATCCTTGCACCCTTTTCCTTTGCTGTTTTTAAAAAACAGGTTTCGATTGGATTGTAAATAATATCACTAACTATTGTGTTCTGTTTTAGGGTTTGTAATTGAAGCGGCATCATTCCATCATTTGGAGCCATTCCAATACTGGTGGTTTGTATAATCAAATCATATTGATGAAGATTCTGCTCTGCTTCTATCAGGGTGTATAGGCTGGTTTTTACATGAGCTTCTCTGATATCAAGCAATCCTTCTGCACGTTCCCTTGTTCGATTTGCTATATCGATAACCGGAAACGCCTCCTGATTTAAAGCATCGTATATCCCTCTGGCAGCTCCCCCTGCACCAATTAGTAATACAGATTTCACACTTGTATCCAACTCAGGGAAGCTTTGCTTTAAAGACCTGATGTAGCCTCTTCCATCGGTATTATACCCTTTCCATGTCCCATCCTGATTTACAACTGTATTGACTGCACCAATGGCTCTGGCACGAGGATCCAGGATATCAGTAAACCGGGTGATCGTTTCCTTATACGGGATCGTAACATTAAACCCATCCACATTCATCCTTCTGAAAGTATCAAAGCTCTCCTTAAGTTCTTCTTCCTTAATTTCATAAGGGCGATAAATTCCATTGATTCCGGTTTCTTTCATAAATTGCTGATGGATCCACGGAGACAGCGTATGTTTTATCGGATTCCCAATCACACCTAACAAGTATCCCACTATAAAACTCTCCCTATGATTGAAGTTTCACTTTTCCTATGTTCATGATTCCCCTTTTATTACCGGGCCAGCAGGCAATATTCATCGATCCATTCTAAATTAATGCCTTACGTACAGATACCCGTACTCCATCCGGAATATAGGCCGTAACTGTCGTATTTCCTTCTGTAACAGTGACCCAGCCCAGCCCGGAGAATACAATATCGGATTTTTCTTTAATATGAAAGGTTTTCGGTTTTAATTCCGGCAGATGTTGCAACGTCTCGTTATTGGGTGGAGACAGCATATCTCCCACGTGATCGGCATACAGTTGATCAGCCTTCTCCGTTTTGGTCCGGTGAATCATTAATTCATTTGAAAAATAACAGACATAGGATCCGTTATTCCCCTTTTCAATATCCAGTCGGGCCAACCCTCCAAAATATAAAGTCTGCTGTTCATTTAATTGATACACACGTGCTTTAATTTCCTTTTTCGGTGTTATCGTCTTCAAATCCTGTTCCGATATATAATGAGCCATCTGATATCGATTGATAACACCTGGTGTATCATACAAGGATGCCTGGTCATCAAGAGGAATATCGATAAACCCTAAAGTTGTACCTGGAAAATAGGACGTTGTAATGGCCTCTTTTTCTCCTGTGGTATCCTGTATCAGATAATTAATAAAGGTGGATTTTCCTGTGTTTGTAGCCCCTACAACATATACGTCCCGTCCACGTCCGAGATCTTCCATTCCTTCTTTGACTTCCTCAATCCCCATTCCTTTTTTTGCGGAAATTAAGAAAACATCCTGAACCTTAAGCCCCAAATCTTTGGCCTCTTTACGCATCCACTGCTTAATTTTATTCGGATTTGTCGATTTCGGTAACAAATCCGCTTTGTTTCCTACTAATAAAATTGGATTATTTCCTGTAAAACGAGGCAGACCTGGAATAAAGCTTCCATTAAAATCAAAAATGTCCACGATATTTACAATTAAAGCATCGGATTGACCGATTTCATTCAGCATTCTTAAAAAGTCATCATCCGTTAAAGACACATCTTGAACCTCGTTATAATGCCTTAATCGAAAGCAGCGTTTACAGGTTATATCTTCACGATTTAATGCGGATGCAGGGGCATATCCTACCTCATTGGGATCCTCTGTTTGTATCTTTGCCCCGCATCCCTGACAAATGATCTCTTCCATATGTTATTCCTCCCAGGTGATTAGGCCTTTTTTGCGGAACCAATTTAAAATCAGTCGCTCTATTTTACGATTCACCTTTGTCATCGCTCCATCTGTTTCTACAACCGGTACGACTAAAATGGTATAGAAACGTGAGGAATTACCGCCTAACACATCTGTTAATAATTGATCACCAACAACCACGATTTCCTCTTTTTTTAAGTTCATTTCTTTTTGTGCTTTTTTAAAAGCTCGGGATAATGGCTTTCTGGCTTTATATACAAAAGGGACATTTAAGGGTGTAGAAAAATGACGAACCCTTTCTTCATTATTATTAGATATCACAGTAACCTGAATACCATGATCTTTCATTAACTTAAACCACGCGACAATCTCTTCTGTGGCATCCTTTTGATCCCAGGCTACCAATGTATTATCCAGATCTGTAATAATCCCTTTAATGTTCTTTTCCTTGAGATTTTCCGGTGTGATTTCAAACACCGTTTTCACATGTTCATTCGGCAGGAACTTCTTTAGCAACACCTTCACCTCTGATTCTACTCTAGTAACAATAACATCATATACAATTTATACATATTGTTCAAAGAAAATTCGTCTATTTAACCTAACTATTTATATGCTGTTCGGTTTTAGTTTTGCCAAAAACCTTTCGACATTTTCCACAAAAATTCGAGTGTGGATAACTTTATTCACACAATCAACAGCTATAAACCAGCACTTTTTATCATTCACACACAACTTATACACATCTTTGTGTGGATAGGTGAATGATTGTGCAATCTTTTCTTTCGTGATAAAGTAAAAATATAAAATTGACAAGCACATGAAAACCGCTCTGTGACAGCGTTTGTCCCTGGTTTTTTATATTATTACAAGGGATGTCAGGAGTTTATGTTAGGAGGTGACCTGCCTTTTATTGGCTTCCCATATGGAACATTTATCTGACGAGCTATTAGTTGAGTCCTATTATAAGGCATGTGAATTAGACTTAAGCAAGGAGTTTATTGCATTAATTGAAAAAGAAATAAAAAGGAGATCCCTTACTCATAAAATTAGACAAACCAGTTAATATGGATGCTCCGTTTATATATTCATCCCCTGGTACAAATAACTTTGTCCCAGGGGATTTTATTTGCTACCCTGCAGGTTTTGTTTGTAGAATAAATGGTATATGAGTCATAGATTCATGATAAAATGAGAAAGATATGTGTGTTCAATCTTTGGCAGGGAGGATTTCGATTCAATGATTTATGCAGTTTTTGCCCCATTAATCATTACATTACTTATACCTTTATTCAGTAAATGGAAAGAAAAAATACATACAGGGTGGTTCCTTCTTCCTGTACCGTTTTTCATTTTCCTTTATTTCATTCGATTCGCCGGTGAAAACTTTACACCTGTATCTGAAGTCTATCCATGGATTCCTTCTTTAGATATTTCCATTGACTTTTATCTTGATGGTTTAAGTCTATTATTTGTTTTATTGATCAGCGGTATTGGCACTCTTGTTGTACTTTATTCCATTTACTACTTACATAAGTCAGAACAACTGAAGCAATTCTATATCTATTTATTCTTGTTCATGTTCTCCATGCTCGGTGTCGTTCTTTCCGATAATGTTTTTGTTCTTTATACATTCTGGGAATTTACATCCCTTTCATCTTTCCTTTTAATCGGGTTTTGGCACCATCGTGAAGGGTCAAGGTATGGAGCACTCAAATCTATGCTAATTACGGTGTTAGGCGGATTTAGTCTATTGGCCGGAATCATTATGTTATCCGTTATAACAGGTACGACAAGCATTCAGGAAATGATTGCACAGACCGATGTGATTGTGAACCATCCGTTCTTTCCACTTTTATTTGTGTTTCTTGTTCTTGGTGCTTTTACCAAATCAGCTCAATTCCCATTCCATATCTGGCTTCCGGATGCAATGGAAGCTCCTACTCCAGTGAGTGCTTATCTGCATTCCGCTACAATGGTTAAGGCTGGTATATTTCTAATTGCCCGTTTCTCACCAATCCTGGGCCAGGAGCCATTATTCTTTGGTGTTATTACTACGGTCGGCCTGATTACTCTGTTCTGGGCTTCCTTTATGGCTGTACGCCAGACGGATTTGAAGGGGATTCTGGCCTTTTCTACAGTCAGTCAGCTCGGTATGATTATGGCTATGCTAGGCTTTGGAACGGAAGCAGCGATATTTGCCGCTGTCTTCCATATTTTAAACCATGCCACTTTTAAAGGAAGCTTATTTATGATTGCCGGAATTGTAGATCATGAAACCGGAACGAGAGATATTCGTAAGTTAGGTGGACTTATGACCTTTATGCCGATTTCAGCAACACTTGCTGTATTTGGGATCTTTTCAATGGCCGGTTTTCCTCTCCCATTCCTGAACGGTTTTTACAGTAAGGAAGAATTTTTAGGGGCCACAGTAGACTTAAATGAATATACAGGCGGATTTCTCGGATTCTTGCAGGAAGCCGTACCTTACATAGCAGTCATCGGAAGTATTTTTACGTTTGTTTATTCTATGTATTTCTTCTTTGGAACCTTCAGAGGCAAATATAAAGAACAGGAGTTGGAAAAGAAACCACATGAGGCACCTGTTGGCATGCTGATTCCTCCTGCTATACTTGTATTAGGAGTTATCCTGATTGGTTTATTCCCAAATGCAGTGAACCAGCCTTTCCTGGTCCATACTGCTGAAGCCGTGTTAGGCGGGGATATCCATACGCATGAATTGAAATTCTGGCATGGGTTCTCTCCAGCCTTTATTATGTCGTTGATTATCGTGGGTGTCGGAACCATTCTTGCTGTAACACGGAAGAAATGGTCCACCGTTTATAACATCTTTCCGCGAAAAGGATTTAATGAGCTCTATAACTTTATCGTGGATTCGATTGAAAGTGGATCAAAGAAGATCACCAATACCTACATGACAGGATCCTTACGCCACTATATGGCCTATATTTTAGGCACAATTTTCGTAATCAGCTTTATCATAATGCTTATGTCAGATGGTTTTGCCATTGATTTCAGCCAGACAGCTGCTATTACCATTCCGGAAATCCTGGTTGGGCTAGTCATGGCGATTGCTGCCATAGCTACCATTTTTACAACCAATCGTTTAGCTGCCATTATTACGGCTGGAGTTGTTGGCTATGGATTATCCATTTTATTTGTACTTTATCGGGCACCTGATTTAGCCCTTACCCAATTGATCGTAGAAACGGTTTCAATGGCATTATTTCTGCTCTGTTTCAAGCATTTACCTGAGTTCAAAAAACTTCCAAGTCACCCTGGTGTTAAATCTGTAAACAGCCTGATTGCCATTGGTTTTGGAGGTTTAATGACATTAATTGGAATTAGTGCACACAGTACAAAACTGTTTAGTCCTATTTCCGACTATTTCTTAGAACAGTCTGTTCCTCAGGGCGGAGGACACAACGTCGTCAATGTGATCCTCGTTGATATGCGTGGGCTTGATACACTATTTGAAATTACCGTTTTAGGTATAGCAGCCCTTGCCATATATGGACTTATTAAATTACGGCATGACAAGGGGGCGAAATAAACATGGAAATATTAATGTCTATTTTAGCTGGTATTCTTTTCGCAACCGCTATTTATAACCTGTTACAAAAACAAATGCTGCGAATTATCATAGGAACCCTTCTTCTGTCTCATGGTGCCCACTTATTCATCCTTACCATGGGACAGCTAAAGGCAGGGAAACCGCCTATTATTGTGGAAGGGGTTGAACAATATACCGATCCCTTGCCACAAGCACTTATTTTAACATCCATCGTTATCAGCTTTGGTGTAACCAGCCTATTATTAGTACTGAGCTATCGGGCATCCAAGCTTAACGGATCAGACAATATGGAAGAATTAAGGGGAAGTGAACATGAGTAATCTAGCCGTTTTACCAATTATCATTCCATTAATATCCGGAATTCTGGCTATATTTTTTGCCAAAAAAACGATAGCTGTCCGGGTCTTTGCACAGGTACTTACAATTGTCAATTTAGCCGTTTCTGTCGGAATTGCGCTTTACGTTATACAAAACGGAACTGTCACTCTGGAAACAGGTGGTTGGTCAGCCCCCTTTGGGATCATTCTGGTCGCTGACCCACTGGCCATCTTTTTGGTGGTCACAACAAATATTATTGCAACAGCAAGTGTGTTTTTTGCGCCAAATTCCTTGTCCCAAAAGCAGGAGCAGTTTTATTTTTACACCTTTTACTTTTTATTGATAAGTGGTGTATCAGGAGCATTTCTTACAGGGGATTTATTTAACCTGTTCGTGTTTTATGAAGTATTACTAATGGCTTCCTATGGCTTAATTGTCTTAGGTGGAGAAAAAGTTCAGTTACGTGAGTCGCTTAAATATGTATTGCTGAATTTATTTTCCTCCATGCTGTTTGTCACAGCTATCGCCTTCATTTATTCCGTTACGGGGACGGTTAATATGGCACAGCTGGGAGAACGCATCCAGGAGGTTGAGCAAACCGGAATTTTAACGACTATCGGGGTAGTGCTGTTCTTTGTTTTTGCGACCAAGGGAGCAATTTTCCCACTTTATTTCTGGATGCCCAAGTCCTATATCGTCCCAAATGCTGTGGTGTCCGCTTTATTCGGTGCCTTACTGACCAAGGTGGGGATTTATTCCATTCTCCGTACCTTTACATTAATATTTTCTCATAATCCTGAAATCACTCATGAGCTGTTCCTATGGTTAGCTGCACTTACGATGATTTTTGGTGTGATTGGTGCCCTTTCAACAGACAATGTAAAGTTGATTATCGTATACAACATTATTCCGGCTGTCGGATGGATGCTAATGGGAATCGGATTATTGAATCATGATGGACTTGCAGGATCTGTCTATTATCTGTTACAGGATATTATCATAAAGGCTGGCCTCTTTTTAATGGTTGGAGCCCTTGTTTATGTAGCTGGAACTTCTGATCTTAAGAAGATGAAAGGACTGATCCATCATTACCCCCTGTTAGGATGGATGTTCTTTATTGGGGGACTTGTCCTGGCAGGCGTACCACCATTCAGCGGTTTTATTGGAAAACTGCTCTTATTACAAGGAGGTATTCAGGAAGGTCGATATGGAATAGTGATCATTGGTTTACTTTCAAGTCTGCTCATTTTGCTATCCATCATGAGAATCTTTACAAGAGCTTTCTGGGGAGAAAAAACAGAGCTTACGAATCCGAATATACAGCTGAATAAGGCACGTCGACTTACGATTCCTGCCTTGGGATTATTGTCCGTTACTGTCATTTTAGGAGTCGGCGCGGAGTGGTTTATGCCTCACATAGAAACGATAACCACCCAATTGATGAATCCTGAAATCTATATTGATTCTGTGTTAAAGGAGTAACCGACTATGGCATTGCAAATTCTTTTTAACTTAATTATTGCCTTTATGTGGATGTTTTTGGAGGAACAATATCAATTTTCAACGTTTTTCTCAGGTTATCTGGTCGGGATTTTACTATTGTTTCTCTTAAGACGTTTTATTCCCGATGCCTTCTATCTGAAACGTGTTTTTAAAGTCATTCGTTTAATTCTCTTGTTTGTTAAGGAACTGATTTTATCAAACTTTAACATTCTAAAGCATGTTTATAAGCCAAAATTCAACGTTAAGCCCGGGATTTTTGCTCTTCCTACAGAATTAAAAAGCCAATGGGAGATAACATTGCTTGCAAATTTAATTTCCTTAACCCCGGGAACCTTGACAATTGCTGTGTCTCATGATTATTCACACCTCTACATACATGCTATGGACATACCAGATGTAGAAAAAGAAATCCGGTCAATTAAGGATACGTTTGAGAAGGCTATATTGGAGGTGACAAGATAAATGGGAGAGGAAGCATTTTTATCCCCAATGTTACGAGCGGTAACGATCATATGTATAGTTGGTATTTCGGTTTCCATTTTTATTTTAATTTATCGGGTTCTAAAAGGGCCTACTAACCCTGACCGTGCTGTTGCACTGGACGCTATTGGTATTAATTTAATGGCTCTGGCTGGTTTACTGGCCATATTATTGGTTACTACTCAATTTAATGATGTTATTCTGCTCATTGGAATTTTATTATTTATTGGTACCATAGCAATAGCGAAATTTTTAGAAAAGGGTGTTATCATTGACAGAGATCGTGATTAGTGTCTTTCTGATTATCGGTACCTTTATAACATTATCTGGTTCTTTAGGTATTTTACGCTTTCCTGATGTCTATACAAGACTACATGCATCCACCAAGGCTTCTACATTAGGAGTGGCCGGCATTCTCATCGGTGCGTTTTTATTTATGTACTTTGATGTTGAAATCATCAGCGGAAAATTGATCCTGGGTATTATCTTTATTTTACTTACTGCTCCTGTCTCAGGGCATATGATTTCCAGGGCAGCCCATAATACAGGTGTAGAGCTTTGGGATGGAAGTATTAAAGATGCTTACAGTGAAGAGAAACAAGATCAGAAGAAATAATGAACATGAGGCTGGAACATAAAAGTTTTCGCTGAAGTAAATTCGAATTATGATAGGTGCAGGGACCACCGCTACAGAAATATACTTCGCTTTCACCCAAGGGCACAAGTGCGACATCTATTCAAACTCCCAAAGGTCGTTTTCATAGTGTCTTCTTTGCCGTGGGCGGCTGGTGAGCCTCCTCGCGCTATCGCGCTTGTCCTGTTACGGCTCTCTCAGGCCCAAGCAGTCATAAGCAGAATCCACTACGTGACAGATAGCGTGTCACTCCATGGATTGCTTATGCTGTCGGGCCTAAACGGTCGCCTTCACTTTTCATTGCGAAGTCTCACCTAGGCCTTCCTCCCACGACGAACAGGACGTTCTAGTGTCGGTGTTGGCACAGGACGTGCCGTTTTAACCGACCAGGAGTCTACGTATATTTCCTCCGCTAAGGTACCCTATACTCTATAATTCGGTTTATGACAAGGCGAATTAGTTATGTCACGGCCTCTTTTTTTTTGATTAATTAAAAATAGAAGTTGATTGCTCATACTTCAGCACTGGCAAAACAAAACAGGTACTTTCACCTATTGTTAAAAATAATTAAAGGTCGGACAGACACAATATTGCACACCTCCTCATAGGCTTTACAATATAGGCTTTTGCCTAAATGTCTCATGGAGGTGTCTTGCTTGTTAAGTATCTTGAAAACACTCGCTGTATTTTTAAAAGAAATGTTCTTTTTTGCCTCCTACATTAAAAACAATGCTTTTCCTCAGCCACTGTCTTCGGAGGAAGAAGCAAAATACTTAAAATTAATGAAGCAGGGAGATGAGCATGCCAGAAATATGCTGATTGAGCATAACCTGAGACTTGTTGCACACATCGTGAAAAAGTATGAAAATTCCCGTGAGGATCAGGAAGATCTTATTTCGATTGGAACCGTCGGATTAATTAAAGGTATTGAAAGTTATTCTCCTGATAAGGGTACAAAGCTGGCAACGTATGCAGCTCGTTGTATTGACAATGAAATTCTTATGTTTTTAAGATCTCTGAAGAAAACACGAAAGGATGTGTCCTTGCACGATCCCATAGGTCAGGATAAAGAAGGAAACGAAATTTCATTAATGGATATTTTAAAAATGGATAATCCAGATATGGTTGAACAAATTCAGACGAACATGGAAATTCAAAAGGTCCATGAATTCTTAAACTTATTAGATGAACGGGAAAAAGAGGTTATAATGAAGCGTTACGGATTAGGCCGTTATAAGGAACTGACTCAACGGGAAATTGCAAGGAACTTAGGGATTTCAAGAAGCTATGTTTCGAGGATAGAAAAACGTGCATTAATGAAGATCTACCATGCCTTTCACCGGGAAAGCCGTAATACAAAGTAATTTTTCACCAATTGGGGGAATGTCCTGTACAGTTTGTTTGTCCCGTGAATAATTTATAATAAACCCAGGGACTAGAGGTGATGGGCAAATGTTCTATGGTGGGTTCTATCCCTATGGATACCCATTTGGATATGGCTCTCCGTACGGTTATGGCAGTTACGGAGGATACGGATACAGCGGTGGAGGATACTGGCTGGCTTTAGCCGTTGTCCTTTTAATCCTGTTAATCATTTTCGGTGGATATTACTACTACAATTACTAATCAGGAGGGTGCCAACATAGCACCCTCCTGATTTTATAATTTGTTCAGCATACTCATAATTAACGTTGCCGCGTTTTTTGCAGCTTTATCTAAAAACTGATCAAAGGAAACAGAGGATTCCTTACCAGCGATATCAGACAATGCACGAATGATCACAAAGGGTGTTCCATACTGATAGCATACCTGGGCGATCGCTGCCGCTTCCATTTCAGATGCCTGAATTTCCGGAAACTGACGACGAACAAACTCCACTCGCTCAGGCTTATCCATAAATGAATCCCCAGTTGCAATTAATCCTCTGACAGACTCTACATCCTGCAAATTAGAAACAGCATTAACTGCCAGGGAAATAAGTGTCTCATCTGCCTTAAAAGAAGCAGGCATTTGAGGAACTTGTCCATATTCATAGTTAAAGGCCGTAACATCTACATCATGGTGGACAATGCGATCTGAGATGACCAGATCTCCCACATCCAATGCTTCGGCAAACCCTCCGGCGGAACCTGTATTGATGACATAATCAGGCTGGTAGCGTTCCAATAAAATGGTTGCAGACATTGCGGCATTAACCTTTCCAATGCCTGATTTTAACAGAACGACACCATGTCCCTCTAAAGTACCTTTATAAAATAAAGAACCAGCTATCTTTTCTTCATGTTCAACTGTCATACGACTCTTTAAAAGTTCAATTTCTTCATCCATTGCTCCTATAATACCGATCATCATGTTCATTCACCACTTTCCTGTTGTTGACCTTCCTCTTTTTCGCTTTCCTCCTGGTCTGTATCTTCCCCTTCAATGTCATCACTAAAATGCTTTTGTTTGATATCATTTTCCTTTAATACTTCGACTTTTTCCGGTTTCCATCCTTCATTTGGGACCCATTGCAAATAGACTCGGTAGGTTTGAGTCTCAGCTTTATCTGAAATAGTTATCTTCACCCTTTGCGGACCGCCTCCATTGGTTACCCACCAGGAAATATAATCTGATCCAAGGCCGGTTGCATAAGCCGCTGCACTCCACATTTCTTCCCAGTCAGCTGTACCTTTTTCGTATGTTGTTTCGTGGGGTTCCTCCTGCTCGGTTCCAATAGGTTCCCAGTCCTTTTCAATGACCTTTAATACATTCGGATCTTCGCTTTCAGTTACAGTAGCTTCTTCTGTGTTCAAATCTGAATTCTCTTCTGTCTGTGAAGAGGATTCATCGTCAGCATTTTCCTGACCTTCATCACTCGTCCCGTTTTCGGTTCCTGCTTCAGATTGCTCTGATGAATCATTTTCATTACCAGTATCAGCTCCTGTTTCTTCTGACTCTGTCTGCTGCCTGGTATCAGACTCACTCTTATTGGCCTGCTCTTCATCATCATTAAAGACAAACGTAAAGACTAAAAATACACTAAGCAGTACAGCTAGTACAATTAAAGTATTCATCAGTTTGGTATTTTTTCTTCGTTTACTAAAACGATCAACTCTTGAACCGTCATCAAAAAATGAATTTGACACCGTATCTCTCTCCCTTCTTCCTTATTATACAACGGTTTTGGCTTGTAACCAACCGCTTTTCGCAGGGGTATTATAGTCCTTACTCCATGACATATGGACAAATGTCCGTCGATTTTCATTTTTTTATGTCTAAATTCTTCTAGTTTTGACATAAGAGAAGGACTTGCCACATATACATCTAATATTCTATGAGAAAAGGGGGCTTTACTATGAAAAAAACAAGTTTTGACCAGGACTTGTGGGGACTCACTCAATTTAATGAAATTGGTTATGATAAATGTCAGGGTAAATTATTTATCTTTTACTTTTCTGGAACAATCCTCGAATTTCAGGAGGTAACAGAAGAGGATGTCTTTAAAATCATTACTTCCCCTAATAAGGAAGACTTGGTTGAAAACGCCTTTAAGAAATGTTTCCCTTTTGTCCACCATCAAAGTCAGGCAGCACTTTCAGGATAAAATGAAAATTGTCATAAAAAACTCCCTTTTCATGGCTGCAGGTTTCCATGAAAAGGGACGTGACAGGTTATTAGGTTATTCATTCTTCTTTAAAATAGCGTCAGCCATTTTCTTATAAATTTGTAAATGGTGTGTTTGTGCTCCAGGTTTATGTCTTAGATCTACTACTGCCATGGCATATTTCGGTTTTTTCTCAGGAAAATAACCGACAAACCATGAATTCTCAAATTCAATCTTTTCATCGTCATCGATATTCAATTCGGCTGTGCCGGTTTTTCCTGCAATGGGCAATTCTCCTAGTGTACTTGCTGTTCCGGAATTTCCAGTAACCAGCTTTAATAAGGAGCGTAGACGTTTAGCTGTCAGGGGACTAATTTGCTGTTCCTTATCCTTATTATTTTTTTGTGAGAATGAAGCCATTTCGGCACCATTTTGATATAAAATCTGATCAGCTATGCGTGCGTCCTGTCTTTTTCCATTGTTTGCAATGTTCGCCATCATATTGGCTGCTGCTAAAGGAGTCACCTTCACATTTTTTTGTCCAATAGCTGTTTGAAAGATGGCGTCTTTTACATGACGGTCAGATTCATCTGCCCAGATTGTTCCTTGTTCTTCATCAGGAATCTGGGTAAAATCCTCATAACGAAACACATCACCTGACCAACCAACCGGACCTATGATTCCTAATTTTTTCGCATACTTATCAATAATCTGTCTATCAGACTCCATTAATTCCAGTGCCAGCTTTGCAAATGTACGATTGCAGCTCTGAGCAAAGCTCTGTTTAAAATTCAACCTTCCTAAATCACGGTCAGCCTCTTCTTCTCCATAGACACCTTTGGAACAGTTAAAACTTCTTGGTTCATCAACAAGTCCCTTTTCTATAGCAGCAGCGGCAATCACTGTTTTGAATACGGAGCCAGGAAAATCTGCCGTAATCGTGTGGTTTCGTATACTATCATTTCCGTATGGATTCTCTGTATCTACATTCGGGCGACTAACCATCGCCAGCACATCTCTGGACTGAACATCCAGCAGAACAAGGCCGCCCTGATTCACTTCATACTGATTAAATAAATCCTCAGCTTTTTTCTGTAGTGGTACATCTAAGGTTGTTTTAATTTTAGCCGGATAAAAATGATTATTATCTCCGGCATACTTTAAATCAAAACCAAACATCGGCCTTCCATGACCATCAACATGAAACAAAAGCTTTTCCTGTTCCTGCGCGACCAAAAAAGGATCAAATGCCTCTTGAAGCCCTGAAATTCCAACAGGTACGGTTTCCTTTTGAGAATTTTCATCATACCTTTTCTGATAAAGAGCGGGATTTTGCCTGACAAATCCCAGCAGATGCTGAGCTAATTGAGGATCTTCATTTTTAAAACGTTCCATCAGGCGAATTCCTTTTAAGTCCATTTTCTTTAACTCATTAAACTGTTCGGACTTTATGCTTGTATCCATCAGACTTGTTAAAAAAGCAGGCTGATCCAGGTTATGTATCTTCTTTTGCAGTGATTGGGCGGAAATATTTAATACCCCGGAAATCTTTTTATAGGTTTGTTCAGCGTTTAACTTTGGAAACAGGATGATATCAAATATTTTTTTATTGGTTAGCGGTTCTCCCTGTCTGGATAGTATTTGTCCCCTGCCGGTCGATAAAACCATTTGATGAGAGCGCTGAGCTACACTTCTTTCTAACAGATTAACATTATCCGGACCAAAACTCTTCGTTGAAAACAGCTGAATATCTGCCAAACGATATATAAGAATACCAAATAGAATGAGGACGATTGATAATAAAATATAGAGTCTTTTTTTCATTGCTGTCACCCAGTAAAAGTGTACCCATGCGGACTGCAATTAAAACAAAAAAAGAGCAAAATGCGTTTACGCACTTGCTCTTTTTTTCTCTAATCCACTTTAATAATTTTTACATTGATTTCCCCGGCTGGAGTGGCTACGGGAACTTCTTCACCCACTTCGCGGCCAAGAAGGCTTTTCGCCATTGGAGAGTCATTGGAAATCTTTCCTTCAAAAGGATCAGACTCTGCACTTCCTACAATGGTGTATGTCTCTTCATCTCCATCAGGGAGTTCCTGAAATGTGACAGACTTCCCTAACTGAACAACATTCTGATTTTCGGTATCATTTTCTATAATCACAGCGTTACGAATCATTTTTTCAAGCTGGGCAATCCTGGACTCAACAAAAGCTTGTTCGTCTTTAGCTGCATCGTACTCAGAGTTCTCGGATAAATCACCAAATCCCCGTGCAATCTTGATTCGCTCTACGACTTCCTGACGCTTTTCCGTTTTTAATTCATGAAGTTCCTGTTCTATTTTTTCTTTTCCTTCTTCTGTCATGTAATAACTTTTTTCTGTTGCCATACCCCAAAACACTCCTTCATCATTAACCATTCAATCAACATTTATGAATGTATTCCAAATTCATTACCAAATTATAGTTACTCTTCTATACTATGGCAGATTTTTTTGATTTTTTCAATACCTATGTTCATATAATCGAACGTTTTTCAAGTATACTACGAACTTTGGTTGTCATCAAATCGATGGCGACCAGATTTTGACCGCCTTCAGGTATAATAATATCGGCATAGCGTTTTGTCGGCTCAACAAATTGCAAATGCATAGGTCTGACAACATTTTCATATTGTTCAATAACCGATTCAATGGATCTTCCTCTTTCTTTAATATCACGCATTAACCGACGAATAATCCGAATATCAGCATCCGTATCTACAAAGACCTTAATATCCATTAAATCTCTAAGGGCCTTATCTTCAAGAACTAAAATCCCTTCAATGATAATAACATCTCTTGGTTCAACCGGAATAACCTTGTCCGATCTTGTATGAAGTTTATAGTCATAGACAGGTTTTTCAATCGACTCACCATTTATCAGCTTCTTAAGATGTTCAATTAACAGATTATTATCAAATGCCAGCGGATGGTCATAGTTTGTATTTAGTCGCTCTTCCAGCGGTATATGACTTTGATCTTTATAGTAATAATCCTGTTCAATGATTAAAATGGACTTATCGACAAAATGCTGGTGTATTGATCTTGTGACAGTAGTTTTACCAGACCCTGTACCTCCAGCAACCCCGATCACAACTGGTTTTTCTGACATGCCGTATAAGCTCCTTTCTCGCCCAATAAGCTAATTTTTCATTCATCTTCTTTCACACTCACCGCAACTCCGTCTCCCACAGGAACAATCGTTGTGGAAAAACTCGGCTGCTGTATCAGCCAATCGTTATACACACGAATTTTCTCACCAATTTTCTTCATTCGGGTGTTTTCTCCGGGTGTTGAAGCAACATATCCCTTAAAAAGGACGTTATCTGAAATAATCATACCACCCTTAGGGACAAATTTTTCATATAGGGTGAAGAATTTCTGATATTGACCTTTGGCCGCATCTATAAAAAGGACATCATAGGGTCCCTTTTTCTCAACAAGGTTCGTTACCTCCAGGGCATCTCCAAAAATAACATCCACATGGTTCTCTTCCTGAGCCTTATGTATATTTGACAGTGCATCCTCATAACGATCTTTGTCTCTTTCAATCGTTACAATATGTGCTGACGGTGCAGCTTCAAGCATACGTAACGCAGAATAACCAATGGCCGTACCAATCTCTAAGATGTTTTCCGGCTGTTTTATACGAATCATCTGCTTTACAAATTCCATGCTTAACGGTTCCATGATGGGAACCTGATGTTCTTTCGCATAGGCTTCCATCTCTTTAGTTAAATTACTTTTTACTGGTAACGTCCCTTGCAAATAACTTTCCAGAGAATCATCTCTCACACTAAGACCTCCTAAGAGCAGTGCTAATAACGATATTAGTTTATCATAAGAAAAGTAGGGTATGCGAATGAAATTCACATGACCCTACTTAAAAGTTTTGCTCATGTAACGACATTTAATCGATATATTGAGCTTTTTTCCTATTATGTTCTTCCAGGGATTTGGAATAGTGAATTTTTCCATTGTCTGTTGCAGCAAGGAAGTATAACCAGTCAGATTCAACAGGCTTTACCACTGCTTCTAATGAGGTCTCGGCAAAATTGGATATAGGACCAATAGGTAAATCTGCATACATATAAGTATTATATGGGGAATCAATTTCCAAATAATCATAGATAACTTTTTCTTTGTGTTCTCCAAGTGCATAGAGAACAGTAGGATCCGTTTGCAATGGCATGCCTTCATCCATACGATTATAAAATACGCCGGCAATTTTTTGACGATCTTCAAAAGTAGTGGCCTCATTTTCTACAAGAGATGCCATGGTTATGGCTTCATGTACAGAAAAATTATGAGCCTCAAATTGGTCCATATATTGAACCACTACCTCTCTCGTTTTATCCAGCATCTTATGAACAATCTGGTCTACAGAAGGATCCTCAGTGTAAAAATTGTATGTAGCGGCAAATAAGTATCCTTCCAGTGGCGCTTTAATGCCTTCTTTTAAAATTGCATCACTTAGTATAACAGGATATGCATCAATCAGATCCTTAACGAATTCTTTATCATTCACCTTCTCCAGAAATTCTTTTTCTGATACTGATGAACGTTTCGAGTAGATATTTGCAATCTCTTCAACGGTTTTACCTTCTGGAATGGTTACCGTAATAACAGGATCTTTCTGCACTGTTCCTGTCTTCAGGTTATCTATAATCTCATCCAGGGTCATCGATGGTGATAGCTCATACTCCCCGGCCTGAAAATCATGTTCATTTTTAAACTTTACATAATAACGAAAAATGGTATCATTTTTGATAATGTCCGCTTCTTCCAGGGTACTTGCAATTGTTGAAACGGTTGATCCTAATGGAATTTCCACTTTTTTAGTTTTATCACTTGAAGGATCGACTGGTTGTAACGCGGATTTTACATAGAAGTATCCTGAAAATCCAATTGCAGCTATAACAATAACGGCTATAGTTAATACAGTGAAAACGATTTTCCGAACCGTTCTGGCCTCTTCATATTGAGTTTTTTTCTTCTTTTTGAAATCATTATCCGAAGTAGACACTTGTCTCCTCCTTTCATCTGGTACATTATACTACAAAATATAGCATGATTCTATTTTTTTAATAAAATTCTCATATTCCCTTTTCATCAAATTATGGGTTCCTAAGATCAAAAAAAAACTGCCTCTTAAAAGGCAGTTTTTCTTCTCACACTCTTTTTCAGGATTCTTCCTCATCTTCCTCTGTAAATGTATTTAACATCTCTTCAATCATATCCCACTCTTCATCAGTCTCAATTTGATAGAGCGTCAGATCATTATCCTTTTCATCCTCTTCAAATCGAAAAGCGAATACCTCCTGCTCTTCTGCCTGTGCCTGTTCTACCGGGACAACAACCATATAAGATTTTTCTGTCTGATCCACATCGAATGTGAATAGTACCTCAAAGAGATGTTCTTCACCTGCTTCATCAGGGATAATAATACGCTCTTTCTCATCTAAAGCCATTCCAATGTCCTCCTTAGCTTTTTGCATCTAAATAACTCTGTAAAATCATCACGGCAGCCATTTTATCGATGACCTTTTTTCGTTTTGCCCGACTCATATCAGCCGATAGTAATATACGTTCTGCAGCCATTGTTGTTAACCGCTCATCCCATAGTTCAACGGGTAATTGGAACTCTTCCTCCATTTTACCGGCAAAATCTTCACAGGCTTTTCCTCGCTCACCAATTGTACCGTTCATATTTTTAGGATGACCCACGACTACCTTTTTTATTTGATGCTGAGTAATGATTTGACGAAGCTCGTCCACTACCTGATGAAACTCTTCTGTCCAGCGTATGGTTTTAATACCCTGAGCTGTCCAGCCAAGCTCATCGCTGACAGCTACGCCAATTGTTTTTTCACCTACATCCAATCCTAATATTTTCATTTATTCGCCTCTTCATGTTGTTCCAGGTAATATTTTACTAACTCCTCAATTAACTCATCCCGCTCAATTCTGCGGATTAACTTCCTGGCATCCTTGTGTCGAGGAATATAGGCCGGATCCCCTGATAACAGGTATCCGACAATTTGGTTTATGGGATTGTAGCCTTTATCCTGTAAAGCAGAATGTACCGTCAATAATATTTCATTAACATCCTGCTCAAAAGGTTCTTCCGAAAAATTAAACTTCATTGTTTGATCATTTGAGCTCATGCCGATTGACACTCCTTATTGGAAAGAAATTCATTTATATTCATTATAAAGCTTTTAGGGTCAATCAGGAAACCGTTTGAACATATTCTTTTGCATATTCTATGGCCTCATCAATCTTTTCAGGCTGTTTTCCGCCTGCCTGAGCCATATCCGGACGGCCGCCACCGCCTCCACCACAGCGGGATGCAGCTTCTTTAATCAGATTACCTGCATGATAACCCTGATCCATTAGATCTTTGGATACGCCTGCAGCTAATTGTACCTTACCATTGCTTACCGCTCCCAGTAAAATAACTGCTGAACCCAGTGTCTGTTTCATTTCATCCACCATGTTTCTGAGAGCATTCATATCGGAAACATCAACTTTGGCAGCAAGCACAGAGACACCGTTAATTTCCTCAACAGAATCGGTAATACTCTTGGCCTCTAAGCTGGAAAGTTTGGCTTTCAGTGACTCATTTTCCCGTTCAACATCTTTCATTTCTGCAAATAATGTGTCAATACGAACCGGAATCTGTTCAATGGTTGTTTTCAGTTTTGAACTTGTTTCCTGAAGAAGCTGTTCACGGCCTTGCACCCATTCATAAGCACCTTTTCCTGTTAATGCTTCTACACGCCGAGTACCTGCGCCAATTCCTGATTCAGAGGTAATTTTGAACATTCCAATTTCAGCAGTATTGGAAACGTGACAGCCTCCGCATAGTTCGATGCTGTAATCGCCAACGGATACAACACGGACTGTATCCCCGTATTTTTCACCAAACAGAGCCATGGCTCCCATTTCTTTTGCTTCTTTAAAGGATTTGATATTGATATTAACAGCGATTGACTCCCATATTTTCTCATTAACTTTTTGTTCAATTTCCTTTAATTCATCTTCGGTTACAGCGTTAAAATGGGAAAAATCAAAGCGTAAACGGTCCGGTGCTACCAGCGATCCTGCCTGATTTACGTGGTCACCGATGACATCTTTAAGTGCCTGATGCAGAAGATGAGTGGCCGTATGGTTTTTAATCGTATGACCCCTTAAGCTTTGATCCACTTCTGCTTCAACCTGATCACCTTTTTGTAAAGTGCCCTCCTCAATGATGACTCGGTGCATGTTTTGTCCATTTGGAGCTTTTTGCACATCTTCAACACGTGCTGAAGCATCGCTGGTTTTAATCGTCCCCTTGTCGGCAACCTGACCTCCACTTTCCGCATAAAAAGGAGTCTGGTTCATGAACAGATAAATTTCTTCGCCTGATTCAGCTTTGTCTGTCCGTTCATCATTCTTAACCATTTCCACAATAGTGGACTGGGTTTTCAGCTGGGAATATCCTGTAAATTCACTATCAAAGGTCAGGTCACGAAGAACACCACTTTGTACCTTCATGGACTCAACCTTTTGTCTCGCCTGCCGTGCACGGGAGCGTTGTTTTTCCATTTCCTGATTAAAGCCTTCTTCATCAATGGTGAAACCTTCATCCTCTACGTATTCTTCGGTTAGCTCTTTAGGAAATCCGTACGTATCATAAAGCCTGAAGACTTCTGTACCCGGAAATACAGAGCTTCCCTTTGTTTTCTCTTTTTCAATGACTTCCTTCAGAATAGCTAAACCATCATTTAAGGTTTCATGGAATCGCTCTTCCTCTGTCTTTATCACGTTGGCTATGAAGGATTGCTTTTCCGTCACCTTTGGATAGAAATCAATCATAATGTCAGCTACATCTTTCACTAACTGATACATAAACGGATCTTCTATACCTAAGTATTTCGCATAACGTACGGCGCGGCGTAATAGTCTTCGTAGTACGTAGCCGCGACCTTCATTGGATGGCAAGGCTCCATCCCCCACCGCAAAGGTTACCGTACGAATATGGTCTGCAATCACTTTAAATGCTGTGTCGTATTCATCCTTCGTTCCATATTTTATCCCAGCAATATCAGACGTATGGTCAATAATTGGCATAAACAAGTCGGTTTCAAAATTTGTTTTTGTATCCTGGATCACACTTACCATGCGTTCGAGTCCCATACCTGTATCAATGTTTTTTTTAGGAAGTGGTGTATATGTATGATCCGGATTATGGTTAAATTGTGAGAACACAAGATTCCAGATTTCTAAATAACGTTCATTTTCCCCACCAGGATAGAGTTCCGGGTCCTTTGGGTTATTTCCATATGCCTCTCCACGGTCGTAGAATATTTCCGTATTTGGACCACTGGGACCTTCTCCAATATCCCAGAAGTTTTCCTCTAAACGAATAATACGCTCCTCCGGCAGTTTGACATCATTCAGCCAGATTTCATATGCCTCATCATCTTCAGGATGGACCGTAACGGATAAACGTTCAGGATCGAACCCTATCCATTTTTCACTGGTCAGAAACTCCCAGGCAAACTCAATAGCTTCTTTTTTAAAATAATCCCCGATAGAAAAGTTACCCAGCATTTCAAAAAAGGTATGGTGACGAGCTGTTTTCCCGACATTCTCAATATCATTGGTACGAATTGATTTTTGTGCATTACAGATTCTTGGATTTTCCGGAACAACAGATCCATCAAAATACTTCTTTAATGTCGCGACACCGCTGTTAATCCAAAGCAACGTTGGATCTTCAACCGGCACCAATGATGCACTTGGCTCTATACTGTGACCTTTTTCTTTAAAATAGTCCAGAAACATCTGTCTTACTTCAGCTGATTTTAAATGCTTCATTTTCTTTTCCTCCTTCAATTTTATCCATAAAGATTGTGTTTCCATCATTCGTTGCAAATCCGATTCCAATTCATATGTGCGTCCACAAAAGTGTTCAAAAGAAACAGCAAACTTTCTGAAAAGGACTTAAAAAACATCAAGTATAAAAAAACTCCCATCTCTGCAATAAATGCAGGGACGAGAGCTGAGGTCGCGGTACCACCCTGATTATGGATTATCATCCATCACCTTTTGCGTTCTAACGGCACGCTGCCGGCGGGGATTAGCCGCACTCCGGATTAGCTTTCCAGGACCTTATATCTGAAATTCCTTCCAGCCAATGGGAATCTCTCTCTAATTATGGGATCATCCCCATAACATTAGATAGTATCCTGTACTCAGATCCTTCAACGATTTCCTATACTCGTATGATTATGCCGATATTATAGACAACTTTCAAAAACATGTCAAATGGAACGAAAAGCGGAGGCGACCGGTTAGGCCCGACGGCATAAGCAGAATATCCGTAGTGGCCGCTTTCTGGCCATGGAGGGTATTCTGCTTATGACCGCTTGGGCCTGGGAGCCGCAGCTGGACAATAGAAAAGCGAAGGCGACTGTTAAGGTCATGCGGTATAAGACGAAGACATGGAGTGGCATGGGTTTGTCCACGGAATGGCTTTGGCTTATATCCGCCTTGACCTAGGAGCCGCAGCTGGACAAAGAAAAGCGAAGGCGACTGTTAAGGTCATGCGGGACTTATAAGATTATCGATTGGCCTTCTTAGACCTCCATGCTTCTTTCATATTTTTCACAATTGGAGTTGGTTCTGCAAAAACTTTAATGACCGTTAGTACAGGAACAGCTAGAATCATTCCAGCAATACCAAATGATTCTCCCCCTATTAACAGAGCAAGAATGATTAAAACAGGGTGCACATGCAGAGATCTTCCGACGATATACGGCGACAGAAGATTTCCTTCAATCAGCTGGACACTGACGACGGCCAGAATCACATACAGCACCTTATTGGCTGATATCGTGAAAGCAATTAAAACAGCTGGGATGGCGCCTAATACCGGACCAAAATAGGGAATAATATTGGTGATTCCCATGAAGGTACCAAGCAATAAGGGATATTTCATATTGATCAGCCACATCAATAAAAAGGAAATCACTCCAACAAATAAACAGACTAAAAATTGCCCCCGAAGATAGCCGCCAAGATTCCGGTCAATATCTTTTAGTACCGATTGATAATGTCCCTTTTTATTTTCTGGACCAATCGCTAAAAAGGATGCTCTGAATTTTGGAAAGTCTTTTAAAAAATAAAAAACAAGGATGGGAATCACCGCAATCATAACGATTACATCCGTGATTCCGGTAAGGGAATAGGCAATATTGGTTAATAAATCTATAAGTCCCTCTTCCAGCTTCAAAAATGCTTCGTCCATTTTATCGTGGACATCTTCAGGGAATTCTGAAGTACTGACATAAAGGTTGTAAATCCATTCCTGGTAAGTGTCAAACAATTGGGGCAATGAATGAATTAAACCCTTTAATTGTTTGACAAATGTGGGAATCGCTTTATAAATGGCAGCCCCAATCCCACCAAAGATGACAATATAAATGACCAGAATGGCTGTCCACCTTGGCATAAAGCCATCAAGCCAATTGATCAGGGGATAGAGTAAGTAGGCAATGATCGCGGCAATTAAAATCGGAGTTAAAATCGTCATTAAAAAAGAAAAAGCAAATTGATAAAAAGGATAGGTTTTTAATAATAAATAAAACAGAATCGAAACAATAACCGCAATCCCGAGTATATATAACAGTCTTTTCTCTCTATTCGTCATCCATAACCCCCTCAATCGGGACTAATTTACGCGAAAATGAAAGGAGGACAGCATATGCAGCTGCCCTTTCTTCTGACTTTTTCATTTTTAACTGATAAAGATCTTACCTATGTATAAGATTTTGGCGTAAGCTCTTCATCATTGAACAAATCATCTAAAGAGGATAAAGTTCCATCCTCTTCTACTTCATGAACTTTAATTCGATCATTGTCCAAGGAAAGTTCGATAAAGCAATTCCAGCAATAAAATTGGTTATGTCCTATTTTCCCTAAATTTTGACCTTGACAATTTGGACAGTTCACTTTTCGGGCAACTCCTTTGAAGATAATCTAGTATAAGAGTTCCCCACGTGTTTCTTAAATATACATACTTCACATAAAATCATACGGAGACAGTTCTTCTTGGTCTGCATCCTCCACATCTTCTACCTTTTCGTCACCCGCTATTGGTTCACCGGCAAACATCTGTTTAATACGTTGGGATAGAGTTGTATTCCGTACATTCTGGTCCTCTGTGCTTACACCCTCTAAAAACGCTCGCTGATCTCCACATATAATTAGTGACTGCTTACTTCTCGTAATCGCCGTATATAAAAGGTTTTTCTTAAGCATACGCCGGAATTCCGGAACTACAGGCATGACCACAATCGGAAATTCGCTACCCTGCGATTTGTGAATAGATATACAGTATGCATGCATGAGCTGATGAAGCTCAGAACGAACATAACGGACTTCTTTACCATCAAAATCAACGACCAGCTGTTCCTGATTTTCCTCTGTTTCATCTGCCTTCAGAATCGTTACCGCATGGCCAATGTCCCCATTATAGACACCCTTCTCTGGTTGATTGACAAGCTGTATCACTTTATCACCGGAGCGAAACACCTGTTCATTAAATTTCAGCGTTCTTTTCCGGCTATTCGCCGGATTAAGGAGCTCCTGTAATGATTCATTTAATTTATTAATTCCGACATTGGAACGATACATCGGTGCCAGTACCTGAATATCCCTTATAGAATATCCCTTATCGACAGCCTTTTTTACTATATCCTGTAATAAGGACAGTGTATTTGTTCCCTGTGACCGGAAAAAGGAAAAATCCTCACCTCTTTTTAAGGATTGCTGATCACATTGATGATTTTTTATTTCATGAGCCAGCTCTACAATTCTCGAGCCCTCTTTTTGCCGATATATTTCGGTAAGCTTGCAAGTCGGAATAACCCCTGAAGATAGCAAATCCGTTAACACCTGTCCAGGGCCTACAGAGGGCAACTGATCTTCATCACCTACCAACACAATCTGTGCCTTACTGGGGATTGCCCGAAAGAGTTGATTGGCAAGCCATATATCTACCATAGAAAACTCATCTATAATGATCAGATTGGCATCCAACTGGTGACTTTGATTAAACTCGAATTCTTCACTTCCTGACCAGCCCAGCAACCGATGGATGGTTTGTGCTTTATGACCGGTTGCTTCTGTCATACGCTTCGCTGCCCTGCCTGTTGGTGCTGCCAGAACAATCGGAGACTCATCTTTTTCCTCATTATTGTTTTTCGGATTCAGTCGTTCAAAAACTCCGATAATTCCTTTGATAACCGTCGTTTTCCCTGTGCCGGGACCCCCGGTTAAAATCACAGCCTTTGAGTTTAAGGCCTGCTCAATAGCTTCATATTGTTCCCGTCCATAGCTTATGGTTTCCTTTTCTTCTATTTCGCCTAATGCTTTTAAAATATCAGCTTGTACGAATTCCGAGTCCAATTCAATATCCATAATCCTTTTTAATTGAGAGCTTACCCCTTCTTCCGAGAAATAAAGGGAAGGAAGGTAGACTCGGTCATCTTCTATGATGAGGTACCGTTCTTCTGACAACTCTATCATCTTCTGTTCTACCAGATCATTAGTTACAGACGGTTCCGTTTCATTCAGTAATTTCCGCACGTCATCACAGAGCTGCTCAAGATATTCATAAACATGACCAAATTGGGATTGCTTCTGTAAGATATGGATACAGCCAGCTTGTATTCTGGCAGGATGATCACCCGCAATGCCAATCATCTTAGCAATGTTATCCGCTCTTCTGAATCCAAATCCCTCAACTTCAAACACAAACTGATAGGGATTTTCCTCCAGCAGCTTCAGTGTATCCTCTTTATAAACAGCATAAATTTTTTGTGTAAGCTGAAGCCCAATCCCATAATCAGCTAAGGCCATCACCACTCGCTCAAACCCTTGATTTTCACGAAGGGTCTGACTAAAGGATGAAATCACATTTTTAGGAAATCCAGGGATTCCAGCTAATACATTTTCATCTTTTAAAATTTGATCGATGGCTGTTTCGCCAAGAACATCCACGATCTTTTGGGCGCTTTTTTTCCCTACACCATAAAAGATGTCACTGGACAAATAACGTACGAGACTATCCTTTGTTTTGGGGATTTCCCTTGTATATGTAAAAACCTGATATTGCTGTCCAAATCTGTTGTGCTGATAAAGATTCCCATAGAAAATATATTCCTGCTCCTGTTCAAGTGGTGGAAAATGACCTTTCACAACAATTTCTTTATCCTGAAATGGTTCGTTCGTATCCACAATCCGGATTAAGGCAATGGAAAACTTCTCCTCCGCATTATGAAAAATTGTACGGAGCAGTATCCCCTTTATATAACCTTTTTCCTCATTTACCAAATCCATTGCCATGTGAATATACTCCCTTTTTACTCATTCTCGTTATTATTCTGTTTCAACATTTCAAGTACTTTTTCCTTTCCATTCCCGGCAAGTACATGATCAGGCTGAATACGCAAGGCTTCATCGAAGTGATGCAGTGCCTTATCGGTATCTGCATAATATAAATGAGCCACACCTAAATTATAATGGGCATCACTATGTTCTGTCTCTAATTTTAGCACTTCTTTCATCTGGTCCATAGCTAAATCAATTTGCTGTGATTGGGCCAGGGCAAGTCCATACTGAAATTGTGCATCGACATCTTCTGTATTAAGCTCTGCAGCACGCTGTAAATATGGGAGGGCAAATCTTGACTTGTCCTGTTGTACCAAAGTCATACCCAGCATAAAGTAAACATCACCATTCTCCAGCCCTTTTTGCAGTGCGGCCTCAAAGTTCTGTTGTGCTTTACCAAACTGTTCCTGTTCAAAATACATATTACCCAGGCCATAGTAGGCTGTCATCGCATTCTCATCCAGTTCAATAGCCTTTTCAAAAAAGTTTTTGGCCCGCTCAAAGTCCTGAAGATGAAGCAACAGATTACCAAAATTAATATAACCTACCGGATTGCCGGGATCTTCATCAATGGCCTCTGTAAAGGCTTTTGCAGCATCTTCAAATTTTTGATTTTTCAAATATTCAATTCCTTCTTCCATTTTACCCATAAATCTTTCCCCCTAAAAGTTTCAAAAAAGGAAGGTCAGAATTAACAGGGTTCATCCTTGTTTTCCATTCTGACCTCAGTTTTTCCTATTGTATTTTAAGCCAAATGCTGAATATATTTTTCGTTTTTGATGACTCGGTCGATGGTTGCTCCACCAAGACAGACTTCACCATCATAGAAAACCACGGCCTGACCTGGTGTAATGGCGCGTTCTGGTTCAGCAAATTCAACCCGCACCTCACCATTTTCCCGCGGATAAACCGTAACTTTACTGTCCTGTTGACGATAGCGGAATTTAGCCGTACAGGTAAAAGGCTCATTGGATTCTATCGGTATAATCCAATTGCTGTCGGTAGCCTCAAGTGCATCAGAATATAAATGGTCATTATGGAAGCCCTGACCTACATATAACACATTTTCCTCGAGATTTTTACCAATCACAAACCATGGGTCACCTGAACCACCTATGCCTAATCCATGTCTTTGACCAATGGTATAGTACATTAAACCATCGTGATCTCCTTTTACTTCGCCAGCCAGTGTTTTCATTTTCCCTGGCTGGGCAGGCAGATACTCACTTAAAAATTCCTTGAAATTACGCTCCCCTATAAAACAAATGCCTGTACTGTCCTTTTTGGTTGCTGTAGCCAGATTATGCTTCTTTGCAATTTCACGTACTTCTTTTTTATCAATTTCACCAAGCGGAAACATAACTTTTGAGAGTACGTCCTGGGATAATTGATTTAAGAAATAGGTCTGATCTTTATTTTCATCAACACCTCGAAGCATTTCATATCGGCCGTTACGTTCACGGACTCTTGCGTAGTGTCCGGTAGCCAGATAATCGGCCCCTAATGATAAGGCATGGTCCAAAAAGGCTTTAAATTTGATCTCTTTGTTGCACATCACATCAGGGTTTGGTGTCCGGCCGGCTTTATATTCATCCAGGAAGTACGTAAAGACTTTGTCCCAGTATTGCTTCTCAAAGTTTACTGAGTAATAAGGAATATCCAATTGGTTACAGACACGTACCACATCTTCAAAATCTTCCGTTGCCGTACAGACGCCAAACTCGTCTGTATCATCCCAATTTTTCATAAAAATACCGACAACATCATATCCTTGCTCTTTCAACAAGAGAGCGGCTACAGAGGAATCCACACCACCTGACATTCCGACCACTACTCTTGTATCTTTTGGTTCCTTTTTCATGTTTTCACTCCCTCTTAAGTTAAGCGATGGATAATTTCTGAAACCTTCTTTGCACTGGTCTCTATTTGCTGTTCATCATTTGCATTTCCGAAGCTGAAACGAATGGAATTGGTTGTCCGTTCATCTTCAGAGCCGAACATTTCCGACAATACATGCGATGGCTCCACAGAACCTGCTGTACATGCCGATCCGCTTGAAGCGGCAATACCGGATAAATCAAAATTGGTTAATAAAATTTCCACATTCGTGCCAGGAAAACTGATGTTTACAATGGATGATACACAATGATCTTTATTTCCATTAATAGAAAATTCCACTTGCTCTTCTTCTAGTATCTGCAAAAAACGTTTTTTAAAAGCAAGATACCTTTGATTTCGATCTGTTCTTTCCTGTTCAACCAGTTCAACAGCCTTCTGAAGGCCTTTTACAGCCGCAGTGTTTTCTGTTCCGGCCCGGCGTTTACGCTCCTGTTCTCCTCCATGCTGCAAGGATTGAAGTTTAACACCTTCACGAATATACAAAAACCCAATCCCTTTAGGTCCGTATATTTTATGTGCCGAGGCACTTAACAGATCCACACCAAGTTCTTTCACATCTATCGGAAGGGTGCCAAAGGCCTGAACCGCATCTGTATGAAAATAAGCCGGATGCTCCTGTAACAGTTCTCCGATTTCTTTGATGGGTTGAACGGTACCTACTTCATTATTTACATACATCATCGAAACGAGAATGGTATCCTCGCGCAGGTGCTTTTGAACATCACTTACAGCCACCATTCCGGTCTCATCAACAGGCAAGTAGGTAACTTCAAAGCCTTCATTTTCTAAATATTCGGCCGTACGTAGTGTAGCATGATGTTCAATGGAAGTTGTAATAATATGTTTACCCTCGTTCTCTCTCTTCCGGGCCACACCAATAAGCGCCATATTATCCGCTTCTGTACCACCACTTGTGAATACAATCTCTTTTTCAGTTGCCCCAATACTCCGTGCAACGGTATAACGGGACTGATCCATGATTTTCCTCGCTTGTCTGCCATAGTGATGGACACTGGACGGATTCCCATAGGTATTTTCCAAAACCGGAACCATTTCCTTAACGACCTTAGGGTGAACAGGTGTGGTTGCCGCATGATCCAGATATATCGGTTCCATCGTTTCACCTTCTTTTCTATCTTAAAATTGCCTTATTACAGTTAAATATAAAACATGTAGCCATGCTGGTCTCCGCTGTCTTCAAAGTTTGCCAAATCTGCAAGGGTTGTTGTATCCAGTACATCCTTTACAGCATTACGAATACGTACCCACAGTTCCTTTTTCGCTGGCTCTTCCTCTTCAATGCCTTCAACGATGAAGATTGGACCCTCCAAAATACGAATTATATCACCTGCAGTTATATCTTCAGGTGCCTTGGTTAGCAGATATCCACCGTATGCCCCACGGATACTTCTGACAAATCCTGCATTTCGTAAGGGCGGGATTAATTGCTCCAAATAATGTTCAGAGAGATCATGATCTCTTGCAATAGCCTTTAACGACAACGGCTTTTTATCACCAAAATTTTTTGCCAAATCAATCATGATCGTTAAGCCGTACCGTCCCTTCGTTGAAATTTTCACTAGATTTCCTCCTCCAAATCAAATACTCCAATAAACGTTCAGACTGTGGCAGCGAAAAGCCGACAATGGATCCTAATAATACAGATGCAATCACCGTACCAATTCCAACCGGTCCTCCAAGGAGATATCCCAGGATTAAAACAATGACCTCAAGTCCGATACGAACCCATTGCACTTTCCAGCCTGTTTTTTCCGTTAATAAAAGCATCAGTGTATCTCTTGGGCCGGCTCCTAATTTAGCCGCTACATATAGGCCTATACCGTAGCCGGCAATCAGAAGTCCCACCATTAACGTAAGAAAATCCATCCACAAAGCACCCGGATCGGGTAGTATAAATAAAAAGAAATCGATAAATATTCCTATAAAGACCATATTTAAAATCGTACCAATTTTTGGCCATGTTTTTCTTGCAGCACATGACAGACTTACAATAAAAATACCGACAATAATACTCCAGGAGCCGACAGTTAATCCGAATTGTGTGTAGAGTCCATAGTGCAGTACATCCCAGGGACTAATTCCGAGATCTTTTGCCTTTATCGTTAATGATATCCCAAATGCCAATATGATAATCCCGACAAAATAGACGAACCATCTCATCCATAAATGCTGCCGGTCTTCGTATGAAAGCTTACTCATTCTCCACTCCCTCTCACTGATGTCCAGTCGCCTCCGCTTTTCTCTGTCCAACTGCGGCTCCCAGGCCCTAGCGGTCATAAGCAAAATCTCCTCCATGGCCAAAAAGCGGCCACTCCGAAGATTCTGCTTATGCGGTCGGACCTAACCGGTCGCCTCCGCTTTTCTGTAAACCATTGATATTATAGCATGAAACCCTCCACCCTTGCATTTTAAACACACGAGGATTACGGTAGAATTAAATTAGCACGCTTTCAATGTTTGTTTTTAAAGGAGAAGAGAAAATATGAGCTTACAACCCTTAGCTTACCGAATGCGACCGAAGAGTATAGACGATATTATAGGGCAGGAACATTTAGTCGGACAAGGAAAAATGATTAGAAGAATGGTTGAAGCAGGCAAATTATCTTCTATGATTCTTTTTGGCCCTCCAGGAACTGGAAAAACTAGTATGGCTATGGCTATCGCCAAAAGCATGGATTACCCTTTTAAACAGTTAAATGCGGTAGTAGATAAGAAAAAAGATATGGAAATCGTTGTGGAAGAAGCCAAATTTTCAGGCAAGATGATTTTAATTTTAGATGAAGTACACCGACTTGATAAAGGGAAACAGGATTTTCTTCTTCCCCATTTAGAGAGTAATCTAATCACCCTTATCGGCTGTACGACGAGTAATCCATACCATTCTATTAACCCGGCTATACGGAGCAGATGTCATTTATTTGAGCTGGAGAGATTAGGTCTGGAGGATATAAAAAATGGAATCGTACATGCTCTGGAAGACAAGGAGCTGGGAATGGGCGGATATAAAACTTCATTAACAGACGAGGCTCTGGAGCATTTTGCTTTCGCATCCAACGGCGATCTGCGCGCGGCACTTAATGGCTTGGAGCTTGCTGTAACCTCTACAGAAAAAAATGAAGAAGGTGTTATCTCCATCGACCTGGCTACTGCCGAAGAATGCATGCAGAAAAAAAGCTTTTCACATGATAAGGACGGTGATGGTCATTATGATGTTCTATCCGCCTTTCAAAAGTCCATTAGAGGGAGCGATGTCAATGCAGCCCTTCACTATTTGGGACGTTTAATAGAAGCAGGTGACCTTGATAGCATTGGCAGACGCCTGGTGGTATGTGCCTATGAGGACATTGGTATTGCCAGCCCTCAGGCGGGACAAAGAGCACTTGCAGCTGTACAGGCTGCAGAAAGACTTGGTTTTCCCGAAGCCCGAATTCCCTTGGCTGTATCTGTTGTAGAGCTCTGTCTTTCCCCTAAGTCAAATTCTGCTTATAAAGCTCTGGATGAAGCGCTCCAGGATATTCGTAATGGAAAAAGCGGAGACATCCCCAAGCATTTAAAAGATGCTCATTACAGTGGTGCAAAATCTTTAGGTCGGGGAGTAGAGTACAAATATCCTCATAACTATGAACAGGGCTGGGTAGCTCAGCAATATTTACCGGATTCTATTAAAAACAGGGAATATTATCAGCCGAAAAAAACGAGTAAATTTGAAGCATCTCTTAAACAAGTATATGAAAAAATTCAGGGAATAAATAGAAATTCCCAATAAATAGAGTATAAACTCCTCTTTTATTGAACAGACTAGAAACAAAACAGTGATGAATAACTATTATGATAACTATTAAAAAATGAAAAGAATAAAAGAGGAGTGAAATACAATGGCGAAAGTCAGACAAGATGCATGGTCCCATGAAGATGACCTCCTGCTCGCAGAAACCGTTCTGCGGCATATACGCGAAGGCAGTACCCAGCTAAATGCCTTTGAGGAAGTAGGAGATCAATTAAATAGAACTGCAGCAGCATGTGGTTTTCGCTGGAATGCTGAGGTAAGAAGACGGTATGAGAAAGCGATTGAAATTGCCAAGCGTCAGAGAAAGGAAAGAAAACGTGCAATTGCGCAGCAGCAAAAACTGCAGCAGCAAACTCAGTCTCCATCCGTACCAGCGTACCAGCCGGCTGCTGGAACTGTTCCAGCACAGCAGGATTTACAGCCGCAGCAGTCAGAAACAACGGCCCAACCAGAACCAATGGAGCAGAAGCAACAAACTCAGTCTATTGCAAATCAGCAATCGGTTCCGTCTATTGATGATATTATAGTAAGCTTACAAGAATTTAAATCTAATTTTGAACATAACTATCAAAAGCATGCGAATATTGATCAACTACAGCAGGAAAATGAAACATTAAGAGCAGAAAACGAGGAGCTTGAAAAACGACTGAAAAAAGTGGAAAAAGAATACGAATCCATGCAGGAAGACTATCAAGTATTAATGTCCATTATGGATAAGGCGAGAAAAATGGTGGTATTCGACGACGATGCCGAACCATCTCAAGCCTTCCGAATGGATAAAAACGGAAACCTGGAGCAGGTGGCCCGATAAAGTGAAACTTCCATCAGTGGGGGTTTTCTCCATCCCCCACTGATGGTTCGTTGAACTTATCAGGAATTTACTGGCCGTTTATCCCCCGCTTAATCCTGGGTTGGGATACCCTCAAGACTTGAAGTGGGGGTATTACGGCCAGTTAATGCGTGATAAATAAAAGATGCTGTCTTTATCATAGACAGTATCTTTTTTTATGGAAAATGACATTTTTACCATTGAATTTTTATACTTAATAATGCATAATAATTCATAAACATTTTAATTTTTTCACTATTTCGTCATAAAGGGAGAGATTGTTCATGGAGAAAAAAAGAATCGTTTTAGCTTATTCCGGTGGATTGGATACTTCAGTTGCAATCAAATGGCTTCAGGATAAATACAATTATGATGTGATTGCCGTTGCTCTGGATGTAGGTGAAGGAAAAGATCTGGAATTTGTTAAAAATAAAGCCCTTGATGTTGGCGCGGTTAAATCCTATGTGGTTGATGCCAAGTCAGCCTTTGCAAAAGAATATGTAGCGAAGGCTTTAAAAGCAAATCTTTTATATGAAGGGAAATATCCTCTTGTCTCTGCACTATCCCGTCCGCTTATTGCAAAGATTCTTGTTGATATTGCCAAACAGGAAGGCGCAGTAGCTGTTGCCCATGGATGTACAGGAAAAGGAAATGACCAGGTAAGATTTGACGTATCCTTTACAGCACTGGCTCCTGAACTGGATGTAGTAGCCCCTGTACGTGAATGGGCCATGTCTAGAGATGAAGAAATTGCCTATGCAAAAGAAAACGGAATCCCTATCCCTGTTGACTTGGAAAGTCCCTATAGTGTGGACCAGAATCTGTGGGGCCGCAGTAATGAATGCGGGATTCTCGAAGACCCTGCGGTTGAACCCCCTCAGGATGCTTATGAATTAACAGTTGATCCTGTTGATGCACCAGATGAACCTCAATATGTGGACATTGAGTTTGATAAAGGAGAGCCTGTTGCAATCAATAATGAAAAGTTACCTTTAGATGATCTGATTTTAAAACTGAATAAAATTGCCGGTAAGCATGGGGTCGGACGTATTGACCACATTGAAAGTCGTTTAGTTGGGATAAAATCACGCGAGGTCTATGAGTGCCCTGCAGCCCTGACTCTTATTGCAGCTCATCAGGAATTAGAAGCCTTAACATTACCAAGAGAGGTTGCCCAGTTTAAACCGACAATTGAACAGAAGCTTACCCAGACGATTTATGACGGATTGTGGTATTCTCCATTAACCAATGCTCTACATGCCTTTATTGACCAGACTCAGATCTATGTTTCAGGAAATGTGACAGTAAAACTCTACAAGGGGCAGGCACAGGTAACAGGACGCTCGTCTGATTACTCACTCTATGATTTCGGATTAGCAACTTATAAGCCGGACGATGAATTCGATCATAATGCAGCTTTAGGGTTCATACAGCTATGGGGGCTTCCAACAAAAGTCCACTCATCTGTAACCAATGAATATCAAAATACAGAATTTCAAAATAGCAATATAAAAATGGAAAAGAAAGAAGCGATTAAACCATGAAACTATGGGGCGGGAGATTTACCAAACCTACCAATGAACTTGTAGATGAATATACCTCCTCTATTCAGTTTGATCAAAAGCTTGCACAGCAGGACATAAAAGGAAGTCTTGCCCATGTCGGCATGCTTGCGAGCTGTCAGATTATATCAAAGGAAGAAGCAGCTACCATTTCTAAGGGATTAACTGCTGTTGCAGAAAAGATACAAAACGGAGATGCTGAATTATCGGAGGATCACGAAGATATTCATATGAACATTGAAAAGCTGCTTATTGAAGAAGTTGGCCCTGTGGGAGGAAAACTGCATACGGGCAGAAGCCGTAATGACCAGGTCGCATTGGATATGAGACTGTATTTAAGAGAATCCATTGTTGTGCTTACTGATTTACTCGTTCAAGTCCAGGAATCACTGATTGGGCAGGCAGAAAAAAACATTGACACCATTCTTCCAGGCTATACCCATTTACAGCGTGCCCAGCCCGTTCGTTTTGCCCATCATCTAATGGCTTATGTATTTATGCTTCAGCGCGATGCGGATCGGCTGAAAGACAGCTATAAACGCGTAAATCAATCCCCATTAGGTGCAGGTGCCTTAGCCGGGACTACATTTCCGATTAATCGTGAGCAGGTAGCTGACAGCCTGAATTTTGATGGAATATGTGAAAATAGTCTGGACGCTGTCAGTGATCGTGATTTTGTTGTTGAATTTTTGTCGAATGCCTCTTTAATCTCCATGCATCTGTCAAGGTTATGCGAGGAGCTTGTTCAATGGTCAAGTGCGGAGTTTAATTTCATAGAACTGGATGATGCCTTTTCTACGGGAAGCAGTATGATGCCCCAAAAGAAAAATCCGGATGTGGCTGAACTGGTCCGTGGGAAAACAGGCAGGGTGTACGGACATTTAATGGGGATGCTAACGACTTTAAAAGCACTGCCATTAGCTTATAACAAGGATATGCAGGAGGACAAAGAAGGGATGTTTGACACGGTGGACACTCTAAAAGGGGCTTTGTCTCTCTTTGCCCCTATGATATCCAGTATGCAAGTGAAAAAGGACGAAATGTATGATGCGGTACAGAAGGACTATTCCAATGCTACAGATTTAGCAGATTACTTAGTACAGCAGGATATTCCTTTCCGTGAAGCCCATGCAATTGTCGGTCAAATTGTACTTTACAGCATCGAGCAGAATAAATACTTATTACAGCTGACATTAGATGAGTTTCAGCAGTTTTCAAGTTCAATTGGTGAAGATATTTATGAAGCTTTAAAACCTGAATCCGTTGTAAATGCAAGAAATGTTAAGGGAGCAACATCCAGAGATCAAGTCAAAGAGCAATTTCATCATGCGTATCATTTTATCGATGGTAATAAAAGCTGGATTCAGAGTTATGAACAGAGTGCCGAGAACTCTAATTTTTTATCGTTTTAATGTATAAAAATGTACCAAAATGTATATTCATACCATTCTTGTGAATTTTGCTTGGAGAGGAGATGATGTCTATGGATGAGCATACGGGCTATCTAACGTTAAATACGGGGCATGTTTTTGAAGGGAAATGGTTATATAAAGATGATCAGACAGAGGGGGAAATGGTATTTAACACAGCAATGACCGGATATCAGGAGGTCATGACTGATCCATCCTATGCGGGGCAGATCGTGACCATGACCTACCCTTTAATCGGGAACTATGGATGTAATGACTGGGATAATGAAAGCTGGAAGCCCTCATTGGCCGGCTTAATTATTGCATGTCCCTTTTTAAATCCGATTCATGAAGAAACGAAACACTCTTTACAGGAAATGGTGAACAGACATAATATTCCCACGCTGTACGATATGGATACCCGTGCCTTAACCCGTATAATCCGAAAGCATGGAGAAGTATATGGAAAGTTCACATCAGACCCAAACGATTTCCCGGCAATGAAAGAAATCGAATCGGACATTGTTCGTAAGGTAGCCATAAAAAAATCATTGATTGTCAAACCTGAAAATCCTTCATCCAGTACTCAAAAAATAGCTGTGATTGATTTTGGTTACAAGCATTCCATCGTAGAAACATTCCGGAAATTAGACTGTGAAATTCACGTAGTCCCCTTCCATGTTACCTGGGAGCAGATCAAGGAAATAAATCCTGATGCAGTTGTATTATCCAATGGTCCAGGAAATCCAAAAGACCTCATGTATCTATTTGATAACCTTAAACCAATCATTAATCATTACCCAACTCTTGGGATTTGCCTGGGACAGCAAATTATAGCTCTAGCAAACGGAGCACAAACCAAGCGTCTGCCATTCGGTCATCGGGGCAGCAATCATCCAGTCAAGGATTTAACAACAGGGAAAGTTCTCATTACCTCTCAAAATCATGGCTATACAGTAGATGAGAAATCGCTTCATAAGCATGAGTGGAAGGTGACACATCTCAATGTTAATGATCAGTCCGTCGAAGGAATGATGCATCGCTATAAGCCGATTATGTCTGTACAGTTTCACCCCGAAGCACATCCGGGACCCATGGATTCCTTTTATATTTTTAAACATTTTTTAGCTTTGACTCATACTAAAGGAGAGAAGCAGCATGCCTAAACTGCCATCTATTAAAAAAGTTCTGGTCATAGGTTCCGGCCCTATTGTTATTGGTCAGGCAGCTGAATTTGACTATGCAGGTACACAGGCCTGTTTAGCCCTGAAAGAAGAAGGTATTGAGGTTGTGTTGGTGAATAATAATCCCGCAACAATAATGACAGACCCACAGTTTGCCGATCATATTTATTTAGAGCCGTTGACCTGCGAATCTGTAACGAAAATTATTAAGCAGGAAAAACCTGACGGACTCCTCCCTACCCTTGGAGGTCAGACAGGTTTAAACCTGGCCCTTTCTTTAACGGAGGCTGGGGTTCTGGACCAATATGAAGTGGAGTTACTCGGAACACCTCTGAACTCTATTCAAAAAGGAGAAGACCGGGAGCGGTTCAAATCTATGATGATAGATATAGATGAGCCTATTGCTCACAGTGTTCCCGCAACGTCAACGAAGGAAGCCATTGAGTTTGCTGATCAGACCGGCTATCCCATTATGATTCGACCCGCCTATACCCTGGGTGGATCAGGCGGTGGCGTTGCAGCCAATCAAAAGGAATTAGAATCAATCGTCATGAACGGTCTTCAATTAAGTCCTATTCATCAGGTCTTAATTGAACAGAGTGTAAAAGGCTGGAAGGAAATTGAATTCGAGGTTATGCGTGATGCCAATGATACCTGCATTATTGTCTGCAGCATGGAAAATATTGATCCTGTTGGAGTCCACACAGGAGACAGTATGGTAGTGGCCCCTGTCCAAACATTGACTGATCGTCAGTACCAAATGCTTCGAACAACCTCCTGTAAGGTTATCAGGGAGCTTGGTGTAGTGGGAGGCTGTAATATCCAATTTGCAGTTCACCCTGAACGTGATGAATATGTCATTATTGAGGTAAATCCGCGAGTGAGCAGATCAAGTGCACTTGCTTCAAAAGCTACAGGTTATCCAATTGCAAGAATTGCTGCCAAGCTGGCCCTGGGCTATCATCTGGATGAAGTCCTGAACCCGATTACAGCAAATACGTACGCAAGCTTCGAGCCAGCCATTGATTATATTGCCGTGAAGCTTCCCCGGTTGCCTTTTGATAAGTTTACGGATGCTGACCGAAAGCTCGGTACACAGATGCAGGCAACCGGTGAAGTGATGGCAATTGCACGGAACCTTCCTGCAGCTATTCAAAAAGCCATACGCTCGCTGGAAATTGATGTAGACCAATTGCATTTGCCCTCTGTTCATCACTTATCCAATGAACAGCTGCAATTGCAGTTAGCCGAGGCATCTGATGAACGCTTATTTGTCATTGGAGAAGCGTTACGTCGGGGCTTTTCGATTGAAACCATCCATGGGATAACAGACATTCATCCATACTTTCTATATGAGATATCAGCCATCATCAAGCATGAAAATGATCTTTCCGATAGGGTATGGGAAGAAATGGAGGAAAAGGATTGGTTAAAAGCAAAACAGCTTGGCTTCACGAATAAAACGTTAGCCAAACTATTCAAAGTCAGCGAGCATGAAATAGCAGCTGAAATCTCTCACCTCCCTGCCTATAAAATGGTAGATACGTGTGCTGCAGAATTTTCTGCGGACACTCCTTATTATTACAGTTCCTGGAATGAAATGGATGAGGTTGAAGAATTAGATGGGAGTCAAAAAACCGTTGTGATTGGTTCCGGTCCAATTCGAATCGGTCAGGGCATTGAATTCGATTACTGCTCTGTCCAGGCTGCTATGTCTTTAAGAGATCAGGGAATCGATTCCATTGTAATTAATAACAATCCTGAAACGGTCAGTACTGACTTTCATACGGCTGATCATTTATACTTTGAGCCTTTAACCGCCGAAGATGTCATTCACATTCTGCAGAAAGAACAAGCAGATCATGTAATGGTTCAATTCGGTGGTCAAACAGCCATTAATCTGGCAGAGGACTTGAAGAACGCTGGTTTCCATATTGCCGGTACCTCCCTTTCTTCCATTCAAAAGGTGGAAGACAGAGATCAGTTTTATCAAATGCTTACCGAACTGAATATTCCACATATACCTGGCGAGACCATTTATGCCTTTCAGAATGCACATGATGCAGCGCAAACGATTGGTTTTCCCATGCTTGTCCGCCCTTCTTATGTTATTGGTGGAAAAGGAATGAAAGTTATCCAAAATGAAAATCAATTAGATGAATATGTACATGAGCTCGAACATGAATTATCCGCAAATTCCATTTATCCGCTGCTCATGGATCGTTTTATTACAGGCAAGGAATTCGAAGTGGATGCCGTTTGTGATGGTTCTGACATCATTATTCCCGGCATTTTTGAACATGTGGAAAAAGCAGGTATTCATTCAGGTGACAGTATGGCCATCTTTCCCGCTCCATCATTAACGGAAAAGGAGAAGGAAACCATTTTCAACTATACACAAAAAATCTCCTCAAGGCTTAATGCCAAAGGGTTGATGAACATTCAGTTTGTCATGGATGAAGCCACGAAGGACATCTTTGTACTCGAGGTAAATCCACGAGCTTCAAGAACTGTTCCGATTGTATGCAAAATTACGGGGATTCCCCTTATTGATTTAGCAACAAAGGTTCAATTGGGAGAACCTCTTCAATCACAATCTTACACATTGGGGCTGCACGATGATATACCTTATTACACCGTTAAAATGCCAATCTTTTCAACGGAAAAACTGAGTGGTGTCGATCCAATTACAGGGCCTGAAATGAAATCCACCGGAGAAGCCATTGGTATTGGAAAAACCGTCCCACAGGCCATGGCCAAGGCCTTTCATTGGTCAGAAAACAAGGGAACTGCTCCCGATGAAAAGGACTGGATACTCATGACTGGCAGCCTGGCTGATGATAACAACAGCAGTCAGCTCTGTACGTTTTTAAGAAAGGCAGGCATCAATATTGCTGCAACACATGAAACTGAACAGACACTAAAACACTATGGAGTTGAGGTTGCTGAAATTCTGACAAAAGAAGAAGCGAAAGATCGATTCTCGAAAAAAACCTTTACCCTTCTCTTTACAAATCAAATGGAGGACTCATTTCAGCGGGAGCTACGGGAATATGCTTTAAAAAAAGGAATAAAGAGTTTTACAGCACCGGAAACCCTAACAGCCTTTCTTATGGCATCAGTCGAGTCCCTTCACCCGCCATTTTCGATACAGAACTATAATAACCTGATAGATTACAATCAAACGGAGAAGGAGAGTGTTTAATTTTGGATATAGCCCTGGATAATACGATTCAATCTATGAAGAATAAAGATTTCCTGACATTAAAGGATTACTCCAAACAGGAGATAAACAGTTTACTAAAATTAGCCAGTGAATTAAAGCAACTGCAAAAGCAGGATATACGACCTCAAATGTTAGAAGGAAAAACATTAGGAATGATATTCGAAAAAGCTTATACCAGAACACGGGTGTCTTTTGAAGCAGGAATTTATCAATTAGGAGGATCAGGGCTGTTTTTAAACACTCAGGATATTCAGCTGGGACGTGGAGAAACAATAGCTGACACGGCAAAGGTTCTTTCCTCTTATCTCGATGGGATTATGATCCGTACCTATAGCCAGTCAGCTGTTGAACAGTTGGCAGAGCATGCAGCCATTCCCGTCATAAATGGACTGACGGATTTGTATCATCCCTGTCAGGTGCTTGCAGATCTTCTGACGATTCAGGAACAAAAAGGAAGCCTGAGTGGATTAACGTTAACCTACATCGGGGATGGAAATAATATGGCTCACTCGCTTATGATTGGGAGTGCAATAATGGGAATGAATGTTCACATTGTAAGCCCAAAGGAGTTCCAGCCAAACTCTGCTATTACAGATCAGGCTCAGGCAATAGCTAAACAAAATAATAGCTCGGTTATGGTCACTCAGGATATCCAAAAAGCTGTACAGGATACAGATATTATCTATACGGATGTATGGGCAAGTATGGGACAGGAAAATGAACAGAAGGAGCGTGCTGAAATCTTCAAGGTCTATCAGGTCAATGACAGTCTGATGGCCAAGGCTAAGCCAGAGGCTATCTTTATGCACTGTCTGCCTGCGCACCGGGGCGAAGAAGTTACGGCCAGGGTGATTGATGGAGAGCAATCTGTAGTATTTGAAGAAGCAGAGAATCGTCTCCATGCACAAAAAGCATTGATGGTCGCACTCATGAGCAATCATTAAGTTTCACACATGTTAAAATTCCTCAGGGTATATACCCTGAGGAATTTTTTTCCTGGTGCAGTCAGTTATAAAAAAGATGTCTGTAGATAACAAAACATACGCTTTTGTTAGCACTGTATTATGTATTACAATCCCAATCGTGCCGTCACCCTGTAACGTTTTGAACCCGCTCTCGGCAGGTGGGTGCCCTGTTCCATGCTTTGTACTTCCACACATGTTGGAGGCATGTACGCCACACAGAAACTCCAGGCTCCCTTTTACGTTGTTGTTCGGTCAAAACTGGTTGGTTGTGACGAACACATCAGGATTGCTATCTAATTTCTATTGCAATTGAATCTTAGCATAATACCCCTGTTTATTTCAAGGCATTATATTATGGTAAGATTACAAGTTTTTAACAATTTTATTTCACTTCCCGATTAGAAAGCTTTAACTTTAACTCCTGTAACTGATTCTCATCCACTTCAGAAGGTGCTTCCGTTAATAAATCGGATGCAGATGCCGTTTTAGGAAAGAGAATAGTATCTCTTAAATTATCTCTTCCAGCCAATAGCATGATAAAACGATCAAAGCCAAGAGCAATTCCTCCATGTGGCGGAGCTCCATACTGTAATGCTTCCATTAGAAAACCAAACTGTTCATTGGCTTCATCTTTTGTAAATCCAAGGGCTTCAAACATCTTCTCCTGAAGCTCGTAATCATGAATACGAAGGGAACCGCCTCCTAATTCATACCCATTAAGAACTAAATCATAGGCCTCTGCTTTCATTTCTTCAGGAGCGTCATTAAACTTTTCCAGTGCGCCAGGGGCAGGCATTGTAAATGGATGATGAGCCGCAAAATATCGTTCAGAGTCTTCATCATATTCAAGTAATGGCCAGTCGGTTACCCACAGGAAATTAAATTTCGCTTTATCAATTAAGTTGAGCTCACGGCCCAGCTTCAGACGAAGGGCGCCCAGACTTTCATAAACCACCGTTGTTTTATCAGCAACGAATAAAAGAAGATCGCCATTTTCGACATCCATGGTTTCCTTTATACCGTTTACTTCCTCTTCAGACAGGAATTTTGAGATAGGTCCTGTTAACCCGTTATCTTCCGCTTTTAACCAGGCCAGACCTTGAGCACCGTAAATTTTCACAAAGTCCGTTAATTGGTCAATATTTTTTCTTGAATACGCAGAAGCCTGCCCTTTCACATTGATTCCACTGACTTTTCCACCGGATTCAACAGCCGTGCGGAATACTTTGAAATCAGAGTTCTGCACGACTTCAGATACGCTATTGAGCTCTAGGCCAAAACGGGTATCAGGTTTATCAGAACCATAACGTTCCATAGCTTCATCATATTTCATTCTTGGAAATGGTGTTGAAATATCCAGTCCTTTAACTTCCTTCATTACCTTCTTCATCATGCGTTCCATCATGTCCATAATATCCTCTTTAGACATAAAGGAGGTTTCAATATCGACCTGAGTAAATTCCGGCTGACGGTCTGCGCGCAGGTCTTCATCACGGAAGCAGCGGGCAATTTGATAATATTTTTCAAAGCCGGATATCATAATCAGCTGTTTAAACAACTGAGGGGACTGTGGCAATGCATAAAATTCTCCCGGGTGTACACGGCTGGGTACTAAATAGTCTCTTGCCCCTTCTGGTGTGCTTTTCGTTAACATAGGCGTTTCCATCTCCAGGAAGTCCTCATTGTTCAGGAAATTCCGGATTGCCTGTGTGGTCTGATGACGGAGCTTAAACGTTTCCTGCATCGGTTTCCTTCTAAGATCCAGATAACGATACTTCAGACGAACTTCCTCTGTTGTATCTGATTCTTCCTCTAAAGTAAACGGTGGTGTTTTTGATTTATTCAGGATCGTTAATTCCTTCGCTTCCACTTCAAGTGCACCGGTTGGCATATTCTCATTAATGGTGTCTTCTTCTCTCGCAACCACTTTCCCTGTTACTTCAATGACAAACTCGCTGCGTACTGAGTCTGCTTTTGCCAAGGCGTCTGGGCTGATGGAAGGATTAAACACAATCTGCACCAATCCTGAAACATCACGCAGGTCAATAAAAATTAATCCACCAAGATCACGACGCTTCTGTACCCATCCTTTTAACAGGACCTCTTCACCAATGTTTGCTTTCGTTAAATTTCCACAATAAAAGCGTTCACTCATTCTCTGTTCCTCCTTGTACAGCCTTTTTTAAGTAGGAGGCAACCTGATCTAATGGCTGATCACTCTGCTCTCCTGTTTCCATATTTTTAATGGCTACTTTGCCTTCATTTAATTCGTCTTCGCCCATAACAATCACATAACGGGCTTTTAACCGATCTGCAGCTTTGAATTGTGCCTTCATCTTTTTATCCATATAGTCCATATCCGTTTTTATCCCCTGATGTCTTAAGGAAAGCTGCAATTTCACAGCTTCTTTCTTAGCCAGATCTCCCATCGCTGCAATATAGCAATCAATGGCTTCATCAAATGGAAGATTAATGTTTTCAGCATCTAAAGCGAGCAATAAACGTTCGATACTCAAAGCAAATCCTATACCAGGGGTTTCAGGACCGCCCAGTTCCTCAACAAGTCCGTTATAACGACCGCCGCCGGATAATGTAGTAATCGCGCCAAATCCTTCAGCATCACTCATGATTTCAAATGCAGTATGATTATAGTAGTCCAGACCTCTTACCAGATTAGGGTCTACCACATAATCAATTCCCATTTGCTCCAGATAGGTTTTCACCTGTTCAAAATAGGTATGGGAATACTCATTCAAATAATCCATAATGGAAGGGGCTGTTTCCATCGCCGGGTGGTTTCGGTCCACCTTACAATCTAAAACCCGTAAAGGATTTTTTTCGAGACGATTTTGGCAATCCTGACATAGCTCCTCTTTATGTGGTGTGAAGTGCTCGATTAAAGCATTACGATGGTTGGTCCGGCTCTCCATATCACCAAGACTATTGATCACTAATTTTAATGATTTTAACCCTAAGGATTTGTAGCAGTCCAGAGCGAAAGCCAGCACTTCAGCATCAATCGCAGGGTCAGCACTTCCTAAAGCTTCGATTCCAAACTGTACAAACTGACGTGTACGCCCTTTTTGCGGACGTTCATAACGAAACATAGGTCCAAAATAGAATAATTTAGTTGGCTGCTGGGGTGCGCCATGCATTTTATTTTCAACGTAAGAACGTACTACAGACGCTGTTCCCTCAGGTCTCAAGGTAAGGCTTCTTCCTCCCCGATCAGTAAAAGTGTACATTTCCTTTTGGACAATGTCTGTCGTGTCACCTACCCCTCTTTGAAATAATTCTGTGCGTTCAAATATAGGGGTTCGAATCTCATGGTAGTTATACAAACTCGCTAATTCCTGAAGCTTTTGTTCGACATACTGCCATTTTTTGGACTGTTCTGGTAAGATGTCTTCTGTCCCTCTTGGTACGTTAATCATCCTTGCTCCTCCTTCGTTATATGTAAAATACATACCATAAAATGTCGTATAAACATCAACTGCTGGAATCCTTTTAGAAGAAATAAAAAAATCCCGTCCCTTTCAAAGAAAAGGGACGGGATTTCACCCGCGTTGCCACCCTAAGTTGAAGCAGTATAATCCTTGGGATCATTGCTTCCCCTTAATTTCCATTAACGCATGGGTAACGTCTGCATCTAATAAGACTCACCGTTCGATACAGAACCTCCAGAATGTCTTTCATTAAGGGAGTATGGAGAAATGCTCACAGCCCGGGGCATTTCCTCTCTGGCCACCTCTTCCTTAATTACTCTTTCCTTCACAGGATTTCCGTACTATAATTTTTGAATTGATTATAACTATAATGTTGTGAAGACTAAATGTCAAGAACGAGTTAGCCTTTCTTTTAAGTTTTTTACATCTTTTAAGGATAAACCAAATTCCTGCGCCAATTCCATTGAAGACTGTTCCTTTTCCGAGTTCATAAAGTGATGGAAATCGATTTGAAAAATTCCCTGATCTGAATAAGATAGTGCATTACGGTTTCCGCTTGTTCTCATGTGAGGAACCTCCACTCTTTGGTTTTGTTCTTAGCTTGTTCAATAAGGAGAATTTATTTACAATAAATTTAGGAATTTTTCCAGGTGATTCAAGCCTTAAACAGGATTTATACTTAGTGAGACTTCTATCAGTAAGTGGTTTTACAATATACGTCATATAGTGAGGGGAAAAATGATGAAAAAAAGAATGATACTACTTAGCTTAGTTATAATTGTGGTTCTCAGTACCGTTTTGCAGCTTGCTCCTTCTTCCCGGGAGTCTCATGTATACGCTGAGGAAGGAATAATTACCGCAGATGATTTAAATGTCAGAAGTGGCCCAGGATTGGAATATGACGTTATCGGACAAGCCAGTCAAAATACATCAGTGCAAATTCTGGAACAATCCGGGAATTGGTTTAAGGTGCAATTTCAGAATTTCGCAGGCTGGGTTTCAGGGGATTATGTTCGTCAAAGTCCTGAGCAATCTCAATCACTGGAGACTTTGCATATTTCAGTAAAGGATACGGAAATTGTCGTACATACCGAACCTTCCATCACCAGTCCAACTATTAAAAAAATCAGTTCCGGTCAAACCTATCCTATTACTGATAAAAAGAAGAATTGGTATCAGATTCAATTCACAAATGGGGATCGTGGATGGGTAGCAAAATGGCTTGTTGAATCCAGTTCAGACCGTCAGGATGAAGAGCAGACGAACCCGTTAAAAGGCAAGGTGATTATTGTTGATGCCGGACACGGAGGAGCAGATACAGGAACAATCAGTGCCTCAGGAGATTACGAAAAGTTTGTTACAACTGTTACAGCCAGGACGCTTGCAAATAAATTGGAAACATTGGGTGCCCGTCCGGTTCTGACAAGAACAAATGATACATTTTTACCTTTGGAAAACCGAGTGGCTCACGCACAGACATACCAGGCACATGCTTTTATAAGCATACACTATAACAGCTCACCCCAGTTCCCGAGTGTAAACGGAATCGGAACTTATTATTATCACGATCGACAAAAACCCCTGGCAACCAGTATACACCAGGAGGTTCTCAAAACGACAGGATCCAGTGATCGGAAGGTTAAGTTTGGCAACTATATGGTCATCAGAGAAAATCAAAGGCCCGCGGTATTAATCGAATTAGGATTCTTATCAAATCAACAGGAGGAAGCAAAAGTTAATACGAAATCCTTTCAGGAAAAAGCAACAAATGGGATTATCCGCGGATTAAGGAAGTATTTCAAATGAGACAACCTCGATTCCATTTTTGGGTTTCGTTTAATTTGTAGTGAGTAAAAGGCTGCATGTTTTCCACCATCCTTTTACCCTTTACTATCTCCACATTTCTATAATATTTACGAAAAAAATGAGCATCGAATTGCAAGCCAATTCGATGCTCATTAAGCTACTTTTATATGTTCCTGCTTATTTACGGTCATCACTGTCGATAATCAATGTCACAGGCCCCTCATTCGTTAAGCTGACATCCATCATTGCTCCAAACTCACCGGTTTCTACAGGAATACCTTTAGATTCAACAAGAGCATTAAACTTATTATACAACTGTTCAGCCGGCTCAGGCTTTGCTGCTTTCATAAAATTAGGTCTTCTACCTTTTCTGGTATCTCCGTATAATGTGAACTGAGAGATAGATAATACGGACCCTTTAACATCCTTTAAAGACAGGTTCATTTTCTCATTTTCGTCCTCGAAAATTCGCAGGTTCACACATTTATCCGCAATATATTCACAATCTGATTCATCATCCTCATGGGTTACACCCAGGAGGACCACAAGTCCATTCTCAATTTGTCCGGTTATTTCTTCATCTACTTTTACATTTGCCTGATTGACTTTTTGAATAACAGCTTTCATCATTAATCTCCTTACTGAATCTTTCTCCGTACAGTATAAACATCATGAATTTGTTTTATCCTGTCCACAATTTTTCGCAGGTGACTAATATTGTGAATCATAATGGTAATATTAATGGTTGCCATTTGCTTCTGGTCAGATTTACCAGTCACAGCCGTTATACTTGTTTTCGTTTCATTAATCACTTGTAATACTTCATTTAACAGACCGTGGCGATCGTAGCCTGTAATCTCGATATCCACACTGAATTGTTTGCTGTTTTCACCAGCACCTTCCCACTCTACCTCCAGCAGTCTTCCTTGAATTTCTTCGGTTTTTACATTCGGGCAGTCAGCGCGGTGAACAGATACACCTCTCCCCTTGGTAATGTACCCGACAATTTCATCACCAGGGACAGGGTTGCAGCATTTGGAAAGGCGGATTAATAGATTATCGACTCCTTTTACTTTAACGCCTGAATCCGCTTTATGCTTCTTTTGAGTCCCTACCTCCTGTTTAACCTCTTCCAATGCTTCTTCAAAATCCTGAGTTTTCTTTTGCTCCCGCACTTTATCAGCTAAACGATTGGCTATTTGAGCAGCGGTAATTCCCTGATATCCAACCGCAGCATACATATCTTCTTCATTATTAAAGTTGAATTTTTCCCCGACTTTACGCAGGTTTTCCTGAGTAAGAACGTCTTTTAAATTGACATTCAGATTGTGGAGTTCCTTTTCAACCTGTTCTTTCCCTTTAGCGATGTTTTCATCTCTTTGCTGTCGCTTGAAGAATTGTTTAATTTTATTCTTCGCCTGTGATGTCTTCGTGATGGTCAGCCAATCCCTTGACGGACCATAAGAATGCTTCGAGGTCATAATTTCAACGATGTCGCCGGTCTTCAGCTTATAATCAAGCGGCTCCATTTTGCCATTCACCTTGGAACCAATGGTTTTATTCCCTATTTCCGTATGAATGCGATAAGCAAAATCAATAGGGACAGAACCTGAAGGCAACTCAATTACATCGCCTTTTGGGGTGAATACATAAACCATGTCTGAAAATAAATCCATCTTCAGGGTTTCCATAAATTCTTCGGCATCATGTGTATCATTCTGCCATTCGAGAATTTCTCTGAACCATGTTAACTTATCTTCAAAGGAGCGTTTGGGTTTATCCGGTTGCTTTTCCTCCTTATAAGCCCAATGAGCGGCAATCCCATATTCGGCAATATCATGCATGTCTTTCGTTCGTATCTGAACTTCCAAAGGATCCCCTTTTGGTCCAATGACTGTGGTGTGAAGGGATTGATATAAATTCGGTTTTGGCATGGCAATATAATCTTTAAAACGCCCCGGCATCGGCTTCCAGCAGGTATGAATAATCCCCAGAACAGCATAGCAGTCCTTTATGCTGTTTACAATGACACGTACAGCTAATAAGTCATAAATCTCATTAAACTGTTTATTTTGCATAACCATTTTTCGATAAATACTATATAAGTGCTTGGGGCGCCCGGAAATTTCCGCCTCTATTTGTACATCTTTTAACTGTTCCTGTATTTCATCCACGACATCGTGAATGTAATATTCCCGCTCATTACGTTTTTGCTTCATCAGGTTCACAATCCGATAGTACTGCTGTGGATTGAGATAACGTAATGCGGTATCCTCCAGCTCCCATTTAATGGTAGATATGCCTAATCGATGAGCAATTGGCGCAAAAACTTCCAGCGTCTCATTAGCGATTCTCCGTTGCTTCTGTGGTGGTAAATGCTTAAGTGTACGCATATTATGAAGACGATCGGCAAGTTTGATTAAAATCACTCGAATATCCTTCGCCATAGCTACGAACATTTTCCGGTGATTTTCAGCCTGCTGTGCTTCTTTTGATTTATATTTAATTTTCCCTAATTTTGTGACACCGTCAACAAGCATAGCCACTTCTGCATTAAACTCATTTTCCAGGTCTTCAATGGTCACATCCGTATCCTCGACTACATCATGGAGGAAGCCGCAAGAAACCGTATCTACATCCATTTCCAGTTCAACTAAGATACCTGCAACCTGAATCGGATGATGAATATAGGGTTCCCCGGATTTGCGAAACTGCTCTTTGTGAGCATTCTCAGCAAACTGGTAGGCATGCCGGACAAATTCAACATCCATTTCGGACATATATTCAGAAGCGCCTTTAATCACTTCGTCTGCTTTTAATAACTTATCAGTAGACATGAAATCACCTTATATTTCAAAAAAATAAAATTTTTGATGTTTTATACATTATTATTGATATCGTACACTTTGTAAAGCAAAAACCTTAAAACAAGTTAAAGAAGAGTACTCTGTCTGAGCACTCTTCCCTAATATTCCATTAATGTCAGGACATCATAGCCCTGCAACTTATCCCGGCCGTGTAAATAGGAGAGCTCGATTAAAAATGCACAGCCAACGACAACTCCGCCCAATTGCTCAACGAGATTTATCGTTGCTTCAATCGTTCCACCTGTGGCCAGCAGGTCGTCCGTAATCAGAACTCTTTGTCCCGGTTTTATGGCATCTTTATGAATGGTCAAAACGTCCTTTCCATATTCAAGACCATAATCCACCTTTATAACCTCGCGTGGAAGTTTCCCTTCTTTACGCACCGGTGCAAATCCCACTTCAAGCGCATAGGAAACAGGACAGCCTATAATAAATCCGCGTGCCTCAGGGCCAACAACCACATCAATATTTAATCGATCTGCATAGTCAACGATTTCATCAACGGCTGATTTAAATGCTTTCCCATTATCCATTAAAGTGGTGATATCTTTAAATTCGATTCCTTCCTTAGGCCAATCGTTTACAACCGTAATATATTTCTTATAATCCATGTACAACTTCCTCCTTCAAGCGGCCTTCCCCCATCTTTGAGTTCAACCACTTTTTCAGTTCAATATAAGTTGAATAATAGAGTGTCTTTTCAACCTCAATTTGGTTCATCTTTAGCTGATAGGTTGCTGATTCTGTTAAATCTTTTTTTGCCGGTTTCGTCACATATATGAGTTCTCTATCCTCCATTTTAACAAATTGCAGCTCTAAAAACACTTTTATCATAAAGTCCACAAAATTTAAGGACCAGCCGCGTGACCGGGCAAGTGCAGCTCTATCTTTATCCAGATTCAGCCTTCCCCTTTTCATCATCATCCCATAAAACCATTTAAAATGATCCCTGTTGGGAATTTGACTAAAGTAGTTTTCTTCATTCATCTTAAAATACGCATAAATGTTTTTTGGCTTCACTTCATTTAAAACATTTGACAACTGTTCCAAAGATAGAGGAAGATCAACAAACCATAAATGGGACACATCTTCAGATGAGAGATTTTTCCATTGATCAATATGGATAACTTGTAATTGATCATCCATCCAATCTTCAATCTCAGTTGAAGAATCAAAGTAAAGGGCAACATGTTTTTCTGTGTCCAGCCCCTGAATCTGCTTCTGCAAATGCCTGGAGCCTCTAAAGTCAAACAACTGCCATTCTTTGATGCTTAAATCCTTCATCATAATCTGGAGCTTTTTACGTCCATTCCATTCATTAATGCCCAGTTCTCCTACAATGGACATTTTCGCATGTGGGGAAATTCCCGGATAAAGGTGCCCCATACCAAAGCCAACTGCGTCGATGGACTTTGTATCCTTCTGAAAATTCATTTTCAAATGATTCTGTTTGGATCCAATTAAACGAATTTCACTTGCGTCATGTTCCGCAAGTTGAAAAAGAGGTTTGGGATTGCCCATTCCAAATGGAGCCAGCTTCTCTATTTCCTGAATAAATTCAAGGCTGATATCCTCCATATCCAGTTGCTTATCGATCCTTAGTACGGGCTGAAAATCCTCACTGGACAGTTTTTGATTGGCTAATTCATTAAGATCCTGACGAAGCAGTGATATGTCATCCAGTGAAACCGTCATGCCAGCTGCCTGGGCATGTCCACCAAAACTGATAAAACGATCCTTTATTTCCATGCAATTTTCAAAAAGGTTAAAGGTCTCAATACTTCTGGCGGATCCCTTTGCCTGCTTTTGATCATGGTCTATACCGAGTACGATGGCCGGTTTTGAATAGGACTGAACGAGACGAGAGGCCACAATTCCCAAAACACCGGGATTCCAACCTTCACCGGCTAAAACAACAACAGAGTCCTCATGAAACTGACTCTCTTCAATCATCTTTTCTGCTTCCTTTGTGATATCAGACACTAATTGCTGCCGTTGCTGGTTGAGGTTTTGCACTTCCTCAGCTAATTCCCGCGCAACGTCCAGATCCTGCTCCAGCAATAAGTCTACGGCAAGTTTCGCATCCTGTAAGCGGCCAACAGCATTTAATCGCGGACCAATCCCAAAACCAACATTCTCTTCTGTTACATTCCCTTCGATTCCACATACTTCTTTTAACATCTTAATTCCGGGTCGCGTGGAAGAAGTTAACGCTTTAAGACCATAATGAACAAGAACACGATTTTCATTTTGCAACGGAACAAGATCCGCTATTGTTCCGATGGCCGCAAGCTCTAAAAAATGCCGAGGAAGCTTACCTAATAGTGCATGGGCAAGCTTGAAGGCAACTCCAACTCCCGCCAGTTCATCAAAGGGATAAGTGTCGGACACTTTTGGATGAATCGTGGCCACTGCTTCAGGTAATTCCTCCTGTGCTTCATGGTGGTCTGTAATGATCAAATCCATGCCAAGCTCTTTCGCTATATTTGCTTCATGAACCGCAGCGATTCCTGTATCAACAGTAATGATTACGGAAACATTGGCTTCTTTTGCCTGACGAAAGGCTTCTTCGTTCGGTCCATAGCCTTCTGTGAAACGGTTGGGTATGTAAAAATCCACAATCGCTCCTTTTTCTCTTAAGGCTTCCACTAAAACCGTCGTAGAGGTTACACCATCTGCATCATAATCTCCAAAAACCAATATGTTTTCATTGTTCAGTATAGCATTTTCAATTCTTTCTATCGCTTTATTCATATCTGAAAATAAAAAGGGATCATGGAGATCCTCTAAGGTAGGTGATAAAAATCTTTTTGCTGTATTTGTATCCTTAATGCCTCTATTCTTTAAAAGATCCTTTGTAAAGTCTGATATAGGTAAGTCAATGACACCATCATCATTCTGTTCTTCAATGACCTGCCATTGTGCTTTACTATCAATCATAAATTCACCCCTAACGAACCTATTATACTAGAGGTTGTCAGGGGTAGCAAATTGAATTTTTCCTTGCTATTGTTTTGAATGGTTCGTGTCTGCCTCATCTTCATTGCTTTCTTCATTAGAGTCCAATAGTTCCTGTTCACCATAAGCTGTATTTTCCTGCTTCTCCTGTTTCAACTGTCTAATGGTTCTCTGCAACTGGTAAATTTTTACGAATCCGAAAGATGCCGTAATCATACTTCCCATTAAAACAGAAATTAAAATGATTAGAATTAAAGGGGCCTCTCTCGTAAAAAACAGAAAATTAACAGGGACAGCATTTACATTAATAACAGCAAAAGTTGCAACAAGTAATGCAAAAATGATGGCAAGTATAATAGAAGTTTGTGCTTTCATTCATGTTCACCTCATATATTAGACTGTTATTGTTTTTCCCCGTTCATACATAATATAAACCCTTGTCCGAATCAATTGGACAAGGGTTTATTTGAACGCAAAAATATCAGCTCATAGTGCTTTGCGGCTCGAGTCGCCTCCGCTTTTCTATGTCCAGCTGCAGGGCCTAGCCCCTAGTCGATATAAGCAAACCTCATTACGTGGCAAAAAGCGCCACTCCATGAGGTTTGCTTATACGACCGGGGCTAACCAAGGCCCTTCCGCTTTTCTATGTCCAGCTGCGGCTCCCAGGTCCAGGCAGTCATAAGCGGAATCCACTGCGTGACAAAAACTGTGTCACTCCGTGTATTCTGCTTATGCTGTCGGACCTAAACGGTCGCCTCCGCTTTTCTTTATACCTGCGGGCCGCCGGTTTGTTTTTTCTTTTCAAATTGAATAGGCTTCTTATCAAGCATTTTCCCTCTCCATACAAGCCAGATTTGGGCAGCAAGGAATAGGGAGGAATACATTCCGACAAGTAACCCGACTACAAGGGCAAAGGAGAAGTTTGTAATCGCTGTTGCACCGAAGATTAGCAGCATCAGTGCAGCGGCCATGGTTGTAATTGTAGTATTTACACTTCGGGTCAGGGTTTGCATTAAACTCTTATTAACGACAGTCGCCAGCTCTTTAAAGGACCTGACTCGTCTCTTCAAACGCAAATTCTCTCTGATCCGGTCAAAGGTGACAATCGTATCATTGATTGAGTAACCCACAATGGTCAGAATGGCTGCAATGATGGTAATATCAAATTCCAGCTGGAAGATGCTAAACAGCGCGAGTACAAAGAAAGCATCATGGAGCAATGCAATAATTGCTGTAATCGCAAAGAAAAACTCAAATCTTATGGTGACATAAATAATAATTCCGATGGATGCAAATAAGACAGCGAGTACGGCATTCTGGGCCAGCTCCTGACTAACCTCAGGTGATACGGTACTTACACTTGGTTCATTTCCATACTTATCATTAAAATGAGCTTTTACATCTGCAATGGTATCCTCAGACAATACCGAATCAAAACGAACCATTACAATTTCGTTCTGGTCACCAGCCCGTGTATATTCCACAGGTTCAAGTCCTAATTCATCAAATCCATTTTCGACTTCTTCAACGGTTATCGTTTGATCGGCAAGCACCTGTATACGGGAACCATGAGTGAAATCAATCCCCAGGTTTAACCGGAAAGCAGCAAGGAATATAATCCCTATTACGACTAATATGGTTGAAGCCATAATGAATTTCTTCCGGTGTTTTACAATATCAAAGAACCTGCCGAGGAATCTCGGTTCAACTTCCTCACCTTTTTTAATATCTTTTATTTCATCATTCTTAACACCAAACCATCCCGGTCGTTTATTCAAGGCTTTACTGTTCACCCAAAGCCCCATTAACAAACGGGTTCCATACACGGCCGTAATAAAGCTGACTAAAATACTTACAATTAACATGGTCGCAAACCCTTTTACAGAGCTTGTACCATACATGAATAATACAGCCGCGGCGATTAATGTTGTAATATTGGCGTCAAAAATGGCTGATAGGGATTGTTTATTCCCGGAACGATACGCCGACAGCATACTTTTTCCGGCTTTCAACTCCTCTTTAATCCGCTCAAAGGTAATAATATTTGCATCGACAGCCATACCAACTCCGAGTACTAATGCTGCCAGTCCCGGAAGCGTTAAAACCCCATTCATAAGATTAAAAATGAGTAAGATTAAGAAGATGTAAGCACTAATGGTAATCACAGACACTACACCTGGGAATCGGTAATAGCCAATCATATATAGGAAAATTAAACCAACGCCAATTGCACTGGCAAGAATGGTCTTATCCAATGATTGCTCCCCGAATTGCGCACCTACAGAAACTGAATATAGTTCTGTCATATTCACAGGCAAGGAGCCGGCATTAATAATATCCGCAAGCCTTTGTGCTTCATCAACGGTAAATTCACCTGTGATCATGATATTCTTACTGTTAATGGGACCTTCTGATAAGCCTGGTGCTGAGATATATTTTGGATCCTCTTTTTTGGCCTCTTCTTTATAAGAATCCCCTTCCTCATAATCCATCCAGATGACTAGTTTATCGTTAGGGGCACCCCGTTCATAAAGCTTGGTTGTGACCTCTTTAACTCTTTCAGCACTTTTCATTTCCAGGGTAACAATCGGCTGTTTCGTTCTTGGGTGGAAATCCTGTTTCGCACTCTGCTCCACCACATTAGAGCCATCTAAAAACTCTTTATCATTCACACCACGAAAGGATAAGCGTGCCTGTGTGGATAGCAGCTCACGAGCTTCAGTCTGATCCTGAATGCCAGCTAATTGAACACGTATCCGGTTATCCCCTTCAATATCGATTTGAGTTTCACTAATCCCGAGTACGTCGACCCTTTCACGCAGCGCCTTTACTGTGGCTTTTAAATCATCACCAGTTATATTCTGGTCTTCATCTACAGGTTCAACTTCATATAAAATTTCAAATCCACCCTGCAGATCAAGCCCCAATGGAATGCCTTTTGAAATATCTGTTGTCGTTGTCCCGATCACTCCTGCCAGTATAAATGTGATCAGGAAAAAAGCAATAATTCTACCTTTTTTTACCATGGTGTCGTGCTCCTCCTTCTATTACACCTAAAAACAAAACTATGATTATGTACAAATAAATGACTATTCTGCATTTCCTTTTCCAGTTAGTGCCTCAATCTGTGCCATTAAATCATCATTTCGTTCCTGATAAATTTCCCGAGCTAAATAGCTCATAAAAACACCTGAATCTAAATGAAGAATATCCTGGACGATCTCATACAGTCTTTTTTCGACTTCTTTTTTCCAAACTTTCTTTTCCAGGCAATCCCACACCTGCTGTTCCGTTGCTTTGTCATAACCTAATACATGAAGTTCATCAACTTTACTCGTTAATACGGGTGTGACAAAAGGCCGCCATTCCTTTACATTTCTGACCTCTTTCATAAACCTGCCCCCTAATTTAATCGTGTGTATAGCGTTTATGCTCATTTATACCATTAAGCCAAAATTTTGCCCCACGGCTTCATTACCACCACGAACTGGTTATGGTTAAATATCGTATGTTCACGCATCATGATAAAACCGAAAAGCTTCATCGGGCTTGTCATGCTTGACCACCCTTCATGCATATACATTCATTGTATATGATTTTTACATTTTTGAGAAGGCAGGGCAAACATATGGCAAAACAAACATTCATACAGGGTACTCTTGTGTTAATCATTGCTGGATTAATAACAAGGTTTTTAGGATTTATTAATCGTATCGTTGTTGCACGAATTATGGGTGAAGAAGGCGTGGGTCTCTATATGATGGCCCTACCTACTCTATTTCTGGTTATAACCATTACCCATTTCGGTTTACCTGTGGCCATTTCTAAAAGAGTTGCAGAAGCTGATGCTAATGGGGATCGGCAAAAAATAAAAAAGATTTTACTCGTCTCTTTTTCATTAACCTTTATACTAAGCACAATATTTACCATTATATTTATTCTCATATCACCAGTTGTAGCCCAATACCTGTTAACTGATCATCGAACCTTATATCCTTTACTCGCTATCAGTCCTATTATACCTATTGTAGCGATATCAGCTGTGCTGCGAGGCTATTTTCAGGGACTGCAGAATATGAAGCCTCAGGCCATTTCCCAGGTGATTGAACAAATTGTACGTATAACACTTGTGGCTTTTTTGACCAAGCTATTATTGCCATACGGCGTTGAATTCGCTGCCAGTGGAGCCATGATTTCAGTCATCATAGGCGAATTTTGTTCTTTGATGTTCATCATTTATCAATTTAAAAATAAAAAGCGAATCAAATTAAGACGAAACATTGGACAATCTCTGCAAAAAGCCAAAGGAACTTTAAGAGAATTAATGTCAATTGCGCTCCCGACAACAGGCAGTGGCATTGTTGGAAGACTTTCACACTTCCTCGAGCCGATTCTCGTGTCACAAAGCCTGGCCATTGCTGGTTATACCGTCACTCAAAGCACTAAATTATATGGAGAGTTAACTGGTTATGTGCTCCCATTGCTGTTTCTGCCAACGTTCATTACAACATCCTTATCAACTGCTCTTGTTCCATCAATTAGTGAAGCTGATGCCAAAAATCAAGTAAAGCTGATTCACTTCAGAATTCACCAGTCCATTCGGCTATCCTTTGCATCAGGCGCATTTGCAACCATCATTCTCTTTATTTTCGCCAAACCAATACTTGCTTTTATGTACAATGATCCTGATGCTAGTCGATTTGTAACATTAATGGCACCGTTCTTTATTCTGTTATACTTTCAGGCACCGCTTCAGGCTGCTCTGCAGGCCTTGGATCTGGCCAAACAGGCAATGTACAACAGCATTATCGGCTCTGTTGTGAAGCTGTCTACGCTGATCATTCTGGCTTCACAGCCGCAGTTTGGAATCATGGGCGTTGTCCTGGCTATCATCGTAGGAGTAATCCTTGTCACTCTTTTACATTTTGCTGTTTTATTCAAACATATTCAATTCAGACTTCCATTTGGCGATATTGTTAAGATGATGAGTCTGCTTCTTATTACCTATTACATGGGAAACATGCTTTACAATCTATTCCCAGGTGCAGAGCAGAATTTGCTTCCCCTATTCATAGTTCTTATCATCTTAGCTGTATTCTATATCATTCTGTTATTTATTTTCCGCTTTATCACAAAGGATGAATTAGCTCAGCTACCTGTTTTCAATAAGCTTAAATAAATGAAAAATCTTTCGAGTTTAGTGGTAAATTTTGCAGATGAGAGTAACATTGCCTGCGGACTTAAAAAATCAATAAATTCAAAATAAACCCCGTACTGTTTATCAGTACGGGGTTATTGCTGCACAGGATTGTTCACATTAAAAAGCTGTTTGACTACTTATCAAGGTTTGATTCATCAATGTGAAGCGTTCCATCTTTATTCAACGAACAGTAGGATATGGAATCTAATTCATGATAACCTGATTCCTTTAATTTCTCCCTTAACCATTTCTCATCCTTCCCCATCTGTTCCAGAACATGGTGCTGGATAATTCCATCCGAGATTAGTGGTGAATAAATTTTTACAGGATTATCTTTTTTCTCAAAAACCGATAGCTTGCCGTTTGGCTCCAGAATGGCCAGTTCCACATCCTGAACGAGCTGAATCCCCTTTTCATGGAGATTAATAAGCAAATCATCCATATTGTAACGCTGGTATTTCATTTCTTTTTCATCAATTTTCCCATTTTGAATAATTATGGATGGTTTTCCGTCAAGAAGCTCCCTGACTTTCTGACTTTTTAACGAAATCCTGGCAGAGATCCTTTGAATAATGAGCAGAATAATCATTGGTAAGATACTTGAAAAAAATCCTTTTTCTAAATCCTCTATCGAAATAACGGCCATTTCAGCCAGCATCACGAAAATGACTAAATCAAAAATGCTAATCTCGGCAAGTTCTCTTTTTCCCATGGAGCGTAAAATAATAAAAATCACAAAGTACATCCCTATGGTTCTAAGCACAACAATTCCTAAAGATTCCACACTTCCCACATCCCTTTACATAACACTTCCTTTATGTTTTGATATCATGCAGCTATTTATACAATAGATCCATGTAAATAAGGGAGAAGATAGCGCAAGAATAAATAAATGGTTGCAATAACCAGGGAAAACAGAACAATTGGGACTCCATACTTCATAAAACGGAGAAAGGAAATTCCTTTCCCATAGCTGGCTGCGATTCCTGCAACAACGACATTGGCCGATGCACCTACTAATGATCCATTTCCACCCAGGCAGGCACCCAAAGCTAAGGCCCACCATAATGGATCCAAATTAAGCATCCCAAAATCTTTGAACTCTTCTATTACAGGAATGGTAGCTGCAACAAATGGAATATTATCAACTACCCCTGAAAATAAACCGGCGATCCATAAGATCAGTAAGGCGGTTGTGGGCAAATCCCCTTCTGTTATATCGATAATGCCTTTCGATATTTCGTCAATGACACCTGTTGCCTGCAACCCTCCAACCAAAATAAACAATCCCATAAAGAAAAATAAGGTCAGCCATTCCACTTCCTTAAAAACCACTTCTGCATTTAAGTCCTGATCCGTAAGCAGGAGTAATAATAAAGCGCCACTGACAGCAATCGTCGTTAAATCCACATGTAAAATGGGATGAAGCAAAAAGCCCACCACAGTTAAGGACATCACAGATAATGATTTATATAACAGGGGGGATTTCACTAAATATTCTTCCGGATTTAGCTGTTGAACCTTCCTGATGTTTTCAGGATTTGACAGTAATGATTTTCGAAACAGCATCACCATTAAAAATAGTGTACCTATAAAAATAATGATGACAATCGGTGCAAGGTTGGTTAAAAAGGATACAAACGTTAAATGCTCAACAGCTTGACCAATCATAATGTTTGGCGGATCCCCGATTAACGTGGCAGTACCCCCAATATTTGAGCTGAAAATAATCGTAACCAGATAAGGAAATGCGGGTTGTGCCAACATAGAAGTCAAATTCAGAATAACAGGAACAAATAATAATACCGTTGTCACATTATCCAATAAAGCGGAACCCAAAGCTGTAAGAACGGCTACCACCATTAGCAGTTTCACAGGCTCCCCCTGTACCCTCTGTGCCAGCAATAAAGCAATATATTCAAAAAACCCTGTCTTTTGCGTGATGGAAACAAGGACCATCATGGAAAATAGCAGCGAAATTGTGTGCCAGTCAATGTAGGACGTAAAGGCATCATCCCACGTGAACAGGCCTGCACACAGCATTAATATGCCACCTGTCAAAGCAACCAATGCACGGTTAACCTTTTCTAAAATGATAAAAAGATAACTGATCAAAAATATCGCAATTGAAAATATAGCATCCATACCATTTCTCCTTTTTCCCTTTTCTGACAATTGGAACATTTACTTCCTGAAAATCATTCCTTAAATCTATATATATTCTTGTCCTTATACAAAATATTTTCATTCTATTTTAAATATTCATGAATACAATCATTTAATAAGTGGACAAACAAGGGGGAGTGTAAAATGGTAATGAGAAGATTTACGGCCTTACTGTATGGGTGGATTACCATTTTCCTATTGATGCTGGTAAGCAGCTTTATTCTCGCGTTAATCATACGCTTTTCGGAAATGGGAGAATCAACCCTGCATTGGCTGACATTCGGATTAGGTATTGTATATGTTTTTGCAGGTGGAATTTTTGCTGGTATTAAGGGAAAAGAAAAGGGCTGGATGTTAGGAGCACTAACCGGATTAGGCTATAGTCTATTTATCTTTCTTTATCAGTTCTTAGCCTACAACCAGCTATTTGATGGACAGCAATGGCTTTATCACGGCCTCTTTTTAACCGCCGCCATCTTAGGAGGCATTACAGGAGTCAACTTTCAGGGAAATCAGGAATGAAACAAAGGCGGAAGCGCACATAAAAAAGAGGATGCCATCCAGTTATGGTCCATCCTCTTTTTTCTTTATTCGTTATTTTCTTTTTCTTCACTGCTTACTACTTCACGAACTGCTGAACGATCATATGTAAGCTTTGTACCATCATCCACTCTTACAACAATAGTACCTTCATCCAATGCATGAATCGTTCCATGCATTCCGCCAATGGTAACAATCTTATCTTCTTTTTGTAAGTTATTTTGCATTTCCTGTACTTTCTTTTGTCGTTTCTGCTGTGGACGAATTAAAAGGAAATAAAAGATAACGAAGAACAATACAAGCATAATTAATGGTTCCATGTTTGTTTCACCCCTTTCGGCTTAGAAGTTTTTGGCATTTGGCTTGTTAAAACCATATTGTTCAAAAAATTGTTCGCGAAAGTCCCCAAGACAATCATCTTTAATTGCTTGACGTACTTGTCCCATCAATTTTACCAAAAAATATAGATTATGATAAGTAGTAAGTCTAAATCCAAAAGTTTCATTGGTTTTGACCAGATGACGAATGTAGGCTCTTGAATAATTACGGCATGTATAACAGTCACAATGTTCATCAATCGGTGAAAAGTCTCTGGCAAATTTCGCATTGCGCACAACAAGACGTCCATTGGAGGTCATACATGTTCCATTACGGGCAATTCGGGTAGGTAACACACAATCAAACATATCAACCCCTCTTATCACACCGTCAATAAGAGAATCAGGTGATCCTACCCCCATTAAATATCTCGGTTTATTTTTTGGTAACAGTGGTGCCGTATAAGATAGCACTTCATTCATAACATGCTTCGGTTCACCAACCGACAAGCCACCAATCGCATATCCTGGTAAATCAAGCGATACTAAATCTTTGGCACTTTGCCGCCGTAAATCCTCATATTCCCCGCCCTGTACAATTCCAAACAGACCTTGTTCATCAGGACGCTTGTGAGCTCTAAGACACTTTTCAGCCCACCGGCTCGTCCGTTCCACTGACGCCTTCATATAATCATATTCAGCTGGATATGGCGGACATTCATCAAAGGCCATCATAATATCTGAACCTAAAGCATTTTGAATTTCCATCGCTTTTTCCGGAGACAGGAAAAGCTTTTCTCCGCTTAAATGATTTCGAAAATGTACGCCTTCCTCTGTTATATCCCTCATATCACTGAGGCTGAACACCTGAAAACCGCCCGAATCTGTAAGGATGGAACCATCCCAATTCATAAACGAATGGAGACCTCCAGCTTCCTTAATAATATCCTCTCCAGGACGCAGCCACAAGTGATACGTATTGGAAAGAATGATATTAGCACCCATTTCCTTCAATTCCTCTGGACTCATCGTTTTTACTGTTGCCAGCGTCCCAACCGGCATAAATACAGGAGTTTCAAAGGATCCATGCGGGGTCGTCACCCGTCCTAAACGTGCTCCAGTCTGTTTATCTTCTTTAATTAGTTCATATTTGATTGCCATTCAATACACTCCTATGTTTATTCGATGTACATCGCATCCCCAAAGCTGAAGAACCGATATTGCTCATTTACCGCTTCTTTATAGGCATTTAAAATAAATTCCCGACCTGCAAAGGCACTGATCATCATAATTAGCGTTGACTTTGGCAAATGGAAATTTGTAATTAATGCATCGACCGCACGGAATTGGTAGGGGGGATAAATGAAAATATCTGTCCAGCCTGATTGGGCTTTAAAATCCCCATCCTGATCCCTGGCTATCGTTTCTAACGTGCGAGTAGATGTTGTTCCAACCGTGATCACTCGATTTCCTTCCTGCTTAACCTTATTCAGAAGCGCCGCCGTTTTTTCATCCATATGGTAAAACTCGGCATGCATGTCATGATTCTCAATATCCTCCACACTTACAGGACGGAATGTACCCAGCCCTACATGTAAAGTCACATAGGCAATATGTATGCCGCGCTTTTCAATATCATCCAGCAATTCCTTCGTGAAATGCAGACCTGCTGTGGGTGCGGCTGCAGAGCCTTTCTCTTTTGCATAAACCGTCTGATACCGGTCCTGGTTATCAAGCTGTTCCTTAATATATGGCGGAAGAGGCATTTCGCCAAGCTTGTCCAGCTGCTCGTAAAAAATACCCTCATAATGAAATTGAACAACCGCTCCGCCATGCTCCTTCTTTTCCTTGCAGACGCAGGACATAAGGCCATTTCCAAACTCCACGGTGGTCCCTTCTTTGATCTTTTTGGCCGGCTTCAACAAAACCTCCCATTGATCTCCTTCGATCTGGTGCAGCAATAATAATTCAATCTTTGCCCCTGTATCCTTTTTCGTACCAAACAGACGTGCAGGTAACACCTTTGTATTATTTAATACCAGACAATCACCTGGATTCAGATATTCTGTAATATTGTAAAAATGACGATGCTCCATACTCTGTTTTTCACGATTCAAAACCATTAATCTGGACTCTGCCCGGTTTTCCAATGGTGTCTGGGCGATAAGAGATTCTGGTAAATCAAAATCAAAGTCTTCTACTTTCATGATGTATTCAAACTCCTCTAACGAAATTTACTTATAATATAAAAGATGAGAGATAGAACAATGCTGACAACGATGGAAGTCATAATGGGAAAGGAAAAGGTCACATTGCCTTTTTTAAAGGTAATATCACCTGGAAGCTTCCCAATCAGATTCCAAATCAAGCCAATCACCACGAAAACAATGCCAATCACAATCATTATTTTCCCAAAATCATTCAACACCAGGAACCTCCCGATTGAAATGATGGTAAGCATTTGGCGTCACAACTCGTCCTCTTGGAGTACGCTGGATAAATCCAATTTGCAGTAAAAATGGCTCATATACATCTTCAATGGTCTGGGATTCCTCACCAATCGTAGCTGAAATCGTGTCCAGACCAACAGGCCCGCCCTGGAAATGATCGATAATGCCTAATAATAGCTTATGATCAATGTGGTCGAGACCTTGTTCATCCACTTGCAGCATTTTCAGGGCCTTTTTCGTCGTTTCCATCGAAATGGTGGATTCACCGCTAACCTGAGCAATATCACGGACCCTCTTCAGCAGACGGTTGGCAATTCGCGGTGTACCTCTTGAACGTCTGGCTACTTCTGTTGCCGCATCATATTCGATACCGATGTGAAAAATATCTGCAGTTCGTTCTACAATATTTCGCAAATCCTTGGTTTCGTAAAAATCCAGGCGGCTTAAAACGCCAAACCGATCTCTTAATGGAGCTGTCAGAAGCCCTGCTCTTGTCGTCGCTCCAACCAGAGTAAAGGGGGGTAAGTCAAGCCGGACAGACCTGGCACTTGATCCCTGCCCTAAAACAATGTCCAGGCAAAAATCCTCCATCGCAGGGTATAACACCTCTTCTACGGAGCGGGGAAGTCGATGGATCTCATCAATAAAGAGAACATCCCCAGGCTCAAGTGAGGTTAAGATGGCTGCTAAATCTCCCGCTTTCTCAATCGCAGGACCTGAGGTAGTACGAAATTGCACCCCCATTTCATTCGCAATAATGGTAGCCAGTGTGGTTTTCCCTAAACCAGGCGGGCCATAAAGCAAAACATGGTCCAAAGCCTCATCCCGTAACTTAGCCGCTTCAATAAATATACTTAAATTTTCTTTAATTTTTTCCTGGCCAATATATTGACTTAACGTCTCAGGTCTTAAGCTGTACTCAATTGATGAATCTTCCTCCTGAAGTTCCCCGGAAATCATCCGTTCCTCCATAAAATTGACCTCTCCTTATTCCTTTAATTACGAATTCTTCTGTACCATTAACGATAAGCCGGTTTTTACATACTCATCGATGGTTGTGCTGTCTGACTGTCTTAATTGCGGTGTGATTCGCTTAATTTCCCGATCCGAATACCCTAATGCTTTTAATGCTTCCAGGGCTTCATTTAATACCTCCTGGTTGGAATCTGATGGTTTATCTTCGCCCTTGGCATTTGCATTTTGAGGTATGTCTGCCGAACCATTCATCCATTCAGCCACTTTTCCTTTTAAGTCCAAAATCATTTGTCTGGCTGTTTTTTTACCTACGCCGGGAAATTGTGTCAGGAGCTTTTCATCCTCTTGTTCAATAGCTACAGCAATATCGTGAACACTTGTTGATGCTAAAATACTCAGAGCTCCTTTTGGTCCAATACCTGAAACATTCAATAGTTTAGCAAACAATTGCTTTTCTTCATATTGTTTAAACCCATATAATATCTGTTGATCTTCCCGTATATAATGATATGTATAAATGCGGACAAATTCATTTTGCAGATGCTGGAACTGAAAGGGGTTTGCACAAACCACTTCGTAACCTAAACCATTCACAACGACAAAAACCGAGCTTTCATCTATTGCATCAATTTTTCCCTCTAAAAAAGCAATCATCGTTATTTTCCCTTCTCTCTATACTAAACGCCTCCTCTTATTTTATCATAATTATTGCTTATTAAAGAAGGAAAACTCTGATTCCAGTGGCTGTTCCTACACGTTCAAAAAGGCTGACCCAGGAGATCTGAAATCTCATGAGTCAACCGAATCATCAACAGGCTCTGAACTTGCATATTCCTTGTATGTCTGAATAACCGTTTGAAAGGTTGATTTCTTATCTACTTTGATTCCGGATTTTAATTCGTCTTTACGAAAGCTTTCCAATTTCTCTACATCAATTTGGTAAAACGCTTTAATCACTTCACTATTCTCAGGCTTCCCATTAAAAATAGAGAGGACATTATCCTCATTTAACCCAAAGTAGCCATTCTTCTTAACTTCTGGTGACAAATCTTCAATCTCTTTTTCGAAAACAACACGCCCCTCCTGTTGTTTTTGAAGATTCCACGTTTTATAATTTGCCCAAAAATCCTGAAGTGACCAGATGGTTTCATTTTTCACTTCTTTTTCTATGTTTCCATCAAGATACTTTCTTTTTAACACGACTTCCAGTTCCAAAGGTTCCTGCTCCCAGGCTTTCTTCTCTTCGGCACTCTCCTGCTTACCTGCAGAAGTAACGTTTTCACTTGTGCCAGAGGCGGCTAATCCATTTAATGTAAAGAAAAATAATAAACATACAACCATAGGGAATATGGAACTTTTCCATTTCATGTCCATCACCCCTTCTTCATAAAATATATCTGATGCTAACCATTAATGGTTACATCAGTTACTGGAAAATGAAAAAAGCTCTATTTCCATTTTTTCCAGAAATAGAGCTTTTAATCATTTTCTTAGGATTTATAGATATTAAGCGTCCATATTATGATAGATATCCTGAACATCTTCACTGTCTTCAAGCATATCAATTAATTTATTCATTTTATGCTGCTGATCCTCAGACACGGCCGATGTGGTTTGTGGAAACATGGTGACTTCTGCTGTATCAAATTGATAGCCTTTTTCCAGCAATGTATCTCTAACCTCTGTAAAGGCCTCAGCATCTGTATAAATTTCAAAGGCTTCCTCAGAAGTTTCCATTTCGTCTCCTCCAGCTTCCAGTACATCCATCATAAGATCGTCCTCATCAACATCATGTTCACTTCGGTCGACCACCAGGTATCCCTTCCGATCAAACATAAAGGAAACACAGCCATTTTCCCCTAAATTTCCACCATTTTTAGAAAAAGCATGACGGACTTCTGATGCGGTACGATTTTTATTATCGGTCAGAACCTCAACCATAACAGCAATACCGCCAGGACCGTAGCCTTCATAGACAGTTTCCTCATAATGAACACCATCAAGTCCACCTGTTGCTTTTTTAATCGCACGATCTATATTATCATTCGGCATATTATTAGCCTTTGCTTTTTCAATCACGGTACGAAGATTTGGGTTGGTTTCCGGGTCTCCCCCACCTTCTTTAGCTGCAACGTATAAATCCTTGGCATATTTCATAAAGATTTTACCTTTTTTAGCATCCTGTGCATTCTTTCTACGTTGAATATTTTTCCATTTTGAATGACCAGCCATTGTTCATCTCACCTCTCCACTTCATGCATACTTTCATTAATACTATATCATATTCCTTAAAATCGAAAAAGAAGCAGAGTGCCGGGACTCTGCTTCTTAATTAGCCAGTTTATGGTCTTGTCAGCATATTTCTTACGCGGTTGAAATAAGCTTCGTCAGTGTAAACCGAAACATTTTTGTCATCCAGTTCATATCTTTCAATAATATCACGCACGCGATTCGGGATAACAGGATTGGCTCTTTGGCGGTTTACGATATCAAGAGCCACAACCAAACGGTCATCCTCGAATACGACTTCTGCCTGGTTAACTCCATCCACCTTCATAATTTCCTCTTTTAACCGTTTCGAGGTCTCATTATCTGCCTTCTTCATATTACGGTCAGGTGCATCTATATTGGTATATTCACGTACACTATCCTGTCTCTTTGGATCGTTCTGCTGAGTTGTATCATTACTGCGGTATTGCATCGGCTGTGTATTCATGGTGTTATTTTGAGCGTTTTCTTCCTGGTTTCCTCCACATGCTGCTAAAAACATGACGCCTGTCATTAAAATAAGAAATAGGACTCTTTTCACCAGAAAAAGCACCTCCTTTTCCTTCTTATTGTGCAAAAAGGAGGTGCTTTTTACTCACTGCATGACTGAATTTCCTAAAATTTTGGCGGGGATTTTGGCAGCTCACGTTTATGAGCTGTTCGCTTATGCATATTTTCGATCGTATTCCTATCCTGCTCCGGGACGGGTTCTCCCTGTATATACTGATCTATTTTGGCATAAGTGGTACCCATTTCGTTTTCATCGGTCTGACCTTCCCATAATCCGGCACTTGGAGCTTTGTGAATAATTTCATCAGGTACTCCAAGCTCTTTGGCAAGTTCACGTACTTCGCCTTTTGTAAAGTGAAGAAGTGGGACGAGATCAACACCACCGTCACCAAATTTTGTAAAATAGCCGGTATACCATTCTGCGGCATTGTCTGTACCCGTAACTAAATAGCCATAATTTGTAGCCAACGTATATAATGTACTCATTCGAAGTCGGGCTCTTAAATTTGCATCTGCAAGACGATCCTGAGCTTCATTCCATTCGTTGGCCTCGTTTAATTGGCTTTGAACAGTTGAAAAGAGAACCTCATGTGTCTCGGTCAGATCGATGGTCATACTCTTAATTCCTGAACTTTCCACTACTTTTTCAGCTGCTTTCTGATCATCAGAATGACTTTTACACGGCATAATAACCCCTAGTGAATCATCTGGAAAAGCACGCTTAATCAAGTGAGCTACGACAGCGGAATCAATTCCCCCACTAATACCTACCAACAGGCCATTAACGCCTGCCTCTTTCACCTGATTCTGCAACCATTGTGTTAAATGCTCCACCTGTTTCTTCATATCCTGATTCCTCTCTTTAATGCTATAATGATTTATTTTACCATATTTTGTTGCCAGTTCAAAAAATTTCTGACGTTGATGCCACTGCTGCTGGAATTTCTGCAAATAACTTGAAACCTGAGCTTGAGAAGGATTTTTACGCAAAAAATGAAGCCATTCCCGAAACAGGTCACTTGGAAATATCGTACCGTAATAAAAGTAGGACTGTCCCTTAAAGGATTGAAAGACTGGATACTGAAATAAATCTTCAAACTGGTCCAAACCTTCAAATAAGAAACGCTGAGCTAACTGAATCCATTCATATTCGTAAGGCGCATACTGTATCAAATCAAAATCAAACAGATAAATTCCATCCTGATTACGGATAAAATTATGACCCGCATTGTCTCCGTGAATAATAAACCGTTTTCTATTTGCCTTTTCCTCTATTTTTCTCCACTTTAATTTTTCCATTCGCTCTAATATATCCCGGGTCTGCTTAACAATATTCTGGTAAAAAAGCGTTGCCTGATGCTGGGTGAAAATATCCTTTGTACGTAAAAAACGCCGGTATCTTTCCGTGGATTTTTGCAGGAAGGGCTTCGTTTTTGTCTGTTTGATCGGTAATCCTTTTGCAGTGTCGTGAAAGTCCTGTAAAAGATTTATAGCAGCTAACCGATCTTCATGATACGTATAATTTAACTTCCGGCCCTCTATAAATGGACTTAAACACCAGTATTGTCCTAACGAATCCTTAATCCACCTTTCGCCATTAGGAAAGGGGACAAAACTGACAAAATTTTTCTGATCCTCGATTTGTAAAAATAATGACCATATTTTTATCGCATGAGAGTGATAACACTTTACAATCCACCATTGACTCTCCGCATATACCTTGAATACGTTTTTCTTTACAGGAATCATTTCCTGACAATCAAGATCGCCCTTTTCCTTTAAAAAATAATGGAGACGATCCATAAATGAATCGTCTCTCCAGGAGTTTACTTTCATTTGTCCCCCTCATGATCCCGACCCCAATCGTAGGACTGAGGAAACTGCCCCTGGCCATAAGGATTTTGGCTCATGTTTTGCTGGTATGGAGCCTGCTGGCTATATGGGGAAGGGTAGCCATACGGTGCTCCTCCCGGAAAAGGGCTTTGACCTTGTGCTTGATATGGTGCACCCCACTGTTGTGCCGGCTGATTCATACCTGATCCCCATGGCTGTTGCTGCTGATAACCCGGCTGACTATTCCACTGCTGCTGGCCATATGGGGTTGGCTGTTGATTGCTCGTTACCCACTGATTTGTGTTCCATTCATCTGGCAACTCCGGTATTTCCAATGAAGAGGATTCCTCGTTCATATCCAGATTCATTTCCTGATAATTTGCGGTATGATGGACATTCTGGCTAGGTGCTGGCATTTGACCCGGCATATAACCCGGCATTTGCATATTAGATGGCATCTGCATAGGATTCATTCCACTCATCTGCTGCTGGGGATAGTACGTTGGATACACAGGCATATAATAGGTGTTCATACCACCTCCGCAGCCGCATGGCTTTTTTGGAACATGATGATAACCCATGTATTGCTGCTGTGGTACCTGTGGATAGTGAACCTGCTGATGCATATAAGTTTGTGGGCTATAATGATAAGTCTCCACGCTGATACTTTCCTCTTCGTTATTTTCAATCATCGGCATTTTTGGCATCGAAGGTAACGGCATTTCCTTTTGTTCAGCTTTTTGAGGCTTCTGCTCATATGGCATCATCACCTTATCCATTGGCTTTTCATCCTCTTTGATGACTGGTGACATTTCTGGTGATTTATCAATGTAAGGATGCTTTGCCGGCTGTTGCTTGGCAGGCTGGGTGTCAGGCTTAGGCTTAGCCTGCTGAACGGGCTTTTTGGCCGGCTGTTTCTCTGCTCTTTCGTTTTCTTCCGCACGTTCCATTTTAACCGGTTTTGTTGCTGAAGGTACTTTAATTTTCATCCCCGGCAAAATTTCTTCCGGGTTTGATAGTTGTGTATTAAATTCTTTTAATGTTTCAAGATTAACATCATATTTTTGAGCAATCTCCCTTAAGGTTTCGCCTTTTTGTACAACATGAATTTTCAATTGAATGGCTCCTTTCTTTCAATTTACAATCTCTTACACGAATCCCATATCAATACCAACATATGCACAGATTGAAAAATGTTGAGGCATTGGTCTATATTTATGAGGAAATTTTTTAAACGGCTGCTTTCCCAAGGGGTATTGCCAATCCTACCGCAGTGAAAGACAACTAACTCATAGAAAACAAAAGACTGCTCCAAATCTGGAACAGTCTTTTGTTACTTATTAAGTGATTTTATTTTTTCTGTTGTGATCATGTATTTAGGATAAGTACCTAAAACCGTTACCTCACACCCCAGGGCCTGTAATTCTGCTTGGACTCCAGGGAACAATACATCGTCATATTCCTGATCTACATCAATGATAAAAAAGTAATTACCCAGACCTGTTTTCATCGGACGGGATTCAATTTTGGACAAATTCATTTTCCGCCATGAAAAGGCCGATAATACCTGATGAAGGGCTCCAGCGTAGTCTCGGGGCAGGGTGACCATAATCGTTGTTTTAACCCCCTGCTTTTCCATATCCGGAATATCCACGGCTTCATCCCTTTTCCTCAGCACGACAAAGCGGGTATGATTGTTCGCATAGTCATGAACATCAGATTGCAGAATTTTTAAGCCATATTCATTTGCTGCCCTTTCATTCCCAATAGCAGCCAGATTCCCCCCCTGCTTATATACGACCAGTGCCGCTTCACCTGTAGAAGTTGTATAATCTAAATCAGCCTGAGGGATATTTTGATGTATGAACTGATGACATTGGGCAATCGCTTGTGCATGGGAATAAATTTGATCAATTTCCTTCATATCACCTTCAAAGGAAGGATGGACTAATAAATGCTGCCTAATTGGGACTATCGCTTCTGCAACAATCGGCAAGGGTACCTGGTGAATTAAATAATCCAATGTTAAATGTACAGATCCCTCGATTGCATTTTCTATAGGGACCACTCCAAGGTCTATTTCACCCTTATCTACTGCGTCAATACAAGCTGGTATGGTTTTATAACTAACACTTTGAACTTTATCCTCAAACAGGCCATTTACAGCCATCTCCGTAAATGTACCTTTTGGACCTAAATAACCGACTGTATTCACTGTTTTTCCCCCTGATTCTTAAGCTCCTGAACTTAATATTTCAACCCGAATGACAAAATCAAGCTTTTTAAGCTGCTGCAGCAATTGATCAATCTCTATACTCATTAATGACGTATTAATTGACAACGTTACATTGGCTTTTCCCTGTAGTGGTATGGTCTGATGTATAGTTAAAACATTACATCCGGCATTCGCTACGATACGGAGTAAGTTTGAGAGTGTACCTGCCCGGTCCTCCAGGTAAAAGAATAATGTAATCATTCTCTCTTTTACCATAGCCTGAAAAGGAAATACCGTATCCCGGTACTTATAAAAAGCACTTCTGCTTAAATCCACTTGTTTAACCGCTTCATGAATAGAAGTAACCTTTTCCCGTTCGAGGAGTTCCTTTACTTCAAGCGTTTTTTTCATAGATTCCGGTAAAACGTCGCTTCTTACTAAATAAAATTTCTCATCCATTTGTGCCATAATTTCTTCCCCTTTTTTATGGCTTTTGTAAAGGCTGTCCATCTGAGAAACCGAACGTTTTCAAACAGTCCTATTCACAGAATTACTGTATTACTCGATAAATTCAAATTCAAAATCCAATAAGCGCACGGTATCCCCGTCACTTGCTCCTCTTTTACGGAGAGCGCTGTCCACTCCCATTTTTCGAAGCTGTCTGGAAAATCTTTGCACCGACTCATCATGGGAAAAGTCCGTCATTTTAAACAATCTTTCAATTTTACTGCCTGAAACAACAAATGCACCGTCCGGATCCCTGGTAATTTTGAAGTCATCGTCCTTCTGCTTATGACGGTAAACCACACGCTCTTCTTCCTGTTCTTCCTGCATCTCAAATTTCGGTGTCCTGTCTAATAAATCAGCAATTGCAAATAGTAAATCATGAAGTCCCTCTTTTGTAAAGGCTGATACTGGATAAATTTGAATTTTATCATCTATTTTTTCTTTAAATGCGTTCAAATGCTGATCTGCTTCAGGCATATCCATTTTATTCGCAACCACAATCTGTGGTTTTTCTTCTAAACGCTGATCATACTGGGCCAGCTCCCGGTTAATGGTGACATAATCATCATAAGGATCTCTCCCCTCAAAGGAAGACATGTCAATTACGTGAACAATCACACGTGTTCGCTCAACGTGCTTTAAAAACTGATAGCCAAGACCTACTCCCTCGTGAGCCCCTTCAATTAATCCAGGGAGATCAGCCATGACAAAGCTTCGGTGATCACTTGTCTCAACAACCCCCAAATTAGGTGCCAAAGTGGTAAAATGATAATCGGCAATTTTCGGCCGGGCAGCACTGACGACAGATAACAGCGTTGATTTCCCTACACTTGGAAATCCGACCAATCCAACATCTGCCAGTAATTTTAATTCAAGCTGTACTTCAAACTCTTCACCCGGCTCCCCGTTTTCGGCAATCTCCGGGGCACGGTTTCTTGCGCTGGTAAATCGTATATTTCCCCGACCGCCGCGGCCACCATTGGCAATGACAGCCGTCTGTTTATGAGTCACTAAATCGGCTATAACCTCTCCTGTATCTGCATTTTTAACCGTTGTTCCAGGAGGCACGGAAACTTTTAAAGGATCCGCATTTCTGCCATGCATTCCTTTCCCCATGCCATTTTCACCACGTTTTGCTTTGAAATGGCGCTGATAGCGGAAATCCATCAAGGTATTGAGACCTTCGTCAACTTCAAATACAACATCACCGCCGTTTCCGCCATCCCCGCCAGCGGGGCCTCCTTTAGGTTCGTATATTTCACGGCGGAAGGCTACACTGCCATTCCCACCATCTCCTGCTTTTACATAAACTTTAACCTGATCAACAAACATACTCTCACCTCTACATTAGCCGTAATCTTATGCTGCAGCCTTGTTCATTCATGTCAACATCCTGTATAAACGGTTTGTTCACCAGAGAGCTTTTTAATTCCTGCTGGTTTAAAAACTCCCCTTCAAATCTTATCATCATCCTAACCGAATGATTTTGTTTATAAATGGACAGTTTTCCATTATAGATTTGCTCGTCCAAAATATGTTTATGTAGCTCCTTTATTATTTCTTCACAATGATGTGTAAGAGTTCGATCAATGGATGAAAAATCTGCATGATCAAGGTCTATTTCATAGGATAACCGAAACGAGTCATATGTAGAATTAAAATTCATCATCCATAATGTGAAATTGGGCCCATTCAAATTGGAAAGCTTTCGTTCCTGCAATAAATCATCCAATAATTCCGTTGTTTTTTCCTTCACTTTATCCAGTTTATCCATTTGAGCATAGCCCTGTATTAACTGCAGATGATTCAATAAATCATGTCTGTAATGCCGAATCATATCAACAACCTCTTCGTCTCTCATCGAACTCCCCCTTTCATACACCTTCGTAAAATAGCATATCAATGAAAATTATAGCAAATTTTGGGGATGAAGGATAGCATAGCCACATGGAGTGGACAGATTCTGTTACGGGATGTGGATTGACCAAATCAGTAGCAAATAAAGATGGAGACGAATGGATGAAGAAGACCAGTCAGACCAGGCTGGTTTACCATAAAAAAAGACTTCAGCCTCATTATGAGGATGAAGTCTTTTTAAAAGTGTGTATTATGCTTCTTGTGCAACAGGGTACACACTTACTTTTTTACGGTCACGTCCGTAACGCTCGAATTTAACAACACCATCAATTTTTGCAAAAAGGGTGTCGTCTCCTCCGATACCAACGTTCACACCTGGGTAAACCTTTGTACCGCGTTGACGGTAAAGGATGGAACCACCAGTTACAACCTGGCCGTCAGCACGCTTTGTACCAAGACGTTTGGACTCAGAGTCACGACCGTTTTTAGTACTACCCTGACCTTTTTTCTGTGAGAAAAATTGTAAATCTAAACGTAGCATGTCCTGCACCTCCTTATTTAATGGATATGTGTTCATGATAATCACGTTCAATCGTCTGCAATGAAACCACCATGCCTTCAAGCAGGTGCTGGGCTTTATGATAGGCTTCCTGATTGATATTCAGCGGAAGCTCCATTCTTAAATAGCCCCCTTCTTCTACATCCTGCTCAATCCGGGGTTCCACATCACAAAGTTGAATGACTGAATTGACTGCACCAAAGGATACAGCTGAAACCGCCGCACAGACTAGATCGTGTCCATATGGTCCACTCTCAGCATGACCCTTTAATTCAAACGATTGAATTTCATTTTGATCATTACGATCAATGTGAACATGAATCATATAGAAAATTCCTTATGCATTAATTTTATCAATAACCACTTTTGTATACGGTTGACGATGACCCTGTTTACGCTGATAGTTTTTCTTTGGCTTATATTTGAACACCGTAATTTTCTTGCCACGGCCTTCTTTATCCACTTTAGCTGTAACACTTGCACCATCTACATATGGTGTGCCAACTTTTGTGTCCTCTCCACCAACGAAAAGAACTTTATCAAACGTAACGGTTTCGCCGGCATCAGCACCTAATTTTTCAACGAAGATTTCCTGACCTTCCTCTACTTTCAGCTGCTTTCCGCCTGTTTCAATAATAGCGTACATACTTGCACCTCCTCTTAGACTAAGACTCGCCATTCAGGTACTCAAGGCTGACCTGAGTTTTAAAACCTGTTCTGAGCGGTTGTAGCATACAGGTGCTACGACAAATACAACATTAAAATATTAGCATCATTTATATGAATTTGTCAATAGCGATTGCCATTGTATGACTACGTTCCAACCATTTAAGGTCACCAATAAACTTTATCACAAATTCACGAGTTTCTAAAGGGTTTTTTTCAAGATAAATCGGGATTTTCATTCGTTTAGACAGGTCCTTGATATGAACATGCTTAATAAATGCATCGAACACATCCGGCCTCACTTCAACCAGAAAGGCCTCACAATCCTTTTTGCGGTATGAACATAACTCTCTTTCTAATTGATAGGCATGCGTTCGGGCTGTCCATGTTATTTCCTGCCGCTCACAAACCAATGAGGGGACATCCATCCCTTCCCTTTTTCGGGTCAGTTCAAGTATCCCCAGTCTTGTAAATCCCAAAACTTCGCAATAGACAGAATCCTGTTTTGCCTGCTTCTTCATTTCTGCGAGTACCCGCTGCTCATCCTGTTTGTTTTTCATACTGATAAAATCAATAAAAATCATCCCGGACAGGTTTCGGAGCTTTATCTGTCTGGCCGCTTCTTTAGCCGCTTCTAGATTTGCACCTAAAACCGTTCGCTCCTTTGTCCACCTGCCCTTAAACTTTGCTGTGTTTACATCAATCACTGTCAGTGCCTCAGTTCTTTCAATAATAAGCTCAATACCTGATGTTAATTTTACCGTCCTTTGTGTAAGATTATTGATTGCCTGATTAACAGAGAGAGGCATTTCCTTATCCAGGTTATCTGTCCAGCGCACTTGGTCTGCTACATAAGGGTATTCCTGTTTGATAGAGCGGGCAGCCTCAATGTCATCAAAAATAATCTCCTCAACTGACACGGTTGCATATTTTCGAATCACACGTTCAGGGATTTCCCTGTCTGCGAATAAAAGACCCGGCTTTTTAACAGACTTAGCCTGATGGTATAGTTTCTCCCACTTTTCCTGCAGTCGCTTCCATTCCTTTTCCAGGTCGTCTTGATCAGCCTGCAATGCTGATGTTCGAATAATCGCTCCTTCACTTGAAGCAGACGAATCTTCAACGCTTGACTGCACTCGAAGTTTTTCCTCTTGATTGATTCGTTTGGAGGCTGCCCAATAGCTGCTATACGGCATATAAATGAAATAGTGCCCGGGAACGGTTACATTTGCGGTTACCCTTGGGCCCTTCTGATCATAAGCATCCTTTGTCACCTGAACAATAATATTCATGCCTTCATGAACATAGTGCTCAATCGGTTGTCCTGTGTCTTTTCGTGCAGCAGGTATCTCTTTTTTCGGTAAAAAGGAAAGCTTTTTCTGTCCGATATCAACAAATGCCGCCTGAAGACCATGATCGACTCTTCTTATCCTTCCAGCATAGATGTTTCCCACTAACGATGTCTGATCAGATCGGTCAATAAAAAAATGCTCCAGTTGATGACCATCCATAAGCAGGGCTGTTTTTTCAGTTGTTCCGGTTTGAATGTACAGCTTTTTCACGTTGATCGCTCCAATTATGTGTACCCAATCTTTGCAAGCTCCTTCATTTGTATATGGGGAGACTTTCGTTCAAAAAACGCCCGCAGACATTGATCCTCTTCTACAGTAGCTGATGAGTCGGTATCAAATTGCACATTAATTTGATGGTGTCTTCCTTTATAAAATTTCTGTAGCACCTCATTTACGGTTTCTGAAGAGGAAGCTGGTACCAGCAGGTTTCGATTGCTATGAGATTGGGGCTGATGATAGCGTGCCATTAAATGACGAATAAAAACATAGTGTTTTCGTTTCCATTCTAGACGATTTTCAATAAAAAGAAAACCAGCCAGAAGCAACGTGTGAAAGGTCAGCCAATGATTTACCGTGGCAATCGATAATCCAATCAGAATACACAGAACAGATAGATAAATTGTATATCCCAATACCTTTTTAAAAGGCAGTTTATAGGATAAGAGCAATAATAGAATTCTACCCCCATCTAACGGATAAATGGGAAGGAGATTAAAAAATAACAGCTGCAGATTATATACGATCGCGTACTCTAGAAGATATACCGGAAACAGCTCTACTGCCATCAATTGTGTTAATAAAACATGAATCCAGATATGCTGAATAGGCCCTGCAAGAACAACCAGGAACTCTTCTTTATAGGAACGAGTAAAATATTCTTCTGTATCCATCACGCCGCCAAAGGGCCAGAACATGACATTAGTAATCCTCCAGCGAAAAAAAAGAGCCATTCCTACATGGCCCATTTCATGAATGAAAATCAAACAAAAAATAATGGCAATTTCAACAAAAGATCCTGTTATTACCCCTAAAAACAGGACCAGCCAAAGTAAAGGATGGATATGAAATTGTGATAGAAATTTAGGCCTGGTCATCAACTTGCATCACCTTCACAGGATCTATAAAACGCTGATCCTCCTGAATTGCGAAATATAAAGTCGGCTGTCCCTCACTTGATTGTGAATCCAAACTGCCGATTACTTCATTCTGGGAAACAAACTGATATTGAAAGACGTCAATTTCATTCAAGTGTCCATAGATGGAATTCGTACCATCTGCATGCTGGATAACAATCGTTTTCCCCGTATCCCGTTTATTGCCCGCGAATATCACCGAGCCTGCCTTCATGGAGGTAACTTCCATGTTATCTGTATTTCCTACTTCAATAAGTACCCCCTCTCCATTTTGCTGAAAGGACTGACTAATAACACCATTTACGGGCAAAATCAGACCATTTTCACCTGCAGCCCGCTCAACATTTTTTTCATTTTCCATAAATGCAAAAGGGGTACCTAAATTCTCCCGATACCAGCCCTGAACCTTTGCAAATGGAAATTCATCTGTCAAAGCATTCACAAGAAAGGCTTTTGGTCTTTGGAATGCCTCTGAATCCACTCTCAAAATAATAGCAGTAGAAAAAAAGATGATAGCTGCCAGAAGTGCCTTAAAAACAAAAGATGGGATCCAATTTTTTTCTGTCTGCTGTTTCCCATTTCTATGATCAGGATTTCTATTTGAATGAATAGAAGGAAAATAACCGTGCTTCTCTTCTTCTTGAACCATGGAAGCACTCCAGTGGGAGCTTGTCCCATTTCTCTTTTTCAGATTTTTCCGTTTAGCAATATTCTGACGGACTTCACGAATACTTTTACGGCTCAATTTACCTCATCCCTTACATTAAGTGTTTGTACAAGTCTATTCAATTCCTTGCAAATTATGACTTGGAGATAGAAAAGCGGAGGCGCTTTGACTATATCAGGTGATAAATGTTCAAAATGTGCGTTTTTTAGCACTAAAAAAAATAATTTTCATAAATAATCTTGCAATTCCTAAAATTACGTTATATCATATTACACAAGATGTTAATTTTCCTAACATTAAGTGGGGGTGAAAAAATATGAAGAAAATTGAATGCATTATTCGACCTGAAAAATTCTCTGAACTACGTCAAAAACTGGGTGATTTTGGTATTTACGGTCTTACAGTAACGGAAGCAGCAGGATGTGGACTACAGGAAGGAAAAACAGGTGTGTACAGGGGGAATGAATACGAGATTAATTTATTTCCGAAGATCAAAATTGAAATGGTCCTTACAGAAGACATGACAGGTGAAGTCATTACATTAATTAAAGAAATTTGCGGTGAGGGAAATGTAGGAGACGGAAAGATTTTTGTCATGCCTGTAGAAGATGTGATTCGTATTCGAACAGGTGAAAATGGCGTTGGGGCAATAAGCTCTTAAAGTGACTTTGGATATAAAGAATAAAAGGAGATGAATGGAATGGAATCTGTTGATATGTCATGGGTCATGCTCGGAACAATTTTAGTCTTTTTCATGCATGCTGGTTTCTCTATGGTAGAGACGGGTTTTACCCGCTCTAAGAACTCTTTAAATATCCTGATGAAAAACTTCCTGACGATATCCATTGGAGCTGTATTATACTTTATTGTCGGATATGGCTTCATGTTTGGTACCGATGCATTTGGATTTATTGGTACAGATGGATTCGTATTAAACGGCGTGGAAGATATCGGATTTTTTATCTTCCAGTCAATGTTTGCAGCTACATGTGCAACGATTATCTCTGGTGCAGTTGCAGAACGCATCAAATTAAATAGTTATATTTTACTAACTATCGTTATGACTGCTTTTATTTATCCAGTTGTAGGTCACTGGGTATGGGGAGGAGGCTGGCTTTCTGAATTAGGTTTTGTTGATTTTGCCGGTTCTACTGTTGTTCACTTTACTGGTGCTGCAGGTGCCATCGCTGCAGTCATGCTGTTGGGTGCCCGTATTGGTAAATATTCCAAAGATGGCAAGAGCAATGTTATACCAGCCAGTAATGTTCCATTAGGGGCATTGGGTGTCTTCTTACTATGGTTTGGCTGGTTTGGATTTAATGGAGGCAGTGCTTTAGCAGCTGACGTAACTGTAGTACCTCACGTTATTTCCACAACCATGCTATCCGCATCAGCCGCTGTTATAGCATCTGCCTACTACTCATCACTAAGATATAAGAAGATTGATGCATCATTAACCCTAAATGGTGCCCTTGGCGGTCTAGTGGGGATTACTGCAGGTACCGCTGCTGTATCGTTAACTGGTTCGATAATCATTGGGCTTATATCAGGTATCGTTTTAGTTGAGGGAGTTGCTTTTGTTGACAGAAACTTAAAGCTTGATGATCCTGTTGGGGCTATAGCTGTTCATGGTGCATGCGGAATTTGGGGTACAATTGCCGTTGGATTCTTCGCTACTGATGGTGGACTGTTCTATGGTGGTGGTGCCACTCTATTAGGGATCCAGGCTCTGGGAGTTGTTGCTACTTTTGCATGGACGTTTATTATGACTTTCATCGTGTTTGGTGTGATAAAAGCAGTAGCCGGTATAAGAGTATCCGAAGAAGAGGAAATATCGGGACTTGATTTTGCTGAGCACGGATCGCAGGCGTATGAACTGAAGGATATCATGGTTACAACTCCTCCAGCCAGACAATCTAATACGGGGCCTACCGGAGCTACCTTAGTTGAAAGGCTGGATCAATTGCATGGAAAATCAATCAAAATGGATTAAATCCGCTTAAAAATTAAAGAAACTTTATAAAATCATTGAAAAAATATAGGCCCAGTGAACATTCACTGGGCCTTTTGTCGGTCATATTTAATAATTCTTGTTTAAAAGCCATCCAGGTAAGCAAATGATTCAAATTACTTTTACATCATAAGTCCGTAACCAATAATTAATCTGACATAGATGTGCAATTAATTGTGGTCCCTTCATTAACTGACCAAACCACGGATCTTTAAAATCTGCCCCCTCACTTCTTATAATGTCTTCTATTTTTCTTCTTTGTATAAACTCAAATAACGGAGCATCTGAATCCTCTAAAATTTCCTTCATCCACTCTGTAACTGCTTTGGTATATTCCGGCTGAAACGTTTTAGGATATGGACTTTTTTTACGATAAAGAATTTCGTTTGGCAATAATCCTTCTAACGCTTTACGTAAAATTCCTTTTTCACGATTTCCATACATTTTTAAATCCCATGGGATATTCCACACATACTCCACCAATTTATGGTCAGCAAATGGAACGCGTACTTCCAGACTAGCTCCCATACTCATTCGATCTTTTCGGTCCAACAGTTGCTGCATGAACCATTGCATATTTAAATAAAACAATTCCCGGCGTTTAGTATCTTCCGGTCTTTCCCCTTCTAAATAAGGGGTTTCTTCTATCGTTTCCTGATATCGATCGTTAACGTAGGTTTTGAGGTCTAATTTTCTTTGCCATTCAGGATGTAACAAGGAAATCCTTGAATCCAGCGAAGTCATCCACGGAAATCCTGCATTTTCATTTGTTTCTGGATGGTGGAACCATGGATATCCTCCAAAAATTTCATCCGCACACTCTCCTGATAAACTTACAGTCGTATGTTTCTTTATTTGTTTACAAAACCATAATAACGAGGAATCAATATCCGCCATGCCTGGCTGATCTCTTAATTCTACCGCTTGTTTCAGTAGACTGGCCAACTCATAACCGCTTATGATCTCATTATGATGGTCTGTAGAGAAATGGCTGACCATCTTTTTAATCCACGGTCCGTCACTGGAAGGCTGGAAACGACTAGATTGGAAATGTTGATCATTCCCTTCATAATCCACAGAAAAGGTGGTTAAAGGTCCATTTCCTTTACGTTCAAAATACTGTGAGGCAATGGCAGTAATTGCACTGGAATCCACTCCTCCAGAAAGAAATGTAGACACAGGGACATCGGCGATTAATTGTCTCGTCACAGCATCGATAAATAGTTCTCTTACCCTTTGAGCCGTTTCTTCAACGGAATCATGATGTTCATAGCTTTTGACATTCCAATAACGGGTAATCTTCACACCATCTTTAGTAAATATCAGCGCATGGCCAGGACGTAATTCCTGTATATTTTTAAAGATGCCATGACCTGGTGTTCTCGAAGGGCCTAAGCCAAAAATTTCACTCAACCCATCTCGATCAACTTCAGTTTTCACGTTTGGATGGGCCAATAGAGCCTTTAATTCAGAACCAAACAAAAACTTACTATTTTCATTTAAGAAAAACAAGGGCTTTACACCCAGACGATCTCTTGCCAGAAAAAGTTGTTCTTTTTCTTCGTCCCAAATTCCAAATGCATAAATGCCATTAAGATACTCCACACAATCTTCTTTCCATTCTATATAGGCTGTAAGCAGCACTTCTGTGTCAGAAGTTGTTTGAAATGAGTAACCCTTTTTTACTAATATCCTTCTTAAATCTTCGGTATTATAAAGCTCCCCATTATAAACAAGCGTATAAAGATTCTCTTTAAATTGCTTAATCATTGGCTGTTTTCCACCTTCAAGATCCACAACTGCCAGTCTTTTATGACCAAGTGCAACATGTCTGTTAATCCACACATTTGAGTCATCTGGTCCTCGTAAGCTTAGCGTATCTGTCATTTTTTTCAACCAGAACCGCTCTGATTCTAAATCCTTTTTCCAGTCAATCATTCCTGTAATTCCACACATAAGAGTTTCATCCTTCCCAAGATGCATAAATATTATTTCTGTATAAAACAAGACTTCAATCTGGCACCCTGATGGGCAGCGAAACTTATCAAGCCATTTACGAGCTGTTGATCCCCCACCCTCAACATTTGTTCTACCAATAATTAGAGGTGATAATATTACAACTCGTTATACTGTTATAAAACTATTCTATGATTTGAAATTACATCATATTCCTTTTCGATAACCTAATATTTTATATAAAGCGCTTTCATTTTATGAAGAAAAAAGAGGACTGGCAGGGCCAATCCTCAATTACGATTTCACTCCGAAAAATTTCTTCACTTTTGCCATGATGCCTTTATCATCCTCTAAGGACATCAAGGGTACTGATTCACCAAGAATTCTTCGTGCTATATTACGATAGGAAATAGATGCTTTTGTATCTGGTTGAAACGCTACTGGCTCTCCATGATGAGACGATTTAATCACCTCATCATCATCAGCCACAATACCCAGCAAATCTACGGCCAGTATCTCTACTATATCGCTTATATCCAGCATATCACCTGATTTGACCATATGGGTACGTATACGATTAATGATAAGATGAGGAGATCCAATTCCCTCTTCTTTTTCCAATAATCCGATGATACGATCCGCATCACGCACACTGGATTTTTCCGGAGTGGTTACAACAACAGCTTTGTCAGCCCCGGCAATTGCATTTTTATATCCCTGTTCGATACCGGCTGGACAGTCAATAAGTATATAATCGTAGTCCTGCTTAAGCTCAGCTACGATTCTCTGAATACCCTCAGGTGTTACTGCCGATTTGTCACTCGTTTGTGATGCCGGAAGGAGATGAAGGCAATCAAACCTTTTATCTCTTACTAGTGCCTGTTTTACACGACAGCGCTCCTGAACAACGTCGACCACATCATAAACAATTCTATTTTCCAAGCCCATGACTACATCAAGATTTCGCAGACCAATATCGGTATCAAGCAGACATACTTTTTTTCCTAATAAGGCAAGACTTGTACCAACATTTGCCGTTGTTGTCGTTTTTCCTACACCGCCTTTACCAGACGTTATTACAATTGCCTCACCCATTGATCATTCTCCTCTCTATTGAACCTAAATCAGGTCGAATGGTAGATAATGACTGCAATCTATCAATTAAAATTTTATCTGTATCCTGATTAACATAAGCGCATTCCATATAAAGACCTTCTGTTTCAAAGTCGGGTGATCGACTTAAAAAGCCGGATATTCTCAACTGGGTAGGATTCATATACGCAGCTGCAATAATTGCTTTAGGATCACCTTCAATACCTGCATGGGCAATCCCGTTCAACTTTCCAAGTATGTAGACGTTTCCTGTGGCTGACACCGTGCCTCCGGGATTTACATCACCAATCAACAACAAATCTCCATGTACATGTAACTGCTGGCCTGCTCGTACAATTTTAGTAATCGCAGAGATTTCTAAATCTTTATACCAGTCTTTTGCTTCCTCTTTGGTTATAACATTGGAATAGATTTCGTTAATAACAAGGTTGGGCTTACTCCTGACAATTTCCTGCATCTGTTCCTTCATTTCACTCGTTAAATATCGGTTTCCTGCATCTATATTAACTTTAATCACCGGCTGATCCTGATCGATTACCTTTGAGGAAAGCTTAGATTTTAATTCCTGAAGAATGTGCTCCATTGAACTTGTCTCATCAATGGTAAACGTTAGTCCATCCTTTGTTCCCTTTATTGTAACTGCTTGTTTTTTGTTTTTCACAGAGGTTCACCTCAATACTACTTTTTCGATAGGCACTGCTTAAAATCCTCTTAACTATGTTGAAAATTGTTCATCAGCCCATTTTTCCAATCTTTGGCGAAATATTGGATAAGTAATTAATAAAAATAACATATTGGTCAGGAGTGTTGGAATTAATCGATCATTCAGGTAAGACATCCATGTCATATCTGCATAGCCAATCATAAAATACATTACGTAAATGAGATGATCAGCAAAACAAATCCCCACAACCGTTAATAGAAGCGTGACAATAAAGTTTGGGTGCAGGAGCTTTTTCAGTCCCAGAATGATAAACAGCGTCAAACCATAAGTGAACATATACACACCTAAAATATCGGTATATGTGAAATCAATTAGAAACCCGAAAATAACAGCATATACTAAACCATAAATGGTATGATCCTGATCAAAAAAGATGGTTATTATGATACTGAATATCAGAATCCAGTGGGGAATCGGCTGAATATCAGCTAATAACCACTGTACTGGAATCAAACTGGTTGCCGTACTTTCCAACACCAACAATATTAATAATATAAGAGGAAGAAATAAATGCTTCATGATTCCTCCTCCTCAGATTGATCCGATTCCGGTGAGTTCATATTCCTGTCCACAACCATTACATGATTGATATCATACAAATCAGCTGCAGACTTGACATAGGCAACCTTCGTAAGGCCATAGGAATCCATTTCAACCGATTCAATTTCACCAATAATTAATCCCCTGGGAAACACTCCGCCCATACCAGAGCTTACCACTAACTGCCCCTTACTAATTTCCTTATCGGTTGATTGAATGGTCAGAATAAGAGCTTCCTTTTCCTCATCATAACCCTCTATAAGGCCGAATACATCCTGCTGATTCTCCTTTTCACCATTACTCTGGACGAGTGCAGAAATCCGATTATTCCGATCAAACCCACTAAGCAGTTGAACATCAGAAGTAAATTGATAGGCGGTTTTCACCTTACCAATCATTCCATTTGCTGTTATAACAGCCATATTTGCACGAACCCCGTGCTGTTTCCCTTTATTAATAGACAACTGCTGCATCCACATTGGTTCAGGGCTTCTAGCATTCACTGTTGCATCGATTAGATTATAGCTTTCAAGTATATCTGAATCTTTTTTCTCCAGTAACGCGCGTAATTCTTTATTTTCCTTTTCCAAAGCCTTAACATCATAAAGCAAATCCTTATACTCTGATAAACGTGACTTCAGGACCTGATTTTCCTCGAAAGTATTGGTTAATTCACTCACATCTTCAAAGATTCCACCAACAAAGTCGATGGGAACCTGAAAAATGGATTGTACCGCTCCAATTGTATCCTTTAACAGCTCCTCAGGTAAACTGACATCGTCTCTGTCTCTGATTGAAAATCCAATTAGTGAAACTAAAAGAATAATGCTGATAAGTATAATAATTAAGGCTCTTTTCCTTAAAAAGGACCACATCTATGACACCTACTTCAATAAATTCTAAATATTAACGTTTCCTGTTTGAAATTTTACGAAAGTGATGAAGAAAATCCAATGATTTACCTGTTCCGATGGCTACACAATCAAGCGGATCTTCTGCCACAAAAACAGGCATTTCCGTTTCCTCACTGATTCTTTTATCCAGGTTAGATAACAATGCACCACCACCAGCCAGAACAACACCTTTTTCCATAATATCAGCTGATAATTCCGGTGGTGTTTTTTCCAATGTACTCTTTACGACCTCAACAATGGAATCTACCGTATCCCTTAAAGCTTCTTCAATTTCAGTATTTGAGATTTTTATGGTCTGCGGCAGGCCAGTAACCAAATCGCGTCCTCGTATTTCTATTTCAACAGCCTCATCCACTCGCATAGCTGTTCCCAGTTCCATTTTTATAACTTCTGCTGAATGCTCACCAATTAATAACTTATACTTCTTTTTAATGTACTGAATAATCGCATCATCCATTTCATCCCCAGCAATACGAATAGACTCACTTGTGACAATGCCACCTAAGGAAATAATGGCTACTTCCGTCGTACCTCCACCAATATCTACTATCATACTACCAGTAGGTTCCCATACAGGTAAACCCGCACCTATAGCAGCAGCAAAAGGTTCCGCTATTGGATAGGCTTCCTTTGCACCCGCCTGTCTTGTCGCATCAATAACGGCCCTTTCTTCAACCATCGTTATACCTGATGGCACACATACCATCACATTTGGCTTTCTTGCAAAAGGGGAGCGCCTGCGAAGGGTTTTTCCCATATAATATTTCATCATCATGGCTGTTGTTTCATAATCAGCTATGACACCATCTTTCATAGGTCTTATTACGGAAATATTGCCCGGCGTCCTTCCAATCATCGTCTTGGCACTGTTTCCTACTGCCTCAGTCTCCCCGGTTGTTACATTTTTAGCCACTACGGAAGGTTCACGTAATACAATTCCCTTTCCCTTAACGAATACTAATGTATTTGCTGTACCCAAATCAATCCCAAGGTCCTGTGCAAACCCAAATCGTGCCACCTGAATCTTCCTCTCTGTAATGGTCTAGGATAAAACATAACCTCTTATGTATAGTGTATTACAAAAAATACACTTAATAAGCGCCATCCAAGAATTAACTTGTACAAATGGCGCCCTTTTTTCTTTATTATTCAATTATACGAAAAAAACCAGAAAATAGATAGTGTTATAAGTAGCCTTTTTCCTTCATAGAAACATATTTTCGATCACCTATAACTAAATGATCCAACAGCTCAATTCCGATCATTTTTCCACACTCTGAAAGTCTTTTTGTCACATGAATATCTTCCTGTGAAGGGCTGGGGTCTCCCGAGGGGTGATTGTGGGCACAGATAATAGATGCAGCGGAGCGTTTAACTGCTTCCCGATAGATTTCCCGGGGATGAACTATGGAGGCGTTTAAACTCCCTATAAAAACGGTTTGCTGATGAACTACCTGATTTTTCGTGTTTAAAAACAAAACAAGGAAATGCTCCTGATTCAGATGTCTAAGTTCTTCCATGACAAAATCTGCTCCATCTTCAGGACTTCTGATAGCATATCGTTCAGATGGCTTATAGGAATATACCCTTTTACCGATTTCAAGAGCAGCCATCAGCACAACTGCCTTTGCTTTTCCAATTCCTTTGATAGCTGTCAATTCTTCTACAGTTGCGTCTTTGAGTAACGGGAGGCCTTCAAAGTGTATAAGTAACCGATGGGATAGAGACATCACAGATTCATTTTTTGTACCTGTACCCAATATAATGGCCAGTAAGTCCTGATTTGATAGATGATCAGACCCTAATTGCATGAGCCGTTCTCTTGGCCGGTCATTTTTAGGGACATCCTTGACAAAAACCATTTCATTAGACAATAAACAAACTCCTCTCACATTTTTATATAAATAATAAATTATTGAAATACAGGGAGAATATCGTATTTTCTCAGTTCTTTAACAACAAGCGAAATAGGAAGGCCAACGACATTGTAATAATCACCGATAATTCTTTTTACAAGTATGGATCCAGGTCCCTGAATTCCATAGGCACCAGCCTTATCGAAGGGTTCCCCTGTAGATAAATAGGACTCAATCTCTTCTTTTGAAAGTGGCCAGAACTCGACCTCCGTCTTTTGGGTAAAAACCTCTTCATGCTTACCCGTCCGAATCATAAAGCCTGTCCACACCTCGTGACGTTTCCCGCTTAATAAGGACAGCATATGGTGTGCTTCATCTGTATCGTTTGGTTTTTCAAAAATCTGCTTATTACAGGATACAACTGTATCAGCTGATAAAATCACTTCCTTCTCATCCTTTAGTACAGTTTCTCTGCCTTTTAGGCGAGCGAGCTGCTTTACTTTTTCCTCTGGCAAAACGGAATGAATGGAAGACTCATCGACTTCCGGCTTTCGGATTATAAAAGGAATATTCACCTGTTTAAGTAATTCCTGCCGTCTTGGTGAAGATGATGCTAAGACAAGTTGAAATGACATAATTAAAACCTCCGGAAAACGAATGAACTTGATGATAAATATAGTTTAATCAATTTTGCTCAGCATTACAAAAAGGTAAAATCCCATATCAGCTGATTAGATATAAATAAAACGATCAAACCGGATTCAAAAATTCATTTATTTATTGAGATATAGAAGAGTTTTTTAATTTCGGGGAGTTTTTAGCGGTGTCTGTCACGACCCGAATTTTGTCGAACGTTAAATTGAGAAATGGCTGAATCAGGGATTTGATTCAGCCATTTCTTATTTATTCAAATACTTCTCATAATCGTGAAGGATGCGAATCAGCTGATGCTGTTGCTGCCATTTTTCATCTTGTGAAAGGTTCAGCAGTGACTGAATGGAAACGGATAATGCTTCAGCCTCTTTGGATATGGACTCAGGCTTCTTTTGATACCATTGTTCCATTTTAGTTTTTAATTCTGAGAGATTACTATCAGGTTGTGAAAAAAGCGGAAGAGCTTCTTCCCAGTAACCCATTCCTTCTTTTACCCAGGCACCCTCCGCTTCAGCAGTCTCATGTTCACCGCCGGCTACGTTCCAGGCCTTTACGTACGTATCCTTCTCCGGATCAAATCCAAGGCTGTCCATGCTTGCCTCCACGTTTTTAATATCATCATCTGTCATAGCTACGCCTGCAAATAAATAATACTGATCTTCTCTTTGCCAAATGTATGGATGTACACCTGATTCCTTAAATATTGTCTGTCTTTCCTCAGCTTTAGCCTGTGTTGAATAAACGCCGACCTGAACAACCTGTGGTTCATAGCCATTAAATTGGACGACTGTCCCCTGTGAAGTTTCAGCATCATTAGCAGCAGCTGATGTTTCTTCGGCTGAAGGATTATCTGTATTTTGTGTACCGCCAGCCTCCTCGTTTTCATCAACTCCAACGCCTGAAAGAACTCGTAACATAATAAATCCTAAAAGCGATCCTACAACAATCGCTGATGCGCCGGCAATTAAGAGCCGTTTCACGCTCGGAATCATTGAGAAAACGGATTTCTTTCCTTTGTAATTTCTTTTTAAAACTTCTATTTTTGGCGGTTCAAAGTCATAGGCCGTTTTTTGACCTTCATTAAAGGAGTCTGTTTCACTTGTTTTATCTAAAGCGGCAGCCATTTCTTCTTTTACGTTCTCGTCAACGGAGGATAAATGCTCTTGATCTTGGTCTTCTTTTTCTTTTCCATTAATTCTTATTGAAATATGGTTCTGTTTCTTGTCCATTTTTTCCCCACCTTGACTAGCAAAATTATACAGCATACAAAACTCATCAAAGTTCTTCTCTGATGAGTTATCTTTTTATGCATCTATTACCTTACCACGTCTATGAAAAAAACGTTGTCGGTGATTGTCTAATCCGATTAGAATTTCATCAAAGATTTTCCTGAAAAATCTACATAAAGTGAGACTTCAATTCGTGGGGGGTTCCTTATCCCCCCGCGGATTGTTAGCGAAACTTACCAGGGCCTTACGAGATGTTCACCCACCTCCCTCATTCATCTTACTAATACTCTGAAGAACAGACCTTATTTTTATGGACAAAAAAACACCTGGTATCTGCACCAGGTGTTACATTTGAATGACTTTCTCATAGGTAGCCACTCTGTTTCGTCCATTATTTTTCGCTCCGACATACATGGCACGATCAGCATGACGGATCAATTCACGTGGATCATCACAATCATTTGGAAATGTTGCAACTCCAATACTCGCTGTAACTTCAATCTTGATAGGCTTTCCAATGTCTGAAATATGCTGCTTAAGTTCAAAAGGTTCCTCACTGATCACGCGCCGGATATTTTCAGCATGAAAGAGTGCTTCATCCTTACCCTTTCCTCTCAAAAGAATGACAAATTCTTCTCCGCCGTATCTGGCAACAATTTCATTCGGAAAGGTATTTTCCAAGCGTGCAGCAAGTTCCCGGAGAACCTCATTTCCACTTTCATGACCGTATGTATCATTTACCTGTTTGAAATGATCCAGGTCCAGCAGGATTAAAGATTGGTCCTCATGCAGACCTTTCGCTTCCATATCCTCAAACAGCTGCTGAATATATTCCTCAAAATATCGGTAATTATAAAGCTTTGTTAATGGACACCGTTCACTCTTCTGTTTTGTCGTTTCATAATGACGGGCATTTTCAATGGCTACAGCAAGATAATTGGCCAATATTTCTACTAACATATACTGATATTTTTCATAAGCTCTTTTCCGCTTTGAAGCAACTGTAATGACTCCTACAACTTTCTCATTTCTCCAGATAGGGACGGAAATGATACTTTCAGCGTCATGTGGCAAAGAAGGATCAGGAAGAATCATATCCCACTTGGCCCGATTTTTATAATATAAACCTTCTCCTCCACCATAAACGGTTCCACTGATTCCCTGAAACTTTTTCAAATGGAATGAAGTATGGTGTCCTTGCGGGGTATCCCCCATTACCCGAATGAGAGTTAAACTTTCATTTGAGTTCAATACATCATAAATGTAAGCATAATCAACATACAACAGCTTACTTACTTCCTCTACAAATATATCCAAGACCTCTTTTACATTCAGTTTCCCCGTTAACTTATGCCCAATTTGACTCGTTCTTCTCATATAATTATTCATTCTTTGGGAAGAGAAATAGTTCTGAATAATGACAGAAAACGTGACAAAGGGAATTCCAACAAAATAGATGGCTCCAGCTCCCAGTTCGATATACAGCAAATACAGTACATATCCAACAGGTATCGTTAATCCGGAAGTCAGCATGTCCCAAAATAAGGACTTGGAAAAAAACCTTTCCCGCTGTGATGTCATATACATTTTGAGCAGGTGCAATAATACCTGATTCGCAAAAATAATCGCTAAAATATATCCAATGATAGGAAACTGCTGCTCAAAAGTAAAATCCACTATTTTTTGATGAGTTCCGCCTAATAAATAATATATGGCCGCCCCAATAATAGAGGTTAATAGAAACAGAGTTAAGTTGGCAGGTATACGAAATAATTGATCCTTACCAGGTCTAAGCTTAGTGAGCAGGACACATACGGCTATTTGTGTTAATACAATTTCTGCAAATAAACCAAAGTGTAAGAAAACCGCAAAGCTTATTCCATGAATGAAGAATATGGGAGTGCCTCCAACAATGATGGGAAAAAGGGATACGATACACATTAGAATGCCAAATGAAACAATATCAAACCATCTGCCATCCAGGTTCATTATGGGGGCAGTTACTTGATAAATGTAGAAAATCAGAGATGGCCAGATAAGGAGCCAAAGAATCCAAATCAATAATTTTTTCTGTTTTGTCATATACAGCATCTCCCAGACCCTTTTTTACAAAACCTTGCTAACAAAACCCCGAATTCGATCCTTTAAATAATCAAAAATCCTGAATTCAATGTTTTCAAATATTAAAATTATTTTATCATATTTTTTGAAAAATGTTCAAAATGTTGTCTAACTTTTGAAATAAAATATAAAGAGCCTGAGATAATGATCAATTCATGAGCCGGATCAATACGGCCGATTTCCTGTCTGATCGCTTCCTTCCAATCTGCTCTATATTCCTTTTTGGGGTGCTGACTCAGATGATATAAATGGTCTGCTTCTGAAGCACGATCAAAAGAAAAGGATGTAAACACGATTTTCTCAAAACTTTTATCCAATAAAGGCATGACAGCATCCAGGGATTTATCCTTCATCATGGAAAAGATCAGATTTTTCTTATGGTTGGGATAAAACCGCTGAAGCGTCTGGATGAGTGAAACCACCCCTTCCCTATTGTGTGCCCCATCAATAATAACAGGAGGTTTACTGACCAGAACTTCAAATCTTCCTGGCCATTTTGTTCTCTTTAAACCCTCTCTAATTAAGGCAATATCCGGTTTAATGGAATTCCTGGAACATACGTTTAAAAACGTCTGTAAAGCAAGGACTGCATTTTGAACCTGATGATGACCTTTCATCTGAATCATTAGCTCAGGAAAGCTGTGTTGTTCTGACTGAAAGGTGAACACTTCTCCTTCCTTATGTACATGATCATTTCCTATATAGGTGAATGCCTCTCCAAGCTGACTTATTGGTGCATTCATACTTTCAGCCTTTTCTTTAATAACCTTAAGTGCTTCTGTTTGATCAACAGAAGATATCAGGGGGACATTCCTTTTTATAATCCCTGCTTTTTCAGCGGCGATTTGTTTATAGGTATCACCAAGGATATGCGTATGATCAAGTCCTATATTCGTTATAACCGTAGCAATTGGTTGCACAATATTGGTCGAATCCAGTCTTCCTCCCAAGCCCGTTTCCCATATTACGAAGTCGAGGGATTGGTCTGAAAAATAACTAAATGCCATTGCCGTAATCACTTCAAATTCGGTGGGAGGACCCCATTGCGTCTTTTCCAGGTCTTCACAAAGTGGCTTTATTTTCTCAACGAGCTTAACCATTTCCTTATCGGTTATCGGGATTCCGTTTACACTTATACGTTCATTAAATTTTATCAGATAGGGTGAGGTGAAGGTTCCTACTGAAAAATGATGTGCTTCAAATAAATTTCGCAAAAATGACAGCGTCGATCCTTTACCGTTCGTTCCAGCGATATGAATACTATTGATGTGCTGTTCAGGATGACCCAATTTCTCCATCAGCCACTCCATTCGTTCAAGACCAGGTCTGATTCCAAACTTTGTACGTTCACGGATCCATTCAATTGCCTCATTATACTCCATGGTCATTCCCTCACTTTATGTGGATTCAGTAACTGCAAAAAAAATAAATAGAAAGCGGGAGCCCCAATAATCGGCTCCCACTGAAGAATAATCAGGATTGCAAGTCCTTTAGTCTTTGTTCAACCTTTTCTCGTTTTTCTTTATAATCTCTGCCCTTTTCTCTTTCCTGGTCCACAATATCCGCTGGTGCGTTTTGAACAAATTTGTCATTCGCCAGTTTCTTTTCAACCCGTTCAACTTCAGAATTCCACTTTTCCCATTCCTTCTTCAGCCGATCGATTTCTTCTTCAATATTAATTAAACCTTCTAAAGGAAGATAAACCTCAGCCCCTGTTACAACTGCACTCATGGCTTTTTCCGGCACATCAACGTCTGTATCAATCGTCAGGTCACTCGGGTTACAAAAACGTTCAAGATAATGACGGTTCTTTTTCAGCCCATCCATAATGTTTTCATCACTTGCTTTAATGAGCATTTGGATTTCTTTGGACATTGGAGTATTTACTTCAGCTCTGATATTTCGAATGGAACGAATAATATCCACAAGCAGCTTCATTTCTGAGGATGCCTGTTGATTTGTAAATTCAGGTTTTACAGATGGCCAATCTGCAACTGTGATGGATTCCCCTTCATGTGGTAAATGCTGCCATATTTCCTCGGTAATAAATGGCATGAATGGATGAAGCATACGCATCGTCTGATCAAGAACATAAACTAAAACCGATTTTGTAGTATGCTTTGCCTGTTCATCCTCTCCATATAAAGGTAGCTTGGCCATTTCAATATACCAGTCACAAAATTCATCCCAGATAAAGTTATACAAATGACGACCCGCTTCCCCAAAATCATATTTATCAATATGCCGGGTTACCTGCTCAATGGTTTCATTCAGACGGGTAAGAATCCATTGATCTGCAACCGATTTTTCTCCGGTTAAATCAACATCTTCATACTGCATATCATCCAGATTCATCAGCACAAAACGGGAAGCATTCCAGATTTTGTTCGCAAAATTCCAGGTAGCCTCAATTTTTTCCCAATGGAAGCGTAAATCCTGTCCGGGTGAAGAGCCGGTTGCTAAGAAATAACGCAGAGAGTCCGCACCATATTTTTCTACAACATCCATTGGATCCACACCATTACCCAAGGACTTACTCATTTTCCTTCCTTCCGCATCACGTACGAGTCCATGAATGAGGACATCTTTAAATGGTCTGCGGTTCATGAATTGCTTGGATTGGAAAATCATACGGGATACCCAGAAGAAAATAATGTCATATCCTGTTACAAGTGCATCCGTCGGAAAATAACGGTTCAGGTCTTTATTGTTTTCATCCGGCCAGCCTAAGGTTGAAAATGGCCATAAAGCTGAAGAGAACCATGTATCGAGAACATCTTCATCCTGCTCCCAGTTTTCTGCATCCTCGGGTGCTTCCTTTCCAACATAAACTTCTCCTGTTTTTTTATGATACCATGCAGGAATGCGGTGCCCCCACCAAAGCTGGCGTGAAATACACCAATCTCGAATATTTTCCATCCAATTTAAATAAGTTTTCTCAAAGCGGCCAGGAACAAAATTGACTTTGTCATCAGTCTCCTGTAAATCAATCGCACCTTTGGCCAGCGGCTCCATATGAACAAACCATTGAGTGGATAAATAAGGCTCAACAACCGCTCCGCTTCGCTCGGAATGCCCAACTGAATGTGTATGTTCTTCAATGTTAAACAATACCCCTTCTTCCTGAAGATCTTTTACCAGCTGTTTCCGGCATTCGAAGCGGTCCATCCCCTGATATTTCATGGCGTTTTCATTCATGGTACCATCTTCGTTCATTACGAGAATTCGCTCTAAATCATGACGGTTGCCGATTTCAAAATCATTTGGATCATGTGCAGGGGTGATTTTAACCGCACCAGAGCCGAATTCCATATCTACATAGTCATCTGCAACAATTTCGATTTCCCGCTCAGTAATTGGTAAAATAACCTTTTTCCCAATTAAATGCTTATATCTTTCATCTTCCGGATGGACAGCTACTGCCGTATCGCCCAGCATCGTCTCAGGTCGAGTGGTAGCAATTTCAATGTGGCCTGAACCATCCTTTAACGGATATTTCATATGATAGAAGGCACCCTGAACCTCCTTGTAGATAACCTCGATATCAGAAAGGGCTGTCTGAGTATCTGGGTCCCAGTTAATGATATATTGTCCGCGGTATATCAGCCCTTTTTCATATAAGGAAACAAATACTTCCCGAACAGCATTGGAAAGACCCTCATCAAGGGTAAAACGCTCCCGGGAATAATCCAGTCCTAAACCAAGCTTTTCCCATTGCTTTCGAATAAAGGAGGCATATTCTTCCTTCCAGTCCCATACCTGGTCAATAAACTTTTCCCGACCAAGATCGTACCGGTTTTTTCCTTCTTCCTTTAATTTTGCTTCAACCTTTGCCTGTGTGGCAATTCCGGCGTGGTCCATTCCCGGCAGCCATAAAACATCGTAGCCCTGCATACGCTTATAACGTGTAATAATATCCTGTAAAGTTGTGTCCCAGGCATGACCCAGGTGGAGCTTACCTGTAACGTTTGGCGGCGGGATAACCACAGTAAATGGATTTTTGCTCTCATCATCCTTTGCTTCAAAGAACTTCCCATTTACCCAGTAATCATACCGGCCTTTCTCCACCTCATTCGGATCGTACTTTGGCGGCATTGAAACCTCTTTCTTCTCCATTTCACTTCCTCCTTACTTTTTATCATCATGAACATAAAAGGGCATCCGTCAGTTTGGAAAGCCCGAATTTCCCCGGCAATAGAGAAAATCGATGCTTTTTCTTTTCCTTTAAGAGGGCAAGCTTATACTTTCTTAAAGGATAATAAAAAACCCTTTTCATCCTGTCAAAAGGACGAAAAGGGTTACTTTCGCGGTACCACCTTTATTTACAGCAGAGCATCATTGTCTGACTGTACACTTCATCAGAATAACGGTTCAACCGGCTTCTTCTACTCATGATTCAAAGAAGCTGCATCCAGGGCGACATTCCAAGGTAAGGATCCTGGAAAGCGTCTCAGCCTATCGCTTTCCTCTCTGAAGGTCTTATCCTTGTACTCCTCCCTATCCAAGCATTTCGAGTATTCATTTTATAGTATATATTTTAGCCATTCAAAACGTAAAAAGTCAAATGTCTTTTAACACTTTTTCCAATATCTATTCATATTATACGAACAAACGGTAAAAAAGTGAAGGAGGATCCATATGGCAAGGTTTTATCGTTACAAGCTTCCACCGTGGCTGAGACACATTATTTTTACAATTGAAAAATGTACATTACCGCTTATGATTTATCAAATTGTACGAACGCTTATCATTCCAACAACGCTCGATGTGTTATTAACCGGTGTATTTGTCGGGTTGTTCTTTGCCTTTTATTTAGAATGGATTTAAGTCAGATTTTAATCATCCGTAAGCATCAGATCATTTTTGATAAACTCCTGAATGTCCAGGACATGTTCAAAATAAAACTGATAGCGCTGGAAAACTTGAATCCATTCTACTTCTGTAAGATGATTTGGGGCTTTCACATATTGCTGAACGTCAAGCAGAAAATCTTTTACATTCAGCAGATGTATCGCTAACAAAGCCATATCGCTTTTCGTATAGCCTGCATCTTTAAAATAAACAGGTAAGCCTTCTTTGATAAGACTCAGTGGTGTATCATGCTCCTGACAAATCGTTGAAAAAAACATGGAAAGGTCTCTGGAAGGATGACCATAAAAGGCTTGTTCCCAATTTATGAACATCACACCGTTTGAAGTCAAAACAAAATGGGAAGGTGATAAATTCCCATGACATAAGCAATATTTCATCTCTTTTTCCTCTTCCATATGAGCCCGCCACTCATCATACCAGTATTCCAGAAGGTGAGACATTTGTCTGACCATACGATAGGAATGACAGATTAATAAAGCAGTGGGAGACATAAAATGCTGGGCCTCGAACAAATCAATCCAATTTTCAAACTGATAAAAGTTTTTCTTAATTTTTTCCTTTTGATTTTGGGACCACTCATTTAATTGCTGAATTTCAATTGGTTTTGTGACGGACGTTTTTCTATGAATATGGGCTAATTCCCCTAAAAAAGGATGAAGGGATGATGTTAATGAACTCCCCTCTTTCTCTTTAAACCAGGGAACTACATAATAAAAATGGTGCCTCCCCTCTATGTACGGCCTGCCCTTCTCTGTTAAATAGAGGGGAGCGATGGAGGTTAAATTTTTCTCCTTTGCTTCATGATATACAAAACCGAACCTTTGAGTCAGATGTTTTTCCCTGGACTGTTTGACGGCAATATACCTGCTTCCTGTAAAAACCTTGATAACCTTTTTTGTTATCTTTTCACCCTGATAAGGATACATCCCATATGGATGTAAAATTCGACTGATTTTAGCCAATGTCGCTCATCCTTAACTTATGTTGTGGATGGATCAATCTGTTTTTTTCTGACAGGAATATAAAGAATGTCGCCTGCATTTAATTCCTGTTCCTCAAGACGGTTATAACGGATTAATTGGGCGGTTGATGTCTCATACCGTTCTGCAATGGATTCAATCGTATCCACTTCCTGTACAATACACATGCGAAGTTTTGTATAAGAATCTTCCTCTTTGTGACTAAACATATTTACTAAATAACCAGCATCTTCACGACTTTCTTCGTTTGAAGACTCAGCCTGTGCATCCACATTATATTCCACCTGAGGGCTTTCATTATGAGCTTCTTCATATGGACTATCCTCGTAGGAGCTTTCCTCCTGCTCTGTGTTTTGTTCCTCCTGTTGGTTTTGACCAAAGAACTCATCAAAGGATTGTGTTTTTTTCTTAAACCATAAATCCCGGCCTTTCTCCTCTTCTCCGGATTCGGTTTCTTCCTCCTCTTCCGGCTGAGGCTGTTCTGTAACTGGTTCCTCGTAGGAAGAATAGGATTCTGTTTCCGGACGGTCTTCTTCGTCTTCTTCGTCTTCTTCGTCTTCTTCATTTATTACAACAGACGACTCGGACTGATAGCTTGAAGCTTCAGACTCTTCCTCTTCTTCATCAAATTTCACATCAAACGAAAACGGCTCATTCATTTCTTCCCAGCTGTTCTTATCCGTTGTTGACTCCTCCGTTTCATTTCGATTTTCCTGAGGTTCCTGTGTTAAAACCTCCTCCTCCTCGGCAATGCCTGAAATCGAGACATTGGACTGAAGTTTAATTTGTGATGGATCAGGAATTTCATAGTCAAAATAATCAATCTCAACCATAACGTCATCTAAATCCGTGATTCGATGTTTCGGAATGGTAATTTCAACCGGAATATTATAATAAAATTCATTTAAGCCATCTTCAAAGGAACGAACGTCATTGATAATGTTTTGGGATGTACGATCCTGAAAATTTAATATATCTTCTTGTTTGTCCTCTTTACTGTCTACTGAAGGCATGTATTCACCGGTTAGTTCTATAACCCCCCTGACCGATACATACTCACCAGAATCCTGAATTGAAATATTCGGTTCAAGGGAAATTCCGATTAACTCTTGCAATTCCTGTCCCTTTTGAAACCATAGCTGCTCATTTAATTCAAACCGAAGTACATTTTCATCATCCTGATTCAAAAAAACTCCTCCTTCCCAAAAAAGTTCCAATCAAATCTATCCCTAAAATATATGAAAAAAAGAAAAGAATTATAACCAGAAAAGCGAAGGGGCCTCGTCCAGACCCGACTGTGTAAGCAAGCCCCATGGAGCGGCTCCAGCCGCGTAGTGGGGCTTGCTTACATCAGCGAGGGTCTAGGCCCCGTAGCTGGACAATAGAAAAGCGAAGGCGACCGGTTAGGCCCGACGGCATAAGCAGAATATTCGGAGTGGCCGCTTTTTGGTCACGGAGGAAATTCTGCTTATGACCGCTTGGGCCTGGGAGCCGTAGCTGGACAGAGAAAAGCGAAGGCGACCGGTTAGGCCCACAAAAAAACAGCAAGCACAACGAAATTCATGTGCTTGCTGTTATTCAGTTATTTAGAAATTTTTTCAAATGTCTTTCTGAATGCTTCCAGAGTTTTATCGATATCTTCATCTGTATGAGCCGTTGATAGGAAAATTCCTTCAAATTGAGATGGAGCCAGGAAAACTCCTTCTTCTGCCATCGAACGATAATATTTGGCAAACAAATCAAGGTCCGCTGATTTGGCTGTTTCAAAATTTACAACGTCTTCATTTGTAAAGAATAAGCCCATCATTGCACCTGCACGGTTAATCGTATGCGGGATGTTAAATTCATTGGCCAGCTGTTCGATTCCTTCAGCTAAGCGATCTACTTTTTGGTTTAACTCTTCGTAGGCACTTTCAGTCATCTGTTTTAAGGTTTCATAGCCTGCTGTCATTGCAAGAGGGTTTCCTGATAATGTACCTGCCTGATAAATCGGTCCAGAAGGCGCAATTTGCTCTATGATTTCCCGTTTACCACCATACGCACCTACAGGGAGACCACCGCCAATCACCTTTCCTAAACAAGTTAAATCGGGTGTAACCCCAAAGTGCCCCTGAGCGGAATGATAACCCACACGGAAACCTGTCATCACTTCATCAAAAATTAACAAAGTATCATTTTGTTCCGTTATATCACGAAGCTTCTGTAAAAAGTTGTTCCGTGGAGGTACGACACCCATATTACCGGATACAGGTTCCACTATGACGGCAGCTAAATCATCTCCGTACTGTTCAAATACATATTCGACACTCTCAACATCATTGTAAGGGACCGTAATTGTATTTTTAGCGATAGATTCCGGTACTCCCGGGCTATCCGGCAGACCAAGTGTAGCTACACCAGAACCAGCTTTGATCAATAAGGAATCGCCATGTCCATGATAGTTCCCTTCAAATTTCAGGATTTTGTTACGTCCTGTATATCCCCGGGCAAGGCGTAACGCACTCATCGTTGCTTCGGTACCTGAATTCACCATTCGAACCATTTCAATGGAAGGTACCCGGTCAATAATCAATTGGGCCAGTTTGTTCTCAATCTCAGTTGGAGAGCCTAGACTTGTTCCGTTTTCGACCACACTTTTTAAGGACTCAACCACTTTCTCATGGGCATGTCCCAGGATTAATGGTCCCCAGCTCAGGACATAATCAATGTACTCATTGCCATCGATGTCATAAATCTTTGACCCGTTCCCTTTTTCCATATAAACCGGATTCATATCCACTGATTTAAACGCCCGTACAGGAGAATTCACTCCGCCTGGCATTAACTCAACAGCTTCTTTATAAGCCTGAACCGATTTCTCGTTCTCACGCATGTTAATCATCCTTTCTATTATTTTCTATTCACTCAGCCATTTGGCTACATCTTTAGCGAAGTAGGTCATAATCAGGTCTGCACCTGCGCGTTTCATGGAGAGGAGTTTTTCCATGACGATTGCTTTTTCATCTACCCATCCATGCTGGGCAGCTCCTTTAACAAGAGAGTATTCTCCGCTAACGTTATAGGCGACGACTGGTACATCGTGACGATTCCGAATATCTCTTACAATATCCAGGTAAGATAGAGCCGGTTTTACAATGAGAAAGTCAGCTCCTTCTTCCACATCGGAATCGGCTTCACGGAACGCCTCAAGACGATTGGCCGGATCCATCTGATAAGCCTTGCGATCCCCTTCCTGAGGTGCACTCTGAGCGGCATCACGGAATGGACCATAGAATGCAGACGCATATTTAACAGCATAGGACATAATCGGAATGTTTTCATAGCCTGCTTCATCCAAACCTTTTCGAATTGCAGTAACAAAGCCATCCATCATATTGGATGGGGCGATGATATCAGCACCTGCTTTCGCCTGACTTACAGCGGTATCAACTAAAAGACCTAAAGATGGGTCATTTTGAACATAGCCATTTTCTAATACTCCGCAATGTCCATGTGAGGTATATTCACACAGGCAGGTATCTGCAATAACCATAATCGATGGGGTTTCTTTTTTAATCACACGTATCGCTTCCTGAACAATACCGTGATTATGAAAAGCGCCTGTCCCCTGTTCGTCCTTTTCATTAGGAACACCAAACAAGAGAACAGATTTAATTCCCAGGGCTTCTACCTCTTTCATCTCTTCAACTAAATGATCAAGAGACAATTGATAGATACCGGGCATAGAAGGAATTTCTTTTTTTACGTTTTCTTCTTCAACTACAAATAAAGGATAAATCAAATCTTCTTTATGTAAACGGGTTTCTCTTACCAGGCTGCGCATACTTTCGTTGACGCGGAGTCTGCGGTGACGCTTAAACTCTAAATCATTCATGAGTCTTCCTTCCTTTCTCAACATACGTATTCAGCTTTTTAATCATATTAGCTGCTGTATACTCTTCTGGTGTGATAATGTTTCTGAAGCCTCTGTTTTTCGCTTCTGCTTCCGTAGTAGAACCTATACATACACAAATACTGTCTTCAAGATGATCTTTTCTGATTGCCTCTCCTCCAAGGGAGAAAAAAGCACCGATGGTTGATGGACTTGTAAATGTAATCGCGTCCAGTCGCGTCTCCTTTAAATGAACTTTTAAATTCTTCTGCTCATCTGCTTTAACTTTGGTCGTATAAACCGTGATGGATTCAAAAGGAATGTCATTTTGAGTAAAAAATTCAGGAAGAACATCTCTGGACCGATTTCCTCTTACCAGGAGAACCTTTTCCGGATGATAATCTTTCAGGAATTCTTCCGCCATTGCTTCAGCTGTATAGTGACCAGGTTCAAAGTCAGCGGATAGTTGATACCGCTCTAATGATTCACTTGTTTTTTTCCCCACTGAACCAATGGATGCTTTCTTTAAGTTATCAAAAGCCTCCGGATATTGATGAAGGCTTTTCATAAAGAATCGCACCCCATTCCCACTGGTGAAAAAAATCCAGTCAAATTGCCCTAAATGACGGAAGATTTGATCATGGTTATCAGCATGGGACCATTCAAAAGTTAACAAAGGAACTTCAATCGGAGTCCCGCCTGATTCCCTGATCAATTGTGATAAAAAACCTGCCTTACTCCGCTCCCTTGTTACTAATATATTCATTCCCTCTAATGGATCAGCCATCATTGATCAAGCTCTTCCTTTGCTTCATCAATCAGCTCTTTTCCTCCTTTAGCAAACATGCGTTCAGCAGCTTCATTCCCTACTGATACTGGATCTTTTCCTCTCACCATTTCGTGAAGAACGGTTGATCCATCTGATTTAGCAATTAAGGCACTTAGTACGACTTCTCCACCTTCAAGATAAGCATATCCAGCAATTGGAACCGAACAGCTTCCCTCCATACGGTTTAAAAAAGTGCGCTCTGCTTTGACAGTAAATGCTGTCTTCTCATCATTAATTTTTTCCAGTAACTCTCTAAGCTCCGTATCATCTTCTCTGCATTCAATGGCCAATGCCCCTTGTCCTACCGCAGGCACACAGACATCCGGCTCCAGGTACTCTGTAACAATCTCTCCCGACCATCCCATTCGCTTCAACCCGGCGGCAGCCAGTACAATAGCGTTATAGTCTTCCTCTTTCAGCTTACGTAATCTTGTTTCAATATTTCCCCGGACTGACTTGATCTTTACATCCGGACGGACAGCCTTTATCTGAGCGGCTCTTCTTAAACTTCTGGTCCCGACTATCGCGCCATCTGCCAAATCTTTTAAGCCCGTTTTTCCGTCCTCTGAAATGAATGCATCACGATGATCCTCTCTTTCAGGAACAGAAGCAATAACCAAACCACCTGGCATTTCAGAAGGCATATCTTTCATGCTATGTACGGCCAAATCGATGTCTCCATCATACATTTCTTTCTCAATTTCTTTTACAAATAACCCTTTTCCCCCTACTTTTGAAAGAGTGACATCAAGAATTTTATCTCCTTTTGTCATAATTTTTTTGACTTCAAATGTGTAAGGAAGATTCAGTTGCTTTAATTGTTCAACCACCCATTCCGTCTGAGTTAAAGCCAGGTTACTCTTTCTTGAGCCAATAACAATATTCCTCATTCATTAAGCCTCCAATACTAAAAGTGAAAGTCCGATAGTGTACTAAATAAAAAGTAGTTCACAAGCAAAAACAGGAATGCATAAACGTTAAAATTTGCAAGCTTTCGTCCCTTTAATCCTCTTACTGTTCTAAAAAATAAAATAACGGCATATACCATTAAAACAATAAAAGACCCTACAGTTTTTGTATCCTGCCAAAGAAAAAGTTCACTGGATGAGTACCCCCAGATTATACCCAGGATTATAGCAATTAACAAAGTAGGAACACCAAATAAAATAGAATAAAATGAGAGTCTTTCCAGTTGGTCAAGATTCCCTAATCGTTTCAGGCGTAAGGTCCATTTTTTTCTTTTTAACAATCGATACTGCAAAAGATACATACATGAAAAAATAAATGACAAAGCAAAAAATCCATAAGAAATCATAGCCAGGGTAATATGAGTAATAAGCATTTCACTTACCAGATCAATCGGTTCCGCTGCATACTGATTCTGGGATTTTGAAAAAATATACATCATCATGAAAAAGAAACCCAATACATTGGTAAAAAGGACAAAAAAATCGACACGAAACAAACGATTTATGATTAAAGAAAACGTAATCAAAATCCATGTATAAAAATAAAGACCATCATAAATCGATAAAATCGGGAACCGGTTATTTGATAAAGCCCTACTAAACAAAAAAAAGGTTTGTAATACCCAAACCGTAGTGAGCAACCAGAAGGCCACACGATTGACCCTCCGGTTATGCTGTATAAAATCAAAAAAATAGCCAATAATGCTTAAGGCATAAATTCCTGTTATCAGTTCATACATCCATTTTACATCAAACTGAACCATATCTCTCAAGTCCTCTCATATTATGAGTGATCCGACGATCTCCTTCCTATTGCAGGAAAAGAAAATTTCGTCTTTTGGTCCTTTGATAAATGTTGGTTTAACTTCGCACTTTTCTCTTCTATTTCCTTTTCCACTTCATCTTCTATCCCGAAAATTTTCACAAATAAATCCAGGGACTCTTCACGATCTTCTTCACCTGCAAGTTCTTTCGCCTGAGAAATTGGCTGTTTGAGCAATTGGTTAATAATGCTCTTTGTATGTTTATTCAGCACTTTTCGTTCTCTGTCAGTTAAATCCGGCATTTTTCGTTCAATCGATTTCATCGTCTCGGATTGAATCGATAAGGCCTTTTGTCTCAAGGCTGAGATAACAGGAACGACTCCGAGCGTCTGCAGCCACTCCTCATACTCATCCATTTCACCGGCAATCATAGCTTCAATCTCTGCGGCAGTCTCTTTTCTAGCTTCAAGGTTGGCATCGACAATTCCCTGTAAATCATCGATGTCATAAAGGAATACGTCCTCTAAATCATGTAAAGCAGGATCAATATCACGAGGTACAGCTATATCCATGAGAAACAGCGGTCCTGCCTTCCGATTTTTCAGCATTCCCTGCATGTTTTGATGAGTAAGAACATATCCATCTGCACCTGTGGAACTGATTAGAATATCAGCAGATTGAATGACTTGATCTAATTCATCTAAAGTATAGGACTCACCTTTAACCGTTCTTGCCAAATCCTCTGCTTTTTCTTTCGTACGATTCACAACCGCTATAGAATCAACGCCGGAACCCCGAAGATTTTTTACGGCTAATTCTCCCATTCTGCCTGCACCGAGAATAGCAACTTTTTTCTTCTGCAGATCACCAAAAATCTTCTTTGCCAGTTCAACAGCAGCATAACTGACAGAAACAGCATTTTCGCCGATTTCTGTTTCTTTATGGGAACGCTTAGCCACAGTTACTGCCTGTTTAAATAGTTGATTAAAGATGGTACCTGTTGTCCCGTATTTCTGTGCAGTTAAAAAGGATTGTTTCACTTGTCCCAGAATCTGCGTTTCACCAAGGACCATGGATTCAAGCCCACAAGTCAGCCGGAAGAGATGATCAATGGCTTCATCTGCCTCCCTGATTTCAATATAGGAAGCAACTTCATCCAGCTCCAGTGAAAACCATTCTGCTAAAAAGCGTTTTATATAATAACGTCCAGTATGGAGCTGATCCACAACTGCATAAATTTCCGTTCGATTACAAGTAGAAATAATAACATTCTCCAATATGCTTTTTTCATCCTTAAGCATCGTCATAGCCTTAGGGAGTTTCTCCTCAGAAAATGTCATTTTCTCACGTATTTCAACAGGTGCTGTTTTATAATTTACACTAATGACTAGTGTGTGCATGGAACTCACCCTCCATCATCCAGTCACATTTAAAAATGCCTACTATTTATTAGTATAACACGAAACATCCCATAAAATTTTTAAGTAAAAATGAACATATTTTGAAATATATGATACGATACAAATAACCTTCAAAAATGGTATACTCAATTGCCGGGAAAGAACAGCGACTTCGTGTTACATAGATTTATTAGTCAAATTTTACTACCTTTTGTACCTTACCATATTTCAAACTTTTAAGTAAAGAAAAGTACTGTTTTCAGCATGAAAGGGAGAGATAACGTTTGAAAAAGCAAAATCTTTTTATCAGTACATTTTTAATTGGGATGGGACTCTACTTTTTATTACAGAGTCACTCTGTACCTATGCTGTCCTCTTTCCGCAGCTGGCCGACCATATTGATGATTTTAGGGGCATCCTTTTTGGCCGAAGCATTCATTGGCCGAAAAAAAGATCATATCTTCCCGGGTGTTCTGATTCTCGGTTTTGGTATACATTATCATGGTTTATTAACGTATGAATTCTGGTTTCAACACTGGAGTATTTATTTATTGATTATTGGTCTGGCTTTTTTCTTCAAGAATCAGGGTGGACGCAAGCTTGGCATCTTATTATTGATTATTTCCGGGCTGTTTATTCTCCTGCAATGGCAGCCTGCCTGGTTTCAAAGCCTGCCATCCTTCTCATTAGACGGAATTACACTGCTGCCACTACTTTTAATTGGGTTTGGGCTATATCTTTTGTTTTTCAGTAAATAGTTTGTCATAAAAGGGGGGACTGCTTGTATACGCAGTCCCCCCTTTTATTTCTAAAGCGAATGGATTGGTCCCGGACAACCCTTTATACATTCATGTACGAACGTATGGCCTTCCATGCTTCCTCTTTCCCTTCTCCACTTTCAGCTGAAAATGGAACGATTCGATCTTCAGGTTCAATATCCAGCGTTTCAGAAATAACCTTTAATTGCTTTTGTCGCTTGGACTTCGGTACCTTGTCCATTTTCGTGGCAATGATAAGCACAGGGATGTCATAGTATTTAAGAAAATCATACATGAGAAAATCATCTTCGGTCGGCTTATGCCTTAAATCAACGATGAGCACCGTAAGCTTTAATTCCTCACGACTGGAGAAATAGGTTTCCATCATCGTGCCCCATTTCTCTCTTTCCTTTTTAGAAACCTTTGCATAGCCGTATCCAGGCACATCAACAAAATAAAAATTTTCATTAATAAAATAGAAATTTAAGGTCTGGGTCTTCCCTGGTTTTGCAGAGGTTCTGGCCATACTTTTCCTTTGAATCATCCGGTTAATAAATGACGATTTCCCCACATTAGAACGACCTGCAAGAGCAATCTCCGGGAATGGATCATTAGGATATTGCTGCTCCTTAACCGCACTAATCACAAGTTCTACACTATTTACTTTCATTTTCCGGCTCCTCCATTAGTGCATGCTCCAACACTTGATCCAGATGATCGACTTTAATAAAGTTCAAATCCTTCCGTACACTATCAGGCACATTTTCCAGATCTTTTTCATTTTCTGCTGGAATAAGGATCGTCTTCAGCCCGGCGCGGTGGGCACTTAAGGATTTTTCTTTCAAGCCGCCTATTGGTAACACCCGTCCTCTTAAGGTAATCTCTCCTGTCATACCTACCTCTTTACGTACTGGACGTCCAGTTAATGCGGATACGAGTGCCGTAGCCATGGTAATTCCTGCTGACGGTCCATCCTTAGGTGTTGCTCCTTCTGGTACGTGAATATGGATATCATTTTTATCATGAAACTCAGGGTCAATATTTAATTCCTCCGCACGTGAACGGATATAACTGAATGCTGCCTGAGCAGATTCTTTCATGACATCTCCCAATTTACCTGTTAGGGTAAGCTTTCCTTTGCCTGGATAAATCGACACTTCGATGGATAGCGTATCCCCACCTGCAGTGGTATATGCAAGTCCGGTGGCTGCACCAATTTGATCTTCCTCTTCTGCCTGACCATAACGAAAACGTGGCTTACCCAGCATTTCCTCAAGCATTTTTTCTGTTACAATGACACGCTTTTTCTCATCTGAGACAATCATTTTTGCACCTTTACGGCAAATCGAAGCCAGTGTGCGTTCAAGGTTTCTTACACCTGCTTCTCTTGTATACATACGAATGATTTTGAGCAGGGCTTCATCCCGCACTTGAATTTTACCTTTTGTTAACCCATGCTCCTTAATTTGCTTCGGTAACAGATGCTCTTTGGCAATATGAAGTTTTTCAATCTCTGTATACCCTGCAATCGAAATGACTTCCATTCGATCCAGCAGTGGTCCTGGTACCGTCTGCAGCGTATTGGCTGTAGCAATAAACATTACATTGGATAAATCATAGGTTTCTTCTATAAAGTGGTCACTGAATGTGCTGTTTTGTTCAGGATCCAGTACCTCTAACATAGCTGAAGATGGATCTCCTCGGAAATCATTGGACATTTTATCAATTTCATCAAGTAAAAATACCGGGTTGATGGTTCCCGCTTTCTTCATTCCCTGAATGATCCGACCAGGCATTGCGCCCACATACGTTCTGCGATGCCCTCTTATTTCTGCTTCATCACGAACACCACCAAGTGAAGCACGCACGAATTTCCGGTCAATGGATTTAGCTATGGACTGGGCGAGAGAGGTTTTCCCTACTCCAGGCGGTCCCACTAAACATAAAATAGGGCCTTTGATACTTTCCGTTAATTGCTGTACGGCTAAGTATTCCAAAATACGTTCCTTCACCTTGTCTAAACCATAGTGATCTTCATTCAGAGTTCGTTCAGCTCTTATGATGTCTAAAATATCCTCTGTTTCCTCGGTCCACGGAAGAGCGATTAGCCATTCAATATAATTGCGAATCACAGAGCTCTCTGCTGAATTATTCGGTACCCTTTCATATCGGTCAAGTTCTTTATTCGCAACCTTTTCAATTCGCTCAGGCATGTTGGCTTCCTCAATTTTTTCACGTAATTGAGCGACCTCACCTGTTTTGCCATCCTTATCACCTAATTCTTTCTGGATAGCCTTCATCTGTTCCCTTAAATAGTATTCCTTTTGTGTACGCTCCATCGACTTTTTGACACGCTGACCGATTTTCTTTTCGAGGTTCAGGACTTCTTTTTCGTTATGAATTAATTCAATGAGATGATCAAGACGTTCTTTAACATTGATCATTTCCAGTATGTTTTGTTTATCTTTCATTTTTAATGAAAGATGGGAGGCTACAATGTCCGCCAGACGGCCAGGCTCATCAATATCCGAGACACTGGAAAGCGCCTCCTTGCTTGTCTTTTTTGACGCTTTTATGTATTGCTCAAAGTATTCCAGAAGGGTTCGCATTAATGCCTCTTCTTCTACTTTGTCCTCGTGCGTTTCCTCTATTTCCTCCACATCCACGAGAAAATAGTCCTCTTCCTCATCTTTAAACTGAAGTAATTCAGCCCGTTCCAGTCCTTCCACCAGTACCCGAATCGTACCATTGGGAAGCTTCAGCATTTGTTTTACATTAGCGATGGTACCGATTTGGTAAATATCGTCTTTCCCAGGCTCATCGATATTCACTTCTTTTTGTGAAGCCAAAAATATTCTGTTATCTTCCACCATTGACTGCTCCAGTGCCTTAACTGATTTATCACGGCCAACATCTAAATGCAGCACCATTGAAGGATAAACAATTAAACCGCGCAAAGGCAGGAGGGGAAGCTGTGTAATCGTATCTTTTGCCATAATCTGTACACCTCCAGTACTTCCATATTGTACTATCATCATAAAGAAATCCATTTCGTTTGTAAACAAATTACTACGAATGCTGCCCGGCCGGAAAATGAAAAGCACCCCGGAAAATCCGAGGAGCAACGTTTAAATGGATTTTCGTTGAGGATAGGTATATTCCTGATTCTGGGTAATCGAACGAAACTCACCTGTTAGCACATGATCCAGTACTTCGGCAAATTCCTGTACTGGTATAACCTCAATTCCATCAATCTGATCAAGTCCCGCCTGGCGATTCTGATAAGGAATGAATACCTTTGTCGCCCCGGCCTTTTTGGCACCCTTAATCTTCGGCAATATTCCTCCTACCGGTTTAATTTTTCCATGAATGCTGACTTCACCAGTAAGAGCAACATCGTTTTTTACCGGTACTTTATGAATGGCAGAGAAAATCCCAATAGCCATAGCGACTCCAGCAGATGGCCCATCTACAGGCATTCCACCAGGATAGTTAATATGCAGATCATATTGATGAACAGGTACCCCGATGGTTTTAAGCATGGTTAAGACATTTTTTACGGAATGGTTAGCCATACTTTTTCTGCGTATGGTCTTACTTCCCTGATTAAACTCCTCCTCATCCACAATACCGGATATACTTACATCGCCTTCGTCCCCGTCTGTTACGGGTAAGGCCGTTACCTCGATTTCCAGTAAAGAGCCTGTATTGGGGCCAAAGACGGCTAAACCGTTAACAACACCGACTCCTGGATGCTCTGGTACCTTTGGCGTTAACTTCGGTGTCAGCTGACTGGATTCAGCTACCCACTCAATATCCTTAATTTCTATTTTATCTTTTTGCTGCTTCTTAACAATACCGACACAAATTTGAACAATATTTACGGCTTCCCGTCCATTTCTGGAGTAAACAGCAATACGATCCAATGCTTCACGATCAATGCTCACATTGACTTTATCCGCTGCTTTTTTGGCTACTTCTATTAAATGTTCTGCCTCCAAATCTTTAAAAAAGATTTCCAGACATCTGGACCGAATCGCTGGAGGTATCTCCTCCGGGTTTCTGGTGGTTGCGCCAATCAGGCGAAAATCAGCCGGCAACCCCTGCTGGAAAATTTCATGAATATGCAAAGGAATTTTATCATTTTCCTCACTGTAATATGCGCTGTCAAAAAATACTTTTCGATCTTCTAATACTTTTAATAACTTATTCATTTGGAGCGGATGCAATTCACCAATTTCATCTAGGAATAATATTCCTCCATGGGCATTTGTGACAGCTCCTCTTTTCGGCTGAGGAATCCCGGCCTGCCCCATGGCGCCTGCACCTTGATAAATCGGATCATGAACAGAACCAATTAATGGATCCGCAATACTACGCTCATCAAATCTGGCGGTTGTCGCATCCACCTCTACAAATGCAGATCCTTCACGAAAAGGAGTTTCCGGTCTCTTTTTTGCTTCTTCAAGGACCAATCGGGCTGCTGCAGTTTTTCCCACTCCAGGCGGACCATACAAAATGACATGCTGCGGATTCGAACTGCAAAGCGCTGCCCTCAGTGATTCGATGCCATCCTCCTGTCCAATGACTTCCTCCATTTTATTTGGCCGTACCCTCTCAGATAGAGGTTCTGATAAAGAAACCGAACGCAATCTTCTTAAATCCTCCAATTCTTTCTTTGATTCCTTTTCAATAGTAACTTTACTCGTTCTGTTATTCTTTAACATATTCCAAAAATATAATCCAACCACTATTCCGACCAGCAGCTGGATAAATATTGCTACTCCGGCAATTCCACTCATCCTAAATCCTCCCATATACAAATTACATTATCCCTAGTATTTCCTGAAAAAACATGGAATAAACGCAGAAAAGCGGAGGCGACCGCTTAGGCCCGACGACATAAGCAGAATATCCGGAGTGGCCGCTTTTGGCCATGGAGGGTATTCTGCTTATGACCGCTTGGGCCTGGGAGCCGCAGCTGGACAAAGAAAAGCGGAGGCGACTGATTAGGTCATGCGGGATAAGACGAAGACATGGAGTGGCATGGGTTTGGCCACGGAATGGCTTTGGCTTATATCCGCCTTGACCTAGGAGCCGCAGCTGGACAGAGAAAAGCGGAGGCGAGCGGATAGGCCCTAAACGAAAAAAGCCCCGAATGTCACCTTACTGGTAACATTCGGGGCTTTCTTCTGCTAAGCTTATGCACTTTCTTTCGGTGATTCATCATTCTGATCCACAACAGAACCGTCTGTCATGACCAGTTTTGGTTTACCGTTTTCGAGTTGAACAGTATCCTTGGTGATAATACACTTATCAACATCATCACGGGAAGGAAGCTCATACATAACATCCATCATAATTCCTTCTATGATTGAACGTAAACCACGTGCTCCTGTTTTACGTTCAATCGCTTTTTGAGCAATGGCCTGCAGTCCTTCATCTTCAATTTCAAGCTCTACATCGTCAATTTCAAATAACTTCTTATACTGCTTAACTAGTGCGTTTTTCGGTTTTGTCAGGATTTCCACTAATGCATCTTCATCTAACGGTTCCAATGCTCCAATAACAGGAAGACGTCCGATAAATTCAGGAATTAATCCGTAACGAAGCAGGTCTTCAGGTAATACTTTGGATAATAATTCCGCTTTATCTAAATCTTCACCGTAATTGTCTGCACCAAAGCCGATGACACGTTTACCTAAACGGCGTTTAATAATCTGCTCGATGCCATCAAAGGCTCCGCCCACAATAAATAATACATTACTGGTATCAATTTGAATAAATTCCTGATGTGGATGCTTACGACCACCTTGTGGCGGTACACTTGCTACTGTTCCTTCAAGAATCTTTAACAGGGCCTGCTGTACCCCTTCACCAGAAACATCCCGTGTAATCGATGGGTTTTCAGACTTTCTGGCCACTTTATCAATTTCATCAATATAAATAATTCCTTTTTCGGCTTTCTCTACATCGTAATCGGCAGCCTGGATCAGTTTGAGCAGAATATTTTCCACATCTTCCCCTACATATCCGGCTTCCGTTAAGGATGTAGCATCCGCAATTGCAAATGGAACATTCAGAATGCGTGCAAGGGTTTGAGCCAATAATGTCTTACCGCTTCCTGTAGGTCCCATAAGTACAATATTACTTTTAGATAGTTCAATATCATCACTATTCTGGCTGGAATTAATTCGCTTATAATGATTATATACAGCAACCGATAGGGATTTTTTAGCATTTTCCTGTCCGATCACATAATCACTTAAAATTTCGTTAATTTCCTTTGGCTTAGGAACCTCTTTAAATTCAACTTCTTCTTCGTTCCCTAATTCTTCCTCCACAATTTCCGTACAAAGTTCAATACATTCATCACATATATAAACACCAGGGCCTGCTACTAATTTCCGAACCTGCTCCTGTGTTTTCCCACAGAAAGAGCATTTCAAGCGTCCCTTTTCATCATTAAATTTAAGCATTCAATCACCTCACCAATAAATCTGTATCTCTTTACCATAAATTCAGTTCTTCTCTTGTTAGTCTTTAGCACATCATATCAAATATGTGTGTGTGGAAGAAAGTAATAAACATCTACATTTGATTACCTTTTTATAAAGATATGTAATCATTATGTACGTCATGTCTTTATAAGTCAATGATAATGAAACCCTTATGTTTATTTCGGTCTCAGGAGATACAGTATAGCCTATATGTATGCAGCATATACTAAACCTGTTCAATCATTTTATGTATGTATAAAACAAGGTACGATTTCTCGCACCTTGTCTTCAATAATTATGCGGTTTTACTTTGATCGACTAAGAAATCAATTGCTTTTCTAAGCTTCAGTTCATCCTTAAGCATGTCTGTGTTTCCGCCAAGAGCCTGTTTAATCTGTTCTACTTCCATTTGATAGGATTTAGCCATATTCTCAAGCTCTTCATTTATGTCTTCCTCAGTTGCTTGAAGGTTTTCCGTTTCTGCAATGGCTTCTAATGTCAGGTTGGTCTGAACACGTTTTTTCGCATCTTCTCTCATTTGTTCTTTTAGCTCATCCTGACCCTGGCCGGAGAACTGCTGATACATATCCAGCGTCATTCCCTGCATTTGCAGGCGCTGTTCAAACTCCTGAAGCATACGATCAAGCTCGGATTCAACCATTGCATTAGGAATATCCACTTCAGCATTTTCACTGGCTTGTTCCACTAAGCTTTCACGTTTTTGATTGTCAGCATCCTGTTCCTTTTGCTCTTGAAGGCGTTTCTTAGTTTTTTCCTTCAATTCATCAAGAGATTCTGCTTCATCATCTGCGTCCTTTGCAAATTCATCATCAAGCTCAGGAAGTTCCTTACCTTTTACTTCATGAATTTTCACTTTAAAGGTTGCCGGTTTACCTGCAAGATCCTCAGCATGATAATCTTCCGGGAACGTTACTTCAATTTCACTTTCTTCTCCTGCTTCCTTACCAATTAGCTGATCTTCAAAGCCTGGAATAAATTGACCGGAGCCAACTTCAAGGGAATGGTTTTCAGCACTGCCGCCTTCGAATGGTTCGCCATCCATAAATCCTTCAAAGTCGAACACTACTGTATCGCCTTCCTCAATTTTACCGTCTTCTTTAACAACGAGCTCGGCATGACGTTCCTGAAGCTGTTTAATTTCATTTTCAACATCTTCGTCGGTAACGCTGGTATCCTGCTCTTCTACTTCAAGACCTTTATAGTCTCCAAGTTTTACTTCAGGCTTAACCGTTACTTTAGCAGTGAAAATAAGATCTTTTCCTTTTTCAATCTGCTCAATGTCAACGTCCGGCTGATCAACAGGTTCAATTCCCGCTTCATCAATCGCTTTTGTATAAGCCTCAGGAAGAACCAGGTCTACAGCATCCTGGTAAAGAGCCTCTACTCCGAAACGCTTTTCAAAAATTGGACGTGGTACTCTTCCCTTTCTGAATCCTGGAATTTGTACATCTTTTACAACTTTTTTGAAGGCTTGATCTAAAGCAGAATCAAATTCTTTCGCATCTACTTCAAAGGTTAGTACTCCTTCATTGCCTTCTTGTTTTTCCCATTTTACTGACATAGAATTCCCTCCAACATCTATTATTCAATTAATGAACTTTAATGAACTAAAATTTAATTTTAAGATAGTAGTTCAATTATATAAGTACGAATGCATAATGCAACCATTATATTATAACATATTCTTTACACCTTTCAACAAATTTACCAACACTTCGAACCGCTATTCAATTTGGGAAAAGTACTTTTTTTCTAACTCCTGTATCTCATTTTTCCAATATTCCCGTTCCTCACTGTCTTCGTTCTCCATCGAATATTCATCATCCATTTGCAGGTACTCTAAAGCCAGCGATAATATTGCTTCTGTAATGACTGTCTGATCCTTTTGCCCCGGTACAAATGGAAAATAAATATAAAGAAAGCGGAAGAGTATCTGTCTGGTAAATTCAAACAAAGTAGGATCCTGCTGTTCCACCCAATCCAGGGAATTCATAACTTCCTTTGCAAACGTCTGGTCCATAATATCGTCCAGTTCTGTCGGGTTTACAATCTTTATCTGATTAAATTTATCCACTTCTATATCTTTATTGATTTCCTGTTCCATAAACCATTGTAAAAGTCCAGTCTTCATGACCGGGTTTAACTCTGAATCACCAAAAAAGGGAATGAAATCATCCACATAATCCTTCAGAGGCTTCTTTCTTAATAAGGATAATAGACGCCATTGTTCCTGAAAGCTTCCCCCATCTAAATTATGAAGAAAATATTCAATTTCCTTATCATTGTACTTATTATGATCCTGATCCTGGTTGAAATTTTGACTTAAGTCGTAAATCTGCTGAAATTGTTCCCGATATGTATAAGGGACATCCTCAGTCGCAAAAATCTCATCTAACAAACTGGTGATTTCCCCATACTGACTGGTTTGAAATAAAACCGTTATATAAATATGTAAGTATTTATAATAGTTATCCTCATCTTCCTTCATGAGCTTTCGGCATAGGGCGATTGCTTCATCAAAACGGCCTAACTCTATATAACAAATCACCTTTCCTGTTAAAATTTCATAGGATGCAGCTTCAAATTCCTCCAGAAGCAAAATTTTCTCTAATGCATCTTCATATCTTTTCTCCTTTAATGCCTCAAGACCGTCCTGCTCTAATTGTCTTTTCCATCCAGGAAATATGACAACATCTTGATGTTTCTTTTTCATAAACACCTTCCTGTTCTTTTATGCTGAGGTTGTTGTATTTATTATTCATACCCTGTAACAACGATTTAAAACTTCATTGTATGTCCATTTTATGATGACTTCCCACAATATACCATAATGAAACCTTTTTGATAACTCCCTGCTACGAGCCTTCCTTTCTTAAGTTTAAAATTATTTTGAACGGGAAGAACTTTAATAAGTATTTAGGCTGAATACAATTAAGAAATTTCTTTCTGTTAAAAGAGCCGCGAATATACGGGGAAGTCTTATAAATTTTACCGCTATTCGTAGGAGTGATACTTATTCGTTTTGCATTTTTAACAGATGAAAAATTATTGGATGCTTATCAAAAAGCAATAGAGTTACAATTATCCAGCCAATTTATTCAAATTCTGGAGGAGGAGCTTCAAAAACGGAATCTTAAACAACACACCAGTACTTTTAATATAAAAGTGGATTTTGGTGCGGTCGAGCAATAAAATTTGCTTGACCACCGCAAATCTATATGACTAAATATTTTCAATAAGATCCCAGCTTAGAACACTAATATTAAGAAACCCTTCTCCTTTTAGATATTCACTTATTTCATTCACATGATCTTTCGGTACAATAACCGCTTCGACATCCTCATTTGTAAATGAAAAATCATCCAGACACCTCCACTCTCTTTCGCCATAAAAGGAATCATCATAATCAGAATCAAAATGTGTCAGTTTCAGGAAGTTTACGAGTGGATTATTTTGATTGATTCCCAATAACTCCAGGAAATCCATCTGATTTTCAGTGCCTTTCTCTTTTACTTCTCTCTGAACTTGTTTCGGCTGCATTTTTAACATTTTAGTCGGATAAGGCTCAAAATATAATACAGGATGGAAATTTTCATGAATTTTCCTGGCATTAAATCCGATGGCATAATCACCATAATACTGACGGTGGAATACTAGATCCTTTAATGGGATGTCACAGACACAGCAAAATTCATCGGTTTCTACCTTTTCCAGAACCTTTTCGGTCGTCGTTGCCTGTAAAACCTTACTTTGAAGGATATTTTTTAAATTTCCCATTGCTCTTTCGGGATGTCTTAACGTAGTATTTTCCTTCACTTCTCTTAAACAACGGAAGTGATGCCATACCTCGGAACCATCCTTTGAAACAGGACCCCCGGTGAAGTGCCAGTAAATGTTGGAGTAAAAACGAGGTTTCATCTAATTCCCCTTTCTGTACCTTTCACCCTCATAAGCAAACAAAAGCATTAAGCGTCAATCAGCTTAATGCCCATTTCATTTCATTCTAATGTTTGAAGCGTCTCTTTAAACTGATTAAATTCTTCATCAGTCAGGTTTTCATTCAGCACCACAAGCAAATTATCATGCTGAATAGTCTTTGTTAAAATGCTGTCCGCTTCTCCTTCAAGGTTACCAAAATAATCTTTCATATCGTTTCACAATATACGGTAGCCTTTTTAGTATGACCAGAACCCAATAAAATACTCACCATTTATTAAATCAAACTTCAAGCCCAGAAATATAATAATATAGTGCAAAAGTTTCTCATTCGGCACGTGAAATTTTGAACCCTTTTTCCCAAAGGAATCAACACCTCTTTTTCAGAAATAGTTATGTATATTCTGAAAAGGAGGAATAATATGAAAAAGGTAATTTGGTATGCAGTAGCTGCGATTTTTGTTTTAACAGCTTTTCCCGTTATGGGAGCCGCAGCTGCAAGTGCAGAGACCCCTATTAAGGATAGTCAAAATTCTGTCCAGCCAGTAGGAAATGCAGGCGATTATGTCAAAGGGGAAGTCGTTGTTAAATTTAAGGAAAACACAACGAAAGAAAGACTGAAGCAAGTTGCAAAAAAAGCAGGTGCAAAAGTCGCCAAAGAAGAGGATATTGTAAAATCTCCTTTTAAAGTACTTAAAGTTGGCAATGTAGAAGCGGTAGTCAGAGCATTAAACAAAAATCCCAATGTCGAGTATGCAGAGCCCAATTATAAAATGAGTGCTACGTGGACTCCCGATGATACCTATGCAAACCCTTCCTATCAATATGGACTATTTACAACAAATACAGATCATGCCTGGGATATTGCCCGTGGAAGCAGTAACCAGGAAATTGCGGTTATCGATACTGGTGTAGATTATCAGCATGAAGATCTAAATAACAAAACAATCTTGGGCTATGACTTCGTTCAAAACGATTATGACCCAATGGATCGTAATGGACATGGCACTCATGTAGCTGGAACTGCAGCAGCGGAAACCAATAATGGAACTGGTGTTGCTGGTATGGCACCGGAAACTAATATTTTAGCCGTTCGTGTACTCGATTCAAGAGGCAGTGGTTCGCTGGCTGACATTGTGGATGGTATTCGTTATGCGGCAGACTATGGCGCTGAAGTCATCAATTTATCCCTGGGATGTAACTGTGATACCCAGGCTTTAGAGGATGCTGTCAATTATGCCTGGAATCAAGGTTCAGTAGTTATCGCAGCAGCTGGAAATGATGGCGTATCCACGACATTTGAACCTGCTTCCTACGAAAATGTAATTTCAGTAGCCGCTGTGGATAGCAGTAACCAGCTGGCAAGTTTCTCGAACTATGGATCATGGGTCGATGTAGCTGCACCAGGTGTTGACATTGCCTCTACAGTCCAGCGTGATGGCTATGCCTATATGTCTGGTACATCCATGGCCTCGCCACATGTTGCAGGTCTGGCAGGACTATTGGCAGGACAAAATCGAAGCCACTATGAAATTCGTTCGGCCATTGAAAACACAGCAGCCCCTATTAGTGGAACCGGCTACTATTTTGAACATGGCCTCATCGATTCTTACGCCGCTGTTAACTATTAATACTATCCTAAAACGGCCTCAACAGGTTATCCTGTGAGGCCGTTTTATGTCTCATGCTTACAGTGAAGTCCTATCAGACATGTGATCCAGGTTCAGAATAAAAAAACCTCAATCTCCTAACAAGCACTTTAAGAGATTGAGGTCTTTTTCGATAACGTCCCAGGAGAGATTCGAACTCCCGACCCACAGCTTAGAAGGCTGTTGCTCTATCCTGCTGAGCTACTGGGACATGGAGCGGGTGATGGGAATCGAACCCACGACATCAGCTTGGAAGGCTGAGGTTTTACCACTAAACTACACCCGCAACAGACAAAACCTATTATAAGAAGATTTGATGTTTATGTCAATAAGTTTTACGAAAAAAATTTTAAAAACCCTCTATCACCGGAGAAATTTCTCTCCTGGTGATAGATCGGTTTATATTATAAATGAATAGCTGTTGTGGCTTCAACTTCTCCCTGGAGATTTAAAAATTCAACCTGAAGCTCATTCTGTCTCTCCCATCCTAAGCGTACATAAGTGGGCGTTGTACCTGCAGCCCCGCCCCGAGGCTCACGAATACTTCCAGGATTAATAAATAACGTATCCTTTACTTTTTCAGCCCCTGCCAGATGAGAGTGTCCAAAGCAGGCGATATTGGAACCTGTTTCTTCTGCTCTGTACGAGAGTGGCATTAAACTAGTCTTAACCTGATAAAGGTGTCCATGGGTTACGAAAATCTTCTGACCATCCACCGATAATTGCGTGTCTTCAGGATAATTCTGATCAAAGTCACAATTCCCTCGAACTTTATAAAAGGAACTCATTTCCTCTGAATGATAATCAAGTTCTGAATCCCCGCAATGCACAAAAGCATCTGCTTCATGCTGATGACGTTCTTTAATCACATTCAATTCTTCGGTTAAGCCGTGACTATCACTGGTAATGATAACAACAGACAACGTCAATCACTCCATTATTTCATTCGTTTTCATGTAATCCAGCATCCTGTCAATCGCATGACGACGATGACTAATACGGTTTTTTTCATCTGGAGAAAGTTCAGCAAGGGTTCGATCCATATTTTCAGGATAGAAAATAGGATCATAACCAAAGCCGTTCTCCCCTTTTTCTTCAAATCCAATGTATCCTTCACAAGTACCCCGTTTTGCAATGGTTTCTTTTTCAGGCCGGGCTAACGCAAGTACACAAACAAAGCGGGCGGAACGTTCTGGCATCTCCACTCCTTTTAACTCCTCCAAGACTTTTTCAAGATTCTTCTGATCATTTTTTTCGAGTCCGGCATAACGGGCAGAATATACACCAGGACTCCCATTTAAGGCATCTACCTCAAGACCGGAATCATCACTCATCACAGGCAGTGAAAAGCGCTTTGAGATTTCTTCGGCTTTAATTCTGGCATTGGCTTCAAACGTATCCCCTGTTTCCTCAATTTCCGGAATGGTTTCGTCTAATTCAGGTAAACTGACAATTTCGATCCCGATGCTTGAAAAAATGTCCTTAAACTCAGCAGCTTTACCCTGGTTCCTGGTAGCAAGAATGACCTTTTTCATTCCTTCTTTTCCTCCTGAGGCGATTTTTGTTTTTTCAAAAGTTCTTCATGCCATTTTCCAACCGCTACCCGTTGAATTTCAAAAATCTCTTTTAAGCCGTCATCGGCCAGCTGAAGCATTTTATTCAGTTCCTCATATGTAAATGTGTCCTCTTCACCTGTTCCCTGAATTTCAACAAACTCACGACTGCCATTCATGACGATGTTTAAATCAACTTTAGCCTCTGAATCCTCACGATAACAAAGGTCAAGAATTTCTGATCCACCTGGTAAAATTCCAACAGAAATAGCTGCTAAATAATTGTTAATCGGAAATTCCTTGATGGATTTCGTTTCGATTAATTTTCCAAAGGCCTGAACCATCGCTACAAAAGCTCCGGTAATGGAGGCTGTACGTGTACCACCATCTGCCTGTATTACATCACAATCAATCCAGACGGTACGCTCACCGATTTTATCCAGGTCAACGACAGCCCTCAGTGAACGACCGATTAAACGCTGGATTTCCATTGTACGACCGGAAACCTTTCCTTTGGATGACTCCCTGATATTCCTTTGTTCAGTTGCTCTGGGCAACATGGCGTATTCTGCTGTAATCCAGCCCTTTCCCTGACCGCGTAAAAAGGGAGGAACACGATCTTCTATACTTGCATTACAAATGACCTTGGTATCTCCTACACTAATAAGAACGGAACCTTCCGGATGCTTTGTAAAATTGGTTTCAATATGTATTTTTCGTAGTTCATTTGCTTCTCTGCCATCTGTTCTCATTGAATTATCCTCCTTCTGAGACTTTACCTTATCATTTTACTCTTATAATAACAAATCTTAAATGGGCCATGCTTCTTCTGGTTTTCTTATCCACAAATCATTTATTTAATCATTTCACCGGCCACAAAAAAGAGGCTGATGACCAGCCCCTATCTGACATATGTTATTATATACATCTTTTGGATTAAATACCACTAGGTTCAGAAACATCCTCCCTGGTTACCGGCTGAGAATAGGCTTCACCGTTTTCATTGAATACCTGCTCTGTTCCCTCCACCTTGATTTGTACAGATTCTACGTTGGGATGCTCGGTTAATGTCAGCACAATAGAACTCAGTACCGGATCAGAAATCGTCTGGTTCTTCTCATCATTAAAGATCGACTTATTAAAGGTTAGCGCTAATACCCCATCCTGATTCACCGGCTTCTTCGTCAGCTCTACGTCATTCTGGAACACATTTACGAGACCTGTAAGTTCATAGTCAGGGCCTTCAACAAGCTGATTAATTACACTCTCATATTTGCTATCACTTTCGCCTTCTACTCTTGTTGTAACAGGAACATAATAATAATGCTCTTCCTGCTGGGCAGGGTAATAAACCGTCACAGACTCACTATTCATTAAATCCGCAACGTCCCCAACGTGTAAATTAATCCCATCTGAACGTGCATACCCATTACCAATCGGAGTACCATTGACAGGCATGACATTCTGTTCGACTCCATCTATTTGAAGTTTAATCCGATCGACCGAATCAAATTGTGTCAGGGTAAACGTCATTGCCTGAATAATTTTCAGTTCATTTTCTGCCTTATACTCTTTGAACTCTTTTGAAACGTCTACAACTAATGTACCATTATCCTGTAAATTCAGACTGTTGATGTTGGTACCAGCTGGTATGACAGCCTGAAAACCATTAGGCAGAATATCAGAGACCGGCCCATCCTTTACTAAGTATTCCAGGGTCTGTTTTGCAACTTCCTTTGAATCTGCCTGAGGAAGTGGTAATGTCTGCGAAACCACCATACCGTTCTCATCTATTAAATATAGTTCTCTGTTTGTTGTTTCAGTGGTTTTTGCATCTTTATTATTTGTTGTTTCCTCACTTTCCTTCTTATTTTCCGACGCTTCCTTTTTGTTCTCTGCATTATCTAAATCATTGACTGTCTGAACATTTTGAGGTGGATCCATCAGTTCCTCCAATGATTGTTCTCCCTGCAAACAGCCTGATAGCAGTACAATACTGGATGCCAATGCCGTTCCTATCCAGATTGATCGTTTTTGCATGCTTTTCCCTCCCATGATGGTTTGTACTATTATTTATACGAGCTATTTTTAAATTTAGACCAAAAAATATAGGGAAAAGCTTTGGATAATCAAAAAACTTCCCCAATGGTATGAGGAAGTTGGCTTATTCTTATAATTTAATACTTTGCACAAACGCAAGGGGATACCCGAACCATACTTTAGCGATCTGTTCAAAAAGTTTTAAATTACCAGTTGTGTAAAATTTATGCTGAGGAATGCGTTCCCCCTGATATAAAAGATTGTTGTAGGACAGAATCGTACTCACTTCTCTGGCAGTTTCATCCCCTGAAGAAATCACAGACACCTTTTCTCCCATCACTTCCTGAATGAGTGGCTTCAAAAGAGGATAATGGGTACAGCCCAGGATTAACGTATCAATATTCGTGTTTAACAGCGGTGATATAGAATCATAAACAGTCTGGCGGGCATTGTCCCCCTCCAATACCCCGCTTTCTACAAGAGGTACCAGAGCTGGACATGCTAAGCTGTATACATAAATGGATGAATTAATCTGTTTCAGCACATCTGGATAAGCTCCACTTTCAATTGTTCCTACTGTACCAATAATTCCGACGTTTAAATTATTGGTCGTTTTAATAGCGGCTCTGGCCCCTGGCTGAATAACGCCAATAACGGGGACCTCAAGCTCCACTCTTAGTTCCTCTAACACAAATGCCGTAGCCGTATTGCATGCCACAACTAACATTTTTATATCTGAATGAATTAAGTACTGAACCATTTCCCACGTATATTGTCTGACCTGTTCTTCCGGTCTCGGGCCATAGGGACACCTTAATGTATCTCCAAGATAGATAAATTCTTCTTTAGGCAATTGACGGATTAATTCCTTTGCAACCGTTAATCCTCCAACCCCAGAGTCTATAATTCCAATTGGTTGTTTCACAGTGAATCGCCTTTCTGTTCTGGATTTAAGATAATGCTAAGATTTATTCTGGTAATCAGAAATGTCATTATTTAATTGACTTAACACATTTTTTAATGTATGAACCTGATTCTGGTCATAGCTTTGTAAAACCTCTTGTAAATATTGCTGGCGTTTAGAAATAACTTCATCAATGATCGTTCTTCCTTTTTCCAGTAAATGAATCCGGACAACTCGACGGTCATTTGGATCAGGAACACGTTTAACAAGCTCACTTTTTTCCAGACGATCGACTAAGTCAGTCGTCGTACTAAAAGCTGAAAATAATTTTTTCGATAACTCGCCAATGGTTAAATCTCCTTCATCTAATAACCATTGTAATGCAATAAACTGTGGGGTTGTGATTGGATAATGTGTCAGAATTTCCCTTCCCTTTTGTTTAAGGATATAGGAAATATTGCGCAAATCCTTTTCTAAATGTGCAATCGTTTCTGCATCTATAGTTTTAGCCACTTCTTTTCCCCCTACATATTCGTCGACGTGCTTATGCTGTCACCCTAAACGGTCGCCTCCGCTTTTCTATTCTATTTTCTATGTTTTTTTTGAAAATATCAAGTTACGTTTTTGTTGCAGGTAGAAAAAGAGGCTGATGCCAAGGTGTCCCTGGATCAGCCTCAAAGTTTAAAGCTTTAACTCCCCCATGCGAAGGAGCTCGACAACTGCTTGTGAACGCCCCTTTACACCAAGTTTTTGCATTGCATTGGATATATGGTTCCGAACCGTTTTTTCCGAAATAAACAGCTCTTCAGCTATTTCTTTCGTTGTTCGGTCCTGAACCAGCAATTCAAAAACTTCTTTTTCCCGTTTTGTTAGTAGCTGCTTCGTGTTATAATCCTCATTATTCAATCGGGAACCCCTCCTTGCTGTACATGAGCCACAAGGAATAAGGGGAATTATTTAGTCACTGTATAGTATGTATATCGCAAAACTGCCGTGCCCTCATTTGAGCATAAAACCACGTATATTCAGAAAAATGGTCATATGTTTAAATGGCCATGAGAGCTGGATTTTATTTGTTTAACTTTTCCAGTTCCTTTTCCGTGAAAGGTACTGGCGTTCCTGAATCCGGATGAATCTTGACAATACGTCCACGTCCGGTGAAACACACGTCTTTATCCTGGTTGATTCCTAAGTAATGAATGTCGACAGAAGTATTTCCCACATGATTGGCCTTCACATACAATTTCAGTGAATCCGTAAAATAAATTTGTTTATGATAATCACATTGCAGATCCGCTACAACCGGGATTCCGTCCTGTGGATCACTCAAGTCCTGGAATACTCCAATATGACTAAAAAAAGCAATACGGGCTTCCTCAAAATAAATAAATGGGGACACATTATTCACATGCCCGAACATATCTGTTTCAGAAAAGCGAATTTTTACCGGAATATAAAAAGAGAACTCCCTCTGCCACGTTTCCTTAACTGATATATAATTAACCGTCTTCACATTCCTTCCTCCTATTACTAATAGTTCGTACGTGTATACAAATTGAGCCTCTTCTTAATAATAGAAGAGGCTCAAATCTATTAGTTGATGTTGTCACTGCCAAAAAAGCTCTTGAATGACTGCAGAGTTGCCTCACGGTTAAGGGCCGCAATGGATGTCGTTAATGGAATACCTTTAGGACAGGACTGAACACAGTTTTGGGAGTTCCCGCAGTTGGCCAGTCCTCCATCACCCATAATCGTTTCCATACGTTCACTCTTGTGGAACTCACCAGTTGGATGGGAGTTAAACAGGCGAACCTGGGACAATGGTGCAGGACCAATAAAGTTTGAATCACTGTTAACGTTCGGGCAAGCCTCCAGACAAACTCCGCATGTCATACACTTGGATAATTCATAGGCCCATTGACGTTTGCTCTCAGCCATACGTGGTCCAGGTCCTAAGTCATAGGTTCCATCGATAGGAATCCAGGCCTTTACCTTCTTCAGTGAATCAAACATACGACTGCGGTCAACAGCCAAATCTCTTACAACCGGGAATGTCGTCATTGGTTCCAGACGGATTGGCTGTTCCAATTGATCGACCAATGCTGTACAAGCCTGTTGTGGTTTGCCGTTAATTACCATGGAACAGGCACCGCATACTTCTTCTAAACAACCCATTTCCCAAAATACCGGTGTTGTTTTTTCCCCTTCTGCATTTACCGGATTTCGGCGGATTTCCATTAAAGCCGATATCACATTTAGATTTTTTCTATATGGAATACTGAATTTTTCTTCATATGGCTTAGAATCGGGGCTATCCTGACGAGTTATAATCAGATCAATCTTCTTTGTATCACTCATGGTTCTCCTCCCCCTAACTTATGCTTAATGTTTTTTCGTATAGTCTCTCTTTCTTGGCTCGATGAAGGAAACATCAACATCTTCATAATATAAGTCAGGTTGATTGTTTTCCGCATCATATTTTGCCATGGTGGTTTTCAGGAATTCCTCGTCATTACGCTCAGGGAATTCAGGCTTATAGTGTGCCCCACGGCTTTCATTACGATGATAGGCACCCTGTGTAATCACTCGGGCCAGCTGCAGCATGTTCTTAAGCTGTCTGGTAAACATTGCACCCTGGTTGCTCCAACGGGATGTATCATTGATATTAATATTCTCATAGCGTTCCAGCAATTCCTGGATTTTTTCATCTGTTTCTAACAGTTTTTTATTTTCACGAACAACCGTAACATTATCCGTCATCCATTCACCCAGCTCTTTATGAATCTGATAGGCATTTTCATTACCGCTGTTCATTCCCATAATTTTTTCAAAGTTCTCTTCCTCTTCTTTTACCTTCTGTTCAAAGAATTGAGAAGAAATTTCGTCTGCTGTCTTATCCAGACCTTCAGTGTATTCCACAGCATTTGGACCGGCAACAAGTCCACCATAAATAGATGATAACAGGGAATTTGCACCAAGACGGTTGGCTCCATGCTGAGTAAAGTCACATTCACCTGCAGCAAATACACCAGGGATATTCGTCATTTGGTTGTTGTCAACCCACAGACCACCCATAGAGTAATGAACAGCAGGAAAAATCTTCATTGGAACTTTTCTTGGATCGTCACCAACAAACTTCTCATAAATTTCAATGATTCCACCAAGCTTAACATCTAATTCCTTAGGATCCTTATGAGACAGATCCAGATAAACCATATTTTCCCCATTAATACCGAGCTTCTGGTTTACACATACATCAAAAATCTCACGGGTAGCGATATCACGAGGAACCAGGTTACCATAAGCAGGGTATTTTTCTTCTAAGAAATACCAAGGTTTTCCGTCTTTATAAGTCCAGACACGTCCACCTTCACCTCTTGCGGATTCACTCATGAGTCGTAATTTATCATCACCAGGAATAGCTGTTGGATGAATTTGAATAAACTCTCCATTTGCATAAATCGCACCCTGCTGATATAGAGCAGAAGCAGCTGAACCAGTATTAATAATAGAATTGGTAGATTTACCAAAGATAATTCCCGGTCCGCCAGTAGCCATAATGACGGCATCACCTTTGAAGGCTTTAATTTCATGGGAATGTAAGTCCTGGCCAATCACACCTCGGGCTACGCCTTCATCATCAACCATAGCTGATAAGAATTCCCAATTTTCATGCTTTGTTACTAAACCGTTTACTTCATGACGGCGAACCTGCTCATCTAACGCATAAAGCAGCTGCTGACCTGTGGTTGCTCCAGCAAAAGCTGTACGGTGATGCTGAGTTCCACCGAAACGACGGAAATCAAGCAATCCTTCTGATGTACGGTTAAACATAACTCCCATACGATCAAACATATGAATAATTCCTGGCGCGGCCTCACACATCGCTTTAACAGGAGTCTGGTTTGCTAAAAAGTCGCCACCATATACGGTATCGTCAAAATGAATCCAAGGAGAATCGCCTTCCCCCTTTGTATCAACGGCACCATTGATTCCACCTTGTGCACATACAGAGTGGGAGCGTTTCACGGGTACAAGTGAAAGGAGGTCAACGTGTACACCAGCTTCTGCTGCCTTTACTGTTGCCATTAGTCCAGCTAGTCCGCCGCCAACAACAACGATATTACGGTTACTCATAAAATTCACTCCCTGTTCAATAAAGATTCTTTCCTTAACTTACGAAAGCAAATAATGTACTTACACCAACATAGGATAAAGCTACGAATATAATCATGGTCACGTATGTAACAATACGCTGTGAACGTGGTGTAATGGTAAGTCCCCAGCTTACAAAGAAGGACCATAAACCATTAGCAAAATGGAATACTGCTGAAATTACACCAATAATATAGAACCAGAACATGAAAGGATGATCCAATATATTAACCATCATGTCAAAGTTAACTTCGGTACCATAAATCGCATGCGCAATTCTGGTTTCCCAAACATGCCATACAATAAAGATTAAAGTAATAATCCCGGTTATACGCTGTAAATAAAACATCCAGTTACGAAAATATCCATACCTTGATACGTTGTTTTTTGCTGTAAAAGCAATATAGACACCGTAAACCGCATGGAAAATGAGCGGAAGGTAAATAACGAAAATTTCCAGAACAAGAACAAATGGAAGGTTTCCCATAATTCCAGCTGCTGTGTTAAAGGATTCAGGACCCCATCTGGCAAACTGGTTTACCATTAAATGCTGAACCAAAAATAAACCTATTGGGATAACCCCTAATAATGAATGTAGTCTCCGATTAAAAAACTCACGATCCTGCGCCATCTTAACCCCCCTCAATTGATGAAAGTATTGTTTGGATCAAAAATAGTAAGTAAAGCGCTTTTATTTTTCCAAAAAAAATATATTTTCTGGAAAGTCCCCCTTCTCGCTTTAAAAAATCCTTTCATAACATTTAATATTTTACTCCTACCCATTCATAGCGTCAAGGAAACTTCTGGGTAAAGTCAAATTTATTCTAATTTTCCAGCAAATTTTATAAAGTGAAACTTCCATCAGTGGGAGTTTTCTCCATCCCCCACTGATTTGGCCGGCTGCGGCTCCCAGGTCAAGGCGGATATAAGCCAAAGCCATTCCGTGGCCAAACCCATGCCACTCCATGTCTTCGTCTTATCCCGCATGACCTAACCGGTCGCCTCCGCTTTTCTTGTTAGTTGAACTTATCAGAAATTTACTGGCCGTTTATCCCCCACTTAGTCTTGTTGGGTTACGCTCAAGTCTTGAAGTGGGGGTATTACGGCCAGTTAAAGCGTGATTAATTTCCGGAAATCCTTTCCATAATTGTAATGTTTTTTTACGAAAATATAAGTATTGCAATATTCATGAATCCCTATGATAATGATAATAGAAAGGGATGAGCACAGTGGGAAAAGAGAAATCTTTACTTCAAAATGAAAGCCTCAGAGACATCCAAATTCCCGCACTTGGGTTTGAAATGATGAGGCAGCTTACCATACCTGAAGTTTTAGGCGAGGATACCAGTTTTGTATTGTATTATTTGGGGAAAAAGTTAGCCAGACAATATCCATTACAGAAAATAGAGGATATTCAGGTCTTTTTTCATAATGCAGGTTTTGGTCACTTAAATCTGGTGAAGCAAAAGAAGAAAAAGCTGGAATTTGAATTGACAGGACCATTAATTGAAGAGCGCTTTTCCTATGAGGAGCCTGTTTCCTATCGGTTAGAAGCCGGGTTTATTGCCCAGCAGCTATCCTTAATCTTTAATGATGAAATCGAGTGTATTGATGAAGAAAACAGACGAAAGAAGCTGATTTCTTTTTATGCTGTTGAAACGATATGAAGTGAACCTTCACTAAGTGGGATTTTTCGGACGCTTTCACCTGAATAAAAAATCCATTTTAAAAGGCTGATTCAAATGGAACCATTGAATCAGCCTTTTTCCGCCTAAAGATTTACCAGCTTGCTTTTCTTACACCAGGAACCTGTCCTTTATGAGCATATTCCCTGAAAGCTATACGCGACATACCAAACTTTCTCATATAGCCTTTAGGACGACCGGTGACTTCACAACGACGATTGACACGTGTTGGGGAAGAATCCCTCGGAAGCTTACGCAGTGCCTCATAATCCCCCTTAGCTTTCAACTCTCTTCTAAGGTCAGCATATTTTTGCACCATCTCTTCCCGTTTCTTTTCCTTAACAATCTTTGACTTTTTAGCCAATCAGGTTACCTCCTTTATATTTAATCATTACCTGCAGTGAACTCATAAAAAAAGATCTATGCTATTTCATATAAATGCTTCATGAAGGAATACTTATTTATTTTATCGTAATCATTACGATTTGTAAATGGTAATGATTACATTTTACGAGTAATGTCCGCATCTTATACCAAGAAAAAAGTATCCGATCAAGCGGATACTGGAAATAAATTCATATATTATTCTGTTGAGTCTGCTTCTCCCGCCTGCAGTGCATCCAGAATTTTTTCTGCAACAGGGTGAGGTATCCCTAATTTTGTTAATTCCTCAATGTCTGCCTGACTTATATCATCAATAGACTTAAAATGACGGAGCAACAGGCGCTTTCTCTTTTGTCCAACTCCTTCTACTTCATCCAATTTGGATTGGAAAGAGCTCTTTCCTCTTAATTGACGGTGGAACGAAATGGCAAATCGATGTACCTCATCCTGAATTCTTTGTATTAAATAAAACGGCTGAGATTTTCTGTCCATATTCACGACTTCAGGAGGATCTCCATACAACAGCTCACTCGTACGATGTTTTTCATCCTTGGCAAGCCCGCATAAAGGTATATCCAGACCAAGCTCATTCTCCAGAACATCGAGAGCAGCACTCATTTGCCCTTTACCCCCGTCAATCAGAATTAAGTCCGGTAAGGGGAGATTTTCCTTTAAAACCCGTTTATATCTTCTTCTCACAACTTCTCGCATCGTATCGTAATCGTCAGGACCCTCTACTTCCTTAATCTTATATTTCCGGTAGTTCTTCTTGCTGGGGCGGCCGTCGATAAAGACAACCATAGCTGATACAGGGTCTGTCCCTTGGATATTGGAATTATCAAATGCTTCAATTCGATGGGGAGTTTCTATATTTAACAGCTCGCTAAGTCCTTCCACCGCCTTAATCGTTCTCTCTTCGTCCTGTTCAATAATAGAAAATTTCTCTTTCAAGGCAATTTTGGCATTTTGCATACTTAATTCTACAAGTTCTTTTTTTCTTCCGCGCATTGGAATTTTTACATGAATCTTCAGCAAATCTTCCAGTAATTCTCTATTCGTCCCAAGCGGAACAAGAATTTCCTTAGGCTTTGGATGATTCTGGTGAAGATAAAAACGGCCAATATAGCTCAAAAAAGTATCCTCAGGGTCATCAAAAAACGGGAATAAGGCTACGTCCCGCTCGATTAACTTCCCCTGCCGAATAAAGAATACCTGTATACACATCCATCCCTTATCATAATCATAACCAAAGATGTCCCGGTCCTGCTTATCATTAAGCGTCATTTTCTGCTGCTCCATAACAGCCTCAATATGCTCAATTAAATCCCTGTATTCCTTAGCTCTTTCAAATTCAAGGCTTTCTGAGGCTTCCTGCATTTTATTTTGAAGATCCTTCTTAATTTCACCATGTCCTCCACCCAGGAATCTGGTTATGCTCCGGACAATTTCTTCATTGGTTTCATCTGATACATGGAATTCACAAGGGCCTAAACATTGATGGATGTGATAATAAAGACATACCCGATCCGGCATTTTATTGCATTTTCGTAAAGGGTAGAGTCGATCCAGCAGCTTTTTTGTTTCACGGGCAGCGGAAACGTTTGGATAAGGGCCAAAATACTTCCCTTTGTCCTTTTTCACCTGTCGTGTAATTATAAGTCTTGGCTGTTTTTCAGCTGTTATTTTTAGGTAAGGATAGCTTTTATCATCCTTTAAAAGTACATTATACTTGGGATCATATTTTTTGATTAAATTCATTTCAAGGATAAGTGCTTCAATTTCTGATGACGTTACAATATAATCAAAATGGTCAATTTCCTGAACAAGCCGTTGGGTCTTCGTATCATGAGCCCCGGTAAAATAGGAACGAACACGATTTTTAAGCTTTTTGGATTTCCCAACATAGATAACTTCTTCATTCTTATTTTTCATTAAATAACACCCTGGCTGATCAGGGAGAACCGCTAATTTATCCTGAATGGCTTTATTCATTTTCGTACACTCCTAATCATTCACTACAGTTCCTATTATATTCTAATGGGAGATGTTTGAAAAATAACCTACTCATTCATACTCTGGAATACACATTAATATACTATAAAGCCGCCAAAACAAAATCCCCTGTCATTCACAAAAATGACAAGGGACAGTTCTCTGTTTATATCAGATTAAGATGCATGTTTATTTACAAGTTCAACTAGTGCTTCTTTAGGTTGATAGCCTACAACCTGGTCAACAACTTCTCCATCTTTAAAAAGAAGCAAAGTAGGAATACTCATTACTCCATATTTCTGAGCAGTTTCCTGGTTTTCATCTACATCTAATTTTACGATTTTTACTTTTTCAGACATTTCACTGTCCAATTCCTCCAAGACAGGTGCAATCATTTTGCAAGGTCCGCACCAGGTTGCCCAAAAATCTGCGAGTACGAGCCCTTCTGAAGTTTCCTGACCGAAGCTCTGGTCATTTGCATGTGCAATTGCCATTTTTCATTCCTCCTAGTGAAGCTTATTTCATTCATTTGTAAGTATATCACCTAGTAACTAATCATTGCCAATGGTTTGTTTGTTATTACTATTTCCATAAAAATATTGCTCATACACCTTTTTATGACAGCTGTTTTTCTGTTTTTCCATTGTTTTTTGTCAGGTAAAAATCATATTACAATGCCAGAAACCTTTAAGAAAGGCTCCTGGCATACAAATTATGCATTCACTTTTAGATTTTTGATTTCCTCTGTTAATTTAGGAACCACATCGAACAGATCGCCTACGATTCCATAGTCAGCTACGTTAAAAATGTTGGCTTCCGGATCCTTGTTAATCGCTACAATAACTTTGGAGTTGGACATCCCGGCCAGATGCTGAATAGCTCCGGAAATTCCACATGCGATATATAAATCCGGGGTTACAACTTTTCCTGTCTGACCAATTTGCAGGGAGTAATCACAATAATCTGCATCACATGCACCACGAGAAGCACCTACTGCACCGCCCAGTACATCTGCAAGCTCCTGCAGCGGTTCAAAGCCTTCTTTACTTTTTACGCCACGTCCACCTGATACAACTACTTTGGCCTCAGAAAGGTCGACTCCATCTGTCGTTTTACGCAACACTTCTTTTATTACAGTACGGAGATCTTTAATTTCCACGTCCTTGCTTGACACATCTCCGCTTCTGCTGTCATCCCGGTCAAGCGCTGCAATATTATTAGGACGGATGGTAGCAAAAATCATACCATCTGTCACAATTTTCTTCTCAAAAGCCTTCCCTGAATAAATAGGTCTGGTAAAAACAACATTATCCCCAGTTACTTCGATATCTGTTACATCTGATACTAAACCGCTTTCAAGCTTGCTTGCCAACTTTGGTGTTAAATCCTTTCCTGCAGATGTATGACCCATTACAATACCATCTGGATTCTCGTCGTCAATGACTGCCAAAGCAGCCTGGGCATATCCTTCAGAAGTATACGTTTCTAATTTTTCATCTTGCACCGTTACAGCACGATCTGCACCATGGTAAATCATTTCATTCGCAGCTTCATCTAAACCATCTTTGCCAAAAACAGCGGCTGTAATTTCACCGTCTTCACTGATTTTACGGGCGAATGCAATCGCTTCAAACGAAACATTACGAAGCTCACCATCACGAACTTCACCAAATACAAGGATATTTTTACTCATTATTTATTCCCCTTTCCGAAGATGTTCAGTTTTCAATTCTCTTATATCACTTTCGCGTCATTACTTAACAGATCTACTAATTCTTTCACCTGGTCATCTATTTCACCCTCAAGTATTCTGCCTGCTTCCTTTTCAGGAGGGAGAAATACTTCAATAGTTTTTGTTTTCGCTTCTACATCATCTTCATCCAGGTCTAAATCATCAAGCTCCAATTCCTCTAAAGGCTTTTTCTTTGCTTTCATAATACCAGGCAGAGATGGGTATCGTGGTTCATTTAACCCCTGCTGGCAGGTGACAAGCAATGGAACCGGTGCATCTACTTTTTCCACATCTCCTTCAACATCCCGTTCTATATGAGCGGTTTCTCCGTCAATTTCCAGATTTGTAATCGTTGTCACATATGGGATATCCAAACGTTCTGCTAAGCGTGGGCCAACCTGACCACTTGCCTGATCGATAGCGACATTACCGGCAAGTATAATGTCAGCATCTTTGTCATCAAAAAATGCTTCCAGAACCTTAACTGTTGTGTACTGGTCACTTTCCTCAACATCTTCTTCTGTATTAATAAGAACAGCTTTATCTGCGCCCATAGCAAGTGCAGTACGCAGCTGCTTTTCTGCATCTTCGCCACCAATCGTTACTACGGTGACTTCTCCATCATGTTCATCACGCAGCTGGATGGCCTCTTCAATGGCATACTCATCATAAGGATTGATAATGTATTCAGCACCTTCATCATCGATTCGTCCATCCTCAATAATGATTTTCTCTTCTGTGTCAAAAGTTCTTTTCATTAATACATAAATGTTCATATGATTACCTCCTCTAATCTATTAATCTTTAAAATTGGGCTTCCTTTTTTCAATAAAGGCCTGAATTCCTTCTTGAGCATCATCTGTTCCGAAAATCTGTCCAAATTGCTTCGCTTCTTCTTCAACCCCTCCCTGAAATTGAGAGGTATGTGCGTAAGGTAATAATTTCATGACAGCCTGAACAGATGGCCTACTTTTGTCTACCATTCTATTAACCAGGTTCTCTGTATATGACTCTAATTCCTCTTCAGAAACCGCATCATTGGCCAGCTGCCACTGAACCGCTTCTTCGCCACTAATTGGTGTACCTGTTAAAATCATTTCATAAGCTTTAGGTAAACCAACATAGCGTGGTAAGCGCTGGGTTCCTGCAAAACCAGGAATAATGCCAAGCGTTGTTTCCGGCAGCCCTAATTTTGCATTTTTCGTAACAACCCGGAGATGACAGGCCATGGCTAATTCCAGACCTCCCCCTAAGGCTGCCCCATGAATCGAGGCAATAACCGGAACGTGAAAGTGTTCAATTCGATGAAAGATACTTTGACCATTTCTGGCTAATGAAGCATGGTCCTCTGCTGTTTTTACTTGTGTAAATTCTTTAATGTCAGCACCTGCAGAAAAGAATTTCCCTTCCCCACGAATGATAACTGCCTTTACTTTTGGATCTTCCTCAATCTGATCCAAAGTCTGTGACAGCTCCTCCAAAAGCTTTGAGGAAAGGGCATTTGCAGGTGGACTATTAAAGGTAATAAATCCTTTATTCCCATCTTTCTGATAAGATAAATAATCCACCATTTCCGCCCCCTCTTGCTATTTTTTTAATCCATTCGTAATTAGATAGTGTACAGCATCTGCCTGTGAAATAAGATCATATTTCTCTTCCTTCATCACCCAATTCGTAACAACCTCGTCTAATGTGCCAAAAATCATCTGGCGTACGAGCTTAATATTTAATTCGGGATGAAAGAGGCCTTCTTCAATGCCTTCTTTAAGTATTTCGTCAATGACAGCCAGATATCCTTTTAAAACTTCATTAATTTTCTGACGAAGGTCTTTATTGGATTGCCTTAGCTCCAGCTGCGTTACAACAGCCAGATGATAATTATTAGCTAAGCGGCTGAAATGCATTTCAATAAGGGTACGAAGCTTTTCATCAGCATTAGACTTTTGCTCCGTATCCTCTTTAATCCTTTCAATGAAATTTCCCATTTTCTCCTGAAACAAGGAAACCAAAATATCTTCCTTGTTTCGAAAATATAAGTAGATTGTTCCATCGGCTACTCCTGCTTTTTTAGCGATTTTGGAAACCTGTGAAGCATGATAGCCATTTTCAGCTATAACTTCTACTGCTGCATCAATGATTTGTTTGTACTTTGGTTTGTTTTTTTTCATAATGTTCTCCTTCATTTAAGAAAAGTGCATGTGATTTCAACGTAATATTACTAGAATTACAAACACTTTTCAAAAAACTGAATGAATAGTCATTCATTTTAACTACATTTTAATTGCATTTGATTTCCATGTCAATAATAAGGGGAATATTTCTGTAAAGGTATGGTTCATTCTAAATGGACTGTTGTTTTTCCTGCTTTGCTTTTGCTTTATCTTCTTCAACTAATTGTCTCCTTAAGATTTTTCCAACTGCAGTTTTTGGCAATTCATCCCTGAACTCATATATTCGCGGCACTTTATAGGCAGCAAGGTTTTTCCGGCAGAACTTATCCAATTCCTCTTCGGTTACCCCGCTTCCTTCTTTTATGACAACATAAGCTTTTACCGTTTCTCCCCGGTATGGATCAGGAATCCCTGCAACGGTAGCTTCCTGTACGGCTTCATGTTCATATAACACTTCCTCAACCTCACGTGGATAAATGTTATAACCGCCCGCGATAATCATATCCTTCTTACGGTCAACGATATAGAAAAAGCCTTCTTCATCCATATAGCCCATATCTCCAGTGAACAGCCAGCCATCCTTTAATACCTGATTGGTTTCTTCCGGACGATTCCAATAGCCCTTCATAACCTGAGGACCTTTTACAGCCAGTTCGCCAACTTCATTTATCTTCATTTCTTCCATATTGTCTGCACTGTCAAAAATTTTCGCATCCGTATCAGGCCACGGGAGTCCAATACTTCCATTGACACGCTTATCCCAAAGAAGATTTGCGTGAGTAACAGGGGAGGATTCCGTTAACCCATAGCCTTCTACCAGTTTTCCGCCTGTTTCTTTTTCAAATTGCTCCTGTACTTCTACAGGTAAAGGGGCTGAACCACTAATGCAGGCTTTGATCGATGATACATCATAATCCTTAAGCTTGGGATGATTCAACAGACCAATGTATATGGTTGGCGCACCTGGAAACAAGGTTGGTTTTTCTTTTTCAATCGTCTTCAAAATTTCCTCAGCTTTAAATTGCGGGATTAAAATCATTTTTGTTGCCATCATGATGGATAAGTTCATAACGGCAGTCATCCCGTAGACATGGAAAAATGGAAGCACGCCCAGGGTTATATCTTCACCCTCCTTAATTTTATACATCCATTGCTGTGACATTTGTGTATTAGCAACTAAATTAAAGTGGGTAAGCATTACACCTTTAGGATATCCGGTGGTTCCTCCAGTATATTGGAGCAGGGCAATATCCTCTTTTGGATCTATCTCCACTTTTTTGACATCGCGTCCTGCCTCTTTTAATATATTTCCCCATTGATGTACATGACCTCCATAGCTGTTATGAGCAGGCTTTTCAAATTTTCCATACTCTTTTTTCTGGATAAATGGATAAGCCATGTTCTTAGGAAATGGAAGATAGTCTTTTATTCCTGTTACAATGATATGCTCTACATCTGTTTTATCCTTCACCTTTTTTACTCTTGGGAACAGAACGTCCAGACAGATAATCATCTTGGCTCCGGAATCTTTTAACTGGTATTCGAGCTCTCTTTCCGTATAAAGCGGATTCGTCTGAACAACAATTGCTCCGGCCATCATCGCTGCATAATAGCCAATGACTGACTGGGGTGTATTCGGCAGCATAATGGCTACACGATCCCCTTTTTGTAACCCTAATCCCTGTAAATAATTCGCTGTTTTTTCTGTCTGAAACAATAGCTGATGGAAGGTTAATTCTTTCCCCATAAAATGAAGCGCTTGCAGATTTGGGTACTTTTCCGTGGTGTTCTGAAGAAATTCATGGAGTGGTTTTTCGTCATAATCAATAGATGGAGCTATTTCCTCCGGATAATGCTGATACCATAACTTAGTATCCTTCCCCATTTAAAAACCTCCTTTTTTAATCTCCAACTCCTATTATATACAAATTGCAAGATAATTTAAAATATTTTCATTAAAAAAGAGATACACAAACCCGCGTTTGGTATCTCATCTCCTTATACCTATTTTTAACTGACAGATCTTTAGGCAGTTACGAGGTATACAACACCTACTGCAAGAAAGATTATCCCCACAATCATTAATACGATGGCTAATTGTTTCATCCTTGCCTCTCCTTAAATGATATTTGCTCCCACAACAAAAGATAAACCGACTGATATAATTAGGGAAATAAATCCGACGGCCCGATTGTCATTTTTAATTTCTTCATCGATTTTAAATGTTGGGGTTAAAAACTCATAAATAAAATATCCGATTAATAGCAGAACAAAACCGTAGATTCCCCAGCCGATACTTTCAGCCAGGGAGTCATTATGTTCAATTGAAAAGCGAAAGATATTTACAATCCCGAACATCTTCCCTCCAGTTGCCATGGCAACCGAAAAATTCCCTTGTTTGATTTCTTTCCAGTTATTATATTGGGTTACTAACTCAAAAACAGCCATGAAAACAATTAAACATAGTATGACTACACTGTAGCTGGCTGCTGTTTCCACTAATGGATTTTCCCAAAACATAATAGGTGTCCTCCTCATCCCTCGCTATCCAAGTTCCAGCACGGTAACACCTGATCCACCTTCACTCATTCCGCCTAAACGCTGGTCTGTAATGGATGGATGGCGTTCTGCAAATTTCTGTACACCCTTACGTAAGGCACCTGTCCCTTTACCATGAATAATGGAAACCCGGGGATAGCCTGCCAGCAAGGCGTTATCTACATATTTCTCTAATTCCTGTAAGGCATCCTCATAGCGTTTTCCGCGTAAATCAAGCTCTGTTTTTACGTGGTAGGTTCGGCCCTTCACACTGGTTGTCGGCTTTTCCTCTTTAGGTGGCTCCGGACGTTTAATGAACACAAGGTTCTCCCGTTTTGCCTTCACCTTCATCATTCCAAGCTGAACCTGATATTCCTTTTCACTGATCTTTTCAACAATGGATCCCTGCTGGTTCAAGGATTTAACCTTTACCTCATCTCCCGGCTCAAGCTCTTTCGTATCCTTCTGTTCGATTTCCTGCTTCTGATGACTGCCTGTTAAATTCACATTCGCTTCTGATAGCTGCTTTTTCGCATCAATTAATTCATGCTCTTTAATTTCAGCACTGTTTTTCATATTTTGTAATTTATCTATGATTTCTTCGGCTTCTTTTCTTGCCCTCTTTACTTCCTTTTCTGCTTTTTGTTCCGCCTTTTCCAGGAGCTTTTCTTTTCGCTGTTCAAATTGACGCCATTTTTCTTCTAACTCTTTTCTGAGCTGATAGGATTCTTTCAGGATTTCTTCTGCCTGTTCATAGTCTTCATCCGCTTTTTTACGAGCTTCTTCAAGTGAGGCAATCATATTTTCCACACTCTGTGAATCCTGTCCAGTCAGAGATTTAGCCTGGTTAATGACCTTTTCTTCTAAACCAAGTCGTCTGGAAATTTCAAACGCATTGCTTCGTCCTGGAACACCTAATAATAATCGGTAGGTAGGACGCAGGGTTTTTACATCAAATTCGACAGACGCATTCATAACTCCTTCCCGATTAAATCCGTACGCCTTTAATTCAGGATAGTGAGTAGTTGCTATGACTCTTGCTCTTCTGGAGATTACTTCATCTAAAATAGCCATTGCCAGTCCCGCCCCTTCCTGCGGGTCAGTCCCGGCTCCAAGCTCATCAAACAGGACAAGAGTCTTTTCATGCACACCTTTTAGTATCTCAACAATATTGGTCATATGAGAGGAGAAGGTACTTAAGCTCTGCTCTATGGATTGTTCATCGCCGATATCCGCAAATACATCATCAAACACAGCCAATTCACAGCCATCTAAAGCAGGGACCTGTAAACCCGATTGAGCCATAAGGGTACATAGGCCAATCATTTTTAAAGTAACGGTTTTTCCTCCCGTATTAGGGCCTGTAATAACTATGGAGGTGTATTCCTTGCCAATTTCCACATCATTTGGAACAACTTCATCCGAATCAATGAGGGGATGGCGTGCCTGCCTCATTTTTATATAACCCTGATCATTCATCGCGGGTTTAGCCGCATCCATTTCTTTACTGAACTTCGCCTTTGCTGCCAGGAAGTCCATTTTCTGTAAAACCTCGGTATTCTGTAAGATAAATCCCTGGTCCTCTGCAATCTGAGCTGATAATTCCTGGAGAATCTTTTCAATTTCCTGTTTCTCTTCCACCTTTGCCGCCTGCAATTTATTATTTGATTCTACGACTGATTGCGGTTCAATAAATAAAGTTGCACCGGAAGATGACTGGTCGTGGACAATGCCGCCAAATGAACCCCGATATTCCTGTTTAACCGGCAGCACATAACGATCATTACGAATCGTAACGATAGCATCTGACAGCATCTTACTTTTTGATTTTGTATATTGTTCCAGGCGGTCTCTGACACTGTTTTCATGAGAGCGGATTTTGGAGCGGATTGACCGCAGCTTTTCACTTGCTCCATCCATGACATGGCCATGATCATCAATACAGGACTTAATATTTCGCTCCAGTTCGTTCAAAACAACAATCTGCTCTGTTCGTTCTCTAAGAATTGGGAGGGCAAGCTCCTCCTCTTCAATATCTGCTATAAATTGCTTAAGGATTTTGCCGGCTCTCATCGTACTGGCGACATCCAGACATTCAAAAGCTGTTAGAATACCCCCGATATTTGCCCGTTTCACATGGGGGCGGATATCAAAAATTCCACCCAGGGGGATTTGCCCTTTCAGCCGTAAAACCTGTCTGGCTTCATCTGTTTCCTCCTGCCATCTTTGAGCCTCCGGGAGTTGATTCGACGGGTAAAGCTTCGATGCCTCTTCTTTTCCCAGGGACGATCCGGCAAAGCCTATGAGCTGCTCTTTGATTTTATCGAACTCAAGTGTTTTCAAGACTCTTTCATTCATGTTGCCATTTACTCCTTTAACGTTTTTCCGTCCGAAAGAAATTGAGCTAATTCTTCCGTTGACCATGTATTTAATACCGTTTCCGGCTTTAGTTTTCCTTTTCTTGCAAAGCTTACTCCAATCGACATATCCTCAAGCATAGTATAGCTGTGGGCATCTGTATTAATTGCAATACGGACACCCTCCTCCTGTGCTTTCATCAGCCAGTTCCAGGCCAGATCAAGCCGGTTGGGATTCGCGTTTAATTCCAAAGCTGTATTTGTCTTTTTTGCATATTGAATAAGCTCTTCATAGTCTACTTCATATCCGGACCTTTTGCCAATCAATCTACCTGTTGGGTGGGCAATTATATTTACATAAGGGCAATCCATGGCATTTTTCAGTCGCTGCATAATTCTGTCTTTGGATTGTGTGAAGCTCGAGTGAATGGAAGCAATAACAAAATCCATTTCTTTCAGGAAATCCTCGGAAAAATCCAATGTCCCGTCCGGCAAAATATCCATTTCGATCCCTGCGAACACATGAATATCATCATATTTTTCATTCACACGATTGATTTCCTCTCTTTGTTTCCGCAGCCGTTCTTCGTTTAGTCCATTTGCAACTCGCAAATATTTTGAGTGGTCGGTAATAGCAATATAGGAATACTCCTTTTCTCTCGCCCTGATTACCATTTCCTCCAGGGACTGGGCACCGTCGCTCCAGGTTGTGTGCATATGCAAATCCCCCTGGATATCATCCTGGGAAATCAGGGTAAGAGGCGCACGGGCTTCTTCAATTTCACCGGTATTCTCACGAAGCTCCGGGGGTATGAATTCCAGACCAAAATGATGGAAGAATTCCTCTTCACTATCGAAGGTGATAATCTCACCTGTTTCAACATTCTCCACGCCATATTCATTGATTTTTTCATTTTGTTCCTTAGCTAACTGACGCATGGAAACATTATGATCCTTAGAACCGGTGAAATGGTGCAGAGTGGTTGCAAATTCCTGAGGTTCAACAAGTCTGAAATCTACAGATACCTCATAGCCCTCATTTAAAATGACGGTTATCTTTGTTGTACCCGCAGCCTCCACATGCTCAATATGATCCAGCTTTAGCAGCTGTTCCTTCACTTTTTCAGGATGATTTGTTGCGATGATAAAGTCTAAATCTTTAATGGTTTCTTTATATCTGCGAATACTGCCGGCTCGTGAAAATTGAATGATATGCCCGAAAGACGCCAGCTCGTCCTCTATCCTTTCCACAATAGGAAGCATAAACACGATCGGTAATCTTTCAGGTCTTTTGGAGTGATCCTCCAAAGCCTTCAGTATTTTTTCTGCCGTTTTCTTTCCAAACCCACTTAGTCCTTCTACTTTTCCACTCTCACATGCTTCTTTTAAGGATGGGGCATCGACAACGTCCAGCTCCTGATACAGCTTGGCAAGCTTTTTGCCTCCAAGCCCTTGTAAATCCAAAAGCGGAATAAGGCCAGGAGGAACATCCGCTTCAAGCTGCCTCAATGTTTCAGATTGACCATTTTCAACGAACTCCTGAATAACTGCAGCCGTTCCCTTGCCAATCCCTTTCATTTTTGTAAAATCATCTATTTCTGATAGGGAACGATCGTCTGATTCTAAAGCCTGTGCCGCTTTTCGATAGGCTGAAATTTTAAACGGATTTTCTGCTTTTAATTCAAGATACACAGCAATCTTTTCAAGCAATTGAATAACCTGTTTTTTATTCACATTCATTTTTATCACCTACTTTTATCGTGTCCAGTAAAGAAAAAACTTCTCTCAAATTAGGAGAAGTTTAGAAAGCCTCAGAGATATGGTTATCCCATAAATTCGTAATCTGCTCAGAGAATAACGGTGTATGTTCGATCATAAATTGAGCAATAGATGAATCACCCACATATTGCTGAATAAAATCAATGGGAATAAGTGCTGAAAAATAAAGAAGTATAAACAAAATAAAATACGTCTCGAAAAATCCCAGTACAGCTCCCAGAAGGCCATTAACACTATGTAAAATAGGGAGTTCGGCTATGAAATCGAGCATATTTGCGATAATCTGTAAAACAATTTTTACAATAAAAAACAAAATAACAAAGGCTATTCCATTATAAAAGGCTGTTTCCAAAGGCATATTGTCAAAAAATGCCCCGAAGCCCTCCTGTCCAAAATCAGGATAAGGAATCCACATTGTAAGAATTGGTGCCAGTTCGTCATAGTATAGTGCAGCGATGATAAAGGCTATAATAAAACCGGTCAGATGCATCACCTGCATGATAAATCCCCGTTTGAGGCCTACAAGTAATCCAACCAGCAAAACAGCCAGAAGTATGATGTCAACCATTTTTTCTCCGTTCCCCTCTTCTCGTTTGCTCCGTTAGCAATCGATATTCCTCTTGTAATTGTATGTATTCATTCATCGTATTTACCGCCGTTAACACAGCCAGTTTTGCTGTATCCAGCCGCGGATTGTTTTCCTGAATTTCCTTCATTTTCTGATCAACTAAATCTGCTACATGCTCTATGTGATGAGGAGGTTCATCACCAACAATTGTATATTTTCTATTAAGAATGTATACGGTTGTTCTATTCTGATCTGAATGAGACACTTACAAAGCCCCCTTATATAACATCCTAAAAATTATATTAACACGAATTTTCATAGATGGAAATCAAACAATAAAAGAATATGCAGAATGATTTCATTTGATATACTATAGTGAGACTTCAATCAAGGGGAACCCTTGATTGATAGCGAAACTTATCAGGGCATTACGAACTGTTTCTCCTCCCTATTGCCTTCGAGGAGAAATACAGTTCGTTTTAACGTGATATAGTGAGACTTCAACAAGGGAAGTTACCCCTGACTGATAGCGAAAGGAGATTCAATATATGTCACAAAGTGTAATAAAAGCTTCCAAAGAGGTTTTAAAGAAAATGGAAGAATATTATAAAGGTCAGTTAAAGTCCAATCCCCCTGTACATACCCTTTTTGCTGCCAAAGTAAACGGATGTTCCATCACTGCATACAAATCCGGAAAAGTTTTATTTCAAGGGAAAAGCCATGAATCTGAGGCTATGAAATGGGGGCATTCCCCTGATAAAAATCAGCACAGCCAGAATCAATCCCATGCAACGCCCCCTTCATTTGTGAATCAGAGTCACATCGGCTCAGATGAAGCAGGCTCAGGTGACTTCTTTGGTCCATTAACAGCGGCTGCGGCTTATGTAGCCGAGTCAAAAATCCCCTTATTAAAGGAATTAGGGGTTAAGGATTCAAAGGCCATGTCCGATGATAAAATTCAGGAGATTGCCAAACAAATCAAATTAGCTGAAATCCCTTATAGTTTAATGGTCTTACATAACGAGAAATATAACCGTCTGCAGCAAAAGGGATGGACGCAGGGGAAAATGAAGGCTATGCTTCACTACCATGCAATCATGAAGGTTAAAGATAGAACAGGTACAAACTCCCTGGATGGAATCCTCGTTGACCAGTTTTGCCAGCCAAGCGTGTTTGAACGCCATTTAAAGTCTGAACAAAAACGTATGCCTGACAAAATTCATTTTATTACCAAAGCTGAAAGTCATTCCATCGCAGTCGCAGCCGCATCGATTATTGCCCGTGCCAAGTTTGTAAAGGAAATGGATCGTCTATCCGGTGAAGTCGGTTTCCAGCTTCAAAAAGGAGCCAGTAAAAAAGTAGATGAGCAGGCGGCGAAAATCATACGAAGTCGAGGAAAACAGGCTCTTGATCAATATTCCAAAGTTCACTTTTCCAATTATCAAAAAGCAGAACAAATACTGAAACTAAAAAATGAACAAAGAAAAAGGAAGTGAACTGTTAAGACTATTGAAAGAAACCCCATGACAGCTGCTTTGCAGACAAGTCTATGGGGTCTATTCATCAGTCAGAATTAATCTCCTGCAAACATTCTTCAGTGAATTTTAAAGCATATATCATCTTTGGGTTACTTGTATATCATGCGATAATAATAATTTGTCATAAGAATAACAAACAGATGATAAATGTGATGATATCCTTTATCTTTGATTAATTGAAACATGTGAAATTGCTTCATCCCGTAATCCAGGACTTTTAAAGCAAAGAAGGATGATAAATAGCCTGTTAATGTCCCTTTAAAGAACTTAATGAATACAGAACAAATAAAGGAAAGAATCATTGAATATAAGGGTTCCACTTTGAAGTGTTTATGCCATGTAAAGGCTTTTCCCAGTAACAGCGGTAAATGGGATATAAACCACCTGTGAGAGAATTCCGCCTAAAACATTGTCATGATAGGGATTCTTTAAAAGTTTCGGTTTATATTGATAAGCTCTCAAATAATTTAAGATCAAAAATTCAAATAAACAGGCTAAACCAGCACTGGAAAGCAGGAGAATAAAAAGTTGCTTTTTGTTCTTATATTTGTAGAAGCTAAAGAATAACTGAATGAAATGTATCGTTACTAAAATATGATAAGGCACAGCATTCCGACTCATGCTCCGTTTCATATCCACCATCGTTTCTTTATATGTTTTATATGTAGGATAGTATCTGACGAATGAAGTGAATTTATGAGCTATCAAAAAAATGGTCCTGTTAAGGGATATCTCCCCCTTAACAGGACCATTCTCAATTATGACTAACCTCTCAGTTCTGCCTGGAAGCTATTTTCAACGGCATCAACAATTTGTTTTCGCGCTTTCTCTACTTGTTCATCTTTCAGGGTAGCCTCCGGGTCCTGGAACCTTACGTTAAAGGCAATGGATTTCTTTCCTTCTTCCATATGTTCACCCTGATAAATATCAAATACCTGAATATCCTTCAAATATGGCTGACCAGCCTGTTCAATGACATCCATCATATGTCTTGCAAGTGTATCTTCATCAACAACAAAAGCCAGATCCTGTGTAACGGATGGATAACGTGGAATAGGCTCATAGGATTCTTCATTCTCCATGGTGATTTCTAATAACCGATCAGCATCCAGATCAAAAACATACGTGTCTGTCAGGTCCATCTCTTTTTGCACAGCAGGGTGAATCTGACCAATAAAGCCGACATGTTCACCGTTAACCGATATCGCCGCAGTTCTTCCCGGATGCATCTCCTCCATTTTCAGAGGTTCAAATGAAGCATTCTGAATATGAAGGGTGTCCAGCAATCCTTCTGCTACACCTTTCAGCACATAAAAGTCTACCGCTTTGACTTCTTTTTGCCATTGCTGGTTTACCCATGTACCGGTAATGGCAGCACTCAGACGAAGCTGTTCATCTGGCTGCTTTGAAAGGTTTTCTTCTGTATTCACATAAATGGCTCCTAATTCATAAAGGGCCACATCCTGCTGACGTCGAGCTAAATTATATTGAAGACTTGATAACAGCTCAGGCAAAATACTTAACCGTAGATGGCTATGGGCTTCACTCATTGGCATCGCCAGCTTCACAGCTTTTGGCTCTTGTGCACGAATGGTTTGATCCATAAATTTAGCTGTGTTTTCTTCCCGTGTTAAGGAATAGGTCATGGCTTCATTTAATCCGGCACTTTGCATGTAGCGATGTATACTACGTTTCAATTTCTGCTTTTTCGTTAGGCCGCCTGCATTTGACGCTCCTTCAGGGAGTGTATAAGGAAGATTATCATAGCCATAAATCCGGGCAATTTCCTCCAGCATATCTTCAACAATCTGAATGTCTCCACGTCTTGATGGTGCGTAAACCGTAAAATGGGCATCCTTTTCTTCAAATGAAAAACGCAAACGATGCAGGATATGCTTCATCTCATCCACTGAAATATCCGTTCCAAGCCGGCTATTGATGGTTTCTGCATCAAATTCAACAATGGATTGTTCAATTTTCTGCTCATCAAACTCTGCGATGCCTGATAAAACTTCTCCGCCAGCATATTGCTCCATCAGCTGACACGCACGAAGTCCTGCTTCTTTTACACGTTCAGGGTCTACCCCGCGTTCAAATCGAATACTTGATTCACTGCGAAGACCATGATCTTTAGAAGATTTTCGTACAGTTAGTGGGTTGAAGTAAGCCGCTTCTACTAAGACTGTAGTGGTGTCATCCTTCACCTCAGAATCAGCACCGCCCATAACACCGGCAAGGGCCATTCCTTCCTTACCATTTGTAATAAGAAGGTGGTCCTCCTGTAAATCCCGCTCTTCACCATCCAGGGTAGTCATGGTTTCTCCTTTACGTGCTCTTCTGACAACTACTTCACTGGAATTGAAGCGGTCCAAATCAAAAGCGTGCAGCGGCTGCCCGTATTCCATCAATACATAGTTAGTAATATCGACTACGTTATTTATCGGACGGATTCCTGCAGCGATCAGGCGATTTCTCATCCATAATGGAGAAGGCCCAATCTGTATATTTTTGACTACATAGGCCCCATAGTAAGGGTTCAAATCAGGGTCCTCAACCTTCACCTGTACATAGTCAGCAGCACTTTCATCCGTTCGCTCTGCTTTCACGTCCGGCAGATGCAGATCTTTATCTAAAATGGCTGCCACTTCATAAGCCATCCCAATCATGCTGAAGCTGTCTGCCCGATTCGGTGTAATATCTAAGTCTAAAATGGTATCGTTTAGATTAAGCAAATCAACAGCATCACTACCTGTTTCCGCATCTTCAGGAAGGACAAAAATACCATCCTCAAATTCTTTTTGAACAAATTTCTGCTCGACTCCAAGCTCCTGCAGGGAACAAATCATACCATTGGATACTTCTCCACGAAGCTTCGTCTTTTTAATTTTCATGCCGCCTGGAAGTCTCGCACCTGGCTTGGCAACGACTACTTTCTGGCCTGCCGCAACATTCGGTGCACCACAGATGATTTGTAATTCTTCTTCGCCAACATCGACCTGGCACACATTGAGTTTATCTGCATCGGGATGCTGTTCACATGATTTCACATACCCAACAACGATATTTTTTAACCCTTCCCCAAGCTTTTCAACACCATCGACTTCAATTCCGCCTTTGGTAATTTTCTCAGCCAGGTCGTCCGGAGATATATCATCAAGATCTACATATTGTTTTAACCAATTTAATGATAAAAGCATTTTCCATTTCCTCCTTTATGCTTGATGGAATTGTTTTAAGAAACGAACATCATTGGTATAGAAATGTCTGATATCCTCAATTCCATATTTCAACATGGCAATTCGCTCAGGTCCCATTCCGAATGCAAATCCGGAATACTTCTCAGGATCGAAACCAGCCATACGTAAAACATTTGGATGAACCATACCTGCTCCTAAAATTTCAATCCATCCGGAATGCTTACAGACTGAGCATCCCTCTCCATGGCACATTTTACAGGAAATGTCCATCTCTACAGATGGTTCTGTGAAAGGGAAAAAGCTAGGACGCAGACGAATTTCGCGGTTCTGGCCAAACACCTGCTTAGCAAAGGAATTTAGAACACCCTTCAAGTCACTCATTCGGACATTTTCATCCACATACAAACCTTCAATTTGTGTAAATTGGTGGGAATGGGTAGCATCATCCGTATCCCGTCGATAAACCTTACCAGGGCAAATAATCTTAACGGGTCCTCTGCCTTCATGCTTCTCCATTGTTCTGGCCTGAACAGGGGACGTATGGGTGCGCATTAACAGCTCCTCAGTAATGTAGAAGGAGTCCTGCATATCACGGGCCGGATGTCCTTTAGGCAGATTAAGCGCCTCAAAGTTATAATAATCCTGTTCAACTTCAGGGCCTTCTGCTACTTCAAAGCCCATTCCAATAAACAAATCCTCAATATCCTCAATCAGCTTTGTCAGAAGATGAGGGCCTCCTGTAGGCTGGGAATAGCCTGGCAGGGTAACATCGATGGATTCCTCTGCTAACTGCGCTTCAAGTGCCTTCTGTTCCAACTGCTCCTGTTTTGTATCTAATTCCTTGGAGATGACTTCACGAACCTCATTTGCCAGCTGACCAATCACCGGTCGCTCTTCTTTCGGCAGCTTTCCCATTCCTCGTAGTACCTCAGTGATTGGGCCCTTCTTTCCCAGATAGGAAACGCGGACTTCCTGCAGCTGTCTGGTATCGCCAGCTTCAGCAATCTTCGTTAAAGCCTCCTGTTTTAGTTCCTCAAGACGTTCTTTCATTTTCCATCCTCCTTTATTTGCTTTAAACAATGAGACGGTGAACAAAGGCGGAAGCGCCCGTTTAGCGACGTACGGACTGGACTGAGCCGTAGGAGATAAAGGAAACACGACGAACTTTGTGAGTCGATGTTGACTTATCGTACGGAGGTGAAGGAAGTCTCGCTAGTCGCTGGGCGCTGGAGCCGGACGTGGCCAGCGCATTAAAAAAAGCCCCACCCCTTTAAAAAGGGACGAGACTCTACATTCCGTGTTACCACCCTCGTTGACATACGTATTCTGTATGCCCACTTCATTTTCATAACGGATAAACCGGTACACCTTTACTTGCATCAAGCAAGGTCCTGGTGTCAGCTCCAGAGCGAAATTTCAATCATGAGGCGGCAAAAATGCTTTCAGTCTGTGGCATTTCTCCCTGTCTGCCGCTTAGTCATCATTTACTGGACTCTTTCCACGCTTTTTCTCATCTTTAGTTATGATGATATTATAGAAAATCAGCAAAAAAATTGCAAGTTAGAGTTGAATTTTGTACATCATAATTCCTGCAGCAATACTAACATTTAAAGATTCGGCTTCACCTTTAATCGGAATGTAGACGCTTTGATCCGCCTTTTCCAACAAGCTCGCCTGTACCCCATTCCCTTCATTGCCCAGTATCACTGCCACCTTTTCCGGTACGGACTGCTCTTCTATCGACACGGCATTCCGTAATGCTGTAGCCCAGATCGAAAATCCATCTTCTTTTAAAGCATCCATTTCTGAATACAAGTCCTTAAACAAAATAGGAAGATGAAAAAACGAACCCTGGGTGGAACGTATAACCTTATCATTGAACAGATCCACACAGCCTCTCCCTAAAATAATTCCATCGAATCCCAGGGCATCTGCCGTTCGAATCATCGTACCCAGATTGCCTGGATCCTGTATCGCATCCAGCAGCACAAGCTTTCGGGCGTTCTCAGGTACCTTGGATTGCTTCATTTCCACTTCTGCCATAATTCCCTGTGGGGTTTCAGTGCTTGTCAGGGTTGTAAATACTTTTTCACTTACTTCTGTAACAGGAATAGCCTCAGTCTGAAGCAAAGAACGCTCATAATCGTTTTTGATAATGATTTCCTTAACTGTCCAATCGCTGTTTATAGCCTCTTCCAGCAAATGCTCCCCTTCAATTAAAAAAGAACCGTTTTTCATGCGATCCTTTTTTCTTTTCAATTTGTTCCAGTACTTCACCTTTTTATTTTGTAAAGAATCAATCATTGAATTTTTCACCTGCATCTTCAGTACTTTTGCATACGAATCCCCTTTATCATACATACTTTACTAATAAAAGGTCAAACTAAGGTTATCAAAGCTGAAAAAAATGAGGTGACTACGAAATGGATTTAGATTTGCGAAAAGCTGTCCTTCACAACATTTCAGGTAACAGTGCTGATGATTTAGAGGCAACCATTGTTGATGCCATCCAGGGAGGAGAGGAAAAGACCCTTCCAGGCCTGGGCGTCATTTTTGAGGTATACTGGAAAAATGCCGATGAATCGGAAAAAGAGGATGTTTTGCAGGTAATTGAAGATGGGTTGAAAAATCAATAAAAGTAAATTTTATCTTAATGAAACCTCGTTTCGTAATAAGTTGTCGCTTTAATTATGATGTATGTCGTGCCATAAATATTAGTATGACCTAAAATGAGCGTTCGGGCGGCTGGTGAGTCTCCTCATGCTATCGCACTGAGGGTCTCACCTTGCTAGGCCTTCCTCCCACGACGAACAGGACGTTCTAGTGTCGGTGTTTGGGCTTATAAAAAGAAGTATGTGCATGAAAGCTGAACACATACTTCTTTAATTTGCTTATTTTATTTTTCTTCGTTTTCCGGCTGTTTTGTAAAATACGATTGTACTTCTTCCTGCTTGGTTAACAACTGAATTCTCAGCACTTTTATCTGATTACTGCGTTCATCTGTCTGTACATAGGCCTGATTTCTATCATGCTCAAGTTCATTTAAAATAGAGAGTTCAGACAATAACAAACTGACTTGATCTCTTTCCTTAAAACGCTCCCACCAGTTTAAAGCCCCGAAAATGACAATTAAAAATAAAATCGGATCAGGCGAAATAAAAATAACAGGTAACAGAATAAGCAGGCCAATCAGCCAGATTTTCGTTGATAAAACCGTTACAATACGTCCTCCATCCAAACAGGAAATAAGGTGAATAAATTAATAAGTGCTCCTAATTGGAGCAATCCATCCCCATAAACTTTTGTTTGTTTTTGCCTTTGCCTCCAAAATATTCGCCTCCCCTTATATAGCGCATTTCCATAATTTCCTAATCAAACCACCATCTTTCTATCATAATTTGTTCAGCATCTTAACCCTGAAGAAGAACAAAAAGGAAAAAGCATATGATCTTTTAAACAAAGACCACATGCTTTTACATCCTTAGTCAAACTTGATTTCCTTTACAGTATCGGCGTCTAGGCCTTTAATGACCTCCACAATCAGCTTCACGGCATTTTCAAAATCATCACGGTGCAGCATGGCCGCATGTGTATGAATATAACGTGTTGCAATGGTAATGGACAGGGCTGGGACACCGTTAGCGGTTAAATGAATGGAACCTGAATCTGTTCCGCCACCTGCCATGGAAGCAAATTGATAAGGAATATTATTCTTATCAGCAGTATCCACAACAAAATCACGAAGTCCCTTATGAGAAATCATCGATGCATCATATAAAATAATTTGCGGGCCATCCCCCATTTTACTGGATGCATCTTTATCAGAAATACCCGGTGTATCACCAGCAATTCCCACATCTACTGCAAAGCCTACATCAGGCTGAATAGCATGGGTTGCAGTTTTAGCTCCGCGAAGTCCAACTTCTTCCTGAACCGTTCCAACACCATAAACTACATTTGGGTGTTTTTCTTCTTTAAGCTGCTTTAATACATCAATGGCAATAGCTAAACCAATACGATTATCCCAAGCCTTGGCCAGCAGCATCTTTTCATTGTTCATAACCGTGAAATCAAAATATGGAACTACAGAATCACCAGGGACAACACCAAATTCAGCTGCTTCTTCTTTACTGGAAGCTCCAATATCAATAAACATATCCTTAATATCAATTGGTTTTTTCCTTGCCTCAGCTGAAAGGACATGTGGAGGTTTAGAACCAATAACGCCTGTTACTTCACCTTTTTTCGTTAAAATGGTTACGCGTTGAGCAAGCATAACCTGGCTCCACCAGCCACCCACTGTCTGGAAATAAACAAATCCATCGTCATCAATACGGGTAACCATAAAACCAACTTCATCCAAGTGGCCGGCAACCATCACTTTAGGGCCATTCTCATCGCCCGTTTTTTTAGCGATCAGACTGCCTAATCCATCGGTGAATACTTCGTCAGCATATGGGGCTATGTATTTACGCATCACTTCTCTTGGCTCTTTTTCATGACCAGCAATCCCTTTTGCATCGGTTAAATCTTTAAGCATGGTCAGTGTTTCATCAAGTTTTACCATATGTCTGCTCCTCCTTTATATGTATACATCCATTCCTTATTATACCTGTCTTTCATACATTTAACAAAATAGAAGGATTAATATCCTGTATCCTGCCGCTGATGGTTCACTTCGTTCTTATTAACATAAGCCCTTTGAATCATTTCCTCCTCAAAGCCGAGACCCTCTCCCAATCGCAGAAAGGAATCGAACAACTGGTCATAAAGCTCCTGGTTCTGCTCGTTTTTAAACGTAATCGCCTTTTCGTAAACTAGAAGAAACTGGTCTGTTGTACTGGATTCTAATGCTTGTCCGCCTTCATGTAGACCATTATAGGTAAATCCAAATTCAAGACCAAGAGAAATGATAAAATGCAAGCCATCTACATACTCTTCAAGAATAACCGCCTGATCATTCGGACCTTTGTTACTCCAAAACTTAAAGCATCTGGTTTCATTGGCCAGCTCCCCAATTTCAACAAGCAATGCCAGGATTTTTTCCTGAACAATATTCTGATCTTCCAGCTTGTGTTCTTTTTTTATACGCTGATCTAATTCATTTTGCATTTGAAATAACAAATCCCAGTTCATACTTCCAATCTCCTTTTTATGTAGTGATGAGGTTAAGTCTTTTTAAGATAAATTTCTCATGTAATTATAGCAAAAATGAAACCTTATCTGCATACCAGTCGTAAACAAATATAATCAACAGGTCTAAATTTATATATGTAGGAGTCGATTTCACCATGATCATCATTTTATTTCGTTTATTGATCATTTTCGCTATTATCTTTTTTATCTATGCGGCTTATAAGTATATCGTAAATCCTAAACGTAAACTTGAAATCGCTCAGGAAAATCAATCCTTTTACTTCTATGATGAAGAAAATGTAAAAAAGAACTTTTTACTTACGTATAAAGGAGCTTTATTTGAAGGTGAGAAATACTTAGGAACCACAGAGGATGCTTTTGAAGTCGTCACCATATCGGTAAGCACCAGAAGTCCTGATCGTTTAGTAGGGATTTCCCGGGAGGATCTCTATTTCATTGAAAAAGAAATTCTCATCCGCTACCCCCACGCAAAAGTCGAATGGCGCCACCCAATCAAAAAAATATTTGATTAAACGAAAAGCGGAGGTGACTGTGCAAACAGCAGAAATCCCCTGTTCAGAACAAACACTGACAAAGGGGATTTCTCTATTTATACTAACTAACCCTGTTCATGGAGGGGGATCCCTGGCTTACTTGATGATCTTTACGGAAAAATTCCTCCCAGCTGACGACAATCTCTTTTTGTCTTAATAAGTAAATCATCGGAAGAATAACAATTACAGCAGCTGCCATAATTATTGGAGACAGGCTTGCAATCCACTGACCAAACGTTGTATAGACAACGGCTAACGGAACATTAGATAGGAATGATAGCTTAAAATACTCTTTATAATTCCGTGAAATTTCCAAAATACAAAGGGATAATAAATGAAAATGGATAAAGGGCATTAAACGCAACAGAAAAATCTGCCCTTTAGAAATCTGCCTTTTTTCTCCCAATATTTTAGCCTTCAATCTGATTAACCTTTTAAAGGTTTTGGGCATATAAACGAGAAAACGATAAAAGAACAGACTGGATAAAGTAATGCCTATCACCGAATAAATCGTGCCCGAGACCATTCCAAACAATATCCCGCCAGAAATACAAATGAAAGCTACAGGCATGAAAAAAAGGGGTCTTAATAAATGCATGCCAATAAATAGTACCGGAGCAAACATTCCACTGGACTCTACGATTGTAAATACCCAAGAAGTAAGCTGTTCCATGATGGAGCCCCTTCCCTGATGATGTTTGTTTTATGTATATGACATAAGACGAGCCTTTATGACAGTGTTGTTAGAAAAAGAAGTGCAGCTATTATTAAGAATGTTAAAAGCGGGAACCCCACTCTGAACCTCCATTTCTTTGTTTTGTGGCGAAAGACATACATCCCCATCGTACTTCCTAACGCACCACCAATAACGGCGATGAAAAACAGCTTAGCCTCCGAGGTACGCCATTTTCCTTTCATGGACTTCCGTTTATCCCAACCCATAGATAAAAATCCGAAAATATTCATCAACACCAGATAAATGATGAAAACTTGTTTAAGCAATGCTCTCTCCCTCTTTCAAAATCGTAAAAAATTTCTTTCCAGGCTGTAACAAAAACTGATATTTGGGACCAGAACAAAGGCGGAAGCGCCCGTTTAGCGACGTACGGACTGGACTGAGCCGTAGGAGATAAAGGAAACACGACGAACCTTGTGAGTCGATGTTGACTTATCGTACGGAGGTGAAGGAAGTCTCGCTAGTCGCTGGGCGCTGGAGCCGGACGTGGCCTCTCCTGTTTTTCTTATCCACAAATCGCTTATTTTATAATTTCCTAGACCATGAAAAAAGACTGGCATCAAGCCAGCCTTTCTCATTCTTAACCGTTATTATTTAAGTGCGTCTTTAGCTTTAGCAACCAGGTTAGCAAAGCCCTGTTCATCATTTACGGCAAGATCAGCAAGCATCTTACGGTTTACTTCAATACCAGCTTCTCTTAGACCGTGCATAAGGCGACTATAAGAAATATCATTCATACGAGCCGCAGCATTAATACGGGCAATCCATAGTTTACGGAAATTACGTTTTCTTTGTTTACGGTCACGGTAAGCATATTGACCGGATTTCATTACTTGCTGCTTTGCTGTTTTGAATAGTGCATGCTTTGAACCATAATAACCTTTCGCTAACTTTAGAACACGTTTACGACGTCTGCGTGTTACTGTACCGCCTTTTACACGTGGCATAGTTGTTCCCTCCTAATAATCTTATCTATCGTTGTTTTTTCTTACTTTTTAGGTAGCATTGAGCTGATGCGTTTCATATCACTGCTAGAAACAAGAGCGGATTTACGCAATTTACGCTTCTGTTTTGTGGATTTATTCGCAAACAAGTGACTTGTATACGCATGTGCACGTTTTACTTTACCATTACCAGTTTTCTTAAAACGTTTTTGTGAACCTTTATGGGTTTTCATTTTAGGCATAATGTGTGTCCTCCTTTGATTAATTACTGCTCTGCTGGACCAGCTTATTTTTCATTTAAAGGTGCGAGCATCATAAACATATTGCGACCTTCCATTTTAGGCTTCGTCTCAAGGGTAGCAATATCTTTACATTCCTCAGCCATACGATCGAGAACCTCTTGGCCAAGCTCTTTATGGGTAATAGCACGACCGCGGAATCGAACAGCCGCCTTCACTTTATCACCTTTTTGAAGGAATTTGCGGGCATTCCGTAATTTGGTGTTGAAGTCATGCTCTTCAATTGCAGGACTTAAGCGTACCTCTTTAACATTAATGACCTTTTGCTTCTTACGCTTTTCTTTTTCCTTCTTCTGTTGCTCGAAACGGTATTTACCATAATCCATAATTCGGCAAACAGGTGGTTTTGCGTTTGGAGCTACTAATACAAGGTCAAGATTTGCCTGATCTGCAATCTTCAAAGCTTCCTGACGTGATTTTACGCCAATCTGTTCTCCATCTGCACCAATTAAACGGACTTCGCGTGCTCGAATTCGCTCATTAATTAATGTTTCGCCTTTGCTAATCGTAAGCCACCTCCAAAAAATATTTGAGAAAATCAGGTCCGGCATCCGACATTTTTATTTCCATAAAAAAAGCGTCGGTACACATACTGCACCCACACTTCACATATTCTTCGGTAAAGAAGAAAAGTTGTTTTAGCCTGCCAACTGCTAATAAGCGTCGATCAGGCGAGAAGCGGGTGCTTCTACTTTCACATAGACCTTATTTAATTCACTCTTAGTATTATATGACGGACAAGACGTATTTGTCAACACTTTTTAATGAGAGAGGGAAATCCCCCCCTCTCATCTATTATTTTTTAGACATATGCTCGACGTCTTCTTTCATATCCTGAACGAATTGCTGCAGTTCTTTCGTTTCGGAGTCCTGCGCTCCGTATTTACGTACATTGACGGCATTTTGTTCAATTTCCTTATCCCCAACGACAAGCGCATAAGGGATTTTTTGGGTTTGGGCTTCTCTAATTTTATAGCCGATTTTCTCATCTCTTTCATCGACTTCTACACGGAAGCCTTCCTTGCGAAGCTGATCCTTTACCTCTTTTGCATAATCAAAGTGGGCATCCATAGAAACCGGGATAATTCTTGCCTGTTCAGGAGCAAGCCAGGTTGGAAAGGCGCCTTTATATTCTTCAATAAGAAAGGCTACAAACCGTTCCATGGTGGATACAACACCTCGGTGAATAACTACGGGACGATGCTCTTTACCATCCTCACCAATATAGGTTAAGTCAAAACGATTTGGAAGATGGAAATCAAGTTGTACAGTTGAGAGGGTTTCATCCTTACCCATCGCTGTTTTCACCTGTACATCAAGCTTCGGACCATAAAAAGCCGCTTCTCCCTCGGCTTCTACATATTCAAGTTCCATTTCCTCCATGGTTTCCTTAAGAAGTGCCTGTGCCTTTTCCCACATTTCATCATTATCCACATATTTTTCTTTATCTTCAGGGTCACGATAGGATAAACGGAAATAATAGTCGTTAATCCCGAAGTCCTGATAGACGGTTTTAATCAAGTTGACCACACGGATAAACTCATCTTTTAGTTGATCCGGACGGGCAAAAATATGAGCATCATTCAAAGTCATGGCACGCACTCGCTGCAAGCCTGCCAGTGCTCCTGACATTTCATGGCGGTGCATCGTTCCTAACTCTGCAATACGTACAGGCAGATTCCGATAACTGTGGAGTTCATTTTTATAAACCATCATATGATGCGGACAGTTCATAGGGCGTAATACGAGATCCTCATTATCCATTTCCAATGTCGGGAACATATCATCCTGATAATGATCCCAGTGTCCACTGGTCTTGTATAAATCTACACTGCCCAGTACTGGAGTATAAACATGGTCATAGCCCAATCTTTCTTCAATGTCTACAATATAGCGCTCAATGGTACGTCGGATGGTAGCACCTTTAGGTAACCATAGAGGAAGACCTTGTCCAACCTTCTGATTAACGGTAAATAAATCGAGTTCCTTTCCAAGCTTACGGTGATCCCTTTCTTTAGCTTCCTCCAGCATCTTCAAATGCTCTTCTAACTGACCCTTCTTCTCAAAGGCCGTTCCATAGATACGCTGAAGCATTTTATTATCACTATCTCCGCGCCAGTAAGCTCCGGAAATATTTAATAGCTTAAACACTTTAATTTTCCCTGTATGGGGAACGTGGGGACCACGGCACAAGTCAAAGAATTCTCCCTGTTTGTAAATGGTAATCGGATCACCCTCGGGAATATCATCAATGAGTTCCAGCTTTAGGTCATCCCCAATTTCACGGTACATTTCCTTAGCTTCCTCACGGGTAACCTCCACTCTTTGAACCTCATGAGCTTCATCCACAATTTTCTTCATTTCCTTTTCTATTTTTTCCAATTCTTCCGGAGTAATTTTTTCCTCCATATCCAGGTCGTAATAAAACCCATTTTCTATAACAGGTCCCACACCAAGCTTCACATCTTTATATAATCGTTTAATGGCTTGAGCCATTAGATGTGCCGTTGAATGACGAAGAATTTCTATTCCTTCCTCATTTCTTAATGTGACAATTTCAACCTTTGCATCCTTATCAATGGGTCTGCGTAAATCATACAGTTCTCCATTTACTTTACCTGCTACTGCCTGTTTTTTCAGACCAGGACTAATGGACTGAGCAATATCCTCACTCGTTGTGCCCTGGGGAAACTCCTTTACAGCACCATCGGGAAAGGTAATGTTTACTTGTTCTGCCACTGCAATCACTCCTTCTAAATCGTTTATTTATGCTGATAAAGTGAAACTTCCATCAGTGGGGTATTACGGACAGTTAATGCGTGATAAAAAGGAAGGCATTAAAAAAAGCCCGTCCCTCCAAAAAGGGACGAGCTTATCTTCACCCGTGGTTCCACCCTGGTTCCGTTCTTTTCAAAACGGCACTTAATGGGATCCGTAACGTGGATCAGCGCTGATTATTACTCTATTTTCACAATCAGGGTTCAAAGGTGGTAAACAATGACTCGTACTCAGGAAGCTCGCAGCCTTTGACTTCCCTCTCTGTTCAGCCGATTGACATTGTTCATGTCCTTATCCTTACCGCAATCATCTTCTTGTTTTGTAGTTATGAATGAATTATATGGATAATTCCCTTCTTTGTCAAGTCTTTTTCGTAAAGGACGTTAATTCATAATAAAAGGAAGTTTTTCCATTGATTGTACGCTTGCATGCTCCTGAAAAATATTTTGCAGAAAAATCACTTTCGGATCGGAAGGCTTTGATGTGTAAATGACGATTTTCTCTGGTGCAATACCAAGCAGGCAGGATAAAGGAAATTCAGATGATAATAAATCAATAAAATGTAAAGATTCCTTATTTTGCAAAGCCTTTAATTCACTTGTTGTATATGGCTTTCCTGTTTCTCTGAAAAACTGAAATTCATGATGATATGTAATAATAAGCAGGCCGGTCCTCGGCTCTCTGCTTTTAAAGTACCCTCTTAATCGATGAATAAAATCCTGATAATCCTCCTCCCGCTTCCACTCTTCAATGGCATATCCAGTAATATCAATCAGTTGCTCTCTAAAAAACTGCTGATTATCTTCCATAAAAAAGTCAAACGAGACAATCTGATTCCGGCTTACATGGTTCTCAAATATTTGATAAAACTCAGCGGCTGCCTTAAGGTCCGACTGTGTACCATAGCTTTTCGGATTTTGCATCACAGATTGTAATATAGGAATAATATGCATCAGTTCGTGTTCATCCGAGAAGTAGTAGACCTTTTTTAAAATATCCTTCGACAGAACCGGTAAACGGTACTGAATAAACACATAAAGAAGAGCATGAATCATCTTTCTCCACATATCACTTTTCCTGTCCAGCTGAACATCTGCTTTAATAAAATAAGATGGACCTTCCCCCCTTTCAAACTGAATACGATTGATTTCATCTTCACTGTAGATCTTATGAAAATATGCTTCTGCTTCATCTTCTTTAAAAAAGTGAATCACCAAACCCATGAACTTCATCCCTCTTTCCCATCAAACTGTTACATTATATGGGACAAACAAGGATAAAATGAACAAAAAATAAAAGTGAAACAGCTATCATTGGAATTTCCCCGATTCCTATGAGCCGTTTCACTTCTAACATTCGTTATTTCATTTTTTTTATTATGATCTTCTATTCTGACCCAGCATGGCCACTGGCTCACTTACCTGCCTGATACGCTCTATAATACGACGGGCCTTTAATTCCTCTGCTTCCACCTTACTGGCAGAGGCCAGCACCACTTCAAGTTCCTTCAAACTATAGTTGGAAGTAAAGAAAACAGGCAGCTCCTCCATCATGCGATACTGTAATATAGCTCCCAGCACTTCATCACGGAACCAGGGTGACTGATGCTCGGATCCAATATCATCAAGAATTAATACTGGTATCCGCTTAAAACGGTCAATTTTCTCATTAATGGTCGAGTCATTAATCGAGGATTTAATTTCTCTCACAAACTCCGGCATATAAATAAATAGAGTTTTAATCTCGCGCTCAGCTAACGCATTAGCAAGTGCACCTAATAAATAGCTTTTTCCCACACCAAAGGGACCGTATAAATACAGGCCTTTTGAAGGATTATGCTCTGCTTCATGCAGAAAACGTTCAATTTTACGAATAGCTTCGAAGCGCTCCGGGTCATCCAGCTCAACCTCGTCCAGTCGTGCCTCCAATAATCGCTTAGGCATGTATAAGCTTTGTACAAATGATTTTTTTCGAAGCTGCTCATCCTGCTGCATCTTACGGGAACACTTTTCATAGGTTAACTTAATCTGATTCCCTTCCGTAGAAATTTTGGGTGCATAGCCCCGGACGATATTACAGCATTCATTTAACGAAGAACACTTTTCACAATCCTTTGACTGGGATGTATATTCATAAAGCTTAATCAGCTGACGTTCAATGTCACTTCGGGTTAAATGCTGATTTTCATCTAAAAATTGCTTGATCTCAGGCGCCTGTAAAATTTCGCTCTTCATTTTTTCATAGGACTCCTGGAAGCTATTGCTTTCGCTCATCCACCTTCGAAGAGCAGATTGTATGGATTCCATTTCCGATCACCCTTAATGATTAAAAGATTTCGTTGACATATTTTTTAAAGCTTCTTGTAATTCCTGTTTTTCCTTCTGGATGTCCTGCTCACTTTTCTCCGGCTGTTTCGTTTTTTGCTGCTCCGATTGACTTTCTTTCTTGAACCATTCAGGAAGAACTTCTTTTTTCTTATGAGTATTTCTTTTCTTTCCCCATGACTGGTAGAGCTTTGCTTCTGATTTAGCCAGCTGCATGGCCTGTTTGGCGGTTTTTACATTTTTACGTGCCCAGTGGGTCGCTATTTTTTCTATATAATTCCGAGTTAGTTTCATGTCTGATTTTTGAAGGACATAATGAACCAGAACATTTATCACGCTCTGAGGCAGTCCATGGCGAAACATGGCGTTCGTAATCATTTTAACCTCCTGCTCGGATGCAACACCGGTTCTGGAGAAATCCTCCAGTATTTCACGATGAGTAATGTTTTCAAAATGCTGAATTAATTTTCCCTCTTTAGATTGAGGAACAGGTTTTTGATCATTGCTTTGTTCCTTTTTATTATTTATTTTGAGTTGAAGTTCTGGTTTTTCTGTATGGAAAGTTTTAGCATAATAGTCTTTGCAAACTTCATGCAATTCATCTTTTAATAGTTCCATATTTTCATTTACAGACCATAAAATGGCCTTCTCAAGATAAATTGTATCAACCTGATAGATTTCTGCAAGATTATTTATCAATGACCGGTTTTCAGTGGTAAATATTTTTGCGGTATTCATATTATTTTTCCGCAGGCTTTGCTCGAGCCATTCAAAGTCCACTTTCATTTCTTCTTCTAAAGCAGGTTCTGGAGTGCTTTCCTGTTCATGGGTGGAATCAGATGCCGGCAAATCTGCAGCTGGTTTTTGTACCGTCGAAAACACATCTTTAAATGACTTCGTTTGATCAGAGACCTGATCGGGTATAGTTGATGAGATGAGCTTTCGTTTCAAATCATTGTACGGTTTTTGTCCAATATGATGTTCCAGCAGAATAGAAAGCATGGAATCTTCAAAAAAGGCGGCAGTAGAAAATGGTGGGATTAAAACATAATAATAAGTGCGTACATCCGTATCCGCCATATATGTTTTCAACAATCCAATGGCCTCTAATTTGATTCTGGCTTCGTAAAAATCATCTAAATCAATGTTTACCATGTTCATAATATGATGATGGGTTGAACAATCACGATTCATCTTGGCTTCATTTACCATCGTAAGGTAAATGGAAACCGCTTGTATACCTATTAACGGCTGATACAAATGAGTCAAAGCCAATACATAGTCCTCATGACAAGATGCCTGAAGCTTGGTGTAATATCGATCATTGGGCAATAAACTTTTTATACGATCATTCATAAGGAACAGGCTCCTTTATCTCAATTATCATGACCATTTGTCCTTTTTATCAAATCCTCTAATTCCTGCATAAATACGTTTAAATCTTTAAATTGACGGTAAACCGATGCAAATCGAACGTATGCAACTTCATCAATTTCTTTCAGTCGGTCCATAACCATTCTGCCAATATCTTCACTTTGAACCTCGGAATCACCCTGGTTTCTCAACTCGTTCTCTACTTCGGTAACAACATTTTCGATTCTTTCCAGTGCTACCGGCCTTTTTTCACAGGCCTTGATTAACCCTCGTAAAAGCTTTTCCCTGCTAAACTCCTCGCGTGTACCTTCCTTTTTGACAACAATTAACGGAATTTCTTCAATTCGTTCAAATGTAGTGAAGCGATATTGACATTTTTCGCACTCCCGGCGTCTTCTAATCGCTCCACCTTCTTCAATAGGCCTTGAATCCAGCACTTTTGTATTTTTATAATGGCAGGTCGGACATCTCATTTATATCAACTCCGAATTAAATTTCATTCGACATCTATTACAATATTATAACATAAGTAGAAAAGCGGAGGCGACCGCTTAGGTGAGACCGCATAAGCAAACAGAAGCACCTGGACGAATCATCCAGGTGCTCTAAATCTAATAAGCTTCTGAATTTAACTGAATCGGCGCCTTGCCTCTGGGGATTTCTATCTTTTCAACTGACTTAGCTTCCAATGACTGCGTGATAAATTGAATGGCTCTTTTTGGCTGCATTCGTTCTCCACAGGTATATACATCTATGCTCGCATATCCATGTTCAGGGAAGCTGTGTATGGTTAAGTGAGACTCGGATATTAGCACAACGCCGCTAATCCCGTGTGGAGAAAATTTATGAAAGGTTACCTCGCGTACTTCTGCCCCGGCAATTAAAGCTGCTTCTACAAGCATTTTCTCATTAAACTCAAGACTATTTAATTTTTCAATGCTGCAATCCCATAGCTCGGCGATCACATGCGTCCCTATTGTATCCATTACCATTCCCCTGTACCAAAACCATATTTTCAAACTGCTGCGGGATCTATTTTTAATAATCGAACCACCAGCAGATTAAAGTTAAAACAAATAGATTCCATACGTTTTGCATGTTTAAAGTATCAAATAGTATAAAGTGTTCTAAGGTAGATTGCAATAGCTGGGTAACTATTTGTTCTTACCATTTCTTACGATTACACAGAAGGAATGGTTTCATTTGCCAGTCTGCTGCCTACATATTTTGCTAAATCAACAACACGGCAGGAATATCCCCATTCATTATCATACCACGCAAGCACTTTCACTTTATTTTCATCCAGGACGATGGTTGATAAACCGTCGATAATGGAAGAGGCGGACGTTGTTGTATAATCGATAGACACCAGGGGCTCTTCATTATAATCGAGAATTCCCTTCATACGACCTTCTGCTTCCATTTGAAAAGCTCTGTTAATGTCCTCAGCTGTTGCCGTCTTACGGATATCCACTACCAGGTCAACCAGTGAAACGTTTGGGGTAGGAACCCTCAACGCCATTCCGTGAAGCCTTCCGTTTAAATGTGGCAATACCTCTCCAATGGCTTTAGCGGCACCGGTTGAAGTAGGAATGATAGATTGTGTGCAGGAGCGTGCCCTGCGTAAATCTTTGTGCGGATTATCAATATTATTCTGATCGTTGGTAAAAGCGTGAACAGTTGTCATTAAACCATTTTCAACCCCAAAATGGTTATCCAGCACCTTGACTACCGGTGCTAAGCAGTTTGTTGTACAGGATGCATTCGAAATAACGTGGTCATAATCAGGATGATAATCCTCTTCATTGACACCGATTACAAATGTGCCATCGATATCTTTTCCTGGTGCCGTAATGATTACTTTTCTGGCTCCGGCATCTAAATGTAACGAGGCTGTTTCCTTTGTTTTAAACTTTCCAGTGGCCTCTATGACAATATCTACCTCAAGATCCTTCCATGGCAGCCATTCAGGATTACGCTGAGCAATGAGCTTCACGAACTCTCCATCAACTTCAATCCCATTCTCATGGGCTTTGACTTCCTTATCAAAACGTCCATGGGTGCTGTCATATTTTATTAAATGAGCGATCGTTTCAGGGGGATAACTTGCATTTATAGCTACAACCTTAAAGCTTTTATCCATAATTGCATTCCGGAACACCATCCGTCCGATTCTTCCAAATCCATTTATTGCTATCCGATGCTTTTCCATAGGACCCTTTCCTCCCCGACTTTTATTTATGTTACACTTTTTAATAATAGTATAACACAATATTTCAAAAAGTGTGAAGAAAATGTAGCTTAATTAAAGAATTAGAGAAGCTTCCTATTTAGTTAGAAATAATGAAATAAAAAGTTCATTCTATACGAAAAAATGCTGACTCCTATTTATTGAGTCAGCATTCTTTATATAATCTCCCATTTTCTCAGCAATTCATGAACCTGTTCATTCGTCTCCTGTATAGTTCCTTCATTATGAATCACAGCATCGGCCATTTCTGCCTTCTTCTCTGCAGATAGCTGCGAATGGATCCGCTGCAGGGCTTCTTCTCTTGAACTATTATCTCTTTCCATAAGACGCTTTAACTGTGTTTCCTCTCCCACGTATACTACTATCGTTCGATCGACAAAATGGGTAAGTCTGCTTTCAAACAGCAAAGGGATATCCATAACAACTGCCTTATATCCTTTCTTTACATACTCATCCCGCTGTTCAAGCATTTTGCGGCGTACTTCCGGGTGTACGATGGCATTGAGCTGCTCTCTTTTTGATTCATCAGTAAAAACAATCGAACCTAATTTTTTTCGATTCAGCGTCCCATCTTCATATAAAACTTCCTCTCCAAAGGTGTCAACAATCCCCTGATATGCCCTTTCACCAGGCTCCACAACGATTCTGGATATCTGATCCGCATCGACAATGGGCAATCCATGCTCTTTAAGTATGCTGGAAACTGTGCTCTTTCCTGTTGCAATACTGCCTGTTAAACCGATAACAATAGCCACTTTTCCGAACTCCTTTAATTATGATAATTTAAAAAAACCAAGCAAAATTAAAATAACACCAGGAAGAAACGCAAATTTCTCAACCCACTTCCACTTCGATAAAACGTATCCGCTTTTGGTACCCATAAACAGAAACAGACTGGACATAAAGGCAATACAGCCTGCCGTTAAGAAAGGAGAAAAGCCAAATATAGCAGCACCAATTCCGGCACCGAAAGCATCTAATGATAATGCGGTTCCTAAAACAAAGGCCTCAAGCCCCTTAATATCTCCTGAAGAATCCATATCTGCCTGGTTCGGATCCTTTAATATCTGGATGACAATGCCAAGGGATTTTATTTCCCACTTAAACAGATATACCTTAGAATGACTTTTGGCTTCCTTTTGATCACGAAAGAATTGATAAATAACCCATATCCCTATCCCGATAAATAACGTTCCGCCAATAATATCTGCAATGGCAGGAGAAAAAAGCCCAACGACCTGTTTTCCAATCAGCATTGCAAATGTAAAAACAATAGCTGTAACGAACCCTATATAAAGCAGTGATTTTACAGGAATCCTTACTTTACGAAGACCAAACGTAAATCCTGCAGCAAAACTATCAAAACTGACGGCAAAACTAAGCAAACCTAACGTTAACCATTCCGCCATAGGATCGGCTCCCTCCTGCAAATATCTAGACTATTATATGGAGGGAGCCCCTTCTTCGTGCCAATTCTGTTTATTTTTGCTTCTGACAATAGGGACATACATGAGTCCCCCGGCCACCAACTTTTATTTTTTCAATGGAGTGACCACGGCGTTTACAATCCTGTCCTTCTCGTCCATAGACAAAGAGCTGTAATTGAAACAGACCCATTTCACCCAGACTGTTTAAATAGGATCGGATGGTTGTACCTCCTGCAGCTACAGCATCATTCAGCGTATGAACGATTTCCTCGGCTAATACAGAGCATTCTTCTTTCGAGAGCTCTGAGGCAATGGTTAGCGGATGGATTCTGCTTCTGAATAAGGCTTCATCTACATAGATGTTTCCCAGTCCTGCAACAACGGTCTGGTCCAACAAGGTATTTTTTATGTTCCGGGTTGTCCTCTGACATTTCTGGTAAAGGTAGTCAGAGTTGAAATTTTCATCAAACGGTTCTGGACCAAGCTTATTAAGAGGGGGAAGTGACCATTCCTTCCCCTTTTCGTATAAGTGCATCGTTCCAAATTTCCTTACATCTTTATACCTCAGCTCGGTTCCATCCGCAAAATGAAAGATGACATGGGTATGCTTATCTACAGGCTCACCCTGGTCATAAATGGCGTACTTCCCTTCCATTCGTAAATGGGAAATGAGCACGTGATGATCTAAATAAAACAGCAGGAACTTTCCTTTTCGTCCCAGCCCCTCTATCGTTTGACCCTTGATTTCCTCCTGAAACGCCTCAGGTTCTTTTGGGTATTGTACAATGTTTTCCCAGCGTATCGTTACATCCTGTATTTTTTTACCAACCACAATCTGTTTCAGTGTTTTTTTTACAGTTTCTACTTCTGGCAGTTCTGGCATTTTGCTTCGCTCCCTGATTATTTCGCATCAAACCATGTTGTACCATGGGCAAAATCGACTTTTAATGGAACATCCAATTGAACCGTATTTACCATAACGTCCAGCACGGTCTGCTGAAGCTGTTCCACCTCATTTTCAGGTGCCTCTAAGATCAACTCATCGTGGACCTGAAGCAGTAATTTAGCCTCAAACTTTTCCTCTTCCAGACGAGCCGCTAAATCGATCATCGCTTTTTTAATAATATCAGCAGCACTTCCCTGAATAGGTGTGTTCATTGCTGTACGTTCTGCAAAGCTTCTCCGGTTAAAATTACGGCTGTTGATTTCAGGTAAGTAACGGCGTCTGTTCATAAGGGTTTGAACATAACCATTTTGTTTTGCTTCCTTCACAATTTCATCCATATACTTCTTCACGCCGGGAAAGCTCTCAAAGTAGGCTTCAATAAACGCCTTTGCTTCCTTTCTGGTAATGCCAAGACTTTGGCTTAAACCGTAATCACTGATCCCATATACAATTCCAAAGTTTACAGCCTTTGCCTGGCGCCTCATATTGGACGTCACATCATCCTCGCTAACGTTAAACACATCCATCGCTGTCTTTGTATGAATATCCTGGTTATTTCGGAAGGCATCAATCAGTTTTTCATCACCAGCTATATGCGCCAGTACTCTTAGTTCAATTTGGGAATAATCTCCTGCAAAAATGACCCAGTTTTCATTTGAAGGAACGAAGGCCTGGCGAATCTTTCTTCCTTCTTCAAGACGAATCGGTATATTTTGCAGGTTTGGTTCTGTAGAGCTTAATCGTCCAGTTTGTGTTAAAGCCTGATTAAATCTTGTATGAATTTTTTGTTCATCTTCATCAACGACTTTTAACAATCCCTCTATGTAAGTAGACTGTAATTTGCCCAACTGGCGATATAGCAGGATCTTAGGCATAATCTCATGTTTGTCCTTCAGCTGTTCCAGTACATCAGCTGCCGTTGAATAGCCCGTTTTTGTCTTTTTAATCACTGGGAGCTCCAGTTTTTCAAATAGGATAACGCCCAGCTGTTTAGGTGAGTTTATATTAAAGCGTTCGCCGGCTAATTCATAAATTTCCTGTTCCAGGGTGTCCAAACGCTCTTTTAACTCCTCGCCCATTTCATTAAGACGATTGGTGTCAACCTTTACCCCGTAATACTCCATTTCACCCAGAACGGTAGCTAACGGAAGCTCAAGCTCCGTATATAAGCGTTGCTGATCATTTTCTTTCAGCTTTTCTACAATCTGGTCTTTTAAATGAAAAATCGCGTTCGCCTTTCTCACCACATGTTCAGACAAGACCTCAGACTCCGGAACCTTCTGCTTTGCTCCCTTTCCAAATACTTCCTCATCATAGGAAAGGTTATGATAATTCATTCGCTGACTGATGGAGGGAACATCATGATGATTTTCTGCCGGGTTAATAATATAGGAAGCCAGCAGCATATCAAAGCTTAAGCCCTTGATATCAATCCCTTTCCGTTTAAGGGCTACCGTTACCCGTTTCGCATCAAATACAAATTTTTTCTTATCCTTGTTTTCAGCCCAGTTTTTAAATACGTCGGATTCCAATGCTGCCACGGTCGGGATGAAATAATGGCCCTGGTTATTTACCACACCAAAACCTAAAATCGTCCCATAGTAGTAATGTTCCTCAAGCATTTCAACAAATAATGCATCTTCACCTGTAAACATATCTGACTTAACGTCTTCTATAACTGTAAAATCAATATCTTCAAGAGCGTCGGCCTGCTCTTCTGTCTCAGCTTCTCCTCCATCAATTCGGGTCAGCAGTGAATGGAAGCCCAGTTCTTTAAAGAGTCCCAGCACCTTTTGTGATGGATAGCCATCATAGGTAACATCCGTCAATTTCACAGTTACAGGAGAATCCCGATTAATCGTAGCCAGTTCCTTACTCATAAATGCATCATCTTTATGGTTTTCCAGCTTTTCCTTTAATTTCTTTCCGCTTACTTCATCCATGTTTTCATAAATCGATTCTAGAGTACCAAACTGATTTAACAGTTTAACTGCCGTCTTTTCGCCAACCCCTGGTATACCCGGAATGTTGTCTGAACTATCCCCCATCAGTGCCTTCATATCGACGACCTGATCAGGGCGAATCCCCATTTTTTCCTCTAAGAAATCCGGTGTGTAATTTTCAATGTTGGTGACTCCCTTTTTGGTTAATGAAACATTCACATCCTTGTCCACTAATTGTAAAAGGTCCCGGTCACCTGAAATGACTTTCACCTCCATATCATCCTGCTTTGCAGACTTAGAGAGGGTGCCAATAATATCATCAGCTTCAAATTGATCTATTTCATAATGGGAAATCTCAAAGGATTCAAGTAATTCTTTAACTAGTGGAAACTGCTCAGAAAGCTCAGATGGAGTTTTCTGACGACCACCTTTGTATTCTGTATAGGTTTTATGACGAAAAGTTGTTTTCCCTGCATCAAAGGCCACCAGTAAATGGGTCGGCTTTTCTTCCTCCAAAATCCTTAAAAGCATTGTTGTAAATCCGTACACAGCATTTGTGTAAACCCCTTTTTCATTGTTCAGTAAAGGCAAGGCAAAAAAGGCACGATACAAAATACTGTTCCCGTCAATCAATACTAATTTTTGTGACATCTTCCCACTCCTCATATTCAATCAAAAAGACGTTTCTTTCCTTCTATTTTATCACGTATTGGATAAGAAGGAAAAAAACGTCTGTTTATTCATTATTCCCCAAAATAACCGAGCAATGTCCTTGCATATGGTGAGTCGTGAGGGAGAATGATGGTCGTCTGATCATCCACCGTTGTCTTGTAGGATTCAAGGGTGCGATATAAACGGTAAAATTCAGGATCTTTGGAGAATGCTTCGTTATAAATCTGAGCTGCTTCCTGTTCTCCTTCCGCCCGAATTTGTTCTGCATCTGCTCTTGCCTTGGACAGCATTTCCTGTACCTCACGGTCGGTTTCTGCCATGATACGGCTCTTTTCCGCTTCACCTCTTGACAAGTATTCCTGTGCTGTTGATTCTCTTTCAGAAATCATTCTCGTATACACGGATTGTTCATTGGCTTCTGGTAAGTCCGTACGTTTAATTCGCACATCCCTTACTTCTGCACCATAATCACTTAATAACTCATTAACCCTCTCCGTGATTCTGATATTCAAATCACTTCTGGATGACTTTTCATCATTAATGATTTCTTCATAATTCATTTGTCCTAGTTCCGTTCGAACCGTGGAGAAAATAAATTCTCCCATTCTGGACTGGGCCCCTACGACAGTTTTTGCAGTATTAATCATTCTGGTTGGATCAGTGATACGCCAAACTGCATAGTTGTCAATAATAATTCGCTTTTTATCAAGCGTGTTAATCTCCTGCTCTTCCATATCATAACTCATATTTTTGTTTGGCAATGTTGTTGTCGTCTGAATAAATGGAATCTTAAAGTGAAGCCCGGGTTCACCTTCTACATGTACAACCTCTCCAAACTGGCGGACCACTTTATACTCTCCCTCTTTCGTAATCATCATGCTGTTTAAAATCGTTATCAGCAGAATAATCAGTATGAGGATGGAAATTCCAGCCTTCATATATTTTCTGAAGTTCACAGGTTTTGACGTCTTCATGTCAAAAACATTTTCATCACTCATTGCTATTGCTCCCTTCTGCCTCATCTGTATTTTGCGATGTCTCGCTATCGCCCGGACGAATGGTCTGGGTATTTGCCTGATTCGTTAAAGGTAAATATTGAAGTGTATTTCCATCCTCATTCAGAATATAAACCTGTGCATTCGGCAATACATCCTCAAGGGTTTCAATGACCAGGCGATCTCTGGTTACATCAGGTGAGTCTGCATATTCTTCATATAAGGCATTGAACTGGGAAATATCCCCACGGGCCTTTTCAATTCTTTCTACTTTATCCCCTTCAGCGCGCGAAATGATTGCATCCTTTTCCCCTAATGCTTCTTCTACCTGTTGATTTTCATATTTCCTTGCCTCATTAATCTTTGTATTCATCGTTTCTCTGGCATCTGTTACTTTTGTGAATGCTTTTCGTACTTCCTGATTGGGCAAGTCTACTTCCTGCAGCTTCACATCAAGTATGGATATCCCAATGTCATAGTCTGATATGAGCTTCGTCAGTAAATCCCGAACGTCATTTTCTATTTCCGCTTTTCCGGAAGTTAAGGCTTCATCAATTTCAGATGTTCCGATAATCCCTCTTAAAGAAGCTGAAGTAGCGTTCTCTAAGACGCCTTTGGGGTCGGTTGAATTAAACAAGTATTTCTCAGGTTCTATTATTCTCCACTGAACGACCAGATCGGCCAGAACAATATTTTCATCTCCGGTAATCATCCTTATTACATCAGCATCCTCTTCACTGTCAGGATCATAACCGAAGTCCAGGCTAAAGGTTTCCTGTGACAGGGTTTCTACCGTCTGAATCGGCCATGGCAATTTGAAATGCAGACCAGGCTCCGTGTTCGTTTCCTCTGCTTCCCCAAGAGTGATGACCACTGCCTGCTCAGATTCGTCAACGGTATACCAGCTTGTAGCAACTGACAAACCTAGAATGATAATAATGATTACTATTCCGATCCACATATATATCCGACGTAAACTCATGTGGTGCCCTCCTATGTACCTATATATTTTTTTACAATTGTATTACGATTAACGTACAAAAAGGTTTCAATAACAACAAAAAAAAGATAGAGACTTTTAATCTCTATCAAACAGTTAATTCGGATGAAAGGGTTATTATATAGATTATCAGACGATTATTTAGCTGCTATGTATTTAAGATGAAGATTCTGTAAACTTCTTCGGAACCCTGACAGAAAATGTTGTTCCTTCATTAATTGTACTCTCTACCTCAATTTTCCCATCGTGTGCCTCTGCTATATGTTTAACAATGGCTAGACCTAATCCTGTCCCTCCGGAGTTCCTGCTTCTCGCCTTATCCACACGATAAAACCGTTCAAAAATTCTCGGAAGGTGCTCCTGTGGAATGCCAATACCTGTATCTGTTATGTTAATTTGGACCTCATTCCTGTTCTCTTCTGCTCCTATATTTATCTGACCGTCTTCTGGTGTATAGTGAATTGCATTTGACAGCAGATTTAATAATAGCTGTGTAAAACGAGTGGCGTCTGCTTCAAGCTCCAGCGAAGGGGCAACGTCCACTTTTACTTGAATTTGTTTTTCTTCAGCCGAATGACGTACAAGGGAGAGGACATCATCAATCAGACTTTTTAGTTTAATCCTGTCTATATTTAAGTGGAAATCCTCTTTTTCAAGTTTTGACAGCTCCAGCAAATCACTGATTAATAATTGCAGCCTTCCACTTTCCTTATGAATAATAGATAAAAATTTCTCTCGTACTTCAGGATCTTCCTGTGCTCCGCCTAATAGAGTTTCAGCAAATCCTCTTATGGACGTAATAGGTGTTTTCAGTTCATGAGAAACATTCGCAACAAAGTCCTTTCTCATTTCCTCAAGACGCTTCAAATCAGTAATATCATGAAAAACAAGGACAACACCCTTCCATCTTTTCTGGTGGTTGAAAATAGGTGCCCCGGAAATCATAAAAAAGCGTCGTTCAATATCAAAAGGAACAACCAGTGTCCTCTGGATATTCTCTTCAAACATAAATACATCTCTTACCGTATCATGTACCTGATTATAGGAAAGAGCCTCATAATATAAATAGCCTAAATAAGAGGCAGAATCTCCTTTAAATGTGTTAAGAAAAGAACGATTCACTAACTGAATATACCCTTTCTCATTTATTAAAATCAAACCGCTATCCATGTTTTCAACAACAGCCATTAAACGATCGTTTTGTATCTCTCGCTGCAAATTCATCTCATATAAATTTCTGGCCAGCAGGTTGATTGAATTTGTCAGTTTTCCCGTTTCCCCATACTGCGTTTCGTACGTGCGGGCATTGTAGTTTCCCTCTGCAAGCTGGTAAGCCACATGGGATGCACTCCGAACAGGCCTAACATATTTATCCATAAAGTGATAGCCAATAATAAAAATAATAATAAGTACCATAAATAAAACAACACCGATAAGCAGCCATATATTGGCTGTAATCCCACTCACTGATTTTATGGGCAGCACAAATATGAGCGTGCCTTCGTTATTATCCAGAGATTTTTTTGAATAATACAGCCCTTCATGCAGTGAGTGATCCTCGTTCTTTAAATCTGCCATGTTGCCTTGCAGAAATTGAATAATCTCAGATGGATTTTTATCCGTCACCTGTCCAGCAGTATTCAGAACCAATTCCTGTTCATGATTAAACCATAAAATGCCTAATTTCAGCTGATTACTTACCGTTTTTAACAAGTTAGCTTTATTTCCTTCTGCCTGTTCAGTATCATCCAATAATTGACCAATATATTCACTTTCTGCGCTGACTCTCTCATCAACAGCATCCAGCGTGAATTTCTTTGTAATTTGTACAAGCAAAAAACCAATAATGACCATACTGACGACAATTAAAACAGCATAAATCATAAACGTACGAGATGATGATTTATTCATTTATTTAGGAGCCTCCAATTTGTAGCCAAGCCCTCTAATCGTTTTAATATATGCAGGTTTTTTTGTATCAGGTTCAATTTTTTCCCGCAAATGACTGATATGCACATCGACAATCCTGGTATCACCAACAAAATCATAATTCCAGACAGCACTTAACAGCTGATCTCTCGACAGGACTTTTCCAAAATTCCGGGCAAGATATAAAAGCAATTCAAACTCTTTAGGTGTGAATTCCAACAACTGCTGATTCATATAGGCTTCATACTGATCAGGATAGATAACGAGGTCGCTGATAACAATCTTATCAGAACTGTCATCATGATCCTTTTTCTTAAAACGTCTTAAAATCGCTTTAATACGTGCGACTACTTCACGGGGACTGAAGGGCTTTGTTAAATAGTCATCGGCTCCGATTTCAAGTCCGAGTACTCTGTCAAACTCCTCATCCTTTGCTGTCAGCATTAGAATCGGTACTTCCAGCCCTCTTTGACGAAGAGTGCGGCACACCTCCATCCCATCTAATTTAGGAAGCATTAAATCGAGGATAATCAGATCAAAATCTTCCTTATCAGCAGCATTCAAGGCTTCTTCTCCATCATAAACGGCTTCTGCTTCAAAACCTGCCTGTTCAATATTATACTTTAAGAGCGTTACAATAGATTCTTCATCGTCTACGATTAAAATTCGTTTCCCCATTTAACCACCCCAACTTCTATTTACCTCCATCATATACCGTGCGAAAGAAAATAAAAAGAAGTCTAAATAAAAATTTACATGATATTTACATTGGTTCGATAAAGATTAGTTTGTACTCAGAAATCCATCCTATCCTAGTGAAAGTTTTCCAAAGAACGGCTGATGATCGACTCCGGCTGATAAGGGGGACAAACTTCAATTCTACCTTCTATAACGATATCCTGTTCTGAATCTGTGGCATAGATTTGCAGGATGGTACGATGGTTTCCTGTATCAATTTCCATAACTTCCAATTGCAGATGAATTTCATCATCATGATAGACCGGTTTCTGATAGGAAAGATGTTGTTCAGTTATATGGCTGCCAGGTCCGGGCAGCTGATTAGTTACTGCTGTTGAAATAAATCCGTTAAGCATGATGGAAGGAACAAGAGGACGTTTGTATGGTGTCTGCGAAGCGTAATCATGCTGAATATATAAAGGATTAGAATCATTCGTTAATCCTAAATACAGCAATAAATCCTTATCCTCCATTTTAACGTTCGTCTCATAGCTATCTCCTATTTTAAGGTCATTGATTGAATGGCCCAGCTTTCTTTTTTTAAAGAACATTTCAACACCTCCTATGTAAGCGTTTTCCTTAATGGTGTAAAAAGAATCCGGGGTATTTCCCGAATTCTTTTTCTAACGCTATGATAATACTTTTAGTACATTTTTAACCGAATCAGCTGATTTATCTAGATCGGCTTTTTCATCATCTGTTAAGTCTAATTCGATGACCTTTTCAATTCCATTGCCGCCAAGAATGGTTGGAACGCCAAGGTAAATACCTTCGTATCCGTATTCTCCTTCAAGGTAGGCGATGGAAGGCAACACTCTTCGCTGGTCCTTCAAGATGGCCTCTGTCATTTCAGTTAAGGAGGCTGCAGGGGCATAGTAGGCACTGCCATTACCTAATAAACCTACAATTTCCCCTCCACCTTTTCGGGTACGCTCAACAATTGCATTTATTCGATCCTGTGGCAATAGTTTCTCCAGAGGAATTCCTCCTGCATAAGAGTATCTGATTAGCGGAACCATGTCGTCGCCATGTCCGCCTAATACGAAGCCTGTAATATCTTTTACAGAAAGATTCAGCTCCTGAGCAACGAATGTTCGGAAACGGGCTGTATCCAACACACCCGATTGGCCGATGACACGGTTTTTAGGGAATCCTGATTCCTGAAACACTGCATAGGTCATTGCGTCTACAGGATTCGTTAATACCACAATCAGACAATCAGGAGAGTATTTTACAATTTCCTTTGTCACAGTCTTCATAATCTTTGCATTAGTGCTCACTAAGTCATCACGGCTCATCCCTGGTTTACGGGCAATCCCTGCCGTAATAATGACAAGATCTGAATCCTTTGTATCCTCATAATTAGATGTACCGGTGATATTGGCATCAAAACCTTGAACAGGGCCAGCCTCCAGCATATCCAATGCCTTCCCCTTTGTTGGATCTTCCATATCCGGAATATCCACAAGCACGACATCCGCAAGCTCCTTTTGAGCCACCATAAGAGCCGTTGTAGCACCAGTAAAACCAGCACCTATTACAGAAACCTTTTTACGCTTAATTGCCATGACGTATGCCTCCTTACTCCTGATTACTCATCCATATTCTTGATGAGCTCATCTCCAAATTCAGAACATTTCACTTCAGTAGCACCATCCATTAAACGGGCAAAGTCATAAGTAACAACTTTACTTGCAATGGTCTTTTCCATAGCTTTTGTTACTAAGTCAGCTGCTTCTCTCCAGCCAATATGCTCAAGCATTAAGACACCTGACAGGATAACTGAAGAAGGATTAACTTTATCAAGTCCCGCATACTTTGGAGCTGTACCATGTGTAGCTTCGAAAATAGCATGACCGGATTCAGAGTTAATATTTGCTCCTGGTGCAATACCGATTCCGCCTACTTGTGCAGCTAGCGCATCTGAAATATAGTCACCATTTAAGTTCATTGTAGCCACAACATCAAACTCTTTTGGACGAGTCAGTATTTGTTGAAGGAAAATATCAGCAATGGCATCCTTAACAATAAGCTTACCAGCTTTTTCTGCTTCATCCTGCGCCTGATTAGCAGCATCTTTCCCTTTTTCTTCTACAATACGATCGTATTCAGCCCAGGTAAATACTTTATCTCCGTATTCCTGTTCAGCTACCTCGTAGCCCCAGTTTTTAAAGGAACCTTCTGTAAACTTCATAATATTACCCTTATGAACCAGAGTAACACTCTTACGTCCTTCGTTAAAAGCATAGTCAATAGCAGCACGGACTAAACGTTTTGTTCCTTCTTCCGAGACGGGCTTAACACCGATACCTGAGGTTTCAGGGAAACGAATGTTATGTACCCCCATTTCATTTTGAAGAAAATCGATCACTTTTTTCACTTCAGGAGAGCCTTCCTGCCATTCAATACCTGCATAAATATCCTCCGTATTTTCACGGAAAATAGCCATATCTGTATCTTCAGGACGCTTTACTGGTGACGGTACCCCATCAAAGTAACGTACAGGACGAAGACACGTAAACAAATCCAATTCCTGACGAAGGGCAACGTTAAGAGAACGAATACCTCCACCAATAGGCGTTGTCAGAGGACCTTTAATAGCTATTTTATATTCACGAATGGTTTCCAATGTTTCGTCCGGGAGCCATTCTCCTGTTTTATCATAGGCTTTCTGTCCTGCCAATACTTCTTTCCATTCAATCTTTTTCTCACCATTATAGGCTTTTTCTACTGCTGCTTCTAAAACACGGGAGGCTGAAGCCCAAATATCCGGGCCTGTTCCATCCCCTTCAATAAACGGAATTACTGGTTGATTCGGTACATTCATTTTTCCATTTTCTACTGTAATTTTTTCACTCATGTTTATACCTCCTATAATGAATACTTGATGTCCAATTCTATAATATGTTACATCATGCTCCAATGCAAAAAGAACTCTATTTCCTATTTAACACTGAAGCAGAATTCACCATTTTCTCATGACTTTTGCTATAGACCAGCTTTGCTCATGACAAGAAGCCAAACGTGTTTGGCTTCTTGTCAGACTCTTATAAATCCTGTCTATCAATCTTTATCGATGTTCAATAGGCTCATACACCTGGTTTTCAGGACCCACGTATTCAGCACGGGGACGAATGAGTCTGTTATTTTCATATTGTTCCAGAATATGAGCTAACCAGCCAGATACACGGCTTACAGCAAAAATAGGTGTGAATAAGTCGTGTTCAATACCCAGACTATGGTATACAGAAGCTGAATAAAAGTCTACATTGGCTGGAAGGCCTTTCTCTTCCTTTATATAATTCTCAATTAAAACGGACATGTCATACCACTTTGATTGACCCGTAATTTCCGTTAAATGCTCTGACATTTTACGCAAGTGTTTAGCACGGGGATCACCCTGGCGATATACCCGGTGGCCCATTCCCATGATTTTTTCTTTATTTGCCAGTTTCTCTTTAATGTAATCGATCGCATTTTCCGGTTCTCCAATTTCAGTCAGCATCTTCATCACTCGCTCATTTGCTCCGCCATGAAGAGGCCCTTTTAATGCACCAATAGCTGAAGTGATACCAGAGTAAATATCGGACAAAGTAGCTACACAGACACGAGCTGTAAAGGTTGAGGCATTTAACTCATGGTCTGCATGAAGAATTAAAGCCTTGTTCATCGCTTCTTCTTCAATGTCCTCTGGAACTTTTCCATTGACCATGTACAGAAAATTGGCTGCAAAATTCAAATCTTTACGTGGTGCAACAGGTTCCTCACCCTTACGTATTCTTGCAAAAGCTGCAACAATTGCAGGCATTTTGGCCTGGATACGAGCCGCTTTTCTGCGATTTGCTTCTTCATCCATTACATCAGCTTCATCATCATATAAACCAAGCATAGATACGGATGTACGAAGAGCTGCCATTGGATGAACAGATTTTAAATCATAGGACTTTAAGTGATTAATGAGTTCATTTGGAATAGCCATATTCTCTGCTAAATCTTTTTTTAGATTCGTTAACTCATTTGAAATAGGTAAACGTTTGTTCCATAAAAGGAAGATTACTTCTTCAAAACTTGAATTTTCAGCCAAATCATCAATGGAGTAACCAACGTATGTAAGCTGGTCATTAATGATTGAACTGATGGAAGATTCCGTTGCGACGATTCCCTCAAGTCCCTTTGTTCCTGCCATGTAAACTCTCTCCTTTACGTAAAAATTTCCCCACTTGTTTTGAGAAAAGCAAAAAATAAAATGAGTACGTCACAAAAATGACGGAGGTTCATTTTTCTATACTTTTAAAACCTTTAGAGATTTTAAAAAAGTATAATAAAAGAAAACGCTTTTAAATATATCCATAGATGCATATAAAACTATAACAGCATCTATAACTAATTATAAACAAAATTCAGTAGAATGTGAAATTATTTTGTACATTTGAATCAGAATTTTTTAAATCAAATATTTTTTAAGTTACGGATATTTGCAACATTTACCAAAAAAGAACGGACTTCTGTTTTTATAAATAGCAGAATCCGTTCTTTTCTTTACAGATTGATCACTTATTTTTCTAAGCTAATAATTGGATAAAAAAGTCTACCCCTTTTATAACCAGAAATGAAATTCCCGCACCAATTAGTGGTCCTACAGCAACGCCATTAAATAAAACCACTCCTAAAATGGTTCCTATAACCAGCGCAGTTGTTAAATGGGGGTCACTTGATAAGAGTGTAAGACCATCTCTGGCAATATAGGCTACAAACACTCCTGCAGCTAAAGAAATCCATGCATAATAGCCCTTGATGCTTTCCAGCAATTCCTTAAATCCTATCTCTCCTGAAGCTATGGGAGCTAAAACAGCTACCGTAATCACAATGACCCCTATACTAATTCCTTTTGCCTCCAGATAAGGGAGTACCTTTTCTTCAACATTAAATAATTTAATCCCCAGCAAAATATATACAGCAATCATAATTGCCTGATTTTTTGCAATAAATCCTAATAGCAATAATATAAATAAAAATACAGTAGATTGAGATAGCATGTCTTTTCCTTCCTTTCACTTAACGCGATGACTGTCACATTCCAAAAAGATTTTAACACAGTCGTCAACAGGAAAAGGAAAGACATAAGTTCCTGACAAAAAAGGAGGTGATTGCTTGATCCAGAATATCTATGTACAAAGATTGCTCAGGATCTTTGCGGTTATTGGAGTTCTGACCGCCATTGTTGCTGTTTTTATCGTTTTATCCAAATATACATATCCATTCCTGTTTGCTATTTTATTTGCTTTTATTATGAATCCCTTTGTGAACTATTTGGAAAGACGAATGAAACTTCCCCGGCCATTGGCTGTCTTTCTGGTTATATTAATTATTCTGGCAATGATTATTTCTGTCATTACCGTGTTGATCGTAGAAATTGTCAGCGGCTTTGCCTATCTCGCTAAAGAAGTTCCTAAATATTTTGAAGAGCTTATCAGCTTTTTCCAGGAGCTGATAACAGCACAGGTCATTCCCATCTATGAGCGGTTAAGTGAAATGATGGACAGCCTTGATGAATCTTATCGAGCTGAGATTATGTCACAGATTAGTAATATGGGTTCCAGCATTTCAAATACCGGACAGCAGATAATTAAGAGTATACTAACATGGATTCCCAATCAGATTGCCGGGATCCCGAATTTGGCAACAGTCATGATTTTTTCATTGTTAGGGACATTCTTTATCAGTAAAGACTGGAATAAATTATCAGATGTAATCAAAAAGGTCACACCTGAGCGTGTAGCGGTTTCTGCCAAAAATGTCACAAGTGGTCTGCAACGGGCGTTAACCGGTTTTATCCGGGCCCAGTTTATTCTGATTTCCATCACAGCCGTTATCGTTCTCATTGGATTTTTAATTCTGCAAATTGATTACGCCATCACTTTAGCCCTAATCATTGGAGCTGTTGATCTGCTGCCATATTTAGGGACGGGCTTAGTGTTTGTTCCTTGGATTTTATATATGTTTTTTACCGGAAATTATTTTCTCACAATCGGATTGTCCATTTTATACGGAGTCGTTATCCTGCAACGGCAGCTAATGGAGCCAAAAGTATTATCGTCAAACATAGGATTAGATCCATTGGCGACATTAATCGCCTTATTTGTCGGTTTCCAGGTACTTGGCTTCGCTGGTTTAATCATCGGGCCTGTATCTCTGGTCATTATTAATACTTTTTATCAAACAGGGGTTTTCAGAGAGCTTTGGGAGTTTATAAAGGGGGGAAAGACGTAATTGACAAGGTGGAGAAGCTGATTCATGCTGAAGTTACCTCCACCTTCCAAAAACAGTTATGGTTCCTTTATTAAGCATGGTTCGGAATATATCCTTCATCCATCGTTTGATCGGCTTTCTTGTAAGAGGGAATAATAGGATAAATCCAATCGTATCTGTAAGAAAACCTGGAGTAAAAAGAAGGACAGCACCAATCAGAATAGCAAGTCCATCAAAAATCTCTTCTGTGGGAAATCGGCCATATTCAAGGTGTTCCCTGGCTCTTCCCAAGGTTTCCAGTCCCTGCTGCTTTGCTAATAGAGCACCTAAAATCCCTGTAAGAATAATACCTAAAACCACAAACCACACACTGAACAGATTGCCAAGCCACATAAAGACACCAATTTCAAGGGCTGACATTATGACAATAAATAAGAAAACAAAACGGAACATTGGCATCTCATCCTTTATTTAGAATAGAGGAGGAAAGCCCTCCTCTATAGTGCATTATAAAACACTTGCATGTCCTCGGTAAATATCACCGCGTGAAGCATCGATTGTAATTTCATCTCCGGTTTGAATAATTTTGGTTGCCTCACTTACACCTACAATCACAGGAATCCCCAAGCTTAACCCGACAACTGCAGCATGAGATGTTAATCCACCTTCTTCGGTGACAATACCTCCTGCCTTTTCAATAGCCGGCATCATCTCTTTATCCGTACTGTTTGTAACTAATATGTCTCCTTCACTAAGGCTGTTTTTACCTTCAGACGTACTATTTGTTACAAAAGCTCTGCCAAAGTTGTTTTTCTTGCCTACACCCTGTCCTTTTGCCATGACATCTCCCACGATATGAACCTTCATGAGATTGGTTGTTCCACTTTCACCAACAGGTACTCCTGCCGTAATAATTACCTTGTCTCCACGTTTAAACAGTCCTGTTTCAAGTCCACGATTAATTGCACTATCCAGCATTTCATCCGTACTTGATACGGTTTGCCCAGGTATAGCATGAACACCCCAGGCAAGGGCTAATTGGCGCTGAACCGATTCATGAGCTGTAACAGCTATAATCGAGGCTTTAGGACGATACTTGGAAATCATTCTTGCCGTATGACCACTTTCCGTTGGTGTGATAATTGCCCCAGCCTTAAGATTCTCAGCGGCAAAGGATACAGACTGACTGATGACATCTGTGACGGTAACCTCTACTTCTTTAGCCCGCTTTTCTGAAATTTGTTCATTATCTAAAGAACGCTCTACATGTACAGCAATATTGTACATGGTTTGAACAGATTCTACAGGATACTGGCCTGCTGCTGTTTCACCAGAAAGCATAATCGCGTCTGTCCCATCAAAAATAGCATTAGCTACATCGCTTGCTTCAGCCCGGGTTGGACGTGGATTGCGCTGCATGGAGTCCAGCATTTGCGTAGCCGTTATTACTGGCTTACCTGCTTTATTGCACTGTTCAATCAGGCTTTTCTGTACGAGAGGAACCTCTTCTGCAGGAATCTCTACACCTAAGTCCCCTCTGGCGACCATTAACCCATCACTTACTTCAAGGATGGCACCAATATTGTCCACGCCTTCACGGTTTTCAATTTTCGGGATGATATGAATATTCTCGGCTTTATATTCCTCTAACAATTCTCTGATTTCAAGTACATCTGAAGTCCTTCTTACAAAAGAAGCGGCGATGAAGTCAATTCCTTCTTCAATTCCGAAGATGATATCCCGGGCATCCTTTTCTGTTATTCCCGGCAGATTCACACTAACGTTAGGGACGTTTACACCCTTCTTATTTTTCAAAACTCCGGAGTTTAATATATCTGTGACAATTTCACCTGAATCCATCCTGATTTCTTTTACCTCAAGCTCAATAAGTCCATCATCCAGAAGAATTTTTGATCCGGGATAAACATCATTAATCAGTCCTGGATAAGTAACAGAAAAACGGGACTTATCCCCTTCTGTCTCATCCATTGAAACAATCACCTGTTCACCCTGCTCTAAATATACTTCTTCTGTTTTCATATTGCCTGTTCGAATTTCCGGACCCTTTGTATCCAAGAGAATCGCTACGGTTTGATTTTTGTTAGCTGCTGCCTGACGAATATTTTTGATTCGCTGGCGGTGTTCCTCATGATCTCCGTGTGAAAAATTCAGACGAGCAACGTTCATACCTGCATCAATCAACTGTTCAAGTTGTTCTACTGATTCTGATGCAGGTCCTATTGTACAAACAATTTTTGTCTTCTTCATGAATATCCTCCTCTTTCATTGAAGCCAAATCACTATCTTGTTAACAATTATATTAAATCGAAAGCTCTTTAGATAGCTGATACATGGATAGTTCAGGAGTACGCTTTGCATCCAGTATTTCTATAATATCGTGGTCGACAATCTGGTTATTTTGAATCCCAACCATCTTTCCACCTTTACCTTCCATTAGAAGATCAACTGCTTTGGCTCCCAAACGACTGGCCAATACTCGGTCATTGGCCGTTGGAGTACCTCCTCTTTGTGTATGGCCAAGGACGGTTACCCGTGTTTCCATATTTAAGGCATTTTTGATTTTTTCACTATATTCCACAGCACTGCCCACACCTTCAGCAACAAGGATGATACTATGACGTTTGCCACGATCATGACCACGTTTGATACGCTCTACAACCTGCTGGAAATCTTCATTTTTTTCCGGAATTAACACACTTTCAGCACCGGCTGAAACCCCGGCCCAAAGTGCAAGGTCCCCGGCATCCCGGCCCATAACTTCAATAACATATGTACGTTCATGGGAAGTAGCTGTATCCCGGATTTTGTCCACTGCCTGTATCACTGTATTTAATGCAGTGTCGAAACCAATTGTAAAATCTGTTCCTGGAATGTCATTATCTATTGTACCCGGTACTCCGATACATGGAAAACCTTTTTCTGTAAGTTTCTTTGCTCCACGGAAGGATCCGTCTCCACCAATAACGACAAGTCCTTCAATTCCTAATTTATTTAATTGATCGATTCCTTTTTGCTGACCTTCGCTGGTTTTAAATTCAGGACAACGGGAAGTATACAGCTTTGTTCCGCCGCGCTGAATAATATCCCCAACAGAACCCAGCTCTAACTTTTCGATACTGCCATCAATTAAGCCCTGATAACCATAATAAACTCCATATACTTCTATATCATGATAAATTGCTTTTCGTGCCACTGCACGAATCGCAGCATTCATACCTGGTGCGTCTCCACCACTTGTTAAAACTCCAATTTTTTTCATGTTGATCACCTCTGCATAAATTAAGGAGTAAATTGTACTATACTAAATTAGTCCCAACCGATACTATAAACAATTTTTTCGTAAATTTGAAGGAAAAGCTGCTAAAAAACTTATTTTTGTCATATATTCAGGATTTCACAGTCAATTCCTGTTTTTATCTTCAAAAAATAACGTGCAATCTTATGATTGCACGTTATTTCCTTTCTCATCAGAGGAAAAGGTGTACGTTCCAATCTTTTTATATTTTTCCCATCGTCCTTCTAATAATTCCTCCTTGGATAATCTTGATAAGTTTTCTAAGGATTGATGAAGGACTATATCAATCTTTTTCGCCTGTTCAGAAATATCACGGTGTGCACCGCCTCTGATTTCCGGAATAATTTCATCAATAATGTCCAGCTCTTTGAGGTCATAGGAAGTAATTTTCATAGATTCAGCTGCCTTTTGAGCCAGGTTGGAGTCCTTCCATAACAGCGCTGCAGCTCCTTCAGGTGATATTACGGAATAAGTGGAATTCTCAAGCATATGTATGCGATCTCCAACTCCTAACCCGAGTGCACCACCACTTCCCCCTTCTCCAATAACGATACAGACGATGGGAACCGTAAGTCCCGCCATTTCCGTTAAGTTCCTGGCAATCGCCTCACTTTGTCCCCGTTCTTCAGCTGCTTTGCCAGGGTAGGCACCTTTTGTATCAATGAAGGAAATGATGGGACGATGAAACTTTTCGGCTTGCTTCATCAGACGCAGTGCTTTGCGATACCCTTCAGGATGAGGCATCCCAAAATTTCTGCGGATGTTTTCCTTTGTATCTTTCCCACGCTGGTGTCCTATAACCGTTACCGGCTTATCCTTATACTTGGCAATGCCTCCTACAATCGCTTCATCATCACCAAAAGCTCTGTCTCCGTGCATTTCCAGAAAGTCATCAAAAATTTCAGCAATATAATCTAAAGTTGTAGGGCGATTGGCATGTCGTGCCATTTGAACACGATCCCAGGGCTGCATGTTGCCATAAACTTCAGCCTCAAGCTTTTCCAGTCGGCCTTCAAGCTTTTCAATCTCCTGTGTTAAGTCCACTTCACTCTCATTTGTGAATTTTTTTAATTCGGCTATCTTATTTTTCAGTTCCACTACAGGCTCTTCAAAAGGGAGTACCTGGTCTTTCATTCTGTGTCACCTCCCGGCTGATGGATATCCAAAATGGTGGTTAATGTATCTTTTAAATCGTGACGATGAATGACTTGATCCAATTGACCATGCTTTAGCAAAAATTCTGCTGTCTGAAAGTCATTCGGAAGTTTTTCCCGTATGGTCTGTTCAATGATACGTCTGCCGGCAAATCCAATCAGTGCATGAGGCTCCGCAAAATTATAGTCACCCAGAGATGCAAAGCTTGCGGATACACCACCAGTTGTAGGATGAGTCATAACCGAAATCATTAATCCACCTGCTCTGTTCAAACGCTCAATTGCAACAGAGGTTTTCGTCATTTGCATCAGACTGAGAACCCCTTCCTGCATTCTTGCACCACCCGAAGCGGTAAAGATAATAAACGGGAGATTTTCTTTTCTTGCATTCTCTACTGCTCGTGCGATTTTCTCTCCGACTACCGAGCCCATACTTCCCATTCTAAACCTGGCATCCATAACAGCCACCGCTGTCGGAAAACCGTTTATTTTCCCTTTTCCTGTAACGACAGCTTCATTAATATTTGTTTTCAGCCGATCCTTCTCTAATTTTTCAAGATAATCCGGAAAGTCCAAGGGGTTTTCGGAAATCATGTCGTGATCCCACTCTTCAAAAGAATCAGCATCAAATAACATATCTATCCGTTCCCGGGAACTCAATTGATGATGGTGTCCACAGTTAGGACATACCTGCAATTGGTTATCTAATTCCTTACGATAAAAAATCTGTTTACAATGTGGGCATTTCTTCATTAACCCCTCAGGAATATCCTGCTTAGCTTCATCCCGGGGAATGGTAGCGTATCTCTTCTTCTTCCCAAAAAAATTCCCAAGCAAGCCAATACCTCCTTTTGTGTGTAGAAAAGCGGAAGGGCCTTGGTCAGCTCCAACCGGATAAGACGAGCTCATGGAGTGGCGTTCTTTGCCACGCAATGAGTTTGGCTTATAACGGCTTGGAGCTAGGCCCTGCAGCTGGACAATAGAAAAGCGCAGGCGACCGGTTAGGCCCGACAGCATAAGCAAAATTCACGGAGTGGCATGTCTTTGGCCACATAGTGGATTTTGCTTATGTCTGCTTGGGCCTGGGAGCCGGAGCTGGACAATAGAAAAGCGGAAGGGCCTTGGCAGCTCCGACCGGATAAGACGAGCTCATGGAGTGGCGTTCTTTGCCACGCAATGAGTTTGGCCTATAACGGCATGGAGCTAGGCCCTGCAACTGGACAATAGAAAAGCGCAGGCGATTGTAGACGATGAGACAGAATAGACTACTTCTATCATAAAGAAAACATTCGATGAAATTTGTAAAAGCTTGTCTATCTTTCCTATAAAATTTTATAAATGATATAAATTCCCTATAATTAACTGGATTTCGTGCTCATCTTTATTCTCAATCGCCGCTAACAGCTCCTGACAAATCCCGTCACGAAATTCGTCTGCCACATCAACCGTTTTGGAAAATCCCTCTATTAATTGCCAAATATTCAACAGTAAATCATTTTTGCATAATAGAAATAGTTCCTGTATGAAATAATAATAACAATGATGTCCTGAATACTTCATAATGGTTCCATGTAAGCGTTTAATAGAAGTCTGATTAATGTGTTCCATTCCCAATTTGGCCGCATTCAGTTCAAGCAGCATTTTCACTTCAAGTAATTCTTCTTTTGTTCGTGTTCCATTTAATATAAACGTAGATAGAAGTGAAACCGTGTGATAGGGGCGATATGTCTTTATAAACGTTCCTTCACCATGTCTGGTTTCAATAAGACCTAGTAGTTCAATAGCCCTGAGTGCTTCGCGAATGGAGGATCGACTTGCATTCAATTCCTCTGTTAAATCACGTTCAGAAGGCAGGCGGTCACCGGGAGATAGCTGATGCTGCTCAATAAATAATCGTATTTTCTCCAGCACTTCCTGATAGACTTTTGCCTTTTCTGAGTTTGTCACCTGGATACCCCTCCAACTATGTCCAATAACGATGACTTATTGTTTTACTTAATTAGCGATAATTGTCTTGTTTTTTCCGCTACCTCTTCCGGATCTCGCTCTATTCTGGCCACTCCGGATTCCATTCCCGCTTTTGCAACACTGGCAGCCACTGCTGGTGCTACCCGCGGGTCAAAAGGTGCAGGAATCACATAATCCGGGTTAAGTTCATGATCTTCAATCAGGTTCGCGATAGCTTCAGCTGCTGCAATTTTCATTCGTTCATTGATTCGTGTAGCCCGGATATCAAGAGCTCCTCTGAAAATGCCCGGAAATGCCAGAACATTGTTCACCTGGTTAGGAAAATCAGAACGGCCTGTCCCAATAACACGTGCACCAGCTTCTTTAGCATCCTCAGGCATAATTTCCGGCTCAGGGTTAGCCATAGCAAAAATAATGGCGTCTTCTTTCATAGTCTCAACCATTTCCTTAGACAGCAGACCTCCAACCGATACTCCTATGAAAACATCAGCATCCTGGATAACCTCTTCCAGAGAACCATCGATTTTATCTTTATTGGTAATCTTGGCAATATCATCCTTCACTTCATTCATTCCAGTTGTTCGTCCTTCATATATAGCACCTTTGGAATCACACATGATAATATCACGAACACCAAAATGATAAAGAAGCTTAATAATCGCAATACCGGCAGCCCCAGCACCATTTGCTACAACTTTAATATTAGAAAACGATTTGTTTACCAGCTTTAACGCATTGATTAATCCGGCGATCGTTACAATGGCTGTTCCGTGCTGATCATCGTGAAAAATCGGAATGTTGGTTTCTTTTTTCAGTCTTTCTTCTATAATAAAGCAATTAGGTGCGGCGATATCCTCCAGGTTGACTCCGCCAAAGGTTGGTTCCATTGTTTTTACGGTTCGTACAATCTCATTGATATCATGAGTGTCTAAACAAACCGGAAAGGCATCCACTCCTGCAAAGCTTTTAAATAAAGCAGCTTTTCCCTCCATAACGGGAAGAGATGCTTCTGGACCAATGTTCCCTAACCCCAATACGGCTGAACCATCACTAACAACAGCCACCATATTGCCTTTCATTGTATATTCGTAGACGTCCTCTTTCTTATCATAGATAGACTTACATGGCTCTGCTACCCATGGAGAATATGCTAAGCTTAAATCCTGTTTGTTTTTAATAGGTACTTTGGAGTATGTTGCAAGCTTCCCCTGATTTACCCGGTGCATATGTAATGCTTCTTCCTTAAAATTAGCCAACAGAATCGCTCCTTTAATAAAAGATAACTTATAAATGCAAAATGGTCTGACCACTGGATATTCACATTATAACAAATGCTAAACGGGTGTAAAGCATAAGAATGGAATTTTAGAACTAAGCTGGACCGTTTAACGTTTTAAAACTACGGATGAATAGCCAAAAAAATTCTTTAATTTCTTTAGACAGGGACTTGAAGGGTTCAAACGGTATTGACTCGTTAATCGATACGTTTCCTTTTTTCGACTGGAATAAACCAAAATAGGAATCTGACCAGGAAACTCATTCGCCACTTGCAGCAAAAAGTTCAACTGCTTACGTTCATCTTCGTCTTTAAATTGAATATAAATACGCTGGTCCGCTTTTTCGGTCTTCAGAAGATCAGGATCAAATGGAGCGGCCTTTTCAACAATCCATTGTAATTGATGATTACGAGTATCTATTTTTCCTTCAATATAAATCAGCATTTCTTCCTGAAGCCACGGGTTAATTTCCCGGTAAACATTTGGAAAAATGACTGCTTCCATTTCATCGGTTTCGTCTCCAAAAGTAGCAAACGCCATTTGGTCGCCCCGTTTCGTACGAATAACCTTCAGTGACTGGACAGCTGCAACCCCCTTCATCCTTTTCCCTGCCTGAAATTCTTTAAGCCTTGAAATTGGGACCATACCTTGTGCTCTTAACAGCTCCCTGTATGTATTCAAAGGGTGACTGGAAACGTACATTCCCAGAACTTCCTTTTCGAGGGATAATTGCTTTAACATAGGGAAGGGCTCCGTTTCAGTATAAGAGGGTTCAACTAACAGCCCATCTTCAAAAAAGGATTCCTGACCTGTCATGCCACCAAACAATTCGCCCTGCTCCATTGCCTGATCGAGGGAAGCAAGTAATGTTGATCGTTGTTTCCCTGTTTCATCAAAGGCACCTGCCAGTACAAGAGCTTCAATAACAGAGCGGTTCAATACCCTTAGTGGGACACGCTGGCAAAAATCAAAAAGGGATTGAAATTTCTCATTTTTTCTGGCATCTAAAATTGCATCAACAGCCTGCTTCCCCACCCCTTTAATAACCGTCAGCGCCATTCGTATCCGATCTTTCCCTTCTACTGAAAATCCAGCATAACTTCGGTTTACAGAAGGAGGAAGAATTTGAATAGAAAAATTCTTTGCCTCACGGATGTATTGCTGAACTTTATCCTGATCAAAGGATACAGAGCTCAGGATACTGGCAAAAAAGTACGATGGATAATGAGCCTTTAAATAAGCTAACTGGTAGGATATAAGACTATACGCTACAGCATGACTGCGGTTAAATCCATAGTTAGCAAAAGCAACAATCCACTGATAGATTTCCTCTGCAATGTCCTGGCTGTATCCATTTTTTAAGCATCCGTCAATAAATTTTTCCCTCTCAGAAGCTAATATGTCTCGTTTCTTCTTACTTACTGCTCTTCTGAGTAAGTCTGCTTCTCCTAAGGAATAGCCTGCAGCACGGTGGGCGATTTGCATAATCTGCTCCTGATAAACAAGAACCCCATACGTTTTTTCCAAAATGGGCTTCAAATCTTCATGGGGATACGTTACCTTTTCTTTTCCGTGCTTCCGTTTGATAAATGTAGAAATAAAATCCATTGGCCCTGGACGATACAAAGCATTTACCGCTACAACATCTTCAAATTCTGTCGGCTTTAACTCCTGCAGAACATTGCGCATCCCGGATGACTCAAGCTGAAAAATTCCTGATGTCTGACCGGATTGCAGCAACGTAAAGGTTTCAGAATCCTGAAGAGGAATCTGCTCAAGTGTAAACGACCTGTTTTCCCCTTTTCGAATGCGATTGATGATCTGTTCCATCAGCGATAAATTCCTTAGGCCTAAAAAGTCCATTTTTAGTAGTCCAATATGTTCTAAGTCCCCCATTGGATACTGTGTTAAAGCCACCTTATTATCCTCTGACAAAATTGGCACCATTTCTGTAAGATTGCGGTCACTCAGGACAACCCCTGCTGCATGAGTAGAGTGATGGCGGGGAAGACCTTCTATTTTATGGGCAATCTTAAACAGCCTTTTTAATGTATCTGATTGCTTTACATATTCAGTTAACTCCGGTGCCTCCTTTAGCGCTTTAGCTAAAGAGGAGGCCTGCTGGGGAATATGCTTTATTAGAAAAGCTGCATCCTGTTCATCGATTCCCATCGTTTTGATTAATTCCCGTAACAGAGACCTTGGTCCAAAAGTTCCAAACGTAATAATCTGTGCTACACGATGACTGCCGTATTTTTCCTGTACATACTGTATCACTTCATCTCTTCGATGATCTGAAAAATCAACATCAATATCCGGCATATTTCTTCGTTCAGGATTCAGGAACCGCTCGAATAACAGCCCATAATGTATGGGATCAACCTGTGTTATATCAAGTAAGTAGGCTACAAGCGATCCTGCTGCAGACCCACGTCCAGGACCTACCATGATTTGCTGTGAACGGGCAAATTGAATAAAATCCCAAACAATAAGAAAATAATCACTGAACTTCATCCGTTCAATAATGGATAGTTCATGCTCCAGTCGATGCTGAACATCCTCATAATTTTCACCGTATTTATCCGGAATTCGATCATAGCAAAGTTTTCGTAAATATTCTTCAGAAGTTCGACCATCCGGTGTCGGGTAATGAGGCAGCAGCGTCTGTCCCGAGGCAATATCCACCTCACATTGATCAGCAATCACCTTCATATTGTCCAATGCTTCCGGCCATTCTTCTTCAAAGACCATCATCATTTCTTCAGAGGTCATCATATGTTTTCTCTGCTTAGAAAATTGTTCAGTTTGGGGAGACCATTTCTTTCCGGCTTTCATAGATTGTAAACAGTCAAAAGCTATATAATCTTCTGACTGTTCATAACGAACATCCTGCAGAGCGACAACTGCCTGATGATTCTGGTCACAAATATTTTTTAATACACGGTTCATTTGTCTTTCATCGATTGTTTGATGTGGACGTACGCCAATAAAAAATGAGGAAACGGGGAGAGAATTCGAAAAACTCTTTACAATTAATGCCCATTCATCATACTGTTCAGCAAACAGCAGATGATTAAATGCCGGCTGATTGGAAGGTAAAATCGTAATCAGCTCATCAGCATAGTGCTGATAATCTTCCATGGATATCGATTTTTGCTCCTGCCTGGACAATTCCGATGATAGATGAATGAGATTTTTATAGCCTTCTGTACTTTTAGCAAGGACTACCGTTTCATAAAGGGTTCCTTCAGAGAAGATATCCGTTTTCATGCCTATAATCGGTTTTATTCCTTCATTTCGACATCTTTCATAGAACTGAACGGCTCCATGAAGAATATGATCATCCGTTAAAGCAACAGCAGCAAAACCCTTTCCTTTTGCCGCTTTCACAAGTTTATCTATAGATAAAAGACTGTTCATAAAACTATATCCACTATGTACCTCAAGATGGATGATATCCATTTCAACGTCACACCTTTAATGTCTTCTTACATTCTCATTCTATTATATCCCAAACGTGTTCACCAATAAATCCAATCATACTACAAATAGTTCGTCCATAAAATGAATAAGAGATAGACTTCTACTATCAATATGGGGATGATAAACATGGAAGAACGCTTTATTCCAACTTTGGTTCAATGTTTTTTTATTGCATTTGGGGTGTTAGCTGGAGGATCACTAATTGGCAGTATAGGCGCTTATTTCGTTGGAGAACCTCCTTTAACCATTATGGCAAGATTGGCGAAAAGCCTGAGAATCTGGGCTATTGTTGCGGCAATTGGAGGTACTTTTGCAACGATTGAAACGCTCGAAAAAGGGCTTCTCCAGGGATCAACCATAGATATTGTGAGACAGGTTGCCTATATTATTTCGGCTATGACGGGGGTACAAACGGCTGTAACCTGTATTGAATGGCTGATTCAGGAGGATATCACATAATGCACATACCACCATATTATAAACGCAGGGGCTTTCAATATTTTTTTGCAGGTGTGATTACAGGCACAGTGATTGCATACTTGCTCTTTCTGTTTTTTTATGGTGAATACACTGAGATGCGGATTGAGGAAAATATTCGCCTGCGAGATCAAATTGCTGAATTGGAACAGGACCTGGAAAATATTACAGAAGACAAAGAAAATTTATCGAAGCAAAATGAACAAAATTTAACCATTCAGGAAATTCAGGTTGAATTGGAAAATGCTGAGAAATTGAAACTCGACCGGTTTATCCAGCATGAGTTAAAAGAAAATATAAAGGATGAAATGAGTTCTCTAAAGGGCAGAAACATTGAAACCATGCAGGAAAACCTGTCATTAATTGAATCCTCGGTAGAAAATAAAACCTACCATATTTCCGACTTTAGCTATAGCGCAACCATCACACGATTAATCATTTCCAAAACCGTTTACGTAAAAGTAAAACTAAGCATGGCAAGCTCTTTAGCAGCAAAGGCGGAGGCGCACGTTGGTCCAGCTGCGGCTCCCAGGCCCAAGCGGTCATAAGCTGAATACCCTACATGGCCAAAAAGCGGCCACTCCGGATATTCTGCTTATGCCGTCGGGCCTAAACGGTCGCCTTCGCTTTTCTTTGTCAAGCTGCGGCTCCTAGGTCAAGGCGGATATAAGCCAAAGCCATTACGTGGCCAAACCCATGCCACTCCATGTCTTGGTCTTATCCCGCAGGACCTGACCAGTCGCCTTCGCTTTTCTTGTCCAGCTGCGGCTCCTAGGTCCAGGCCGACATAAGCAAAAGCCATTACGTGGCAAAAAACACGCCACTCCATGTCTTTTGCTTATACGGCAGGACCTGACCAGTCGCCTCCGCTTTTCTTTTAAAATTGACGTTTTTCTGAAAAAAACTGCCATTTTATTCATTTTTTGCTGATATTGGGTAATATAATAATAAGAAGACATTTTATGAAGGGGTGAGTACGATATGCTGGTCCTAAGCAGAAAAAAACTTGTTGAGGAAAAAACAAATCAATTATTAAATGGCTATTCCGCTTATTCTGACAATGATGAACTCATCCGACTGCTTGAACGAAATATTTCACGTCACAATCTTGATGTATTTTGCGATAGAACAGATATTGGCTGCTGGTTTATTCCAAAAAATCATGATGAACTCGTTTAATGAGCATGAGGAGGCCATTTTCTCCAATGGCACTCCTTATTAATAAGCTTACGCAAAGCCTTATTTGTCCGAATGGCTCCCCTGGTGATACTCCTTACATACCTCTTCCAACTCACGCACAACATCAGCCGTTTCATCCCAAGTATTGACCGATGCACCAGAAGCCAGTGGATGCCCGCCCCCATTATACCTTGCTGCTATATGATTAATGGTTGGTCCTCTGGAACGTAATCTTACGCGAATTTCGTCCGGCTCTTCAATAAAGAACACCCAGGTAATGATTCCTTCTATATCACCGAGCAGTCCGACTAACTGGGACGTTTCAGCAACAGTTATCCCATACTCTTCCAGAATATTCGTTGTAATTTTAACAGTACTTAATCCATTTTCTGTTACCGTAAAGTTCTGCAGAATAAATCCCTTTAATCGCGCAATATTATGCTTCGTATTATAAAGATCATCATACAGCTTTGAACGATCAAATGGATACTTTACAAGCTCAGACACATACTGGAAAGTTTTTGCGGATGCACTGGGAAATAAAAATCTGCCTGTATCTCCCACAATCCCGGCATATATCAGCCGTGCTGATTCGGCCGTCATCTTAAAGCCATCCTCTTTCCCCTCTAGATATAATTCATAAATCATTTCACTTGCTGAAGATGCCTCTGTATCTACCCACTCCACATCACCATAGGAGTCTGTTTTGGGATGATGATCAATCTTTATCAGTTTATCACCTTGAGCATAACGCTGATCACAGACGCGCTCCTGATTAGCCGTATCACATACAATAACGAGGGCATTTTTATATTGATCATCTTCAATTTCGTCAAGCTCCGCTAAAAAACGTAACGAAGGGTCCTCTTTCCCGGTAATATAAACCGTTTTTTCAGGAAAAGAGGCTTTAATCAGCTCTGCCAATCCTGCCTGGGATCCATAGGCATCAGGATCAGGACGGACATGACGATGGATAATAATTTGATCATATTGTTTAATGGCGGAAATAATTTCTTTTTTAGACAATGACGGATGCCTCACTTCTTCAATTTTCTTATTTTTACCATATCATACTATAAGATAGTAGCAAAATCTATGCTGAACCTTTAAAATGAATAGGGTAAGAAAGTTTTAATGAATATACATAAACATAGGAGCGTAGAATATGATTATTTTTCCATTCATAATCGTCATTTCATTAGTGCTGTACATTTTCTTTAAAGTACGAATCTTCAGCCTTAAAGATGAGCTGCTGATGCGGTATACAAATTCAAAAGCCCGTATTTCTTTAGGGGTACTCTTATTTTTCTTCGGTATTAACCAATATTTATTTTATGAGACAAGATTGTCTTTATTTATAGGGATTATCTTCCTTTTCTTTGGCTTTATCCAGGCCCAATACGGAGTGAAACTATTCAAACACTACCGTAAAGAAATAGTTAGAAGAGGAGAAGTGACCGGATAAACCCAAAGACATTAAAAAACGCTCATTTCCGAGCGTTTTTTAATTTGCGGATAGACTGCACTCTGCTGTTGACCTGAACACTAAGGAATGCTCCAATGAATTATCATCGCAGAAGCAAGTGTACTTTCTTGCTTCGAGTCGCCTCCGCTTTTCTTTGTCCAGCTGCGGCTCCTAGGTCAAGGCGGATATAAGTCAAAGCCATTCCGTGGCCAAGCCCATGCCACTCCATGTCTTCGCCTTATCCCGCATGACCTGAACAGTCGCCTCCGCTTTTCTCTGTCCAGCTGCGGCTCCCAGGCCCAAGCGGTCATAAGCAGAATACCCTCCATGGCCAAAAGCGGCCATTCCGGATATTCTGCTTATGCCGTCGGGCCTAAACGGTCGCCTCCGCTTTTCTTAATCACCGATCAATAAATTGTGCCAGCATAAGTGCTTTTCCCATAAGGACTTCATCCGAATAAATTTCTACATCTATTTTCGTAAATTTACGTCCGATTTCAAGCGGGTTCGGTTTAATTTCCAGCATACTTCCCAGCTGCACCGGTTTCATATAATAAATCGATAAGTTTTCTACGACCAGATCGCCTTTTTTATACTGTCTCAGCATTCTTGTACTGGCCTCTGTTACAAATGATGTAAACACACCATAAGAAAGTGTTCCCAGATGATTCGTCATTTGTGGGGTGACTTCAGAAAAGTAGGTTGTATTCGTTCCATCCTCCAGGAGTTCCATTTGATTCGACACAAGGTCATCGATGGTCTCCCCAATTTGCGGCTGTCTTTGGAGCTGCTGTAACCCTTTAATGACATCCTGACGGGTAATAATTCCCTGAAAATGTCCTTGAAAGTCAACGACAGGAATTAACTCAATCCCTTCCCACACCATAGAGTGGGCTGTATTAGCCAAAGAAGTCTGGGTTTGTACAGTCATTGGATTTTTCGTCATTACCTTATGTATAGGGAGATCCTGGTCCTTTCCGATTACATCCTTAGAGGTTACCATTCCCACCACACGCTGTTCTCCATCAACCACAGGATAACGGCTGTGGCCTGTCTGTTCATTCAACTCATACCATTGTTTCACAGAATCGGATGATCTTAGAAAGTGGGCCTGATCGAGAGGTGTAAAGATATCATCGACAATGATAATCTCTTTTTTGATAAGCTGATCGTAAATGGCACGGTTAATCATAGTGGCAACGGTGAACGTATCATAGGTTGTTGAGATAATCGGGAGATCCTTTTCATTTGCAAGTTCTTTCACATGATCTTCAGTATCAAATCCCCCGGTAATGAGCACAGCTGCTCCTGCCTGTAAAGCCAGTTCCTGCGCCCGAATTCGATTTCCTACAATTAAAAGAGAGTCTGCCTCTGTATACCTCATCATGGCTTCTAACTTCATCGCACCTATAACAAACTTATTTAACGTTTTATAAAGGCCTTCTCTGCCGCCCAAGACCTGTCCATCAACGATGTTTATAATCTCCGCAAACGTTAACTGTTCAATATTATCCTTTTTCTTTGTTTCAATTCGAATGGTTCCAACACGTTCAATGGTACTCACATACCCAATATTTTCAGCCTCTTTTATCGCACGGTAAGCTGTACCTTCACTAACATTCAGTTCTTTTGCAATTCTTCTGACTGAAATTTTACTGCCAATGGATAATGACTCGATATACTCTAATATTTGCTCGTGTTTAGTTGCCATATTGGGTTCACCAAACTTTCACTATCAAATTAGACGTCTAGTCCTATTATACCTGTGAAAGCTGGGACCTTCAATTTTGTTTTAGAAAAATTCGCTTATTTTCACTGTATTCTTCTATATTTATAAATTGTCTTTTCTTTATATCTAATAAAGTCCCGATATTTGCACCTGCCACGAGCAGAAAAAACACGATCCATGCTGCCCAGAATATGGAGCTTGCAGGGGTTGTCATCTCACGAATGGAAGGCAATGCCAGGTACAAAAAATAAAAGGCCATCAACAGCTTTAACAACGCATTCCGCTTGTCCATAATCCATCTCCTCCCTCTGCATTTGTTAATTCATTATATGTACATCTGCACTGAAAAAATGTAAGAAAAATCCCTCCTGCTATTAGCAAGAGGGAAAAGTCCTATAATTCCAGCGCGTCTCCGGCATTCATTACCTTACCAGTACCCGACTTGAGTTTTTCTACATAAGCGTTTGGATCCTGCTGAATAACCGGGAAGGTGTTGTAATGTACTGGAACGATCTGTTTGGCCTGAATCCATTCTGCAGCGATAACAGCATCATCAGGACCCATTGTAAAGTTATCTCCAATAGGTAAAAAGGCTAAATCAATATCGTTTAATTCTCCTATTAATTTTAAATCGGAAAATAAGCCCGTATCTCCGGCATGATAAATGGTTTTTCCTTCTGCATAAAATAATATTCCTGCAGGCATTCCGGTATAGTGGACGGTTCCATTTTCATCCGTATAGCTGGAACTGTGAAAGGCCTTCGTTAATTTAACAGTTCCGAAATCAAAGCTTTGACTTCCCCCTAAATTAGCAGGATGAGTGTTTAACCCCTGTGAACTCAAATAATCCGCAAGTTCTACGGGAGCAAGAACCAGGGCATCATTGCGCTTTGCAATAGACACGGTATCTCCCACATGGTCATTATGTCCGTGGGTAAGTAAAATAACATCGGTTTTTACAGTATCTGCATTTAAATCACACTGGTCATTTCCTGAGATGAATGGGTCAATTAAAATGGTTTTGTTTCCAACCTCCAGTTTTACGACTGAATGTCCATGATATGAAACTTTCATTTTACCACTCCTTCTCTTTAATATCTAAGGAAAACATTCCCTATTAATAGTTTATCCATGCCTCTTCATATTTTTCAAGTAAATGAGGATCAATCAGAGTATTTGGTTCCAATGTAACAGGTTTTCCATTTTCAATGATTTCCTGATCTTCATCCTTGCCAAATCGGGTAAGACTTAAAAGCATATCCGTTGTTAAAAAGCGGGTATCAGCCTTAACCTGGAGCTGGTTCACATCTATATTTTCCCTGCTTGCCATGACAAATCCCCAATTACCAAAGCTTGGAACATCCACATGGAAGTTTTCCACATTCAGCCCTGTAGCCGACAGGGTTTCTGAAATGGTCCAATATACTTCAGGTGCAAACACAGGACTTGTAGCCTGAACCATCATTGCTCCATCCGGCTTTAAATGATTCCGGACGAGTGAATAAAACTCTTTGGTATATAATTTATTTAAGCTCTCATTATTCGGATCCGGCAAATCAGCGATGATTACATCAAAAAATTCCTTTGATTTTTCCAGGTACTCAAACGCATCCCTATGCATGACCGTTACTTTGTCGTCCTTTAATGCCCCTTTATTCAGCTCCAGCAGATGATAGCTGCTGTTGGCTAATTCAACGACTGCCGGATCCAAATCTACTAATGTAATGTCTCCTGTCTCCTCATACTTTAATAGTTCTCTAATGGCTAATCCGTCCCCACCACCTAAAACGAGAATATCATCATGGCGATCTGCCTGGGACATCACCGGATGAACCAGCACCTCGTGATAACGATATTCATCTGCAGAACTAAACTGAAGACTGCCATTAAGATATAACCGGGTATCTCCTTGCTCTTTGGTTAACACAATTTTTTGATACTGGGTATTTTCCATATAAATAATCGGGTCCTTATACATCTTTTGCTCAAACGAAAAAGCTAATTTTTCGCCAAAAAATAAGCCCCCAACCAGCAGTACTCCGATAAAAACACCCACGAATCCATGCTTTTTCCAGCCTTTGATTTCATTTCTGAAAATCCATAAAATATATAATGCTACACCTAAGTTTATACAGCCGACGAAAAATGCACTCTTTACCATCCCTAATCCAGGGCGTAACCAGAAGACAAATAGCAGTCCGCCTATAAGTCCTCCTGCATAATCGGAAAATAGTACTCGGGCGGTACTTTTATTTAATGTTACCCCCAATTGATTGGCTTTACGAATTAAAACAGGGAGTTCGACACCTGTTAACCCTCCGACAATCAGGGTAATTAAATATAAATATAACGACTCCGTTCCATTAGGAAGAAAGGCTGTAACTCCAAACATTGTGAAGCTGGAAAAGCCACCAAATACAGCTACCATAAATTCTATCCATACAAAGGAGAGAATTAAATTTTTATTCAGTCGTTCACTTAAGCTTGCACCAATCCCCATCCCTGTTAAAAACAATGAAATCGTCAGGGTGTATTGTTTTACGCCATCTCCTATGATGTAAGAACCCAGGGCACCAAATATAACCTCAAATATAATCCCGCAAATCGACACGATACCTGATGCCCAATAGATCATTTTGCTCTTTTTTTCTGCATTCAATTGTTCCACCACACTATTACGTAATTGACGCTCCGATGGTAAATCCTAGTCCAATAGAAACGGCTAAGGAAACAATTCCTACAGCCACGTTGCCTTCCTTCAGCTTTTCCTCAACTGAAAACTTACGTGTTAATCCCTCAAAAATAAAGTAAGCAATCAATTGAAGCAGCACACCATAGGCTCCCCAGATCACTGTCTCCCCTATATGTATACTTTCGTAAATCGCAAAGGCTAAAATAATGCATATCCCTATGATTTTACCTGATATAGATAAGGCAACTGCTTTATTTCCCTGCTGTACTTCTTCCCAGTCCTTATATTTTGTGACCAGTTCAAAAATTACAAGACCAACAATGACAACCAGAATTGCAATGACAAAGTATAAAAAAGTGTATAAAAAAGGTTCCATAATGAACGCTCCTCCTTTTATTTTCCTACGCCCGGACCTCCACCTCTTGAAAAGAAGCCCCGGAATGATCCAACATCTCCTGAACGATATTTTTTCGAATTCATATATCCGCCATAGCAGTCTCCCCCAGCACAGCGTCTGGTACGTTTTTTCGCCCAATCATCCACATCTAAAACATCATCAAGTAACCATAAGGCAAAAAATCCGTTGAAAAAATTAGGAGAATAATGATTACGGACAAATTCGGTTGTTGCAAGCTCCATAAGTAATAAACCATCTTCATTTTCATCCATTTGCAGGGTGAGTATATCATCCTGATAAATAAAAATCTGTTTTTGATCCTGTACATCACTGACCTCTTCAGGATCTGATCCCTGCTGTACTAATGATGAAAGTTCATCCATTGTAAATTGTTTGGTCGCATAGATTCTTGTACTCTCATTTGTGCCTTCCGAAATAACATCTACCAGTGTAAAGTTATCCTCTAACAAACTTTCGATATCCGCATATGTTTGTCCTCCTATATTTTCTTCCACCTGCTCCCTGGACTGCTGATCCAGTTCAGCTCCTGACATTCCCCGATTAAGTCCAAGGCTTCCACATCCGGAAAGAAAAAGGAGACTCAGGATAATTAAAAACACATACCGTTTCAAAACATCCCCTCCTTTCTATGAAATAAGTCCTTTCATCACATGAGACAGGTCTTAAGTAAAATTTTGCTTAAATAGAACGTATCACACTGAAAACAGAATAGCCAGACCACTTAAAGTGATCATGGCTATTAAACCTGATGTCTTATTCTTTGCCTAATTTCTTTTTTAAAGCGGAAAGCTCGTCATCAACATCACTGTTCTTTTCAAGCTCTTTGAACTCATCATCCAGCGAGCGGCTTTCTGAGGACAGGTCCTCACTTGTTTCCGCTTCAGCTTCATATTTCAGTACCTTCTCTTCCATTCGCTCAAAGCCCTGTCTCGACTCATCACTCCCCACAGAAGACATGGTTCTGTTCATCTTTGTACGAGTTTTCGCTGATTCTGCACGGGCTTTTAAGGTATCCTTTTTAAGCTTCATTTCCCGATACTCACTTTTCATCTCGTCAAGCTTGGAACGTAAATTGTCGGAATCCTGTTTGGCCCTTTCCCAGGAAGCCTTTAACTGTTCGGCCTGCTGTTCATGATTCTTCTTATCCTCCAATGCCCGGCGTGCTAAATCTTCATTTCCTGACTCAATAGCCGTTTCAGCCTGATTTTGGCGTTTATCCACCATTGCCTGTGCATCATCATATTTTCTTTTCAGCATTTTCTCATTCGCAATCTGTTTCGCAATGGCACTTTCGGATTCCCGAATATCCTCTTCCATATCCCTCATAAACTGATCCAGCATCTTAACCGGATCCTCTGCCTTATCTAACATGGAATTTAATTCTGAACTAACAACGGTTTTCATACGCTTAAAAAATTTAAACATTTCAAGTCCTCCTTCAAAATCTTTATATGACTATATAATCATGATCATTTTCCTAATGGGAACCAGCAATAATTTTAATTTCGTATTCCTTTATTGGATAGCCTGCACTCACTTCGATTTCCGGTCCCCAATTCTCTACACTTAAAAAATTCTCCTCCTCATCGTCAATATAGTCCCCATAATGCACCTGACGACCACTTAAAGGTTCGCTTCTGCCAAAACCTGTCACCTGTGCCTGACCATCTTCACTTAAATAATAAGTCGTTCCTTCATACTCCAATGTTTTTGGAAAAGGTTCCGTCACAGGCAGCTGAATCTTTTTATAAATGCCTACTTCAAGTTCATCATCCATTTCAGCCGATAGCCAGATAGAATCTCTTCCCTTAAGGAGCTGGTAAGCCGTCCATTTATAGCCGGAATCCCGATAATCAATTTTACCGGTAACCTCATAATCTTCCAGGTCATAAGTAACAATATCACCAACCTTCATATTCAGGACGGTTCTTTCTTCAATTTCCGGTTTATTATCTTTTTTTCCAAATAGCTTAGAAAAGATTCCCAAACCTTTCACCTCACTTAACTGTGATCAGGGGACCTTTAACAGTCGTACAATTCATATACGGTTTAAAATCCATCATGGTTTCAAAAGAACTAAACTTTTTATAAAGTGAAACTTCCATCAGTGGGGGGGTTCTCCATCCCCCACTGATGAGTAACAAATCCTGTAACAATTTTCGTTCACCATCGTTCATATTGCAACATAACGTAATCGGCCAGCCTTTATTTTTTAAGGAATCATTGATAAAGTCTAATTAAGAAGGAGGATACACAATGAATAACAGAATCGATCATCTATTGAAGCAAATGAATCAGGAGCAAATAGATAGTACATTGATTACATCAAAAGCAAACATTTATTATTTTTCCAATTACTTAACCGACCCACATGAAAGGTTAGTTGCCATATATGTGGATCAAAAGGGTCATACTCTGCTTATCCTTCCTGAAATGGAGGAAAAGGATGCAATAGCAGCCGGCTGGTCTAAAGATATTTTATCCTATAACGATGACACAGACCCATGGTTACTCTTAAAAAACTATGTAGAAAAAACCGGGCATGTACCTGGAAGTATAGCAGTAGAAAAAGAGAACCTGTCCCTGAGCCGTGGCGAAATTGTTGCCCAATCCTTTCCGAATACTGAAATAAAGGATGCAACCGAACTCCTGAATCAGCTGCGTGTACAAAAAGATCAAAAGGAATTTCAGTTATTGAAGCAGGCAGCACAGCTTGCCGATTTTGGAGTGAAAACCGGAGTTAAGGCCATTGAAGAAGGAAAGTCTGAAATGGAAATTGTGGCTGAGATTGAATATGCCTTAAAACGTGAAGGGGTCAGAGAAATGTCCTTTTCCACACTCGTGTTAGCGGGGGACAAAACCTCATCCCCTCACGGAAATCCAGGCAAACAAAAAATTGAGCCTGGCAACTTTGTCCTGTTTGACTTAGGTGTGGTATACGAAGGCTACTGCTCGGACATCACCAGAACGGTCGCATACAAGCATGCAACTGCTGAACAGGAAAAGATTTACAACACCGTTCTAAAGGCTGAAAAAGCAGCTATTGATGCCTGCGAAATTGGAAAACCCGTCGGTGATATAGATAAAACATCGAGACATTTAATTGAGCAGGCAGGTTATGGGAAGTACTTCATGCACCGTATTGGCCATGGACTGGGAATTGATGTACATGAGCATCCTTCCATGAGCGGAAATAACACTCTTCCATTAAAGGAAGGCATGTGCTTTACCATAGAACCAGGGATTTATATTCCCGAAGTTGGTGGCGTAAGAATTGAAGATGATATTTTCATGACAAAAAAAGGCCCCGAAATTCTAACATCCTATCCAAAAGACCTGCAAATTATTGGGTAGAGGTAGAAAAGCGGAGGGGCCTTGTCCAGACCCGACTGTGTAAGCAAGCCCCATGGAGCGGCTCCAGCCGCGTAGTGGGGCTTGCTTACATCAGCGAGGGTCTAGGCCCCATAGCTGGACAGAGAAAAGCGGAGGCGCACACTCAGCAAAATATGAAGGTTAAAAAGACTGACCTGTTCCCCAGGTCAGCCTTTGTATTTGGTATAGCAAATTATAAATTAGCTGTTTTGTGAATAAGTAATCAGTAGAGGCCACGTCCGGCTCCAGCGCCCAGCAACTAGCCGTGACTTCCTTCCCTTACTTTAATAAATTATCAATATGAGAGTATTCCAGTTGATGTGCCTGTGCTACGGCTTCATAGGTTACATATCCTTTTAATGTATTAATCCCCTTTTGTAAAGCCTGATTATCCTGGCAAGCCTGAACATATCCTTTGTTCGCAATTTGAAGAGCATACGGTACAGTAACATTTGTTAAAGCAATGGTTGATGTTCTTGGAACTGCACCCGGCATATTAGCCACTGTATAGTGCAATACCCCATGCTTCTCAAATACAGGATCATCATGAGTTGTAATCCGGTCAGACGTTTCAGCATTTCCTCCCTGATCAATAGCAACATCAACAATAACTGAGCCGTCTTTCATTGATTTCACCGTATCCTCTGAAATCAATTGAGGTGCTTTTGCGCCTGGAATCAGGACAGAACCAATCACTAAATCAGATTTTGTTACAGCTTCCTCAATGTTAAGCTCATTAGACATCAAGGTCTGAACAGAACTGCCAAAAATGTCATCCAACTCACGTAAGCGTTCAGGATCTAAGTCAAGAATCGTAACATCGGCTCCCATACCAGCGGAAATCTTCGCAGCATTCGTACCTACAACACCACCACCGATAATGGTCACCTTTCCACGGCTTACACCTGGTACTCCTCCTAACAGAATTCCTTTTCCTCCTTTAGGTTTTTCTAAAAATTGCACACCACTCTGTGCTGCCATACGTCCTGCAACTTCACTCATAGGTGTAAGAAGGGGCAGGGACCCATTTTTGGATTGAACCGTTTCGTATGCAATTCCCACGACTTTCTTATCAATAAGAGCCTTTGTTACCTCGGGCTCTGCCGCAAGATGTAAGTATGTAAATAAAATGAGCCCTTCATGGAAATAGTCAAATTCCTCCGGTAACGGTTCCTTTACTTTCATGACCATCTGTTTATTCCATGCTTCCTCTGCAGAAGATACGATAACCGCACCTGCCTGTTCATATTCCTCATCTGAAAAACCGGAGCCTGTGCCTGCATTCGTTTCAATATATACTTGATGGCCGGCATTCTTTAATGCTAAAACACCTGCCGGGGTTAATGCTACCCGATTTTCATTATTCTTTATTTCCTTTGGTACAGCAATTTTCATTTTTTCCTCTTCCTCCTTAAGCCCTTACTTATAGTCCTTTCAGCTTACCATCATGACTTGGAGCGTAAAATGTTTATGTTTTGTAAGCCTTTTCACTATATGAAGTCTACCATTTATTTCTTTGAAAATAAATAGATTATAAATGCCGGTGAATAACGTCCTTTCCGCCCGTTATATCAAAAACAGAGCCTGTAATCATATCTGATGAATCCTCGCACAAAAATAAAATGGCTCTGGCAATATCTTCGCCTGTACCGGAGCGTCCAATCGGGGTATTTTCATCAAACGATTCACGACTCTCCGAAATAGTGGCTTCTTTCATTTTACCCATGATATTTCCCGGACAAATCATATTCGATGTAATTCCGTTTTCAGCCTCTTCGTAAGCAATCGTTTTGGTCAATGAAACAAGGCCCACTTTAGCCGCACTGAATGCAGACCGATAAATCCAGCCAGGTGCATCAGCTGCCCCTTGGAAACCATAATTGATGATGCGGCCAAAATGCTGTCTTCTCATAATCGGCAACACCTCTTTTAACAAATAAAAAACAGCATCAAGATTTCCCCTGATCATCTGATTCCATTCTTCTATCTCATAGTCAACAAGCTTTTTTCGCTCAAATATGTAAGGACCCGCATTATTAATAAGAAAATCAATTCTTCCATAACGCTCCATAGCATGCTGTATCAGCAGGGATAACTGATCAGGATTCTGAACATCTGTCTGCACAATCTGCAATCGATCCTGACATGACTCATATTGCTGAGCTAACTGATTAGCTTTTTCCTTATCATTGCGGTATGTTGCCGTTACAGAATAGCCCTTTTCCAATAGGGATTCTGTTACTTTTCTTCCTAAGCCCTTTGTTCCCGCTGTAACAATGGCATGTCTCATACTCATCCTCCATCACTTACAATTTCTAATTCCAAAATTTACTCTGTATCACTATTTTATCATTATATTGAAACAGAAGAAAACAAGTGAGGCCGGGAAAAGTGTTTTACGGACGGAAATTGAACGATAACTGATACATTTATCTGTCTGTTTTACTCAGTCCACTTTTCGATCTCCTTTGTCCTCTGGTGTTAGTTGTACGTCCTTAAACAAAAGGAATGGCTTACCCTGAGTAAGCCATTCCTATTTCTGTAAATCCAATTTTATTTCCGGGGAAATTTATCATCTTTCCTAAAGATTTGACAAGCGTACTGTATCTCTTGCAATCATCACTTCTTCATTTGTCGGAATGACGATCACTTTTACTGGAGAATGAGGGTAATTAATAAACGTTTCTTTGCCGCGTACATCATTTGATTTCGGATCCCAATAAACACCCATAAATTCTAAACCTTTCAGGACCTTCTCCCTTATGCTTACACTATTTTCACCTACTCCAGCAGTGAAGATAATGGCATCCACACCGGACATTCTAGCCGCATAAGAACCGAGATACTTATGGATACGACCTGCAAAGACATCAAGGGCTAAACCTGCGCGATGATCGCCTTCTTTCTGAGCTTCTTCAATATCTCTTAAATCACTGGAAAAACCGGATAAAGCAAGCATACCACTTTCTTTATTCAATACATTAATGACTTCATCCGCACTTTTTCCTGTCTTTTCCATGATAAATGGAATGAGAGCAGGGTCAATATTACCAGAACGGGTTCCCATAGTTACACCTGCCAATGGTGTGAAGCCCATTGAAGTATCGATGGATTTTCCACCCTCAATAGCTGCTATACTTGCACCATTTCCCAAGTGACAGGAAATCAGACGAAGATTTTCGAGTGGTACATTTAATAGCTCTGAAGCTCGTTGTGATACATACTTATGGGATGTACCATGGAAGCCATATTTACGGATTCCATATTTTTCATAATATTCATAAGGTAAGCTATACAGGTAAGACTGTTCTGGCATAGTCTGGTGAAAAGCAGTATCAAATACAGCCACTGCAGGCGTATTCGGTAAAATTTCCTGAAAGGCACGAATTCCTACTAAGTTAGCAGGATTGTGCAATGGAGCCAGTTCAGATACCTCTTCTATTTCCTTTATCACTTCTTCCGTAATAAGGACGGAATCATTGAATTTTTCACCACCATGTACAATCCGGTGCCCAATCGCCTCAATTTCATCATAGGACTGAATGACACCAGTATTGAGCAGCTTCTCTAATAAGGTTTTTACAGCTACTTCATGGTCTGCAATATCCTTTGTTTCTGTATCCTTCTCATCATCTACTTCAATTGTAAAGACGGAATCGTTCAGCCCGATTCTCTCCACAAGTCCTTTCGTTAAAACCGTTTCATCTGGCATTTCGATTAATTGGAACTTTAACGAAGAGCTGCCAGCATTAATGGCTAACACCTTATTCACAGTACTCAACTCCTCTTGTAATTAGAAATTCACTTTTACCTTTCCCATTTAACCTTTTTCCATTGATGGAAGAAAAAGCTAAATAAGGAATCTATTCTATTCAGGTACCATACATACTTTAAAATACTAATATTCTAAGCACAAGAAAGAACCTTTGTTGAGTACGCTTTCAGCCGAATGTTTTTATTTTCTGTCATTTTTAAACCATTGATCAATTTCATTTAGCTTACGATCCATCGCATGTACATCTTTAAATGACGGCAATTGAGCCATTAAAACCTTGCCTGGATTTTTTGTCTCAATTCCTTTCTTCTGCAGGATAAAAATACTTTTTGCATTTTTTTCACTGGTGAACATGGACATAGGCAATTGTATGATTCCCTGAATATGTGCCTGTTCATTTAAATATTCGTGAAGCTTGTCTGATTGATCACTGTCAAACAGAAAATTAGGGATGAGTAAGAAAAGATACCCACCGGCCAATGTATAATGTAAGGACTGTTCAATAAACAGGTGATGCGCATAGGAATGCTGGTTATCTTCTGCTCTTAATTGAAAGGATTTAGCATTGTCATCGTCAGGATAATATCCTACAGGCAAGTCCGAAACAACGACGTCCACAGGTTCCAGTAACAGGTCTCTCAGACTGTCCTGATGGAACAGCTCAATTTCATGTTCCTGTAAATTTGCATTCATATAAGCAAGTTCAGTTAGTGTTGGGTCCACTTCACTGCCATATGCCTCAATTTTTTGTGAAAGCTGGTTGATGACACCAGTCAGCAGATTTCCGCTTCCACTTGCAGGGTCAAAAATTCTCAGTTCTTTCTTATGGCCCATAAATTTGTTCACTAAATAGCCCATGAATATGGCCACTGCATCCGGTGTAATATAATGCTGCTGCTGTGTTGCTCCTTTCATTCCCTTCAGAATCGCTAATTGCAGTGCTTTTCGAATTTCCTCTTTAGAATAATCATCTAACTTCTCAGCTTGAATTTGTTTAAGCAGGGTCTGTTTAAAAGGCTCCTCGATCTCTTCAGCTACATCCCCGCTAAAGAGCAGCCCGCATGCTTCAGCCAATCCATCTAAATAAGGAATGTTCTCTTCTTTTTCAATGATCGTGGTTGTTTCATCAAACCATTTAAACAGCTTCTCTACTTTTTCCTGATCCATATCCTATCCCTCAATTCACTTCTGATTCTATGTATAATGACAGACCAACTCCCGGCCTTAACCAAGAGCCGGGAGCTATGTATGTTAATGCTTTATTATGCCTTTGCTGCTTTCAAAGCGGATTCATAGTCTGGATGATCAGTTACTTCTGAAACATATTCTACATATGTTACTTTGTTGTTCTCGTCCACAACAAATACTGATCTTGCTAATAACCGAAGCTCTTTGATTAATGCTCCATAAGCTTGACCGAAAGAAGCATCCCGGTGATCAGACAGCGTGATGACATTTTCAACTCCTGCAGCACCACACCAGCGTTTTTGAGCAAAAGGCAAGTCCATACTTATGGTCAGTATAGTAACATCGCCCAGGTTATTTGCCTCTTCATTAAAACGACGGGTCTCTGCATCACATACGCCCGTGTCCAGGGAAGGAACTGCAGTGATAATCTTTTTCCCGGCAAAATCCTTTAAAGATTTTTCCTCAAGATCATTGTTTAACACTGTAAAGTCAGGGGCCTGATCTCCTACTTTCACTTCCTCCCCCAGTAAAGTAACGGGGTCTCCACCAAACGTAACATTTGCCATCTCGTCTCTCCTCCTCATCAAAGTTTCTTTTCAATATTTATTATGAAGGCATGGTTCTCATTTGTCTAATCATAAACTTATAACGTATCTGGCGGTGTATTACTGCCTCCGTCCTCCTTGCTTTTTTCCTCTTCTCCTTGTTTCTTTTCCTCATCTTTTTGTTTATCCTCTTCGCCTTTTTGCTTACTGTTCTGTTGCTTCTTTTTGTCACCCTGTTTTTTATCAGAGCTGCCTAATTGAGACTTTAATAAACTCTGAATTTTGTCAACAGCTTGAGGTGCTAAATCAAGAATACGTTCATAGAGATGTGTCTGCTGATCCAAATGAACCATTTGTGCACCATTTTCATTTACAATGACAAAGGCGATTGGGGTGATTGAAACACCTCCACCACTTCCACCCCCAAAAGGAAGGCTGCCACTGCTGCTTCCACCGCTGCTACTCTCACTATCACTCTCGTCATCAGAGTCAGATTGAGAAGATGACTGTGCATTAAATTCACTGCCACCCGCTGCAAATCCAAAGCCTACTTTTGAAACAGGTAGAATGACTGTCTTCCCATCCGGAGTTTGAATCGGGTCGCCAATGATGGTATTGACATCGACCATCTCTTTTAAATTTTCCATAGCAGTTGTCATGAGTCCCTGAATTGGATGTTCTGCCATTGTTTCGACTCCTTTCTGAACATTCTATTCCTTCATTTGTTCATTCTGATTTTGATTCCGGGCAATTTGCAGTATGGCGTACATAGCTTGCCCAATTCGGAAGGAAAGCATGCATTGCAGGTGAGTATTGATTAAATCCCTTTGAAAATTCGGCTGAATATTAATTTGAGGCGGGGCTAATACGTTCATATGCTGATACATTAAACCGGCTAAACTGCCTTTTACACTCCATAATAACCCTGAAATCACGCCAGTTATGGCAGCATCATTTTCAATACCTATATGAGTACTCCAGTAAAATTCGGAAATCCTGATTTTCTGAACAAACTCTTTTGCAATGGGAAAAGCCTGTTTAATGGATTCAAATCGGTTCTTCACTTTCTGAAAGCGATGAAATACCTTGCTTTGTTCACCATTTTCCTCTTCATCCTGATTCCTTTTCTGAAACGAAGCAGGCTGTTCCTTCACATCATCAAAAGACATCTGACGGTGAATACGGATGAACCTCCAGAATTGCAGTTGTATCGTTAAAAGGTCATTATCCTTCTCATGGGTGTAGCTAATCGAAATGTAAATCCTTGTACATAATAATAAAATCATCAATAAAACCAAAACAGCCAGGATAATCAGGATCAGTACCCACCAGTTCACCATACTCACCTCTTTACTATTCTTTTCCATTCACGACGGATTTAAACGAATACTCGTTTTATTTGGTTTTATTTCATTATTATGGTGTATCATGGAAATAGGACAGATAGAAGCAGGAGGGAGATTTATGGATACACGAAAAAATATTTATTTATTTTATGTAAAGGACAGTTCCGTGGAAAAGAAGCTTGTGCCCTTCGTTCAGATTGCAGAAGAAAATGGATTTGAGATTGTCAAAAATTCTGAGGATGCCAATATAATCATTAGTATTGGCGGGGATGGCGCATTCTTACAAGCTGTTCGTCAAACCGGGTTTCGTCAGGATTGTTTATACATGGGCATAAAGAATGATGATGAAGCTGGACTTTACTGTGATTTTGATTTGAATTCTTTTGACGAAATGGTGCATATCATGATGAACGAGGATCTGGAGGTACGGAGATTCCCGATTCTGAACGTATCCGTAAATAATGATGAGTCACAGTTTAATTGTTTAAACGAATTAAGTATTCGTTCTTCCATCATAAAATCGTTCGTACTGGATGTTTTTATTGATCATCAATTCTTTGAAACATTTCGGGGAGATGGGTTAATTGTTTCTACTCCAACAGGAAGTACAGGCTATAACAAATCCTCAAACGGAGCAGTTATGGACCCTAAGCTTCAGGGCTTTCAAGTCACAGAGCTCGCTTCACTGAACAACAATCGTTACCGTACTTTGGGGGCTTCCTTTATTCTTAGCGGAGACCGCACGTTACGTTTTGAAATTATCCAGGACGGAAATGATTACCCTATTATCGGCCTGGACAATGAAGCCTATTCCATTCGCAACATTAAAACCCTGGATATGTCCCTGAGCAAGAAACACATAAAGACCATCAAGCTAAAAAACAACACATTTTGGGATCGAGTAAAAAGAACGTTTCTGTAAGGCCTTCATACGTTATGAAGGCCCAATAGCATATTATTGGAAGCAAAACAGTCCTTCACAGAGGGTGAAGGACTGTTTCGCTGTGATTATTCATGCCGTTCATAAACGACGGTTTCGTCTATAATGGTCTGCTGAACCTTGGCGTTTGGAATTTCCCTCGGATCAATAGAGAACAGATCCTTATCCAGAACAGTAAAATCTGCCTTAAAACCAGGCCCAATCTTCCCCTGCTGATTTTCCATTCCAATGGCATAAGCTGCCCCTGTGGTATATAAGGATACAGCTTCGAATGGTGTTAAGCATTGCTGTTCACCATAAACCTGTCCATTTAAAGTGGAAACCCGGTTTACTGCCGCAGCCATCCCCTCTAATGGGTCAATTTCTTCTATAGGTGCATCGGAGCCCCCTGCACAGACAATTCCTGCATCTATAAAGGATTTCCATGGATATGCAAAAGGCAATCGATTTTCTCCAATTCTCTCCAGAACCCACGGAAAGTCTGAGGCAACAAAGGTTGGCTGAATATCTATAATGATATTTAAAGCTGACATTCGCTCAATTAATGCGGGATTGACTAACTGAGCATGAATAATACGGTCACGAACTCCTTCAGGTGGCGGGAACTGTTCAATCATGTCCACAACCATTTCAACAGCATGATCGCCAATGGCATGGACCGCAACCGGCATCTCCCGTTTCCTTGCTTTTTTCATCAGTTTTTTCATATGCTCCTCGGAGTAGATTTGAACCCCAAACTCATCAGGCTGATCAGCATATGGCTCTGACAGCCAGGCCGTTCTTCCGCCAAATGCTCCGTCAGCAAAAATCTTCATGGCTCCCAATTCAATCCAGTCTGTCCCCTGGTTAAAACTCAAATGATTTTCATCCATTTCTTCAATAACACCATTATGTACTAATAAATTTGCCCGAAACTTGTGTCTTTCTCCATCAATGGTTCTTGCAAATGAATCATAGGTTCGTTTGAAGCCTCCGTAATAATTCAAATCCTCGCTATGTCCGCCGACAATTCCATGCCTCACCAAATCTTCTACTGCTGCGTGAATGGCTTTTTCCAGATATCCTGTCGTTACTTCAGGAATATGGCTTTTTATTAACTCCTGGGCCGTGTCCTTAAAAAATCCAGTCAGCTCTCCCTGCTGATCACGGTCAATGATGCCACCATCCGGTTCTGGAGTTTGAGATGTAATACCTGCTATCTCCATCGCTTTCGTATTTGCAATAATCGCATGTCGGCAAATCCTCGTCAGCATAACCGGCCGGTCCGGGCAAATTTCATCCAACTCATATCGATGTATGATTCTGGGATCGCTCCAGTTGTTTTCATTAAATCCTTCACCAATTAACCACTGATCTTCAGGAAGTTCCTCAGATTTTCTCTGTACTAATTCCAGGACCTCCTCAGGTGACTTTGCATACGCTAAATCCAGTTGAAGCAATCGTTCACCATGGCCAATAATATGTAGATGACTGTCTGTAAAACCAGGATACATCACATGACCTTTTAAGTTATGCTTGTCAGTTATCTGATTTTTATAAAGTTTCTCCAGATATTCCCTTGTCCCTGTATCAACAATTTGACCTTGCTGGGTGAAAACGGCCTCAACGGTTTCACCTGGATCATGCATGGTGTAAATGGTACCACCAAACCATAACTTTCCCATTCGTGTCTCTCCTCTCCTTCACTTGAATATCCATTAAACTGCTTAAAGTGATAAAACATTGGTTAAAGTATAGTAAAACAATCATAGAAGTCGCAACTTTTAGCTGTTACGGATAAATAATATTCTTATTTTAAACACAAGAAAAGGGCAGTAAACCTGCCCCTTTCGTAGCTATATCCTATTTTATTGTGGTTGTTGTCCGCTAAATTGCTGTTGAGCTACACTTACAAGGCGCTTTGTGATTTCACCACCTACAGAACCATTAGCACGGGAGGTTGTATCAGCTCCCAGCTGTACACCAAATTCCTGTGCAATTTCTGTTTTCATCTGGTTAAGTGCTTGTTCAGCGCCAGGTACAACAAGTTGGTTTGAGTTTTGGCTATTGTTATTTGCCATGATGGAATCACCTCCTTGTCACCCATTATGATGTGAAGGTAAGGTGAACCTCATGCAAAAAAAGTACTGGTATTTATTTCTTACTTTGGCGCCTTATAATAAATCTTCAAACTCTGATTTTGTTTGGTCGTGTTCAGTTAATGTAATGGTCTCTATGCCATCTAACGCCTTCTCAATCTCCGGAGTGAAATCCACATGATGCTCGAACTGATGAATTTTCTCCCGGCTTGGTCTTGTTTTTGGCTGTTTAGGAACAAAAATGGTACAGCAATCTTCATAAGGAAGGATCGACGTTTCATAGGTTCCAATCCTTCTGGAGATATCAATAATATCCACTTTATCCATGGTTACCAGCGGCCTGATAACCGGATAATTGGTCACTTCATTAATCGCATTCATGCTTTCCATTGTCTGACTGGCAACCTGACCTAAGCTTTCCCCTGTTGTTAATGAAAGAATGTTTTCCCTCTCGGCCAGTCGCTCACTGACTCTCATCATTTGCCTTCTCATAACGGTCATTCCGTAATTTTCAGGAACTTCACGGAATATTTTTTGCTGAAGTTCTGTAAACGGTACAACATGTACACGAATTTCATGGCCAAACTTTGTTAATTCCCTAGCCAGGTCCAATACCTTTTGCTTGGCCCGATCACTGGTATAAGGTGGAGAATGAAAATGAATAGCCTCCACTTGTACGCCTCGTTTCATCGCAAGATACCCAGCTACAGGGCTGTCAATTCCACCTGACAGCAGCAAAAGAGACTTACCTGTTGTGCCTACTGGTAACCCACCGGAAGCAGGAATTTTTCCAGCCATAATATACGCAGCGTCGTGCCGAATTTCCACACGTATTTCAACATCAGGGTTATGAACATCAACGGTAAGGTTATCTGTATTGGATAAAAGATGACCTCCCAGAATCTGATTCATTTCCTGTGAAGAAACTTCAAAGTTTTTATTTGGACGTTTGGTAGTAATTTTAAAGGTTTTAGCCTGTTTTTCTTCCCTAAGAGCCCACAAAGCGCCTTCTTTTATTTGGTCTATGGAGTTTTCGACCCGAATCGCCAGGTTCAGGGATTGAATACCAAAAACCTCCTGGCACTTTTCAATCACAGGCTCGTGTTCCTGCCCATTTAATTTTATATACATTCGGTCACGTGTCTGAAACAGTTTTATATTGGAAAATGGCCTTAGCTTTTGCTTTAGATTTTCTCTAAGCTGGCCAATAAATTGCTTTTTGTTTTTGCCTTTTAAGGATAATTCGCCATAACGGATGACGATATGATCATATTGCATTATTATCTACCCCATTACATTGTTTAATTGATCCAAAACATGAATAAATGTTTTACAGAATTCACGGACTTCTTCTTCTGTATTTTGATAGGACAGGCTGATTCTTAATCCGAAATGAGAACGGTCCTCTCCCCATCCACATGCTGCCAGGACTGCACTTTCATCCGAGTGCTTTGAAGAACAGGCCGACTTTGTGGATATAAATATATTTTCCTTTCCCAAAGCATGGATCACTACTTCAGGTTTAAAATTGGGTACCGAAAAGTTTAAAATATGCGGCGCTCCATCCTCTGGGGAATTAATCACAATTCGATGATCCTGATGTAAAGCCGTGCGAATGATAGCTGACAATTTCTCAAGATGCTGATAAGAATGTCTTTGTTTTTCCATAGTTAATCTCATTGCTTTTACCATGGCCACTATACCCGCCAGGTTTTCAGTACCTGGACGTTGGGAGGATTCCTGTCCTCCTCCATGTAATAGTGGAAATAGCGTCGTTCCTTTTTGAATATATAGTGCCCCGGTCCCTTTTAAACCATGAATTTTATGACTGGACATGGAACATAAATCAATTCCGGGATGGGACAGGTCAAGAGGCACCTTTCCTAACCCCTGCACGTGGTCTACATGGAAAAACAGTTTAGGATACTTAGCAGCCAAATCTGCAATTTCCTTAATCGGCTGAATGGTACCCAATTCATTGTTTACATGCATGATTGATATTAAAATCGTTTCACCATCTATGGTTCTTTTCAGTTCATCCAGATCTATCTTTCCCTCATGATTTACAGATAGATACGTGACACGAAAGCCCAATGATTCCAATGCCGCGCAGGCCTCCAGGACGGAAGGATGCTCCACCTGGGACGTAATAATATGGCGTCCACGGTTCTGATGCTTGAGCGCAATCCCTTTTATGGCCGTATTATTACTTTCTGTACCCCCTGATGTAAAAAACAGTTCCTGTTCACTTACTTTTAAAAGGTCAGCCGCTTGTTTTTTAGATGTTTTCAGCAGTTTTTCTGCCTCTCCTCCAAATTGGTGAATGGAAGACGGATTCCCATAGTAAGTTTCTGAAACCTTTCTGAAACTCTCCAGCACTTCAGGATAAGGGCTTGTTGTCGCACTATTATCTAAATAAATCATGAGTCATTTCTCCTTTAAACCAATTTTGCAATCATTAATCTTACCACACCCTTGTTAACAATAAAAGTAAAAAAGGAGTGCACAAAAGCTGAAACTCATTTGTCCCAGAGCTTCAATATTACAATTCCCTAAGCCATAAAAAAGCTGACCTGTGATGTTACAAGGTCAGACTCTTTCATTTACGCTCATCTAAAAGACGTAACACCTGATCGATAGAAGCCACCCGGTCTACTGATTGCTCCTCAACCCAAGCATACGTTAATGCAGGGTTATCAGGAGAGGAATCTTCGCTACCCGCAGCAGACGATTTTAAGGTATTTTGAAAACGATCAGTTATGATTTTATGAGATTGATTCATCTTAACTTTTTCATGGAATGAAGCAAAACGATTAGGTTCCTGATCAGGTGCAGCTATAACCATTATGGTAAATATCCATATGCTAACAGCGAAAATGGAAAGGATGATCATAAGAATTCTTTTCATCTTATTCAATTCCTCGCAGCCGTTAATTCCTCGTTCAGGAACCCTTCTAAGCGTTGCAGTGCACCTGGTTCAATTTCCTCAAGTGCTGTTGAGGCTGTTTCCAGAGCCACTTCATAGTCCCAATTGCGGAAGGCAGACTCTGCTTCTGATAATTTAGCGGCCAGCAGCGGATATTGACTTCTGTACCGGTTCGCATATTGAATAACATACTCAGACAACTTCGCCTGCTCAATTAAATATTCTGTCTGTTCCTTTACCATTTCTGTGTCTTTTTCTGCTTTGCCCAATAGATGATTAATCTTTTCCATATTTAAAGGGTGCTGGTTTAACTGTTTTGAAGTTTCATCTATGTTTACAGCCACTTCACTCATTGCTTCGTAAATATATTCAGGGACACCAGGAAGGTTATTTTTCTGCAGATTTCTCCTTATCTGTCCCATTTCTCCCAGAAGCTGATTTATTTGCTTATTCGCCTGAATTTCATCATGCCTTAAGGACTGAATTCTCACAACAAATGACTCATGCTCCTGACGAATGTTTTCCCATTGAGATAACCAGTTTTCCAGATCCCCGCGAATATTTGCATAAGGCTTTTTATCCTTTTCCATTTCGCTTTGAATTTTATCCGCTAAGAGCTTCAGCTGATTCATTTGATTTTCCAATGAAACCAGTGTTTCCTGTTCTTCCTCAGTAAACTCATAATTCTCCTGCAGGGTCTTCACATCCGATTTGGTTTCCTGCAGGTTTTTGTCCATTTGAAAAAGTTCATTTTCCATAACCTTTAATTTCTTCTCCGTAAACTGCTTGGCTAATGCTTCCTGTTCTAATTGATCATATATTTCCTGAATGCGTTCTTCCACTTCAAGAATTTCCTGATCAACACCTTCAAGATTCCCCTGGTTTAATCGATCCAATAATAAAAGAAGACGTTCCTGATAGTCCTGGATTTCTTTTTCAAACCCATAATGCTGCAATTCATGGCCTGAATCCTTCATTTCTTTTAAACCACTCGTTAACTCATCTAACTGCTGGGGAAGCTTAATTTTACAGGCGTGATATAGTGCAGGAAAACTCTGCATTTTATCATTAAGAAGGTTTAGCCGTTCACTCACCTGTTGCACCAGGCTTTGGGCTTCTATGTAATTCCCATCAACCGTTAAATCGTCGAATTGTGAAATTTCCTCTTCAATTTCATCTAATTCCACATCAAATACAATATCAGCCTTACCAAACTGATAACGGTTTTGTAAAAGGTACTTTCTTGTTTCTTTAATACGCGGACGGATTTCCTCTACCTGTTTATGGCTGTCTTCCTTAGAGCTTACTAATTCTTCCACTTCATCAAACATCTGGTCTATTGATTGTTCCGTTTTTTCTAGGGTTTTTTGAGTATGGTCTAAAATACGTTTTGCTTTACGGAACAAATAGCGGTCAGCAGCCTCTTCAGCATCAAACAGATCCTCTTCCAGGTCAGGCATTTTTCTCGTCACGATATAATCCCAGTCATCTCTCCATTTTTCAAATCGAGTCTGGGTTTCTCCTGACAGATTCAGATCTTTAATCTTTGATAATTGTTTAGTCACATCTTTATTTATAACGGCCAATTTCCATTCTTCTAACTCATCAACACGATCATAGACTTTCTTTCGCAGGATGAGACCTATTATAATGAATATGATGATTAAAAGTATGGCTCCAATGATGTATTCCATTAAAAAGCCTCCCATCTCAGGTTCCACTTTCTATATTTACCGTTCCGTTTAAAAATTTTGTGTTGCTACTATAATATCATGTCTTCGCCTGTTTTTGCTAAATTTTTTCAAATTTCTTTGCCATAAAATCCAATTTTGTCATGAATGAACGATTTCCCTTTTTAAGTGTCCGTAAAATGAACTGAGATGGTGTGTAAGCTGCCCGTAACATCGGCCGAATTTTTACGCCGGAAAAAAGACACTTATGTATCTTTTTCAGATACCATAAGTGTCTCCAGCCATTGTTTTATGGATCGTTTATAGGTGTCTATGTATACGTCTGTAGATCGGTTCATCCCTACTACGTTCTTCCATTCGTATGACATATTAAAAGGAATATGCAGCAGACCATACAATTGAAAGAATAACATTTCTTTTTCTATAGTTGAGCGGGAAGATGAGGTGAATAAACGAAGAAAGACTTCCTCAAGTATAAACTTTTCTTTAGCAAGATAGGTAACCAATAACTCTCTTACTAAAATATTATCTTTAGATAGTTCTCTTTGTATAAAACTTGTAAATTGATGATGTTCATACTTGTAATGTATAATAACATCAATTAATTGATTCAGCTGGTCTTCGGGATAATCTGTTGTGTCGAATTCTGCCTGTGTATCTTCCAGCTCCTGCAAATAGGTTTCATAGTAGTCAATGATAAGGTGCTCCAGGAGTCCCTGTTTATTTTTGAAGTAGTAACTGATCATGGAAACATTCACCTTTGCACTGGAGGCAATATCCCGTACAGAGGTACCATGAAACCCTTTTAAATAAAACAAGTGCACAGCGGCATTCGCAACCTTTTCTTTGGTTTTTTGACTCATCCTATTCCCCCCTGTTTTATTTTTTCTTTTTATTGCCGGGGAATTCCTTTTATGAGTTTAAAAGAAATTCCGACAGAATCTCTTATAAGATCACAAATTATTTTGGGGAGGTCATTGTTTTGTTCCAGAAAGAAGCTTATACAGGGCAAGTTGAAAAAGATTATGAGTTAGTCAATAAACAATTGAAAGCCTTAATTGAAGATGAGTCAGATACTATTGCCAATTTAGCCAATGCATCTGCTCTCCTCTTTCAGTTTTTAGATGACGTTAATTGGGCAGGTTTTTACCTTTACAAAAATGGAGAGCTTGTTCTTGGGCCTTTCCAGGGTCTTCCGGCATGTGTAAGAATTGAATATGGCAAAGGAGTATGCGGCACATCACTAAAAGAAAGACAGACCGTTCGAGTGGAAAATGTTAATGAATTCCCCGGACATATTGCCTGTGATTCAGCCAGTCAATCAGAAATTGTCACCCCTATTTATAAGAATGATGAAATTATAGGTGTACTGGATATTGACAGTCCGAATCTGAATCGCTTTGATGAAACAGATCAGAAAGGTTTAGAAGAATTTGCCAGTATTCTTAGCAATCATTTGTAATTAACCCAATATTTGAAGAAAACGAAATCGTTATTAAAGCACGATTTCGTTTTCTTTTACAACTCGATTTTTCCCTTTTTCTTTAGCCAGATACAAAGCCTTATCTGCTCTTAAAAAGAGACTTTTGGTTTCCCCGTGTATTTTATCATCCCAATAAGAAACACCACAGGATATGGTCACTTTTGGATATGTTTTTTCCGACACTGTATGCACCAGCCGTTCAGCCACATGCTGAGCTTCCTTCATGGTTGTATTCGGTAAATAGATTGCCAGTTCTTCCCCACCCCATCTTGCAGCTATGTCATTTGCGCGAATATTTTTCCGGATAATTTCGGCAACCTGACATATAATTTCATCCCCGGTATCATGCCCATATTGATCGTTAATTTGTTTAAAATTATCAATATCCATCAGAATAAACGTTCCGTGCTTTCCTACTTTCAGATGTTTATTCATCATTTTATCCAAATAGTTGCGGGAATACAGTTTTGTTAAATAATCAGTTCGAACTAATTGTTCTAACTCCTCTTTTAACCGGTAATTAATAACCGTTAAAGCTGAATGCTGGACAAGGGATTGAAGCAGCTTATAGGTTTCAAATGAGAAAAAATACTCATTTGGATGCAGTACTGCAACGAATCCAATCACTTTTTCATCATGAATCATCGGCACTGCCATCACGGACTGATAAGGGATATCATGATCTGAATGAGTGCTGTTAAAATCACCAATAAAAATCGTATGGATGTTTTGTTTCACTTTGCTGTTTAAAAAGGAAAGGAACCATTTTCCCTCTTTAGTCGAGAAGAAGGATGTGCTTTCTTTCAGCACTTTATATTCACGGAAATCCTGTTGATTATTTCTCTCATCATAAAGAATAAACCCTACCTCTTCTGCATTAAATTTACTTATCATTAAGTCTTCCAGATAAGTAAATGTTGCGGATAAAGTCCTTTTAGAGTTAAGGGCCTGCGACGATTGGTTAATTAATTGCAAATCTGTAATGTATCTTTGGGATTGCTGATACAGACGTGCATTTTCCAGGGCATTACCGGCAGTTTTGGCAAGGATCGAAATAAATTCAATATCATTCTCGCTGAAGAATAGCGTATTAGGCTTCAGTACCTGTAAGACGCCATATGTTGCCTGCCTGCCAACTAAAGGTGCATATAAAGAAGCAGTATCACCGGAAATATCCTCGAACTGAATTTGCCCGGTAAGAAAGGCTGTTGTTACGGCATCCTTTTCATACCGATCATAGATGAGCTCTTTAATGGGTAAATCCTCAATCTGGAGGTTGTCCTGCATCAAAAGCAAATAAAAATCAAGCTCAGGATAGAGATCCGTTAAGGTCTTAATGACTTCCCGAAGGACGTCTTCTATGTTCATTGTAGAATGAAATTTAGACGTGACCTGATACAGTCGTTCATATTTGACTTCCTCATCAATGGATTGACAATAGCTCATGAGCGTATGGATAACCGGGCCTGTCTGCTCAGCTATTTCTAAGAAAAAGTCTGAGTCAGGAAAAGAATCATCATCGACAATCAATAGGATAAAACCATCATTTTCTTTTTTGATATGTAAAGGTATAATAACAGTCGAAATGGCAGTATCCGAAGACATTAAAATGGAACCCCCGTTCTTTTGGAAATAAACGGGTACAGACTCGGTCATTTTTTTAAACGTTTCGATAGTGAAGACATCCGTGTTAGCTGGAGCATCAGCATTGGATGAAAATAACTGATATTGCTGTGAAGATTCATTCAAGAGATAAATATTGCTTTCATTAACAGCCAAAACGTCTTTTAGCTGCTTAGATATTTCCAACATCATGGATGGAAAAGATCTATTTTGATGATGAATCATTAGATCATAAAATTTTGCTTTAAGAATGTCTCTAAGTTCGTTGACAGATTGGAATCCCGTCATTACTCATCACCTGAACTTTTTATATCATTAGGAAATTTTACCCATTATCATTCTAACATATTCTCATGCTAAAAAATGAAAAAAGTTCATAAATCGGATTAAAAAATAAAAAATCCACAGTAATAACGGAAGGATGATGAATTTACTTGACTTATTTGTAAATAAATTCTATAATACTCTTTGTGTAAAATAAAAGGTAGCTTAGGTGAACCGGCGTTGTTATCATTTTGTTCCTCTTAAACGAAGAGGTGTATCGCGTAACTCTCGGCTGCTGGGGCGAAGGTACATGAAAACAAAATGAGCATCGTTTAGGAACACAGTTTTATTTTATGCAAAATTTTATATCAAAGGAGAATGTCAAGTGGCTAGATACACAGGTCCAACTTGGAAAAAGTCTCGTAGATACGGCATTTCATTGAGCGGTACAGGTAAGGAATTGGAAAAACGTCCTTACGCACCAGGACAGCATGGTCCAAATCAACGTAAGAAGCAATCAGAGTATGGATTGCAAATGCAGGAAAAGCAAAAGCTTCGTTTCCTTTACGGATTGAATGAACGTCAATTCCGCAGCATTTTTGATCAAGCTGGTAAAATGAAAGGTGTTCATGGTGAGAACTTCATGATTCTTCTTGAATCCCGCCTTGACAACCTTGTTTACCGTCTGGGCTTAGCCAGAACTCGTGCTCAAGCTCGTCAATTAGTTAACCATGGTCACATCACTGTAGATGGTGGACGTGTTGATATTCCATCCTACCGTGTTAAACCTGGTCAAGTAATTGGTGTCCGAGAAAAATCCCAAAACTTGGCTATCATCGAAGAAGCTATGGAAGTGAACACATTTGTTCCGGAATACCTTTCCTTTGATGAGAATAAATTTGAAGGAACTTATAATCGTTACCCTGACCGCTCAGAATTGCCATCTGAAATTAACGAGGCTCTTATCGTTGAGTACTACTCTCGTTAATCTATATAGTTTGCAGGTTAACACACAAAAAACCCTTGAAATGTTGTTAAATCAACGTTTTCAGGGGTTTTTTATTTTTGTTTAATTTGCAAAATAATGCAGGACAATGCACTGATTTGGGGCCAACTGGGGCCAACAAAAATTACTAGCATGGGTGAAGGAATGGAAGGAAGAAGGAAAAACAAATACTACTTGAGATTACGGCCATAAAAATATACCACTGCTGGCATTTTTCTTATCGGTGATTGCCACTTGTTACGGCCTAATAAAGTAAGGGGAGATTAGACTTTTAATCCTTCCGTTATTTTAAATAATACCCTATTGGTAAATGCGGTTCGATTTTCAACAATCGTTACCCGTAACTTGAACAAACTCTAAGTGTTCTTTTTAAAGATACGCTTTAAATCAAAGAAAGTAATCGTTCCACAAATTATCACACTTACTATTAATAACGTTGCCATAAACCAATATTCTCCAAAAGTGGCAACAACACTACATAAGCAACCTATTGCTACAGCTAATGACGCATACTTTACTCTCCATTTTCAAGCTTAGATAGCTTTTTTCTATCCTCCCCTTTTAGGCAAAAGAAACAAGCGTTCCTACTTGTTTCAGAAACGCTCATCTTTACTTTAAGTACATTTTTTCACATAGTTATATACAAATAGATGTCGTTAATTACGTAGTATCCTTGAACTGCGCAGCAAATGACTTTGTATTATTACACTCCGTTTGTAATAAGAATTATCGAATATTACTTGTTGTAAATAACATACCAGTTACAGGATCTAAATAAATTAAGTCAACAGATTCACTTTTAATGTGCTGCAAGAACCGTCCACATGTGCCTATCTCCGTCTGATATTGCTCATTTCAAATCCACTTTTGGGTAGGGTTGGCATTTCATCTAAGCTATAGTTTAAGTCTTGGTTCGGGATGTCGTAATTAATTCTTTTAACTATAAACTCTAACGTTGCTTTCATTACCTCGAGCGTAACACCTTCTCCAGGACAACGATGCCCTTTAGCAGGGTCACCCCCACCCTGTGGAATAAAATTATAAAGACTGCCATTCCAATCTTTGAACCGACTTGGTTTAAACTCGTTAGGTTTTTCCCATAACCTTGGATCATGGTTTGTTCCATACATATCTAAAAATACAACTGTTCCTTTTTTAAATTGAAAGTTTTTCCAAGTAAAATCATTTCGGACCTTAGCACCTACAAATGGGCCAAAAGGATAAAAACGTCGAACTTCGTGAATAAAACTTTCCATGTCGTCACTGGTACTAGTCTCAAGCTTTTCTTTTTCATCTCTATATTGATAAAGAGCTAAGGCAGCGAATGTAATAAACGTTGCATTCGCCACAATTGGTCGTAACACGTTAATGAGTTCTACTGCTGCCATTTGGGTATCCAATTGTGTTCCATCGGGTTGTTTAAAAAATGCCATTTCATAAAGGGCTGTCCCTTTTTCCGATTGTAATTTTCCAGTTCGGACGTTATCGATGACTCCTCTAATCCATACCTCTGCTCGATTACGTGCTCTTCTACCTTGCCAATGTTCTGGCCCAACTTTTCCAAAGGCATAAATCATCGAAATAAAGTCATTGGCACGGTCCGTTATTTCTGACTCAGCTAGAGGAACCCCAGCCCACTGGCATACGACATTAGTTAGGATATTCTTCGCTTCCTCAAAAAGTACAATCCTTTCCGCATTCTCCCATCGTTCTAAGGCAGATTCCCAATGCTCACGAGTAAGCTTAGCAAGCTGTTGTTGGTTAGGCGGAGTTAATAAGGACATAAAAAGTAATTTCCGATGTAGATGCGCTTCCCCATCCATCGTTTGAATACCATTTTTTCCAAACAACGTTTCCTGTACGCGTTTTGGAGCCGCTCCTTTTCGTTGGAACTTTTCTGGATCATAAAACACTTCTGCAGCTTCTTCCCCTCTCATACAAATAGCATTTTTGCCTAGTACACGAGCTTCAAAAATATCTGATTCATATCGTTTTACTCGATTCTCGATAAATAGATAGCCTTCTCTTAATAACGCTAGACTGTTATCTAAACTGTCATCATGCGGAAGCGATTGATTCGTTACCATATTTTCGTTCTCTCCTTCGTGTTATCGTAATGATTCATGATCTTCGCTTAGTTGCTGCTAATGCTAATGCCCCTAATCCAATAACTGCCATGGTAGAAAGGATCGGATGTTTACTAGCTTTCACATAAAGACTCTCTGAACGAATCCAGCCGGTATTCGTTCCCCGTTCATGTAATCCGTAACCAGCTTGATATATGGCACTATTTCTATTCAAAGCTGGTCTGTTTGCGTACTGAGTAGGTGGCATCAAAAATTCAATGAGTCGATCAGTGAGTCTTGGAAGAAGTGTGCCCATCAGTTCTAGAAGTTTAGCTTGCGAGCCTACGTATATATCTCTTTTTGGGTGTTCCGCAGCGAATAGAATTGCTTCTGCAACAGCTTCTGGTGGATAAATCATCCCATTATGTACCGGGTGCTCGTTTAAATAACTGGTGGCATGCTCATTATACGGTGTATCGATTCTTCCAGGATGGATCAACGTAACGGAGACAGGGACATTTTCTTTTTCTAATTCCATTCTTAGACTTTCTGTCCATCCATGCACAGCAAATTTAGTAGGGGCATATGTGGATTGAATGATTGTCCCTCGATCGCCGAAAAGACTACCAACATTGATTAAAGCACCTGTGACTCCTCTTTCTTTAAAGTGATTCACAGCAACTCTACTCCCATAAACGACACCCCAATAGTTGGTATCGAGCATCCGCTTCATGTCTTCAATTGTTACATCCATCGCATAGCCATAGATCGTAACACCAGCATTATTCACCCATGTGTCAAAACGTCCGAATTGTTCAATTGCCTTTTGGGCAATTTTTTGGACATCCTCTTCACGTCCCACGTCCGCTTTTACATAAGTCGCTGGATACCCTTTTTCTCTCAGTTCTTCTGTGACTTTTTTTAATGCCTCTTCATTTCTAGCAGCCAATACGACCTTAGCTCCTTTAGAAGCCGCCATTCTTGCAGTGACCAGCCCAACGCCACTAGATGCCCCCGTAACAACAATAACTTGGTCTTTTAATTGCTTTAAGGGCGAGTTACTTCTTTTCTGAATTGTTGTTGTTTGATAATTCCATTGCTTGTTCTTTAGTTCTGCCATTCCTTTTAAATCTATCACCTTGTCATAATATTCATTTTTTTCATCCATCATCTCAATTCCCAAGGATGTACCCCCTTTTTCTCAAAATCTTAACCTCAGTATTTGTAATCAATTAAGAAAAATACATGGTTCACATACTAAATTTTAGTTAATTTCCATCGGTTTATTTTTTTAAAGGTAGGGGAAGTTATGGACTTTCTAAAATGTCATGAAAATGAAATGTCACGTAATAAAGAAAAAGGAAGTGGGATTAAATTTGAGCTTTCTCCAGCGATATATCATCGATTAATTCGACCTAAATGGATTAATCATATGTATATTCATAATAGAATTCAAAAGCATCTAAAACTACACGACAAAAATGTACTTGATTTTGGAGCAGGAACAGGTGCGAACTGTAATCTTTGTAAACCTGGCAAATATGTAGAAATTGATCCGGGTGGGAGAATAATAGCAATTGAGCCTTGCTTCTCTAAGAAAAGTAAAATTAGCAACAAGGTATCATGGATAAAAGTGATAATGGATTTTTTTATCAAAAACGAAGAAGGGTACTTTGACTACTTTAAAAGAGAAGGATTCCAATGCGAAACGATTCAAATGTTCAGAAAATTATTTCTCTATAATGAACTTTTCTTTACCGCTTATTATCCGAAGTTCATAACAATTATCTCCACCTTAGTTTTGATTTGTAAACTAAGGATTACCTATTCAAACACCAAAGATACCAACTAATTATGGGTGGTTTCTTTATTTCTATACTTTTAGCCTTTGAATAAGAAAAAGACGATTACTTTTGGGGTAATCGTCTCTAAGTTAGCCAGTATCGTTGTACTGCGCAGATTCCTCACTATTTATATAGATGTCTTCATGAATACTTCCTCGATCATATGTTGCAAACACAATTCCTTCTTCAAGGTTTTCTGGGAATTCAACAAGATGAGCTCCAGAGCCAATCTCAGCGAATTCTTGGTTTTGTTCAGACGTTTCTTCTTGCATCTGTTGTGAAGTTTCCATAGTTTCATTATCATTGTTGTTGCAAGCAGTAAGGGTAAGGGCTAGCAGTAACCCAAGAGTCATAATGAATCGTTTCATTTGGTTCTCCTCCTAATTTCATCTTATTATCTTGGTTCTTTCTTTTATTAGACCTTCTAGGCAAGTAGCCGTTCTGTTTTCATGTAAGTTTCTTACCGTTTACTAATGTTTCAATATGGTAATAACAATTCGTTCTCCCATAGCTAGTCTAGTTCAGAAAGCGAAATTCTGTATAACCTGTCATCATTCTCCTGTGGATTACCTCGCCCATCTCTATTATTACTAATGAAATAAAGATAGTTATCCTCAATGTGTACATCTCGAATTCTTCCAAGTCCGGTTATCACTTCACGGTATTCACCTGTTTCAAGTTCAAATTCTAAAACAGCAGATCCCCTTAAAGCGGCAGCATACAATTTGCCATTATAATAATCGATTCCGGACGGTGCCCAGGTTGATGCATCTCCAGAAGTGAATAGAGGTGAAACCATACCATCTTGTTCTTCATAGCCTTCAATAACTGGCCAGCCGTAATTTTGACCGGCTTCAATCCTATTTACTTCATCATTTGCATCGTTCCCGTGCTCACTAGCGTATAGCGTTCCGTCGGGTAACCAAGTAATCCCTTGAGGATTTCGGTGACCATAACTATAGACGTATGAATTCGGAAACGGGTTATCACTCGGAACCGTTCCATCTAAATTCATTCTTAGTATTTTTCCAGCTAATGTATTAGGTTCTTGAGAAATACTGCTTTCATATGCATCCCCGGTTGTCACATAAAGTTTTTCGTCAGGTCCAACTTTAAGTCTTCCACCATTATGCCAGGAGTTACCTGGAATCTTATCGAGAAGCAAGCTCTCCTCTCTCCAAACGTTACCCTCTAAACGAAGTGTTATGACACGGTTAAACTGTCCGGTGTTGTCCTCGTATGTATAATACCCATATGCAAGATTTGATTCTTGGAAATAAGGCGCGAGTACAAAACCCAATACCCCATCCTCTGAAGTCGTCGAAACTTCCTTTTCTAGTTCTACGCTTTGCCTCTCTACTTCTCCATTTTCTATCTTGACATGGTTCCGGGGCGTTCAGTCAGGTAGAATGTGTTGTTAAGTTTTTCAATCGACCAGGGAACATTAAGATCCTCAGCTATCACTTCTAATTCTTCATTCCCTTGTTCATTTCGACTATTTTCTTCATTATTGATTGAATCTTGTTGATTACTTGAAGAACAGCCAGCTAATATGAAACTAACTGCTAAATATATACCCAGAATTTCTCTCACTACTATTCACCTCTAATATTCAGATATTTTAAAGAAATTCACACTTCTAAAAATAACCTTTTCTATAATAAACTTACTAATTATAGTTAACTATAAGTCAAGAAGATTAATCATTTTCTCATATACCTAAAGTTATAAAACCAGGATTTGTCGCTAAGTCCTTACGGCGAAAGCCTAGTATTATGGACTTATAAACTCTTATAGTATAAAAAAGGGTGTCTTAAAAGCAAGCTTTTTAAGACACCTTTAATTCAAATTAAGGTTATATCATTTACCAGTTATTCCACAAAATCAAAACTTATCTTGTTCTCTAAGATTTACATAGTTCTTTTAATTCATGTTATCTTATAAGTATTGCCTTTTCACTGTCCATCAACTCTTTAACATCAATTAAGTTATTCATTTTACATTTTTTCCGTGAAAAATGATTCGAGCTTATCAAAAGGAATTTTATCCACCTGATCATACAAGTCAACATGATTTACATCTGGAACGACATAGATCTCTTTCGGTTCTGCCGCATTATCGTAGGCAGTTTCACTGAAATGTGTAGAATGTGCATTCTCACCCACGATAAACAAAATCGGACGTGGAGCGATTTCATTGATATGTGCCAAAGAAGGAAAATTCATCAGAGACAGCATAGATGTACTTGTCACATTGCCAAATGCATTAGGATGCCAGCCTCGGTCCATTCCATAAAAGGTAAAAAATTCCTCAGAAACCGGATCAAGTCCTTCTGGAATTTGATCTACAGGCTTTTCTGGAAAAGTAGGCTGAAATGCCGGCTTTCCATTTTCAAAGTCCGTCCATCTCTGCTGGCTCAGTTGATCCAACATCTCAAAACGAGCCTCACCTGTCATATCATTCCCCATACTACTAATATCGTACATTACACTTGTAGCAATTGCCTTAATTCGTGAATCCATAGCCGCTGCAGAAAGGGCAAAACCACCACTGCCACAGATACCGACTGCACCAATTCGTTCTTTGTCAACATATGCTTGCGATCCAAGAAAGTCCACTCCGGCACTGAAGTCCTCCGCATAAATATCTGTAGAACCGACCATACGCGGCTCCCCACCGCTATATCCATGATAAGAAGGATCAAAAGCTAGCCGATAAATCCACGCTGTGCCAACTGATTCGCATAAACGCCGGGGCTCTGTTCCTTGACGCCTCCAAATGGAGGACCAATCACTAATGCAGGATACTTTTGTGTAAGATCGGCATCATTTGGCATATAGAGGTCACCAGCAATTTCAATACCGAAACGAGCACTCCTTGCAGATCAGCTTTACAATGCGGACAATTTTCTTTACTGCTCTTCATCCATTCATATCCTTTCAGTTATTCCCCATTTTTCTCCACTATAAAGAATAAATCACATATATTACACCTTTGATGAAGATTATCATATTTGTACTGTGTAATTGCTTTTTATAGGAGTTCTTGTTCAACATAAGCCCCTTTTAGCACAATAAGGCTAAACTTTATTTCTTTCAATCCATTCAGTTTCTAAGATACTCATTTCCCATAAATTCCAATACTCATCACCTATTTTTCTTGCGTCTCTAAATAAGCCCTCTTTATCAAATCCTGACTTTTCATTTCTTCAACTCTCGCACCCGTTAACACAATAAACTCTGAGATACACTTTTGTAAAATTAAATATTTCATAATTAGGAATAAGGCAACTAAAAGCTTACACTAGTTCCGAATGAATATGGCCATTTTATCATCTATCAACTTGAGTAATAATCTATTTTGACTATATTAACTTCCAAAATATATCAGGATATTCTAACCATTATTCTCCAAAAATTTATAAAAATCTAATAATATTTAATCTAATTTTATGGACTAATCTCAAAATAATTCTTGTCTTTATTTAAACAAATGCTGAACAGATTATTTTTTTGTATTTCCTTTAAACTGGAGACAAAATATTGGAAAAATTATATAATTTGAATAAGAGATATCTCGAAAGATTTGTCCAAATCTAAATATCTATGGGAAAAGGTTGATTAAAATGTTTTAATAAACTTGTAGCTTTGACCACAACAATTTTAAAGCTCTCAACGTTATTTGTTACCAGTGCATTTGCTGCTGAAGATTGGCAATACACTAACTTTGTATGAAGATGGAACTTCTGTTGGCTCTGATGATCACTCAGCTTCTAGCCAATCTGAACTTGATTTCGGTGTTCGAGAAGAGTTTTATGAAGCTAATCTTTTTCACACACTTTGATATCGGGCTATGTATCATACGAGGATGGTAGTGATTCTGAAAGTCCAATAGCTGAAACTGGTGAATTGGTTATTTACTCATATTAAAATCTCTAATATCTGCCGTTTACAATTCTAAGATGCCCTGTATTTTGGGGCATTTATCATACATAATCATACAAAAGTAAGGATGATTTTGAATGAAAAAAAATATTATTGTTTTATTAGTGGTAATTGCTTTTGGTTTAACTGTCTATATTACTACAAACAACATGAATGAAAGCGAATCAGCACAGAACGAGAAAAAAGTGTCTGTGGAAGATCATTTAGAGGACCTCAAAGATTATAAAAAAAATGTTTTACAATCTACTGTACGAAAAGAATTTGAATCCTTATTTAATGTAGACATGAAAGATTTTAAATATAGCGATATAGGAAATACATTTCCTAGTGAATTTGTCGCGGAAGCTGTTTCTTTATCTAGTGATGTTGGTGACTATTATCCGTTAGGGTTTACAAAAGAGGATAAAGGATACATATTACTTTTGGAGCATGATGGAACTTATCGGATATGGACTTTACATAAACAAAATGAAGAGTGGGTATTGAAGAATAAAGAAGAAAAACAAGGGACTTATATAGATAATAAAGAAATAATGGATAAAGCCGAGCAAGAATTTCTAGAAAAACATCCAGAAGTATCACCCTCAGATCTATTTATTAGTTAATACAGGGGAATGCTCACTAACTATTTAGTTATGAACATTCTTAACAGCGAAGAGTTGGGGTTGATTTTAACTGAATGTAAATCATCAAAACTATATATTAGGGCAGCCTTTACATCCCTTCCGGATGGTCTGATGTATATTGAAGAAGGTGCTCGCTCTTTAAGGGGGAGTGAATAAAGAGATGCTCCCAAATAGTTTAAGTGCAATATTGACAAGCTTGCCATTTGATGTTGAATAGATAACCTCTATCAATCCACCTAAAATTTCCAATAAATTATTCCATATCTTTTTGGGCTGATACCTTCCGATTAAATTCTCTCGAACCGTTCTTAGGGATACTTAAAACAGTCCAATCTTTGTCCTTTATTTGTTTTCCAATATAAATAATTTGCCCTAAGTGATAGCTTATATGGGCTACTTCAGTCTGAATTGCCTGAAGTACACTTAATGGCTGCTGTCTCAGAAAAACAGTTTTATTTAAATCCTCTTGATTAAGGTTTTCAATTGTATTAAAAAGTAGATTCCAGCCTTCTTCCCAAATTTGCATTAGGTGTTCTTTTGATTCATTATGATCAACGAATTCCAAGTCTCTATTTCTATAAGACTTTTCTCCATCACTAGTTAGAAAATCTACCCAGCGTGAATTCATATTCCCACTTATATGCTTGATTATAATTGCAACGCTATTGGACTCTTCACTTGGCTTCCAGTGTATTTCGTCATCTGTCAATTGCTGTATGCCCTTTTCTGCACGTTCTTTAAAGTGTTTAAATTGCCCTGTTGCTAATGTAAGGTACTCCTTTTCAAAGTTCCTCAAAAATATTCCTCCTTACTAATTCAATATCGATCTGTATTTGAGTGGTAGTCCATCTTGCCGGACATGATTTTAGCTACCGTTTCTTGTTCAAAGCCATTATTCAACAAACTACCAACGTTCCACAGAAGCGCTGTTCTTCTTGAATAATTACAACCTCCCTAATTGAATAAAACTAAAGATAATGTACCTTTAAAATGTTTTCTTAAAATAAGTTGCGGATTCACTATAACCTATCGACCTATAAAACTTATCTGCTCTTCTTGTAGCAAGTGCAACCAATTTAGAAACACGTTCTTTAGATAGCTTCTCTACTTCTTCCATTAAATGCTTTCCGATATGCATTCTTCTATATTGTTCTAACACAAAAAGTTCTTCAACCCAGCTGATTAGTCCGTTTGCATAAAAAGCTGAATGGTGAAAGACCAATACATAACCAATAAGCTTTTGTTCCTTTTCAGCAACAATTAAATCAACATTTTCATCATCTAAAAGTGATTTGAAAACATCTAAAAAATCAAATTCATTTACATCAAAACTTGTTGCTAAACTCTTCGCTAACACATATAAATATTCCTTGTCATTAGTATTTGCCTTTCTGTAAACAATGTCCTTAATTGTTTCTACATTAATATGTTCTTGTCGCCTCACATAACTCACCTCATTTATTTATTCATCTATTTATTTATTCAATCTAATAGACACTTAACCCTTTTAAAATTACGACTTCACTTGGTAAATATGAAAAAGACTGTCAATACAAAAAAGAGATATGCAAGTTTACAAATGACGTAGCATACCTCTTTTTATAATTGCACTCTAAAATTGTATGACCTAATTGAGCATCAAGATCATTTATTCCAAACCACACCTAACAAAACCTTGCCGAACAGTACTATACCCCACTAGACCGTTCTGAACCTGACCGTATTCAGGTTTAACCTGCATGAACCCGTTTCTCATCAGTGATCAAGGAGGTACATATTCCTTGATTAGACTAGGGGAATCCTAGTTTCGAATTTTATACCCTTTCGTCCTCCCAAGTCATTTCTCTCTAATTAGGTGGAATGATTCCTACTTCAATCGCCCTTGCTGTTAGACCACGATGTAAATAGCAACTTCTTAATGCATGACAACTCTTGCATAGTGTTCTTAGTTCAGAAATCTTATTTGAACCCATAATGCCTGCATTCTTATGATCTATATGGCAATCAGTTAAAGCAACCTTTTCCTGACATTTAACACATCTTCTCTTATCCCTTTTCCATATAATAGGGCGAATTTTTTCACCCAAACATTATAAGGTTGACGACTTTTAGGCACTATTGTCGTTCCTTCCTCTCTGAACTTTAAAGGAACTAATTTTAAAACGTCCAAAGCCATTTGGTCTATTATCTCCAATACCAGCGAACAAACCTGCGTTATGACAGATACTTTCCATAAAATTTTGTTTATTAGTGAACCTTCCCAAACAATCGAAAAAATTTCCATTCACTGGAAGTAGCTAGTCTATACCGAATATGTGTTGCCGGGGTTTTCAGACATTTTTACACTCCTTATATTCCATCAACTTTATTAGCAAGGGTCAAGGGATTACATTCTATCACAGATAACACAACAAAATTGTGAAGCCATTCAAGTACCTAATGAATTATTAGGAAACATATTGTTCCAATTATTTATTAAAAAAAAAGGAAAAAGATGATTGGTATCAAACAAAATCAGGAAGTAATCATTAAACCGAAAAATACAATTATTGAAGAGAATGACCAGATTGTTGTACTCACTTCTTCAAGCAATTAGCGAGTCTATTTAACCTAATAACTAACTAAAAGGTATACAATTCTTATTTGAGTTGTACACCTTTCCGCTCTTCTCCATTCACCGTTTGATGTTAAAATAATGTCGAATGAATTTTTAGTTGGTTTAGCATCATTTCATGGATTTTTTAGACCACAGCCTTATGTATAAACATTTAATATTAAATCCTTGTCGCGAATGGTAGCTAAAAAGATGTCATTGAGGCGACGATAGCCCTTATGATTCAATTCACGTTTTAACCATTGTTCATCTATATTAGCAAGATGTAAATGCTGATGTTGAATTTCCCCCTCAATGATCACAGGGACAGCGAGTCCTTTATGATTATTTTGCTTCGATAGGATACTGATTTCCCCATTCGGTTCTAAGATAGCATAATCAATTTCACTGATATCAAAATAGCCAGCCGTACGAATCGCTGACAGTAATTCTGTCAGGGAATAACGACTCCGCTTTAAATTTTCGACTAATATATCCCCTTTCTGAATGATGAATGTAGGTTGTCCAACTAATAGCTTATTTAATTTGTTCCAAAGGGTTAGTTTGGCAATGAGTAAGTAAACGGCAACAATCATAATTCCTGCAATAAGTCCCTCGAATATCCCGTCTATTTTAATTGCACCAAATAGTATATAGGCTAAAAAGAATATGGCTCCAAAATCATGAGGGGTCAATTGAGCTAAAGCAGTCTTACCCAGAAATCGTATCGCACCTATATATAGAAGAAAGAGAAAGACTACCTTACCAATAAAGATAAGCATCAAACCACCTTCCTGATTTTCTACATTACAAAAAAACACATATTTTTAGATTTACACGCCCTGCCCATTTTTATAATCTAATAAAAAGAACAGAAGTCTTAATAAAGACTCCTGCTCTAAACGATACCTATCTAAAATCCATTATAAAAGTTTGAACCTGGTTGCATTTGATTCATTGGGTTCATTTGTTCCATCAGGTTTCCGATACTGTCACCAATAATCATCAAAATAATGACTATGGCGATATTTGTAAGAATAATACCATAAACAACATCAAGTCCAGATTCGCCTGTTTGCTGTGATTTAATGGAGAACAGCGCTGCAATCATGGAAATACTTAAGCTTTATATTAAGAACTGTGACGGATAAGGTAGTATTTTTTCTTTCCTCTTCTAATAATGGTAAATTTACCGTCAATTTTGTCTTCTGAAGTAACCGTATATTTTAGATCCTGCTCCCGTTCTCCATTAATGTAAACAGCTCCATTACTGATATCTTCTCGTGCCTGACGCTTGGATGAGGAGATTTTCGCTTCTACAAGCAGGTCAATTAAACCTTTTTCCTGTTCATCCAACGTAAAGGAAGGTACATCTTTAAAGCCCTGTTCAATTTCTGCTCCATTCAGGGACTTGATATCTCCACTAAAGAGAGCCTGGGAAATTCTCTGAGCCTGAGCAAGTGCTTCCTCGCCATGAATTAAGATGGTCATTTCCTCTGCCAGCCGCTTTTGTGCCACACGTTTTTCCGGCTGTGTTTCCACCTCTTTTTCCAGCTCAGACACTTCATCCTGCTCCATAAATGTAAAGTATTTAATAAACTTAATGACATCCCGATCGTCAGTATTAATCCAGAACTGGTAGAATTCATATGGAGAGGTTTTTTCCGGATCTAACCAAACTGCCCCACCTGCTGTTTTCCCAAATTTAGTTCCGTCAGCCTTTGTTATAAGAGGTACGGTCAGACCAAATGCCCTGGCATCTTCTCCATCCTCTGAGGTTCGACGAATTAACTCCAGACCTGCTGTAATATTGCCCCATTGGTCACTGCCGCCAATTTGCAGTGTGCACCCTTTTTCTTTATATAAAGTTAAAAAGTCAAGGGATTGAAGAATCATATAGCTGAATTCAGTAAACGAAATCCCGTTTTCGATTCTGGATTCAACGGAGTCCTTGGCCAGCATGTAATTAACCCCAAAGTGCTTCCCAATATCACGTAAAAATTCAATGATATTCATGCTGGATAACCAGTCATAGTTATCAGCAGGAATGACATCCGCTTCCTTTTCATTTGTATTTAATACCCGCTTCACCTGCGTTTTAAGTCCTTCACTCCACGCCCTTACTGTATTTTCCTCATTCAACTGTCTTTCCGTATTTCGACCGCTTGGGTCCCCAATCATTCCTGTTCCGCCACCTACAAGTGCAATAGGGCGGTGACCTGCCCTCTGAAACCTTTTCAGCATCAGTAATGGAACGAGGTGTCCGATATGAAGACTGTCAGCTGTTGGGTCAAAGCCGCAGTATAGGGTTACTGTATTCTCCTCCAAATGTTTTTTCAGGGCTTCTTCATCGGTAATTTGGTTTACAAGTCCCCGGTCTTTCAAATCCTGTATGATATCCATACAAATCCTCCTCAAAATTATATTTTAAGTAATGTGTGCACAAAAAAACCCCGTTCCTATCCAATAGACAGGGACGAGGTTTCCCGCGGTACCACCCTAGTTGCAGTACAACAGACTGCCACTTTGCCAAATCATAACGGTTTGGTCTCCGTTTTCTGCTATTAACAGAAAAATGCTCCCAGACGTAATTCGTTAACCTGTCCTGTACTGACTCACACCAGCCGCCAGCTCTCTGCAACAGAAACAGACCACTACTGCATCCTTTCCCAGCATTGATCATTTAGTTGTTGTTAATTATTAATATATAGCACAATAGGAAACATAATGTCAAGTACAGAAAAGCAGCGGAAATGAGCAAAACTTTACCGAACAGAACTAGTAAAATTCGAATCATCCACAAATATTATACTTAAACCCAATCACAAAACATCACTCACATATGCGCTTTTTCAAAATCAAGTAAATGCCATTTGTTTTTTGTATGACAGCATTCCTTCATACGTGCTCCGACCTCGACAAAATCACCATTTTTTCCTCCCTCATTAAAGCAACAGTATGATATAATATTCATGGTATTTTAGGGGGTGTATTATGAACGAGAAATTTAGCCAGTTCGTACATAAAGTTAAATCATGGTGGCAAGCAGGAAAACTGCAGCGGTTTTCACGTATCACCAGTGATGTAACTTGGAATATTATATTGATCATTTTAGTCTTTGGATTAATTGGGGCATTTTTTGTCGGAGGATTAGGAGTAGGATATTTTGCCTCACTGGTAAAAGATGAGCCTATCAGAAGCTATGCAGATATGAGACAGGACATTTATAACTACGAAGAGACGACCGAACTTTATTTTGCTGATAATAACTATTTAGGTAAACTGCGCTCGAATCTGCATCGTGAAGAGGTGGATGTTGAAGATGTATCCGATCACGTGATTAATGCTGTGATTGCCACTGAGGATCAACTGTTTAAAGATCATCAGGGAATCGTTCCTAAAGCAATCTTACGAGCATTATTCCAGGAATTCACGAACTCAACGACCCAATCGGGTGGAAGTACGCTGACACAGCAGCTCATTAAAAACCAGATTTTGACGAATGAAGTATCATTTGAGCGTAAAGCTAAGGAAATTCTGCTTGCTTTAAGGCTTGAAAACTTCTTTAAAAAAGAGGAAATCCTTGAAGCCTATTTAAATGTTGTACCTTATGGCCGTGATTCATCAGGTCGGAACATCGCGGGTATTCAGACAGCGGCACAGGGAATTTTTGGTGTAGACTCCAAGGACTTAAATATTCCTCAAGCCGCATTTTTAGCCGGGCTCCCACAAAGCCCATTCGGTTATTCTCCATTTTCCAACGGCGGGGAGTTAAAGAGTAAAGAAGGTCTGGAGCCAGGGTTTAACAGAATGAAAACCGTGTTAAGCCGGATGCTTGAAACAGGCTATATAACGGAGCAGGAATACCAGGATGCATTAAACTATGATTTAACGAAAGACTTTATTGATCCACAGCCTTCTCCGGTTCAGGAGTATCCTCATTTAACCTTTGAGATTGAAGAAAAAGCAGCAGGTATTCTGGCTGAGCGACTCGCTGAAGAGGACGGCTATACAAAAGAGGACTTAGAAAATAACGATCAACTGAAGGAACAATACAACATTATAGCCAAAAGAAATTTACAGCAGGAAGGCTATAAAATTCACACGACCGTCGATAAGAAAATTTATGATGCTCATCAGGAAATAGCGAAGAAATATGAACACTTCAAACCATCTCACACCATACTTGTGAAAGATCCGGAAACAGGAGAGATGAAACAGAAGAAAATTCAAGTACAGCCAGGTGCAATATTAATAGAAAATAAAACCGGACGTATTCTTTCCTTTGTTGGCGGAAGTGATTACCAGCAAAATCAAAATAATCATGCGCTGGATACCCCTCGTCCAAATGGTAGTACAATGAAACCATTATTGGATTTTGCACCTGCTATGGAAAAGGGAATGATTCAACCCGCTTCACCGGTTCTGGACGCAAAGGGTGAGGATGGCTGGTATCCAAGCAACTATGTGGCAAGCTCTGAATCAGGGATTACAACAGCACGTACAGCACTGACAAAGTCCCTGAACATACCAACAGCAAGAATTTACAAAAAAATGCTCGGCGATCAGCCACCACCAGCAACCTATCTTGATCGTATGGGCTTCTCAACTCTTATTGAGAATGAATACACAAGCGATTATGAAAATCCATCTATGTCTATTGGCAGTATGTCACTCGGGGTTTCTGTAGAAGAAAACGTGAATGCCTTTGCTACCTTTGCCAATATGGGAACGTTTGTGGATGCCTATATGATCGAAAAAATTGAAACCAAAGACGGAGAAGTCATTTATGAACATGAAACGGAAAAAGAGGAAGTGTTTAGTCCTCAGACCTCTTATTTAACGCTGGACCTTATGCGTGACGTAATTTCATCAGGAACAGGAACATACGTAAACAGTGTTCTAAACAATCCTGGTGTTGATTGGGCCGGAAAAACCGGTTCTACAGAAAATATTCAGGATGCCTGGTTTGTTGCTACAAATCCTAATGTAACCATTGGTACCCGTATAGGCTATGACACCTATGACAAAGACGGTGACGGAGACGGGTACGGACATCCAAATGATAACAAATGGAACGATCCTGACCGTCTGATTCATCTGAATTATAGTACAGGATCAGGGTTAAGTTATAGTAATCGGAACATTCTTTTCTGGGGACAGCTTGTCAATGCCGCCACTGAAATCCGTCCTGACTTAATGGCACCGGATCAAAGGTTTGGAAATCCTGGAGGCATTGTTACCAGAAGTGTCTGTGCAGTTTCAGGATTACTTCCTAGCGAGGCCTGTGAAGAAGCAGGATTAATTACAACAGATCTATTTAATGCTAAATATGTCCCGACTGAAGAAGACAACAGCTTAATTAAAGGTGATTACGTTAAGGTCGATGGCAAGTTTTATCCGGCTGCAGAAGGTACACCAGAGGAATTTACAGAGGAAGGCTTTATGTTAAACCCTGAATTTTTAGAAGAAAAGGGCTGGGATGATGTATCTAATTTAGAAAAAATCATTCCTAATAATAAAAAGTGGGAAAAAATACAAATCCCTGAGATGGAAGAGCTTTCTAATGATGGGAAGGTACCATCAGCACCAACAAATGTTTCGATTTCCGGAAAGACATTAAGCTGGAAGGCATCACCTGAAAAAGATGTCATTGGTTATCGTGTTCACATGGCAGGAGAGCCAGGCGAACCTGGTGAAGCGATTGGAAATACAAAGAAGACGAATTTTACTCTTCCTTCTAAGAACCAGGTTTATTATGTTACGGCTATCGATTACTTTGGTCAGGAATCAGCAATTTCAGAACCAGCTGTGCACGGGGATATCAACAACAATCCATTAAATATCAATAATTTATCCGCATCCGTAAGCAAGGACGTGCTGCGACTGACATGGAATAATCCTCAATCAGACGATTTTTCACACGTGAAGGTTACCAAAGATTCCAAAGTTGCAGGGAACCAAATTACAGGGAATTCTTATGTAGATAAAGATATTATGCCTGATAAATCCTATACCTACACCGTTATTGCTGTTGATAAGGATGGAGATGAGAGTCAGGGGAAAAGCATTAATGTAACGACAAAACCCGTGGACCAACCACCTTCAGACAATGGCAATAATGATAATGGAAATAATGGCAATGGGAACGGGAACGGAAATGATAAGGATAAAAATAATGAAGGAACCTGACCTTAAGCTCCCTATTCCTTCTATGAAAAACATTAAATAAGCAAGAGAACCAGCATACCAGCTTCCGTCAACTGGTATGCTGGTTTTTTGTCACGTATTAACTTGCCCTAATACCCCCACTTCAAGTTTTGAGGGTACCCCAACAAGACGAAGTGGGGGATAAACGGCCAGTAATAACCTGATAAGTTCAACTAACCATCAGTGGGGGATGGAGAAAACCCCCACTGATGGAAGTTTCACTTTATCTCTAAGTCCGTTATCTGTTACAAATTTGATGATATTTCACATTTAAAACGTCTCACTTTTCTGTATAATGGGAACTAAGCAAAGACATTTATTATGACTTAGGTGGTGTTGGAATGAAACATGAAAAGACTTATCATTCCACTAAAATTGAAACAGAAAACGAACCCATTACAATAGAAGGGCCAATTTCAAGTGATCAGTTATCTGAATATAAATTCCATGAGGGATTAAAGGCATTTCGCCCTCCCCAGAGGCAATTTGAGGCATTGCTGGATATTGCAGATTTTGAAGAAGGACGAATACTTATTGCACGAACACAGGATACCATCATTGGTTATGTCACCTTTCTTTATCCTGATCCACTTGAAAGATGGTCTGAATTTAAAATGGAAGATTTACTGGAACTGGGGGCCATTGAAGTTGCCTCACCATTTCGCAATTACAAAATCGGTTCAACACTTTTAAAGGTAGCTATGATGGATGACTATATGGAAAACTATATCATCCTGACAACTGAGTATTACTGGCATTGGGATTTAAAAGAAACGGGGTTAAGTGTCTGGGATTATCGTTATGTAATGGAGAAAATGATGGGTGCTGGCGGGCTTAAGCCTTACCCTACCGACGATCCCGAAATCAATTCCCATCCGGCCAACTGCTTATTAGTTTATATTGGTGAAAATGTACCAGAGGAATCGATTCAAAAATTTGACAAGCTTAGATTTCTGGGTAAGTACCAGCAAAGATGGTTATAAGGAGGATTGTTCATGTTAGTGGAAGAAGTCATGAAAAAGGAAGTTATTACGCTTCCTCCAGATGCAAAAATTGAAACCGCTTTAAAGCTGCTGAATAAACATCATATTCGGCACATTCCGATTGTAAATGATCATTATGAAGTGCTTGGCATCGTCTCCGATCGGGACGTACGTGATGCCAGTCCGTCTATCTTTGATCAGAACCATTCCGAACAACTCACCAATGAAATCCAGACCATTATGTCCCGCCCTGTAATCACCGTTCACCCTCTAGATTTTGTCGAAGAAGTTGCAGGAATTTTTTATGAGAATGAGATTGCCTGTGTACCTGTTACAGATAACCAGAAACTCATTGGAATTGTAACCGAAAAAGATGTCCTCTATACGCTTATTCAATTAACCGGCATACATGAACAAAGCTCACAGATTGAATTACGTGTTGAGAACAAAATCGGAACTCTCCCAAAAATTACCAACCTTATTGGAGAACATAAAGTAAATATTTCATCGGTATTCATCTATCCGGATAAACGTCATTCAGGTAAAAAAATCATTGTCTTCCGTATCCAGACGATGAACCCAATCCCGGTCATAGAATCTCTTAAAAACCATGGGTACGAGGTGCTATGGCCAAATATACCAGGGGTGACAAAATGAAGTGTTCAGCTGCCTTTATCTATTCAGATGAATATACACAATATCATTTTCATACTCATCATCCTTTTAATCAAAAACGGGTTCAGCTCACCTTTGATCTCTTAAAGGAAGCAAATGCATTGACGGATGAACAAATAATCCAACCGCGACTCGCTACGGATGAGGAGTTAGCTATGATCCATGACGAGGCTTATATAAAAGCTGTAAAAGCTGCCGAAAAGGGAGAGTTATCAGAAGAAAAAGCGGTTGAATTCGGTTTAGGCACAGAGGATACCCCTATCTTTAAGGGCATGCATCGGGCGGCTGCATTAATGGCTGGGGGATCGCTTTCAGCTGTTGACGCCGTATTAGAAGGCCGCCAGTCAAAGCATGCGTTAAATTTAGGTGGCGGTCTCCATCACGGCTTCCAGAGAAAAGCATCAGGGTTTTGCATTTATAATGATGCAGCTATTACGATTCAGTATATTCGAAAGCATTATAATCTGAAGGTTCTTTATGTTGATACCGATGCCCATCATGGGGATGGGGTACAATGGGCTTTCTATGATGATCCGAATGTTTGTACCCTTTCGATACATGAAACAGGAAGGTATCTCTTTCCAGGCACTGGAAATGTAAACGAAAGAGGTTTACGTGAAGGATATGGGTATTCTTATAATATCCCCCTGGACGCATTTACGGAAGATGAATCCTTTCTTGAAATCTATGAAACTGCCATGAAGGAAATCACAGAGCATTTTAGACCTGATATTATCGTGACTCAAAATGGTGCTGATGCACATGCGTTTGATCCTTTAACTCATTTATGCGGAACCATGCACATTTATGAATCGATCCCCGCCCTGGCTCATGAGTTAGCTCATGAATATTGTAATGGAAAATGGATTGCTCTGGGTGGCGGAGGCTATGACATTTGGCGTGTGGTTCCACGAGCATGGGCGCAAATATGGAACGTTATGTCTTTCAATCAAACCGGTCAAGGTCCGCTGCCGGAAAAATGGCTGGAAAAGGTTCAACAGGAGGCACCTGTCACATTACCACAGAAATGGCAGGATGATAATGATATCTATCAGCCTATTCCAAGGAAAAACGATATTAGTGAAAAGAACCATCAAACCTTAAAAAAAGCCTTGCAGTTTATTGAAAACCAAAAACAATTTAAGAATGGTCTATTTCAATAATCACTCAAGAACAAAGGCGGAAGCGCCCTTTTGTCCAGCTACGGCTCCCAGGCCTAAACGGTCGCCTACGCTTTTCTTGTCCAGCTGCGGCTCCTAGGTCAAGGCGGATATAAGCCAAAGCCATTCCGTGGCCAAACCCATGCCACTACATGACTTCGTCTTATCCCGCATGACCTGAACAGTCGCCTCCGCTTTTCTTATTAGCGACGTACGGACTGGACTGAGCCGGAGGAGATAAATTGAAACTTCAATCAGTGGGGGTTCATCCCCCGCTGATTGTTAGTTGAACAAATCGGGTGTTTACTGGCTTTTGACTCCCATTTATTTCTTACAGGGGGTCTTACAGCCAGTTAACACGCGGAAAAGGAAACACGACGAACAGCGTGAGTCGATGTTGACTTATCGGACGGAGGTGAAGGAAGTCTCGCTAGTCGCTGGGCGCTGGAGCCGGACGTGGCCTCTCCTGTTTTTCTTATCCACAAATCGCTTATTTATAATTTTCCAGACTATCAAAAAGACTCAATGACCTGTTTACCTGTCATTGAGTCTTTCGTGTTGTTATGAATTGTTTTTTGGCTCCAATATAATCATTTCCACCCTGCGATTTCTTTGCCAATTCTCAGGAGATGTGTTTTCTGCTTTCGGTCTCGTATCGGCATAGCCAACAGCCTGAAAGCGATTAGGCTTAACATTATTGTGATCAATAATATACCGAATGACACTGCTTGCTCTTGCTCCTGAAAGCTCCCAGTTGGAAGGGTATCGATAGGTGGCAATGGGACGACTGTCGGTGTGTCCCTCTACCCTTACATGATTAGGGATACGGTTTAACAGTACGCCTATTTTATCCAGAAATGGTTTACCCTCATCTATAATTTCTGCTTCACCTGTTTCAAACAGAACATTCTCCTGGAGGATTAATACAACCCCGCGGTCCGTTCGATTGGCAGAAACGACGTCAGTCAATCCTTCATTCTCCAGATATTTTTGTACTTCATTCAAAACCTTATCAAGCGAATCCTCATTTTCGCCTGATTGTCCAGCGTCACGTTCATCCTCCTTCTCGGATGCTGGCATATCTTCAAGTTCCCCGTTATTACTTTGATTATCCATGTCGTCACCATTTTCAGCCGGTTGATCTGCAGGGATAATGGAAGGCTGCAGGTCAAAGATTGCTCTTTCACGATAGGAGTCAGCCACAGCTTTAAATTTTTTCACATCAATTTGTGACATAGAGAACAGCAATATAAAGAAAACTAAAACTAAAGTGATCATATCAGCATAGGTATTTAACCAGCTGCTTTTGCCTTGGCCCGTGTTCTTTTTTCTGCGTTGAAATTTTTTATAGTCCATTGACAGACTCACCTGCAAATTGCTGTTCTTCCTCTACATCTTCCTCTTCGTCCTTCTCAAGATCATTTCTTTCCTCACTGGATAAGAATGCACTGAGCTTTTCCTCCAGTATTTTCGGATTCTGACCGGACTGAACCCCAATCACACCTTCAATGACTACCTGCTTTAAAAAGGTTTCCTCATCCGTTTTATTTTCCAATTTTCCTGCTAATGGATTAAAGACTAAGTTAGCAAGTAAAGTCCCATAAAAAGTCGTAAGTAATGCGACAGCCATACTTGGACCAATCGTTTCCGGATTGGATAAGTTATTAAGCATCAAAACAAGACCAATTAAAGTTCCAATCATTCCCCAGGCAGGTGCATACTCACCCGCCTTTTGAAATATAGCTCTTCCCCGCTGATGCCGCTCTTCCATGGCAACAATTTCTGCATTCATAATATCATTAATTACTTCTGGTTCAGATCCATCTATCGCTAACAGCACACCTTTTCGAATATATGGATCTTCTACTTTATCCACTTCATTTTCAAGTGCCAGTAAACCTTCTCTTCTGGCTTTTTCCGATAAACCGACAAATAAACGGATTAACTCTTTTAAATCATAGCTCTCATTGTTAAAGGCTTCCTTAAATACTCTTAGTGTCAGCTTCAAATCCTTCAAACTGAAATTAATAAGAATGGCTCCTAAAAGACCTCCTAATACTACAAGTATTGAAGACGCCTGTACAAATGAGGAGACTCCTCCAATCCCTCCATTTGTATATATACCGAAAAGAACCATTGTCAGGCCTAAAAAAATACCGATGGGTGTTAAAATATCCTTACGCTTCATAAAATCATTCTCTCCCTAATCAAAAACTTCTCTTATATTCTTTATCGGCATTTTTTTTATTTTGTTGAGTTTCTTTCAATCAATCGATGAGGAAGAATTACATTTTGTTCATCTACAGTTTCCTCGTTCATAAATTTCGTTAATAATCTCATAGAAACTGCACCAATATCATACATCGGCTGAATAACCGTGGATAGGGTTGGACGAACCATCGTGGCAAGCCGTGTATTATCAAAGCCGACAACCTCTATATCATCCGGAACTTTAAATCCTTTGTCCTGAGCTCCATGTACTACACCCAGAGCCATTTCATCCGAAGCAACAAACACAGCAGATGGCTGCTTGTCCTGCTCTATAAGCTTGGTAAAGCCATCATGACCTGATTGATATGTATAATCTCCCCGGAAAATAAGGTCTTCGTCTACCTCAAGGCCACCCTTTTGTAATGCGCGTTTATAGCCTTCCATTTTCTGATTGTTCATCGCCGTATCTAATGGTCCAGATACAAAACCGATGCTCCGATTTCCATTTTCAATCAGTCTGGAAATGGCTTCAAATGCGGCCTGCTCATAGTTTATATTTACAGAAGGAACCGTATTTGTTGGATCAATGGTTGCAGCCAAAACTACAGGGACAGGTGCTGATTGAAATTCTTTAATATGATCCTCCGTAATATCTCCACCCATAAAGACAATTCCATCTACCTGTTTCCCCAGCATTGTGTTAATCAGATGGAGTTCTTTATTTTTATTCTGGTCTGAATTGCTTAATATAATATTATATTTATACATCGTAGCAATATCTTCTATTCCTCTGGCTAGTTCAGCAAAGAAAATACTTGAGATATCCGGAATTATGACACCAACTGTTGTTGTCTTTTTACTTGCCAGTCCACGTGCTACCGCATTAGGACGATACCCTAAACTTTCAATGGCATTTAACACCTTTGTTCTTGTTGCTGGTTTTACGTTCGGGTTCCCGTTCACAACTCTGGAAACTGTAGCCATTGATACATTCGCTTCTCTTGCTACATCGTATATCGTCACATTCATTTCATTTATCCTCCTTAAAAATACCGATACTCATTTATTATATAGATATCATACGACAGATTAAAGCTTCAAGCAATGAAGAAAGGACAAAGATGCCTATTTATCATCTATTTTGTCAAAAATTTTCCATAAACATTCTCTTTGCACCATAAAAAGTATTGTGTAACAGCATAAAAACCCTTCACTCTCTTATTTAAGAATGAAGGGTTCTTAATAGATCCAGATAAAGTGAAACTTCCAGTGGGGGGGTTCTCCATCCCCCACTGATAGTTAGTTGAACTTATCAGGAATTGTATATTAACGTTGTTCCATTTTCTTCAATTCTGACATAAACGATTCGAATGTAGGGATATCCATTTGCTGCTGAGAATCAGATAATGCCACCGCTGGATCGGGATGAACCTCGGCCATGACTCCATCTGCTCCAATGGCTACAGCTGCCTTAGCCGCTGGCAGAAGCAAATCACGACGACCTGTTGAATGAGTGACATCCACAAATACAGGTAAGTGGGTTTCTTTTTTCAGAATAGGGACGGCTGAGATGTCCAGCGTATTACGTGTAGCCTTTTCATAGGTTCGAATCCCGCGTTCACAAAGGATAATATTTTCATTGCCCTGGGAGATAATATATTCCGCCGCATTAATAAACTCAGAAATTTGTGCAGCTAAACCTCTTTTTAGTAATACAGGTTTATTCACAGATCCTGCTGCCTTTAACAGCTCAAAATTTTGCATGTTTCTTGCCCCAAGCTGGATAACGTCAACGTAATCACAGGCCGTTTCAATATCGGCAGGATTTACAATTTCACTGACTACGGCTAAGTCATATTCATCGGCAACCTGCTTCAAAATCTTTAATCCTTCAATCCCTAAACCCTGGAAATCGTAAGGAGAGGTTCTTGGTTTAAACGCTCCACCTCTCAGCAATGACAGACCCTGCTTTTTAACGGCTTCCGCGACTTCTGCCACTTGCTCGTAGCTTTCAACCGAACATGGACCCATAATATATTGTAATTCACCGTTACCAATATGTTGACCCTTGATGTTAATAATGGTATCCTCAGGTTTTTTCTTCCTGGACACAAGGAGCGCCTTACTATGGTCATCTTCCTGGAGTTCAAGAGCCATTTTAAAGATTTCTTTAAATAAATGCTCAACTGTTGAATATTCAAAAGGACCATCATGTTCCTGTAATATATGGTTAAGCATTTCCCGTTCACGTACTGGATCAAAACGGTTCATTCCGTGTTTTTCCTTGACTTCACCAATTTGCTGAACAAGCTCTCCCCGCTTGTTGATGAGTGACAAAAGATCCAGATTCACCTTATCCAATTCGTTTCTTAATTGGTCCAACTGTTCATTACTCATAATTAATCCCCCATTCTTTACTTTAAATACGCAAGTTCGGTGGTTTTTTGTTAAAATAGAATATAAATAATTAGGCATTATTATAACGAATGTTTTTGAGATTGTCATCACCGTTTTTTGAATTTTTTATAATTAATTTGCATTTTTATACATATTTGCTTCCAGAGAGTAAGGAAAGGAACGGTTATTATGGGAGAGAGAATTTTTGCATTTGATATCGGGACACGCTCTGTGGTCGGTATGATTCTGGAGAAGGAAGAGAACCATTTTGAAGTGATCGATATTGTAACGGAGGAGCATCAGAAAAGATCGATGCTGGACGGTCAAATCCATGATATTGTTGCCGTCTCCAATGTCATCAACAGTGTAAAGGAAAAGCTGGAAGAGAAGCACGGAATCATTAAAAAGGTCTGTGTGGCAGCTGCAGGAAGAGCATTAAAAACACAGCAGACAGAGATTGAAACAGATTTGCGTCAGCACCCCATCCTGACGAATAATGACGTTTCCCATCTCGAATTAAGCGCCGTTCAGCAGGCCCAGTATGAATTAGCAGAACAGGGGGAAGAAACCACCCAATATTACTGTGTGGGATATTCCGTTCTCCATTATCAACTGGACGGGGATGAAATTGGGTCTTTAATTGATCAGCAGGGAACCACAGCCAAGGTTAAAATCATTGCGACTTTTCTCCCGGAAGTAGTCGTCGAATCTTTAATTTCTGCCCTTCAACGAGCCAACTTGGAAATGGATGCATTAACACTTGAACCCATTGCAGCCATCAATGTTTTAATCCCTCCTTCTATGAGACGATTAAATGTTGCTCTCGTTGATGTGGGTGCTGGAACAAGTGATATTGCCATTACTAACCATGGGACTGTTACTGGTTATGGCATGGTTCCTATTGCCGGAGACGAGATTACCGATGCGATCAGCCAGGCTTATTTACTTGATTTTCCACAGGCGGAGGAAGTGAAACGCCAAATAACTGAACACCAAAAAGCAGTTGCAGAAGATATTTTAGGAATGGAGACAGAAATTCATGATCAGGAACTGGTCGAGCGGATTTCAGATACCATCAATCATTTAGCTAATTCCATTTGTGAAGAAATTTTCACTCTGAACCATAAGTCACCACAAGCTGTTATGCTCGTAGGGGGAGGAAGTTTGACCCCTGAACTGACATCACGAATTGCTCATCATCTGAAGCTTCCGGAGAATCGTGTAGCCGTGAGAGGGACGGATGCCATACAGAACCTTAAAAAAGAACATGATCTCATTAAAGGTCCCTCCTTTGTAACGCCGATCGGTATTGCCATTGCAGCCAAGCAATCTCCTATACAGTATATCAGCGTTAAAGTGAATGAACGAAATGTTCGTCTGTTTGATCTTAAAGAACTGACTGTGGGAGACTGTCTGCTGGCTGCCGGGATCAGAGTAAATAAAATTCATGGAAAACCCGGAATGGCTCTTATGGTAAAAGTTAATGGTCGACAGCTTTCCATTCCGGGAACTCTTGGAGAACCGCCTTTGATTAAACGGAATCATGAACATGCGGATGTAAACAGTCCGATCAAACATGGAGATGAACTGACAGTTGAAGCTGGAAACGACGGAAAATCACCGGAAATAAGCATTAAGGAGTTAACAGAAGGATACAGCACCCAAAACATTTCCTTTCAGAATCAGCCTTATAAAATCCATCCCGAGATTATCCTAAATGGTAAGAAAGCAGACCATGATTACATCGTTAACGATGGGGATTCTATTGATATTCAGAGGGTTGAGACGCTGGGTGAGTTTCTGAAGAGCATTCATCAAATGGAATATACAGATAAAAATACTCCTTTTACTGTTTATATCAATGGTCAATTACATATGACGGATGAACAGGTTTGTACTTTATTTATTAACGGTCAAAAGGCAACCCCGACTTCTACGCTCCATGATGGAGATGATGTTTCCATTGAGTTAACTGAGGAACTCCCGTTAAAAGAGCTTTTAATTAAATTAGATTTAACGATGCACGAAGAAATTCCGATTACTTTTGATGCAAAAACCATTCTGTTACAAAAAAAGAAACGGGAATTCTTCAAAGATGCTGAAAAACTGCAGGATAGCAGTATGGTAACAGCCGGTGACCATTTAACAATGAAGGAATTTACACCTGAACCCTTTATTTTTCAGGATATTTTCCGTTATATCGACATTGATGTCACGAATGTAAAGGGAAAACAATTCAAGCTGTACATTAACGATCAGGAAGCCAGTTTTACAGATCAGCTATCCCCCCATGATGAGGTTCGAATTCAATGGATTGAAAGTTATACAAAAAGATAAAGAGCCAAATTATGAATTTGGCTCTTTTTTATTTGCATATTTAGTTTCCGCTTCCGTCAGAGCTTCTCTTGTAACATCCCAGTGAGATGCATCCCAGACCACCTGATTTTGATTAAAATACAGCGCCTGGGGAGATTCATGCTTTATTCCATAAGTATCTGCAATTTCATTTGATAATGGCCTTGCTTCCTGCACATGTAATATATATAAAGGAAGTTCAGTCGTCTCAGAAAATGCTTCAAATTGCTGTTTAGCCTCAGCACTGATTGGACACGTAAGACTATGTTTAAGAAGGAAAAAACGGTCCTGTTTTTGCAGAACCTCTTGAAAGTCCCTGTTATCCTCCAAAATTTCCATACCATCTGCCCTCCCTTTCTATTCTTTAGTATCCTCTTCGATAGCGTCGGCCGCTTCTTCTATTGTATCGGCGAGGGTTTCATCTGCATTTTTCTGACTCCTGAAATCAGTTACCTTGTCCTGAATTTGATCTTTTGTGTTTCGGACACGGTCGGTTAAATCTTTTGTACGATCCGTAAGTGTTGTGGAGAATTCACCTGACTTCTCCTGTGCCAACTGGCGCCACTCAGAGCTTTTTTCATAAGCGGCATCCTTCCATTCTCCTGCACGATCTCTTACCATACTTGCTCCCTCGTTTAAATCCTGGCGCAATTCCTTCCCTGGCTTCGGGGCATATAATAATGCAACAGACGCGCCAACAATTCCTCCAATTAATGTTCCAAGTAAAAAGTCCTTACTGTTAATGTTCTGGTTTTCTTCCTGATTACTCATATGAATCATACCTCCTCAGATTTTAGCAATAGACTTTATTTTTTATATCTTTTCCATAAGTCTAAAATGGCTTGTCCCCATTTAACTGTCTGGGCTGCTGTTTGCTTATGCTCCTCAGATTCCTTTACAATCTCGTCTGATATCTTCTGCAATGAACCATTAAATTGTTTTACGGAATCCCCAACACCCTGAATCCCTTCCACTAAATTGTTCAGTTTTTTTGATTTTTCCTGAACATCTTCAGCCAGTTGATTCGTTTTGTTTAATAATGCTGTCGTCTCGGTTGTTATACCCTGCATCTGCTGTTCAAGTCCCTCCAGCGTATTTGCCACATTGTGCAAGGTTCTTCTTGTCTCTTTCAATGTTCCCGCCAGATAAATGACTAATACAGCAAAAGCAACCGCTGCTATTAGTACAGCAATATAAAGTAGGATTTCCATCTTACCGCACAGCTCCTTACTATGTATTTTCACTATTTGGAAGTTAATTGGGAAATGTAACTTCATTTACCAATGATTCCTTATACATCTAATCTATACCTCAATAAATATTTCGTCAAACATTAGCAAAATTCCTACCTACCATTATATACAATTCACTAAAGATTTATGACTAGTGGTTGAACTTATCAGGAATTTACTAGCCGTTTATCCCCCACTTAAGTCTTGTTGGGTTACGTTCAAGTCTTGAAATACGGCCAGTTAATGCGTGATAAAAAGCTGCTCTTAAATTTTTTCCTTAAGAGCAGCTTCCCTGTTTAAACATTTTCGTATTTCCCCTGGTATTTCTGAACATCTCCGGCCCCCATGAAAATCAATACGCTGTTTTCATGGTCGGCTAATCCATCTGTATTTTCCAGATTCAGAATGGAACTCTCACTAACTTTCGCCTGTAAATCATTAATGGTTAAATTGCCCGACTTTTCCCGTGCTGAACCAAATATATCACACAAATATACATAGTCGGCAAGTTCCAATGCGTCCGCAAACTCCTGTAAAAATGTTTTCGTTCTTGTAAACGTATGAGGCTGAAAGATGGCCACAATTTTTTTATCAGGATATTTCTTTCGTGCAGCATCGATGGTCGCTTCAATCTCCTTTGGATGATGAGCATAGTCATCGATTAATATCTGCTTATGCTTCCATTCCTTTTCCGTAAATCTTCTTTTTACACCTTTAAAGGTCTTTATTGCTTTAATTCTTTCAGAGGAAATATCTTCATAATGACATAAAGCAATTACTGATAGTGCATTTAAAACATTATGCGTTCCATAAGTGGGAATTTCAAAGGTATCATAAAAAGTGTTACGGACAAACACATCAAATTTTGTTCCATTTTCTGTTTCTTCCACACTTTTCGCCTGAAAATCATTGCCTTCCGAAAGTCCATAATAAACAACAGGAACTTTTGGCTGTATATGCTGAAGTTCCTCATCGTCTCCGCAGGCAATAATCCCTTTTTTAACCTTCATCGCCATTTCCTGAAAGGCGTCAAATACATCATCTATACTGGTGAAATAATCCGGATGGTCAAAGTCGATATTCGTCATGATTGCATAGTCAGGTTCATAAGACAAAAAGTGTCTTCTGTATTCGCAGGCTTCAAAAGCAAAGTATTTACTATCTTTATGACCTGATCCGGAACCGTCCCCAATCAAATAAGATGTAGGCTCAACATGCTGCAGTACATGGGCCAGGAGCCCTGTGGTTGATGTTTTGCCATGGGATCCGGTTACCGCAATACTCACATAACTATTCAGCCATTCTCCTAAAAAATTATGGTAACGATAAAAAGGTAAATCTAATTCTTTAGCTTTTTGAATTTCCTCATGATCATCCGAAAACGCATTTCCAGCTATTATTGTTAGGCCTTCATGAATATTATTCTCTGAAAATGTCATAATTTCAATGTTCCGCTTTTCTAAAGCTTCCTGAGTAAAAAAACGTTTGTCAACGTCTGAGCCCTGCACATTCTCTCCTGTATCATGAAGGATCTGTGCTAAAGCACTCATTCCTGTTCCTTTTATACCAATGAAGTGGTATGTTGTCATAAATTGAACCTCCACATACGTCATTCTAATTTACTATATGTATCTGCCTATTCACTTGCTATTCATTTATATCGTAACAATCCAAATTCATGTTACAAAAGATCCTAAGCTCCTCTAAAAGTATAACAGATTCCAATCTGAGAGTGAATGTATGATTTCTATCCAGACTGTAAAACCATTTGAACGAAAAAACCCTTATCTCTATTTATTAGACAAGGGTTCGTATAAAGAGAAACTTCCATCAGTCGGGGATATCTCCATCCACTGATGGTTAGTTGAACTTATCAGGAATTTACTGGCCGTTTATCCCCCACTTAGTCTTGTTGGGGTACTCTCGACACCACCTGAAGTGGGGGTTTTACGGCCAGTTTATGCGTAATAAAAATTATGACTCGTCCTGTGGAATATATTCAACTTTTTCCAAACGTGGGTTGTACTGAAGCTTTCGTCCCTCTTTTGCTTCTGGTTCTCCGTTTAACATGACGCTGTCACCGGTAAATCCGATTTTCATTTTTAATAAGCTCCGGCCGACTCCATACATATCAACAGGTACGTTTGCTTCTTCAAATTTAGTGATTTTATCTTGTGTAAATCCGCCTGTAGCCATAATCTTTACATGATTAAATCCTTCATCATCTAAAGCTCTTCTCAGGGCGAAAATCAACTCGGGGTTTACACCTCTTGGATCAAAGGTTCCCATGACATCTGAGTTACGGAAGAAGTACTGGTCCACCATATTTCCTGATGTATCAACCCGGACACCTTTAAGTTCATCACCAAATTCTCTGGCCACTTTAAGGGCATCCGTAATGACGTCATTATTATAGTCAACAAGAGCCATCAGTTCATCATCCGGGAAGGTCTTCTGATAAGCATAGGTTGCTTTTACAATATCCCCATTAAATAATTGAATGAGTGCATGTGGCATCGTGCCCATCCCTTCTTTTCCCCACCATTCATTCATGGCGTGAGTAGCCTGTGCAGTAGAACCGCCAATATACGCTGAGTAGCCATCACCGGCCTGTTGCGTATAATGATCATCACGGTCCCCCATAAAAATGACAGGCTTTTGTTTTCCTGAGGTTCTTGCTGCTTTCACAACATTATAAACATTCGTAGCTACGGAAGTTCTTCTGGCTAGAATTCCATCAATGATTCCTTCCAGATAGCCAAAGCTCTGATATGGACCTGAAATTGTCATGACTGTTTCAAATGGGCTGATTTTATCGCCATCTTTCAAAGAATAGATTTCGAGTTCTTCCGGATTTTCCGCAAAGGTATGTATAAGAGCAATGGCCTCATCCGTTCCACATAAAACTGCATGCTGCTTTTGGAAAAACTGCATGGTAACCCTGTTCTCGGGCATTTCATTTTGGACAATATCTCTCGTTTTTAAAAAGTATACTGCTGAAAACCAGCCTTCTCCGACTCGTTCATCGAATTTAAAGGTTTTGTTTGTTAATCTTTTGATTTCCCCATTTAATTTACGTGTGATTTCCTTCATATAAAATCCCTCTTTATCACGAAATATGGTTGTTATCTTAATCGGTTTCATCATCCCGACTATTATACCACAAACCGGCTCAGGGAATAAGCAGGGGGCTTCTATATGTCTATTTATTTAAAAACATTTCCTGAGCCTGCTCCTGGTTCATCAATACTTCTCTCGGTTTGCTTCCATTCTGAGCGGAGATTAAACCGATTTCTTCCATGCGATCGATCATTCGTGCTGCCCGGTTATATCCAATACTCATTTTTCGCTGTAACAAGGATGTGCTTGCGCGACCTTCTTCCACGACCAATTCAATCGCTTCATTTAACAGATCATCCTCATGCTCTTCCAGGGAGTGGTGCTGTATTAAATCTTCCTGATCAAACAAATACTGTGGGGATGCCTGTTTTTTCACATAACTTGTTACTCTTTCCACCTCTTCATCAGAAACAAAGGCACCTTGAATACGTCTCGTTTTTCCTGATCCATTTGGCAGGAAAAGCATGTCCCCTTTTCCTAATAGCTTTTCCGCACCGCTTAAATCTATAATGGTCCGCGAATCAACCTGAGAGGATACACTAAAGGCAATACGGGTTGGAATATTTGCTTTAATCAAACCTGTAATAACATCTACAGAGGGTCGCTGTGTTGCAAGAAGCAAGTGAATTCCGCACGCCCTTGCTTTTTGTGCAATACGACTTATCGAATCCTCCACATCCTGTGGTGAAACCATCATTAAATCAGCGAGCTCGTCGATGACTATAATAATATAAGGCATTTTTTCTGATTGCCGATCGTCTTTTTTTATTTTTTCATTAAAGCGGTCAATATCACGTACACCTTCTGCAGCAAACTTCTCATACCGATCCTCCATCTCTGACACAGCCCACTTCAGGGAGGCAGTAGCTGCTTTTACATCGGTTATAACCGGTGCAACAAGATGAGGTAAATCGTTATAAGGTGCTAATTCAACCACTTTTGGATCAATGAGAAGAAATTTCACATCCTCATAAGATGCTTTATAAAGTAAGCTTACCAGCACAGTATTAATACATACACTTTTACCCGAACCAGTAGCGCCGGCAATCAAACCATGGGGCATTTTTTTCAGGTCTGTAACTACAGCCTCTCCTTCGATATCCTGTCCCAAACCAACGGCTAAATGGGATGAATGATTCTGAAAAGTGTCATCCTGCAAAATTTCCAGCATACTGACCATCTTAGGCTGTTGATTGGGGACTTCAATTCCAATTGCACTTTTCCCGGGGATTGGAGCTTCCATTCGAATATCCTGAGCAGCCAGGTTCAGCTTAATATCATCGGTTAAGTTGGTGAACTTATTTACTTTCACGCCAACATCGGGCTGTACTTCAAATCTCGTAACAGAAGGTCCTTTTTTAACATTCGTGACCTGTGCCCTGACTTTAAACTGGTTTAAAGTCGTTTCAAGCTTTTTCTGCTGACTTTCCAGCCATTCTGTATCATCAGCTGCTTTGACTGGGAGATCATTTAACAGATGGAGCGGAGGAGCCCCTGGACCTTGCACTTCCTCCTGATGCTGTTGCTCTTCCTGTTGCTCTTCCTTCTGCTGATGCCGCTGAAGATTTCTTTTGTCACTCGGTGTCATCATTACATTAAAGGGCCTTGCTGACTTTGGTCTTGAAGTGAACTGAAAAGAACCGGATTCTTCTTTTCGTGCAATGTCTTCTTTCTTTTCCTCAGGTTTTCGTGTATGTTCCCAGGGTTGTTCCTCCCTGTTTTGTTCCTGTCTGGTACCTGGTCCATCTTCTGTATCTGTTAAACTTGTCGTTTCTCTATCTTTTCTGGCTTGAAACGGAATTATATTTTTATGTATTTCCGAATTTGACGTTCCCTGCGGCGACTGCTTATCCGAAGCCTTTTCTTCTTTCAAATCCGTATGATCAGAACGATGCTTATTTTTCTCTGCTTTTAATTCATGAACATTTTCATAATTTGTTTCATTCCTTCTTTTGTATGCCGGAATTTCATTTATCTGATCATTTGTATCTTCTGATTTGCGTTTTTGAAATCCATAAATCGGTGATGGTACATCGGTTGGCTGAAAATTAGCCCTGAAATTTTCCTGTACTTTTTTTGGTGTTTCATAATTCTGAGTTTCATATAATTCGTGATTCTTATCTTCCTTCTCATCCATCCGCTTTCGTACAGACCGGTTCTCCTTTCGTGGTGACCGGCCAGAGTGTTCCGGAATCGTCGGAATTTGAATAGAAGTCTGCTCCGGATATTGGAACGACATTTTCGTTCTTACAGATTGAGATGATGAAGGTGATGAATGTATATCCTGATGAGGCAATCGATTTTCTGACATATCTGATTCTGTGGCTGTGGTATCCTCTGCAAAGATTTCCTTCAGCCATTTTTTCAATCGATCTAACATTGATGTATCACTCTTTCTTTCATAGTTTCACATTCTTTATAGATATTCTATCATTCATTATACTTGATACTTATAGAAATCGATAACCCTTATTGGGAAATAAAGATATTTATTTAACAAAAAAACCGCTTGGCAGCGGTTTTTTCTTAAAACTCAAATGGTTCTCCGGTTTTGTAGTCGTTATCCAGTACCAGAATTCCTTTTTCTTTTGGTGCATCAGGCAGTTCCAGTTCTTTTGCCGAGCATATCATACCAGAAGATGGAACTCCTCTTAATTCCGTTTCTTTAATAAGCATCCCACCAGGCATAACTGCTCCAGGCTTGGCCACAACCACTTTTTGACCCTGATCAACGTTTGGTGCCCCGCAAACAATCTGCAATTCCTCGCCACCAACGTCTACCTGACAGACACTAAGTTTGTCCGCATTTTTGTGCGGCTGCTTTTCTTTCACATATCCAACGACAAACTTTGGAGACAAATCCACATCTAATTTATCCTCTAATGAATTATTTTGGAAAATCTCATGAATTTGATCCACCCATTCCTGTGTGACGGATAAAGAGCCCTGTTCATCAATTGTGATATATTGAGATGCCTGAAAAATATTATAACCAAGAACTTCACTAGTTTCTTGCTGATAAATTTTCACAACATCACCATGTTTGGAAAACTGATGATTCAGTCCTGCCGGCTTAAATGAAATCATAAGTACATCGCCAATACCCTGTTTATTATAAAAAATTTGCATCATTTATTACTCCTTTCCAGATTGGTCATCCTTCTTTTTATTTTTCGCCATAATAAATATCGGCTCGAGCTTCTTATCTTCATATAAAAATGATAAAGAAGTAATCGGAATATGACCTTCTGTGAAAAACTTCATTGTCATTTGTGCCAGTACATCATAGCCTGTGGGATTTTGAATATCGGCTAAAATAAACACATCCTGGTGCGGAACAGCTAATGCCAATTCTCCTTTGGAAGTTGCTTTCATTTCTTCAAGAAAGGCTTCATTCAGGATCCGACTGGCATCGTATCCATCGTTAGTTGCAATAAAATAAAACGTGTTTCCGGCAACCTCATCTTTTTTATAATCCGTTGAAAGTGAACGAAGGTTGAATCTTGCTATTTCCTTCAGGCGATCCGCTGACCAATTTTCCGTCTCCATTAAATCCTCATCAATCAGCCGATAGGACTTACCAAGATCCAATGCATAATAAATTCGTGTTTCTGCTGTGTGCTCCTCGTAGATCATGGCTTTTCCACTCTTGGTTTCAGTCGGGAAGGAAGCGGAACGAATCACAGGAAATATGTTCTTTTCCTTCCCCTGTAAATCCTGTTCTTCATGCATAATTCGTAACGCCTCATGGATGTGACCGGACAGCTCATCCAGGGCCTGATCTTTTTTCGCTTCCCATTTTGATATAACCCCTGGTAGTGAGATATTCACCCCCATTTTGTTATCCTTCCACTCAACACGGAACAAATCTTTATCACGATCAAAGGAAGTATTCCACTCAGGATTTGCGAATATTTCCTCAAGCTTCTTTTTCATTTTAAGACTGGTCATTTTCATATTTAATCCTCCTAAAGCAAACACAAATCTGAATCTGCCTCAGCTCGCTTCTGTCATCTTTTATTCGTACAAAATCAAACCAACGTTTATTTTACCATGAAACATGTGTGACAGGAAATAGTCCAAGCCCTGAGCCGGATATACCTCTCCTGACTTCTTAACCGCAAATCAGCTTTCTCCTAATTTCCTGCAGTACAATGAAAAAGGCTGCTTTCAGATAAGCAACCTTTTTCTAATACCTGTTTCCTTAGTTTATTGAGCTCTGGTTCCTTTCATTTTTTCCTTTACACCTTCCAGAAACTCTTCCACTTCTTCTTTTGTTTTACGATTCTTACTTACAAAGTCGTCAACGACCTTTCCATCCTCAAGGGCAACAAAGCTTGGAATGCCAAAAACATTGTAAGTGGCACATAAGTCGATAAATTCATCCCGATTGACATAAACAAAAATAAAGTCCTTCTCATATTTTTCTTCCAGCTCTGGCATGAATGGCTCCAGATAACGACAATCCGGACACCAGTCAGCGGAAAATAGCAAAATTACATGGTCATTTGCAAAGTCTGTATTTAACTGTTGTTCTGATTTTAATTCAATCATGGTTGTTCCTCCTTCATGTAACTGACGACAATATCGTTTACTTATCTTCTCTAATCATAGATATTACCAAATCTCATGGAATAAAACGAATCATCTGCCTAATGAAAGTGAGACTTCCATCAGTGGGGGCCTTCCCCCACTGATTGTCAGCGAAACTTATCAGGAATTTACGCATAGTGATTGTAAATATATCCAAATAAATCTATAATAAAGTTATAATTTTCTACAAAATTCACCATTTTTCTTATTTTATTAACTATTAAAACTTAAGGGGTTATACGGACGATGAAGACAATTAAAGGGAAAGTTTATTTTATTTTGATTTTATCGATTTTAAGTTTATCTGCATTTATTCTTTTTTCTATTTACTACTTCAATGAACAGAGCAAAATGACTGTTGATATGCAGGACATACAGGCCACTCTCGCACAAAGCGAGGAATTAAAATTTGAAATGGCCAATACCCGCTATCAGCAGCAGGTATTTTCCAATCAGCCATCGGAGGAACAGGCTGAAATACTGCTTTCTTCCGCTGAATCTTTAGCTTCCAAAGCAGCACAATATGAAAAAGAAAATCAGGGGAACGAAGATATTGCAGCAAGCTTTGGTGTCATCATGGAAAATATAGATACATATCAAAATCAATTAGAAACATGGATCGAGTTACAAAGAAGGATAGGTTTTACAGAGGCAGATGGTCAAATGCAGGACGTAGCCTCTCATTATAGCAATCTTTATTCTCTGTTACGAGAACTCAATAATCCAGAATTTACACAGACAGCTTTATCCATGAGATTAAATGAAAGTAAATATCTTTCAACCGGAAACGTGATTAACTTTTCAAATTTTGAATCACAAAAAAATAGCCTTCTAGCAAATTTAAACAATGAGAACACAGGAACAAACGCAATAGGGGATATTGAGGAAGTCCTCAACAATTATCAGGAATCGATTGAAAGTGTTAGAAATACACTGAACCAGAGCGAGCAGATTACAGAAGAAATGAGTAAATTAACTGGCAGCATTAATGAAGAGGTACAAGCCATTAATGATATAACGGTTCAGCAGAGTCAGGAAATGATTCGTCAGCAGCAAAAATCCCAGCAACTGATTACTACGATATTTATCCTAACAGGGGTGTTCATCCTTCTTATTATCCTAATCGCTGGCTACATCTTAAATCGATCAATTATTCAATCTATCAATCATTTAAAATATGGAGCCAATCGTATGGAAAATGGCGATTTAACCTATCGTGTTGACATAAAGGGCAAGGACGAAATGGCTGATTTAGCTGAATCCTTTAATAAGATGGCCGATAAAATGAATCAATCCCTTGTTAAAGTATTAAAAGCAGCCAATATCCTAAGTCATTCATCAGGAGAACTAACCGATATTTCAAAAAAATCCTCTGTTCAGACGAATGAGGTAGCAGAAGCCATCAATCAGGTGGCTGTTGGTGCACAGGAACAGGCAAGTCAAATTGAAGAAAGCACAACCTTAATCAATCATGTTACAGAAGCTATTGATCAGACTGACATAGCAAATGGTGAAATATTGAAAGAACTAAAGAAAGCAGAGCAGGATAGTCAATTGGGGATAGAAAAAGTAAAAACACTGGAAGAAACCTCATCTTCGTTTATTGATCTGGCCAATCATTTAACAGATGAAGTACGTGAAGCTGCGGAACAATCCCAAAAAATTACCCAAATAGTCTCTACAATCCAGGAGATTGCAGATAACACCAATCTGTTAGCCCTGAATGCTGCCATAGAATCTGCAAGAGCAGGTGAATCCGGCCAAGGCTTTGCAGTTGTAGCAGATGAAGTCCGAAAACTGGCCGAGCGTTCAAAGGAAGAAGCTGAGGAAATTTACCAATTAATCAACAATATGAACAGACAAATGGCCAATCTTTCTGAGGAGGCAAATCAGTTTGGCGACTATCAAAAGCAACAGACACAATCTGTGCATGAAACAAAAACAGCATTTACAAGCATTACCGAACAGGTATATGGCATAAATGACAAAATGGAGGAGGTTTCCTCGTCTGTCAGTGATATCCGTCAATCCAACGCTGATTTGAGACATAAAATTAACGAGGTTAGTGTGATTGCTGAAGAATCAGTAGCTACTGCTGAGGAAGTCGCTGCATCGGGTGAAAACCAGGCAGAAACCATTGATCAGCTAAATCAGTCATCCCTTGATTTACACGCTCTGTCGCAGGAGCTGAAAGCTGAAGTCCATGAATTTTCAATCCACCAGGAAACAGATGATGAACCGCTTGAACAGGACATCGATCAACAGGAAGAAAAGGAAACCATTGAGGAGCAGTATCAAAGAGAAACTCTTCAGACAAATCTTCATGGACTCAGTGAGTCATCAGATCAGAACGTAAATGGTGAAGTATAAAGTGAAACTTCCATCAGTGGGGGTTCTCCATCCCCCACTGATGGTTAGTTGAACTTATCAGGAATTTACTGGCCGTTTATCCCCCACTTAGTCTTGTTGGATTACCCTCAAAACTTGAAGTGGGGGTATTACGGCCAGTTAATGCGTGATAAATTAAAGAGGGCCTTTGCTTAATGCAAAAGCCCTCTTATTTACTCTTGAGTCTCCTGAACCTTCATATCAACGGAATTTACAATGTCCATCATTTCTGCGGCTTTATTCTCCAATTCTTCTTTTGTTGTCATTGTGGTAATTTTTACGCCGCCAATACCAACCTGTAATTCATATTGTTCCTCTTTTGAATTCGGAAAAACAGCAATGTAACCAAAACGACTGTCAGCTTCAAAGGACTCCTGCAGAAGGCTATCTTCTCTTGCTTTAATTCCATCAAACAGATGCCGGCTTTCTGCTCCTTCAAACTGATTATAAAATAATAAGTATTGCTGATCTCCCTGCTTTAAAAAGACATTATTATTAGAACTGCCTTCAATTTTCACATCATCTGGTAAATGTAATGAAATCACGTCGATTTTCTGATTCGGTTCTGCAGACTCAGAATTAAAGGATTCCTCTGCTGCCTGAGCAGCATTCTCAAGAGCTTTTTCTTCAGATAATAAACAACCACTTAAAAATAAAACGGAACCCAGACTTACTAGAATTAAGAATTGACGTTTAACCTTTCTTAAATTCACGATTTTCCACTCCTGACCATTTTTATGTCGAAATCTCTCTCTTATTATCATACTATGGATATAAAATTTGACAAGTGGTAGTAATAAATGGAAGATATGAGTAGATATATATAAGAGGAGGTATAGGATGGAATTAACTGTCTACTTAGCTGGGGAAATTCATAGTGATTGGCGTGAGCAATTAAAATCAAAAGCAGCGGAAAGCGGGCTTCCTTTAACTTTTGTAGGACCCCAGGAAAACCATGACTTGTCAGATGCTATTGGGGAAAAAATTATTGGAAGTCAACCCAACAACGTTACCAGAGACGATGCCGCTTCCGGTATTAACAATCTGCGTACACAGGTTCTTATGCAAAAAGCAGATCTGGTTATCGCCCTCTTCGGTGAGAAGTATAAACAATGGAATACAGCTATGGATGCCAGCATGGCCTTAACATTAAACAAACCTTTAATCTTAATTCGGCCAGAGTCACTGGTCCACCCTCTTAAAGAATTATCCAATCGTGCAAATGTAACTGTAGAAACCGTTGATCAGGCCCTGGACGTATTACACTATATTTATCAATAAAACAACAAAACGGATGGTTTACCCATCCGTTTTATTATTAAAAAATTCATACTGCCCTTTTAACAGACTTACAACATGTGCAAACATGTCACCTCGACTAACCTGCTGATGGGTAAATATACCGATTGCCCCTTCATTTTTACGAATTTCCTGCTTCTGGGTATATTCATCCATCAAATCGCCCAGTTCTTTTCCCTTCTCAAGGCCTCTTCTTATTTCATCTGGAAGAGGGATTCGTGCACCACCTGCTGTAAATACATTCCCCTGTTCATCAATCAAGGAGCCCCAATTGCATAAATAAATACGATCCTCAAATTCCATGACACCACCTTCCAGACCTATTCCTATGACACCCTTTTCAATTTTTACACATTCTTTAGCACGGTTGATCGCGCCTTCAAGAGTTTCTTCATCTGAATAGGGCTGCGAAGATACACGGGTTTCTACTTCGAACCCTTCAACATCGATGTCTGAAAAAGCTTTTTTTACAGCATTTAATTTAGCCGGGTTCGTGGAGCCTACAATGATTTTCATGAGATCATCCCTTTAAGCTGAAGTATCATTCTAAGTTATTTGTTACTTATCGTATCCACTGTATTTTGGTCAGCAGATTTCACCAATTTAATAATTAACTCTTTGGCAGCTGCATAGTCATCTACATGAAGAATGGATGAATGAGTATGAATATATCTTGAGCAGACTCCAATTACAGCTGAAGGTATCCCGTTATTTGACAAGTGAACACTTCCTGCATCCGTACCACCATTCGATACAAAATACTGATAAGGAATATTGTTTGTTTCTGCTGTATCCAGGATAAAATCTTTCATACCAGGTAACGTAATCATCGAGCGGTCATAAATTCGTAATAGTGCCCCCTTACCAATATGTCCAAATTTACTGTCATCCCCCGACATATCATTCGCTGGTGAAGCATCCAATGCAAAGAAAAGGTCCGGGTTAATCATATTTGCTGAAACCTTTGAACCTCTTAATCCCACCTCTTCCTGCACAGTAGCACCTGAATACAATTCATTTGGTAAATCCTCATTTTGCAATGCCTTTAATAATTCAATCGAAAGTCCGCACCCGTAACGGTTATCCCAGGCCTTGGCTAAAATCTTTTTGTCGTTGGCCATTGGCGTAAATGGGCTAACGGGAACAATTTGCTGCCCAGGTTTGATTCCGATAATTTTGGCATCCTCTTCATCATCTGCACCAATATCAATTAACATGTCTTTCACATCCATAGGTTTTTTCCGCTGTTCCGGTGTCAGATTATGTGGAGGAGTTGAGCCAATCACCCCTGTAACAGGACCATTTTCCGTGATCACTTCAACACGTTGAGCGAGTAAAACCTGGCTCCACCAGCCTCCTAAGGTTTGAAAACGGAGCATACCATTTTTGGTGATTTGCGTGACCATGAATCCTACTTCATCCATGTGACCGGCCACCATCACTTTCGGGCCTTTGGCTTTTTTGACGCCAAATACGCCTCCTAAATTGTCCTGAATAACTTCATCGGAGTACTTTCCAAGTTCCTGTCTCATAAACTTACGTACCTGATGTTCATTTCCAGGTGCTGCCGGAAGCTCAGTTAAGGTACGAAATAATTCCATTGTCTCTTGGTTCATTATGTATCAGCTCCAATTCATCAATCTATACAATCAGAAATTAACCCTTTGTTGATCGTATTATCCGTAATTATGCATATACTTTCACGTTTACAAAAAATCATGAAATGAAATCCTGTGATAAGTATGTAACGATTCCACAACCTAACAGAAAAACCATGTCCCCTATATTCTAACGAAACATATTCAAACTTTCCAATCAAATTTATCAAACCGGAAAAAATCCGTTATAATGAAGAAAAGCGAAGGCGACTGTTTAGGTCATGCGAGATAAGACGAAGACATGGAGTGGCATGACTTTTGCCGCGGAATGGCTTTGGCTTATATCCGTCTTGGCCTGGGAGCCGTAGCTGGACAGTGAAAAGCAAAGGCGACCGGCTAGGCTGAATGACTGACTACAGTTATGGATAAGGAGTGAAAATATATGAATTTCAGGAATTTACTTATAGGCTTTGGAGTCGGCACTTCCATTGGATTTGCTCTGGGGAAAGCCATCCCTGATCCTTCTTTATCACCTGAGAAAGTCCTTAATATGACGAAGAGAAAGTTTAGAGAGGCAGGTACTATTTCAGGTTCCTGGATTTACATGAAGCCTGAACGATTAACCAGAGAAGATGTAAACGACCAGGTTTACAGAGGTGGGATCTCACGGGAAATTGATGGAGAAACGATTCAATATGAGTTTTACGCAGATGCGCGAACAGGCTCTATTATTGATATTTCCAGAATTCAATTAAATACAGAAACCCCCTTGCCTGAAGAAGAATAAACAAGGGGGTGTTCATGACTACTCATATGAATACCGTTGACGGGGTACCTGATTTATCAATTCACCTTTAGTATCAAATTTTAAAGCCCGATAATGTGCGTCATGATAAAACGTATACCAGGCCTTTTTAGCATACCCAGTCTTCATCCACTTCTCTTTTTGATGTACGGACGTTACTGGATAGTCATCGTAAGCTAAAACCCATAATGGATTTTGGTGTGCATGGGTCGGCATAATATCGGCCATATGGATAAACACCTCTTCCCCTTCTTCAAATACAAGTATGGCATGACCATCACTATGTCCACCTGTATGTATCATCATAAGACCTGGTACAACTTCCAACTCACCGGAGAATGTTTCCACTTGTTGCTGTACGGGCTTCCAATTATCTTCCCAATAGGTATTCTGTGAACGTAAATTGGGGTTTCTCATTTCATACCATTCCACCTCTGTAGTGTAAATGGTTGCGTTTTCAAAGGCAGGCACCAAATTCTCCTCCTGCCATTTCGTTAACCCACTCGCATGGTCAAAATGAAGATGAGTCATGAGTACACCATCAATATCCAGTGTTGTCATGGCTAATTCCTGTAAAGACTGCTCAACGTTTGACTGTTCCAAAACACCAAAGTTCCGAATTTGTTTTTCAGTAAATTTGTGAACACCAATACCTGAATCTATCAAAAAGTTTTTCCCATCAATCTGTAATAGAATCGGATCTGTTCGCAATTCAATCTGGTTTTTTTCATTTACAGGATACTTCCTGGTCCATAAAGGCTTCGGTACCACCCCAAACATCGCTCCGCCATCAAGATGATTCACACCACCATTTAACCACGTTAACTTAGCACGACCTACCTCTAACGTTTCCAAAATATCCCCTCCCAGATTAAGTTTAACATATAGTGTATCGAACAAGCAGTAGATGACTGCTTGTTCGTTTTTTTGAGAATAATGAATACTTCCTATGTGTACATAACGTCATGAAAAACGCACACGACAACGGTATATTCTTTGGCCTTTTTCCGAAAACTTCTCTTCATATTCAGTCATAACATTTAAAGGATCTTCAACAGCATGTAAATCCAGTGTTACCTCCTCAAGTTTCATTCCATATTGGGAAAAAGACACGAGGGAATACTCAAAGAACTTCTGGTTATCTGTTTTTAAGACAATCTCACCATCAGGTCTCAGGATATCCTCATATTGCTCTAAAAACGTATGGAAGGTTAACCGTCTTTTTTCATGCCGGTTCTTTGGCCAAGGATCAGAAAAATTCAAATAGATTTGGTCGATTTCATTTTGGGCAAAAAAGTCTCTTAAGTCCTTCGCATTTTCATTAATAAGACGCACATTTCTCACATACGCGGCGTCCACTTTCCTGATAGCACCAACAATGACATTTTTCACCCGCTCCATGCCAATGAAGTTAATATCAGGATGCTGTTTCGCCATATTCGCAATAAATTGCCCCTTTCCAGTGCCAATTTCCAAATGGATAGGCTGGTGATTTTCAAATAGATCCTTCCAGCTTCCTTTATGAGAAAGAGGTGATAATTCTGTTATGTGATGGTTTTCCTTTATAAAGTCATCTGCCCAGGGCTTATTTCTTAGTCTCATTTCTTCACATCCTAATCTGACGGATTTTAATTATGTTTAAAAGTGATAAAGTGGGGGGCATTACGGCCAGTTAATACGTGATAAAAAAATTCCCTATTATTTTGCAGCAAACAATAAGGAATTTATGATGCTTTTCATATAATTTTTAAAAGCCTATTTTACGGAAAAAAGTCTGGAGAGTTTTCATCCAGTTACTGACTTCCTGGAATTCATTTCGTTCAAAGTGCCATTGAATAAATGAGATGGATTGGACGACAACATACCAATTCATACGATATCGTAATTGTTCGTCCAGTTCAATACCGTATATATTCAGCCATTCCTGCCACTCATCCTCAGGTACATAGTTGTGTAATAACAATCCTATGTCCATGGCGGGATCAGCAATCATCGCATTTTCCCAGTCAATCAAATAAAGTTCATCATTTCTTGCCAGTAACCAGTTGTTATGATTGACATCACAATGACAGACCACCTTTTTCTGATTCCGGACATAAGGCAAATATTCCTGTAAAAACTTTAATCCCTTATGAATATCAAGACTTGTATCCAACTTACTCTGATCATGATGAATATCTTTTAAATGCTGTAAAATACTTTCAGGTTCAAGTGGTTTTTTTCCCATTCGCATAAACATGTGAAGCAGCTCTGAAGAATGGTGAATTTTGCTTAACAAAGAGGCAACCCGTTCATGCTTCATTTCTGTTTGCTCTAAATGTCTGCCTTCAAGCCAGTGCTGGGCTGTAATGACATCGCCATTTTCCAGACGCTTTGTCCAAACGAGTTTTGGAACAATTCCTTCCGCAGATAAAACTGCAATAAAAGGAGAAGAATTTCGCTTTAAGAATAGTCGTTTTTCCTGGTGCTGGGCATAGTAGGCTTCACCTGTTGAGCCTCCTGCTGGTGTTATTGTCCACTCTTTACCTAGTATTTGTTCCAATCTCATTCACCTTCTATCAGCAAACCTATCATCGTGCAGACTTGTATACGTTTGCTTTGTTTTAGAGCAATTTTTATGTTTATCGATATTATTTTCAACGATGTGACATATATTTCATTCATATTTCAAAAATAGACGAATTTTTTTAGAATAACGCATATTCATAGCTGATTTCAAGACCCATTTATAAAAATCTATGAATTTGTCTTGTCGAATTTTCTTTAGAAACCGTGCAGTTCGTGCATTTTCCTGAATTTCCGTCAACCTGATAATCAATCTTTTCATTTGTTTGTACCCGAATCGTTTCAGCTTGATAGACTTTCACTTCTTTAAAGGACAAATGTTTTCCAAAAAAGACTGTGAAGAATAAAAAGAGTACTTTTAACTTGGATATGTTTTCAATAATAATGACGTATAGATGATGGGGATGAATGGACGCGTCTGGTACAATTTTCATTCCACCACCAAAATACGGATGGTTGGTAATCGTCACCATAAAAGCATTTTCTACTTTTCTCTTTTTTCCATCTAATTCAAGTTCTAAATTTTTAGGCTGATAGGAAAGTAAAACCTGCAATAGAGCAATCACATATTGAAGCCTGCTCAGCTTTAACAGACTAAGAAGCTTTGTATAGCCTGCCTTATTGGTGGCGCTTGCCACTTCACCATCAAAGCCAAATCCGATACTATTAGCAAAATACAGGGCTTGGTTTTCAGATCTGATATTTTTAATCTTGCCAAGCCAATAAGGTCTCCATGATGGGGATTGTAATATCTGTTTAAAGAGGGACTCATTTTTTAAAGTCAGCTTACAGCCCCTGGCAAAGTCGTTTCCTGAACCAGCGGGGATAAACGCTAATTTCACATTTGGATACCGCTGGAGTCCATTAACTACTTCATGCAAGGTACCGTCTCCGCCTACGACTAGAATAGCGTTCACGCGATCTTTAAACATTTCTGCAAGCTGACTGGCCAAAGAGCGGGCGTGACCTTCATATTCGGTAAAAAATGCACGGCATTCCTTTTTCATATAAAGAGGTTCCTGCTTAATTTTTTCATAGACTTTCCTTCCCCTGCCACTTCCTGACACAGGGTTTACAATGAATAGATACATAACCATTCCCCTTAATCATTCACAATGGAACACGATTATTCTGCAAAACCGTTAAAAATTAAATACAGATGGGTCATCCTCATAAAACCATTCAGGCCGCTGGGTAAATACGGAATGACAATCCTTTAATAAAGCTTCAGCTGTTTTTAGTTGTATATGCTTTAAAGGAGATGTAAATGATCTTAATTGCTCAAACCACTCCTGATATTGTTCTCTGCCTATATATGCTGTTTTATAGGGCTCACTTTGAAATTTTATTTTATTATTTCTGGATAAAATGACTTTTGAAACAGGAATGTCGACGCTGTATTTCTTTAGTATACTTTTCACGATGTTTTCCGTACGCTTCAGACCAATCATCGGACTTAACATCCGTGTCTGAACACCCTCAAGCTCCTTGAACCATGTCCTTCCATCCTCAGGCAGAAATGTAACCTTATCATTTTCTTCGATAACCGTAAGACAAATCACCTGGACAGGGGTAATGAGAATGATATCCGCTTCTACCGATGCTTTTTGAAGCTGAAAAACTGGTTTATACATAACGAGGAACGTATCAGGAAACCTTTGCAAAAAATACCTTAGGCTGGCATCTGTTCTAAACTTGTCATCCACTGTGGAATACTCCCGGATTGTACTTGAAGCCCACTTAAGCTGAAATTTAAAGATATGATCCAGAAAATCATACTTCAATGTTTCTTTATCTTTAGGAGGAAGATAGAAATCCTGATGCTCTTCGGGGAATGGGGTAAAGACATTCTCTTCCTTTTTCCCTTTGAATAAATCTTTAATAGAAAATCGCTTTTTAGTGTGATTCGACTCTTCTGTTTTTTCCTGTTGGAGATCCACTGTTCCGGCAGCATATTCCTGTTCCCATCTTTCCAGAAGCTTCCTCCAGTTCTCCTGCTTTAGCCGGATAAATTGTCCAGGATATCGATATATATCTGTTTCATACCTTGAAATATAATCTTGAAGTTTGATTAATTGTGCCATGATTATCAGACCTTATTCTTTTAATTTTTTCGTCAAAATGGGCTTATATTTCACTTCTTTTTGTGGTTCAATCTGATAGATGTGAAATTCATCAATGAGCATCCTTTGTGTGATCGGTCCTGGCAGATTTCCTTTCAACTCTTCTCTAGAAGGTAAAGAAGAATCAGGATCCGCCCACTTTTTTGCCAGGGTTATATGAGGCTTATACGGCCGGTGATCCTGTTCAATTCCTAATTCGGATAGCTTTTCTTCAATTTGGTTCTGCAGGCCCAGTAACGATGGAGAGGGATCAACACCTGCCCAGACAACTCTTGGCTGAGACTTTTTTCCAAAGAAGCCCAGGTCACCAATTTCGGTAAAAAATACTTCAGGAGGTTCAAGGTTATCAATGAGCTCAGCCACCCGATCGAATTGAGCCGTATTCATCCCACCTAAAAACTTTAAGGTAATGTGAAAGTCCTCTTCGTTCGTCCATGTTTTATACATTGCAGCACTGGAGATTTCCTCCTGCCAGCTGCTCAGCCAGCTCCTTAGTTCTTCTGGAATAGGGATTCCGATAAAATAATGCGGATGTTGTCCCATAATCAAATTCCTTTCTGTATTGTATTTCTCCTTAGTTATCCTGCCTAAGAGAAACCGGTTCATTCTGAGCTATATGCATTTTTACATTATGACTTAGAAATTAATCTATCATAGGTCGTCTTATCACAAACTACGTATAACTTGGCATGATCCCTGATTGGTGATCCTAGCATACGGTTAATTCCTAAATTGTTACCATCCGCTATTAACGTTGCACCTTCCTTTAACAGTTCCTGAAAAGCATCGCCATAAGTATGCCACTCTGGCTTTTTAGGGATTTGATATAAATCGTCTCCATGCTTTCTTTGCAGCAATTGATCATATACCTCGGAAATTCCCCTTGAGAATATACTTCGAACGGCTAATGAGGATATGGTTTCATGAGAAAATATGAAATCATCCACTTGATTATGTTTGAAATTTTTAATATGAGATTCATCCATTACTTCAACCACGGTATGTACGTCAGGAGCAATAGATTCAACGGTCGATGCAATTAACAACGTCTTCCCATCTACTAATTGAGTCTCTTCAATCGAATCATCAGCGAAAATCAGTACGGATTCAGCTTCTTTTATATTCGCCTTATCCAAGGTTTCTGTTGAGGCAGCATATCCTCGAACAAAATAAATATGTTCACTAAGAACAGGGGCTTTTTCCTGTTCATCAATGATTACAATATCGATATCCTCATTCGTTTTCAGCATTTCCTGAAGGGCATAATTAGCTTTCTTTGACCATCCTATAATAATATAATGACCTTTTCCTTTATACATAATTTTTCCCTCCTCTCTTCTTATCCGGAAAGTTGACAGACCATCCACAACTTTTCCTATCACTACTCCAATGAGGCCTATTCCCAATATATAGAGGACCATAGCAAAAACTCTTCCCTCCATCGTTATGGGAGCATAGTCCCCATAGCCGACTGTGGTAACGGTTGTCATCACCCACCAGAGTGCTTCAAACCAGTTTGTAAAGGTTTCCGGATCTAATTTCATAATGAAAATCGTACTAAAGACAACCAGTAAGAAGCTGAACAGGAATAACAGACGATTACTCAAATCTACCATTTTGATAAAAAGCTTGCGCAAGATAAGCATTATTCCTTCCCTCCTTTCTAACGTTTTTTATCGTCTTATCTAAATTTTTTATAAATATTTAGATAAAAATTACGAAAAATTTTTGTGTTTTGGTATAATAATAATACAAACGGACACAACATCGATCCCTAAACAGCACAGAAGATCTTAAAATCCCTTAAGGAGTGGTTATTTGAATCGTTCAACCTCCCGAATGCTAGCGAGGGTAAAAGCTGTCTATCTTTACATAAAGGAGAATGGGACAGTTACAACAACAGATATAGCAGAGGAGTTTGGCATAACAGATCGAACCGTTCAAAGAGACCTTCATGTATTATCCTATAATGGCCTTGTCAGAAGCCCAAGTAGAGGAAAATGGACCACAACAAAAAAGAAAGTAAAAATTTCATAGAAAATCAGAAAAGCGGAAGGGCCTTGCTCAGACCCGACTGTGTAAGCAAGCCCTATGGAGTGGCTTGACTTTAGCCGCGCAATAGGGATTGCTTACATCAGCGAGGGTCTAGACCCTGTAGCTGGACAGAAAAGCGCAGGCGACCGTTTAGACCCGACGGCATAAGCAGAATCTCCGGAGTGGCCGCTTTTTGGCCATGGAGGAGATTTTGCTTATGCCTAAATTATATAATAAAAGATATTTAATTAGAATCAGCCTGTCTTCCAAGCAGGCTGAGCTCTTCATCGGTTAACTCCCTATATTCCCCTGGCTCAAGGTCAGCATCCAGGTGCAGCCGCCCCATTTGCAGCCTCTTTAACTCCAACACTTTTTTTCCTGTCGAAAGAAACATCCGCTTTACCTGATGGAATTTTCCTTCCATAATGGTTAATTCGATTTCCGAAACCCCACCAGCTGACAGGACTTTTAATTCTGCCGGCTTTGTGATATATCCATCATCAAGTTCCACTCCATTTGCAAAGGCCTGTACATCCTCTTCTGATACATTCCCGTCAATTTTCGCCCAATATTTCTTACCGACTTTTTTCTTTGGAGAAAGAAGTTCATGGGACAGCTTGCCGTCATTGGTGATCAACAATAACCCCTCAGTATCTTTATCTAAACGGCCCACTGGAAATGGATCAAAAATCTGGTCTTCCATCTCCAGCAGATCGACAACCGTTGTTTCAACATGATCCTCAGTAGCAGATATCACCCCCTTTGGTTTATTCATCATTAAGTAAATGTATTCTTTATATTCCACCAGTTCTCCATTGATCAGAATCTCCTGCTGATCAGGGTTGACCTGTGTTTTTCCGTCTTTGACTGTGGTCCCATCAACCTGTACGACTCCCTTTTTCATCAGCTTTTTAACGTCTGTTCGACTGCCAAATCCCATATTTGCTAAAACCTTGTCTAGTCGCATCGTTTTTTACCTCCAAAGGCCATTTTCTTATATAAATATGCGTTTTAACTTATTTGCACGACTGCCCAGGACTCTTTCTAAAAGAGTTGATTTGAAGCATAACCATAAGTATAAATATCCACCAATACCTGCACTTATAAACGTAATCATAATGGATGAGAACCGATTATCTTCCATAAAAATGAAGGAAGAAAGCAGCCATTTGATAAGCAGTACCACCAATGCCATAACGGCTGTGAAGATTAAAATTAATAATGTACGCTTATACAGAGCCTTAAATGGCATTTCGGTTGTCCGTTTAATTTTCCATACATTCAGGAAAGATGCAGTAAGCACTGCCAGGCCGGTGGCAAAAATCGCACCTTTAGCTTCAAAAAGGAAAATAAAAGGCATATTTAACACAAGCTTAATGCCAACCCCGACGCTTAATGATATCAGTGCAAAATTTTGTCTGTTAATTCCCTGCAATATGGAAGCACTGACAGTAAATAGGCCAAAAAACAATGAAACAGGGGCATACCAGCTTAATAGCTGTCCCGTAAATTCCGAATACTTATCAATGCCATAGAATGTTCCATATGCTTCGTAGCCCAGTATGGATAAGCCAACACCAGCCGGAATAATGATAAGCATAATAATTTGCAGAGCCTGATTAATTTGCTGAATATATAAATCTCTTTTCTGTGCAGTAAAAGAACTTGTAATAACCGGAAGCAATGCTAAGGATAAGCCTGTGGCCAATGTAACAGGAATAATGACTAATTTATGTCCCAATATGACGATAACGGAATAGGCCAAACCTACATGATCCTCGCCCATACCAATCGCTGACATCGCTCGCGGAAACGTTAACTGATCAATTAATTGATAAACAGGCGTTGCCAGCCCAACCAGAACAAAGGGGCCGGCATAACTAATGAGCTCTTTAAACATTTGCTTTGAATCAAAGTGTCTGGTTTTTACCTTTTGAGTATGAAGTTGCTGATCCAGATAGGGCTTCCTCACCTTCCAGAAGTAGCCTAATACAAACAGGGAACCCAATGCACCTACAAAGGTCGCAAAAGTAGCCATACCAATTGCATTCGTAATGGTCCCATCAAAAACCTTAAGTAAAAGAAAAACACTGCCAAGCAGGAAAATAATTCGGACAATCTGCTCCATGACGGTTGAAACAGCAGAAGGCCCCATAGATCCGTAGCCCTGAAAAAAACCACGCACAATACTCATGGCTGGAATAATTAACAAGGCAAAGCTGACCATTTTAATAACAAAGGAAACCTGGTCAACGGAATAAGGAAAGTTCGTTCCCTCACCTGATATAGCGATTTTTGCTATAAACTCTGAGCTGAAAAACAATAGTAAAAAGGCTAAAATGCCCGTAATCATCATCACTTTAATCGCCAGTCTGAACATCCTGCGTCCGGTTTGATAATCACCAAGCGTATTATATTTGGAAACAAACTTGGACATCGCAAGTGGAATGCCCATAGTGGATATACTAATTAAAATAGTGTAGGGTGTATATGCAAAGGAAAATAACGAAAATGCCGTCCCGCCTACTAATGCTTCAAACGGGATGACATATAAGATTCCTAAAATTTTTGATAAATAATTCGCACCTGTTATAAGCAAGGTGCCGCGTAGTATTTTTGACATGTTTTGACTTCCCCTGTATTTATTTCGTATACATAGACAAATTTATTTTATCACATTTCTATTCATAGTCGATACAGCAGGGAAATAGTACGGAAAGGATGGAATTCATTTTGGCATATGATGTTGTTGTCATTGGTGGTGGACCTGCAGGATTAATGGCGTCCATCACTGCAAGTAAAAACGGAGCGAAAACATTACTCATTGATAAAGGAAATAAATTAGGAAGAAAGCTTGCTATTTCAGGCGGTGGGAGATGTAATGTAACCAATCGACTGCCCGAATCCGAATTGATCGAGCATATTCCCGGTAACGGTCGCTTTTTGTACAGTGCCTTCTCGATTTTTAATAACGAAAGTATTATTGAGTTTTTTGAAAATCTGGGTGTCAAATTAAAGGAAGAGGATAAAGGAAGAATGTTTCCTGTCAGCAATTCCGCAAAGCAGGTAGTAGAAGTTCTGATTAATGAATTGAAAAGGCTTAATGTTGAAGTGAGAATGAACACGCCTGTAGATACCATTAACTATGGAGAACATACCCATCAAATTGCTCTCAAAAACGGCGAGGGCATTGAAACAAAGGCTGTTATTCTTGCTGCAGGGGGAAAATCCGTACCAAGAACCGGAAGCACTGGAGATGGCTATGCATGGGCACAACAAGCCGGCCACACTATTACAGACCTTTATCCAACTGAAGTCCCGCTCACATCCAATGAAAAATTTATAGGAGATCGTACACTGCAGGGCCTCTCATTACGGGATATTAATATCACTGTACACAATCCTAAAGGGAAAGCCATTAAAACACATCGTTGGGATATTCTTTTTACCCATCAGGGAATATCCGGCCCGGCTGCCCTAAGACTTAGTCAATTTGTGGTTAAGGCATTAAAAAAATTCAAAACGGAAGCTGTCGATGTAACCATAGATTGTTTTCCGGATCAGAATGAGGAGGAAGTTTTTCAAAAGCTCATAATGCTGGCTAAGGATTCACCAAAAAAGGCCATTAAAAACGTTTGGAGTGGACTGGTACCTGAACGCTACTTCTACTTTCTTTTATCCAGAACCGATATTGACCCGGGACAAACCTACAGCCACCTGGTAAAAACAGAGGTACGTAAAATGGCTCAGCTTCTAAAAGCATTCCCCGTCAAAGTAAACGGAACACTCTCCATTGAAAAGGCCTTTATCACAGGAGGCGGGGTTTCATTAAAAGAAGTCGTTCCAAATGAAATGGCGTCGAAAAAAATGCATGGCCTTTATTTCTGCGGTGAAATTCTCGATATTCATGGCTATACAGGTGGATTTAACATTACCGCGGCTTTTTCAACCGGCCATGTAGCCGGAAAAAGTGCAGCTGAGTATACTCAATACATGCAGGTTTAGACAGAACCTGGCAAAACGTACAGATCCATAAAACCAAACATCTTTTCTATTAAAAATCCCCCTTCCTATAATTCAGGAAGGGGGTTATGTAACTGGATAAGGAAAGTCTTCATAAATCAACAATACTTTTTTCTACAGCGGAATCCCAATTCGGAAAATAATGTAATGCACTTCTCATTAATTGTGGATTGGTACTCTTTACCTTCTTTTTACTCAAACTATGTCCACTTTCACTTAATTGTCTGATCTCTGACAACACCTCGAAAGAAGTCATATTTACATCCATTCTCCTTACCTCCTTTCCATGGGATTTAACTATATCATTAACCATAATTTGTAATTTATTCATTTTCCATGTTTTAATATAAAAAATTGCTCTGAATAATCAGAGCAATATGTTTTGTTTACAAAAGGGTCAGCACACTTAAAAAATGCATCACACTACCGGCAATAACAAAAAGATGCCACACTGCATGATGATATTTGAATCCCCTCCAAATGTAGAAAACAGACCCTAATGTATATAGTAATCCACCTATAATTAAGAAGTTTAAACCTTTTGGATCCAGATTATCCGTTAGTGGTCCCCATGCCAAAACAATGAGCCAACCCATTAAAACGTATAACCCGGTAGATGTAAATAAAAATCTTTTTACGAAAAAAGATTTAAAAACTGTTCCACCAATGGCCATTCCCCACACAATCCCGAAAATCGTCCACCCCAGCCAGCCGGGAACTGCTGTGAACATATATGGAGTGTAAGTCCCTGCGATAAAAAAGTAGATTGATGAGTGATCAAAGATTTCAAAAATATCTTTAACCTTAGTGCCTTCTGGAAATGCATGCAAAAGAGTTGAGGATGTATACATTAGAAGCATTGTAGACCCAAATATAGTGAAACTTACAACATGCCAGACGGATCCATACATTGAAGAATAGACAATCAATAATACTAATGCCACCATACTAAAAAGAATCCCTATAGCATGTGTAATTGAATTTGCAGCTTCCTCACCTTTACTGAAAGTGTGTGTGTTAGCCAATGGTATCGCTCCTTTTTATGTCTGTCAGCTATGAAGAAAAGAGTATCCTTGAGGAAATTACTGGCCGTTCATCCCCCACTTAGTCCTGTTTGGGTTACCCTCAAGAATTGAAGTTGCGGTATTACCGCCAGTTAATGCGTGAAAAATAAAAAATCCTCAGAATCATTAATGATATCTGAGGATTTCTTTAATTGCCCAGCAGCGTCCTACTCTCGCAGGGGAAGAACCCCAACTACCATCGGCGCTGGAGAGCTTAACTACTGTGTTCGGAATGGGAACAGGTGTGACCTCTCCGCCATCGCCACTGGGCCTACAGGATGTAGGTCGTTCTGCGTTGCTCACACTAGGGAATACTACGGGAGCATTACCTCGCAGAAAAAGCTTTGCTTTTTCGAGGACGTGAGCGCCCTTAGCAGAACTTCCTTATAATTCCTTATCATTATTAGCTTTGGTGACTAGCACCCTCAAAACTAGATAAGAAAGGCAATCATGTAAGCAGTTATTGGCTAGTAGTCCGTCTACGCTTTTCGTATTGTCCAGCTCCGGCTCCTAGGTCAAGGCGGATATAAGCCAAAGCCATTCCGTGGCCAAAACCATGCCACTCCATGTCTTCGTCTTATCCCGCATGACCTGAACAGTCGCCTGCGCTTTTCGTATAAGTTAAGTCCTCGATTGATTAGTATCCGTCAGCTGCACGTGTCA
>NZ_BAAADO010000002.1:0-646633 GCF_039522525.1 Salinibacillus aidingensis
CCATCTTTCTCGAATGATTTGGTAATGATAAACCCTTCTAATCCTGGTAAAGAAATGTTAGAATTCAATTGCACGCATCTCCTTTTTGTGGTTGTTTGTTTATTGGTCTAAACAAAGTCTAACAAAATTAGGAGATTGCGTGTTTTTATTTGTCTGAATTTTTTCTGTACCCCAACATATATTTTAGAGCCATATTTTAGAGCCTTTTTTTATTTTTTCGTCCAAATAAAAAGCCTGATATTAATGTCCTTTAAAAACATTAATATCAAGCCTGCACTATTTCCCCGACAGTAAATCAATCACACCTCTCGTCAACTGACTCGCTGCCTTATTTTCTTCCTGTATCATCTGATAAATCTCCTGCCTGTGGATATCCACATGTTTAGGAGCATCAATCCCAAGTTTGATCTGATCCCCATCCACGCCAACAACTTTAATAGTAATGTCATCGCCAATTTGGATGGATTCACCGATTTTCCGCGTGAGTACTAGCATGGGCCTGTCCCTCACTTTCTGGCTGGAGTGGGTGCTTCGTTTTATAATTTGTATCGGTTAGAACGACCTGTTTTCCCCTATTATTTTTCACATTGATGACTACAGGTGCCTGCAGATTCAAGGTGGAATTTTTCAGAGAATCATGTAATGTCACGATCGAATAAACGGTAACATCCTCTGGTTTTTCAATCTCTAATTGACTGACGGTTCCCTGATCTAAATCAAACTCGTAATCCTGATAAGTAAAATACGGAACGGTTAAAACAAACGCCAATTCCCGTGTATGTACAGACTGCAAAATTTGAAAGGCCTGATTGTCGGGCAGGTTTAATAGCGTATATTCCTGTTCGTCCTGGAATCCCGGCAGGCCATTTTCAAAAGTAATCACCTTTTCCTGATCAATATTTATTTCGCCAAAATATAACGTATCAATTTTCATTTTACACCACTTCTTTTATAGAATTTGAGCTCTTATCTCTAAACCTTAATGGAGACAAAATCAATTTGCAAATCCGCATGCTGTTTCAATTGTGTTTCCACTGAACCAGGCTGATAATTGATGATGGGCTTTTGCGGCTGCACTGATATACTTGGTTCGTTCCGTTTGAATTCTGTCGTTACCTCAGCTGGATCAAAGTTAATTTTCACTGCGTTATGTGATGGAATCCAGCCGATGTTGAATTCCTTCATCGGTTCATATGCATTTCGTTTGGCCTGACTGGCAATAGGGTTGCCACCATTTTCGATTTTCATAAGTTCATCGCCTTCACGGGCCCGGCGTGCGGTTCCTTCCATAGCTGCCTGACGTCCGTCCTGGCCCAAGTTTCTGGCAAATTCAACAGGATTCACCATGCCCATGTCCCGCCAGGCCTGTGTTTGATCAATTGAGAGCTTGCTTGGTGTTTTTTGAATTTGCATATCCGCTTTCGGCTGTTCAATCGACAGGGTCGCCTTTCGCTGTTCGATTGATTGTGCAGCAGGGGTTTTATTTAGCTGGATTTTAGCATCCTGTGATTGAATACGTATTTGTGGTATGTTCAAGTTTATCCCTCACAATCCCAATTCAGATATGGAAAAAGCTATCTGATCAAGGCAGATAGCTCTTATCTTAAGAAATCCATTAATGTCGGCTGAATGATCCGGGCCCCTGTGGATAAAGCTGCCCGATGGACACTTTCCTGCGACTTCAGGTTCATAATCACTTTTTCCACATCTACATCTTCATTGTCCGATAAAACCTGGGTAGTGGTGATTTCCTGTGAGTTCAGGCGATTCTCAATCATGTCAACACGATTCATCCGGGCCCCGAGACTGGCACGTTCATTGACCACCTGATTAATGAAGCCATCGATGTTTTCAATGTGGTCATCTAATTGGTCACCGGTTTCTCCGGTTTCTCCACTTTCCAAATCTGTGGCGAAGTTTTCCAGGGCTTCCATCATGGATTGACCACTCTCGGAATCAACGAAAATATTGGATGGGTTCGTATTGACGCGAATTTTCACACCATCTGATACTTCAATGTTTACCGCCGCACTGTTTGCATTTGCAGTATCCAGATTTCCGTCCTTATCAAACCGGGGATTCGTAGTGGATGTCCCATTAAAAATATGTTTGTCATTCACCTTTGTATTTCCTAAATCGATCAGATGCTCTTTTAATTGGCGCACCTCTTTGGCAATATTTGCACGCTGGCCTTCTTCATACGAATCATTACTGGCCTGAACAGCCAGCTCCCTTGTCCTTTGAAGGGCCTTCGTCATTTTGTCCATGGCCGCATCGGAGTTGTCCATCCACGTATGAACCTCACCTAAATTACGCTGATACTGCTGGACTTCCGTTAGCTCTGTGCGATAATTCATACCCTTCATTGCCACAACAGGATCATCCGAGGGTTTGGTCACCTTTTTACCTGTACTGAGTTGCTCCTGATATTTTCCCATTCGTTCATAGCTGTTGCTTACATTCCGTAAAAAATTACTGCTGAGCATCGATTGCGTTACGCGCATGGGTCATTCACCTACCTTCCTACCAGTCCCATTTGGTTAATAATTCTGTCCAGCATTTCATCCACTGCAGTCATATTCCGTGCGGCCGCGTTATAGGCGTGCTGAAATTTAATCATGTTGGACATTTCTTCATCCAGAGACACCCCGCTGACTGATTGGCGTCTCGTTTCAACGGCCTGCTGCAGGGTACTCGCATTATCCGCCATACGGTTGGCCTCCTGAGCCTGGACCCCTAAGTCACCAATCATACCTTCATAGTAGCTTTGGACGGATGTGTTTTCACCTAAGAATGCGTTCACTTTTCCTTTAACATCAGCCAGAGCCTGAGCATTTTCCCCATTACCGAAGTATGAGCCTGCCTCGACCTGGTCCGGTGCCAGAGGATTGCCACTTTCATCGACTAATAAAGCGGCAGCAATATTGTCTTCACTGCTTTTAACGTCTGATGTCAGATCCATTTCCGATGCATAGCCAATATAGTCATCTGTTGAATAGGATCCTGTGTCAAAAAAGGCTCCACCCTGCTTTGGTAATCCATCTGTATTTTCTGTCAAAGTGTATCCTTTCTGATGCTGAATGTTAAAAGAATCTGCGAAAGCATAGGCTATCTTATCAATATCCTCAAGCATAGATACATAGATTCCTTCTGCTTCCTTTTGTCCGCTGTCAGTTTCGATCTGATAACCATGAGATTCAATCAGGCCTTTTAACTTTCCGTTCGATGAAAAATCAGATGGCGTAAAATCTTCCTGACCGATTTTATTTCCATCCTTATCCATCTGGTTAATTTGGATATTCGTTACAAGCCTCTGCCCGCTGTCATTATTTTTCACGGCAACATCCAGCTGATTGGCCACATTGTCCTTTGTTAATAGCGCGCCACCTTCTATCGCCTTCACTTCACTGTTCTGAAGCGTGATGGAAGCTATCCCCTGTGCAATATCCTTCGCGCTGTCACTGCTGGAGTTATACTCTACATCAATATTCACCATATTGGAGAGCTCATCAATCAGACGGTCACGCTCATCATACAAGTCATTAGGGAGATATCCATGGGGCTCTACGGCCTTGATTTGATCGTTCAAATCTTTTATCTGGCTGACAACCGAATTAATATCCTTCGTTGTTACGTTAATCTCATTTTCCAGATCCTTTTGCACAGCTGTTAAGGAATCGGATATGTAGTTGAAAGTATCCGCGACGGCAATCCCGCGCTGCTGAACAACGGAACGGGCACCTGAATCTTCAGGGTTTCCGGCAAGGTCATTTAAAGACTGCCAAAACTGGTCCATAGTGTCCGATAAGCCTGTTTCACTCGGTTCATTCATAATCTGCTCCATTTGGCTTAAAGCGTCTGCCCGTGATTCCCAGTAGCCGGTTTTATTATTTTCGGCCCGATATTGCAAATCAATAAACTGGTCCCGCACGCGCTGAACCGATCCTGCTTCCACTCCCTGTCCAATCTGTCCTTCAATTTCCGGACGGTTTCTTCCCATCGCCGGATAAGGACTGGTCTGTTCAAAATTCACCCGCTGGCGGGAGTATCCGGGGGTATTGGCATTGGAGATATTATGGCCAGTTGTACTTAAGGCACTCTGCTGGGTAAATAAGGCACGTTTGGCGACCTCTAATCCACTGAATGTTGAAGACATGCAAATTTCCTCCTAAGCTTTCGAGTCAAATACGGATCGGTTCTGGGCCGGATTTCCGAATTTCTGATTATCACTGTAATTCATATTTTTCATGGTAGGCTGAAGCATATCCAGGGATAACTCCACAAACTGCAGGGACTGCTGTAGTAAATCCTTATTCAGCTGCTCCTGCTGCTTCAATTCCGCTACGGTTACAACCATATTTTCAAAGATGGCATTGAGTTCGTCCTTCTCCTCACCATCCTCCAAAGTTTTCAGCATTTCTGACACCGTGTGTTCATGGCCGGCCAGTCCCTGCTGTAAGAACCATTGCTCCGTTAAGGCTACTCGTTTTTCTTCAAGTTGACGGACAGCTTGTACATGTTTATTTTCATTGACCAATAGCTTCTGGAAGGCATCGATCTTTCCTTCCTTCAATAAATCTGTTTTTTCATAGGAAAGCTTTAATAGACTTTCATGCAATGACTTTAACTTTGACATGATGGTGATCACTTCATGTGCTGACAAGCTGTCGTCCTCCTTATCCGCGGTTCGTCCAGAAATCAATCATTTTCTGTGCGGTTTCCTGATAGTTGATTTTATAATTTCCTGTTTGTACGTCATGCTTAATCTGCTGCACCTGCTTCTGACGGGCTTCTTTTACCTCATTGCCCTTCAGCATATTCTGTGCCTGGCTGGAAATTTCCAGTTTATCAGCAGCTGGCTTTGCCTGATTCGTGGCTTGCTGCTGCTTCTGATACTGTTTTTGATACGGATTCAGATGAGTCGAGTTGGATCCGTTAATTTTCATACATTTCACCTCTTTAATTACCGTTCCGTTCTTCTATTCAGTATATCGGCTAAGACATGAAAAAGTTTAATTAATGGCGCCTGAATTTTTGGTCCACATTAAAATACGTCCGGGATTTATCTTTCCCCTGTTGTTCCTTTATCGATTCAGCTGCTTCTTCCCTGGCTAAATCCCGCTGCAATTCATCACGGCAGTTCCCGCAGATTTTCCCTTCCTGAATAGGGTTCCCGCATCGTTCACAATCATAAGCGAGGTTGGGAAATTGACTGGTATGGAGACGTCTTTCCTTTACAAATTTCATAATCAGACGTTCCTCTACACCTGTTGCCTCAGCTACTTCAGAGAGTGTAGCCCGGCGATTTTCTTTTTTTCTTATATAACTATAAACCTTTTCAAAGGCTGCTTCCTCTTCCTTATAACATTGATCACAGACGCTTCGTGCTCCTTTAACAAACAACGCTCCACAGTTTGGGCAATTCGCTAATTCCCCCATGAGCTCTCCCTCCGTTCATTTCTCTATCTCTATTATATCTATAATATCGTCAGGGAACAAAAAATTCTTTAGCTTCGAATTAAGGTAAAGCTGTACACCTCAGGAGTGCCGTTGGATTTCAGGATGAAAGCTGCCCAGTGCAGGGTCGCACCGGTTGTGTAAAGGTCATCAATGAGGAGGACGGGGGACTGAACCGTTTGAGAAATCTGAAAAGGATTGGGGGACTTCAGCCGTTCAGCACGGGATTTTTTCGCCTGTTTTTCATTTTTTATTCTTGTCAGGGCAGGAGTTTGGGGCAAGTTCAGTAAACCCGCAATGGCTTCCGCCTGATTAAATCCTCTTTCCTTTTGTCTGGCTTCACTTAACGGAATCGGCACGGCCGTCAACTCCTGCTTTTGTAATTTTTCCTTATAACGCTTCTGAATGCTGTTCTTAAACATATGGACCAGCTCATAATCGCCGCGATATTTCCACTTGGCCATCACTTCCTTCATAAAAGGAGAGTAGCTGTAGACGGATACATTCCGCTTTAACACCCCTGAAAGGTTCGGATGGGATCTCCATTTCAGGCAGTCCGGGCACAGGTTCTCCTTTTCAGAGGGCCTTGAACAACCAGGACAGACGGATCCTTCAATCAAAGGGAGTTTTTCCTGACAATCTGCACAAAGCGGAGGGGGTTCTGCAAAAAATCGGAAAACATTCCCCCACGTAATTTCCGGAATCATTTCTTCATGACACCATAAACAGTACATCTCACTTCCTCCTTGCCAGCCGGTTCATCATCGTAATCATCTTCCTGGCTCCTTTCATTCCTTTCGTTAATCCCTGATGGAAGAAGACCACATCCCCATCAGGGTCCGCTGCATTTCTGCCGGCACGTCCGGCAATCTGTACGAGTGCGGCTTCATCAAAGACGTTGTGCCCCGCATCAATCACAGCCACATCAATGGAAGGAAACGTCACCCCGCGCTCCAAAATTGTCGTTGTGATTAAAGCGTTCATCTCGCCCCTGCGATAGTTCTCAATTTTATTGATTCGATCAGGGTCGGCTGCATCCACACATTCGATGCCCCTCATTTTGGACAGGTTTTCAGCCATCTCAATGGTTGGGACGAATAACAGGAATCGTCTTTTCTGGCGGTGCTTTTCCTGAATCCAGGCTTGAATCGTCTTAGGAAGCTTATTTTTGGAAAGAAGCTTTGCGAAACGGAAGGTGGAAACAAAACGGGGAATCGGGAGCGGATGCCCATGATAACGGGCGGGAACAAACACGACAGGTACCCACTGCAGCCGGGCCTTCCATTTCAGCCCTTTTCTTGGAGTTGCCGTTAAGTAAATCAGACTGGAGGATGTGCGCCTCGCCCGCTCAGAAGCAAAGAACAGGGATTTATCCGCATGGTAGGGAAAGGCATCCACTTCATCAATGATCATTACATCAAAAGCCGCTTCAAACCTGAGCAGCTGATGGGTCGTGGAGATTACAAGCTGAGCACCCTCCCTTTTTTCTTCAGACCCGCCGTACAGGGCCGAAATGGCTACATCGGGAAATGCCTCCCTAAACCGGGGAACAAGTTCGCGGACGACATCAGCCCTTGGTGTGGCCAGGCAGATTCGGTCTCCTCTCGTGATGGCGTCCGTTAATCCTTCAAACAGCATCTCGGTTTTCCCGGCTCCACACACCGCCCAGACCAGCAGCTGCTCACGGTCGGCCATGGCTACTTTAATTTTTTCGGAGGCGGCTTCCTGGAATTTTGTCAGGCTCCCATCCCATTGACAAGGATTCTCAACCTTTGGACTTGGCATTTCCGGGCCTGTCCATCTGTATAAGGGCTCAAACGTACTGACACGCCCCATTTCTATACATTTACGACAGTAGACAGCCTGGATGGGCCCTTGAGGAATTTTTCCAAGCCAGTGACGGCTCTGATTGCCGCAGCGTTTGCACACATGTCCGGTTATTGTTTCCTCAATGCCCGGGATTTCCTGAATATATTGTTTTATTATGAGATCCTGGAATTCTTCATCTGAGGCGGGGATTTCCTGTCGCAGTAAGAGCTTGGATTGGCAAAATACGGTGATTGGATATAAAGGGTGATCTGAGGGGATTAGCTCCGGGGACTCAGGAGAGTGTTCTGGTACAATAGTATTCATTTTTCAACACTCCTTTTGGGGATATAAGAGGAAAAGGGTTATTTAAGTGACTGCGGAAAGTTTTTTGTATATCTTTTCAATGAGAGGATTAATAGCAGACCCTGAGACGCTGCTCAGAGTCTGCATCTTGAAAGGATAAATCATATAATTGCTATTTATTTTTCATACCAGGTCAGTCCGATGGCGCCTTCCCCTAAGTGGGTTCCAATAACAGGGCCAAAATAGCTGATTTTGCAGGTTACGTTCTCATATTTGCTCTCCAGATCCTGCTTCCACTGCTTAGCTTCATCCTCGCGCTGGGAATGAATCACACAGGCTTCAATCTGTTTACCGCTACTGGCGTCCTCATCAAAAAGCTCACGCACCCGGTTTAAGGCCTTTTTACGTGTGCGGATTTTTTCAAATGGTTCAATTTGTCCATCAACAAAGTGCAGGATGGGTTTTACCTGAAGGAGACTTCCCAGCATGGCCTGGGCTGTATTCAGGCGTCCTCCCTTATGTAAATTGGTTAAGTCATCCACCATAAAATAAGCTTTGTTTGAGGCTTTTACTTCATCTAGTCGGGCAATGATTTGTTCTGGAGGGGTGTTCTTTTCTGCAAGCTCAGCTGCTTCAAGGGCCATAAATCCCTGTGCCATACAGCTAATCTCAGAGTCATACGCATAAACATCTAGATTTTCAACTGTCTCTCCTGCCGCAACGGTTCCCTGCAGCGTTCCACTGATGCCGCTGGAAAGATGAACCGCAATGACCGCGTCAAAATCCTCACTCAGCTCCTCCAACTTTTCTCTCACTAAACCAATCGATGGCTGAGAGGTCTTCGGAAGCTCCTCCACCTCGCGCATCTTCTGGTAAAATTCATCTGTCTCAATATCTACTTCCTCCTGATAGGATTCATTGCCGAAAATCACATTCAGGGGAACCATATATATATTCCACTTATCACGGAGATCCTTGGGAATATAAGCCGTACTATCGGTCAGCACCGCCGTCTTCACCATATTCACTCATCCTTCCCATCTATTTTTAGAATTCTCTATCTCTCATTTCCATTTGTACGTTATACCTTTCTAATATTTTACACATATTCATTAGAAATTGCATTAATGAAGACGGAATTTTATTGGAAAATGTGGAATCAGGTGTGGGGTTAGGGCTGAGGCGGTGGGGATTAGGGGTGATTTGGAGGCTGGGGTTGAGGTTTGGATTATTAGTGAGATTTTGGGATGAATTGGATGGATTTGGGCTTAATTCGGAATGATCACGACAAACGCTGCACTTATTGGGTGAATTGGATGGGTTCCGGCTTAATTCTTAATTATCTCGACAGTTCCCGCTCTTCCTGGACGAATCGTACATTTACCGGACGAATTCTCTTCCTCCAGTATAAATTCTCCCATTTCTGGTTTAATCATTTACAAAATTGGTTCAATTATTTCAGAAACTGGACGAATTATTCTCATTTTAGGTTGAATAATTACTAAGACAGGATAAATCCCGATTTTATCGGTTTAATACTGCGAATCTGGCTTAATTCGACTCTAACAGGCCGAATACTTGTATACACACAGACTCACTCACGCTCCCAAGCCAAATCAGACGCTGGTCCCGCCCCGAATCCTGCAGCACTACCATCATTCAAGCACAACGAAAAAACAGACCCCAACAAAAGGGTCTGTTTTCCAATTGATCTCTATTTATATCTTACTGCACTTCCACCCAGCCGTTCTTAATAGCCTGTACAACGGCCTGGGTTCGATCGTTGGCGTCCATTTTCTGCAGAATATTAGATACATGGTTTTTGACGGTCTTTTCACTGATATACAGCGACTCAGCAACTCCCCTGTTGCTTTTTCCGTCTGCCAGCAGCTGCAGCACCTCACACTCACGCCTCGTAAGCAAATGAAGAGGCTTGCGGTGCTCGGCCCTTTTCAGAGCATTGGCCCCATTGTTTCCGTTCGCCAATCGACGGTATTCCTTTACAAGATTGTGAGTAATTTTCGGATGCAGGTAAGATCCACCGTTATAAACGACTTTTATGGCATCTATAAGCTCGTCCGTTTCCATCTCTTTTAGTAAATATCCCTGTGCTCCTGTTTTCAGGGCGTGTGTGACGTAATTTTCATCATCATGGATAGACAAAATAATAACTTTTAAATCTGGGAATTGATTCACAAGATTTTTAGTGGCTTCAACACCGTTAATCGAAGGCATATTAATGTCCATCAACACCACATCCGGATGATACGTACGAACTAAGTCTATTGATTGGTTTCCATCATCACCTTCAGCAACCACTTCGAAATCTTCTTCAAAATCCAGAATGCGTTTAATGCCTTCACGAAAAAGCTTGTGATCATCAATTAATACGATTCTTGCCCCCACTTCTCCTCGACCTCCTGACGAAATAAAGTAATTCCAATCCGGATATGTATATAACTAGCTTAACTGATTAGTTTTCTCTCTCTATCCTTTTATTATACATGAGTCTGTTCCAACAATCTAACCCTTATTTAAATCCTCAGTTAATTTTTTAGTGGAACCTGAATGATAATTTTCGTTCCTTTTTGTGGTTCGGTATTAATTTGAAGCGTTCCACCGAGCATTTCGATTCGTTCTCTCATTCCAATCAGACCAAAAGAGGATTTTTCCTTTTCCTCCAGGTCAAACCCTTTCCCATTATCAGCAATAAGAATGTTGACCTTATCTATTTTCATTTCCATATGAACCTGAATAAGGCTTGCCTCCGAATGTTTCACTGCATTTTGAACGGCTTCCTGCACTAAACGAAAGAAGGCTATTTCATATTTTGATGCCAGACGCTGCTCCTGACCTCTTGATGTAAATTTAATATGTATGCCACTATGCTCAGAAACGGAGTCTAAATACTTGTTCAGTGTAGGATAAAGCCCAAGATCATCTAATGCCATTGGTCGTAAATCATATATGATGCGGCGTACTTCATACAAAGCTGTTCGGACAAACTGTCGAACCTGCTGAACCTCTTTAATTGCCTCTTCAAGTCCGCGCTCACGGAACGTTCTTTCAATCAGATCTGATCGCAGCATGACATTGGCCAGCAGCTGTGCCGGGCCGTCATGAATTTCTCTGGACAGTCTTCTTCTCTCTTCTTCCTGAGCGTCAATGATTTTTAGTCCAAAAGTCTCTTTTTCCTTGGCGGTTTCAATCGTGTCATAGACGTCCTGCAGATCATCGGTCAAATAATTTAAAACAACAGAGATTTTCCCCAGTAAATTCTCTGCCCTCTCCACCGTATTGGATATGGAGATTAACCGTTGCTCCAATTCACTGCGACGTGTCTTTAACTGTTCTTCCTTTTCTCTTAAAACGAACAACTCTGATTGAAGTTTGTGGGTTTCATCATAAACCTCTTTCACTTCAGCTTCTGGGTATTGATGAAAATTTTTGCTCACTTCGGAAAGGCGAACGCGGGCTTTCTTCACCTGTTTTTCCAGTTCATCACCCTCGTCAATAACATTTACGGCATCCGCTTTGACCTGTTCCAATTCCTTTTCCACCTGTTCATACTCTTTACGGGATTGCTCGCCTATCTCAAAAATTTCATCCTTACTATTGGTCACAACTGAAACCATATCTTCCAAAACCTTGTTCAGAGCATTTGACTCGACTTTAGAGCTAGTCATTTCCATTCCTCCAATTACACATTACGATAGACCTATATCTTTTTGTGGGGATTGACTACAAAATTCTTTTTCATTTATATGTTTCCGTTCCTGTGCTATTCTTTTACTTAATCATACTTTTAAGTAAGACCTTTCTTTAAATAGCTTTTTTTCCTTTAAATATTTTTATAATAAATATTAGCGACCATTACCATTATATTCTAATTAAACAGGAGGTCTAAATCTTGTTAACTAAATATTTTACTATAAAACAGGAAGGCTCGCACGAAATCGTCATTCAGAAATCCCGTTTTATTGGCTATGTAAAGCGCACGGAAACAGAGGAAGAAGCACAGGCATTCATCCAGCAGATAAAGAAAAAACATCATGATGCGACTCATAACTGTTCCGCGTATATGATTGGAGAGCGGAATCAGATTCAGAAGGCTCATGATGATGGGGAGCCTAGTGGTACAGCCGGTGTTCCTATGCTGGAAGTTTTAAAGAAAAAAGACCTGAAAGATACAACCGTTGTGGTAACCCGATATTTCGGTGGGATTAAGCTTGGTGCAGGCGGACTTATTCGTGCTTATTCCAATTCGACATCAGAGGCGATTGACCATGTCGGTGTTGTTAAAAGACAGCTGATGAAGCAAATGAAGGTTACAGCTGACTATACCCTTTTAGGCAAGCTTGAAAACCAGTTACGTTCATCTGATTATTTGTTAGAAACCATCGATTATTTAGATAAGGTTACCTTCCACGTTTATGTAGAATCAGGAGAGGAAGAAGCATTTACAGACTGGATGGTCAATCTCACAAGTGATCAGGCCGACATCGCTGAAGGGGATGAAACTTATATGGAAATAGAAATTTGAGGCTGTTCGCAGGGTTAGTGCCACAGCCGATGATTTCAGGTTGATAATCAGTGGGAGATTTTCCACTGATTTTTTATTGTTAAGAAAGGTTAACGATTGATGACTTCCGAATAGAATTCAGGGATGAAATGGCCACGTGCGGTTCCATATTACACTCAACTCTGTGAGAGGCTGAATTAAATCGAAAAAAACCGACAATATTTCCCGGGAAATGCTGTCGGTTTATGTATGTTTAATTTTTCGAGTTTTTGTCGGCAAATGGTTTTCATTTCATAAAGTGAAACTTCCATCAGTGGGGGGGCTCCATCCCCCACTGATGGTTAGTTGAACTTATCAGGAATTTACTGGCCGTTTATCCCCAAATTAGTCTTGCTGGGGTATCCTCAAGACTAATTGGGGGGGTACGGCCAGTTAATGCGTGATAAAAAAAGGGCTGCCCTTGTAAAGGCAGCCAAATACAGTAGCGTCTAGTTATTCCATAAAATGATCGAGGATGTCTTTATTGTAATATACCAAACCCCTTCAGGCAATGGTTTCAGGGTTGAGAAAATCATGATGAAAGTGGCGGTTTTTTCATCATTTCAAGAGGCGATTTTCTCAACTTTATCCATTGTAAGGAAATAAAACACTATTTTTTCAAGTTATTTCATCTTTTTTCCTTTTCTTTTCCTTAAATAAACAGAAAACATGCCATAGATGAACACACCTGCCACGGCCCCAATCGTATCAATGATGACATCCCCTATATATGGAGTACGGTTTGGGGTGATTCCCTGATGAAATTCGTCGAACACTGCATAGAGTACAGTGAGCAGAAAGGACCAACTCACCATCCATTTTGCCGGAAGCGCTGTCGATTTTTGAAAAGCCAGTATAAACAAAAACACAAGGATGAAAAACACTCCAAAGTGGGCTCCTTTGCGAATGAAAAATTCGACAAACCCATTGATCCCCAGTGCTTGTACACTGACCTCACTGTGATGATAAACAAAGGAAATCCGGTCCACAATCGGAATTAAAAATGAGAAGTCCATATATTCACTAAAGAAAGGCTTAAGATTCTGTTGTTCATAAGGCTGTGATGACGAGAAGAAAATAATCCCCATCCATCCGACTGGAAATAGCCAGTACCACCATTTCCTCATTGTATCTAACTCCTGTCCCTGTTATTTCTTCATTTATTGTAGCAGATATTCCGCGACACCATGAAAACATTTCCACTTTTAATATTCATAACCGTCTTTAAATATTGCTTTCAGTGGTATAGACGACTGATTTGCTGTCCATAATGAAAGGTATATGAAATGATGATCGTGCAGGATGGTGGTTAGATGAAGAAAGTCATTTTCACTGGATTTTTGTTTATGTGTGGTGTGATTTTTTATTACGTAGATCCGATGCAGTTATTTTCTGTCGCAGATGATAAATTGAATGAAATTGTCGATGATGAGTTTGATCTGGATACACCTGAAAAGGAGGTTTCCAGTCAGCGGCAGGATCCATTCCAGCAAAATATTCAGAACAGGAAACTTAACGATACTGCATTGGACGAAGAGAGCTCAGCCCAATCCATTATTGATAACTATAAAGATACACTTCTTGATTTGAAAAAGCACGTAGAGGAAAAACTGAATCAATTACTGGAAGAGGCCCACCAGGAATATGAACAAGGAGATTCAGCCAATCTTCCCGGCTTATACCTGAAGTATAATCAGGCGATTCAGGAGTTGGAGCAAAAAACAGACCAATCCTTTCAGGAAGTTTACCAGCGGCTACAGGAGGAGTTAGAAGACAATGGCTATGATCCGGATAAAGCAGACGCAGTTAAAGAGGAGTATGAACAAATTAAAAAAGAAACACGCTCCGTAATGACAGAGCGTGTAATGGAGAAGTTTGAGGTGTAATCAAAGGCGGAAGCGCTCGGGGGTCTCTCCTGAATTTCCCGGCCACAAATCCTCCATCATTAAGAAAACCGCTGCGAAATGCAGCGGTTTTCCCATCAGGAGTCAGAATTAAAATCCTTGATCATATCATGAACCTTTTGCTGTTCTTCATCGGAAACCATTAAATACCAGATGGGACCAATAAACTGTCCGTCACCTTTTACCTGGTAATTGTTTATGTTTTTCCTTGTATTTCGGTAGTTTCTGAAAATATCCTTCATTTCATTGAATGTCATGTTGGTACTTACATTGTCTCCCATTACTTCCAGGATATCATCAATTTTTGTCACAGACCCTACACTTGCCCCTTTATCAATAATCGCTTCAATAACCAGGCGCTGGCGTAAGTTACGTCCGGCATCGCCATTCGGATCCTGCTTACGCATACGGGCATATCCCAGTGCTTCTGGTCCGTTCAGAGTGATTTCTCCTTTTTTATAGTGGTAGCCTTTGATGTAAGCTTTGCCATTATCAACCCATTCAATTGGATTATCCACGGTAATTCCACCAACCGCGTCGACAAGGTCACTCAATCCCTGCATATTGATTTTTACATAGTAATCAAGCTCGACATCCAGGAAATTTTCCACGGTAGCTACCGTCATATCTGCACCGCCATAAACATAGGAATGGTTTATTTTATCCTGTTTCCCGTAGCCCACAATCGGAACATACGTGTCACGGGGGATACTGACCATTTGCAGACTGTCGGTGTTTGGATTTAAGGACATAAGAATCAGTGTGTCTGCACGCCCGGTGTCATTCTCTCGTTCATCGACACCCATAAGCAGTATATTTAAAGTTTCCTGGCCTTCAGAAGCTTTTTTCTCTGAGGATTCATTGGATATACTTTCAACTTTCTCATGAATATCTTCTTTGACTGTATCTCTAACCTGATCATAAACATAAACAAAATAGACGCCAACAGCTAAAAAGACTGTTGCCAGCATCCATAAAAAGATTTTTAAGGGCCTTTTCCTGCGCTTTTTCGCCTGTATATATTCCGTACGTTTACCCATCTATCAGACACCTCATTTAAAAGTTAAACTGCAGTCTTCTACAAAATTAGACGAATAACTTCTTAATATGTTGCCATTTTTTTAATAATTAAGCAAGAAAATGTTCGACGCTTTAGCGCTTTAAAGCATGTGGGGACAGTCCCGAAAAAAAGCTCCCAGTGCGAGGGAGCTTTTTTCGGGACTTTATTTTTTCTGATTAAATTCGGTAATCATTTCATGGATTTTCTGACGTTCCTGGTCAGATACAATCAGGTAATAGATATCATCTATATAGGTTCCGTTCCCCTTCACCTGATAAGATGAACTGTTTTGACTGGCACTTCGGTAATCGGAAAAGAGATGTTTCATATCATCAAAGGTCATATTGGTTTCTACGTTCTTTCCAATGACATCGAGGAATTCATCGATTTTCGTAATGGAGCCAATCGATGCTCCTTTATCAATAATGGCACGGATAACCTCTCGCTGTCTTTCGTTACGGCCAAAGTCACCATTAGGGTCCTTATACCTCATACGGACAAAGCCCATTGTCTGCTCACCGTTTAACTCCAGTTCACCCTTGGCATAATGGAAGCCTTTCTCATAATAGCCAGAATCATACCAGTCCAGCTTATTTTGAACGGTAATGCCACCTAAAGCATCCACAAGTTCCACTAAGCCTTCCATATTCAGCTTCACATAATAATCCAGCTCAATATCAGCAAAGTTTTCCACCGTGGAAATGGTCATATCTGATCCGCCGAATGCATACGAGTGATTGATTTTATCCTTAAATCCCATGCCCTTTATCAGGGTACGACTGTCCCTCGGAATACTGATCATCTGCATTTTATTAATGTTAGGGTTGATGGACAAAATGATGAGCGTGTCTGCCCGTCCCTTGTCATGCTTTCGTTCATCTACCCCCATCAGCAGAATATTCAGTGTTTCCTCTTTGGTAATCTTTTCTTTTTGTTCCGGGGTGTGCTCAATACTGTCGACAGGCTTATGAATTTTCTTATCAACAGTGTCCTTTACATCATTCCAAATACTATATGCATAGGCACCTGTTCCGGCGAAAAGGACCAGAACAATGCCAAGAATTATTTTTAAATATTTTGATTTACGCGATTTCCTGCTTTTTTCACGCTTATCTTGTCTGCTCAATGAATTCACCTCATTCACCTCATCTAAGATTAAATGGGTAGCATGATAACTTAACTTACAATATAGTATTCTACCATTTTACAGGAATTGTAACAACATGCGCTTTAGCACTTTAAAGTATGTGGGGACAGTCCCGAAAATTTATGAAGGAATTTGCAAAAACATGTTGAAATGTATTAAAAAATGGAGGTGATGTTTTTTGCCGAGAAAGCTACGAGTTTGGCATCCGGGGGAAAATTATCATATTACGGCCAGGGGGAACCATAAGGAAAAAATATTTCTGGACACCCGGGATTATCGTAAATATTTGTCGTATCTCACCGATGCCCAAAAGAATTACCCTTATCGTCTTCACGCCTACTGCCTCATGCCCAATCATGTCCACTTGCTGATGGAGATGAGCGAAGTCCCACTCAGTCAGGTTATTAAAAACATCCATACACGCTATGCTATGTACTTTAATTTTAAGTATGATAAGGTTGGTCACTTATTTCAGGATCGCTTCAAATCCAAAATCGTTCATTCTTCAGATTATCTCCTGAAAGTCTCCGGTTACATTCATTTGAATCCTTCTAAAGCAGGGTTGCTAACTAAAGCAGAAAACTATCCCTGGAGCAGTTACTATTATTACCTTAATAATCCCCATCCATTATCTTCTCCACCATTGTTTCTTCCCGATATCCTGACGCAAAAAGTATTATCTTATTTCCCTGACAAAAATGGGCTCGATTATCATGGATTTGTAAATAGCCATTTAAATGAAGACAACGGTGAAGAACTTTTAATTGTAGAATAAAAAAGGTGGATGCGCCCGTTTGTCTAATTGCGGCCCCCAGTCAAGCAATCATCATAAGCATAAGCATAACTTCTCCTGGCTCAAAAGCAGCCTCTATGCTTATACCAAAGATAAGGCCGTTGCAATACCAGCAACGGCCTAAATAACACTTTAGCACTTTAACGCTGTATAAAATGTGGGGACAGTCCCCAACTATTAAACCCACCACATTTCCCCGACGGATTCTTTTACCATTACTGGCTTTAGGGTTTCGACAGCTTTGGTGAAGCCTTCATCCACTGACATTAGACCATCCTCATGTTCAATGCTCACCACATGGTCGTATCCGTACAGTCTTAAAGCACTTATCATATCGGACCATTCTTTAGAATCATGTCCAAATCCGACTGTGCGGAAATACCAGGCACGATCTTTCATTTCAGAATACGGTGTCATATCAGTAAGACCATTCCGATTCATATTGGGCTGATCAATAATGGTATCTTTTGCATGAAAATGATGAATGGCGTCTTCCCTTCCTAAAATTTTAATAGACTCAACCGGGTCAATTCCCTGCCACCACATATGACTCGGGTCAAGGTTAGCTCCTATAGCCGGACCACACGCCTCTCTTAATCGCAATAAAGTGGCAGGTGTATGTACCGAAAAACCTCCGTGTAATTCCAAGCCGATCTTCACATTATATTGTTCCGCCAAAACCGCTTTTTCCTTCCAGTAAGGGATTATCTTTTCTTCCCACTGCCATTTCAAAATTTCCTGATAATCATTAGGCCATGGAGATACAGGCCAATTCGGGTATTTAGCATCTTCATGGTCCCCCGGACATCCCGAAAATGTATTCACAACCTGCACACCTAATTTATTAGCAAGCTGTACTGTCTTATCAAACAACCGATCTCCCTCCAGGGCAATATGTTTTTGAGGGTGCAGAGGATTCGAATGACAGCTTAAAGCGCTTACAATTAAACCACGTTTCTCAATACTCTCCTGAAATTTCGCTAGCTTTCCCTCATCCTCCAATAATTCATCAACATTACAATGAGCATCTCCAGGATAACCCCCTGTTCCAATTTCAACAGCTTCAATTCCTTTACCTGCTACATAATCCAGCATTTCTTCAAAATTCTTATCAGAAAATAAAACAGTAAATACACCTAATTTCAAAGTAAGTCCCTCCTAATATTTTTCAGAATTGACTGAATTGTAATCCATTACATTATAGGTTAAAAGAATACTTGTAAAAAATCAATATTTTCTTCTTTTAAATTCAGTTCATCCGTACGTTTATGAAACATCAACCCCTCTCATCCCTTGATAATAAGGCTTATAATCCATTTGAGACTTTTTAAATACTCAAAATTCCTCACACCTGATTCAAAGAATTTTCAAAATTTTATTGACAAACATTCCGCTAAATTATATATTCGTGATGTAATCGATTACAATAATTTTCATTTTGTATGGATTCTGTGTATCTACATTACCACCTACATACTTAATAATCAGATGAAAAAAGGAAGGAAACATCATGGCAAATATTCAGGAAGTAGCACAGAAGGCTGGAGTTTCAGTAGCAACAGTTTCGAGAGTTCTTAATCAGCATCCAACTGTAACAGCAAAGACAAGACTTAAGGTTGAAACAGCAATTGAAGAATTAAACTACGAACCTAGCATGCTGGGCAGAAACTTACGGAATTCAGAGAGTAGGTTACTTCTTGTCCTTATTCCAAGTATTTCTAACCCGTTTTACACAGAAATTATTAATGGGATTGAGGACACAGCGATCACAAATGGCTATAATATTCTCTTATGCGATACCGACTCAAACCCGCAACGAGAGCATATCTATTTCAATATGGTCAAAAACAAATTAGCAGATGGAATTATTTCTATGGATCCCGCGGTAGATATGGAAAAATTAAATGGCTTAGCTATGCAATACCCTATTATTCAATGCAGTGAGTATGACGAAAAAGGAACGATTCCATATGTAACCATTGATAATCAACTTGCTGCTTACCGGGCTGTTAAGCATTTAATTAAACTGGGACATAAAAAAATTGCACTTATAAATTCAGACGAAAGGTTTCTATACGCAAGGGAACGCAGAGCAGGATACGAACAGGCCCTTCGTGAATTTAACTTACCTATACAGGAAAAATGGATCTACCACACAAATCACCTTGAATTTGAGTTCGGTCAGCAGGCGATGAGGAAGCTGTTACAAACCGACGAAAAACCTACAGCTGTTTTTTCAGTCTCTGACACTCTGGCTATTGGTGCTTTAAAAGAAATAAACGCGCATGAACTGAACGTCCCAGAAGATATCGCACTCGTTGGCTTTGATAAGATTAGCTTTTCAAATATGACCAATCCTACTTTAACAACTGTTTCCCAGCCAATGTACAAAATGGGATGTACCGCAGCAGACATGCTCATCAAGAAAATTCATAACAAGGATGTTGAAAGTGTCATTCTGGATCATGAATTAGTGATTCGAGAGTCGACCATGGGCTAATCCACGGTAAAACGGGTGTTCAAGAAACCCGTTTTTTAACAAAATAAAATGAAAACGATTACGTGGAAAACAAACATTTCTTAACTTTACAAAGGGGGAATTTTTCATGAAGAAATGGTTAACATTTTCATTAGCTCTTTTACTAACAATTGGACTTTTCGGTTGTTCTGGTGAAAGTTCAGGAGGTTCGGATGATAGCTCCGGTGATTCGGGAGATGATGAGGTTGTGCTTGGCATTGCCCTTCCTTCTGCAACACACGGATGGATGGGAGCACTCATTCAAAATGCCGAGGAAAAGGCACAGGAATTAGTGGATAATGGGACGATTGATGATTACGAATTTACGACTGCTGAAAACCCGGCAGATCAGGCAAATAATGTGGATGACTTAATTGCACAAGGGGTAGATGCTATTGTCATGCTTCCAATTGAGTCTGAAGCTTTGTCACCAGCAGGGCAAAAAATTGCTGATGAAGGAATACCATTAGTGGTTGTTGACCGTGAGCTTACCAATGATGCCGCTGATGTTCTTGTTAAAGGGGATAATACAGGAATTGGCGAAAACGCCGGTGAGTATTTTGTAGAGCAATTAAATGGAAGTGGTAAAGTTGTTGAAATCGCCGGGCCATCTAACTCTGTCACACAACAGCGCAGTGATGGTTTCCGACAGGCGATTGAAGGATCTGACATCGAAATTATAGCCTCTCAATCTGGAGAGTTTTCAAAAGAGACTTCCCTTCAGGTTATGGAAAACATTTTAACCGCTCAACCTGAAATTGACGCTGTTTATACTCAGGATGACGGGATGGCTCTTGGTGTTATTCAAGCTATTAAAGAAGCTGGCCGTGAAGACATTCAATTTGTAACAGGGGCTGCAGGAAGTAAGGAAGTTTATGAAAATATTAAAGAAGATGGATTAATTTCCGCAACCTTCCTCTACTCACCGCTAATGGTTAGAGACGGTGTAGAAGTTGGGGCAAGCCTCGCGAATGGAGAAGAACCAGAAAGTAGTGAAGTGATTCTCGAAGCCACACCTGTTACCAAAGAAAATGTTGATGAGCACTATGATCCTGATTCTGTCTTTTAAAAATAATAAATAGGTGAAATACGGTAGATTCTCTATGTCTATCGTATTTCCTATTTCTTTGATTTTAGGAGGAAACAACATGGCGCAAGAGACCATTTTGGAAATGAACGGCATCAAAAAGTCTTTTAATCAGGTTGAAGTACTGCATGGGATAGACTTCTCGCTATATAAAGGGGAAATCCATGCACTCCTTGGTGAAAATGGAGCGGGAAAATCCACACTTATGAATATCCTGGGGGGCATCCATCAACCAGATGAAGGACAGATCTATTTAAACGGCCAGCCCATGACGATGGATAGCCCTCGTACTTCACAGGAGCAAGGCATTCGTTTTATACACCAGGAGCTTAACGTAGTCACTGATCTAACGGTTTATGAAAATTTGTTTCTGGGTTCAGAGCTTCGAAATAAATGGGGGCTTTTAGATGTCAAGGAAATGTGCAGACAAACCAATGATGTTTTAGGGAAACTGGGCATCTACGTACATCCTAAAACTTATGTAAGAGATTTGGAAACCTCTTATAAACAAATGATTGAAATAGCTAAAGCACTGTTAAGAGATTCGCAAATCATTATTATGGATGAACCGACCACGGCCCTAACAGACAATGAGGCGGAGCGATTATTTGAATTTATGGAGTCCCTTAAAGAATCTGGTATTTCCATCATTTATATCTCCCACAAACTAAAGGAGATACAAGCTGTCTGTGATCGATATACCGTCTTACGTGATGGTTCCTTTGCGGGAAATGGCAACATCGAGAATACGAATTTAAATGATATTACAAAATTGATGGTCGGAAAATCTGTATCTACGGATGCACTCTATCATCAAAACTCGGTCGGGGAAACCATTCTTAATGTTCACCGCCTATCGAATGAAAGTGATTTTCAACATATTAATTTTTCCGTTTCAAAAGGTGAAGTCGTTGGGTTTACAGGCTTAGCCGGAGATGGGCGTACAGAACTGTTTGAAAGTATTTTTGGTCTCAGGAAAAAAAACGACGGAGAAATTCAAGTTAACGGAAAAACAGTTAAAATCAGCCATCCTAAAAAAGCTTTACAGGCAGGGATTGGGTTTGTCCCGAAAAACCGTAAAGAAAATGCAATCGTGAAAGACTTAAGTGTTATTGAAAATATGAGTTTATCCTCTATTGGCCACTTCGAAAAGAATGGATGGATTAAAACCAGGGATGAACGTAACAAATTTGCAGACTATCAGAAAGAATTAAATATTAAAGTTCACAATCCTAAAATCAACATTGACTCTTTAAGTGGCGGAAATCAGCAAAAAGTGGTCATTTCCAAATGGCTTGAGGTTAACTCAGATATTATTATTTTTGATAATCCTACTCAGGGGATTGACGTAGGAGCAAAGAATGAAATTTATCAGCACATTATGAATCTGGCAGAACAAGGAAAAGCCATCATTGTTCTATCTTCTGAAGCTCCTGAAATTTTACGGATATGTGACCGGATTCTCGTAATGTTCCAGGGTGAAATTACAGGTGAATTTCGTCGTGAGGATGCAACAGAAGAACTATTAATGGAATATGCAACCGGGGCAAAGAAGGGAGAGAAACAGATTGGCTAATATCAAGACGAATGAAAACCAGACTTCCTCTAAGGGAATAAACTTTGGATGGATATGGAGCGAATATAGTGTCATTATCGCATTTATTATTATCTTTGCAGCTGCAACGATTATGAATGACCGGTTTTTGTATTTTGAAAATCAAATGAACATTCTTATGCAAGTATCTACAATTGGCGTTATTTCATTAGGGATGACTGTCGTGATGTTGTCCGGGGGGATTGACCTGTCCGTGGGTTCTGTACTTGCGATGGCAGGTGTATTTTCCATTCTTTCCCTAAACGCCTCAGAGAGCATTCTAATTGGTGTGATGACAGCACTTGCAGTGGGAGCGCTGGCAGGCCTGATTAATGGGCTGCTGGTTGCAAAAGGAAGAATTGCATCGTTTATTGCTACCCTTGGAATGATGGCCGGAGCCCGTTCCATCGCTTTATATTATTCAGATGGCGGCAGTATAGCATCTGAAGTCAGTTCATTTATGTATATCTCCAATAGCGCTCTTGGACCTGTGGATACACCAATCATTATTTTCTTAGGCTTAACATTAATTATTTACATCCTTATGCAAAAGACCCGTTTTGGACGTTATGTTTATTCTTTAGGAAGTAATGAAAAAGCGACACTCTTTTCGGCTATACGAGTCGATCGAATTAAAATTGGCGTTTATACTCTATGTGGATTTTTAGTTGGTATCGCAGCTTTAATTGAAACGTCTCGTTTAAATTCCATTTCTTCCTCCAGTTCAGGTAATCTTTACGAGCTTGACGCGATTGCAGCTGTTATTATCGGCGGTACTAGAATGACAGGAGGAAAAGGAAAAGTTATCGGAACTTTCTTCGGGGTACTGTTATTGGGTGTTCTCAATAATATGATGAATCTAATGAACATCTCCCCGCACTTACAAGGTCTGGTCAAGGGACTCATTATTGTCATTGCTGTACTTTTCCAAAAGAGAGATTAAGGAGGATTGGCTATGAATACGATTAAAGTAGGAATTATTGGTTGCGGATCGATCACACGCTTTAGGCATGCGCCTGAATATGCTGAAAATCCTTATGTGGATGAAATCGTTTTTTATGACCGGCATGTTGAACGTTCAAAGGCTTTAGCTGAAGAATTCGGTGGACGTTTTGTCGTGTCTGTTGAAGAACTATGGAATGATCCTGAAATCACAGCCATTAGTGACTGCTCTTCAAATGAGAACCACCATCTCAATACGTCAGAAGCACTTAGAAACGGAAAGCATGTGTTATGTGAAAAACCATTGGCGGTCAGTGTAGACAAAGCTGAGCAGATCCTGGAAGCTCAGCAGAAATCAGGAAAGAAGCTGATGGTCGATCATAATCAGCGTTTTACAAAAGCACATCAAAAAGCAAAAGAATTGATTGCATCTAAAGAACTTGGGGAAGTATTGACATTTAAAACTTCATTTGGGCATCAGGGACCCGAGCATTGGGGAGTAAATAAATCCAATTCTACATGGTTTTTTAAAAAAGAACGTTCCCATTCCGGAGTAGCCGGAGATTTGGGTGTACATAAAATTGATCTTATTCATTATTTGCTGGATGATGAAATTACAGATGTGCATTCTTTTACAGGGGCTCTCGACAAGGTGGATGAAAACGGAAAGCCCATCGAAGTGTGTGATAACGTAGTCTGTGCGTTAAAGACACAAAAAGGCCGTTTAGGTACCGCCTCCTTTTCCTGGACTTACTATGGTTCTGAGGATAATACCACAACCATTTATTGTGAAAAAGGAATTTTAAAAATCTATCATGATCCTGAGAATCAATTAATTGTGGAGACTAAAGATGGAGAAGTTATTCAGTATCAACTGGAACCTATTCAAACCAATGATAACCAGACAAAAACCGGAGTGATCGATGCGTTTATTGATGCAATTATCCAGGATAAAGAGCCCGTAGTAACAGGGAAAGATGCCGTCAGTTCACTAAAGGTACTGGAAAAAATACTCCAATAAAAAACCGGACGCTTCATGCGTCCGGTTTTTTATTGGCGCTTTAGAACTTTAAAACATGTGGGGACAGTCCCTAGCCTTTCACCGACCCGGCAAGTAATCCGCGGACGAAGTATTTTCCGAGAATCATATAAACGAGTAAGGTTGGCAGGGCGGCGATAAATGCTCCGGCCATTTGAACGTTCCATTGGACAATCTGGCTTCCGGACAGGTTCTGCAAAGCGACCATAACCGGCTGCTGATCAGACTGGGTAATCGTTACAGCGAACAGGAATTCATTCCAGATATTTGTGAACTGCCAGATCGCTACCACCACAAAGCCTGTAATCGACAGGGGAAGAATAATATGCCGGAAGATTCCTAAAAACCCTGCACCATCGATCCGGGCTGATTCCAGCATTTCATCCGGTATATTCGCATAAAAGTTCCGGAACATAAGTGTCGTTATCGGAAGGCCATATACGACATGAACAAAAATCAGTCCTAAAATGGAATTATATAAACCGATCGTATCAAGAAACTGAATTAACGGGATTAAAATACTCTGGTAAGGAATAAACATCCCAAAAAGAATAACGGTAAATAAGGTTTCCGATCCTTTAAACTTCCATTTGGAAAGCACATAGCCATTCATAGCTCCCAGCAGAGCCGATAATAATGTCGCGGGAATGGCCAGATAAAAGCTGTTCAAAAAGTTCGGCCCTAATTCTTCAAATGCCTGTACATAACTGCTGAAGTCGATTGAGGTTGGGAGTGCCCACATTTGTGACAATGAAATTTCATCAAGGGGCTTCAGACTCGTGACCAGAATGACGTAAACAGGCATTAAGAAGAATAATGCCAGAACGATGAGAATGAAATATTTTAATAGTCTTGCAAAGTAATGGGATGGTGTCGTCATTATGAATCAGCCCTCCTATTGTTCCACAAGTAAGGAACGATGAAAATGGCAACCGCAAGCAGCATGATAATGGCAATGGCCGCTCCGTGTGCATAATAGTTCCCTCTGAATGTGGTCTCGAACATATACAAGCCAGGTACGTCTGTGACAAAGTTTGCTCCAGGACCTGTCATAGCATAGATCAAGTCGAATATTTTCAGTGAAATATGGGCCATCATAATAACCACACTGGCCGTAATCGGGCGTAACTGCGGAAGGATAATCTTCCGGTAAATCTGAAGCTCACTGGCCCCATCCATACGAGCTGCTTCTCTCAGCTCCTCAGGAATTCCGCGCAGTCCTGCCAGATACATTGCAAGCGCAAAGCCTGTCATCTGCCAGGCAGAAGCAATCACAATGGACAGAATAGCGACCGGGACACCGAATTCTATTTGTCCCCATTGGAAGCCGGCTAAAATATTTGTATCTGTATACCATAACGGCTCTATGCCAAAGGTCTTTAAAAAGTTATTCACCCCTGTAGAAGGGTTTAACAGCCACTGCCAGACAACCCCGGTAACGACGAACGACAGAGCCATCGGAAACAGGAAGATATTCCGGAAAAACGATTCTCCTTTGATTTTTTTATCCAGTAAAATCGCCAATCCTAATCCGAGGATAATAACCGCACCGATGAATAATATGGTGAAAAAGAGCATATTCCGTAAATCTGACTGGAAGCGGAAGTCACTGAATAAATACAGGTAGTTTTTCAGGCCGGCAAAGGAAAAGTCCGGAACGATGGTATTCCAGTTACTTAATGACACATATCCTGTCCAGCTGATAAATCCATAAACGAATACTAAAATTAAAAGAATGGAAGGCGCAAGAAATCCTATTGCCAGCCACTGATCTTTGCTGAATTTCTGTTTCGTTTTCTGTTTTGTTGCCATCACCTTGCCTCCTTAAGTGGAATCGGAATGAGCGATTCCAGACGAAACCTTCATGCCCATTCAAAAGTAGGAAAGAAACACCCCATTCCCATCAAACCATGGGATGGGGTGTTTATAAGAGCCGTAATCGTTCAGCTCATTAAAACTCTGAAGAAGCATTGACTAATGCACTGACTAACTGATTAACGTCACGTTGTGTAACAAAGATATTTACAGCCTGGTTCATCTTCGTCAGGAACCCTTCAGGTGCAGCGGAGCCGTGCGCGATACTTGGCGCAAGGGCATCTGCATTCTTGAAGTCATCCATGGCATCTTTACCATATTCGTCATACTTGGATTCATCTGCATCCACCCGGGCCGGAATGGAGCCTTTTAATGGATTAAAGGTGTCCTGTCCTTCAACAGAAGCCAAGACCTTCAAAAATTCCTTCGTTTCTTCTTCATTTTCAATTCCTTTAGGCAAGCCGAATGTGTCGGTGATGACCATAAACAACCCTTCAGTCTCCGGAGTTGTCACATAGCCAAAGTCTTCGTTAACCGTTAAGTTTAGATCATTACTAAAGTATCCTTTTGCCCAGTCTCCCATTACCGTCATCGCTGCTTCTCCTTCTGCTACGAGCTGTGCAGCATCCTGCCACACACGGGAAGCATGGTCATCATTAATGTAATCAAGCATTTGACCAAATGTTTCAACAGATTCTACAACTCTTGGATCATCAAAAGCGACATCACCAGAGAATAATCCTTTATAGTCATCCGGACCTAGTTTAGCCAGTAAAATGTTCTCGAGAATTTGTGTAGCCGGCCAGGAGTTCTTATCCCCTAAAGCCAATGGAGTAACCCCTGCTGCTTCCAGCTCATCAGCTGCTGCGAAGAATTCATCAAATGTAGTAGGTACTTCAATACCGTTCTCTGCAAACACAGCTTTATTGTAGAAAATTACATTACTGCGATGAATATTTACGGGTACGGAGTAAATATTTCCATCATCACTGACCAGGTCAATTAAGTCCTGAGGAAATTTATCCATTAAATCATTTTCCTCATAAAAGTCATTTAATGGTTGCATTTTACCTGCTGCCACCCAGCTGGCGTTCAGCTCTTCACCACCGTGCACCTGGAAAGTGGATGGTGGATCGTCCCCTTGCATACGGCTGGCAAGAACAGCTTTTGCATTCGTTCCTGCACCCCCGGCAACCGCTGCATTTTCCACCTCAATATCAGGATGCTTTTCCTTGAATAAATCAATTAATGCCAATAAACCATCCTCTTCACCTGCACCTGTCCACCAACTGAAAATTTCAACGGTCGTTCCTTCTTCGCCGCCCTCACCACCGTCTGATTCTTCATCAGAGCTTGCAGCATCATCGGAACTGCAGGCAGCAAAGATCAGGGCAGTCATAATCAGTACTGTTAATACCCAAATCTTTTTCAATTTGTGTTCCCCCTTCATCTTAATATATGATAACGTTTACAATTCCTATTATATAAATCTATGAAACAACCCAGGCATATAAATTCCTACACTATTTTATGAATTTCTTCATATTTTTAAGATTTGCTTCTGGAATTGTTTAGGGGAAAGCTGTTCATGCTTTTTAAACACCCGGCTGAAATAATTAGGGTCCTTGTAACCTACTTTGAAGCTGATTTCCTTCAGGCTTAATGTATTTTCTTTCAATAGTTGCTTGGCCTGCCGCAAACGAATATCTGTCACATAATCGATAAAGGTCTGCCCTGTCTCTTCTCTGAACATATTTGAAAAATAATTGGCACTAAGGTCCACATACTGAGCAACCTCTTCTAAGGATACAGGACGGTGATAATGCTCGCCGATATACTCCTTTGCCCGTTCAATATACCGGTAGGATTGATGGTGCTGCTGAATTTCAAGGCAGCAGTACCCAATAAATTTCTTCCATTCCGTCTCATTCTTATAATCTTTTAAACGGATCTCTTTTATATCAATTCCTGATGCTTCCAGCCTGTGCTTGACTTTAAAATAAAGCTCCTCCAAATCCTGTGGGGATTGAGTGAATAAAAGCTCTTCTATCACCATGGTTGCCTGCTGTTCATGGCCCATCTGAATGGCTGACAGGAACTGCTCAACCATTGCATCAGCATCCTCGGCCTGTTTTCCTTTAGGCAGGCCATAGCCGGACTTCTGAGAACTGAGCAATTGCTTGCATGCCTTCACCGATTCATAATAGGATTGGGAGAAATCCTTCAGCTGAGCATACGGAAAACCTGCTCCGATGGATACGCTGGAATCCAATTTCAGATAGAGCAGGCGGGCAAACAGCAATATGTCACTTTTCTGCAGCTGCGTTTCCGCAAGAAGAAGGATGACAAGCTGATCATTCTGCCTGTGCGTGATACAGGATTGTCCATTCATCTCCTCTACATAGTCGTCCACTTTATCCATCAAGTCATCATGGATGGGCTCCAGGATGAAAAAGCAGCCACTTTTCACATTCGGGAAATACTCCTTCTTAAGCCTCTTTAATGATTCATCATACTCATAGCGGGTGATTTTTAACAAAAAATGCTCCTTTGCGATCAGTTCTGACTCATCTTCCTTTTGTGCCCATTGCTTCTCCCGTTCGATTTCTTTCCGGATTCGGGAAATGGCCTTAATCGTTTCCTCCTTTTTACTCGGTTTTAAAATATATTCCTTAACCCCAAGCTTCATGGCTGTTTTGGCATAATCAAAGGAATCGTAGGCAGAGGCAATGATAAACTTCATCCGGGGAGCCAGCTGCTGAATGGCTTTTATCGTTTCTAGACCATCGATTCCAGGCATTCGAATATCCACAATCATAAAATCAGGGGACAGTTGCCGGGCCATTTCTATAGCTTTTCGCCCATTTGGAGCTTCCTCAACCGTTAAACCAGGAAAGCTTTCCTCTAAAAATTTTCGCATCGCCTTGCGCTCTAAGTATTCATCCTCGACAATGATTGTTTTCATGCACTTGCTCCCCCCTTTTCCCTGCTTATCGTGTTCGGAAGTTTTAAGCGAATCATCGTTCCAGCTCCCACTTCCGAATCAATTTCTACTATATCCTCCCGCTGGTAAAATAATTGCAAACGCCGCAGTACATTTTTCAGTCCGAGACCTGTGGAATGCCCCGTATGTTCATCCACTGGTTCCTCCTTCGACAGATTGATAAACGGTTCGATTTGTTCAGGGGACATCCCTGCACCATTGTCGGATATTTCTACCATGATATGATCCTGTTCTCGATAGACAGTTAAGGAAATCCTTCCACCCTCTTCCTTTTTCTCAATGCCGTGAATAAACGCATTTTCAATTAATGGCTGCAATGTGAGACGTGGAACAGGGATGTCAAGACAGGATTCATCCACCTTCTGTAAAAACGTCATTCGATCCGCAAATCGCGTCTGCTGGATATAAAAATATTCTTCTACCACCTGTACCTCATCCCGCAAAGCAACGGATTTATCCAGATCCCCTAAACTGTGACGGAGAATGGTGGAGATCGACTCAATTAATCTTGTTGTGGACGTTGCATTTTCCAGGTAGGACATCCGGGCAACCGTGTTCAGAGTATTAAATAAAAAGTGAGGATTGATTTGATTTTGCAGATGCTTTAACTCGAGTTCTTTTAACAGCTGGTCAAGCTCGGACTTCTCCTTGATTTCCTGAAACAGTCGCTGGATATTCGTGCGCATCTGATTAAAGGTATCCCCCAGTAGCTTCAGTTCATCATTGGACTTAATCTCAATTTCAGGACCATTCAGCTTTCCCTTTGAAACCTCTCTTGCTCCATGCCATAAGGAGCGGATGGGACGATTAATCCCTCTGGAAAACCAGAGAGCAGCTCCAATGGCCAGCAATACTGTCGTTAAGAACAGAAAGATGGTAAACGATTTAAACGCTTCATTCCGCTGGGCCAGTTCCTGATAGAGATCCTGATATTCGGTCAGTTCAAGATCGATTAATTGAAGGGTGGTTTCCTGAATATAATTGGACGTCTCCCGGGCTTCCTGCAGATGGAGGGTGTATTTCTCTATATCGTTTCTCAGCATAAAACCTGCTGTCATTTCGGTTTCCTGTACGAGCGTTTCAATCATATGGATATGCTTATTCAGCTGCACATCCTCCACCCCTGTCAGCTGTTCATTAAGCCGCTCCTTTTCCTGAACGATTTCTGACTTTGTCTTATAGAAGGCTTCAAAATCCTGCTCTTCACCGGTTAAGACAAACTGATTGACCTTATCATATAAGTCAATTGATTTCTGGGATACACGATTTAAAATTAAAAATCGTTCAATACTCGTATGATATTCATTCAGGAGCCGGTCACTGCTGAAATAAATCAGGACCGAAACGACGTTAAAGAGGAGCACAAATACAAAAAAATAAGCCATAAGTTTACTGCGAATTGATTTCATAGCTGTACTCCTCCCCATACTTGGCTTTATGGATGTCCTCTTTGTATAAAATGGATGAAGGTGTATATTGAACAGGCTCAACATACTTGCTGTTCCCCGCATCTAAAAGAAGGTTAATTCCGGTTTTCCCCATTCTGTACGGATGCTGAACGATGGTCGCATCGATGATTCCATCCCTCATCAAATCCAGCGTCTTCGGCAGGGTATCGAATGTAACAATATATGGGTTCTGCTTTCTGTTCGTCTGCGTGATCGCCTGGGAGATTCCAATCCCGGCCAATACGTTCGTTCCAAAGAAACCATTAATCTCTGAATGTTTTTTCAAAGCCTGATAGGTTGCCTGGGCAGCTCCAACAATGGAAATATTTGATTCCTCAATCGTTATCACCTGTACCCGCTCTTCATTATCAATCGCCTTCTGAAAGCCTTCAATGCGCTTTTGCTGATTAGGGGATTCCGAGCGTCCGATAATGATAGCAACGTTCTGTTTTCCTGTTGTCTCATTCACAAAGGCTTCTCCAGCCAGGTAGCCCGCACGAAAATTATCCGTGCCTACATAGGCATTCCGCTCACTTTTTGGATTATCCGCATCCACGGTAACGACAGGAATCCCTTTTTCCCGGGCCAGATGAACCAGTTCGACAAAGCGTTCTCCTTCCATTCCTTGTGTCAGGATTCCGTCCACCTTCGCATCAATCGCCTTATCCAGTGTCCGGAACTGCTCCTCCTCACTGGTCTGGGCACCTCCCACGTATTCCAGATAAGCATGATGCTGTTCGGCTGTCTCCATGGCTCCCTCTCTGACCAGATGCCAGTACTCACTTCCTTTTTCTTCAGGAATAAGGACAAAATGATAATCATAATTCTGGGCTTGGGATACCTCCATCTGATCTAAATGAAACGTCTGCTTGCCAAAGTACAGCGTATAGCCAAAACAAATAATAAATAGAAGAAAACCAATCGAATAGCCTAAATAAACGGAAATATCCTTCATCCTCATCACCTTTTAGTTCGTTAAAGCGTTTGCAAAAATCGCTGCAACGCACGCCTTCCTTCTGCATTCTTTTTAAAGACCCCGGCATGCTCGAGGACCGTCTGAAACACCTTACCTGTCTCATGCTTTAGCATCGTATGGATATTATCCAAACCGGACATATCATAGGTTTCCATAAGACGTCGTGCCCAATCGCTATGTTTTTGTGTATCTGGATCCTTCCTGATTTGGGAAAGGGCATCTGGTCCAGAAAGATAGTGGGCCAGTTTTTCCAGTTCACCCTTCAGGCGGCCAGGCAAAACAGCCAGACCCATCACCTCTATTAATCCAATATTCTCTCTTTTAATATGATGAACCTGCTCATGGGGATGAAAAATTCCTAATGGGTGCTCCTCACTTGTGCGGTTGTTGCGCAGAACGAGATCAAGCTCATAAAATTCATCTCTGCGCCGTGCTATAGGCGTAATCGTGTTATGACGCTCCCCATTCGTCTCCTTCAAAATTCCTGTCTCAGGATCCTCATAATCCACCCAGTTTTGCAAAATATGATCCGCTGCAGCTGTAAGGTCAGCCTTGGAGAATCCCTGGAGCCGAATCACAGACATCGGCCAATGAAGAATTCCCGCCTTCACTTCAGGAAATTTTTTGATGTGAAAAGTTTCTTCATATCCGGCTTCAGCCATTGGAAATTCATGCTGTCCCCCCTGATAATGGTCATGATTTAAAATGGAACCACCTACAATAGGTAAATCCGCATTGGACCCGAGGAAAAAATGCGGAAATTGCTCCACAAAGGCGAGCAATCTCCGGAACGTCGATGCTGATATTTTCATCGGACGATGCTCTGCCGAAAATACGATGGCATGCTGGTGATAATAGACATAGGGAGAATATTGAAGATACCACTGCTCCCCATTCAGTGTTACAGGGATCACCCGGTGATTCTGCCGGGCCGGGTGCTGACTGCGCCCGGCATAGCCCACATTGTCCTTACACAGCACACAGGCGGGATAGTTGGAATTATCTTTCTTTGCCCTGACAACATCCCGTGGATCCTTTTCCGGCTTGGACAGATTGATAGTGATTTCCAGCTCCCCATACGGCGTCCTGCTGAGCCAATGCTCGTTACGTTTCACACGATTGGTCCGAATATAATTGACATCCCGGCTCAGCTGATAAAAATAATCCGTAGCCCGTTCCATTCCAAGCTCTGAACGGATTTTCTCAAATTTGTGAATGACCGTGGATGGGTGAGGAACGAAAATTCCCATTAATCTGGTATCCAGAAGGTCACGTTCAGTAACCGTATCCGGCGAGAAACGTCCATGCTTAGCAGCCCAGTTCAGAATCGATTGCAAAACAGGGACAGGGTTGTCAAGCTGCTCATTCTCCACTTCAACCCTTTCCCAGTTCTGCAGGTCTAGAGCGTCCAGCAGCTGATTGCGGACAAATTCCACATCCCATTTTTCAATTAGTCCTTTTTCAAGTCCGTATTGGATTAAACGCTCCAGCTCTTTATAAATATGGATACTCATCTGAAGCCTCCCTTTCATGTGGGATTTTGCCAAATAGCTTCCTTCGCTTATTTACAAAAAAAGCCCCAAAATCACAGGGCTTCATTCCATGCCAGTTCTATCAAGTATTAATCCTCATAGCCACCAGGATGATTCCGGAACCAGTTCCAGGCAGAGCCGATCATCTCGTGCAGGCTCTCACGCTTTGGATTCCACCCGAGGATTTTCTTCGCTTTTTCTGATGAAGCCACCAGTTTAGCCGGGTCACCTGCACGGCGCGGAGCTACCTCAGCAGGAATCTCCTTCCCTGTTACCTCGCGAGCCGTTTCAATGACCTCTTTCACACTAAAGCCCTGGCCACTTCCCAGATTGAAGGCACCACTTTCACCACCGGCCTTCAAATTCTCCAGTGCAAGAATGTGGGCATCGGCTAAATCCGTCACATGAATATAGTCCCGCACACAGGTACCATCGGGTGTATCATAGTCATCCCCGAAAATGGAAATGCTGTCCCGATTCCCCAAAGCAACCTGCAAAATAATCGGAATGAGGTGGGTTTCCGGATGGTGATCCTCTCCCAGCAGTCCATTGGTATGAGCACCCGCCACATTGAAATAACGAAGCGCTGTGTACTTCAACCCATGAGCCTGAGCGGACCATTTCATCATTTTTTCGATGGCAAGCTTGGTCTCCCCATAAGGATTGGTTGGTTCAGTTGGATCCGACTCGAGAATCGGAATATGTTTCGGTTCGCCATAAACGGCTGCTGTGGATGAACAGACAATCGTATCCACGTTAAACTTTTTCATCGTCTGCAGCAGCTTTAAAGCACCATAAACGTTATTATCGTAATAGCTCAACGGCTGCTCGACACTTTCTCCTACAAGAGAGTTGGCTGCGAAATGAACGACGGCTTCTATTTCATTCTCCTCAAAAACCCTATGTAAAAAATTTTCATCACGGAGATCTCCACTGTAAAATTTTGCCTTATTCAGCACGGCCTTTTCATGACCCTTCTGAAGGTTGTCGATGATAATCACTTCATAGCCTTTATCCATAAGTTCAATAGCGGTGTGACTCCCTACATAACCAGCGCCACCAGTTACCAACACGGACATTTTCACATTCCTCCTGTTTATCGCAATCTTCATTCATCTATCTTTATTTTAGAGTTCACGGGCCCCGTCTGCAATGGCAACAGCGTAAAAGGATGGCTCCAGGCCGGTTTTTTCCCGATATTTCCGGAACACATTCCTGATAAATTCCTCCTGCCTGGATGATTCCACCACGTTCACCATACAGCCGCCAAAGCCCGCACCCGTCATTCGGGCTCCAAGCGCTCCATATTCCCAGGCTGCTTCCACTAATGTGTCCAGCTCCGGACCTGTCACTTCATAGTCATCCCGCAAAGATTGATGAGATTCGTTCATTAACTGCCCAAAACGTCCAAGATCCCCGTTCACGAGAGCATGATGGGCATTAAGGGTGCGCTCATTTTCTGAAATCGCATGGCGGGCCCGCTTCCGGTCTGTTTCATCGGGAATCATCTGCTCACACTGCCGGAATTCATCAAGAGTCAGGTCACACAGATTCTGAACATTATACGCCTGCTGCAGCGCCTGTAACGCCCGTTCACATTCCTGCCTGCGCTCATTGTATTTTGAATCAGCCAGTCCCCTTTGTTTATTCGTATTTGCAATCATTAAGGTCAGTCCATCGAGTTTGATTGGACTATAAGAATACGCAAGGGTCTTGCAATTTAATAGTACGGCATGATCCTTTTTCCCAAAACCTATCGAAAATTGATCCATAATTCCGCAATGAACCCCGACAAATTGATTTTCTGCCTTTTGAGCCATTTTCACAAGCTCCAGCATATCCAGGTTAAAGTGAAATAGCTGATTGACCAGCACAGCTGTGGCAAGTTCAATGGATGCTGATGAGGATAGCCCAGCACCATTGGGGATATTTCCTTCAAACACAACCTCAAACCCTGAATTAAGTGTGTACCCAGCCTGCTGAAACTGTGCAATGACACCTTTGGGATAATTCCCCCAGTCATCCTCGTCCCGGTAATATACATGTTCCAGGTCAAATTCGATCCGGTTCTGGTCGGGAAAATTAACCGAATACATTTGAACCCTTTGATCCGGACGCTTACGGACAGTTGCATAAGTCCCAATGTTTAAGGCACACGGAAATACATGGCCTCCATTGTAATCCGTATGCTCACCGATGACATTTACACGCCCGGGTGCAAAAAAACTGCGTGTGTCTTCCAGGCTCCCAAATAATCTCTGGAAAGCTGAATCTCGATTCTCCATGCTCCTCACCCGCCTTTTTCCATAGTAATTAGACCTCCGTCCATGATTATGGGAGGCTGTCTCCATTTTTTACGAATCAATGCGTTCTTCTGTTTCTTTGTCAAAGAAGTGAGCCTTACTCATGTCAAAGGCAAGCTGAATCGTTTCTCCACCCTGAAGATCTGTACGGGAGTCCACGCGAGCCACAAATTCCTGCTCCCCCACCTTTGAATATAAAATCGTCTCAGAACCCATCAGCTCTGCCACTTCAATATTTGCAGATATGGCTGTTTCAGGAGACGCTTCCAGAAAGGCTGTATCATCATGGATATGCTCCGGACGAGTACCCAGAATCACTTCTTTCCCCACAAGCTGTTTCTCTTTTAAAACGTCCAAGCGCTCTTGCGGAACTTTTATCTTTTTATCCTCCAACTGCAGAAATCCATCCTCTGTTAATGTACCTTCCAGAAAGTTCATGGCCGGCGATCCGATGAATCCGCCCACAAACATATTATTCGGCTTATCATAAACCTCTTTCGGAGAGCCCACCTGCTGAATGACCCCATCCTTCATCACCACAAGTCTGGTTGCCATCGTCATGGCCTCCGTCTGATCATGGGTAACATAAATGGTCGTCGTCCTGAGGCGCTGATGCAGCTTCTGAATCTCCGCACGCATTTGGACCCGCAGCTTAGCATCCAGGTTCGACAAGGGCTCATCCATTAAAAACACCTTGGCATCACGGACAATCGCACGACCTAAAGCCACACGCTGGCGCTGACCACCTGACAGAGCCTTAGGTTTCCGTTTTAAATAATCCTCAAGCCCCAGGATTTTGGCCGCTTCCTGGACACGCTCATCAATCTCTTTTTTATTAAACTTCCGCAGCTTTAATCCAAAAGCCATATTGTCATAAACATTCATATGGGGATAAAGGGCATAATTTTGAAACACCATCGCGATATCCCGGTCTTTCGGGGTCACATCATTCATGCGCTTATCATCAATATAAAGAACCCCATCGGTAATTTCCTCCAGACCCGCAATCATACGAAGAGTGGTTGATTTTCCACAGCCTGACGGACCGACAAACACAATAAACTCCTTATCCTGAATATCCAAATTAAAATCCTTAACTGCCTCTACATCTCCATCATAAACCTTATACACATGATCCAGTTTTACATCTGCCATAGGTTAACCTCCTCAATTATGTAAACGCTTTTTCATCTTATTATCAGTCTACTTAACTTCTTCAGGAAACGAAATAGACACTGTGCACAAAAATATCCGGCTTATTTGTGCAGGCTGCCTTGGCGGGGATTCTATTTAACAAAATTCCGGTACAGGAGGAGAGTGATATAAGCATGAGATTAGGGCAGGGTGTGAATTTCAAAATTGAGGGTATAGGCGGCTCGTATGACAACAAAAATCCCTTTCCGGCCATTTTATTAAATGATCAGAAAGGGATTACTCTTCGACCTTGTTTAATGTATCCATCAGAACCTTACTACCTCCATACTATCAATTTTTATTTATCATTGTTGATCACCTCAATTTAATAGTAGATGGTTTATAATCTTCTTGACTCAATTAAGCTTTCCATTTCATAAATATTCATTTCCATTCTCCTTTCTGTTTTAAATTTTTCCTAACGTTACTTGATCCGTTTTTCTCTGATCAGCCGTTCCAGTTCATAAATCGTATACTGCATGTTTCTCACCTCTTGTAACTTGATGAGTTCAGTATACGTTCTCCCCGCCTTTTGCTTAACGGCAGGCAGCACGAAATTCATTCAGCCTGAAGACCGATATTGTTATGAGACCATTGTCCGGAGTTTGTCAGGAATTTTACTGTTTCAGGCACTGGAGCGAGGGTAACGAAAAAAAGCCAAAAAAATACCGGATTAAACATCCAGCATTTTTAAGGCTAAATAACAGACGATTGCTCCCTGAAAGGTTTTAATATCAATCTGTGTCCGGTCTATAAATTTATCAATTCGGTATTGAAGACTATTCCGATGCATGTACATTCGTTTTGCCGCTTCCGTTATATTTGAATTTGCTTCCAGATAAGTCTGTACCGTTCTTAACAGCTCCTGATCATCCTTTGCTTCTTTCAGGAGGAGGGCGGCTACTCGTTCTCTTTCTTCTCTGGCAAGCTTTGAAACCAGTAATGGAGGAAGAACATCTGCAAGTTCCGACACGTATTCCGTTGAGTGCTGAAACGCAAAATCTGCGGTCTGCTTCATCCATGTAAATGATTTCCGGACATCGGTTCCATCCATCTCCGGCAATCGTTCCCCAACAAACAAATGAATATTGACGGATAAATCACTCATCAATAGTTCTATCACATTGTGCAGATCAACTACGTCTTCTCTTCCACCTTCAAATTCTTCAACAATCACACCGGACTGCTGATCCAGCCACAGCAGAGAGACTTCATGAGGAAAAATTCCTTTTAACCCTTCATCTATTAAGCTTGCGTCTATTTGTCCGGTATTCAGTCTGAAGAAAATAAACCGGAAAGGACGATCAGCCGGGGTACTTCCATTTCCCTCCCCGAGCAAAGTCTGACTCCAGAACCTTTCCTGCTCGGTTCGTTCCCGCTCTACTGCCTCAGCTCTTTTTAAAACAGAGGCTAACAGGATCTCGTCATGATCGGTCAATTCCTCCTTGCTTATCCCAAATACCTGACCCTTCTCCCCTTCAAACCAGGTATATCCATCAACATTCAGCTCCATATCCGGTCTCCACCTGATTAGCGACGGATACAACTCCTTCACCTTCTCCCAATTCATATAAATCCTCCCCCTTTTTCGGGACTGTCCCCACATGCTTTAAAGCGCTAAAGAACTTCAAATGTGATGAAATTCAATATTCATTGATGCTTTCAAGGCTTTTTTTGAGTTTCTTAGAAGGAAACTTTCATGTTTGAACACGCATACAAAGCAACGATCCTTTTTCACGAACTGTACGCCATGTACCGATCAATGATAAAATATAGAAAATAAACGTCACGAACTTAAATCCTGGTGTCTGATCTGTGTTTTCAATAGGAGGCCGCAAAACAATATGCTAAACGAAGCGACAAACGTATTAAATCAAACATTTGGGTACACCGAGTTCCGAACCGGACAAAAAGATATTATTCAGCAAATGCTGGATCAGCAAAACACACTTGGCATTATGCCGACAGGCGGCGGTAAATCCCTGTGCTACCAGATTCCGGCCTTAGTTCTTTCGGGGACAGCTATCATTATATCCCCCCTGATTTCCCTTATGAAAGATCAGGTGGACGCCCTGCATGCCAATGGAATCTCGGCTACATTTATTAACAGCAGCCTGACTGTTCCGGAGATTGATCAACGTCTGGAGGACATCCAGGCCGGTATGTATGAAATGGTGTTTGTGGCCCCGGAACGATTTGAATCCCGCTTTTTCCTGCAGACGATTCAGGAGACGGAGATTTCCTTAATTGCCTTTGATGAGGCCCATTGTATTTCCCAGTGGGGACACGATTTCCGGCCCAGCTACCGGTCTATTATTCCGGTCCTCAAAGAACTGAATCAGCGTGCACCTCTCCTTGCCCTGACAGCAACAGCAACAAAAGAGGTTGCCCGGGATATTACCGAATTACTCGACATCCCGCGTGAAAATGCCGTGTTTACAACCTTTGCAAGGGAAAATCTGTCTTTTCAGGTTATCAAAGGAGGCAATAAGCGGGATTTTATTCTTAATTATATCAAAAGACGTCCCAATCAATCAGGCATTATTTATACTTCCACCCGAAAAGAAACCGATCAGCTCTATGAATTCCTCCGTAAGCAAAATTTTTCTGTCGCGAAATATCATGCAGGACTTTCAGAAGAGGAAAAGAAGGAAGCCCAGGAGCAGTTTATTCTTGATAACATTTCGATTATGGTAGCGACAAATGCTTTTGGTATGGGCATTGATAAATCCAATGTGCGGTTTGTAATCCACTACAACATGCCCAGGAATATCGAATCCTATTATCAAGAGGCTGGAAGGGCTGGAAGAGACGGGGAGGATAGTGAATGCTATCTGATGTTTTCCCCGCAGGACGTTCAAATCCATAAATTTTTAATTGAGGAGAGCAATCTAAACGAGACGCAGCGGACACAGGAATACGCCCGCCTTCAGCAAATGGTGCAGTATTGCCATACTGAAAGCTGCCTGCAGTCCTATGTGCTAGAGTATTTCGATGATCCAAGTTCGTTCCATCGATGCGAAAAATGCAGCAACTGCACCGATCAACGGGAGCAGGTCGACATGACGAAAGAAGCCCAGATGATCTTTTCCTGTATTAAACGAATGAACGAAAGATTCGGGGTTACCCTCGTTGCCCAGGTATTAAAAGGGTCCAAAAATAAACGAATGAGAGAGCTCGGCTTTCAGAACCTTTCTACATACGGGCTTATGAAAAATCGCCGGGAAAAGGAAATCGTGGAGCTGGTCAATTATTTACTGGCGGAAGGGTATTTAAAATTAACCGATGGAAAATATCCCGTTGTTCAGCTTACACAAAATGTCCTACCTATCCTTAAAGGGGAAGCCAAGGTTTATAAGAAAATGACCATTGTTAAACAACAGCAGACGGAAGGTGATGAGGAGCTCTTTGAAAGATTACGAACTCTTCGGAAACAGCTGGCTGATGACGAAGGAGTTCCACCTTATGTCGTTTTTTCTGATGCAACCTTAAAGGAAATGACAATGTACTACCCGGAGGACCAAAACCGTTTGCTGGCGATTAAAGGGGTAGGACAGGCTAAGCTTGATAAATATGGAGAGATCTTTTTAGAAGCTATCCACTCCTATGTCTCGGAAAAGGATATGGATGCAGTAAGCAAATCGTAAATAGAACTTGGTAAACAGGAGGAGAGGAACATGGAAAATGAAATCCGGATACGTCCACTGGAAAAAGACGACATCCCTTTCATGCACAAATTGTATAACCAGAAAAGCATTATGGACTACTGGTTTTTGGAAGCTTATTACCCGCAGGACAGAATTACGAGTGGGTATGAACAGATGAAGGAATCGGACAGGCATCGACGTTTTGTCATCTGCAAGGATGAAGAGAACATCGGGCTGACCGGTCTTTATGATATTGAGCCGATCCATCGTAATACAAAATTCGGCATTATGATGGACCCTGCCTATCAGGGAAAGGGCTATGCAACAAAGGCTACGGAAATGATGGCAGACTATGCATTCCGTATCCTGAATTTACATAAAGTGAAACTTCCATCAGTGGGGGTTTTCTCCATCCCCCACTGATGGTTAGTTGAACTTATCAGGTTTTTACTGGCCGTTTATCCCCCACTTAGTCTTGTTAGGTTACCCTCAAAACTTGAATTGGGGGTATTACGGCCAGTTAATACGTGATAAAGTCCATCTGGTCGTAGCCAAAGAAAATAAAAAGGCGATCCACATTTATGAAAAAATCGGCTTTCATATAGAAGGAGAGATGAAAGAGCATTTCTATTTGAACGGAAGCTACCATGATGCCTATATGATGGCGATTTTTCAGGACGAATGGACTGGGAAAAGCTTGAATCAGTGAAGGCTTTCTATATCCCCCACTGATGGTTAGTTGAACTTTATCAGGAATTTACTGGCCGTTTATCCCCACTTAGTCTTGTTGGACTACCCTCAAGACCTGAAGTGGGGGTATGCGTGATAAAACCTGCTACTTAGAGGGGATTATGTTTTGTTTCACTAAAGTCATCTATTGCTAAGTACATACCATAATATATGGTTGAATTATTGATTATTCCTCACATCCTCACTGGATCTTTCATACTTTCCCGAATAAGCATTCTCATAAAAATCAACAATCCATTGGTTTTTATCAAGAATGAAATGACTGACTAACATGGCAAGAAAAAATGATATGGTCGGAAAGCTGGTTGTCAGTGTTCCTGCAACAACCCGGAATAAAAATACTGATAAAAATATAAGCGCAATGAAATAGACTAACCCTTTTTTCATGAATATCCCCTCACATCACATTTATTATTTATTAAATAAAAAGAACTCCTATTAAAAAACTACTAACTTTCTTAAAGATTAACCTCATTAGCGGATGAAAGGGGCCATAAAAGCATCAAAACTGAACAGGAAATCAGAAAAATACCGACTTTTTTCGGAAGTATTGCTTTTCCTTTCCCCTTATAAAATCCAGAAAATTGAAGTTTATTTCTATACAACACAAAAAGCAAAATAATAATTGCAAGCCCTGCTAACCAAGAGCCATTGGTGTTATTTAAACTTATCCCCATACTTGTATAAACAATCTTCAATAAACCTCCTATTGCAACACCGAAGAATAAGAATATAGCCATTATACGCAATAATTCTAAAAATACTCTAATCAAATTCTTCACCTCATTATGAGTTTACAGAAAAACTTTTCTTTTAATATCCTGCTTCGTTAACACAAAATCCTTTCCACTTAATTTTAACACAAAATTCTAACAACTTTTTGCAATAATTATGGGCCGACCTTTGTGATCCTGATTTTTTAAAATACCAAGAGTTAAATAAGAAACCCATTTAGAGCAAAAAAATAGCACCGCTTCTCCTGCTCAGCCACAGGAGAAGCGGCGCATTATCATTTTCGGAGTTATTCATGTTCGTTACAAATAATAGAAATGTCATACGCTGTCCTTAACTATGCACATGCTCCCGAATATGAACACATGCTTCTTCATCCGCAATAATCGTAACCTGCGGGTGCTGTTTCAATACAGAGGCCGGGAAGTCTTCACTGATTTCCCCATTTATTAATCTGGCCAGTGCCTCTGCTTTTTTTGCACCTGATACCAGTAATACGATTTCCTTACTTTCCATAATGGATTCAATGCCCATGGTGATGGCCTGCGTTGGAACATCCGCTTTTGATTCAAAAAATCTTGCATTCGCCTCGCGGGTGCTTTCATCTAAATCCACCACATGGGTCCTGCTTGAAAACGGAGTCCCTGGCTCGTTAAAACCGATATGGCCGTTTAACCCAAGTCCTAAAATTTGCACATCCACATCGCCGGCCTGCTTAATGGAAGCTTCATAATCCCGGCATTCCTGCTGAAGATCACCAGCTGCGCCATTAGGCAGATGCACATTTTCGATGGAGAGATCTACATGCTTAAATAATTTTTCATTCATATAATAATGATAGCTGTTCGGATCCTTCCTCTCCAAACCGACATACTCATCCAGGTTAAACGTTGAAACATCCTTGAAGGAAACCGCTCCTTCCTGATATTTTTCAATCAGCTGCTTGTACAGGCCTTCAGGGGTTGACCCGGTTGCCAGTCCAAGAACAGGCTTTTGGGCTGCCTGAATTTTATCTACAAGATACCCGCATGCTTTTTCACTCATCGTCTGATAATTCTTAACCCTAATTATATCCATCGCTCATTCTCCTTTATATGCAATCGTTCCCCGACACAGACTGTATTGAATATTCAAATCATCATCTATGAGTAAAATATCTGCATCTTTCCCCTTCGAAATGCTTCCTTTCCGGTCATAAACATCGACTTGTTTTGCCGGATTCACAGCCGTCATTTTAATGATGTCCCGGATGTCTGCATCATTAATCTCGAGCATACGCTTGGCAGCATCCCGCATTTTTAAGATACTACCGGCCAATGTCCCGTTTTCCAGCACTGCTTTCCCATTCGAAACGATGACAGGCTGGCCTCCTAATTCGTAATCACCATCCGGTAAACCTTTTGCCCGCATCGCATCGGTGATTAAAATTAACCGATCGCTACCGACATTCCGGTAAATTAATTGCAGCATTTCCGGAGCTACATGGACACCATCTGCAATCAATTCCGCTTGCAAATTCTCCAGCTGGAATGCGGCCCCTACAGCACCAATGTCCCGATGATGAATCCCATTCATTTGATTACAAAGGTGGGTTAATTGATGCAAGCCAAAAGGAATAGCTCTTTTTATTCCTTCAAAATTCGCATCTGTATGACCCGCAGAGACATTCACACCTTGGGAAGCCAATTCCTGCATAAACGAACCATCCGTATCGTGCTCAGGGGCCATCGTAATGGTTCGAATCGTATTTCCGGACATCTCCTGCCATTTCTTAAACTTTTCTAAATCCGGCTCTAAAATGTGTTCCTGAGGCTGAGCACCCGCTTTGGATTTCTCAACAAACGGACCTTCCAGATGCACACCAATCATCTCTGCATACCCGTCCTTCTGTTTATAATTCTCAGCATTGGCTAATGCTTTCTCAATGTTTTCTGTGGAGTTCGTCATCGTGGTAGCCAGAAAGCTTGTTGTCCCTTCTTTTGGTAAAAAGGACGCCATCGTATCCAATGCTTCCTCTGTGGAATCCATAGCGTCCGCTCCATATGCCCCGTGAATATGTCCGTCAATAAAGCCCGGAATCGCTGTCATTTCAGAGCCATCAATGATACGGGCATCTTCCGGTATGGTCTCACTTTCCTCGTTCATTCGATCAATTGATTGGATAACACCATTATTAATAAGGATGTTTCCATTAGAGATAGCTTCATCTTCTGTATAGATTGTTACATTTTTTATAAGCAAAGGTTGATTGCTCAATGTCATTCTCCCCTTTCAAACACTTCTAGTGGTCTAGACCTCAAGTTGTACATTTTTATAATTTTTTGATAAAATTTCTCATATTAAAAGACTTACATTAGGGGATGCTTAAGATGATTAATAAAAATTCACCCATACCTATTTATTACCAGCTGGAACAGGAAATAAAGACATTTATCGAAAGCAATATATACGCACCTGGAGATTTTCTTCCCTCCGAACGTGAACTGGCAGAAAAGTACGAGATCAGCCGTATGACTGTACGACAGGCGATCAATAACCTGGTCAACGAAGGACTTCTATACCGTGAAAAAGGCAAAGGTACCTTTGTTGCTGAGAAAAAATTTGAACAGGACCTGTCCGGCCTTACCAGCTTCAGTGAAGAAATGAATAACCGTGGCTTAACGCCATCAAGCCAGCTGCTGAATTTTCAGCTGATGTACGCAGATCGCAAAGTTGCTGCTGCCTTAAACATAGATTCATCCGATTTAGTATATGAAATGAAACGCATACGCTTTGCAGATGATGAACCTGTAGCCCTGGAATTCACTTACACACCGCAAAAAAGAATAGGTGAATTGACACAGGAAGATATTCATATGTCTTTTTATGAATTCATGGAAAATAAACGCCAGTTCTCCATTGCATATGGCGATCAGTCCATTGAAGCATCTCTTGCCAATGAAGAAGAAATTCAGCTGCTAAAAATTGATCATGGAGATCCAGTACTCGTTATTCAACGGACGACCTATCTGGAAGGCGAAAATACACCCATTGAATATACAAAATCAGTTTACAGGGCCGATAAATACAAGTTTAATATTCGAATGCCCCGGAGTTAGGTGGATTTATCCCTATCATCCGATTCGAATGTATGCTTGATTTGAAGGACTCATTTAGTAGCTTCCCCCATAAGTCCACTCCTACAATATCTTGTTTCATTTTTATTTTAACGCCTTACAGGTTAAAAATCAAACTAGAAGTATACATGTCTATACCAGTTATGTGATATCTCACTTTTTTTATAAGAAACTTCACTCACTTAATGTCATCTACCGGATGGTCTTATTACCAAAAATAGAGACGGTAATGATAAAACATTACCGTCTCTATTAAAGATGAAAACTTGCTTTACTTTAAAGAAGTAGTATTAATAGATTCCAACCTGATCAAAGCCATCTTTTACAGCCATTACTTCCTCGCTGCTCTCCCCATATAAATCTTCTGCTGACTGTACGATTGCCTTCCTTGCATCACTGAAGTTGGAAGTTGGTGTTAAATAGGTGGTCAGGGCACGATAATAAATGTGGCCGAGCTTGTCCTTTCCAAGCTGTTCACCAATGAGATAGGCAGCGTGATTAGTGATGGATGAATTAATATGAACCCCGCCATTATCAATATCAAGTGGCAGATCATAAAATTCATTCATATGTTCAGGATACTGGCCATCACCAAAAGGAGCGATGTCATCAGATACCGGATACTTATCAGGGTTACTTAAGCTGCGCAAAGATGTCCGGCCACTTTCTTTTGCTTCAGAAGCCATGATATCCTCCCCAACTTCCCAATCATCCGCATCAATAAGAGCGCCAAACACGTCGGCAAAGGACTCATTAAGAGCACCGGATTGATTACGATAATTCAGGTTAGCTGAGTGAGTGATGACTCCATGGGTCATTTCATGTGCGGCCACATCAAGACCTGCGGATAAAGGAACCATAAATTCACCATCTCCGTCACCATAAGTCATAAAGCGGCCATTCCAGAAAGCATTGTTATAGTTTTCACCAAAATGAACATAGGAGATAATCGGCATTCCTTCCCCATCCAGAGAGTTTCGGTCATGTTCATTTAAATAATAGTCATATACCTTTTCAGAATTATAGTGAGCATCCACGGCTGGGCTAGCATAATCAGACACCCATGCGTTACTATTATTTTCAAAAAGATCACCTGTATTATGGTCAAATGTGTAAATACCCTCTAAATTCTGATGAGTTTCGTCGTAGAGTTTAAAAACACTCTCCTGTCCAGATTGTGTTTCTTTTGTCGTATGAAGAGTTCGCTGTTCTCCATGAACCCCTTGTCCAATTCCATTTATCGCTTTTTTCTTCATGTCATCGGCATGCAATAACGCATTATACTGATCGACAACTTCTCCTGTATTCGCATCCACAAATACAAACCAGTTTCCAGGTTGATCACCGAGGAAGTTTAAGTTTACTTTGTACGTTAACGTATTTTGGCCTTCAAAGGTATAGACCACTAGTTCTGAAGTTGGCTTATAGGTTAGAGATTCAGGTGCTTTGACAGCTGACTTTGCAATGGTTACGGCTTCACTTGCTGTTAAATCGGCATTTGTTTTTACATCAGCATTTTTTACCGCCTGATTGTGATGCCCATTCACCGCAACCACTTCATTCTGTTTATTGAAGTGAACGATAATTTCCGTTCCCTCAACAGGTACATCCTTTTCTGTCTGCTGGAAGCGAACGTGAGTCATACCCAGCTTATCCTTTTGAACATTTTTCACCTTAAAATTTTTCTTCGGGTTCCTGATCCCCAGCTTTTTCTCATTTTCAGCCAAATAATTAAGAGCATGTTGCGAGGAGCTGCCTTTTTGCTTCTCAGCCAGTTTCTCTTCTACAAACAGGGGAACATTCGCATTTTGATTCCACACAGTCCCGCTTTCTGCCTTTGCTGTTTCCAGAGAGTTCTGCGGCTGAGCCAGTACACTATTCGCAGATCCTAAAACAACCGCTGACGATAGAATAATTGGTAGTACAAACCTTTTTTTCAAATAAATACCTCCTTTGATTTATGAACTATATTATAGAATAATAGTTTATCTATTGCATGATTATTTTGAATTGTTTTTATTTTACAAACTATTATAAATTTCCTGGTTTAATAGTCTTAGTAGAAGGTTAAGTGAATGCGCGTAGGATTTAGTAGTGGTGGGATGTGTGCGGGATCCTTAAAGTTATTCTGAAATATAATAAAGGAGGACAAAAAAATACACCTGCAAATTCAGGTGTACTAGAGAACCTTTGATCTTGTTAAAAATCGTTTGCCTTCAGGGCCCTCCAGAGAGAACATTCCCCCACGTCCATCAACCACGTCAATAATCAACTGGGTGTGCTTCCAGTACTCATATTGATCTTTGGAGATGTAAAAAGGGGTATCTCCAATCGTCCCTATTTTTACATCTGAATTCCCTGTTCGAAACTCATCCCGGGGATAGCACATCGGCGAACTTCCATCACAGCAGCCACCGGATTGATGAAACATCAGCGGCCCGTGCTGCTCTTTTAAGCTCTCAATCAGTTCAAGCGCGGCATCCGTGGCCACTACTCTTTCCTTCTCCGTCATTTTTCACATCCTTTCTTAAAGGATTTTATGGTAGCTGAGTTTTCAGGATAGGGGGAGCCACAGTCGACTCCCCCTGTTAAAGACACACAAGGTTAATTAAAATAATCCTTGAGCGTCCTTGCTATAGCTTACGAGCAGGTTCTTTGTTTGTTGATAGTGTGAGAGCATCATTTGGTGATTTTCACGCCCAATTCCGGACTTTTTATAACCGCCAAATGCTGCATGGGCAGGATAAGCATGGTAGCAGTTCGTCCAGACACGTCCGGCTTCAATTCCTCGTCCAAAACGGTAAGCCTTGTGGAAATCTCTTGTCCATACACCTGCACCAAGGCCATAAAGGGTGTCATTGGCAATATCAAGGGCTTCTTCATCATCTTTAAAGGTAGTTACGGATAGAACCGGTCCGAAAATCTCCTCCTGGAAGATGCGCATCTTATTGTTTCCTTTAAAAATGGTTGGCTTGACATAGAATCCTTTTTCAAGGCCTCCGTCCAGGTAGTTCCGTTCACCGCCAACAAGCACCTCTGCTCCCTCCTGCTTGCCAATATCCAGGTAGGAGGTGATTTTTTCCATTTGCTCTGTTGAAGCCTGGGCGCCCATCATTGTTTCTGTATCCAGTGGATGACCGATTTTAATTTCGTTCACCCGTTTTAATGCTTTTTCCATGAACTTATCGTAAATGGATTCGTGGATCAACGCACGGGATGGGCACGTACATACCTCCCCCTGATTCAGGGCAAACATAACCATACCTTCAATCGCTTTATCCAAGAAGGCATCGTCTTTATCCATCACATCGTCAAAGAAAATATTTGGTGACTTGCCTCCCAGCTCGAGGGTAACCGGGATAATATTCTCTGAAGCATACTGCATAATTAACCGGCCAGTAGTGGTTTCTCCGGTGAAGGCGATTTTTGCAATTCGATCATGTGAGGCTAATGGTTTACCAGCTTCCACACCAAAACCATTGACGACATTTACCACACCAGCTGGCAGCAGATCCTGAATCAGCTCTAAGAACACATGGATAGAGGCAGGGGTTTGCTCAGCAGGCTTCATGACTACACAGTTTCCGGCGGCAAGGGCAGGAGCCAGCTTCCACGTTGCCATCAAAAGCGGGAAGTTCCACGGAATAATCTGCCCTACCACACCGAGTGGCTCATGGAAATGATAGGCGACAGTATCATCATCAATCTGGCTAATGCCTCCCTCCTGGGCACGGATGGCACCTGCAAAATAGCGGTAATGATCCACGGCCAGTGGAAGATCAGCAGCCAATGTTTCTCGTACAGCCTTTCCGTTATCCCATGTTTCAGCTACCGCCAGCGTTTCCAGGTTCTCTTCCATGCGATCAGCAATTTTGTTGAGGATGTTGGCTCTTTCTGTTGGTGAGGTTTTCATCCAGCTCGCTGCCGCTTCATGGGCAGCATCTACGGCCATATCAACATCCTCTGCTGTTGAACGGGCGATTTCACAAAAAACTTCCCCAGTTACCGGCGATACATTTTCGAAATACTTCCCCTTTACCGGAGCCTTCCACTCACCCCCGATAAAATTGTCATAACGCTCCCGAAACTCAACGACTGCACCAGGATGATTCGGCGCTTCATACTTCATTAAAAATTCCTCCCTTTCCTGAAATCAGTTATAGATGTAATAACTTGGACAAAAGATGATCTATATTACATATATTAGAAAAGGGATGGAATTATTCGTAAAATCGTATGGTGCCTGTCACGCCCCGGATTTTGTCGAATAGCCTTATGGTGATGGTGCCTGTCACGCCCCGAATTGTGTCGAATAATATTTAAATGGCTGGGCAATGGGGTGTATAAAGGACAGAGCAATCCGGAAAAATTGAGGTAATGGCCTTCATAAAATCATTGAAGAACATCATAAGGCTTAAGTAAAGTGGAAGTGGCCTTAATCACATTGATGAAGGCCACTTCCATACAAAAACAAAAGAAATATGGTCTTCACTCCTGGAAAAACGACTGCATTGTGCTTTAATATCGGAACCAAAAATGCCTGGATCATTTGAAATCCAGGCATTCTTCATGGAATATTCTCAAGTCGACATTTATCGACAATATCCGGGTGGTGCCAGGCACCTACTCCAGCTGGCACCTACTCCACCCTCTTCAGCACCGCATCTTTCACTTGCTCAAGCCGCTGTTCACTTTCTTCTCGTGTTGCGCCTCTCACTCCAAAGTAAAACTTAATTTTAGGCTCGGTTCCTGATGGACGCAGACAGCACCAGCAGTCATCTTCCAGTAAAAACTTCACAACGTTGGATTTTGGTAAATCAATCGTTTCCACACTACGATCCGCTAAGTACGTACGCTCTGATGTCGCATAATCTTCAACAGCTTGAACCTTTAAATCACCCGCTTTTTCAAGGGGATGTTCACGGAAATCAGCCATCATCTGTTCAATCTGCTCTGTTCCGGAAATTCCCTTAAGCGTAATGGAATGTAGGTCCTCTAAGTAGTAGCCATGACGCTGATAAATTTCATCAAGAGCATCAAAAAGGGTTTTCCCTTTAGATTTCCAGTAAGCGGCCAGTTCAGCAGCCATCATCGCAGCCTGAACGGCGTCTTTATCCCGGGCAAAGTCACTGATTAAATAGCCGTAGCTTTCTTCATAACCAAACAGGAACTGATGGGCTCCTGTCTTCTCAAATTCGAGGATTTTTTCTCCAATAAATTTAAAACCTGTCAGAGTATCCAGCGTATCCACTCCATAATAGGCGGCCACTGCTCGTCCCAATTCTGAAGTCACGATTGTTTTAATCATTATGCCATTGTCAGGTAATGGGGTTTTATTGGCTAAAATATAGTCGAGCATGAGACTGCCCAGCTGATTTCCTGTTAAAACGGTATATTCACCATCAGAGCCTCTCACTGCCACACCTAATCGGTCAGCATCCGGATCGGTTCCAATTAAAATATCCGCATTTTCCTTTTTCCCATACTCAATCGCGAGTGTAAAAGCCTGGTGCTCTTCAGGATTGGGTGAATCCACCGTTGAAAACTCAGGGTCCGGTTTGGCCTGCTCTTCCACAATGGTCACCTGATGAAAGCCCAGCTGATCCAGACCCTCTTTTACAAATTGATAGGCAGTGCCATGTAAAGGAGTAAACACAATCTTTAAGTCATCCGCCTGACTCTGAATAACATCAGGATTTAACGTAATGGATTTTAAATGACTCAGATAGGCTTCATCAACAGCATCATCCATCCATTGGAGCAATCCCTTTTCCTCTAATTCTGACTGTTCGACAATTTCGATGGCTAACTCATTATCTACGGCATTAACTTCCTCTACAATGCTCTCAGCCTGTGCGGGAGGTACCTGCCCTCCGTCTTCATTGTAAACCTTAAACCCATTATATTCCGGCGGGTTGTGACTTGCCGTAATGACGACTCCTGCAGCTGTCCCCAGATGACGAACAGAAAAGGAAAGCACAGGAGTAGGACGTAACGACGTAAACAAATACGTTTTAATTCCATGGGCACCCATGACCTTAGCAACTTCTAAGGAAAATTCAGGTGACTGATGACGGGAATCATGGGCCACCACAACCCCTTGCTTTTTCGCTTCTTCTCCTTGGTTTTCTATGTATTTAGCTAGTCCTTCAGCCGCTTTACGAATGGTATAGATATTCATTCGATTAATTCCTGGGCCAAGCTCCCCGCGCATCCCGCCTGTCCCAAATGTGAGCGGTTTATAAAATGCTTCTTCTAAACGGGTCTCATTTGAAGATAATTCATCCAGCTGCTGACGCAAATCAGGATCAAGTTCCTTAAATTCCTTCCACCGCTGATAATCATCCTTCCACGCCATTTAATCTCCTCCTGTTAACAACTCAAGTATATGATTAATATGATAATTATTTTTATTTTAGCATCTATTGTAGACCACCACCACCCCTGGATAGAACGCTATAATAACTGAAATTTTGCAACATTCGGAAGACATAACCCCCAATTCATGCTACCATTAAACGTAGCATTAAATCATACAAAAGGAGGATGTCTAATGGCCAGTCGTACAGAAGCCATCGTTCAGTATTCATTGGATGCCTTGCTTGAAGATGAAACCTTTTTGCCAAATCTGACGGGAGATGCACGTAAACAGGCCTTCACCTCCCTGGCATCGATACTCTCCACACCGAACCATATACATAAAGCCTTTTTACGCGTTGCTCTGGAAAATAAAAAAGTGGTGCGCATACCCGCCTTTCGCGTCCAGCATAATAACACCCTTGGACCGTATAAAGGCGGCATAAGATTTCATGAATCGGTCAATGAGGATGAGGTAACGAATCTGGCAGCACTTATGACCTTAAAAAATGCTCTCCACGAAGTTCCTTTTGGTGGCGGAAAAGGTGGAGTCATCATCAACCCGAGGGATTTTTCCGAAAAAGATCTTCATAAAATTGCGGTGAAATATGTTCATTACTTTAGTGACGCATTAGGAACTGATAAGGATATTCCTGCGCCTGATATGGGCACGGGCGAAAGAGAAATGGACTGGATGATGGCCGAATATAAAAGCATCAAACCAGGTGAACCCTACCGGGGAAGCTTTACCGGAAAAAGTGTTGTTAATGGAGGATCCTTAGGCCGGCGGGAGGCAACAGGGAAAGGTGTCTATTTTACCTTCCGTTATTTAATCCATGATTTTGTTAACCAGCAGCATCAGCTTTTAACGAACACAGATAACCGCTTTGCCAAAACAGCACTTGAGACTGCCAACCGTCCACTCAAAATGGCTGTACAGGGCTTTGGGAATGTAGGCTCTGTTGCCGCTTTGGAAGCCTATCAGTGTACCCATTTGCAGAACAAGGTGGTTGCAGTCAGTGACCGGAATGTAACCCTTTATAATTCAGAGGGGCTGAATATCCCGGGGCTGATTGATTTTACCAGACAGAATCAGGGCGATCTCCCTGCCACAGAAGAACAGCTTGAAAAATCCGGTGTAAAAGCAAGTATCCTGGGCCGGGAGGAAGTTCTGTATTTAGAGGTGGATGCGTTAATTCTGGCTGCCCTTGAAGACCAAATACGTGAAGACAATGTCCATCAAATCAAAGCTCCTGTGATCGTGGAAGGGGCAAATGCTCCCGTAACAAGTGCGGCGGACAAAGTGTTAAGTGATCAGGGCGTGATCATTGTCCCTGATATACTCGCTAACGCTGGTGGGGTCATTGTATCCTACCTCGAGTGGCTGCAGGGGCGCGAAACCCAGTTTTACACAGAAGAACAGGTCTTTAAAATGCTTCACGATAAAATGCAGCATACCCTTGATGCGATTTTGCCACAGTTTTTTAATGACCCGTTTCCGTTACGGGAAAATTGCTACATCCATGCGGTTATGAAACTGTCTACCATTGTGTATCGTCACGGGAAATTTTATTAACGTGCATATAGGCCGGGACATGAATATTTTCGCTAAAGATAAAATGAAACTTCGATCAGTGGGGATTTTCTCCATCCCCCACTGATCGTTAGTTGAACTTATCAGGAATTTACTGACCGTTTATCCCCCCACTTAGTCTTGTTGGGGTACACTCAATTCTTGAAGTGGGGGTATTACGGTCAGTTCATGCGTGATAACGAAACTACTGACCGAATTGAAGATAAGCTTAAAAAACAGATTTTATCGGAACATTTATGTCAGCGCGGGTATAAGTTATAATAAGAGTATAGATTAATGGAGGTGCATAATATGTCTACTCCCGATAAAATTATTAAGGAAATTGACATGTTGAGTGAGGCAGAAAGGCAAAAGGTACTCGATAAAATTAAAGAAAAATATATGTCCAGAGATGTTATATTACTAAGTGAAAATTATGCCTGGTGGGATAATGAGGAGGATGACATCTACAATGAGCAGTAGGATGAAACAGGGTGATGTTTGGTTAGCGGATGTCCTTTTTAAAGGAACTCGTCAGACTAAGCAGCGCCCTGTTATTATTGTCGGAAATGAATTGGCACTGGATGTAGATGTCATTATAGCTCCAGTAACCAGTCAACAGCCGGGAAATCAGTTTGATGTTGTTTTGGAATATTGGAACGAAGCTGGATTGTTAAAACCATCTATGGCACGTACTTCGAAAATTATTTCTGTGCATGGACCTGAATTAAAACGCCAGATAGGTGAATTACATAAGCATGATCTTGAACGTGTACTTCATATGTGCAGGAATTAGACTTTTTCATCTCCCAAAAACCCTTAACAATATAAATCAAATTTCTTTGACATTCCTGATACAACAAAAAAGCAGAGGCAACAATCCTCTGCTATCCATGGAAAATCGATGATGAAATCGGAAGGGTCATCGAAGGGTTATGCCTCTCTCCTTAAACAACAATCTCTCTTCCTGTCATTTGCCGTACGATTTCCCTGCCTATTTCCAGGGATGCGGTTGCTGCGGGTGATGGCGCATTGCATACGTGCAGACTCTGCTTGCCATGTATGATCTCAAAATCATCAACAAGCGTGCCATCTGATCTCAGTGCCTGCGCCCGAACGCCGGCACCTCCTGATACGACATCCTCCAACTTTATCTCAGGAATTAACCTCTGCAGCTCTTTAACAAATTTTTCTTTGGACAGAGAACGGGCCATTTCACTAAGTCCTTCCCGCATATATTTTCGGGCAAGCTTCCAAAATCCTTTGTAACGCATAAACTCCCCAAAATCCCTTCGATCAAAATCAGAAAAAGTATATCCTTCACGCTTAAAGCTTAGCACCGCATTAGGTCCTGCTTCAACCTCGCCATCGATCATTCTCGTAAAATGTACTCCCAGGAACGGAAAATCCGGATTAGGGACTGGATAAATCAGATGGTTGACCAGCTCCCGTTTTTCAGGCTTTAATTTATAATATTCACCTCGAAAAGGAACAATCCTGAGATCGATGTAGTAGCCCGCCAAGTAGGCAATTCGATCACTGTGCAGCCCGGCACAATTGATCAGAAAACGTCCGTTAAAGGTATTCTTGTCTGTTTCGACGGTAACCTGGTCTGATTGCTCAGTGATCGACTGGACCGTTTCCCCACAGCGAATCTCACCATCCTGCATTCTAATCAACTCAGCCATTTGATTTGATACCTGCTTATAATCAACAATACCAGCAGAAGGAACCTTAATGGCCTCAATCCCATTAACATGTGGCTCTCGTTCCTGCAGTTGCCGGCGATTCAGCCTTTCTATGTTTAATTGATTTTCCATTCCTCTCTGATAGAGCTTTTCCAGCTGGGCCTGCTCATCACGATTCGTTGCGACAATCACCTTTCCGCAAACCTCATAATTGATTCCATGCTTCCGGCAGAACTCCACCATTGACTGATTTCCGCTTTTCGCCAGACGCGCCTTCAAACTGCCCGGTTTATAATAGATTCCGGAATGGATGACCCCGCTGTTATGCCCGGTCTGGTGAGCCGCAAGTTCCTTTTCCTTTTCTAAAATGAGTACTTTTTTGGACGGATGCTGTCTGGTTATTGCCAGGCCCACGGACAAACCAACAATGCCCCCTCCAACAATTATAAAATCGTACATGGGTTGATCAGCTCCTTTGCCAGGTTGTTATTTAAGAGTTTGTGAGATTGTTGCTTTGAATGGTTCTTTATGATGGATATGGTCTGCCACAATGGTTTAATACATGGAAATTCATTTTGTACGAGGCCCATGCAAATCTATTTATTCAACTGCCCATCCAAATACTCAACCACAGCTGCACGATCTCCTAAAACCTTCGCCTCCCGCTCTTCATCTTTTTTCAGCTTATTCTGTGCCTTCTCATAAACCTTTTCAATCCGGTCCTGGGGAACACATACCACACCGTCCTCTTCAGCTACAATGAGGTCCCCTGGATGCACCACCACACCGTTGAAGGAAATGGGCTCATTGATGCTTCCGTGTCCATGCTTAAATCCTGCAGCAGGTGTCGATCCTGCACAAAATACCGGAAAGTCCAGGTCCCGTATCTCTTGTATATCGCGGACAGCACCATTAATAATCGCACCTGTGAATCCCATTGTCTGTGCAAGTCCCATGATAAAGTCCCCCGCTGCTGCACGGTCCACGTAGCCACCTGCATCCACAATGAGTATTTCCCCCTCTTGTGCTTCACGAATCGCTTTCAGGACCAGCTGATTGTCTCCTGGTGGGATTTGCACAGTCTTCGCATAACCCACAGCTTTTTGAGTCTCCTTTACTGGTTTAATGGTTGGCCACAAATGATTATACTTATCCAACCCATCTGAAACCGCCGTAACAGGCAGATCCTGAAATTTCTCCAGCCAATTCGTCATTTGATCTTCACCTCTGTACATGATTTGTCTATTGTCAAATATATTCGCCAGACTTTTCTGAAAACCTCCTTGTATGAAGACAGTTTTTCACCTTATTCCATAATAAAAAAGAGACGTGCTGCCACGCCCCTGATCACTTATATTTATAAACATCCACATATTTATCTGCAGCCGTTATATACCACCCGCTGATAAGCTGATACATCGCATATCCGTCTACAATCAGCTTTCGTTTTACTGTGAAAATATAGTTCTCCTCGACAATCGGCCCTGTTTTATCCTCCCAGTCCGGAGTTCCATAAGTATGAAGACCTTCTCTTCTAATTTCTCCAATATCCTTGATTCGAATTTGCTTCACATTCGTTGGAATTTCACGAACCTGTGGCTTTCGCCGGTGAATGTTACCGGAAGAAACTCCTTCTAACTCCTTCGTTACGTCCTTTATAAAATGTGCAAAAGTTATCCCATGTTTATTTAACGCTTGATGAGGATCTGTCCTGCGTCCAGGATCCAGCGTGGCATGAGCAATAATATCCTTCCGGGGATTCAGACCAAATTTCCGGCAGAGATACGTATGATACCATACATACCGTTTGTAGGCTTCTTTGAAATCAATATTTCCGCCATAGCAGAGCTCGACTCCGATGGCCGCATCATTGGCATCCACTCCAAATTGATGATTATCCTTGCTTACATTATAGCGGACATGCCAGGCCTTTTCTCTTAGCGGAATGATTTCCAGTATTTTACGGTCATCGATAAACGTATGGGCCGATGCATTTGGCTGGGTATACTGAAAATAGCGCCGGTTTCCTGCTGCTGTGGAACCTGGATTTCCCGTATCATGGGCAACAATAAAGTGCACCTTCTGAATCTCCTCTCCGCTTCTGGCCGGCCCCTTTTGTATGTAATTTCTCGTAATGGAAAACTTCTTTTGATGAAAGGACATAAAAATCCCCCCTTGATTATTTTCTACTTCTATAATCGCAGGGAGGAAAAAAATAGTGTCTATTTTGCAGAACGTCTTTATTCCATACGAAACCGCTTAAAGCCTTTTTCCGTTTCTGATCGGGTCACTTCCATATTCTCCACACGAATAAATGGACTCAAACCCTTTTTAACATCTTTCAAGTAATCTTCAACGCTGTCCTCAGGGCCCTCTATTTCCATTTCCACAGTGCCGTCTGGAAGATTACGGGCATAGCCGTTCAGTCCGTATTCACTTGCCTTCTGCCAGGCAGTCGCCCGGAAACCAACACCCTGGACTCTGCCGCTGACAATGACGTGTGCATGCATGTCTATCACCTCGGTTTTTACTAGAAGTATAGGATAGAACAGTTCGTACATCAAGACAGATCCACCTGTAAAACTTATGGCTCAAATCCTAATCTATTCATCTGAAATATTACACGCCTCAGCTAATAATTCGACTAAATGGACGACTTCCATCTGGTCGCCTGCATTCTCCCGTTCTATCCCCAGTTTCATTTGCAAATGACAGCCGGGATTTGTCGTAACGATGACTTCCGGTTTCACCATTGTTGCATGCTTCATTTTTTTATCCAGAATATCCATCGATTCATCATAATGAACAAGATTATAAATTCCTGCAGACCCGCAGCATAAATCCTTTTCGGGCATTTCTATATAGTGAATACCAGGAATTTGTTTCAACAACTGTAATGGTTCGTGAACCCGTTTTTGCACATTTGTCATATGGCAGGACGGCTGATAGGTGACAGCTTTGGGTATTTCTTTTTGCAAGGGCAGCTCGAGCTCATTCAAAAGCACACTAATTTCAACATTTTTCTCTGCAAATGCCCGTGCACGATCCTTCCAGTCCGGATCACCCGCAAATAAATGGTCATATTCAATCAGCATAGCACCACAGCCGCCAATACTGTTCACAATATAGTCGAAGTCATACTGCTCAAAGGCCTCGATGTTCCGCCTGGCCAGTTCCTTCGTCGTTTCGGTCTCCCCGCTATGGTGTTGAATCGCTCCACAGCAGGTTTGCTCATCAATCATCGTTACTTTACACCCGGCTGCCTGTAATAGTTTCATCGACAATGTATTAATGGAGGAAAACATCGTATCCATAATACAGCCCTTAAAAAATCCCACTTTGTACACGGGTTTGTTTGCCGCCGGATAGTCTTTTTGACGATTTCTTTTTTTCATCGGTCCTTCGACAGCCGGCAAAATATTTTCAAAGGCTGACAGATGCTCAGGAAATACGTTCATTAAACCTGATTTCTGAACGACCTTCTGTAAACCTGATTTCTGATACACGGCCAGCCCGGTGCCCATGGAATTCAGAACCCGTTCTTTCGGCATCGCTTTTTGATACATGAAATTTTGCAGCATTTTTACCCGATTGGGCATGGTTTTCTTTTTCTCCTGCTGTAAAACATGTTTGGCCGAATCCAGTATGTCTCCATACTGTACATTGGTTGGGCAGACCCGTTCACACGCACGGCAGCCCAGGCATAATTCAATCGGTTCTTCCAAATCGGACAAAGGAATTTTTCCTTCAGCGGCCATTTTCACTAAATGGATGCGTCCACGAGGGGAGTGGGTTTCTTTTCCCATAGTCAGATAAGTTGGACAGGCTGGTAAACAATAGCCGCACTGGACACAATCAAACGTCTTTTCGTAGGCTAATGATTCATGACTCATCCGTTAACACAAGCCTTTGCCCAGGATCGGGAAAAATTTTTCCGGGATTTAAGATATGGTTGGGATCCCAGCTATTCTTAATTCTTTTCATCATATCCACTCCCACTTCACCTAGTTCCATCTCTAAGAATGGGGATTTCATGGTCCCAATTCCGTGCTCCCCTGACAAGGTTCCACCAAGCTTAATGGCCGCTTCAAAAATTTCCTCTACCGCTGCTTCCACCCGCTTCATTTCCTCCTCGTCCCGTTTATCGGCAATAATATTCGGATGGAGATTGCCATCCCCCGCATGGCCAAATACAACTAAGTCCACTTGATGTTTTTCCTTTATTTCCTTTAATGTTTGAAATAAATCCAGTATTTTGCTTCTGGGAACGGTGGCATCCTCAGAAATCTTCGTCGGCTTAACCCGAACAATGGCCGGGGATACAAGCTTTCTTGCCTTCCATAATTCCCGGGCTTCATCATTTGTCTGAGCTACCTTTACTTCCCGGGCTCCTGCCTGCAGACAAATCTGTTTTATCTCTGTGATTTCCTGTTCAATCGCTGCCGGGTGTCCGTCTAATTCGATGAACAACAGAGCCTCCACATCGGTGGGTAAACCTAATGGCTGATAGTTCTCTACTGCCTGTATGGACGCCTGATCCATCATTTCCATTTTAGAAGGCAGGATACCACCACTCAAAACCTGGGAGATGGCCCGACCGGAATCAACAATATCATCAAATAGGGCCATTAGTGTCTCTGTTGCCGGCGGTTTAGGGGACAGGTGTAAAATGGCTTCGGTAATAATCCCGAGCGTTCCTTCCGATCCTACGATTAATTTGGTCAAATCGTATCCGGTTACATTTTTAATCGTCCTTCCTCCAGTTTGAATAACCTCACCTTCCGGGGTTACGACTTCCAGCCCAATCACATAGTCTTTGGTTACTCCATACTTTAACCCCCGGGGCCCACCGGAGTTCTCCGCCAGATTTCCGCCGATGGTTGCAACATGGGAGCTGCTGGGGTCAGGGGGATACATCAGACCTCTCTCCATTGCAGCCTCATTAATATCCGCTGTTAATACTCCCGGAGAAACGACCGCCACCATATCCTCTGCATCAATTTCCAGCTTTGAATCCCATTTTGACAAATCGAGTACGACCCCGCCCTTCACTGGTAAAGGACCTCCACTCAAACTCGTCCCCTGACCTCTGGGATAAATGGGAATATCATATTGATTGGCCAGCTTCATAATTGCCGCGACTTCATCTGTATGTTTCGGCTGCACTACTAGTTCCGGAACGTGCATGCCAAATGATGCATCAAAGGAATAGCTATACAAATCGGCTTGATCGGTTAAAACTCTTTGATCTTCCGGGATCAATTCACGGATGTATTCTATGAGTTTTTCATCCATAATCTAATGCGCCCCCTCTCCCGTTATTTTCTCTCCCAATTCCGAAGTTCTGATTTTTTTATAAAGAAAATGTAAATAGCCTAACCTTAGACGTCCTTACTTATAAAGCTTTTACTAAACCACCATCAACAACAAATGATTGCCCTGTTATATAGGTATTCGCTTCGGAGGACACCACCATTTTGGCAAATTCATCAGGTTGGCCATACCTGCCCATGGGAATGGAGGCTTCTGCCTGCTGACGTACTTCATCAGGGGATATCCCGAGCTTCTCTGCCCGAATTTCATCCAGACTCGCAACTCTATCCGTCCCAATCCGGCCCGGTCCCACCGTATTAATCAAAATTCCATCCTGTGCCAATTCCTGGGAAAGGCTTTTGGACAACCCTACTATGCCAGCCCGAAATGTATTGGACAATAATAGATTATCCAGGGTTTGCTTTATCGATGACGAGGCAACTTTAACAATTCTGCCTTCCTTATTTTTACGCATGGAGGGTAACACTTCACGAATCAGCCGAACAAAGCTTAATAAATTTAATTCGTAAGCGTTTTGCCAGTCCTCATCTGTAAATTGATCAATCCCGCCAGCAGGGGGTCCGCCGGCATTATTGATTAATACATCTACCGTGCCGTACGTCTCTGTTGTATAGTTTACGAGATTTTTAATGTCTTCAGGGTTGGTAATGTCACAAACTTGATCCATTACATTTTTATTTCCTGTATCCTCTATAATTTCAGCCGCCGTTTTTTGTAAAGCCTCTTTACTTCGACTTGAGATGACGACATTGGCACCTTCCTCAGCAAACTGTTTTGCTGTTGCTTTTCCAAGACCCTTGCTTGCTGCTGTGACAATGACGGTTTTTGTTTTTAGGTTTAAGTCCATGATTAGAACCTCCTATGGAAAAATGTAAGGTGATTGTTATTATTAGAGAACAAGAACTATCTACCTTCTCTTTTTCGATTTCAGATTATTTAACTATTCTACTAAATAAACTTCTATAACAGTTCTTAAAAATCCTTTGAGATTAAAAGCTTAACAGACAAAACTCCACGATGTAATAACACCGTGAAGTTTTAGTTTCTAAATATAAGTGATTCGATACCAATCCACATAAAATTACCAATAAATTATGGCGGTTTTAAAAATTTACGTGACCGCAATCTCTGGATAATCCTTATAAGTGTTTAAGCCCGTTCCTAACGCAGTTCCATCCTGGTTCATGATCTTGCCCGCAGAGACTCAAAGCTAAGTGAAAAAACTGCATGTAGTACTACCTTCCAAGAGAGTGCAAATAAACCTTGAATACTATAAATTTGACGATGTTCCTTAAAAATTTGTTCAGTTTAGTGTTCACATATCATGTCACCTATATACGGCTACTCTCCCCCACCCTCCTCTTTCAAAACCGTCTTTGCAATATTCCCATCTAATTCTTCAAATTCAGCCAACGAGTTGATATCTATCATACAGTTCTTTGCGCGTATGCATATCAGAAAGCCCATTTTTCTGGGTTCCTTCTTCGATAATGAGCTGGAAGATTCGCTCATAGGCTTTTGCAGCTACCCTTAAGGACTTAACAGGATAAATTACCATACGTAAGCCCATATTCTGAAATTCCTGTGCGGAGAAATACGGTGTCTTGCCAAACTCTGTCATATTAGCAAGTAGTGGAGCATCAATCTTCTCTGCAAATAGACGAAACTCCTCTTCTGTCTGTAATGCCTCTAGGAAAATAGCATCTGCGCCGGCTTCCTCATAAAATTCTGCCCGTTTTATTGCCGCATCAATACCTTCAACTGCTTTTGCATCCGTACGTGCCACAACGACTAAGGTAGGTGCTACTTCTTTGATTGCTTTAATTTTTTGTGCCAATTCCTCTTTCGTAACGAGTTGTTTCCCATTTAAATGCCCACACTTTTTTGGAAGTTGCTGATCTTCAATTTGAACAGCAGCTACTTTCGCCTCGACCATCTCAACAGCAGTGCGGGCTACATTCAAAACACCGCCAAATCCAGTATCGATATCGACAAGGACGGGAAGATTAGTAGCCCGAACCAATTCCTTAGCACGGTTTGCCATTTCTGTTGAGGTAATCAACCCCAAATCTGGGAGTCCAAGGCTTGCTGTATAGGCACCACCTGAAAGATAAAGGGATGAGAAACCCGTCTTTTTGGCGACAAGAGCAGCCATGGCATCATGGGCTCCAGGAATTTGCAGGATATCAGCATTCTTCATTCGTTTCTTAAACTGACTCGATAATTCTTCTTGTGTTGCTAACTCATCAATCATCCATACCATTGTTAGGATCCTCCTTCGCATTGGACAGATACAATTCCCATTTAGATCTGAAAAACATATTAGCTATCCCAGCATGAATCTATTCCTACCAGACCCGTAAACTATCAAATAATCTTATAAAGTGAAACTTCCATTAGGGAGGGATATTCTCCATGGACCACTGTGGTTAGTTGAACTTATCAGGTATTTACCGGCCGTTTATCACCTACTTAGTCTTGTTGGTTTTCCCTTATGACTTGATGTGGGAGGATTACGACCGGGTAATGCGTGATAAAAAGTGGAATTCCTTATATATTACGTTAAAAACAAGTCAACAAACTTATTTACGTCCATTGCTGAAAGCTTCTGATAATCATAGCTTACAGCTTCTATTTTCTCTACCTGTTTTTTTGTAAATTTTGTAGAAAGATTGTCTTTGTATTTCTTCCGTATTTTAGGGATCGCTTCTTCTCGGCGGAACCGGTGTCCAAGTGGGTATTCACTAGCCACGTTTTCCGTTGCAGTACCGTCCGTATAGAAGACTTGAACAGCATTTGCAATTGATCGTTTATTCGGATCAAGGTAATCTTTCGTGTAAGCTTCATTTTCTTGTATAATCATTTTTATCTCGCAATTCATCGATTTTCGGATCAGCAGCCGCTTCATTTTCATAGTCTTCTGCTGTAATCCCCCCTTTTATAAGCCCAATAGCTGTGATGTACTGGATGCAGTGATCCCAATCCGCCGAGTTATATAAAGGCCCCTTTTTGTCGATAATCCTAATGGCGGACTCATGAGTTGTAATTTGAATAGAATCAATTTCATTTAGACGATTTCTCACATCCGGGTGTAACTGTACAGCCGCTTCTGCTGCAGTCTGAGCATGAAATTCGGCTGGATAGGATACTTTAAATAGCACGTTTTCCATGACATAACTACCAAGGGGCTGACTAAGTACAATGTTTTGGTTGTTAAACAGGACATCCTGGAACCCCCATTTTGGAGCACTTAAGGCAGTTTCATAGCCCATTTCTCCATTGACCGCCATCATGGCCAGCTGAACCCCCCTGCTGGTAGCATCCCCGGCAGCCCATGATTTTCGAGACCCGGTGTCGGGTGCATGCCGGTATGTACGGAGACTGGAATTATCAATCCAGGCGTTGGACAATGCATTGATTATTTCTTCCCGTCCACCACCTAGCATTTTAGTTACCACGGCTGTAGTAGCGACTTTTACATATAATACGTGATCAAGTCCTACACGATTCAGGCTATTTTCCAGTGCAAGGATTCCCTGAATTTCATGAGCTTTAATCATCATTTCCAGTACTTCTTCAACACGTATCGGGTTTTCTCCCTTGCTAAGTCTTCCTGACTGACATAGTCAGCAACGGCCAGAATGCCTCCGAGATTATCAGATGGGTGACCCCATTCAGCGGCAAGCCAAGAAATTGCATTCTAAAACCATTCCATCTGTTCTTCTTCACCTAACCTTTCCATTCCTTCTGGTTCGTGGTCTTGGAAATACGCATGATGTAGCCACTTCTCTTTTGTCATCACTCTTTTACTTGAATCTTGAGATGACCGGAGACGGCAACTATAGATAATTGGGAAGTAATCCTGCAAAAATTTCCCTTCTGCATGGGCAGTTAGGGCAATAATTTGAAAGCCTAGTTGTTCGGCAACGAAAAATACCGGGTTTAATACATGATCACTGGATGCTTTCCCAAATGGGTTATCCAAAATAACGGCTCGATGTCGTTTCATATTCGACTGTAAATGCTGCTTTTTCTCCGCTACATAATTCAAAATCCCTAAGAAAAGAGTCATATTTTTACTCCACTTTTCTCCTCCAGACCAAACGTTACTCTGTTCCCATGAGTACGACCGGGATGTCACTTTATTATCATTGGTCACTTTTCGGCAGCTAACTTTCATTACTTCTTGATTCATGACGATTTGCAGCAATGATTTGGTTTGCAGCCACATTTCTACATCTTGTCTAACTTTCCCTTCATCTTGCAAGCCCTGGTCATTAATAAAGCGCTCAGACTCTAACTGATGCAGGATCCATTCGATGTGATCTCTGATTCTTGTCTTTCCCTCTTCTTCATCCCACTCCGGAATGGAAAACGTAAAGATTTGTTTCCAATGATCGAGCACTTTCACTTTTGTCTTATTCGGAATCTGTTTTAATTCGTCCACCATATTTTTTAAATGGGTATGAATTTGATTAATAAATAGCTGTAAATCCTCATCACTTTTCCTAATATGTTCATTAGCATATTTCGAGATTCGATTGATGCTAGTAAACATATTATTCTTAAAAGTAATCACATCTTGATAGGTTTGTTTATGCTCCAGTCCATTAATCGCCATCTGTTGGAGCTTAATATCTGAGATCTCTTTTCTACAAAAATCACGAACATCGGCTTTTTCTTCGTCTACTTGGGTTGCTTCTTGGTCTACTACTTGTTTCGCATTTTTCATTTCCTCCATCACAGCTCGAACGTACTTTTTACGCTGATAATTAAAATCAAGCTTTTGTTCATCCGTTAAGTCAATTTCCTGCAAATCAGGTGCGTTAAAGTGATGGCTCTCGATGTATTTTTCTAGCTCCCGTTCTGCCTCTTCTATACTATCTAACTGCTTATGGTTTCGCTGATATTGTTGCTCCAAGAATGCTTTCCTTTCGGATAGTTTCTCCTTTTCCTTGTGTAAAGCTGTAGCAACATCATCTAAGGATTGTTCAAACACTTCTAACTCTTGGTCTGGAAAATCTGACTCAAACTGCTCTCGTTTTAATTTGTATTTACCTATTTGTTGTTCTTTATCCGATAATGCTTGTTGAACGTCCCATTCAATGGTTTTTAGCTCGTTCGTTAAATCCACTATTTTTCCCCATAAGGTATCCATCCATTGCTGCCCGTCACTCGGAAAGGCCTGGTTTTTATCCACATCGCTCTGTAGCTTACGAATCTCCTCCATTTGTGCATGTATTTTATTCATCGCATCCATGGCAGCATCTCGTTTCGCGAGCCATTCCCCTTGGGTAACCGTGATCTTATCCATACTTTTTTTAAAATCCGCAATCTTATCTTTTAGGCTTTGTTTACTTTCACCAGAATAGATAGGCTCCAGGGATTCCACCTTTTTATAATCATCTTCCCCTTTCACAATTCCCAAATGGATACTTAAATCGTTAATCCGTCCTTCTAACTCTTCTTTTTCATCATTAAAACTCTGCAATAGCCTCGCCTGTTTCAACTGATCCTTTTCCAGTTGTTGCAAATGTGCAGACGCGCTCTCTTCTCTTTTTTGCTCCTCTTCTACTTCTTTCTGATAGGAAAGAAATCTTAGCCCATCCTTTATTTTTGCTTGTAAGCCTTGCATCTCATCCGTATGATTGTTTATCTTGCTTCGATTAGCATCCACCAACACATGAGTTTCTGCCATTTTTTCCTTTTTAGCATTGATTTGGATAGCCACATCTTCTAATCGATTTTTCCACTCCGATAGCTCCGAGTTTAAACGGGAATAGGATGCATAGGGATACTTATTTAAAAATTGCTGAAATGCTTTCCAGCCATCTTCCCAGTTTGTTAGTTCCTTTTCCTTCTGTTCTCGATCTGCGGTAGTTTGTTTGGCATCCGCTTCTATCTGTTTTTTCCAATCATTAAAAGCATCTAGTTCGAGATTAGTCTGCCAATGTTGGGGTGCAATCCACGCCTGCTCTTGGGTTTCGTCCACTCGCAGCGCCTCTTCTGTCGTCAAAACGGTGATGGGAAATTGCAAGCGATCCGCGATGGATTTTAGCTTGTCCAACAGTTGCTGCTTCGATTTATTGGTGGTCACAAGGGTTAACGGCCAGAGGGCAAAATCCTTTTTCTTGTTTCGTTCTTCCTCCGTTACATTTTGTAGATATTCAACACCTGTTACGACATAATCGAGCTGATTTTTCCATGAAGCTAGCTGTTCTTCTAGAAAAGTATCGCCAAAGAAGAAATCCTGTTGACCATAATCATCTACAAAGCGATAAGCTAAGCGTTCCCGATACAAAAGCTTGTTCCGTTCCTTTTTCAGCTTTTCGATTTGTTCGAACAATCTGGTTTCAATCGTTTGTTGGATCGAATACATATCCTCTACACTAGCCCATTGGGGACGCAAGCTTGCTAAGCGGATAATCACATTCCCTTGGGCATCCTGTAATTCATTCAACTGAAAGGACACTTCATTCTTGTTCTTCTCTAGTTCTGCTTGCTCTTTCAATAGCTTATCCTTTTGCTCATCAGCTTCCTGAACGTCTCTATTTAATTGCTTTATTTCCTGATTCAAACGGACAATTTCCTCATCTAACTCATTACTACGGGCTTCCCACTTCTTAAATTCGGTGGCAACCTGTTCTTGTTGTGGGTTAGCAAGAAGTTGTTGTTCGAGCTTTTCCATGTCTTCTGTTCTTGCAGTAATCGTTGCCTGAATTCGAGACAGCTGCTGTTTCACACCCACAATATTTTCAGCCACTGCCGCTTTACGATTGGTTACCTGTTCCATTTGCTCTAAAATCGGATTCAGTTGATAGGTAAGTCCCTGTTTTTCTCCTTCTATTTTCTCGATTTCTGTTAGGTAACTTCCTAACAAGGCTTGTTTTGTTTCCTCTAATTCTCCTTGTAAGTCAACTAATTCCTCATCTTGTTCCAAATCGGCAAGCTTCTCATTGGCAAGCGTTAACTTATCTTGCTCCTCTTGCCACTCTAATTTATGTTTAGCCAATTTTAACGAATAAAAATTCTTTTGATGATGCTTTCGTTCCTCTTCTTTATCTAACTGATGGGCGTATTTCTCCTTGTATGCTGATTCTTTTTCATTCCATATTGCCTTCTCTACCCCAATTTTATAAGAGGCTGTTTGCAGCTTATGCTTATAATCATCTGCTTCCCATTCCGTCATCATCCGCTCGATTTCCATTCGTTCATCCATCATTTGCTGTTTTTGCGAAAGGGTTAAGTTCCATATCCCTTTTGCTTGTTGTTTGATTTTCCGATATGCTTGTTGCTTATGATGAAGCTTTTCAAAGGCCATCACATAGTTCGCTAGCTTCTCTTGTATTCGCTTATTTTCCTCAATCGTTTCTTTTAACTTTTTATAATTCTTAAAGCTTTGGTGCTGCTTTTCAAACATATCGGCAAACATCGCTTTATCATAGCCAACAATCGAGTCTTCCACCGTAGGAATTAATAAACGGTCAAACAACTGATTCGTACTCTTACAATCGTCAAAAAAGGCCTCGACGCCACCCTCTGTACTATTAATTTTCACAATACTTTCCCATTCACTGGAGATAATATGGTATTGCTTTTCGATAAAGGCTCGGTATTCCTTGATCGTGTCAAACGTACGAGCAAAGAAGGAAGACTTCTCCTTCATGCCACTATAGTAATCTTGCATTTCTCCCCGCTCTGCTGGGCGTTTCCCTTCTTTCCCCTCTCTTACAAATGGTATGCCTTCAATCCCATTCGGGTCACCTGCGTCATATTCATATACGTAACGTAAGGAATCTAAGCCATACTTCGTTAAAAAAAGGGTAACAGCGGTCACAACATAGCGCCTCGGATGATCATGGTCAATCCACTCAATGGCAATATGAGCGGGAGCATTTTCTAATAACAGGGTATTCTTTAATTTTCGGTCTGCTAAATCAACATGAGGCAGGACAGCTTGTAGGGCCGTTTGAATCAGTACCGTTTTTCCTCCGCCATTTTCTAATAGAATGCCTCCATTGTGGCCATCAAATAAAAACAACTCGTCATTATATCGTTTATTTCCATCCTCATACACCACGTTGGTTAACCGAATTTTACTAATAGCTGGCATTTTCCTGCCCCCTTTCCAACCCATAAATAAATTCAAATATTCCTTTGTTATACTCGATTTCCATAAAGAAGCGCTGAATGATGGTCTTCGCCTTTTCCGTAATCGTTAATTCATCATTCCCGATTTCTTGAATTAAGCCTTGGTCTACGAGAAATTTTTTCACCGTATCGATAAAGCTGAGACGACTGATGGTATTGCCCGCCTGTTTTTTGGCGGTTTCCTTAATCGCATCCATATCATCCCACTTCTCAATAATTAAGCTCCAATTATAGGAAAACTCTTTTTCCAGCTCCTTTAACTCCTCTTCGTCATGGGCTTTCAGTTGTTCGATTCGCTCTTGAATCGATGCTGCCCATTCGTCTAAACGAAGGAACTGTCTTGTGGGTGCTTGGCTATGATAGGAATCATAGAATGTCCCAAATAGAATAATACTCGCAAAATATAATAGATAGATATCCCCATTAGTAGCTCCTGAGCGCAAGTAGTTTCGCTTGATCCAATCATTACGAACATGGAAAGGGGACAGCCTCGTCTCAGGAATGAGAAACATCTGCTCACTCGTCGTCACAATCACACAGTCTACCTCTCGACCAAAGGCTTCCAACAAGCCACGGATCGCATCATCGGCTCGGTATTGTTGGACCGCTTCCGAATCAGCCACCCCATCACGGGCAAGTGTTGTATAAATTTGAAAAGCTTTCATCACTTTTTGTTCAGGATATTGCATCATATTCATCCTCCAAACGAATCTTCATTTCCTGTATGGAATAGCGCTGCACACGGTTAATAATTCCTTCCCCTTCTGTAATCGTTAACGTCCTATCACCAAGCAATCGAAGTGCATCACCTAACAATGTTTTGCCTTCCTCTTCATCCTCTATTTGCCCTTGGACAATCGGGGAACGCTGATGAAGAATCATCCAAAAATCATAAAAATACCGTTTTTCAAACATGGTTGATTGCCCTATTTCCTCCAAATAATCCATAAAACGAGATAAAGTATCGACTGCTTCATTGTCAACCGCATCGAGATAGGAATGCATGATTAATTTAAATTGTTGCATGAGCCTTTTTCGATAAGGATCATCCTTATCTCCATCCTCCACTTCCACAAAGCCTTGCTGACTATCGGTCTCCCGTTCTTCGGTGATATTTTGTTCCGCGAAAAGGATTAACGGCGACCAGCTTTGTTTCTCTTCCACCTTTAGGAATGGATGAAGGATTCCTTCCATAGATTCAAGTGGTAAAGGATTCGAAACAATAGGAGAGACAAGGTCCTGGTCAAAATTAAACGCCTGAATCCCTGTATAATAAAGGGATTCCTGGGCGGTAACGAGTGTGGTATTCTTTAAAGTTAGTGTTTGTTCAAGTAATCCAGAGTGCTCATAGTGTACGGATTCTAGTTCACTAGTTATTTGAATCACAAGTTGATAGGTTTTTTCTTCTTTCTTATGAACATCCTTGGAAAAAAGTCGTTCCCGTGTTTCTTTGACAAATTGACGGAGCTCTTTAAACTCCTCATCTTCTCGCGTTAGCCTTCCATAGATATCTTCCAACAACTGCTTATACCTTTCAAAGGTTTCCTCAGAGACGATACTACGCTGAATTTCATGCTTAAGCTTTACCATTCGTTCCTGCAAATTCTCCACATCGATATGCATTTCATTAATTTGCCTAAGCGCCCCTTTAAACTCCCCTTTATCCAATTGCTTACGGAGCATTAATTGATTAATAGATAATTGAAATTCACTATAAAATTCCTTGGTAGCAAAAACTAGCTCAAGCCCATCCTCATCAAGCGTATAATATTGGGTATTGGTTTTCACATCAAAATTATTCGCTTTTAAAATCGAATACCCGACCTCCTCACTCACAGAAGATTCCCAGTTAAAGAAGGAGTAACTACGCTTTCTCCCGGTTGTCGGCCGAAAAGTCTGTATGATTGTCCGTGCCAAACGCATATAATCGGATGTGTCCAACTGATACTTCCCAGCGGTTAACTGCTGTAAAAAGGCCGCCAACTCTTTTATCCCCGTCTTATAGTGACGCATTAACTTCTGTTCAAAAAAGAATAATAAGGTTAACAACCCAAGTCCCTTCATATCAATAGAAACCTTGGCTTGGTCTATTTCTCGTTTCCGGTCCAAATCAAATAAGGGATCAAATAGAGCAAGTCTACGCATTCGTTCCCGATAACCGCTCGTGATATCTTGTAACTCTAACTTGTCCAATTCGACTCCCTCCAAACCCTTTGCAGTTCTCTCGTTTTTAACGTCTCTTGCGGATGATAGTATCCATTTTCCAGCAATGCGTGGATTTGTTGTTGTTCTTCCGCATTGAAAAATGATAAAAACGTTTCCTTCGCTTCTTGATTTACCCTTTGATATTCTTTACCCATGGCACTCTCCTTTTCAAGACTAGCCCGGTAAAAAGGCAAAGCTAGTCTAATAGGTTGCTTGTTATACAAGGAATACCAAATCGATATCCCATCTTTATCCAAATCCCCAAAGTAATAAAAGTGGTGATTGGACTCTACCGGATATTGCAAGGGGAATTGTTCCATACTTTTAATCACCGCTTTTCCAGCCCCATAAATTAACGTAGCAAAGACCGTTTCACTTAAGGCTGGAAGTAACCCCTGATACGTCGTCTTATTTTCGACAATAAGATGGTATTGGTTCGAATCCTTTACTCTATTAACATTAATCGCAAACATCAGTGGCTCCGAAACAGGAATAATGTTCAATCGCTCCCAAAGCCCTACTCTTTCCAATAGTTCTTTTCCCCCTTTTTCCGTAATCCACTTCTCGTCACCAACTAATTCAAAGCTCTGTTCTGGTGCTGGTACCGGTTCTATTGGTAGATCCGCTGATTTTAAATAGTCATCTAGTTTCAATATGTACCCTAAATCCTTTTCCCAAACAGCCGGATCCTGATTATAAAAATAATCAATATTAATAAGAGGGTGTAACTGCATTCGATATTGCTGCAATTGTTTATGATGGTCTTTAGCCAAGTAATTTTTATTAATCCGATATTGAAAAGCTAAGGCCGGCACTCTAGAGGTCCTCCCTTTAGACTTGACCATATCTAAAATGCCTTCATCCTCCATTTGTAAAACAGAATTAGCAAAGTCCTCATATGTATGAAATTGTTGCTTCATTAAGTCTTCCAATTCAGCCAAGCGAATCGTTTTCCTACCAAACCTAGCCAGTTTTAATTTCACTGATTCCAATCGACACACACCCCTAATTTTTTACAATGTTTATATGAATATTGTACTAGATTACAGCGGAAATCGCAGTAGGATAATGAAGAAAAAAAGCTCAGTCCCCCCACCACACTAATACTTTAGCGCAATAGGGACTGACCTTGTTACAGCATCCAAAACTATTAACCTGCCAATAACATTCAGTATTTTCCTGACAGCAAAAAAGCCTGGAAACAACGCTCCAGGCCAACAAAGGTATCAAGATGGAATTCCTCCCATGCTTGATCCATCCCTTAAAGTTAAAAGTAATTAAATGAAAGATTACAAAAAGCTGCCGATTAAACCCAATAACGCTCCAAAAGCTCCACCAACTACAAAGGCTTTAAAAGAAACATACTCAGGATTGATCATTTCCGAACTCCCCCTTTGGCAGAAGTTGTACTTGATCGAAAACCCTCATCAGCTTTTGTATCTTTCTTTCTAGTATTATGGTAACATATTTACTAAATTTTGAGACTTTTGAACGATAACTTTTTGTTAGCGTTTTTACAATACCACCTGTGTCCCAACGGAGTGTCCCTTACTAAAGGAGATGAGACTTCCCTTCTCAGTACCATCCAGTATGACGACTTCAGGGACTTTATACATTAAAGCATCCAAAGCGGATTGAATTTTGGGGATCATCCCTTCTTTAATTACACCATCAGCTATCATCCCCTTTGCCTCAGGCTCTGATATGTAGGGAAGCACCTTTTTTTCACCATTTTCTTCACGGTAAATTCCGGGAATATTACTGACAAAGCAAAGACTGCCGCCTAATGCTTTGGCCATAGCGGCTGCGGCTACATCCCCATTGATGTTGTATCGCTCCCCACTTAATCCAGCACCCAGGGGAGAAATGACCGGAATAAAATCTCTATCCATCAGAGACTGTAAAATCTCTGTTTGTACGGCTTCCACCTGTCCGACCTGGCCAAGCTCTGTTTCCTCTACCTGTCTTGCCTGAATGAGGTTGCCGTCCACTCCGCTTATGCCTGCTGCCCGGCCGCCTGCCTGTGTAATATTGCGGACGACTTGTTTGTTCACCTTTCCGCTCAGCACCATTTCAACAACATCCAAAACCTCATCTGTTGTTTTTCTCATTCCATTGACAAACTCGGTTTCCACCGCTAATTGTGTGAGCATCTCTGTAATCAGCGGACCTCCGCCATGAACAATGACTGGCTTCCATTTGCGACTTTTATGTAACTGAACGATATCCTGATAAAATGCAGGAGGGAGCTCCTCCAGAACGCTCCCTCCAAACTTGATTACTAAAGGTTTCATATGCGACACCACCTACGTCCGATATGAGGCATTGATTCGTACATAATCATAGGATAAGTCACAGCCCCATGCATTTCCTGTCCCTGTACCCTCATGAAAATCAATATACAGGGTGACATGCTCCTTTTGTAATTCCTCACGTGCTTTGTCCTCATCGTATGGCAGTGGAAGTCCGTTTTCCACAACCTTTACCGAGCCGATGGAAACCGTTAAGTCATTCGGATTCAAAGGAGCATCACTGTATCCAATTGAGCAGACAATGCGTCCCCAATTTGGATCCTCGCCATGAACAGCTGTTTTGACCAGGTTGGAGGAAATCACACTTTTCGCAATCTGACGGGCTCCCTTATCGCTCTCAACTCCACTCACCTGAACCTCAATCAGCTTTGTTGCACCCTCTCCATCTCTGGCAATCTGTTTGGCCAGTGATTCGCAGACAAATCGGAGCCCCTCCAAAAAGGTTTCCCAACTCCTATGATCCTTCGTCAGACGTTCATTCTGAGCCAGACCATTGGCCAGCACAAGGACCATATCATTCGTGCTCGTATCGCCGTCGACCGAAATACAGTTAAATGTTTGATCTGTGACCTGTTTTAAGGCGGCATGTAAATCCTGTTGATCGATACTGGCATCCGTAGTAATAAAGCTGAGCATGGTCGCCATGTTAGGGTGAATCATTCCGGATCCTTTTGCTGCGCCGCCAATCGTAACGGTTTTCCCACCAATATTCATCTGGACAGCTACATTTTTCGTAAAGGTATCAGTAGTCAGAATTGCCTTTTCAAAATGATCCGGTTCATTTTGCTGCAGAGCGGAAGGAATTTGCTGGATGCCCTGATTGATTTTCTCCATTGGCAAAAGCTCACCTATAATTCCAGTTGACACTACCGCAGCATAATGCTCTTTTATACCTAAGGAATCGGTAAATGTTTTGCGCATTTCATAGGCATCCTGAAGACCTTGTTCACCTGTACAGGTATTGGCTTTGCCCGAATTGACGATGATTCCCTGGAGCTTTCCTTCCCGGGCAATACTGTCCTGGGTGACCACTAAAGGAGCACCCTGAAACCGATTCGTCGTATATACGCCCGCAGCCTCGGCTGGAACTTCCGAATACAGCCAGCCCAGGTCTTTTCGTTTAAATTTTACTCCACAGTGCATTCCTCCGGCGGTATAGCCTTTGGGTGTGGTTACGGACCCCGCTTCTAACACATGTAAATGCTCCAATTTTTCAGCTACCTGATAAAATGTACTCAACCGTTCTCTCTCCTTTCCTATTAATCTTCGTTTTATTTTTATGGATAAACCGGAGAATGCCGGAGTCCAGCATCCACATCCCAGCCATTTAACAGATTCATATTCTGAACCGCCTGACCTGATGCGCCTTTGACGACATTATCGATGACGCACACAATGGTCACTTTCCCGGTCCGTTCATCCACGGTTACACCAAGGTCGCAATAGTTTGAGCCATAAACCTCCTTGGTAGAAGGCCAGGTTCCTTCAGGGCGCACCCGGACAAATGGAGAGCTATCATAATACGATTCAAAGGTATGAATGACATCCTTTGCCGAATAGGCTTCCTGTAAATCGGCATAAATCGTACACATAATCCCACGAGTCATGGGAATAAGATGTGTCGAAAACGTTACCTGAATGGGCTCTTCGGAAACCTCTGTTAAAACCTGCTCCATTTCAGGGATATGCTGATGCTTGCCAAGTTTATAAGCTTTGACATTTTCATTCACTTCTCCAAATAACGTTGTAAGTGAAGGCTTACGTCCAGCACCGGAAGTACCGGATTTGCCATCAATAATAATCGACTCTGGGGAAATTAATTTCTTCTCCACCAAAGGAATAAGGCCTAGTAAAGCAGCCGTCGCGTAGCATCCGGGGTTGGCGATCACGTGTGCACGCCTGACTTTTTCCGGGTAGACATCAGCCAGTCCGTACGTCACTTCCTGCAGGTAAGCCGGATTTGTGTGCTCAGCCTTGTACCATTGCTGATAGACGTCCGGGTCCTTCAGGCGAAAATCTCCGGAAAGATCGATACACTGGATACCTTTCTCTGCGAAAGCGGGCAGCCAGTCCTTGCTCACCCGGGCTGGTGTAGCAAAAAAGACCAGGTCCACCTGGCTTGCCATCTTGTCTGTGTCCAATGTTTCCAGTTGCTCTTCGTAAATGGCCTGCAAATGCGGATATAGTTCTGTGATGGGTGTTCCACTTGTTGAATGCGAGACAATGAGGTTCAGTGTGACATGTGGATGTTCATGGAGCAGTCGTATCAGTTCAATTCCGCTGTAGCCATTTGCACCAATTATTCCAACCCTCAAAATGCTTCACTCCTAAAATTTTTATTTTTCGGATAATTATACTTTCTTATTAATATTTATGCAATAGGTTTTTGTGATTTTTCAAAAAATTCGGGACTGTCCCCGGTTGTTTTAAAGTGTTAACGTGCTAAAGTTCAGTGCGTCAAAAAATCCTCTACGGTTTTTTCCGTAGAGGATTAATATCTTACTTTTTATAGTGATTGTTGTTCACCAGCTCCTTCAAGGTTTCTCTTTTTCCTACTGGAGATAGTACCCACAACGAAAATAGCAATAAGAATCACTACAACAACTAGAGCGAACAATACAGTTGAAGAGAACAGCTGAATTGGATAACCTAGTGCTACGCCAATAACTCCAAAGTCTGCATCACCAAAAGTAGTACCTTCAAATCCAAGAGAACCTAATACTGGAAGCAAAATGGCTGGCAGGAAGCTGATTAATACACCATTCGCCATTGAACCAAAGATTGCTCCTTTACGTCCGCCCGTTGCATTACCAAATACACCTGCAGCCGCACCAGTGAAAAAGTGTGGAACTAATCCTGGTACAATGACTCTTAACCCTAGCAAAGGTAAAATAAACATACTAATTAGTCCAGCAATAAAGCTAAAGATAAAACCAATAACTACTGCATTATTAGCAAATGGGAAAACGGCAGGACAGTCAAGAGCCGGAATAGCATTTGGTACGATCTTGTCAGCGATTCCTTTAAATGCCGGAACAATTTCAGCTAAGATCATACGTACACCGGCTAAAATTACATATACACCTGCAGCAAATGTAATTGCTTGAATAAGTGAAAATACCAGGAAGTTGGTGCCTCCACTAAGCTCTCCTTCAATAAATGTAGGACCGGCAAATAAGGCAACAACGAAGAACAGAATAGCCATTGTCAAAGAAACGGAAACCGAAGTATCTCGTAGAAATCCGAGTGATTTTGGAACTTTTAGCTCTTCTGTAGATTTAGAATTCTTCCCTACTGCATTTCCTACAGCACCTGCTACTAAATAACCAAAAGAACCAAAGTGTCCGACAGCAAAATCATCTGATCCCGTAATTTTACGGGTAAATGGCTGTAGCATAGCCGGCATAAGTACCATTAAAGAACCTAATATAAAGGAACCCAGAACTACTAGTAAAGTTCCATCTATACCACCAGTAGTTAAAATGACTGCTACTAAACAAGCCATAAACATCGTATGATGACCTGTCAGGAAAATATACTTAAAAGGAGTCAGACGTGCTAAAACAATATTAAATAACATTCCAAATAACATAATCATTGCTGTTTCAGTACCAAATGCATCCTGTGCCAGCGCAACAATCGCTTCATTGTTTGGAATAACTCCCTCTAAGTTGAAAGCCTGGTCAAACATGCTGCTGAAATGACCCAGGGAACCCGTAATAACACCGGCCCCCACGTCAAGTATGACAAAACCCATGATTGTTTTTAAAGTACCAGAAACTACATCGGCCACTGGCTTTTTTTGTAATAGGAGACCAAAGAAAGCAAATAGTCCAACAAGTATAGAAGGAGTACCTAAAATATCATTCATAATTAAATCAATCATAGCAATTATTCCTCCTTAAAGTGCTGTTCGAGCGCTTCTTTTAATTCATTTTGGTCCATTAAATTGTTTAGCTTTATTACGTTTCTGGTTCCGTCATCCAAAGCTTCTATAATTTCATTAGACCCTAGATAATAATCTGCTTTTTCTGTTTTACTTGTTGTTAAATCCGTATGGGATACATCTGCTTCTACTCCCATTCCCTTCAAAATCTTTTTCACATTCATTTCTACTATAAAACTACTTCCTAAGCCATTACCACAAACAACTAGAATTTTACTCATTTGTTCTCCCCCTTTTAATTTGAATATTTATCAACCAGACCAATGACTTCATCTTTACTTGAAGCATTAATCAAGTAATCAACATTAGAATCCTCAGAAAGCATATTCGTCAGCTGCGAAAGGGCTTTCAAGTGTGTTTCATTATCAACAGCCGCTAATACAAATAATAGATTGGCTTTGTGCTTTTCCTGTTCAGAAAAAGAAACACTATTTTTTAATTGGAGCATACTAAGGCCAACCTGATTCACGCCATTCTCAGGACGAGAATGCGGAATCGCAATTCTTGGTGCAATCACTATATACGGACCCAAATTTTTGACATCTGAGATCATTGCTTTCACATAATCACTGGTGATAAGGTTTTGATGAAGCAATGGCTCAGCAGCTATTTCAATAGCCTCTTCCCAATTTGAAACACTGTCTTTCATCTGAATCATATCTACTGTTAACAAATCCTTTAGCATGGGCTTTCCAAACTCCTTTAGCTCCTCTTTGCTATCTAAATTAAAATACTTTGTCAAATCATGAAAAAGAGCTGTTTCATCTGAAATGGTTGCATGTTTTTTTACCAAATTTATTAATTCGGAAATAGAATTTGCATCTTCTACATCATGATTTGTGCTTAACAAATTAAATTGCCTTAAAATATATTCTTTTTCTTTTTCATTTAATATTGGATTAATAACAAAAACAGGTATCGATGAGCTTTGAATTGGTGTCGTAGAGAAAATCACATCTACATCTGAACAGCTTTGCTGATGAAATTGTCTAACTGAAACATTGTCTACAATATCAATGGATGAGATTAACTCTTCAAGTTGTACACGCAGTATATTAGATGTACCTACCCCATTCTCACAAACAATTAAGGCCCTTTTTCTCGGCTTTGGTCTTTTGCCTTCCTTCTTAAGCCATCCGCCAAAATGGATAGTAATATAGGCAATTTCCTGTTCTCCAACTGATTTATTAAGGAGTGCTTCTAAGTGTGAAGTCACTTTAGCTGTTAATTTATATACCTCTGGATACTCTTCTTGCACTGATTCTGTCAAATTATTATGAATCTCAACATCATACTTAATCCGATAATAGGCAGGTTTAAGATGAGTAAATAAGGTTTCTTCCAATTCGTTTCGTTGACGAAGCATTACACAAGCATATTTTTGAAAATCTGTTACCATTTTCGCAATAACTTTTTTCAGTTCCATCATTTCTTCAGTTTTTGCTTCATTATAATCAGAGTGGTTTACACGTGAACCTAGCAAATTCATTGTGAGAAAGTAAATTTCATCCTCTGGCAGATTCACACCTTCAGCCTTTAACTGTCCAGATATCCAGTATGCTGCCTCGAACTCTTTGGTTTCCTTGAGCACTTCCTTTTCAGATTCTTCGACAGAAACACGATTCCCCTGCTCAATTCTCTGTTGCAGTATGAGCAATTGGATAGCTAGAAAGTGCAAGGTTTCATCGGTTAGTTCATTACCCAAAAATGTCTCAGCATTCAAAATAACCGTTTTCATTTGATTTAAATGATGCTGATTAAAATAACGAAGATTCTTAGATTCTATTGATGAAATCTGATTAATATTGAGCAAAATATCATTCCACTTATCTTTTGAAATAAGATTTGTTGCGTAATGCACCAATGCACTTCGCTTGGTCGATTCTTTTCCCTCGATGATATAACCATCTGTATGTTGGTAGGTTAAGATAAGAGACCATTCACCTAATTCTGTCTTCAACATCTTTAAGTCACTAAAAACAGTTCCTCTGCTTACCCGGGTCAGCGACATAAAATCTTTTACAAACAGAGGTTGTGAATCTGTCATTAATTTCACGGCCAGTAATGCTAACCGCTCTTCTTTATTATGAAAGTACTGCCATTCATCCAGCTCATTAATCAGTTCCGGAATTTCTGCCTTTACAGATTTTTTTAAATAAAAACCTGTTCCTTTTTGCTGCTGAATCTTTTCCAATTGGTGTTCACTCAACCAAGCATTAATCTTCTTGAGATCATAATAAACGGTTCTTCTGGAAATTCCGACTTTTTTGGATAGTTCCTGAACCGTATAAAAATCATCTCTGTCCAAAAACAGGTTTAAAATATGAACACTTCTTTTGTCCAGTGTCATCGGGATCCCCGGCCTTTAGTGCAAAAATTATATTCACAAGATTACGTTAGCTAACTTAATCTAATTATAATACGATTAAATCAGTATTGGAAGTGCTTTCAATATATAATTTTAGTACAAAGGGTTTGTGCAAAATTATACTATCATCTAAAACCATTGAAATTGGATAGCCGGGGATTCCGCTTCAACTCGAAAAGAGTCTCCGGGAATTTTTATTATCCAGATAAACATTATATCGATAGGAAATGTCTTACAGGGGATTATTTCAGAAAAGGCATGAGAAATGTGAAAATAGGGGCCAGCTTTATGAAAAAATCAAATCATATTTGGAAAAGCATACGGGTTCAGCCATTACTGAAGAAGGAGGGCAGCATGGCATTTTTATATTGAAGAAATGAAAAAAGCGGCACTAAAATAAAGGCCAGGGCAGCATCCCCTGACCTTCCTGCTTTTCACGTAAAGGTCCTATGTATTGCAGAGCTACCATCAGTCATTTTAGTTTCATTGCTCCACTTCCCTTACACGCCTGCGTTCATTATGTTCCCCTTTTCACTTCTATTTATTCATCTTTACAATAGAGTATGGGATTACTTTGCGTTTTGTAGTTGAGAAAGGTGATACAGGACAAATTCATAATAAGCCTCGGTGTGTGGAACAAAATCTTTTATTGTCAGATTCAGGGTTTTGGATTTGACCTGATTTCCCTGATAAGATAAGGCCTCTGTTCTATAATTCTCATAATCCCTCTCAATTATCTGCTTAAAATCATCCATTGGCAGACAAACAATCCCTGCTACTTCATCAGGATTTATCCTAAGTTCTGTTATATCCCCCTTATAATGATAAGCATAAACATAGCAACATTCCCTGTCCTGTTTGCCATTGGGCTGCTGAAGAGTATCACGGACGATTCCCAGGGGCGTTAACTCATGAAATGGTACCTCCAACCCGATTTCTTCCTTAATTTCCCTTGATCCTTCTTCAGGTCCCTCCCCGGCTTTTAAATGCCCGCCAACTGTAATATCAAGTAAATTAGGATAATTCACGTGAGCATTTCTGACTTGAAAGAGCAGATAAGGAACGTCATACAGATACGTATAAAGCCAGCATTGAAAGGCCGCATGCAGCCATTCCTGTTCGTGAACGGTCTTTCGATTTTCCTGACCAATTACTTGCAGGTTCTCATCCAAAACATCTAAACGTTCATCCATTGTGGTTTCTCCTTTATGTCTTAAGCAAGATTTATACCGTATCTTAATACATTCAATAGTTGGCCTTCCATCCCCTGTTTTTATCAATTTAAAAGCTGGTTTCGATTTTTGCGCAGCTTTTTTTTAGAGGTTGAGGGGACAATTTTTTTCCGAATAAACTTCAAACTCGAAATGGTTGCCAAAAGGCCCAGGGATTCAAACATTTTCATCCTCCTATATCGTGGTGTTTTAGGTTAGTATTCCCCGATGTGAAGGATATATGAGCTTTTTAACGTTCCCTTAGAGAATGCAGCTTTATTACGAGGGCATAAGACTTCAATAATGGCGGAATGGGAGATAATGAGGTTGGTTCATACTTAATGATGGACAGCTTCCCTAATGTACAGAGTCGTTTTTCCGTCATCTAAGCCATATTACAGATACACGATGAAGGATCGCTCTTTAACGATAAAAGCACGGGGTTACAGCCACTATAACAGCCCGAACAGAAATATACCCCAATTGCCGGAGTCGATCCTACAATTGGGGTAATACGTTTCAACCTTTTTAATCCTTTAATTTTCCTGCATTCCTTTAATCAATACCGCTGCCACCTCAGGACGGGAGAATTCCTTTGGCGGTTTCTCTCCGTTGCGCAACAGACCGCGAACTTTTGTACCACTTAAATGCACATGGTTTTCTTTGTCGTGCGGGCAAGTTTTCGCTGTTGCCATGTTTTCGCATTTTGTGCAATAGAAGGCATGTTCAAATTTAAAAATGGTAATGCCAAGCTCATCTTCAAACTGATTGATAAACTCCTGTGCTTCATAGGTGCCATAATAATCGCCTACACCAGCGTGATCACGGCCGACAATGAAGTGGGTACAGCCATAGTTTTTACGAACAATGGCATGCAAAATGGCTTCCTTTGGTCCGGCATAGCGCATCGCTGCAGGATAAATGACCAGGCGTGTACGATCTTCAGGGTAGTAATTTTTCAAAATCACCTGATAGCTTTCCATACGCACATCCGCCGGAATATCATCAGATTTTGTTTCACCCACAAGTGGATTTAAGAGAAGACCATCGACAGCTTCAAGCGCGCATTTTTGAATATATTCATGGGCTCTGTGTACAGGGTTACGGGTCTGGAAGCCAACAATGGTTTTCCAGCCAAGATCCGCAAACATCTGCCGGGTTTCACTTGGATCCATATAAAAGTCAGTGAAATCTCCATGATCAGGACGGTTTAACAGCGTAATCGGACCACCCAAATACACATCGCCGCCGCGTTCGTACAGCTTTTTCACTCCTGCATGCTCTTCGTCGGTTGTGCCATAAACGTTCTCGGCCTCAAGCTTTTTATCATATGTATATTTTTCTTCTAATTGAAGGGTTCCATAAATAACGCCGTCTTCCCCTTTTAGCGCAATTTCCTCCCCAACCTGGTACTGATCGGCCTCATCGTTTGCTACAGACAGCGTAATCGGAATACTCCATACAGTACCATCAGCAAGACGGGTATTTTGAACGACGCTCTCATAATCAGCCTGTCCCATAAATCCTGTTAATGGACTAAAACCGCCAATTCCAATCAATTCAAGGTCAGAAATGGCCCATGCGGACAGGGTTAAGGTTTTGAGGTTCTTCGCTTTTTCAAGAGCAGCTTCCTTTTCATTGCCCTGAAGCTCCCGGTTAATAAGCGTGCCACCATGTGCTTCAATAGCCATATTTGAAATACCTCCAATTTTGTCATTGTTTATCATTTATTATCGTATCATTATTGCGGTGCCTGTCACCACCCGGATTTTGTCGAATAATATTTAAGTTTGCTGCTGTCCAAAGTAAAGGCGTACCTATGATCCATAGATACGCCTGAATAGATGATTTGCAAGGATTGATGCATGTTAGTGCCTTCTATTTGGCTAGCACCTGTTTTAAAAAATCAGGATTGGGGTAAGCGACTTCTTCTGCCTTCCGAATCACCTGACTTGTATCGTACTTTACACGCTGAATACCGACTTTAAAATGCTCCCCCTCTCCTTCAGCCATCAAATAGGATGCATGATTCATGCCATCGAACGGAAGGCCCACACTTCCCAGATTGGCAACTGTCTTGCCATTTATGTAGCGAACATAGGGGAGGTGAATGTGACCATAAAGATAAATGTCGGCTGATGCTTCCTTCATAAGTTTGCTTTCCACTATTTCATCAGCTTCAGTAGGCTTTACGATGTCAAAAAGACTATTGGGGGTGGCGTGAAAGACATGAATTTTTATCTGGGCCGTTAAATCAATGGTTGCCTCTGCCGGCAAGCCCTTAAGATAATCAATATCTTCATTCGAAAGCCGGTCTGCGGTCCATTTCTGCTCCGTTCTCATCATATCCAGCGCCTGGTCAGGTACCTCTCCCTCACGAATGCCGCGAACCACCCATTCATCCGCATTTCCCTTCACAACTGTGGGATTCAGCGATTGAATGAGCTCCAGTGAACGTTCAGGCTCAGGACCGCGGTAGCAAAGGTCACCAAGAACCACAATTTGATCTGCATTTTTGGATTGGATATCCTTTAAAACAGCCTCTACTGCCGTTGCGTTTCCGTGGATGTCTGAGATAAAAGCGATTTTCATGATTGGACCTCCTTTAATATTCGAGTATAACGCTATAATAGCATACCGAATTTTGGATTCTAAAAAAGGAGGAATCCAAGCCCTATCACCGCAACGATTATTCGACAAAATCCGGGTGGTGACAGGCACCAACTTTAGATCGCCTTTCGTGCCAGTTCATCCGCGTGCTTATTTTGCTTTTCCGGAATCCATTTGATGAAAAAGAAAGGGAAAGGATCCGCTTTTTCTCTGATTTCATTTAACAGTGGCTGGAAGACATTGTTTTTCGTAAAATCCGCTTCAATGACATCCACGACGATTTTGGAATCGGATCGAAAGGATAAAATTTCATCAGGGAATTGCTCCCTGCAGATCTCCAGTGCTTTAATCACAGCGATAAACTCTGCTTCATGATTGGAGAGCGTGGTATCCAGTGAAAAGGAATACTCATACTTATTCCCTTGGGCTTTTATGTAAATTCCAACTCCGGCAGGTCCTGGATTGCCCCTTGCTGCACCGTCTGTGTAAACCTCTATCAAATGGCAACGCTCCTTTACGCTCGCTTGTGAAACATTTTGTGAAACAAGATTTTTCGGGTGGTGACAGGCACCTATGCTACTGCAGGCACCCGGGTGCAGCGGGATTGTCTGCAGACCTACTCTACAGTTTCCCGAGCTTCCTGCAATAACGCTCTTCATCAAATGGTGTTTGCTGTTTCATTACATCATACATTTCTTCTACTAAAACGGTGCCGATTTTTTCCTTTGCTTCCTGTTCTGTATAGCCAGCATTGATTAATCTGTCGAGGTTGGTCTTCGTACACTTTGGCTCATCCATTTGAAGCTGGTTATCGATCACTTCAATTAATTTATTTTTCATCCGTTCGTTTGGCATTTTGCTTCCTCCACGTATATTTTTCCAACATATTTTATCAGCTACAGAGACTGATTACAACTTTAGGACACAGAGGAGTCCCTCTATCCAGTCACGATATTATAATGCTGTATAATTTAGAATGCAAAAGGATGACACCTTAAAAATAAGGGACGCGAGAATCAGACCAGTTATCCTCACGCCCCTTCCAGTTCACGTATTCTCTCTTTAAGTAATCGAATCCAATCCAATAAGCTAAATCATCAGCGGTTTCTTCTGCCACCGTAAATTTGGTTAAGCGGATAATCACCTGCTGCAGTTCATTTTGCTTCCCCTGTTACACAGTAATAATTCAACTCTGGACCTGCTGTAGGAAATCGTCCCAATTCCCCTTATAATCGATAACTTCCTGCCTATCCGGATAAAAGTTACGTTTTCAGCTCAGGAAGCCTCTGTTCAGTATAGCACAATATTTTTCGACAAAATTCGGGTGGTGACAGGCACCTTATCGGGTTACCAAAAACCAGCCATTCCGCAAGTTTTCCCGATTATAATAAAATCTTTCCTGATCCTCATGTCTAAGTACAGTTCCACCTGAGGCTTCCACAATCGCCTGTCCGGCACCTGTGTCCCATTCCATCGTCGGTGCATAACGGGGGTAATAATCGGCTTTTCCTTCTGCTACCAGACAAAACTTCAGTGAGCTTCCTGCTGAAACGACATCTACTTGCTGTCCGCCCTTTTTAAGCTCGTCAATAAACGCTTGTGTGTCATCAGACATGTGGGAGCGACTGGCGACTACGTTAATCACATCAGATTCCTTCACATTTGGCAGCTGTTCACTTTGTTCCACTAGATCTGTCTCATTCTCCGCTTTGCTTTCAGAGGCCTCTTCCAGTTTGAAAGCACCCAAACCTTCTTTTCCAAAATAGAAAGTGTCCAGTGCCGGCGCGTAAATCACACCCATTGTTGGGTAACTTCCTTCGATCAATGCGATGTTAACTGTAAATTCTCCGTTTTTCTTAATAAATTCCTTCGTACCATCAAGAGGATCAACCAGCCAGAATTTATCCCAATCAGAGCGTTCATCGTATGGGATTTCGGCTCCTTCTTCACTGAGTACAGGAATTTCCGGATAGGCAACCTTCAGCTCCTTCATAATCGTTTCATGGGAACGCTTATCAGCAATTGTTAGTGGAGAATGGTCGTCCTTGTGCTCCACATCAAATTCCTCCTGATAAACCTCCATAATTTCCTTTCCAGCCTTTAATGTAATATCCATCAACCTTACTAAATCAGCCATAGATCTCATAATCCTTTCATTCGACATTTTCCGGGTGGTGCCTGTCACCTATTCGACAAAATTCGGGCGGTGACAGGCACCTACCCGATGAAATACTCCACAATCTGCTGCACGGATTCTTCAAGGGTTTGTTTATCGGTATCCACGGTGATTTCCGGGTTCACTGGTTCTTCGTATGGGGCGTCGATTCCGGTAAAACCTTTAATTTCCCCGGCACGTGCCTTCTTATACAGCCCTTTAGGGTCACGGGATTCACAGGTTTCCACGCTTGCTTTAACAAACACTTCAATAAATTCCCTGTCCCCCAGAAGCTCACGAATGTTGTCGCGGTCCTCACGGTATGGAGAGATAAAAGCAGTAAGAGTTACCAGGCCTGCATCCACCATTAATTTGGAAACCTCACCAATACGGCGAATGTTCTCTTTACGGTCGTCCGGGCTGAAGCCTAAATTTTTATTCAAACCGTGACGAACATTGTCCCCATCCAGACGATAGGTATGAATCCCCCGGGCATGGAGCTCTTTTTCAACCTCAACAGAAATGGTTGACTTCCCGGAGCCTGACAAACCGGTAAACCATAAAACAGCTCCCTTGTGTCCATTTAATTTTTCCCGGTCTGCTTTCGTTACTTTTGATTCATGCCATACAATATTTTCTGATTTTCCCATATTTAATACCCTCCTAGAACCAAATAAAGTTTACAATCATAACTGTAATCACCATGACAATCATACTTAAGGGAGCTCCGACTTTTACATAGTCCGTAAATGTATACCCTCCCGGACCATAGACAATAAGGTTAGTCTGGTAGCCAATCGGGGTCATAAAGCTTGACGATGCCGCGATAGCAATGAGTACCGCAAAGCCCATCGGATTCACCTGGAGATTTGCTGCCATTTCCAGACCTATAGGCAGCATAAGAACAGCTGCCGCGCTATTCGTAATCAGCTCTGTAAACACATTCGTTAAAAGATACATTAAAAATAATACCGCCAGTAACCCCAACGGCTGTCCAACGGCAAGAATGCCCTCTGCAATCCATTCCGCGAGCCCCGTTTTCGTCATGGCTACACCAATTCCAAAGGAGCTAGCAATCAGCAATAAAACATTAAACTGTACATTTCGCTTCGCTTCCTCCGGGGTTATGATTCGCATACCAAACAAGATGAGCACTGCCAATGCCATCGCCTTAAACATCGACAGCCATCCGAGTGTAACCGTCAGAATCATGACGATTAAGAGTCCTATGGAGAACCAGCCGTTTTTGGGATCTGCGTTTAAGGATTTAGGTGCATCAAGGGAGGAGACCACATAAAAATCATTCGATTGCCGGTAATTTTCTATAAAATCAGGTCCAGCCAGTAAGAGGAGTGTATCCCCGGGTCGCAGCACAATATCCCCAATTTTACTATGGATTCGTTCGTTATTTCGATGAACAGCGATAACCCCTGCATCATACTTTGAACGGAATTTTGACTCTTTAATCGACTTTGATAATAGGGCTGATTGATGGGAAACAACTGCCTCTACCAGCTGCGAGGTTCCATTCCGCAAATCCTCAAGTTCAATATTGGTCCCTGTTTCCACATATAACCCTTTCATCCGCTGCAAATCCGCAAGTGTCGTTATGAGCCCTGCAAAAATAAGACGGTCACCTATCTGAATCGTTGAAGTGGAGCGCACAGGAGAAATCCGGTCATGGTCCCGGATAATTTCAATCAAATACAGACCCTTCAAATCACGAAGTCCTGCTTCCTGCACACTCTTGTTCACATGAGGAAAATCAGAGCCAACGACCATTTCGCCAATATATTCCCTTGATTCCTCTTTGATCTGCTGTTGAAAGCCTTTGTTTTCAGGAAGGATTTTATAGCCAATAGAGAATAGATAAGCAATCCCGGCAATCGTGATAGGCAGACCAACCACGGCCAGCTGATAGAAGGAAAACCCTTCAAGACCATAATCAAGCAGCATCCCGTGGACGACCAGATTTGTAGAGGTCCCCATTAAAGTCATTGTCCCCCCCAAAATGGTGGCATAGGATAGGGGTATTAAAAACTTCGATGGTGCAATCCCATGATCCTCACACCATTTTTTTATGAGGGGCGTAAAGGTAACGACAATCGGGGTATTATTCAGGAAAGCGGAAAACAGTGAGGAAGGAATCAGAAAACGAAACATCGAGCCAATCCTTGTTTTCCCCATGTCCAGCCAGCTGCTCATGGCCCGGTCCACGATGCCGCTCTTTTGAACCGCACCCGCTACAATAAATAACAAGGCAATGGTCAGCATTCCCTCGTTGGAAAAGCCCTGCAGTGCCTCATCAGGTGTTAAAATACCAGTGATTAATAAAGTTGTAAGCGCTGAAAAAACAACCATGTCAGGACGCGCCACCTCAAAAAGCAGCCCACCCAGCATAGCAATAATGATAATAAGCACAAACATCATTTCAAAAGACATAGCAAATGCCCCTTATGAGACAAAAAGTAAGTTAACCGTCCCAATTTCATATGTATCTAGTATTCTATCATGGGATTGGTGCCTGTCACTACCCGGATTTTGTCGAAATGTTTCTGGTGTTGATCTTTATCAGCAATAGATTATAACAGCGTCTTTTAAATAAAAAATCAACCAGCCCCTCCCTTTAACAGGATTGAGCTGGTTGTTTAAAATTGTATAGCTATATAGTATTAATGCAACACCTTTACAAAGAAGCCTTTTCAGCGGATTACTGAGCTTCCTTTTCCAGACGCTCTTTACCTTTCCATGTTTGCTCACTTATTTTTTCATTTTGGCTTATATGTCGATGGTGAAGGTTAAGGTAGTAATCCAGGGCCTGACTGGCATTGATTGTATCCTGGTGGTTCATCCCCTTTTCTTTCGCGGTCTGAATCATCCATTGGCGTTTCTCTTGAATTAATTCCAGCAACTTTTCATTAAAATCAGCCATATTTCCACTCCTATCACGTAAAGTGAAACGTCAATAAGTGAGAGTTTAAGCGTCCAGCGCATTGTTGCATTGTTCCATCAAGGTGTTCATCCTGTTCGTTAGTATTCCCGCCTGATTCTTATATGAAACAGACGATTCAATTGTCGTTACTTCATCTTCGTTTTCCTCAAAGATTGACATTATGTCCGTAGTCTGAAATCCTTACTTTTATAGTAGTCATATTTTAGGTGATTATTTGTTTCTCACCCCTATAATACTAGAAATGTCGATAAAAACAAGTAAAAATACCTAATTTTTCGATATTTTTATAGGTGTACCCTCCTTCCTTTGTACTACAAAAATAGTAAGAAGCCTATAATTGGGCTATATAAACAGGTATTATCATCCGACAAAATTCGGGTGGTGACAGGCACCTTCCCCTAGAAGACAGTCATGAGATACAAAAACCATTTCCACTACTCTTTGTTCATTTCTATCATTTTAGACAAAAAATTCTTGACTATTTTGTTCATTTGAAACATAATTAGCACATAAGATGTTAATTACAAACAGGTGATGATATGTATTCGAAGGAAAAGCGAAGACAACTAATTCTTGAACGATTAGCAGAGGTAGAAAAAATAGACATTGAAAAGCTTGCTGAAGAGCTTGATGTTTCCACAATGACAATCAGACGGGACTTATCCTATCTCGAGGAGCAGGAAGAAGTCATCCGAACCCACGGAGGCGCGGTATTAAATAAACCATTGATTAATGAGTCCCCTTTTCAGTTGAAAGAAGGCAAGCATTCTCAGCAGAAAAAGCATATTGCTCAAAAAGCAATCCAGCTTATTCCTGATCAGGCTACGATTCTATTGGATTCAGGGACAACGACTTTAGAGATTGCCAGATTGATGAAAAATCGATCTGACGTAACCATCGTAACCAATGATATTAAGATTGCTGCTGAGCTAATGGACAGTGAGGTAAAGGTGATTATAACCGGTGGAGAACTTCAGAATCGTATCGGAGCGTTATTTGGAAATGTAACCGAAAACATTTTACGTGAAATCCATGTTGACCTCTTTTTCCTTGGGGCTCATGCCATTGATATAAATGCCGGAATAACAGCTCCCGGTTTTGAAAAGGCTTCCATTAAGAAGCTGATGATTGAAGCAGCTGATCAAGTCTGGCTTGTTTCAGATTCCAGTAAATTTAAACAAAAATCTTTCACAAAGGTTTGCAGTCTCTCTGAATTGGATGGAATCATTACCGATCAGACCATCGATAAAGAATATGAATCATTATTAAAAGAGCATTTAAACGTCATGAAAGCAAATGGGGGAAACGATCATGAAAGTTGGAGTCATAGCAGATGATTTAACTGGAGCTAATGGTACAGGTGTACGTTTATCAACTCAAGGATTCAGCTCTGCAACAATGATGTTTTACAATGAACCGACCTTTAATGGCAAGTATGATGCCATTTGTGTAGATACAGACAGCCGATATGCAGCAAGAGAGACATCAACCATGCGTGTGAAGACGGTAACAAATCATTTCAAAAACTGGGGTGCTGATATTGTTTGTAAACGCATTGACAGCACCATCAGAGGAACCAACATCGGTTCCGAACTCGAAACTCTTCTCACAGAACTAGGTGAGGATTCCGTGGCTGTTGTCGTTTCTTCCTTTCCGGATACCGGCAGAATCACATCAGGAGGCTACCTGTTAATTGATGGGATCCCTGTCCAGGAAACTGATGTAGCCAAGGATCCCGTTGCCCCTCTTCTCAAATCGTATGTACCGGATATTTTACAGAAAGACAATCCATATCCTGTTACACACATTGGACTTGAAACCGTTTTAGAAGGGAAATACGCACTGGAGGCAGCACTCAGAAAACAAATCAAGGAAGGAAACCGGGTTATTGTTGTTGATGCAGTTACAGAGGACGAAATTGAAAGAATCGCACAGACCATGGCACGCATTAAAGAATACCAGCTGGTTCCGGTTGATCCAGGTCCTTTAACGGCAGAATACGCCCGAGCTTACAGCCAGAACTATGAGGCCAGTCAGAAAATTCTTGTAACCGTGGGCAGTGTTACGTCCATTAGTAAAAAGCAATTGCATTATTTAACCGATGGGATGAACGCTGATCCCGTCTACGCGAATGTCGAAAAGCTCGCTACCACTTCCGATGAATCCTGGGATGAGGAAGTGAATCGTGTAACAAATTTAGCCTTACAGAAAATTGAAAAGCAGGATCTTTTAGTCATCACCACCAATGCTCCTGATTCAAAAAAGATTGACTTAAAAGCAAAAGCCAAGGAAGCGGGAGTATCTAAAGATTTTCTGGCCAAACGTATTGCAGATGGTTTAGGTAAAATCACCCGAATGGTTATGGAAAAAACCACCCACGAAATTGGGGGAGTATTCTCAAGCGGTGGTGATATAACTGCATCGATTTGCTCGCTAAGCCGGGCGGATGGAATCAAATTAGAAGATGAAGTTCTTCCGCTTGTCGCTTATGGAACCCTCATTGGAGGCCACTTTGATGGACTCCCGATCATCACGAAAGGTGGGATGATTGGAAATAAAAAGGCAATGTACACATGCATTAAGTTTTTGTTATCCAAATGCCATTAAAAGCACTAGTGCTGAAGCGCCCGTTTGCTAGCTTAGACGCCCGGATCTGATCAGACATAGGCTAAACACAGTAAATTCAAAGACATCCTGATGAAAGTCAGGAATGGCTTATCAAGAATCAACATTCTAAAGGAGGACATACACATGAAAACAGTAGAAAAATCCATTATTGCAATTCCAATGGGAGATCCAGCCGGAATTGGTCCTGAAATCACAATGAAATCTCTGACCAAACAGAAGATTTATGATATTTGCAAGCCATTAGTCGTTGGTGATGCAAAGGTTATTGAAAAAGCCATATCTATCGTTGAGGCTGATTTAGAAATTAACGTAATCAGTTCTCCGGAAGAAGGAAAATACGAGCTGGGAACCGTGGACCTGATTGACTTGGATAATATTGATATGAATCAGTTTGAATATGGAGAAGTGTCTGCCCAGTGTGGTCAGGGTGCGTTCGAATATATCAAAACATCCGTTGACTTAGCCATGGATGGAAAGGTAAAAGCACTGGCTACCACCCCAATTAACAAAGAATCACTGAAAGCTGCAAAAGTGCCTTACATCGGACACACTGAGATGCTTGAGGATTTGGCGGGAGCAAAAGATCCACTGACCATGTTCGAGGTAAATGGAATGAGAATTTTCTTCCTGACACGCCATTTATCTCTAAAAGATGCCATTAATCAAATGACAAAAGAGCGTGTCCGTAACTACCTGAATCGCTGTGACCAGGCATTACAACGATTAGGGGTTGAAAGCAGAAAATTTGCTGTAGCCGGATTAAATCCACACAGTGGTGAAGGCGGTCTGTTCGGTATGGAGGAAGTTGAACAAATCACACCAGGCATTGAAGCAGCCCAAGAAGATAGAATTGATGTAACAGGACCTGTACCAGCGGACTCTGTGTTCTTTCAGGCTTTAAATGGAAAATATGATGCAGTATTGTCTCTCTACCATGACCAGGGACATATTGCAGCGAAAATGACGGACTTCCACCGTACTGTATCTATTACCAACAGTCTTCCATTCTTGAGAACATCCGTTGATCACGGAACCGCTTTTGATATTGCGGGTAAAAACATTGCGGAAAGCATCAGCATGGAAGAGTGTATTAAGGTTGCCGGGGAATATGCACCGCGTTTTACAGCTGAGAGTCTGACAAAATAAGTTTTTACAAAGCTATTTAGCCTAGAAGCTCTGTAACATGATAAAGGATGGTGCCTCTCATCATCCTTTATCTCTCAAATAAAATTGTAATCGCATTCAAAGGGGGAAGAGAAATGGATTCCGTATCCGGAACACAAATGATTGCCGGCTTAGTATTAGCCGTCATTGTCTTAATTTTACTTATTCTGAAGACGAAGGTGCACACATTTTTAGCACTCATCATTGCCGCATCAATCGCAGGTTTAATAGGCGGAATGGCCCCACCTGCTGTTGCAGACGCAATTTCGTCAGGATTTGGCGGAACGTTGGGATCTGTCGGTATTGTCATTGGACTTGGAGTAATGATGGGCCGCTTACTGGAAGTCTCAGGAGCTGCCGAAACCTTAGCCTATTCACTCATTCGATTTGTAGGTAAGAAAAAGGAAGAATGGGCGATGGCAATTGCCGGTTTCATTATTTCCATTCCGATTTTCGTGGACTCAGCCTTTGTTATTTTAAACCCTTTGGTCAAATCCCTTTCAAGACGAACAGGTAAATCAGTGGTTTCCATCGGGGTAGCTTTAGCAGCGGGACTTGTTGTCACACACTCATTAGTCCCACCAACCCCAGGACCTTTAGGAGTAGCCGGTATTTTTGGCGTTGATATTGGACTCGTTATTCTTTTAGGAATTTTATTCAGTATCCCACTAGTAGTTGTCGGAGTATTATACGCAAAATGGGTTGGCAAAAAAATCTATCAGCTTCCTGATGAGGAATCTGATACAGGATTCTCCCGTCCTGACAAAGAAATGGGATATCCGGAACTACTGGAGATTATGGACGAAAGATCCAAAAAGCTTCCTTCATTAGGAAGATCCATGGCACCGATTTTAATTCCGATTTTGCTTATTTTCATGAATACAACTCTATCAGCTTTAGATTTAACGGAAGGCCTTTACAGCTATATTCTATTCTTAGGACAACCAATTATAGCTGTCGGAATCGGCTTACTGCTGGCGATTTATCTACTCGTTCGGGATATCAGCCGTGATGATGCACTGAAACGCATGGAGGAAGGCGTACAGACAGCTGGTATTATCCTTCTTGTTACCGGTGCTGGTGGTGCCTTGGGTGAAGTACTTGCCCAAAGCGGTGCTGGCGATTATATCGCAAACCAGGTTGCCGAATTTCCATTACCAGCAATCCTGATTCCATTCTTTATCGCATCCTTTGTACGTGTTATCCAAGGGAGTGGAACGGTATCCATGATGACAGCCGCTTCCATCTCAGCACCAATCCTGGCTACATTAGATGTCAACATGGCACTAGCCGTAGTTGCAGCTACAATGGGTTCTCTTGTATTCTCATACTTTAACGACAGCTTCTTCTGGGTCGTAAACCGTATGCTTGGAATCACCAATGTAAAAGAACAAATGCTGGTATGGTCCGTCCCAACTACTGTCATGTGGTTTGTCGCTATGATTCTATTACTTGTAGCGAATGTGTTTATCTAGGTGCCTGTCACTACCCGAATTTTGTCGAATTCACCAATAAAAAATGGCTCCGGCGTTATTTCCCGAGCCATTTTTTTCAAATCTATGTGATAGTGTGGGGACCCTTTTGTTCTCATCCTTTGCCGACTAAGATTAATGGCTTAATCCATCAGACAGATATCGCAACACTTGGTATGGTCAACCCTAACCTCTATACCCTAACTCTCTGGAAATCTCTTCTGCAGTTTTTCGTGTTTCTTCTAAAATGATTTCCTCACGTGCTTTTGAGTAGTCGGTAATGGGAATACTGACCCCTAAAGCAGCAACTGTTTCCCCATAAAAGTCTTTTATAGGATAGGAAAAGCCCATGGTATCCCGGTAATGTTCTGCTTTACTGATTGAATATCCTCGTTGTTTAATGACATCCAATTCCTGTTTTAATTGCTCTAGATTATCTATGGTATTTTCAGTCATCTTTTCAAGCGTTATATTCTGCAGATAATCCTCACGATCCTCGTCATTCATATAGGCAAGCAGTAATTTAGGAGCTGAACCCGCATATAGAGGAGACCGGCCTCCTACATGTATGACGAGCCGTACAGGTTTCGTGCTATCCAGTTTTTCTACATAAATAGCCTCATCCCCCTCTATCACTGCCATTTGTACCAGTTCATTTAACTTTGAATTTAACTTTCTCATATACGGAAGGGCTATTTTTCGATATTCCAGCTGATCACTGACACGCTTTCCTAACTCTAATAATTTTAAGCCGAGCCGATACCTGACATCATGACTGGACCTTTTAACTTTCACTAATAATCCCGCTTCCTCCAGTGAGGTAACAAGCCTGAACACGGTAGTCTTGGGGTAGTTTGATTCCTCCACCAAATCATATAGTGTCATTTCGGATTTGTCTTTAAAACAGTCTAATAACTTTATAGCCTTTAATAAACTTTGACTCATAAACCATTCACCCTATTTATTTCATGTTTTGTTATGCTATAAAACATCTATAATATACACATATATAAAAGCACATAGAGTAACCGCAAAGAAATACTTTCCATTCCATCGATACGCAACAGTCCAGCCGTCATTTCTGACACAGTTACTTATAATGATGTTTAGTGCGTTTAATGGACTGATGGCAGATGATAACATCCACGCAAACGTACACATAAAAGCAATGGCCATCGCACTGACCTGAATATCTGTTGATAATAGTAGTGTTAATATGATAGGCACAACTATGATTTGATGCATACCAAACAACGCCATAATAGTCACTAATAAGAGGATAAGTAAAAATAAAAGGAATATAGAGATTTGTGATGACCAGACCAAAATCGCTCCAACTACATCAACAATTCTTGTGTTCACCAGCGCATTTCCAAAAAGACCCGCACTTAAAAAGATCGCAATTTCCATATTTATTCCATTTGCTACTTGCTTTTTATATGGAAGGAACACCTCTTTAATTCTCCCCCACTTTTGTCGTATGACTGCCCATACAACAGGAATAATAATACAGTTCATACAAACAAGGGTTAACATTGGCTGGTCAATGATTGCTTCCTGTAAAACTAATAACATGAGGAGACTAACAACGAAAACTAGCAGAAGAACAAAATTCTTGTTTTGATTGTCTTCTTTCAGGGAAATTTTTTCCGGAATTTCATCATCTCTTTTCCGGGGGCGCAGAATAAAAAAACCAATCAGGATTTGTATAACTGCAAATATAATTCCAATGGGCATATAGTTCAAGTAGGACATCTCCAAGGTAAACAGAACAATACCGACTGAAGCGAAAAATGGTGACCAGATAATCGAAGGGGTAAATCCACTATAATAAGCCTGCGAAAGCATTTTAGGCTGAATTTTTATATCCTTCAGAAAACCATGAACGATTCTAAGTGCACCCATATTTAAAATAGGAGCTAGACTAAGCATAAAACCGCTTGTTCCATAAAAGGTTTTTTGCTCATCGTCGTTTCTTTTTTCAAACATAGTCACAACTCCATCAATAATACCTTCCTGCCTCAAAGGTATGGATAATAATGGAGCTAAAATAATAATAGATAATAGTGCAAGATTTTGAGTGATCCCATTAAACAGATTCAAGCCTGTATAGCCTTGGAAAAAATGAATCAAAATTCCCAGCAAAAATAGACTTCCTGTTAAGATTTTTCTCTTGGGGTTTAATTTATTATAAACCATTAAGAAAACAAAAATACAAAGGACCTGTAAGACTAGATTCATTGTATCGTAGTTTAGCAATTGAGTTAAAAGATATAGGCCACTTATACTAATAATCATACAAAAACGAAACATAATCAAACCAGCTTTCCTAAATATTCCCTAAATAAACTAAGATTGTATGAAGCCTATGTTTAATAGCTAGTTAAAAGCTTAATAAATTGGTCCCCAACCTCTTCTGTTGATGCATCTCCTCCAAAATCCGGGGTTAATACCTCCCCTTCATCGATGATTTGTTTAATCGTTGAAACAATTTTTCTCCCCCATTCCTCTTCACCAAAATGGTCCATCATCTGGGCAACAGACCAGATGGCAGCCAAAGGATTAGCTAATCCCTGACCGGCAATATCAGGCGCTGATCCATGCACGGGTTCAAACATGGATGGGCTCCATCGTTTTCCCTAATAATCGTGAAGACTGGCAACTACAGGTTGCCAGTCACTTCCGTTTATTGCAAATATTCTATGATCGTTGAGATTCCCTGTCCTCCACCTATACACAGGGTAACCAGGCCGTACTTTTCGCCTCTTCTTTCCATTTCATGCAGAAGCTTTGTTGTAATTATCGCCCCGGTGGCACCAATCGGATGACCAAGGGCTATGGCACCACCATTGACATTTACTTTGTTCAGATCCATGTTTGCTTCACGGATAACCGCAATGGACTGAGCAGCAAATGCTTCATTTAATTCGATCAGCCCGATATCTTCCATTGATAGATTTGCCTGCTTTAATGCTTTTGCCGTAGACTCAACAGGTCCAATTCCCATGATGTCCGGTGATACACCACTGGTCGCCTGGGCAATAATTCTCGCCTGAGGCTTGATTCCATACTCATCCACTTTTTCCTTATTCATCATTAACAGGGCTGCTGCTCCATCATTACGTCCACTGGCATTTCCTGGTGTAACGGAACCCCCATCTTTAAATACGGCAGGAAGTGTGCTTAATTTTTCTAACGATGTCAGTCTTGGATGTTCGTCTGTATCAAATGTGAGCGTTTTTTTCCGTTCTTTTACTTCAAAGGGTACAATTTCATCTTCAAATCGGCCTGTTTTGATAGCCTGATCTGCAAGCTCCTGGCTGCGTTGAGCAAATTCATCCTGTTCTTTTCGGGAAATCTGATATTTTTCGGCCAGATTTTCTGCTGTTAGCCCCATGGTTAGCTCACCATATTCTTCTCTTGGCTGGGAGCATGGCTGACTTTCTGTATTCGGATCCACTAAAACTCCGTTGCCAGCTTTATATCCATACCTGGCATTTCGCAGGTAAAAGGGAGCTGTACTCATGCTTTCTGCTCCACCTGCAACAACGACATCAGACAAACCGAGTTTAAGTTGCATATCCGCATTATTTATAGCCTGTAATCCGGAGCCACATTGCCGGTGTACTGTATAACCAGATACACTTACAGGTAAGCCTGCACGCAATGCCGCCAGTCTTCCCAGGTTTGCCTGATCCTGACTTTGCTTAGCCTGACCCAGAATGACTTCATCCACTTCTACGTCCGCTCCATATCTATTAAGGACTTCCCGAATCACTTTTTCTCCCAGATAATCAGGAGTTACATCCTTTAATGTTCCTCCCATTTTTCCTACTGCTGTACGCACAGAACCAATAATATAGGATTCTCTTAATTCCATTTTATCCTTCCCTTCTCTTTAATTCGCGAATTAACTCCCCAGCAATGATATTTCGTTGAATTTCAGATGTACCTTCATAGATTTTGGTAATCCGAGCATCACGGTAATAGCGTTCAATTGGGTAATCCTTCATGTATCCAATGCCTCCGTGAATTTGGACAGCGAGGTCAGCTACTTTGTTATAGACTTCTGAGCCATATAATTTAGCAATCGCCGCTTCTTTTACCACACGCTGCTTTTGATCGGTCATCCATGCCACCCGGTATGTCAAGGATTTTAACGTTTCGATCTGCATACTAATATCCGCCAGCATATTCTGGATGGTTTGGATTTCCAAAATTGGTTTACCGAACTGCTCCCGCTCTTTTGCGTAGCTTAGGCAATGCTCCAGTAATTTTTCACAGGAGCCCAGGTTTCGAGCCGCTAGACCTGCACGACCATTGGCAAGTACCTTTAATGCATTTACATAGCCCTGCCCTTCTTCACCCAGTACATTTTCAGCCGGGACTTCCATATCTTCAAAAAATAATTCCGCAGAGTGAGATCCCCTAAGTCCCATTTTTTCTTCTACACTACCTAAAGAAAAACCAGGGAAATCCTTCTCAACAATAAATGAAGTAATTCCTTTGGCACCCTTTTCAGGATCTGTAACAGCCATAACAGTGAAAACATTCGCATCAACAGCATTGGTGATATAGTGTTTGGATCCGTTAATGATATATTTATCCCCTTTTTTTACAGCTGTTGTTTTTAAATTTGCAGCATTTGAGCCCGCAGATGGTTCCGTTAGGGCAAACGCGCCAATCCATTCACCTGTGGCCATTTTCGGTAAGTATTTCTGTTTTTGCTCTTCTGTTCCAAACTCGACAATACCGACTGTCCCGATTCCGGTATGTGCTCCGATCAAAGTTGTAAAACCGTTATGAGTTTTGCCAAGCTCCTCAAATACGGCACATTTATCGACCATGCCAAGGCCCAGGCCCCCATACTCTTCAGGGATACTTAGACTGAACAATCCCATTTCTTTGGACTGTTCAATGATTTTTTCCGGGATTTCATTGTTTTCTTCAATTTCCATTGCAACCGGTTCCACTTCTTCTTTTACAAATTTACGCACATTTTCACGTAAGAACTCTATTTCTTCTGATAAAGTAAAATCCATAATTGATAGCCCCTTTTCTTATTTGTTTTGGAATGATGCCGGCCTTTTTTCAATAAAGGCCTTCGTTCCTTCCTGTTTATCCTCTGTTCCAAACACAACAGCCTGCGATAATTTTTCCATCCACATTGCCGTACTCTCATCGATATCAAATCCTTTGTGAACGGCCATTTTAGCTAAGTGGATAGCAATCGGTCCTTTCTTTAAAATCTCTGTTGCTACGCCCTGGGCTTTTTCAGTCAGGCTGTCTTCTTCAGGTACATAATAGCTGGCTAACCCAATTCGTTCGGCCTCTTTTCCATCAATCATTTTTCCCGTTAAAATCATATCCAGTGCACGCCCTTTGCCAATGATCCGTGCCATTCGCTGAGTACCGCCGGCTCCCGGTATAATCCCCAGATTGAGCTCAGGTAAACCGAATTTCGCTCTGTGGCCAGCAATACGAATATCACAAGCCATGGCTAATTCACACCCACCTCCCAGGGCAAATCCCTGAACAACCGCAATGGTGGCCTTTGTTGAATTTTCAATTTTAGAATAAAGAGCCTGCATACCGGGAACAATGGCTTCCAGAGGTTCTTTTTCATGTAGTTGCTTAATATCTGCACCTGCAGCAAACGACTTTTCCCCTGCACTTTGAATTATGATTACTTTTGTATCCTGACTTTTTTCTGCTATATCCAAGGCCTGATCAATTTCTTCAAGCATGGCTGCGTCTAAAGCATTGCGTACTTCCGGACGATTAAGGGTTATCCAAAAAATACCTTCTTCTGTTTGGATATCGACATTTTGAAATTGATTCATGATTTCACCCTTCTTTTAAGAATAGTTGTAAAACCCTTTTCCTGATTTTTTACCAAGCCGACCTGCCTTCACATACTTTGTGAGGATTGGTGAAGGACGGTATTTTTCACCCAATGTTTGATGGAGATATTCCATATTGCGAAGACGGGAATCAAGGCCTACTAAATCCGCCAGTTCAAGCGGACCCATTGGGTGATTTAATCCGAGTTTCATAGCTTTATCTATATCCTCTGCACTTGCAACACCCTCCATAAACATGTTCATGGCTTCATTCCCGATCAAACAATTCATCCGGGAGGTCACAAATCCAGGGAATTCATTGACTTCAACCATTTCTTTTTGAATCTGATTGGAAATCGTTCTGACCTGATCAACAGTCTCATCTGATGTATCCAGACCACGAATCACTTCAATAAGCTTCATTTTGTGTACAGGATTAAAAAAGTGCATCGCCACAACTTTATCTGGACGGGAGGTTTGTGCACCAATCTCAGTTGGACTCATCGTTGAGGTATTCGTGGCAAGAATCGCTTCCGGCTTACAAATTTCATCAAGTTGCTGAAAAATAGAAATCTTTAAATCTATTTTTTCAAGAACAGCCTCTACGACGACATCAGCGTTTTTGGCCGCCTTTGTCAGATCTGTTTCAAAATGCAGATTCTCCAGCGCCGTATGATAAACTTCCTTTGTTAAAAATCCTTTATCACAGCTCTTTTCAAGAAGAGACTCAATGTCACGTTCAGCCTTCTCAAGGGCCTCTTCTTTAACATCATTCACAAAAACCTCATATCCGGAAATCGCAAATGCATAAGCAATCCCCTTTCCCATCACTCCTGCACCAACAACAGCGGATTGATTCATGACGACATCTCCTTTGCATTACTAGAATTACTACTAGTTAGTAAGTCCTTTCTAAATGTTTTTTGAAGAAAATAGATGCTTACCAGAACGATAACACCTATAATGTCCGAGTAAATTCCCGGGATAGTCATTCCGATGGCTCCTGCAAATAAAAGCATTCTTTCATACCAAAATGCGTGTCGAAGCACCCAGCCTTCAGCAGCGCAGGCAATGCCAATAACACCAATAATAGCTGTAATAACTGATGGAATAATCTGAGATGCAGATCCGATTAACAGAAGCTGTTCTCCATATACAAACAGGTAAGGTACGATATATGCTGTAATGCCTAATCGTACAGCAGTCATACCTGTTTTCATCGGTTCAGACCCCGCAATTCCCGCTCCGGTAAATGCGGCAAGTGCTACTGGTGGTGTAATAGCTGACAATGATGCAAAGTAAAAGACAAATAAATGAGCAGCAACCGGTGTTACACCAAGCTCTATTAATGCGGGAATGGTTAAAGGTACCTGTACAATATACGCAGCAACTGTTGGTAATCCCATGCCAAGAATGATACTTGCAATCATCGTAAATATAAGCGCAATCAGTAAGATACCGCCAGATAATTCAATAATCAGACTGCTGAACTTCAGTCCAATACCCGTTAAACCTATCATTCCTATGATTAATCCCGCTGCGGCACATGCGATAACAGTTTCCAGGGACGCCTTTGCTCCAAGGTCTAAAGCCTTCACGATTTGCTTCCCTGAAAGTCTGGTAGAAGCCTGAATAGCTGCCACTAAAATGGTGCTTATAATAGCATAAAGCCCTGCCTTCATAGGTGAACTTCCACCCACAAGCATAACGACAATGACAACCAGAGGAATCAGGAAGTGGAAACCTTTCTTAAAGATTCCCCATGTGCCTGGCAGTTCTTCCTTTTTAATACCCACCATTCTATTCCGTCTTGCACGCAGGTCTACTTGCAAAAACAGTGATAGATAATAAAGAACAGCTGGAATAATTGCAGCTACAGCCAATTCCATATACGGAACCCCTAAATACGCAGCAATAATAAATGCCGATGCTCCCATAATCGGCGGCATAATTTGGCCACCAGCTGAAGACACAGCCTCTACAGCAGCTGCAAAGTAGTTTCTATAGCCTGTTTTTTTCATCAGTGGAATTGTAAATGCACCTGTTGTGGCTGTATTCGCAACAGCACTTCCTGAAATGGTACCAAGTATGGAGCTTCCAACAATGGCTGTTTTAGCCGGGCCTCCCCGATACTGTCCCATGGCTGAGACAGACAGATTGATAAAGAAATTTCCGGCACCGGAAACCTCAAGAAATTTTCCAAATAAAACAAAAAGGAATATAAAGGTTGCAGATACACCCAGTGCTGTTCCAAACACACCATTTGTTGTATAAAATAAATGATCCATAATCCACATGGTTGTAAATTCCCGATGCCCTAATGCTCCAGTAATAAAATGGCCAAAGAATCCGTAGGCCAGAAAGATAAAAACCAGCACAACGAGCGTCTTCCCTATTACTCTTCTGGTAGCCTCAATTAACGTAAACATCGCAATAAAACCAAGAACAATTTCTAAACTTGTTAATTGCTCAATATAGCTCATACGAGATTGGATCTCCTGAGCGTTAAAGACAAAATATGAATAAGAGACGATTGATAAAATCATTAATAACCAATCGTACCAATGTAACTTCTCTTTACCTGCTTTTTTTGTTGGCCGATAGATGGCAAATACCAGAACTAAGGCAAAACCCAAATGTGCAGAACGCTGAAGTATGGACTCAAATACGCCAAACAGCCCTGTGTACAAATGGAAAATAGACATGGCAATGGCTATTATGGATATTAGTTTGCCTGCAAATCCTTTCAACGCACGCAATTTTTCATTGGTCACTTCCGTCTGGTTCTGCTGAATATCATCCAGGTCAACATGGTTTCCCGCCATATCATCCCTCCTCGGGAGAAGCTTAGAACGAGCTATTCCAATACTCCTATCTCCTTATAATATTTTTCTGCACCAGGGTGTAATTCTCCAACACTATTTTTCACCGAATACTCGGCGTTAAAGTCACTCATTACTTTAGAGATATCTTCCCAGGAATCTCTTTCTTCAATGATCATTTTTGTTAACTTATAAATGGTATCTTCACTCATCAAATTATTGTTTGCTAACAGTACAGTATATCCGGCTGTGGTTAGGACATCTTCTGACTGGTTTGGATACGTACCAGCAGGGATGGTGTGTTCAAGATACCCTTCATTTTGGGCATGAAGTGCTTCAACAGTCTCTTTTTTAAGTGGTATAAATCGAAGCCCTAATGTTGTATCTAATTCCTGATATACGGCAACAGGTGCTGACAGCATTCCTGTAATGGCATCTATGTGCCCATCCCTAAGTAAATCTGCACCATCAGATGTTCCTACATATTCAATACCTTCGAGGTCGTCATAGCTCATATCATTCAATTTAAGGATCTCCTGAAATGCAAGTTCACCACTGTAGCCTTTAATACCTGGACTAACCGTTTTACCCGCTAAATCTTCAACAGAATGTATATCTGAGTCAGCACGAACGGCAATATGAAAAACATTTGGGTACAGTGTAGCAACCGTGCTTACGTTTGTTATCGGTTCTTCAAATGCTTTCTCTCCATTCAATGCTTCTGGTACGGTCTGCCCGTTACTAAAAGCAATATGAAATTTATCCTGCCCTAAGCCAAGTAGATTAGATATAGACCCCCCTTCTACAATGGTTGTAGATGAGTCAGGGAATAGATCATTCATTTTGTCTGACATTGCACCTGATAATGTATACCAAAACCCCCCTTGGGTAGCTGAACCAAACGTCATTTCACCAGGGACTCCACCAGCTGTATTGTCCCCTTGCCCGTTATTATTTGAACCTGCCCCTCCTGATGAGGAACAGCCTATTAAAATTCCTGCCATAAAAATAGTAGCTGACAGTAACCAAATCACTTTTTTCATATTGAGACCTCCTTCACAGTTTAATTTTCTCTTTAAATTCAGCACCAGTAATATCCCGAAGCTCAGACATAGATATATCTGATAATTTTTCAATCAGTACCGGGCCATCATCTGTAAACTTAAAAACCGCATGCTCTGTAACTAACATTTCTGCCTTCCTGATTCCACTGCTTGGAAAGGTTAGCTTTTCTACTAATTTTGGTTGATGGTTTTTGGCCTGATGAGTAGAAGCAATAATGATTTTCTTCGCCCCTGCCACAAGATCCATCGCACCACCAACACCTAATATACTCTTACCTGGAACAGCCCAATTGGCAATCTCTCCATAACGATCAACCTGGAGGGCACCTAAAACCGCTGCATCTACGTGACCGCCACGTATGATGACAAAGGAATCAGCACTATCAAATAACGAAGCGCCAGTATCCATTGTAATCGGTTTCTTGCTCGCGCTGATTAAATCCATGTTTACATTTTCTTCATCTGGTGTTGGACCGATTCCCAGCAAACCATTTTCCGATTGTAAATAAACTTTCTTACCATCCAAATAATCCGGAATTAAGGTAGGAATGCCAACACCAAGATTGACAACGGCACCTTCCGGAAGTTCTTCTACAACTCTTTTGGCGATTTTGATTCGATTAGATTGACTCAATATAGACCCCTCCCTTTTTCACGTATTTACTTTCCACTACGTAATCAACAAATAAATGAGGGGTTACTACTTGATGAGGGTCGATTTCTCCAGCTTCAACAATTTCATCGACTTCTGCGATTACAGTCTTGGCTGCTGTTGCCATTAGTGGGTTGAAATTTCTTGCGGTGTGGTCATAGATGAGGTTTCCGAGTGTATCCGCTTTCAAAGATTTAATAATGGCTACGTCTCCTTTGATAGCTTTTTCAAGTATATATCTCTCTCCATCAATCACTTTCTCTTCTTTTCCTTCAGCAATTTTTGTCCCTACAGCCGTCCTGGTATAGAAGCCGCCAATTCCTGCTCCACCGCATCGAATCGCTTCTGCTAATGTGCCTTGGGGGACTAATTCAATTTCCAGATTTCCATTATTCCAGGCCTCCACTGCATCACGATTAGTGGTAAAATAGGATCCGACTGCCTTTTTTAAATTTCCGGCCAGTAGTAACTTGCCAAGTCCTCTGCCTGCCTCTCCCAGATTATTACTGACTACGGTTAAATCCGTTTTATCTGATTCAGCAATTTCATCAAGAAGTGTCAAAGGGGTTCCTGATAATCCAAACCCTCCAACAAGTAATGTATCCCCATTTTTAATTACATTAAGAGCATCACTTGAGTTTATTAACTTTTTCATTCTTATGTCCTCCCTTATAATGTACAGTTCTAGAGATATATGGATTGCCAGGTCATCACCTTCCTTTTAAAAATGACATAATTCCGCAATGTGGAATTAAGATTCTGTTTTTCTAAATTTGATTATAATTAAATTTTTCTAAAAATTCAATATAAAAATAAAACTTTTTAGGAATCACAGCTAAAGGTTTTTTTAAGAATTGTTGGTAATTCCCCGTGCTCTCCCTGATTTCACTGATAGAATATCTATATCATATAGTGACATCCACCCCCATTTCCTGATAAGATACTACTACTGACTAAAAATCATTCGACAAAATTCGGGTGGTGACAGGCACCATACCCGAAAAGGAGGTTTACATATGCCAAACAATGAAGATATAGATAAAGCTACGGGTGGAGCAGTTGTTCAATCATTGGAATTCAGGCTGGGGGCATTTGGTGCGGCCATTCCCCTGTTGTTTTTTGTAATATGGGCGATCACCATTAGTGTACTCCAGCTTTCCTCCGAAGTTGGGCTTGTTCTAGGGGCCATTATGGGGCTGACCCTGGGACTTTTCTTTTCAAAGAGTAAATGGGAGGATTATGCTCAGGGATTGTTTGATGGACTGGCACAGCCGGTTGGTGTCATTGCCATTGTTGCCTGGTTTTATGCCGGAATGTTTGCACAAGTATTACAGGTTGGCGGGCTTGTTGAAGGACTGGTATGGATTGGATCCATTACAGGATTGAGTGGAGGATTGTTCGTTGCAATGACCTTCCTTCTGTCTGCAACTTTTTCAACCGCGGTGGGAACTGGATATGGAACGGTGGTTGCTTTCAGTACGCTGATGTATCCATCCGGTATTGCTGTTGGAGCAGACCCTCTCTTTATGTTCGCTGCAATCCTGGCCGGGGCTGTTTTTGGTGATAACCTGGCACCGGTTTCCGACACGACCATTGTATCGGCTGTTACCCAGGATGCAGACGTTCCCGGAGTAGTCCGCTCACGTTTTAAATATTCGATTGCCGCCGCGATTCCAACTTTCCTATTATTTGCGATATTTGGCGGGGGCGGCAATGTTCAAGGTAATCAGGCCGCAATTAGCTCTATGGCTGAATCCATTTCACCAAATGGACTGATTATGCTTGTTCCCTTTGCTCTCGTGCTATTTTTAGCCTTGCGGGGACACCATTTGCTGACATCCCTGACATGGGGAATTGTGTTTGCCATTGCGCTCATTGCTATTCTGAATATCAAGCCATTGACACAAATTCTGAATTTTAATCCTGAATCGGATATGATTGTAGAAGGTGCATTAGTATCGGGGATCACCAGCTATTTTAATATGGCTGTTTTGATTCTGCTCATTGTTGCAGCCAGTCATCTATTGAAGCTGGGCGGTACGATGGAAGTGATTACAGGTATGATGATTAAATGGATTAAAAAATCTGTACGTAGAGCAGAAATCGCCATGTGGAGCATTGTTGCCCTGCTAAATAGTGCCATAACGATTAATACGGCGGCTGAAATTGCTGCGGCTCCTTTTGTACGAGAGCTTGGAACCAGGTATAAGATTCACCGTTATCGCAGAGCCAATATGCTGGACGCCATCACCTCAGCATTGGGATACATTTTTCCCTGGGGTGCGCCTGTCCTTTTGGGCTGGTCAACCATCCAGTCAATGCAGGAGCAATATGAATGGCTCCCTGTTGTGAATCCAACGTCCGTCTTTCCTTTTGTCTTTCAAGGCTGGTTCCTCGTCATCATCATGCTGGTTGCTGCCTTAACTGGCTGGGGGCTTCGGTATGAAGGGAAGAATGGTGAAGAAGTTCGCGGGTGAGGTGCCTGTCACCACCCGAAATCGCACGAACTTTGTCGATTTTTATTTGACGACAAACGTTCCTGATAGATGTAAAAAGGGGTATGACAATACATATGTCATACCCCTTACTTATTCCGTATGCAATTCGACAAAATTCGGGTCGTGACAGGCACCAGCCTATAGTGTATCATTCTTCTCCAGCATCTCAGGATCTACCTGAACAGTGTCCGGATACTTTATGCCGGCTCCTGTGTTTAATCCTACTACGGTCTCATTTTGCCCAATCCAGCCTTCCTCCCGCAGTTTGCGGATAGCGACAAATGTGGCTGCTCCCTCTGGGCATACGAAGCTTCCTTCCAAGCCTGCTATTTTTTCCTGTTCGTCCAAAATGGCTTGATCATCTACAGCCACCGCACATCCATCCGTATCATATAGGGCATCCAGCACAAGAAAATCTCCCAGGGCTTTAGGCACATTAATACCAAAGGCAAGTGTTGATGAATCATTCCAGAACTCTGATTCACGCTCCCCATTCTCCCAGGCTTGCACAATAGGGGCACATCCTGTTGACTGAACCGCAACCAATCTAGGTAATGAACCTTCAACCAAGCCCAGTGTTTTTAATTCCTTCAGAGCCTTATAAATGCCGATCAGACCCACTCCACCACCTGTTGGGTATACGATAACATCAGGAAGCTTCCAATTGAGTTGCTCGGCAATTTCCAGCCCCATTGTTTTCTTTCCTTCTATCCGGTAAGGTTCCTTTAAGGTTGAGGCATCGTACAGGTTATAATCCTTTACAGCCTTCCCCACAATTTTTCCAGCGTCACTAATGAGGCCATTCACTAAATAAAGATTAGATCCGGATAAGGATACTTCTGTTCTGGTAATCTCCGGAGCATCCTTGGGCATAACAATGGTGGATTGAAGTCCGGCCCTCGCACTATATAAAGACCATGCAGCCCCGGCATTTCCATTCGTGGGCATCGCAAGCTCATCCACTCCTATTTCTGTTGCTTTTGATACACCGACTGCCGCGCCTCTCGCTTTAAATGACCCCGTAGGAATCAGTCCTTCATCCTTCATATAGAGATTTTCAAGCGACATGTCCTCCCCTAGATTGGTAAAGGAAACAAGCGGTGTCATTCCTTCCCCTAAGGACACGACATTTTCACGATCTTCAACAGGAAGAAGCTCATGATACCTCCATATAGAGTTTTCCCGTCCCTTCAGATCCTCAGCAGTAAAATTCTTCTGCAACTCATCAAGATTATAATCTACCAGGAGCGGCGAACCGCACGAGCACAATTGATGCTGCTCCTTCGTATGAAACTCCTTCCCGCATTTCGGACAATAAAGATGCGAAACATAACTGTATTTCATGAAAACCCCTCCCATTAATGATTATTCGACAAAATTCGGGTGGTGACAGGCACCTAATAGTCCCATCTCCAGGCACTTATCAACAGATAACTTTTTGGTGAATTTGGGGAAGCGGATTTCTATAATTTCATCGCTGCAGGACACGATTTCACCCCGGCCAAAGACTCGATGCTTGACCATCATCCCTTCCTGCAAAGCATCCCGCTCTTTTATCGCATTCGGGTCATAAGGGATTCTGGTCTTTTTGGTGCTTGTCCGGCTTTCCCTCTTCCCTGTCTTCTCATCTTCCTTAATAACCTTGGGTGGATGTACAATCCGCTCCACATCATGATAGAAGCGTGACGGCCGCGCTTTTTTCCCGTACTTGCGCTGATAGGTAACAAGCTCCAGATGCTGCTCGGCCCGGGTCATGCCAACATAAAAAAGCCGGACTGCTTCCTCCAGCGGTTCGTATACCCCATCCTTTGCACTTTCCAGATCAGACTGCGCCGGAATCACACCATCGATCAAATCAATCATATACACCCTTGGAAATTCCAGCCCCTTCGCACTATGAAAGGTAGAAAATGTGACGGCATCCTCACCCTTATTAAACTTTGAGGAAGCCATCAGGGCATCCAGGTGTTTAATCCGTTTCCCGAAACCCGCCACACTGTCCACTGATTTGGCTATGTCCTCCAAAGTGTTCAGTATATCAAATAGATTTTCCTTATTAAAACCGAGCCGCTTACTCATATCCTTCAAGACGTCTTCATACCCAAGCTCTGTACGTATGGAGCGGATCGCCTGTCCTGGATCCATTTGCTTCATTTCACGAAAAATCTCTTTTCCCTTTTTAATCTTCACCTTCTGAAAATCCTTCAAACGGGTATAACGAATCAGGTTGTCAAACACCGATTCACCATTCTGCATTCTATGAAGCTGCTCCATATGATTTTTCGATAAATACCAGTTAAACTTTCCATAAACCCTTTCGAAAATATCCGTCCGCCTGGCATCAAAAGCGAGCCGCATAAAATTCAGGACATCCTTCACAATCCAATGGGTGAAAAAACGGTTGTCAGGATCCTTCATATAAAAAGGAATTCCGGCCCGGGCAAACGCATCAATCAGAGGAATTGAGGATGAATGGTTCCGGTATAATATCGCTGCATCCCGGTAATTTTCAAGCAGAGAAATTTTATCCACCAGATAGCCCGGCTGCTCATGATAATCCCTTAGCGCAGTCAGCTCAACCTGCTCACGGGAAGGATTTTTCGTGAACATCTGTTTTTCATAGCGATTTTTATTGCGCTTAATGAACCTGTTCGAAACATCTACAATCTCTTGGCTGGAGCGGTAATTTTGCTCAAGCTTGAGAATTTTCGCTTCCGGATAAACTCTTTGAAAATCGAGCAGATATTGTGGCTCGGCCGCCCGCCACATATAAATCGACTGATCATCATCGGCAACAACAAATAAATTTTTGTGCTCCTCCACAAGCTGCTCAATGATGGCATGCTGAACCAGTGACGTATCCTGACTTTCATCGGTGAGGACATAATCAAATTTTTGCTGATATTTCACCCGCAGCGTCTGGTCTGTTTTCAGCACATCATTCGCCAGGGTAAGCATATCATCATAATCAAGAAGCAACTGGTCAGAACGGGATTTTTTAAAGTCCTCGTACTGTTTTAAAATATCTGCGGCTTTAGACACATCACATGTGATGGCCGTCCACTTTTCCTCAGGGATCAGGCGGTTTTTAATATAACTGATATAGGTAGTGAGCGCCTCAAGCTGATCTTCCGTTATCGTCTCCTCGTGTACAGACTGATAGATTTTCCGCAGAATTTGCTTCTTATTCAGCTCACCCTGCCCTTCAATGAGCTCATACCGGATTCCCTGCCGATTAAAATACTCCCTCACGACCTGAAAAGCCAAACTATGTATAGTAGAAAAATGTATAGAAGGAAGATTGGGAAAAAACTGCTGAAACCGCTCTTTCATATCATTGGCCGAAGCCTTACTGAATGTAACAGCCTTTATTCGGGAAGGATCGGCCTTTTGAACCTCTATTAAATATCCAATTCTCATGATGATCGTTGTCGTTTTACCTGAACCCGGAGACGCCAGCAGCAGGAGCGGACCCTTTGTATGTAAAACCGCCTGCTTTTGGACCTTATTTAGCACAACCCCCAGTTCGGCACTCTTTCTATCAAAAAAATACGAATCTCTGCTGTTCATCATACGAACTCCTCTATGCATCTACCGCGTTTATTCCTTATTAATCGTATCATAGAGGAACGAATGTGGATATATGGGAAATGTTTCATTCGACAAAATTCGGGTGGTGACAGGCACCACCCGGTCAGGCACCACCCGGTCTATTCCTTTCGCCCGGAAAGGAACCACCCTCCAATTGCAGTGGATAGTAAAACCGACCAGAAAACAGCCGTCCAGGTAATACCATGAGGAAACTCGTGCGGTAATACTCCGACATCCTCATGAGCCAATGTAATGACCGCAAGCTTCACCCCCACCCAGGCAACGATAAGATAAGCGGTAGTTTCCAATCCCGGCCGGTCGTTTAGCAATCTGACAAACCATGTTGCTGCATATTTTATCAGAATAAGTCCTGCAATCCCCGCGAACACAACAATGGCAAACTTTGCTCCATCCATTCCACCAAATGCCGGCAGCGGCGTTTCCGGCAGTGCGATGGCAAGGGCAACCGCTGCTAAAATCGAATCTATGGCAAAAGCCACGTCTGCAAGGCCAAGCTTGGCAACTGTTGGCCAAAAGCCTGACCCCTTCGAAAGTACTGTGTTCTCATCGTCCTCCTTATTCGACCCCAGCACATGCTTCATCCCTAAATAAATCAAGTAAGCAGCACCGATTGCCTGAACCTGCCAAACATTAGCAAGAAATGAAATGGCAAAAATAGCCGAAAATCTAAAAATAAAAGCTAACATAACGCCATAATTAATGGCCCGGTTTTTTTGATCACCAGGTAAATGTTTTGCGATAATGGCCAATACAAGCGCATTATCAGCTGATAGCAGTCCTTCCAGACCAATCAGCACAAGTAATGTCCATCCGTATTCAATCCAGATTGATTCCAATGTCCTTTCTCCTCTCACAATTTCATGTTGGTATTTGCATAAAAAAGAGACCCCTGCACTAAAGCAAAGGTCTTGCTAACAATGGTTAGGTCGCCAATAATGCCGAGAGTCGACTCTGTTTTGACGATCATTACTGTTAAAGCTACTCCCCTTAATTTCATATGAAAATTATATCAATAAAACAAAAACCTGTACATGAAATTCGACAAAATTCGGGTGGTGACAGGCACCTGAATAGGACAAAATCCCCTCCACATATACTCTAACAACAAATACATGCGGGGTGATTTTTTCATGAGACATGTAAAACTGACTTATGATAGACTGGTGGCCTTTTACATGGAGGAGGTTGACCGTCAAACAGCTTTTCGCTATACCTCAAAAATGCGGAATGCCGTCAACCCTTACATAATTGTCGAAAAACGAATGGATCATAAATATAACGTGATTAGTGGATTTTCATATGTTTCGGCGATGAAGCAGCTGCGGAGAAAATCCCCTCTCCTCTGTTATGTGGTGGGACCTTTTAAATCAGAAAAGGAACGAAAGGTATCCATGCTCAAGCATTGTGTAGAGAGAAACGAGAACATAAACTACGTGGAACTCCTTTATTATGAGTTAATCCGTGAGTGGAAAATGAACCCTCGCTCTATTGAGAAGATTCTGGGCAAGGCCTTTTTTGAAAAACGAAGCCAGCCACTTCAGCTGTGGCTATCAGGTTCCAGACACGAACATTCCAGGATACAAATGAAACATGAAACCAGGACGTGTATGCTGTATATAAGTCCCAGCCTAAACCACCGCCACCGTCTGTCCAATTGCAACCAGCTCATCCCGTCCTCTTACCAAGAGAAAGCAGAGCAACTAGGAATTAAGCCTTTCATCCAGGCCATTTTCCTGAACAATTTGTACAGCTTTAAGGAAAAGTGCCTTCTCGCAGAAATTTTCCTTTCTGAGGGAACAGAATTAAACAGCAGCCATCTCTTTTTATTCCGGAGATACAGAGAAAAATATCCTCTGTTTGAAGACTTTTATGAGGCAAAAAAGCAGGTCCGGCAAGCCCTGAATCCACAAGAGCCCATGGAGGAATACTGGTCCTCTATCCCTCACCCGAAAACTCTGGAGGAATACCTATTGGATTACGAGATTTATAATCTGTATTCACAAATGTACTGATGTTCGATTCGACAAAATTCGACCGGATTCGGGTGGTGACAGGCACCAGCTGCGGTATTTTTTCCCCTTTTCGTCCTTGGTTCCGGAAAAATGGTCTAACAGCACGTCCATATTCATATACGGTGGTCGTTCCTCCTGATTACCGCAAAAATACTGCAGGCTGCTCCACGCATAATCCTGGGGTCTGGAAACAATATTTGCTTCAAGTGGATTCAGGTGGATGTAGCGACTCGTCTCAAGCATACTCTCCTCATTGGCAATCAATCGATCAAAATAACGCTTTTCAAACACATGGCCCGTGAGCTTATACTTATAATTGAAGTAATCCGCATAACGCTTGTTCACCCGGGCCATCACCTTTGAGATTTCCTGCTCCTGTGAACGAAGCTGAAGGTGAACGTGGTTGGTCATCAAACAATAGGAAGCCACCTCAAACGGACATTTTCGATACACATGCTCCAATATATAAAGGAATGTCAAAAAATCCTCCTGCTCCAGAAAGAGATCCTCACGACGGTTCCCGCGACAAACAATATGATAAAAATATCCAGGCTCCCAAATCCGCTTTTTTCTCCCCATCATGCTCACCTCACACTATTTTTATTCCTCAGGCGAAACCTGTCTGCGCCTGAGTGTGAGGTTAGTATACTCCTTGCTGCAAAACCGTGCACATCAGGGAAAATTAAATACAGATACACTGAGTAATGAAAATCCAAAAGGTATGTAGAGGAAAATGAGATTTTTTGGGTTTCATTCAGGTGGAAGGATGAATTTATATATATTTCGGGGTGGTGCCTGTCACGCCCCGAATAATCTTGTTTCACAAAATGTTTCACACAAAAATAATAAAAAATCTGGCCTGGCAGGCTCGCTCAATGTCTTTTTATAGATATTTTATAATTCTTCAACGACCTCCCCATCGCCTGAATGTTTTCGGGTAAATAATCAATACGGTATGCAATCATCAATCGATCATTCCTGTTTTTTTCATCAGGTTTATCAGAAGCCTTCAGTAAAAGAGTTGAGTTACTCATTTCCAGATCCGCGAACTCACAAGCTCAACTAAGAAGAGCAGACCAATATTGACGCAACTTCCCCGATAACGTACAATTTATTTTAGTTATTTTGTTCAAAACATATTAAATAAATTAAACTTAACAATCATATAGCACCAGGTTTGACACAAGTTCAGTCCAATAGGGTTCAAAAAGTTAAAAAATCACAAGATATTCTCATTAATGCCATTGCCAGACAAAGGTTATCTATGGTGTTACACCTTTGAATATTTTCCTGCAAAACGTTAAGAGGAGGACGATTACAGTGGAGAAAACAAACACAGCACTAGTCTTAATTGATATACAAAAAGAGAGTGAATTCGGCATCCAGGGGGTTGAGCAAGCCGTTCAAAACGCTGAATTATTAATTGCGGAATGCCGGAAACAGGGCATTCCAATCATTTATACCCGCCAAATTAACCGTGAAGATACGATTGGTCTTTCAAATCATGAGCCATTGAAGGAAGATGGAACACCGGTCTTTTATCATGATGGAACAGATGCTGTTGAAATTTTGGATAAAATAAAACCCAAAGAACATGATATTGTGGTTGATAAATACCGATGGAGCAGTTTTTATGGTACCAACCTGGATCTGATTCTCAGGAATATGGGAGTTAAGAATTTGCTGATGGGTGGCTTTGTAACAGACGGATGTTTAATGACATCTGTGTTTGATGCATACTTTCGTGACTACCAGGTACATCTGGTGAAGGATATGTGCGGTGCCACTAACGAAGGGGCCCATATGGCTTCTATTCTAATGATCGCCAACTGGGTATACGACGTGGAGATTTATAATACCGATGAACTCATTAAAAAATTAACCGGTAATTCATACAGAAGCTGGAAATCCGCCTATCCGGATCAGCTCCAATTCACACCAGAAAACCTGCGCCGTGTGTTCAGTGAGCTTTAGGTCGGGGATGGTGCCTTCGGGGGTGGTATCTCCACGGCTGGTGCCTCCGCAGCTGGTGCCTGTCACGCCCCGAATAATCTTGTTTCACAGAATGTTTCACGCTTTATATAATTCAAGTTTAAACCTATGGCCCCGATGAAGCACAGAAAAACATAGGAATTGCAAGAATGGTGTCCCTCATTGCATTCATGAAGGACGCTTCACCTTTTAAACAACACCGAGTGGTCCTTCATAACGATGATGAAGGCCAATCCAGCTCTAAAAACGAGCCGAAGTGTCCTTCACTACATCAGAAAGCAACCATTTGATTGACAGTCCATCAACCGGGAATATTTACAAATCCCTTACGACCGTCAACCCACATAAAAAGACCGGGCATTTTATGTACCCGGTCTATCCATACTGGAGAAATATGAAAAAGCATCTCCCCATTAATTTAAGAACTTCACACACACAGCCTCTGGCGCATGTACATCCTTCTGCAACAAGGTGAGCGTTCCTTGCTGTTGATTTCTTTCAAACAAGGCAAGGGTTCCTGTTTCCTGATTGGCAGCTACGATAAACTGTTCTGTTGGATCCAGTACAAAATCCCTTGGCCAGTCCCCTTCTGTATGGGTCCATTCGATAAATTCCAGCTTGTTATCCGCTTTTACACGATAAATGGCAATCGAGTTGTGCCCCCTGTTGCCAGCATAAACAAACTTCCCATCCGAAGAAAGATGAATCGCACTGCCCTGACTATTTTCCGTGAAATCCTCTGGAAGGGTAGATATATATTGAACGTCCTCAAAGGTCCCTTCCTCCTCATCATATTTAAGCACAATAACTTCATTACTGAGTTCCGTCATCACGTATGCATACGGAGCATTCGGATGAAAAGCAATATGACGGGGGCCGCTTCCAGGTTTCACGGATCGCACGCTTACTTCACGCAAAACATCTCCATCCGGCTGATAAGTTGTTATCCTGTCACTTCCTAAATCGATGACAACTACATATCGTTCATCTGGTGTGAAGCCTGCAAAGTGAAGGTGCGGTTTCTCCTGTCGCTCATGGGGGCCACTTCCCTCATGCTCAACGGATTTTGGTGGCTGAATCGACCCATCCTCCTTCGTTAGAAAAGCCTCTGCCTGCTTCGTATGAAAATTAGCCGAGACAACTAAGCTGTTTCTGCTGTTGACACTCACATGACAGGGAGCCGAGCCGTCTGTAACCTGTCTGTTTAATTTTTCTAAATCACCGGATTCACCGGTAATTTTAAAAGCAGCGATACCACCCTGGTCCCCTTCCTTAGAGACCGCATAAAGATATTCATTTTTCTTGCTAACCGTTAAGTATGTAGGGTTATCCAGGTGAGCCGCAACCTCTACATTCGTAATCTGTTTCTTTTCCGTATCCAACGTAAAACGATAAACGCCCTCGCTATTCTTTTTTGTATATGTTCCAATATAACCTGTGAATTGTCTTGCCATAATCCAGGATCCTCTCTTTGTTGTAAAATTTTATCTCCTTTTATAATAGCAAATGCTGTAGTGGGAAGAAAAGAAGGTGCCTATTCATCTCCTATACCAATCTCGTTCTATTGTTCCCCCCATCTGCACAATCTCTTCACATATAATAAAAAAGGAAATTCTCCCTATTGGAAACTTATAAACTCCTTCTCCTTTATTTTAATGACTTCATGTCTAAAAGAGCTGGGACAATGAACCTGTCCCCATGTCCCACCACCTCCCGAGCACTTAAAATTTCACAAACAAATCCGATATAAATATAGTGGCTTCTCAAAAATTCGACAAAATTCGGGTGGTGACAGGCACCAAAAAGGAGGTTCAGCATGAAAAAGTATGATATTCAGGTTCAGCATGAGAAAAAGACGATTGATATGGTGGTTCGTGGCAGTTTCTCGGAGCAGGATGTGCAAAATTTTATGAGGGATTATCAAAATGCGGTATCGAGTATTAAGGCTGGAGAGTATACGTTAGAAATCGATTGTACCAATTTGGATATTTTGACACAGGATATGGTTCCGCAAATGGAAGCTTCCTTGAATATGTATAAGGAGTCCGGTTTTCATACGGTCCAGCTTAATATCCGGAATAATGCCGTTCTGAAGCTGCAACTGCACAGATTAGCACGCAGCATTGGCCTTAAAAACGCTAAGACCGTAGACGTTTAAACAAACAGGAGAATCACATTGATGTCTTTGAGTATGCAGTCATTTATCCACATCATCCCATTACATTTACACAAATGATTGCATGCCAAAAGAAACGATTTTATTAGAAAAAGGAGATTCAAATCAGAATGAACAACATCAAGATAAAAGAAGTCGCTATTTATCATCCCGAAAAGATTGTACATAACGATTTTTTCATTGAACATTTTAAAGATAAAAAGGATATATCGCACTTCTTAGAGGTCATGGGGAGAGAAAATCGATACGTGATTGATAATGAAGAGGAAAACGGATTAACGATGGGTATTGAAGCGAGTAAAAAGGTACTTGAGAGAGCAAAATTAACCGGAAACGATATTGACATGATTGTATTTACAACTCAGGTTCCGGAAACCACCTTCCCTACCAATGCTATCTATGTCCATCATGCCATTAACGCTAAAAAGCAAGCCATTACAATGGATACAAATGCGAACTGTGCCGGTATGACGATTGCTGTGGAGCAGGCATCTTATTATATGAAAGGGAATCCTAACGTCAATAAGGCTTTAATCATCGGTTCTGATTACAACACGCTTGTCAGTAATCCCGATGAAGAAATCACTTATGCGAATTATGGAGATGCCGCAGCTGCTGTGATTTTAGAAAAAACGGAGGAGAACACTGGATTTATCGATTCTACGTATTTTACCGATTCGTTTATCCGCGATATGATCCGATTTCCTAAAGACGGCTTATCGAAAAGCATCTTAGAGGATAAAAGTGTTTCCACCATCCGCTGGCAGAAGTTTGATGGGTCCAAGGCCTTACCCCCAGCGTATGACATGATTTCTACCCTGTTAGAACGGAATCACCTGGATCCTAAAGACATTAAGGCCTACTGTTTATCGCAATTTGCTTTAAGCAACATCCTGAGAATTCAGGAACATTTTGCCCTTGATGACGAACAAATCGTCTATGTTGGAGATCGATTTGGATATACAGGTACAAGCAGTCCTTTTATCGCCTTACACGAAGGAATTGAAGATGGACGCATCCAGCGTGGGGACTACGTGCTGTTCTGGACAGTCGGAGCAGGTCATGAATTAGTCGCTACCTTATTTAAATATTAATGCGACAACGTTTTTTCATAAAAAAGGGCAGTATTTGCCTTAGAAAAGATAAAAGCCTTTTGACTGCTATAACAGCAATCAAAAGGCTTTTCCTGTTCGATTTGTAAGAGTAGTTTTTTACATTTTAAACTGACGCACCAGACCGTTTAACTCCTCTGCAAGCTGTGATAACTGCTCAGAACTTGCGGTTACCTCCTGCATGGTACTGTTTGTCTGCTGTGATGCAGCGGCTGATTCCTGCACTCCCGATGCAGCCTCTTCAGATACAGAAGCAATTTCTTCAATAGAAGCATCCATTTTTTGACTTGAATTAGCCATCTCCGTAAGATTATTCGTAACAAATCCGATACTGGCAGCAATTTCATCGATGGCTATACGAAGGGTCTCAAAGGTTTCCTCCATCGATTGAATTTCATTTGCTCCTTTTTCCACTTCAGCATAACCATCTTCAAGTGATTGAACCACGGTTGAGGATCCTTCCTGAATGCTGCCTACAATTGTCGTAATTTCTGTGACAGAATCAGACACCTGTACAGCTAATTTCCGAACTTCATCAGCTACTACAGCAAATCCTTCCCCATGCTCTCCTGCTCTGGCAGCTTCTATGGCAGCATTTAACGCTAAGAGATTTGTCTGGTCTGCAATATCCTTAATGACGGTTACTAGTTTTGAAATTTCACTCGACTGGGCATCTAAACCTTTTACCTTTTCAACCGATTGATCAAAAATGGAGTAAATGGACTTCATTTGATTTACAGATCGGTTCATCAGCTTTCTTCCATCATTCGTCATATTCAAAACTTGCTTCGAGGCATCATAGGTTAGCTCACTGTCCTCATTTGATTCTCTTAATTTAGTAGAGAAAGCTGTTGTATTATCCGCCATTTGACTGGCATGATTCGCCTGATTTTCAGCTCCTGAAGCGATTTCTTCCATTGCAGCTGAGACCTTTTCTGTACCCCTCATGACTTCATTTGCGGACTGTGTAAGTTCTTCACTATGAGCAGACACAGTCTCAGATACAGAATGAATTTTACCTAAAAGTTCCCTCATATTCTGACTCATATCGTTCGTAGACTCTACAAGCCGGCCGATTTCATCCTTGGATTCCACTTGTAAATTTTCGTCGGATAAATCCCCATCTGCAATTTTTTTCATGCGATTCATAACCGTCTTAAGCTGTTTCGTCATGCTTCGGGAGAGAAGTGCTGCAATCAGGATTCCAAAAATGACAGCCAAAATCATAATGATCAGACTAATATTCCCATTTGCACTACTCGCATTTACGATATCATTTCCTGTTTGATTCATCTGTTCTTCGCGTTCAATCGCCAGTTTTTCAAAGGATTGAATTAATTCATCTGACAGCGGCTGAACCTCAGTTTCCATAATTTGCAGAGCTCTTTCTTTATTGCCCTTCTCGTACTCCGCATACACCTGATCTGTCAGGGTACCCCATTCGATTTTCTGATCAATCAGCTCCTGAACCTTACCGGACTTATCCAGTTCCAGCAACTCATTTTCCAAAGCAATGCTCTCTTCTATACCATTTTGAAATTTTTCCTTGTATGTCTCATCTTCATATAACAAAAATCCCCGCAGCAAATTGGTTCGCTGGGACATATTTAATGCAATCTTTTCCGCCTTCACTAATGAATTTAAATGATCATCATTTAACTCTTTTACTTTATCATTCGAATTTTGATTGAAAATTAACGTTGTGATTCCCAATACTAAAACGAATAAAATAATCGTTGAAAAAGCTGCGAAAAGTTTTGATCTAATGCTTTTAAAGTTGAATACTTTTAGATTTTTCATAGGATGTCACCTCTGTCTTTTCTTGTTGATAAAGTGAAACTTCCATCAGTGGGGGTTTCTCCATCCCCCACTGATGGTTAGTTGAACTTATCAGGAATTTACTGGCCGTTTATCCCCCCACTTAGTCTTGTTGGGTTACCCTCAAGACTTGAAGTGGGGGTTATACGGCCAGTTAATGCGTGATAAAAGGTCTGGAGATGAAATTCCAGTGCCTTTTTACCAAAGTTTCTATATGCATAAATCAATCTATCTAAATATGTATTAATGTTTATCTATCTCCTCATTTCCTCAATTTAAATAATTTTGTTTTGTTAAAAGTTTTCTTTTTTCTCCACCCATTTACAGTACAAACGCTAACAATTCGCCGTAATAGGTACAGATGAATTTTTTCAGCTCCTCATTTAATATCGACTGCATCGCTAAAATCTTTAGCGGGCCAGGATGGTGCCTGTCACAACCCGAAAAATCTTGTTTCACAAAATGTATCACAATATAGCTGGGTCAGTGATAGATGGCGCCCAAGACTTCTGGACTGTCTGCTTTGTTGCGTTTCTCTGTCCTGGGACAGTGTACCTGTCCCCATGTCCTGCGCGCGGTGACACGGGGTGGTGACAGGCACCTAAGTATGAAATAATCAAAAAATTCTAAGTAATATATTGCATTTCGACACGGAGAATAGTATTATAGATTCCATCGATATATTGCATATGGGTAATCCATTATTTAGCACCAAAGGGGGCACTTATCATGAAAGGGAAACTGTCTTTTTCGTCTTACGCAGTCATTGGAGTCATGTTATTTGCATTATTTTTTGGAGCTGGCAATCTTATTTTTCCAGCAAACCTCGGCCAGAATGCTGGTACTAACGTCTGGTCGGCAACATTTGGATTTTTAATTACAGGAGTAGGGCTGCCGCTGCTTGGAATTATCGCTATGAGTTTTTCAGGGAGTCGAAATCTCCAGGAGCTTTCAAGCCGTGTACACCCGGTTTATGCTGTATTTTTCACATCACTGCTTTATTTAACAATCGGACCATTTTTCGCTTCTCCTCGTACAGGGACGGTGGCATTTGAGATTGGTATATCACCTTTTGTAAGTGAGTCTTCACAGCAGATCGCCCTATTTATTTTTACATTAGTGTTTTTCGCAATCGTACTTTTATTTTCATTAAAGCCTGCAAAGCTTGTTGATAATATCGGGAAGTTTTTGGCACCTGGACTCGTTGTTCTGCTTGCGGTTCTTTTGATTACAGCAATCGTTAATCCGATCGGAGCAATGGAAGCACCTCAGGAAGCTTATTCTAGCGGAGCATTTATCACTGGCTTCCTTGAAGGATATAACACCATGGATGCACTGGCATCGCTGGTATTTGGTATTATTGTCATAAATGCGATCCGCTCCTTAGGTGTTACATCCAATGCCGATGTTCTCAGGATCACTGTAAAGGCGGGCAGTATCGCCATCTTGCTGCTCGGAATGATTTATGTCGGCATTGCCTATTTAGGAGCAACGAGCACACAGGTATTCGGAATCTTTGAAAATGGCGGACCAGTTCTAAGTAACGCCGCATCCCATTATTTTGGAACGTTCGGATCCATTCTTCTTGCGGTTACGATTACACTGGCATGTCTGACCACTGCCATCGGGTTAACGACCGCCAATGCGGAATATTTTCACACACTGTTTCCGAAAATCAGCTATAAAGCACTGGTAGTTTTCTTTGCAACCTTAACCTTTGTCATCGCAAACTTTGGATTGACGAACATTATCACTTATTCTGTGCCGGTTCTCATGTTCCTGTATCCACTGGCGATTGTACTCATGCTCCTGACATTTTTGTCGCCATTGTTTAACCATGCACGTCTTGTTTATGCGGCAACGATTACAGCGACGTTCTTGATCAGTATTTTTGATGGACTTAAATCACTCTGTCAATCACTGGGAATTGAGTATTTCGGTTGGATGCAGCCGATTGTAAACTTCTATGAACAATCATTACCGTTGTACAATCAGGGACTCGGATGGCTGCTGCCGGCAGTTGCCGTCATTGCAGTCACCGGTGTGATCAGCCGTTTTCAAAAAGCAGCTGAGCTTCATGCATCATAATATGTTAACAAATTCGGAATCGCCTGGTTAGCGACTAGCGATGAGGGAAGTATCGGTTTTCGTTGGGCGCTGAAGCTGCACATGGCTTTACACTCAAAACTTCAAACCATAGACAAAAAAAGCGGGCCTCCTCCTTATCGAGGGGGCCTGCTTTTTATTGACTGAAACTCCTTGGCAAGGTTCGAAGCCAGTTTTCTTTCATGATGGATGCCGCCTTCTCTTTGTCACCTTGTTTCATTAGGTTAATAATCGACTTGTGTTCATCAATGGATTCTTCCGTCAAAATGATAGAGTTATAGAAAAAATGTCTGTGAACATGCGCCTGCAAAGACTCGAGACTGCTCTGGATATAAGGGTTATTTGCGATATCGACAATCAGCTGGTGGAATTCTTCATCAACATTCAGCGCCGCATAGCTGTTATTGGAGTGGATGGCTTGTGCGAAGCGTCCATTAATGGCTTCAAGTTGGGCAAGCTGATCTGTTGTCATGTGGTCAATCGCCAGTTCTGCAGCTAATGACTGTAATGCGGCCAGTGGAGGGAGCAAGTCTTTAATGGCCTCCCGTTCAATTTCGGTTACCTGTGTCGCCTTCCCAGGATACATTTTGACAAACCCCCGTACTTCCAAGAGCTGCAAGGATTCACGAATCGGCGTCCGGCTAACTCCTAATGCATCTGCCAGCTCCTTATCATTTAATTTTTCACCTGGAAGGAGCGTTCCATCAATAATCCACTGCTGGATCTGTGTAAACGCATATTCCTTCGCAGACTGCCGAGCATGTTTGGCATAATTTGCAGGTATTGGCATGGATATCCGCCTTTCTACATCTTCATATTGTATGAGTATAGTATACATCAAAAAATACTATGATGAAATATGCGATATATTGGGGAGGTGCCTGTCACCACCCGGATTTTGTCGAATTACCAAAAGAGGCTCACCTCCCTAATTAAGATCAGGGGATAAGCCTCTATTTAAAGCCGTGAAACATTCTGTGAAACAAGATTAATCGGGTGGTGACAGGCACCAACCTAAGCAAGGACTTCTTTCGCCTTTTCCCGAAGCTTGAATTTTTGAACTTTGCCGCTGGCTGTCATTGGGTATTCTTCTGTAAATTTGATGTATCTCGGGATTTTGTGTCTTGAGATTTTTCCTTTACAAAATTCACGGACGTCTTCCTCTGTTACGCTTGAGTCCTCTTTAGGAATAATCCATGCCATTAATTCTTCCCCGTACTTTTCATCCGGGATTCCAATGACCTGAACATCGAGAACGTCGGGGTGCGTGTACAGGAACTCTTCAATTTCCCTTGGATAGATATTTTCACCGCCGCGGATCACGATGTCCTTGATTCGTCCTGTAATTTCCACATAGCCATTTTCGTCCATGATGCCGATGTCCCCGGTATGAAGCCAGCCATCCTCATCAATGGTGTTTTTCGTCGCTTCTTCATTGTTGTAATAGCCTTTCATCACAAGGTAGCCTCTCGCACAAAGCTCGCCGGGTGTATTCGGAGGCAATGTTTCATTCGTGGCGGGATCGACAATTTTTACTTCCACATTCGGCTGGGCCTTCCCGACTGTACTGACTCTGAGTTCAATGGGATCATCTGTTTTGGATTGGGTAATAACTGGAGAGGATTCAGTCTGCCCGTAAGCGATGGTGATTTCCGATATTCCCATCTTATCCATGACCGACCGCATCACCTCAATCGGGCAATTGGATCCGGCCATGATACCGGTGCGTAAATGACTCAAATCGTATTGATCAAAGGAAGGATGATTGAGCTCGCCAATAAACATTGTTGGAACGCCATGTAATGCGGTACATTTTTCCTGATCGACAGCTCTTAAAACTTTTTCTGCATCAAAATGCTCGACCATGACCATCGTTGCCCCCTGAGATATAGAGGCTAACGTCCCCATCACACAGCCAAAACAGTGGAAAAGAGGAACAGGAATGCATAAGCGATCCTCCCCGGTTAAATTCATGCGTTCAGCCACTTGTTTCCCATTATTGACAATATTGTAATGGGACAGCATCACACCTTTCGGAAAGCCGGTCGTACCTGATGTATACTGCATATTAATCACTTCATCATAGTGCAAACTGTCCTTCCGCTCCAAAAGGCTCTCATCAGTAACCGACTGCCCCTTTTCCATGATTTCCTTCCAGGTATAACAGCCGTCATAGCTATGCTCACTGATCACGATGATATTTTTTAAGTTAGGCAATTTACTTGAGTTCAGCTCCCCCTTCTCACTATGCTTTAACTCCGGACAAACTTCATTTAGAATATCAATATAGGAAGAATCTTTATAGGACTCTGTCAAAATCAGAGTCGTAGTGTCCGATTGCTTAAGCAGGTATTCCAGCTCAGCCGCCTGGTAATTCGTATTTACGGTTACCAAAACCGCCCCCATTTTCCCCGAGGCAAACTGGGATAAAATCCATTCGGGCTGGTTATCTGCCCAAATTGCGATATTCTCGGCCTTCTCAATCCCTAAAGACATAAACCCTTTGGCAGCCTGGCTGGACAATTTATCCAGCTGTTGATACGACCACCTTAAACCACTCTCAGGATATACGACGGCTTCCCGGTCCGGATGTTCCATGGCCTCCTTTTCGAGTAGTTCGCCAATGGTTTGGTTTAATAATGACATGAATTTTTAACCTCCTCTGAATTTATTAAAAGGCTTCAAATAATGCTTGATTATCCTCTGTAACTCTAAGCCTTTTGTAAATAATTGTTTGAAATCGCTTACAAAATTGACTATGTTTTTTACGCCATTAATAACTTTATATTCATGTGAAATGGTTGAAGTCTTCTTTTTACCATTCATAGAGACAACATCCCCTGGCTATTGTATGTTTATTATCTAATACGTCATTTTATCATAATTTTCATAAAATTTAAAATAAGGTACTGCCACCGCCCGAATAATCTTGTTTCACAAAGTGTTTCAAGCTCCCTTCCGTTAATAAAACATAAAAAAACAGAGGATGAAAACTGCTCGTTTCACCCTCTGTTAATTTACAAAAACTACTTTATATCATTCGACAAAATCCGGGCCGTGACAGGCACCACCATGCCTGAAAATCAAACTAACCCCTACAAATACAACAAGTGAAACAACCACCGGAATCGTAACGGTATGCACCTCTAATAGATTCCCATTCGCTTCATTGTAAAAATGAATACCTATATAGGAGCCTATTCCGGCAATCATCGATGTTATGGCTCCATATTTGTTGGCGGACTTCCAGTAAAGTCCCAGAACAAGTGGCCAGATAAACGCAGCTTCTAAACCTCCAAATGCAAATAGGTTGAGGAAGATGAGCAGCTCTGGTGGATGAATGGATAGTAGAAAGGCAATCACCCCAATGATTGCTGTTATCCCCATACTGATTTTCCTGATTCGATTTTCTGTTGCGTCCGGTTTCATATAATTGATATATAAATCTTTTACAACCGAAGAACTGACCAATAGAAGAAGGGAGTCGACGGTGGACATCATGGCTGCTAAAGGCGCTGCCAATATAATCCCAGCCAGCCACGGCGGTAAAACCTCAAGAGCAATTAGCGGGATAACCTGATCGGCCACCTCAATCCCGGGCAGTACCGGACGGGCAAATACGCCGATTAAATGCATATTTAACATGATAAATCCAACAACAACGGTTCCAATCAGCAACGCCCGGTGCATCGACTTCGAATTTTTATAGGACATAGCCCGTACAGCTACTTGTGGTAAGGCGACGACACCAACTCCAACGAGAATCCAGAATGAAGATACATAAAATGAGCTAAGCTGACCGTCTTGTCCATACGGAGTTACTAAATTTGGATTTTCCGCCATTAAATCCGAAAATATATTATTCAGACCTCCACCAGCAGCGACAACAGCGATAAGTAAAATTAATGTGCCAAAAAACATGACAATCCCCTGAATCGTATCCGTTAAAGCTACGGCCCGAAATCCGCCAATGGTGACGTATAGTAAGACTGATATAGAAAAAATAAATAAAGCCGAGACATAGGACAGGCCTGTTAAGGATTGAATCAAATGTGCCCCGCCAACCCACTGTGCGGCCATAGCGGAAAATAGAAAGACAATAATACTAATAGCAGACAGAATAACAACGGCTTTGCTATTATATCTCCCTTTCAAAAAGTCTATTAATGTAACTGCCTTGTAGCGTCTGGCCATGATTGCGAACTTTTTCCCCAATATTAATAGAACAAAATATCCTGTCGCCACCTGGGTCATCGCCAGCAGCACCCAGCCAAGTCCAATAGAATACGCAGCCCCCGGACCACCCAGGAAACTCGATGCACTTCCATATGTAGCAACCATCGTCATGGCCAGGACAAGCCCGCCAAATTCACGACTGCCGATAAAATAATCACTTAGAAAGGATGAAGATCCCGCCATTTTCCGATTGGACCAAATCCCTATTAAAAAAACAATAATGACAAATAAAAGCAATGGAATCATGACTCCCCAATTCATGAGGACCTCTCCTCCTCCCTATCCTCATCTTCTTCGTTAAAGGAAACTTCCTTAAGGACAAACTTCACAACCGCCCAAACCAAAAGAACCATAACGATAAATCCCAGGATACAGCTGTAAAAAAACCACGCCGGAAAGCCAAAAACAAATGTATATTCCTCCGGGGAAGCTGATCCTAAACCATACGCGAACCCATACCACCAGATGAAGTTAAATAAAGCCAAAGCACATCCGATGAGAGCCTCGCGATGGGCAATTTTGAATTTCTGGTTCTGGGTTAAGTGTTTGTTTTGATTCATCATGGACCTCCTTCCATACGTGTGCCTGTTTCCAATACGTGCTGTCACTATCCGAATTATGTCAAATCCCAATCAGATTAACAAGCTATATAAACTGGGAAAGACACAACCATTTGTGAAACATTCCGTGAAACAAGATTTTTCGGGTCGTGACAGGCACCACCCCCGACGCCCGAAAAAAAGTGATGAGCTTAAGCCCATCACTTTTTCTATCATTTTGCAGTTAAACAAACGACTATTCAACTAGCGATAGCTCAACTGGAATAAACTCGTCTACACTTTCCCCTTTGGATACTTTTACAGCCGTTTCAATGGCCTTCTCACCAATTAATGTAGGTTGCTGGGCGATTGTTGCTGCCAGTCTTCCTTCTTCAACAGCCTTAACTGCATCGTCTGTTGCGTCAAATCCTACAACAGTAACATCTTCAAGACCAGCTGCACTTAATGCCTGCAGTGCACCTAAAGCCATTTCATCATTATGAGCGAAGACTGCATCGATTTGATCTGTACCCTGAATAATGTTTTCCATAACCGTAAGCCCTTCAGAACGGTTAAAGTTAGCCGTCTGTTTTGCTACGATTTCAATTCCCTCTTCCTCATCCACTACATTATGAAAGCCTTCTCCACGTTCACGGGCAGCTGAAGAACCAGGGATTCCTTCTAATTCTACTACTTTTCCTTCTCCATTAATCTGTTCAACGATGTAGTTTGCTGCCATTTCACCGCCTTTAACGTTATCTGAAGCAATGTGGGCAACAACGTCTCCACCTTCAGCACTGCGGTCAACAGTTATAACCGGGATATCAGCACTGTTAGCTGACTCAACAGCAGAAACAATAGCTGCAGAATCAGTAGGGTTAATAAGAAGAATGTCTACACCCTGTTGAATTAAATCTTCTACATCACTAACCTGCTTAGCCGAATCATCCTGAGCATCAACTACCGTTAAATCAATACCTTGTTCCTCTGCAGCAGCTTCAGCCCCCTCTTTTAAGGTAACGAAGAATGGGTTATTTTGTGTTGATACTGAAAGACCAACTGTTAACGTATCGTCCTTACCTTCATCGCCACCTTCCGAAGTATCATCTGAACCTGGAGCTTGTGTTGAACACCCAGCAAAAATCATGACCACAACAAGTAACCACCCAAAACGCTTTAATAACTTTTTCATTGATTGACCCTCCCATAAAATTTTTTATATTAAAAGTGTCAAAATACACTTTTTAACCAGTTATGCAGCCTTCTTACGATCCAGTAATACGGCTAATAGAATGACAGCTCCTTTGACAACCTGCTGGAAGAACGAGGATACGTTCATGAGGTTTAATCCATTATTTAGCACCCCAATGATAAGAGCCCCTATAAGTGTTCCAAAAATCCATCCCCGTCCACCGGTTAAGCTAGTTCCTCCAAGAACAACAGCAGCAATGGCATCCAGCTCATAAGCCGTACCAGCTGTAGGCTGTGCTGAATTTAAACGACTCACTAGAATGAGACCTGCCACTGCAGAGAATATACCAGAAATGGCATATACCCAGATTTTCACTCGGTCTGTTTTTATTCCTGATAAAATAGAAGCTTCCTCATTCCCACCAACCGAGTATACCTGCCTGCCAAAGACAGTTTTTTTCAATATAAGGTACAATACGATATAAGAAACCGCCATCATAATTACAGGAAAAGGAATCCCAAATACATAACCTTTACCTATCATTTCAAATGTAAAACTCTCTGATAATCCGGTAATTGGACGACCTTCTGTATATACTAGAGTTAGTCCCCGGAAAATCGTCATGGTTGCCAGTGTTGCAATAAATGGAGCAACTTTACCTTTTGTTACCATTAAACCGTTAAATGCCCCCATCACACCTCCAGATAAAACACCCAGAAGAATGGCCAAAATCGGATCCACGCCAGATGCCAGCATCCCGGCTGTAAGAGCGCCAGCCAGTGCAAGAATGGAGCCGACTGACAAATCAATTCCACCGGTTAAGATAACAAAGGTCATACCAAATGCGATTAAGGCATTTATGGATACCTGACGGAGTACGTTTAAAATATTATCTAATGTAAAAAAGTCATCACTTGTAAATGCCAGAACAAGTATGAGTAGAATAAGCCCTATCATTGGACCAAGCTTTGATAAATAAGATGTTATACTTTTATTCATGTTACATCCCTCCCGTTGCGGCCTGCATAATTTTTTCCTGATCCGCTTCATTCCTGTTAAGGATTGTGACTAATTCACCTTCACGAACAACCGCAATCCGGTCACTCATCCCGAGAATCTCAGGTAGTTCAGAAGAAACCATAATAATAGCCACACCATTTTCAGTAAGCTCATTCATAATTTGATAGATTTCTTTTTTAGCCCCAATATCGACACCTCGTGTGGGCTCATCCAGAATTAATACTTTGGGATCAATACCGAGCCACTTACCAACCACAACTTTTTGCTGATTCCCTCCACTTAGTGACTTCACAGACTGATTACGTCCGGTTGTTTTAACACTTAACTTTTCTATCAATCTATCCACCATTTCAATTTCCTTATGATTTGAAATGAATCCCAAATTTGAAATCGCTTTAAAATTTGCCATGGACATATTTTCCTGAATCCTGAACGGTAACACAAGCCCTTCCTGTTTACGATCTTCAGTGATAAAACCAATACCTTCCCTGATTGCATCAGCAGGATGTTTAACGGATAGACGTTTTCCATCCAGATAAATATCACCTTTGGAGCGCTTTCTTGCTCCAAATACAGCTTCCATAATCTCTGTTCTTCCAGCTCCCATCAGACCCGCGACACCAAGAATTTCACCTTCACGAACCTGGAAGGAAATATTGTCGAACCATCCTTCCCGAGCCAATCCTTTGACTTCAAGCTTTATTTCACCTGGCATTACGTTCCGATCCGGAAAACGTTCTCCCAATTCGCGACCAACCATCATCTTAACGACTTCCTCAAAATTTGTTTCTGAAATCAGCTTTGTACCGACATACTCACCATCACGTAAAATGGTAATACGATCACAAATCTCAAATATTTCTTCCATACGATGTGAGATATAAACGATACTTACACCTTGTTCACGTAACTGTTTAATAACTTTAAACAAGGAAGTAATTTCCCGGTTCGTTAAAGCCGCTGTTGGCTCATCCATAATGATCAACTCGGCATTAGACGAAAGAGCCCGGGCAATTTCGATCATTTGCTGCTTTCCAACCGATAGCTCCCCTGCCTCCATATCAGGATCGATATCGATTCCTAATTGTTGAAGGCTATCTTTCGTCTGCTTCTTCATTTCCCTCTCTCGAAGAAATCCGGTTTTTCCAACTTTTAATTCCTTTCCAAGAAACATATTTTGAGCAACCGTTAAATGCGGGATGATATTAAGCTCCTGGTGAATAACAGCAATTCCGTCATTTTCAGCTTCTTTAGGATTGGAATAATGAACTTCATTGCCTTTAACCTTAACAACACCTTCATCACGTGCGTAAATTCCCGTCAATATTTTAATGAGTGTTGATTTTCCTGCCCCATTCTCCCCCATTAAGGCATGAACCTCACCAGGTTTAATTTCAAAATGAACGTCCTTAAGCACTTGGTTTCCAAAAAAGCCCTTATGAATATTTTTCATTTCTACAAATGGCTGTTCAGGCAATCTATTCACCACCTTTTTTAAAAAATAACCCCCGACTGTAAAATAGCGTTGGCATACGGGGTACACTCCCCTGTACGAATCACCGCTTTCACATTTTTACAAGCCTCTTTTAATTCTTCATGTGACACATAATCAAAAGGAATTTGCTGATGTTTATTTTCCATTTGATTGTGCAGTTTCGTATTTTTACCCTTAATCTCCTCAGCCCAGATCATCTTTTCAACCTCCATATCCTCCAGAACCTCATGAAGAACATCGACAAAAGATGGCTGACCAAGCTTTAAAGCAAGATCGATTTTTGGTACATGATCGGGAATCGGTAAACCACAATCTGCAATGGCTATCTGATCCGTATGTCCCAGTTTAGATAAAATGGCTGAAATGTCGCTATTCAAAATTCCGTGCTTTTTCATAATCCATCTCCTCCTGTTCCTTTAAGAAGCTTTCAACATCTGTCATAGAAGGTAATCCAGCTTGTGCTCCCTGCTTTGTAATAGAGAGTGAAGCAACAGCATTAGCAAAGCGGCATGCTTTTTCAACAGGAACCCCCTGGCCTATTTGAAAAGCAAAAGCCCCATTAAATGAGTCACCAGCACCAGTGGTATCTACAGGTTCCACCCGATATGCAGGAATCAGCAGTGGATCTGAATGGCTATTTTTATAAATTTCAACACCATCCTTTCCTTTTGTGATAATCAGCTTTTGCTTAAAGCTATCGGGATCTTCTATCTGCATCATCAGCTCTACGGATTCATACTCATTAGGAGTCATGTAATCAACTAAGTTTAATAACTCATTAGGAATGGGCTGGAATGGGGCTGGATTTAATACAACCTTAACCCCCGCGTCTTTCCCTATTTTGGCCGCTTCAATAACAGCCTCCATCGGAATTTCCAATTGTAATAAAATAACATCACTATCTTTCAGAACATCCTTATAGGCTTGAATCATTTCTTTTGTGATTGAGAAATTAGCTCCCGAATTAACGATAATTCGATTATCCCGTTCAGATAGTATGATGTGGGCAGTACCCGTTTCAGCGTCTGTAACCGGTTTCACATTGTCCGTAAGAATTCCGTTATCATCCAGGTTTTTTATCAATTGGTCTCCAAAAATATCCTGGCCAACAGCACCAATCATCGTCGTTTTTGCTCCTAAGCGCGCAGCAGCTACTGCCTGATTTGCCCCCTTCCCGCCAGGATATGTAGCAAATCCGGAGCCTAAAACCGTTTCTCCCTGATTAGGCATTCGCTCCGTTTGCACTGTGAAATCCATATTGATGCTTCCTACAACTGTAACCTTAGGGCTATTCACTAAGCATCATTCCTTTCTTTGCTGATTCACGCTCAACCAATTGAACAGGAAATGTATATTCAGTCTCCTCAACTGGTTTGCCCTCAATCATATCCATCAACAAGTTCGTTGCTTTAGCTCCCATATCATAAATGGGCTGGGCTATTGTTGTTAAAGCCGGAGAAGTCGTCTCACCTAAAGTGATTCCATCAAAGCCAACGATTGATAATTGATCAGGAACTTTAATAGCAAGGGTTTCCGCTGCTTTTAAAACCCCAACAGCCATCAAATCATTCCCTACAAAAATCCCATCAATATCCGGATGAGCTTTTAATAGATTCATTGTGGCTTCCTTGGCATTTTGTAAATGATAATCACCGTTAACGACTAAATCCTCTGAAAAGAAAGGCTTATCGGCAACCATATCCAAATATCCCCGCAAGCGGTGTTGAGCATTCATCACAAATTCAGGACCGGCAACATGGGCAATTTTTTTACAGCCTATATTATGTAAGTGTTCCACCGCCAGCTTTGCCCCATGATAATTATCGGCTGATACACATGGAATATCCGGTTCAAAATTACGGTCTAGGGCAACAACCGGAGTATTGATTCCTTCCAAATGATCATTGGTCAGAGTACTTGTAACAATAATAAATCCATCCACATATTTTTTTCTTAAAACGTCAATATAATTTTTTTCTTTTAATACCTGATCATCAGAATTACACAATATAAAGGTATAATTCTTTGCATTCGTAACATCTTCTACCGCACGAGCAAGTTCCGGGAAAAAGGGATTGGTGATATCAGGTACGATTAAACCAATCATCCTGGAACGTCTCGTATATAGAGTTCTCGCCAGTTCGTTAGGCTGGTAGTCTAATTTATTGATAGATTCCAGGACCTTTTCCCTTGTATCTTCGTTAACATATCCATTCTCATTAAGTACACGGGATACCGTTGCAACGGACACATTCGCATGTTTTGCAACGTCCTTGATTGTTGGCATGAACCCCACCTCAGCAGTTTATAAATAGTTAATTTCCGCTTATAAAGCTAACCTGTAACCGGTTACAGATTGTTCGAAATAAAAGGGGTATATGAAACCCGTTACAGATAATATAAAGCGCTTACAGTCGATTGTCAATAGTTTTTTTAAATTGGTGGAATTCAGAGCTCCTCTTTCATTACGTATTCAGCAAAACCAAAATTACAAAAAGTCTTTCAATTTCCACTTGTTAAAAATGGTTTTCAATATTATTATATAAATGTAAACGGTTTACATATTAACGGGAGGGGTGACAATATGACGAAGAAGAAAAAGAAGAACGTATTTTTTGAAAAAGCTCAGCGGTTCGGGAAATCATTTATGTTACCGATTGCAGTACTTCCTGCTGCTGGTTTACTGCTGGGTATAGGTGGTGCTTTCAGTAATGCAGCTACCATCGAAGCCTATCCATTTTTAGATGTTGCCTGGCTGCAAGCAATTTTCACCATTATGAGTTCGGCAGGGAATATTATTTTTGCGAACCTGCCTATCATCTTTGCAGTAGGTATTGCGATTGGACTTGCCAGATCAGACAAGGGAACAGCCGGTCTTGCTGCGGTAATGGGCTTTCTAGTCATGCACGCAACAATTAACGCGATGCTATCTATTACAGGTAAGCTGGCAGAAGATAGTATTGCTGAAGCTGGCCAAGGCATGGTTTTAGGAATCCAGTCACTGGAAACGGGTGTATTTGGTGGTGTCGTCCTTGGTCTATTAGCTTACTGGCTGCATAACCGTTATAATAAAATTGAATTACCAAGGTTTTTAGGATTCTTTGGCGGTTCACGTTTTATACCAATTGTAACTTCTTTTGCGTCCATCTTTTTAGGAATCATTTTATTTTATGTATGGCCGATTGTTCAGGGAGGGATTTTCTCCTTAGGTGGACTAGTAGAGGCAACAGGTTACGTTGGTACACTCATTTATGGTTTTATTTTGCGTTTGCTTGGTCCATTCGGTTTGCATCACATTTTCTATCTGCCATTTTGGACAACCAGTCTTGGCGGTTCAATGATTATCGATGGATCACTTATCGAAGGAACACAGCGAATTTTCTTTGCCCAGCTGGCTAATGCGGAATCCGTTGAGCAATTCTTTTTGGGAACGGCCCGCTTCATGTCCGGACGTCATATCACGATGATGTTTGGTCTGCTTGGTGCGGCACTTGCTATTTATCACACAGCTAAACCGGAGAATAAAAAGAAAGTAGCTGGGCTTATGCTGTCAGCCGGTTTGACATCCTTCCTGACTGGTATTACAGAGCCACTTGAATTTTCATTCTTGTTCATCGCACCAGTATTGTATGTCATTCACGCATTCTTTGATGGATTAGCCTTTATGATGGCCCATCTTTTTGAAATCACGATTGGTCAGACATTCTCGGGTGGTTTTATTGACTTCCTATTGTTTGGTGTCCTGCAGGGAGCAGACAAGACGAACTGGTTTATGGTTCCGATTATCGGGATCCCATGGTTCTTCCTTTACTACTTCACATTCAAATTTATGATTAGGAAGTTTAACTACAAAACCCCTGGTCGTGAAGATGAGCAAATGGAAGAAATGTCCTATACGAAGACTGAGCGGGCAAATGCAATTATAGCCGGGCTTGGTGGTGAAGAAAATATTAAAGATGTCGATGCTTGTGCCACGCGTTTGCGGGTAAGTGTCAATCAATCGGATCTTGTTAATAAAGACGATTTAACAAAAACAGGTGCAAAAGGGGTTGTAGCCAGCGGAAATGGCGTACAGGTCATTTACGGCCCTGAAGTGACCGGAATTAAAAATGAAGTAGAAGAAGCGTTAGGAGATAAATAGACAATGAGTATACTGGACAAACTGGAAAACCAACTAATTGTATCGTGTCAGGCATTGGATAATGAACCCTTACATTCCTCTTTTATCATGGGAAGAATGGCGCTGGCCGCTTACGAAGGTGGAGCAGCCGGTATCCGGGCCAACTCACCATCCGACATTTCGGAAATCAAACAGCAGGTCAATTTGCCCGTGATTGGAATCATTAAGCAGGATTATTCAGACAGTGAGATTTATATCACGCCCACACTTAAAGAAGTAAAGGCATTACTTGAAGCAGATACGGATATGATTGCGATTGATGCGACCAATCGTCAACGTCCCGGGAATGAGAAACTGACGGATATTGTCCGTTATGTACGGGAAAATGCCCCTGATGTTTTGCTCATGGCCGATGTGTCAACATTAGAAGAGGCTAAAAGCGCGGAACAGCTCGGATTTGACTGCGTATCAACAACGTTAATTGGCTATACCCCATATACTGAGGGTATGAGTCTGGCTGATGATGATTTCTCACTTCTTCGTCAGTTCGTGGAGCACGTCTCCATTCCTGTTGTCGCGGAAGGAAAAATCGATACCCCGGCAAAAACAGCGAGAGCCATCGAACTTGGTGCGCATTTTGCAGTGGTAGGCAGTGCCATCACTCGTCCGCAGCTGATTACCAAGTCATTTGCAGCAGAAGTAAATAAGGCAAGTAAACGACCGTAAGAAAAAACAAAGGCGGAAACGCCCGTTTAGACAATGAAAACAGGACTGGCCAAGTGCCAGTCCTAAATTTTTTTATATTCATTTAGTGCATGCAGCGTTTTTTCGTGGATGTGCATTTTTTCCTGATTACTTAGCAGCAGCATGCTCAACACATCAATGGAATATAGAATCGATAGTTGACTATTCAGGAATCCCTTTACCAGGTGAGGCATAATGTTGGATGTATATAACATGAGATCAGACTTTTCTGCCAGAGGAGTCTCCGAATAACTGGTGATGGAAATAACCTTCGCACCTTTACGCTTGGCCACGTTTATCCCATCGATAATCTCCTTTGTCTGCCCCGAACTGGAAATGGCAATCACCAAATCATCTGTATCCAAAATCGATGACGAAATAATCATCGCATGTGAATCCGTATGTGTATCAACGGCAATCCCCATTCTCGAGAGTCGGGCCTTTAATTCCTCTGCTGACAGACCGGAGCTGCCGATACCAAATATATGAATCCGGTTCGCCTGTAGAATCCATTCGCAAGCTTGTTTGTAGGCATCAATGTTCGTAAGAGAGTTCGTTGATTTGATGATGGATTCATAAATTTGATTGACGGCCGTTATCGCATCATCCGCTTCATGGGTCTCTTCAACCGCATCACGCAATAAAATTTTAAACTCCACAAAACTGGTTGCATCAATCTTTTTACAAAATCGTGTAATGGCCGCAACTGACACATCAATTCTATCCGCCAGCTCCTGAATATGGATGTTTAACAAATCCTTATTATGCTCGATCACATAATCGGCTATTTTTTTCTCCGTCCTGCTCAGTGTCTGATATTTCAGTTGTATCTGGTCCAGGATTGAATGTGTCATTGCGATTCCTCCAATGGTATCGTTACATTCATTATAGTCGTTGGAGACCGTTCCTGTCACCATTTGGATATTCTTTAATTTACACTTACTTCATCCTCATCCTTATCTATTTCATTCACATTTACACTCTTTGCAATCCCAATACCTGTATAACCAAGGATGATCGCAAAAATAAAACCTACGTAACATAAAATCGCCCACGGTGCATAGCTGAGCGTCGGAACACCCAAGGTCCCAGCCATAAACACACCTGCTGAAGACCATGGAATCAGAGGGACTACCACAGTACCGGAATCTTCCAATGTTCTGGATAAATTTTTCGCCAGCAGTTTCTGTTTACGGTAAGTATCTTTGTAAATTTCGCCAGGTACGATGATAGATAGGTAAGAGTTCCCTGTGACTAATGCCATCGTAATACAGGAGAGAACCGTTGTCAGAACCAGGTCACCCGTACGCTTGACAATTTTCATAAGCGCTTTGATAATAACTTCCAGTGAACCGGACTTGGTCATAATACCCGCAAAGATAAAGGCGCTAAATGCGATTAAAACCACGCCAGTCATGGACTGCATGCCACCCTGGTTCACAAGTCTCGTTACTTCAAAAATCACACTTTCCGGATCAAAACCAGACTGGTTAACCATGGATACATGAAATCCTGAAACCGAAGAAGCAAAAAATATCGGTAGCTGAAAATCCCTGCAGCCATTTCCCTAGAATCGCGGCAATAAAAGATGAAAGGATAATCGTTGGAAGAGTTGGTTTTTTTCGAATGGAACCATACAAAATAATAATAGGCGGAAGTAACAATAAGAGATTCCACTCAAACATTTCTGCCAATGTCCGCAGCATCTTATTCATAGTCTCCGGTGTTTCTACATTACCTGAAGATAGATTAAAGCCAACAAATAGATAAACTAATAGACTGATAATCGCTGCAGGAACCGTCGTCCATAACATATGACGAATATGTTCATACAACTCACTGCCTGCCGCAATTGGAGCAAGGTTTGTTGTATCAGATAGTGGTGAAAGTTTGTCTCCAAAATAAGCACCTGCCACAATGGCACCTGCTGTTGCAGGCAGGTTAGCCCCAAGACCTGTCGCAATGCCCATTAACGCAACCCCGACAGTACCAGCAGATCCCCATGAGGTACCGGTTACAATGGATATAATGGCTGAAACCACAAATGCAATTAAGACAATAAACGTAGGATCAATGACCTGCAGACCATAATAAATCATCATTGGAATCGTACCTGAAATCATCCATGTACCAATTAAAATTCCAATTGAAATAAGAATTAAAATCGCCGGCATGGCCTGTTTAATCTTCTCCTGTATCCCTTCCATCATTTCATCCCAGCTTAAACCGAGACGAAGGGCAATCATTCCTGCATAAACAGATGATAAGATTAAAAGCGGTTCAGGGTTAAAACCGTATACACCATAACCAACAGCAAGCAAAATCAGCATGACAACAATCGGTGAAAAAGCCTCAAATATATTCGGCTCTCGTTTCATACAAAATCCTCCTCTTTAAATATTTTTCGACAAAATTCGGGTTGTGACAGGCACCCCCACTATTCAAACGTCCCCTTCACAGCAATCTCCTGATCCTTTAGCATGTTTTGGCCTTTTGCCAGTACGTGCTCGATTTCCAGGGTTTCTTTGTTGAGCACTAATACATCCGCATCTGCTTTTCCCTCAATCCTGCCTTTATCCCTCAGCCTCAGCACCTTAGCAGTATTTCTTGTCACTAAAGACAGCACCTCTTCTAACGGCAATCCTTGTTCCTTAACAGCCGCAACCACCTGCTCATACAGTGTTTTCGTACTCGCTACACCAAAGCCAATCAGGTTTCCCCCCTCATCAAACTTTGGAAGACTGCCATTCCCATCCGATGATAAGGTGAGGCGCGACATATCTCCGCGGTTTTCCTTGTAATACGTAATCCATTCCCCTGTCTTTACATCAGCTGTCATATCCACGTAGGCCCCTTTTCCAGCCAGTGCTATGGCATCATCAAGCAGCTCCTGACTCCTTGTCACATGGGTTGCATAGAGATGGGACGGAGGAATCTCATACTTTTCAAGAAGTTCGTGTAATAAAGAAAGGTACTCTTTCCCAGGCCCCGTATGAAAATGAGTGACACCTGCTTTTCCGCTCAGCAAGCCGCCTACCCGTGACTCCCCGGCAAGCTTCGCCAATTCATGTAAAGAAGGCTGACCAGATCGTGAATCTGAAATAGCAATTTCTCCAGTGCCAATCACTTTATCAATCAAAATCACATCGTCCTTAACACTTGATGTAATGGTTGGCGTGGGCACATCATAATTACCCGTATAAATGTAAGTGGATATCCCTTCTTCTTCCAGCCCACGCGCCTTCGCAAGCAACGACGTCATATGTCGGGTCGTACCATCCGTTCCAAGCAATCCAACAACTGTGGTAATTCCGGACTGAATCATATCACTCAACTGAATCTCAGGCGTCCTTGTCGCAAAACCACCTTCTCCTCCCCCGCCAATCAAATGAACATGAGGATCAATAAACCCCGGGACCACAATGGATCCCTCAGCATCAATGACTTCGGTATCCACTCCCATCTTTTCAACCGCTTCCTGGTCGACATGTCCAATCATAGCGATCTTCCCATTCAGAATTAAGATGGACTGTTTTCCGATACAATCCGGCGTGTAAACTTCTCCATTTTTAATTAATGTAATCATGTTGCTGCCTCCATTTAATGAACATTGATTATTTTCAAAAAATTACTATTAAAATAAATACCCTTGCGGCCAAGCCCTTTCAGCATCTGAAGCTATACGAAATAATATCTCTCCTCACTTTTTGTATAAAATCCTCTCACCATTTCTAATGCAAAAATCGTGCCAAATTTTACGCACCGCCATTTCGACATTTTTTATCAAAAACACAAAATATAGGTTATCTTATGGGTATGTATAAATCCTATAAGACAACCTATATCCCTAAAGTTGGGTAAGCACCTGCTTTCCAAACTCAGTAATGCTTGTCCCCTGCTTTTTCGCACCTGTAAGTACACACTCACACTTTTTCAAAATTTCCAGCTTCGTACGTAACTGTCCTTCCGTAATCGGCTGATCCATCATCGCTTTTAACCTTACACGGCCAATACCGGATTTTCCACCCTGGTATAGAGACAGACATTGAAGAATTTCCTTAAAAATCCTTTTGTCCCCGGCCTGTTCAAGCAATTTCATCACTTTATTTACATCACTCGTATTTTCATTTTTTATCGTCAAATGACGGGGAAGATTCTGAACAGAAGGCTCCACACCATCTACAGTCACGGAAAGATAAGTGAGGAGTCCTTCTAATTCCCTGACATTTCCGGGCCAGTGGTAGACAGAAAGCCTGTCGAAAACCTCCGGGGTAAACCGCATATGAATTTGGTTTTTCTGCAAAAAGCACTCTGCCAAATCCTGTATATCCTCTTTCCGATTTCGCAAAGGAGGTATCTCCAAGGGTAACTGATTAAGTCGATAATACAGGTCTTCTCTAAACGTTCCTTCTTTGATGATGTCATAGAGGGGTTTATTTGTCGCTGCTATGACCCTCACATTCACAGGAATCATTTTGTTACCACCCACACGCATGACTTGTTTTTCCTGTAAAACTCTCAGGATGGCCGCCTGAATTTTCAGAGGAGCATCGCCGATTTCATCTAAAAAAATCGTACCATTTTGAGCTAATTCAAATAATCCTGCCTTGCCACCCCTGGATGCACCTGTGAAAGCTCCTTCCTCATACCCAAATAGTTCACTTTCAGCCAACGATTGTGTTATCCCTGCAAAATTGACCGCCACAAACGGACCACTTCTCCGTGAAGAATGTTCATGAATGGCTTGGGCAAATATTTCTTTTCCCGTTCCGCTCTCCCCCATAATCAGGACTGTATAATCATTGCGGGCCAGCTTTTTTGCCAAATTCCGTGTCTCCCTCATTAAATCGCTGTGCCCGATAATATCATCAAACGTATATTTAGTCGTCATACCCGTATCCAACTTTTTCTTCCGTATCTCCTGCTCCATTCGCTGAACATAGGTCACATCCTGAAATGTAAGGACTGCACCCGTAAAGGTTCCATCCTGCAGTAAAGGTTTCATCGTCGTTAAAATATTTAAGCCCTGAAACCGAATCATTTGTCGAGGGAAGGGTTCTTTTTTGGCCATGACTTGTTCAATGGGGAAATCCCGCAGCACTTCCGTATAGTTTTTCCCAAGTGAAGCTTGTCCATCTAGCCCTAAGATACTGCTTGCTTCTTCGTTAAATACGGTAATCTTCCCATCAGCATTAATAAAAATAATCCCTTCCTGGGCTGCATCCAGAACCGACTCCAGGTAAGAATTCATCTCAAGCTCGTTTTGGACCGACTGGGCTAATTCCCGACCAATCCGCACAAAGTTTTTTACGTAATCCATGGTCATATGTCTCGACTGATCAAATGGCTGTTTAAGAATTTTTGCAATTTCGAATAAAGTACTTAAATCCAGACTCCGATTTTCAAGGTCAATGACCCGCTGAACTCCCTCATGTACCAGGTCCTTAAGCCCATGCGTGACAGCTACATCGATTTGGCACACATCCGGAATGACATCCATGTCTGGAGAATAAGGTGTAAAATCTAAATAATCAAAGCCCAGCCGCTCCAGCATGGACATGGATTCATAGACTACTTCCTTCGTATTACTTACCAAAAGACACTTTGTCCCAACTGGCAACTCAAAAAGAATTTCAAGCTTATTAAAGTCAATAGAACGATTGGCCACCACCAGAGGAGCCTTCACTTTCGAAGTATCTACAATATCTCTGTAAATCTCCTCCGCCCCTGATGACAGAATCAAATCCACCTCTTCCAAGTCTACCGGCGGAAAATGATTGCTGCGCAGCTGAACCTCACCACCAAAAATTTCGTGGATCTTATCCCTGAATGTATGGTATAAATCAATCTCTTTCGTAATGATGAAGATAATAGGTTTGTTCACATGTTCCACTCCCCGAAAATGCCTGATATCATCTGAACTCTAGATTCAATCAAACGTTTGTTTAAAAGTGTCGGTCAAATACAGACTACTGTCCTTATTGCCTCTTTGCGTTCTAAATATAGAAGATTTCCTTTCCGATGATTATACCATTTTACCAGAACTCTCTTTTAAATTTGGAGCTCTTCGCTAAGATTATTCGACAAAATTCGGGTGGTGACAGGCACCTCAAACAACGGTTTTCTTCATATGTCTTCTGCTTTCAAACATGATCCGTTCCTCATCCAGGGTTAGGACTTCTCGGTTTTTCATTACAACTTTTCCATCGATGACGACATCCTCCACGTCCCGGCTCGTTACAGATTCTACTATTGTATTGACCATATTGTTGGTCGGCGTGATATGGGGCTGATTGATGTCTACTAGTGTTAAATCGGCTTTGTTCCCTGTAGCGACTTCACCCTTAACCTTTTCAAACTGAAGAGCTGCTGCACTGCCGGCTGTTATCATTTTCACGAGTTCTTTTGCTGCCAACACTACAGGATCAAATACAGGGAGTCCCCAGTAGGCATGAATTCCTGATCGAAAGACACGAATTTCATCAAATAGACTTAAGTTTGATGAGGAGGCACCGTCACTTCCTATCCCGATAGGCATATCCATTTCTACCATGCGCGGAGTCTTTGGAATACCGTGGGATCCAAAGTTCACACGTGGGCAATGAACTATTTTTACACCACGCTCTTTTAAAATTTCCAATTCCTTTTCAGAATAGGCAACATTATGAGCCGTTAACAAATTGGGTCCGAGAGCTCCTAAAGAATTGAGGTACTCTACTGGTCTCAGTTGATATTTTTCCAGACAATAGCGAACCTCATCACGGTGTTCGGCCAGATGTGCGTGTAAACCGGTTTGATATTTCCCGGCCAATTCTGCTCCACGTTCAATTAATTCCGGTGAACAGGACATGACCTGTCGCATCCCAAACCAAATGTGAATGCGGTCATGACCTGCTCCATGATACTCCTTATACAGATCTTCAATATCACTTAGAATTTCATTTGTTGGGTGCTTCATCGTTTTCGGTAAAAAGTCGCCCATGTCAATCGTGGATCTGGTAATAGCTGCCCGCATGCCTGATTCAATGGCTGCTTCAGCCACTTTGTGAGTATGAACACCTCCAGCCTCAGCAAATGCCGTCGTGCCGGACTTAATCATTTCCAGACAGCTCATTTGGGCACTCACACGGACATCATCTTCATCCAGATTTCCTTCAAAGGGTACTAGAATACGAGACCAGATCATTGGGTATTCATCCATCGTACGTCCTTTTAACAACTGCTGACACGTGTGGGTATGGGCATCCACCAGCCCTGGCATGGTGAGCTTCCCCTGGCCATCTAACGTACTTTCCGGCTGATACTTTTTCTTTACATCATCTGAGTTTCCTATCTCTAATATCTCCGAGTTATGTATGGCGATCGCCTGGTTCTCTGCAACCTCCAATGCCGGATTCAATAGACTTGTATTTTTAATTAACAGATCAATTTGCAACACTTACACCCTCTCTGCAGAAATTGTGCCGGGTACTTTTCGGACAATGGTTCACGGCTGATACCAAATACCGCAGCAGCATTTCACCAAGATTAATCGACAAAATTCGGGTGGTGACAGGTACCAAAAAAATCATCCATAAAGGCTTGGGCATCTACCTGGAAACAAACCTGTGTATTTGGTGTTTCGTCCTCATTTACGTGTAAATTTTCAACGGTTCTCCCCAGTGCCTCATCTGTCTTATCAACTTCGATATGCATAGGGACAGTATTCACCAGGTCCGGGTATAGTGCTACGCCTACCGCTAATGGATCATGCAGCGCACAGCCTTCTAAATATGGATGCAGTTTTTTATATTCGTGTAAATAAAACTGCGTAAAGGAAGCAAAGAGTTCTGCAGTGGGTGTACCCAGCTGTCTCCATTTTTCTACGTCTTTATCTGTTAATAATGTTTTTCGCGTTACATCGAGTCCAACGAGTGTGACAGGGAGCTTTGATTTAAATACAATGTCGGCCGCTTCAGGGTCTACGGCAATGTTTGCCTCGGCAAATTTGCTCACATTCCCAGGGGTTGCAACCGCTCCGCCCATCGTCACAATTTTGCCTACCTTTTTCATAATGGCAGGACTTTTTTCTATGGCCGCCGCCAGGTTCGTCAATGGACCTGTTGTCACAATGGTTAAGTCTTCACCACATCTATCCGTTTCTTCAATGATAAAATCGACCGCATGCTGGGATGGAACCAAACCGTCTTCCTTCAGTTCACCCAGTGTTTCACCAAGCCCATCCATCCCATGAATTTTTCCATTATACTCCCGAATTCGTTCTCTCGGCTTGTCGGAACCTTTCCGGACTGGCAATGGTTCTCCAACTGATTCGAGAACTTTAACGGTGTTTCGATAGGTATATTCTACGGGTGCGGTCCCATAAACCGTCGTAATCCCCAGTATTTCAAGTTCAGGCTTGGCCACAGCATAGGCTATAGCTAATGCATCATCAATGCCCGTATCCATATCCAAAATAACTTTCTTCAAAGCAAACACCTCCACAGGATTTATTGAAAAGACAAATGCCCATTTACTGATATCAGATATCCTTTATCAGGTATCCTTAAAAGATAATGGTTCATCAATCATACCCGGCACCCCTAAAGAACAACAACCCTCTACGGTACCGGTGAAATCACAATCATCCAGATATAAAGTGAAACTCCCATAGTAAGGGTTTTCTCCATCCCCCAATGATGATTAGTTGAACCTATCAGGAATTTACTGTCCGTTTTTCCCCACTTAATCTTGCTGGAGTACCCTCAGGACTTGAAGTGGGGGTATACAGCCAGTTAATGCGTGATAAAAGGATCACCATAATTCATCTTCGCCAGATAGCGTGAGGACATTTTCTTAACGATTATATAGGCAATGAGTACAGATAAAATTTTGTCCACACTGTTCACTAAAATCGAGCTTGAGAAAACGGAAGTCCAGATATCCTGAGTGGAGGCCAGAAAGACTCCCGTAACAGTGTCAACAGATTTTCCTGTTGCCCCTCCAAAAACCAGGACGGAGATAGGTGCTGACACAACTACCGTTATTAACGTTATCACAACCCCTGATACAATCGTTGTCCACAACTTCTTAAACATACCAGCTCTGGACATATATCCGATTAATAGACCAATAGCGATTGATACAGGAGCAAAAAATAGACTTGTTGGATTCGTCAGGGATGTAACGACATTCGTGGCTACCCCTGTTACCGCCCCCACCCAGGGTCCTGCGATCATAGATACAACAACGGTTCCAATCACATCAAAGTGGAGAGGTAATCGTAATAGCTGGACAATCTGACTCGTTACAAAATTCAAGGCTATACCTACTGGAATTAATAAAATGGCTAAAAGTGTAAAATCATGCAGTAGACCTTTTTCTTTTTTCATTGCAATTCCCCCTCATGTTTTTAGGTAGATTTATATTTCAGCTGATTTACAGCTTGAAACCAACGAAACTGTATCAGGAAGTTACCCTTTCTTTCGCTTTCATCTCCAATAGTGAATCCACAAATTCATCAATAGACAGAATCCGCTCTTCAACCCTTAAAAGATGGGCTAATTCACTAATATAAGGCTGTTTGATATTGGCTTCTTCTATGACATCAAAGTCCCAGAAAATCTCTCTCTTATCCTTATCAGCAGCAATCCGTTTATTGGTCATAACGATGACACGATCAAAATTTTTTACCACGAACTCCATATCGTGGGTAATTGTAATCACAGTAATGTTCTTTTCCTGCAAATGGTTGATGATTTTCGCAATTTGCTGCATGCCGACATAATCCTGGCCGGCTGTTGGTTCATCTAAAATGACGACTTCAACCTCCATAGCCAGCACACAGGCAATCGTGACAAATTTTCGAGTCGAATAGGGCAGGTTGTATGGATTTTCATCAAGATAGCCTTCGATGCCTGCCTGCTGTGCCGCACGCCTTACCCGTTCAGCAATGTCATCATCGGTCATCCCCTGTTTTTTTAGTCCGTAAGCAATCTCACTAAAGACATCACTTTGAAAAATCTGATCATCCGGATTTTGAAACACATAACCTAACCGTTTTGCAATTTGAGCGGTTGTATAACCTTTCATATTTTGACCATCAATGGTAATCGTTCCATAGGTAGGCTTTAGAAGACCATTTAACATCTTCACTGTCGTGGTTTTGCCCGCTCCATTCTGACCAATAATCGCCAGCTTTTCCCCTTTTTCAATACTCGCCGAAATATTTTTAACGGCGACAAAGCCATTCGGATAGGTAAAGCTCACATCCTGAATTTCAATAAAGCTCATGACCCTGAACCTCCCTGGTTGACGTGGATCCCCAGCCATTTTTTGATTTCTGCTTCTGCCTGTGATCGATGAATCGGGATTTGGCCAAAATCTGAGCTCCTTTTATTCAGCTCGATTCCCAGTCGTGCATATTGGGGCAGGCCCGCCTCATAATCGATTAGAGCAGGATTGGACAGAACATCCTCAACGTTTCCCTCCGTTATGATCCGGCCGTCATTCATAACAAAAAGATAATCGGCATGCTCGGCAATGAGTTCAAGCTTGTGCTCCACAAGGATAATCGTTTTCCCCTGTTCCTTCATCCATTTAATCATGTCGAAAATGTCCCTGGTCCCTTTTGGGTCAAGCTGGGATGTCGGCTCATCAATCACCAGAATATCCGGATCCATCACAATGACAGCTGCAAAAGCGACACGCTGTTTTTGTCCACCTGATAATTCATACGGGTTTTTATCCGCTAATTCCTCAATGTTCAGTAATTGGATTACCTGCTTAACACGCTTCTTGATTTCCGGAACCTCAACGCCAAGATTTTCGAGTCCATAGGCAATTTCACCAAACACGGTATCCTTTACGCCGCTAATTTGAGTAAAAGGATTCTGGAAGATAAAGCCAATGTTTTTTGCCAATTCACTCATGGTCCAATGACGAATATCTTTTCCTTCTACAACGACTTCCCCCTCTAAACTCCCTTTATGAAAATGAGGAATAAAGCCGCGCAGGACATTGCATAAAGTGGTTTTTCCGGTACCATTTTTTCCAATTACGGCATAAAGCTTTCCCTCTCTAATAGAAAGGCTGACGTTTTTCAGTGCCTTTTCCCCATCGTTAATCGGATACATGTAATCCAAATTGTTGACCCGAATTAATTCCATAGCCAAATCCTCCCTATGAGTAAAATCGTGAGCAGAATCACCATTGCCACCTGAATGATGTAATCGATTCTTCTTTTGGTCAGCTCATTCAGACTTGTTTTCTTTCCTATCGCTGAGAATGCGCGGGTTTCTAAAGCAATAGCCCTTTCTTCCGTGCTTGTAATGGAGCTTAAGACAAGCGGACCCAAAACAGGGATGAAAGCCTTTGCCCTCGTCAGGAGGTTGCCTTCTGTTTCCACCCCTCTGGACTTTTGCGCCTCCATGATCACTTTTGAACGGTTACTAATTTCAGGAATAAATTGAAACGTCGCAATAATGGCGTATGAAAACTTCGGGGACATGCCGATCCTCTCCAGTGCCTGACTGATATCTTTGACCGGTGTAATTCGAAAAAATAATAAAAACGCCGATGCGATGGCGATGATTTTAGAGGTTAAGGATAAACTCCGCATCACCCCTTCCTGCTTAATGGAGATGATTCCCCAGCTCCAGAAAATTTCTTCACCAGGTGCAATCACCGACTGGATGATAAAAATAAATAAGACCAAAACGAGCAAGCCCTTCACAACTAAATTCACCAGCTCCTTCGCCTTGCCTGCAAAAAAGGCAATCAGGATACACAACGGCAGCATTAGGTAGGCATACAGGTACCCTGGTACGAAAAAAATCGAAATCGTGACAAACAAAGGCAGCATAAACTTTGTTGATGGATATAAGTTCAAAATAAAATTGCCTTTTTCCATAGATATTGGCCTCCTTATGTATGGATAAATGGTTAGAAACGGACCGGCTGCCTGGTGTTTCTGTAAAGTCATTGTGCCAGGCAGATTATACTCCCCCCTATTTAAAGAGGACAAAAAAACACTCCCAGCTATAGCCGGAAGTGTCTGCTTATTACGATAGGAAATTGCATACAATTCGCCATCCCTCAACCCTGAAGAAAGAAGTTCGGATAAAACGTTGCTTCATCATAATTCACGGCGCACCAACAGAACTTTTACTATCAGTCATCAAAAACACGTTTAAATTCCGAAGATTTCAACATAATACGCATACCTGAATCGGAAAAATTAGAATGTATACAATCACCCTCGTAGTCAGACCATTTACGGCAGTCCGGTAGAAACTTATGGGCCATATCCCCAAAATTATACGACGGTGTTTCTTCTAAATGATTAAGTTTTTTTCATCATAAATGATAGATTGATGTGCGTCAACAAATTTACGAACATTTTAAATAAAGTAATAGATATTGTTCGTATTAATGGTCTCCTCTCCATATCTCAACAAAGTCCCTGAACCCAACAATCATAGGCGAAAGCTAGTGATAAAGCATTTATTGTCCAGCATTTATTTTATTAATCTGTTCTTCAAATAGATGAGTGACTCTTGTTATGACTTTCCCCTTTTTAACTCACCAAGCATTGGAGCGAGGTGATTACTTGCTCTTGTCCCGAGTACGATATTTTGTTTAAATCTTATATATAGTTGCTTTCCTATTGTAGCAGGAGCTGAATTACATTCTAAATATTCCAGGTGATGACAGGTACCTGAAGTAAAGAGAGGTATTTTAATGACAAACTCTAAAATGAATCCCAAGATTGATGATTTTTTGAGCAATGCCCATAAATGGCAACAAGAATTTGAGGAACTAAGAAGAATTATTCTCGACTGTGGGCTTACTGAAAAATTGAAGTGGAATTTGCCCTGTTATACGTTTCAAAACAATAACATTGTAATCATCCAAGGATTTAAAAATTACTGTGCTTTGATGTTTTTTAAAGGCGCCTTGTTAAAAGATCCAGAGAGTATTCTGACCAGGCCCGGGGAGAATTCACAGTCGCAGCGCCAGATTCGGTTTACCGATGTTCAGGAAATCGTTAAAAAGGAAGCCACATTGAAGGCTTATATTAATGAAGCCATTGAAGTGCAAAAAGCGGGATTGGAAGTTAAAAAGACTACAGAATTCACAATTCCTGATGAACTTCAGAAAAAGTTTGATGAATCCCCTGACTTTAAAAAAGCATTTGAAGCACTGACTCCAGGAAGGCAAAGAGCCTACATTCTTTACTTTTCTAAAGCCAAACAATCCAAAACCCGTGAGTCAAGGATCGAAAAGTATACAGAGCATATATTCAATGGAAAGGGATTAAATGATTAAAAACGGTGCCTGTCACCACCCGAATTTTGTCGAATATTAATTTAAACAAAGGGAATGACAGCCATAACTGGTGTCATTCCCTTTCTCATGCCCTGTACGACCTGCTAATCCGGTCCGTGAAACATTCTGTGAAACAAGATTATTCGGGGCGTGACAGGCACCGAATCAAGATCAATGGTTTTTAATAACCACCTGATCCACATTGAGATTTTTTCTTGGCTTCACGTTGTTTACGATAATGTCCGCAATATCTTCCAGATCCATTAAACCTTCCATTTCACTTTCTTCAAAGATGCCATCCCAAAATTCGGTCTTCATTCCACCCATATAGGCACCGTCTGCCCAATAAACAAACATGACTTCCCATTTTAGCATATCGTCTCGCTAATGATGCTCCCAATCCACTTCCTGCTCCAGTAATAACGACAACTTCTTTACTCATGATTCCGTCTTCCTTTCTACGATGATCGTGAATGAAATGCTATGAATGAACAATAGAATCCCATCAGGAGCCGTATAAACAAAATTTGTATTTGAATATTTTGGACATACTACCTCTTATTGGAATAGTCAATTTTATGAGCAGCGCCATATGTGTCGATGTTGCTTTTCTCATGCTTAATCAAGCACTATATTTATTTACATTTTAGCCCGGCTGCCGCCTGTGCTTGGTGGCATCGTGGTTTGCGTCACATTCAAAAATAGGGATGTGTATATACACAAGGGGATTATCGGTACTTTCCATAAGAAGTTCGAAATGTATTTGACGTGCTGGCGCGTTATCTATATAAAAAACAACCTGAAGCTGTGTATCATCAGCTTTCAGGTTGTTTTTTTGGCACTATTGATCACATGATTTAATTAGAAGCCGTTACCCCACCATCAATCACAAACTCCGATCCGGTAGAATAACTGGAATCCTCGGATGCGAGGAATAAGATGAGCTTGGATACTTCTTCAGGCTGCGCAGTCCGCTGCATTGGAATGGTCTTTTTCAATTGCTCAACAAGGTCCCTCGATCCCTCTACTTCAATCATAGGTGTTTGAATAACTCCCGGGTGAACGGAATTTACGCGGATGCCATATTCCGCAAATTCCAATGCTGCACTCTTTGTCATCCCGCGCACCGCAAATTTTGAAGAATCATAGGCCGAATTCCCAGCCGCTCCTCTAAGTCCATTTATGGAAGAAACATTGATGATGGATCCGCCACCTGCTTTTTTCATGGATGGAAGAACCGTTTTCATCCCCAGAAACACGCCAACCTGGTTAATATCAACGACTTTGCGGTACTCTTCTTCCGTCAGCTCATCAAATTTTTTGGTAACAACAATCCCTGCATTGTTCACCAGGACATTTACAGGACCAAATGCGGATTCTGCTTCATCAATCACATGCTTCCATTCATCAGCCTTTGTTACATCGTGCCTGACAAACTTGGCATTCTCACCAAGTTCCTTCTCCAGCGCCTCACCTTCATCCGCAAGAATATCAGAGAAAACAATCTTGGCACCTTCCTCAACGAACCGGCGGACATGCGAAGCCCCTTGTCCACGTGAACCACCTGTTACGACAGCAACTTTACCATCTAATTTACCCATTACTGAATGCCTCCCTTTTACCAAAAATAATCGTCGTTCTACTGCCAGTCTATGTAATCGCTTACATAGATAGACCTGAGTTTTTGACTAATACAAAAGGTTTAGCGAGGAGACATCTGTATTACGATATCTGACAGGCTCCTCTAACAAGGGAGCTGCAAGGCTACTACTGATTCTAACTATTTTCCATATCAAAACAGGCAGAGCTGATATTCCGTTCAGCTCTGCCTGTTCATAGCAGGGTTGTCCAAAGTGTACCTGGTACGTGCCTTCACCCGTGAAACATTCTGTGAAACAAGATTATTCGGGGCGTGACAGGCACCTAGATCAAGTTACCAACGTCTCTACCGATAAAGATCACTCCTGCGGTCGCTAAAGATAGGGATGGTTTTTCGTACGTTATCTACCTGATCTACGTCGATTTCTTTATATAAGATGGTTTCGTCTTCACCGGCTTCGGCCAAAACTTCTCCCCATGGGCCGACAACGATGGAATGGCCGCCAAAGGTATTATTGGGGTCAGCTCCGACACGGTTACAGGCGATGACAAAGCACTGATTTTCAATCGCACGACTAATCAATAAGGCACGCCAATGGTCAATGCGTGGTTTTGGCCACTCGGCGACAACGTATAAGACTTTCATTTCTCCAAGTGCATGCATGCGTACCCATTCCGGGAAGCGAATATCGTAACAAATCAATCCGGCAGAGGGTATGCCTGCGAGCGTAAACCATCCGTTATCATTTCCTTCGACTAAATATTTTTCTTCATCCATTAGCCGGAACAAATGCGCTTTACTATATTCTTTAACTTTTTCCCCGGACGCATTGACAACGAGCATGGTGTTTTTCACTTCGGCTGCCTGCTCTCTGGATTGATTGGCAACCGATCCGCCGACCACATGAACCTGATTCGCCTTTGCCAGTTCTGCGAAAAAGTTGAGACTTTCCCCACCCTCGATATCGGCAATGTCATCGAGGCGCGACAAATCATATCCAGTCGTCCACAATTCGGGAAGTACCACCACATCGACCCCGGATTTTGCCGCCTGTTCTATGTTTGTTTTCACTTTTTCATAGTTTCCCCACGGGTTTCCATATTCAATATCCATTTGAAGCAAAGCAACGTTCAAAGTCAACAGAGTCCCTCCTCCTATAAAGTGAGATTTCATTCAGTGGGGCTCCCCCACTGAATGTTCGCGAAACTTATCAGGACTTTATCAGCTATTCGCTCTACCATCATTGTTTTTATCATTCAGTGAGGTCTACAGATCGTTCATTCATGGTGAACCAGGCGTTATATGATTAACCACATACTCTTCTAATCGTTGAATACTATGAATGACATCATCCTTTGTTGTCGACACGCTCATTAGGTGGATGGATTCTTCGGGAATGGTGGCTTTTTCAGACAAGGCATCAATGGCTTCCTTTACATGTTCCTGAATTCCCAGTTCTGCAAGTGTGGTTGGCAGGTTTAATTCTTTATAATAGGGTAAGAGTTTTGTCACTTCATCATATTTATTTTCCAAGGCTAATTGAACCAAAATGCCGTAAGCGACCTTATCCCCATGGAGAAATTTATGGGTTTCCGGAATGGTCGTTAACCCATTGTGAATCGCGTGTGCTCCGGCAATTCTTCCGTATTCATCACCGTAACCACCAACCATTCCTCCTGCCATCATAATGGTTTCCGCTACTTTAACTAAAGCAGGTGTGACTTGATGATTCCGGACACTTTCAATGGCTTCTGTTCCCTTATCCAGCAACACATCCCGACAAAGCCGGGCAGCATGAAGGGCTATATCCAATGATAACGGTTTTTGCTTTATTTCATCCGTTAATGCAACGGCTTCATACCATTTCGCAATCGTATCTCCTATTCCGGCCCGCAGGTATTCTACTGGTGAATCAGCAATAATACGCGGCTCTATCAGTACCATATGGGCGGTTTTCGAAAAAACGATATAATGCAGAAAGTTTCCAGCCCCGTCATAAAATACACTTAGCGGGGTCCAGGGTGAGCAATTGGAAGCCAGGGTCGGAATCAAAATAACAGGAAGATCCAACTCATCTCCTGCTGCTTTAGCTAAATCGAGTACTTTCCCTCCGCCAACACCAATCACTGCATCTGCCTCGTTATTTCTTAATTTATCAGCAACTCTTGCCACTTCTTCATGAGTACAATCCCCTTTGTATGGAACATGAACGACGGCGTTATCTAAAGATATATAGTCTTTAGCCGCCTCCCAGGATTTTTCACCATGAATAATGGCAGGATTTTCTAGCTTTTGCTCGGATAGTTTCACCGGCAATTGCTGAAGGATTCCTTCTTCACATTGATAAAAATTCGGTGCCCCTCGCACTTGTAGTGATTTCATTGTTTATCCCCCCATAAAAAAAGCTCTTCCAGTCAGAGGAAGAGCGTCCGCAACACATTTCCTCTTATCTCCCAACTAATGTTGAAGGATTTAGCACCGTGTACAATGATGTACCGGTTGCCGGGTTTCATCGGGCCAGTCCCTCCACCTTCTCTTTATAAGAGTTAAAAATATATGAAATTATCAATCATTATCCCACTTGGTACACCTCCTGTCAATTAAATGGCAAAACCTTTTGTCAATTTTGACTTTACAAAAAATAGTCAAATAGATATGATTAGTAAAATAATTCTATTCGATACGTCTTAGGAGATGAGAAGTTTGAGAACCTTTCCACAGTCAGAAATGCTACAGAGACTACCTGCACAGTTCTTTGAAGGACTAGTGAAAAAGGTAAAAGAAAAGCAACAGCAAGGGCACGATATTATTAATTTAGGCCAGGGAAACCCGGATTTACCGACGCCACCTCATATCATTAAAGCATTGCAGCATGCGGCGGAAGATCCATTGACCCATCAATATTCCCCATTCCAGGGATATGACCTTTTAAAGGACGCGGTTGCCACATTCTATAAACGGGAATATGGAGTAGAAATCGATGCAAATAAAGAAGTAGCCATCCTTTTTGGGGCCAAAGCCGGACTGGCAGAAATTAGTCCTTGCTTATTAAATCCAGGTGATATTGCCCTTATGCCGGATCCCGGTTATCCCGATTATATGTCCGGGATTGCTCTTGCAAATGCTGAATCTATTTTTATGCCTCTATTGGAGAAAAATAACTTTCTGCCGGACTATACGGCTATTCCAGAAGATTTAAAAGATCAGGCGAAAGTCATGTTTTTAAATTACCCTAATAATCCCACGACAGCGACTGCAACAAAAGAATTCTTTGATGAAACCGTTGCTGTAGCGAAAAAACATAACATTTGTGTCGTTCATGACTTTGCATATGGAGCCATCGGTTTTGATGGGGAAAAACCACAAAGCTTCCTCCAGTCAGAAGGTGCAAAAGAAGTGGGAGTTGAAATCTATACACTGTCCAAAACCTATAACATGGCAGGCTGGCGGGTAGCCTTTGCAGTGGGAAACCCATCTGTGATTCAAAGCATCCAATTACTGCAGGACCACATGTTCATGAGCTTATTCGGTGGCATCCAACACGCAGCTGCCGAAGCCTTATCCGGTGATCAGCAGCCCGTACGTGAACTTGTGCAAACCTATCAGGAAAGACGCAATCGTTTCATTAAAAAACTGCTGGAAATGGATATCGAGGTGGAAGCACCACGTGGAACCTTTTTCGTATGGATGCGTGTACCAGCAGGCTACAGCTCTGAAACGTACGCGGATTTACTTCTCGAAAAAGCACATGTAGTCGCTGCACCTGGTGTTGGCTTTGGGTACTATGGCGAAGGATACATACGCCTCGGATTATTAGCAGATGCAGAACGATTAGAAGAGGCAGCCATTCGAATCGGAAGGCTGGGCGATTCCCTATAAAATAGTAATCATCAATAAGGAGACTGCAAGGTACTGCAAATCCCACCAAAAACAGACATGAATCATATGGAAAAGGGCTAAAACAAAAAAACCATCGGATGTTCCTGTCACCCGATGGTTTTTGGTTTGATATTCGTTTGAAGCTATAGCCTCGCACACTTCCCCTTCTCTAATCTATGAATCTTCCAGTCTATTCACTATGCTGTCGAAAGCTGAGGCAATCCTCTGTGCAAAATGTTCACGGCAAAACATCATAGACAAAATCATGAGTTCGATAAATGCTGTACAAATTCCGGAGCTTGACAGGCACGAATCGAGCTTTTGCCGGCGGTTGCGAGGGTCGTGTCGATATCAGCTAACAGGTGGCTCAGGACTTCTTCTACTCCGGCCTGGCCGTTGTAAGCTAATCCATAAACATACGGACGACCGATCAATACGGCATCAGCACCTAAAGACATCGCCTTCACAACATCAGGTCCGCGGCGAATCCCACTATCAAAGAGGATAGGAATCCTTCCATTTACAGCTTCTGCGACTTTTGGCAGTGCATCCAGTGAAGCGATGGCACCGTCTAATTGTCTTCCGCCGTGATTGGATACCACAACACCATCCACCCCGTAATCGATAGCTCTCTTTGCATCATTCGGGTGGAGCACACCTTTTAAAATAATGGGAAGATGGGTTTGTTCACGCAAAAAGGCTAGGTCCTTCCAGGTTAGTTTTGGCTGGAAGGTGATGTTTACTAATTCATCGATAGCGGCCGCCCGATTTTGCTCAGGAGTTACGTCTAGACGATTTCGGAAAACAGGATCCTGAAAGTAATTAGCCGAACCATACCCTTCTCGTACAGGGAAAAATTGATTCGTCAAATCAGCTTCCCGAAACCCTAATGCCGGAGTATCAATGGTTATCACAATCGCTGAGTATCCAGCTTTTTCTGCTCGTCGGAGGAAGCTTACCGTTAGTTCTGGATCTTTACTACAATATAACTGGAACCATCTCGGTGTATCTCCAAGTGTATCGGCAATTTCCTCCAGTGTATAGGTGGAAACGGTACTGGCAACATAGGGGACCTGTTTCCCCCGTGCTGCTCTCGCAACCGCTAATTCGCCTTCCGGATGAGCCGCCCCTAAATGACCTACAGGGGCCAGCAGAAATGGCGATGGATAGGTTTGCCCTAGTACCGAAATGGATAAATCCCGTGTTGATACATCTTGTAAAAACTCCGGAACAAGCTTCCATTTTTTAAAAGCCTCTTCATTTGCCCGTAACGTCTCCTCGTGGCCGGATCCACTTTGAATGTACGTGAACACTTCATGGCTGAGTTTCTTTTGGGCATGCCTTTCTAAATCCTTATAGCGATAGATTGGTGATAGCTTGCTTTTTACAGCCTCATCAGACATGGACATACACCTCTAATCTTTTTTGAGTTTGGCAGCAACGACATTACCCAGTGACTGAAGCCCCTGAACGAGAATAATCAACACGGCCACGGTGATATACATAACGGATGGTTCATAACGCAAATGTCCAAAACGATAGGCTAAATCCCCAAGTCCACCTGCTCCGACTAAACCAGCCATTGCTGTTGCACCAATTAGTCCAATGGTTGCGATGGTTAACCCTAATATAATCGAGGGTCTTGCCTCCCGCACCATTACATTCCAAATAATATCTTTCGTTTTAATGCCCATGGCTTCATAGGCTTCCACGACACCGCGGTCAACCTCCAGTAAAGACGTTTCCATTAAGCGGGCAATATAGGGGGCCGTAAAGACAACAAGCGGGACAATGACCCCTCTTACTCCAATGGTGGTCCCGACTAGAATTTTCGTAAACGGAAGCATAAAGAAAAGCAAAATAATAAATGGAATCGACCGAATGACATTAATAATCATGTTAAGAAACCCATTTAAAAACCGATTTTCCAGACTTTTGCCCGGTCTTGTCAGCACAAGCAAAATCCCCATTGGTAATCCGATTAAAATCGATATCACTAAAGAAATGGAAACCATTTGAAAGGTTTCGATCAGGGCAACCCACAAATAGGAGCCCCATTCATCAAGAAATGCGTTTACTTTGCTCATAGGTGATCACCTCTTCTGTTTGAATACCTTTTTCCTGCAGGTAGGATATGGCTTGATGAATTTCAGAATCTTCTCCTTTAAAATGGACGAGTAAAGTGCCAAACGGATCATCCTTTAATTGCGTAATATTTCCGGATAAGATATTTGGAAATATATCAAAACGCTTTGTAACAATAGCCAGAGCTGGTTCCTCGCTTGAATCTCCCGTGAATTTTAACGAATAAATCTTACCTGTTTCTTTTAACGAATCAATCATGTCATTGGATAATGGATGGTTGAAAATACCATTCACAAATTTTTTCGTCGTTTCATGTTTTGGTGATGTAAAGACATCAAGGGTTTTCCCTTGTTCCACCACTTCTCCATTTTCCATGACAGCTACTCGATCACAAATCCGTTGAATCACATGCATCTCATGAGTAATCAGCAAAATTGTAATCCCTAACTCTTTGTTGATTCTTAACAGTAAATCAAGGATAGCATCGGTTGTGTCCGGATCCAGCGCACTCGTCCCTTCATCACTTAACAGCACTTCTGGTTCATGGGAAAGCGCTCGTGCAATCGCAACTCTCTGCTTTTGCCCTCCAGATAACTGTGCCGGATAGGTATCCGCCTTATCACTTAACCCGACAATATCTAAATAACGATTGACCCGCTCTTTAATATCCTTTTTCGGAACCCCGGTAAGCTTTAAGGGAATCGCAACATTGTCATAAACGGTTGCGGTTTTTAATAGATTAAAACCCTGAAAAATCATTCCAATTTTTCGTCTTGCTTTTAACAATTCATTAGGAGATAAAGAGGTTAAATCCGTCCCATCCATACTTACCGTACCTGATGTCGGTTTTTCCAGTAGATTCACATTCCGAACCAATGTACTTTTACCAGCACCACTATAACCAATCACCCCAAAAATCTCCCCTTTTTTCACCTCAAGAGAGACATCCTTCAAGGCCTCTATTGGCCCGTTTTCTGTTTGAAATGTTTTTGAAAGGTGGTCAATCTTAATCATGTAGAATCTCCTTCCTTCTGTTTAAAGAAAACTCGGCAAATTTTATATCTGAGATCTCAAAAGGATTTCATCATTCACCCAATGTTTATAAAGTGAAACTTCCATCAGTGGGGGACTTTCCATCCCCACTGATAGTTAGTTGAACTTATCAGGAATTTACTGGCCCCCACTTAGTCCTGTTGGGGTACCCTCAAGACTTGAAACGGGGTATTACGACCAGTTCATGCGTGATAAAAAGAAAGAGCCGCATTGTGCAGCTCATTTCCTTGTTGTTACCAGGATACGACCACGGAACCGGCAAACTCTTCTTCAACAAATTGCTTGACTTTATCTGAATGGTACGCATTAATGAATTTCTCAATAACCGGATCATCCTGGTTTTCACTGCGAACTGCGATAAGGTTTACCCATGGTGAATCTTTTGGTTCAATAACAATCGCATCCTCTGTTGGAACGTAGCCAGCTTCCATAGCGTAATTAGTATTAATCGCAGCAGCGGCCAGTTCACCAAGCTGACGCGGAATTTGTGCTGCTTCCAATTCAACAAATTCCAGTCCTCGTTTATTTTCCTTAATATCCTTCACAGAAGCGTTTGCCCCCACCTCTTCCGGCAGAGTAATTAATCCTGCCTGCTCGAACAGCATTAATGCACGTGCTCCATTTGTAGGGTCATTCGGTAAGCCAACTTTATCGCCTTCTTTTAACTCACTAATATCAGAAATCTTTTCGGAATAGATCCCCATTGGAAAGTTTACAGTTTTCGCAACCTCAACAAGGTCAAGATCACGATCCTCCACCATTTGATCCAGGAACGGCTTATGCTGATAGCTGTTAGCATCTAAATCCCCTTCTGCCAGCGCGGTATTGGGGGTAATATAATCGCTAATGACTTCAATTTGAATGTCTAAACCATCTTCTGCCGCAACTTCTTTCACAACTTCCATAATTTCCTCATGTGGACCGGCTGTGACTCCTACTTTCAAAGAATCCTCGCTCAATGTGGATGTCTCAGCATCACCAGCCCCACAGCCTGAAATCATAGCTGCAATAAAAATGACAGATAAAAGACCAAATACTTTTTTCATGTTTTTCTCTCCCTTTTGTTTTAAAAATTATGTAGTATAAAGAAAAGCCCCTCCATAAAAATGGAGAGGCTTATACACAAATAAATATAATCGACCTCTCTCATCTATCAAAACATCAACAGTTTTGCAGGAAGTAGCACCTTTTCTTACATTTGTAAGAACGGTTGCCGGGCGTCATCGGTCCTGTCCCTCAGCCACTCTTGATAAGAGATTTTCATATTATTCAATTATCGAACGTTTTATCGGCATCTTCCGAAAAAAGATTAATGTCATTGTATAGGAGGGAAAATCAGCTGTCAATGGAAAATTAGAAAAATTATGTTTTCTTTGCGTTGGTTTTATTTTATTCAAAGGCAAAAAATCCTCAATGTTTTCAGGATAGATGCGTTATCCATATCAAAACAGGCAGAGCTGATCTTCCATTCAGCTCTGCCTGTTCATAGCAGGGTTGTCCATAAGTGTACCTGGTACGTGTCTTCATTTGTGAAACATTTTGTGAAACAAGATTTTTCGGGGCGTGACAGGCACCAACTCTACTGCTTCTTCTTCTCCTGCTCTACTAATTTCCGTTTTAATAGTTTTCCGACTGTATTTCTTGGCAGTTCGGCACATATCTCATATTGTTTAGGGACTTTATAGTGGGTTAAATTGCGGTAACAATGGCCTTTTAATTCTTCAAGCTCTATGGTGTGACCGGCTTTTGGGACCACATAGGCTTTGACTACCTCGCCCTGGTCCGGGTCAGGGATACCGACGACAGCGGATTCCAGTATGTCGGGGTGGTCGTATAAAACACTTTCGATTTCCTGTGGATAGATATTAAACCCACCATTGATGATCATTTCTTTTTTTCTTCCTACAATGTAGAAGTAACCCTCTTCATCTGACATGGCTAAATCTCCTGTGTATAGCCATCCGTTTCGTAATGCTTGATTGGTTTCCTCTTCATTCTGAAAATACCCTTTCATGATTTGCGGTCCCTTAATGATTAACTCACCAACACTATGCTCCGGCAGTTCCTTATGATCTTCATCAACAACCTTACAGTCTGTCCCTGGGAGCGGGATGCCGATGCTTCCGACTTTTCGGACACCGCTCGCCGGGTTCCGGTGTGTGGAGGGTGAGGCTTCTGTCAGACCAAAGCCTTCACCGATGATCGCTCCTGTTAAGCCCTCGAACCTTCTTATAATTTCAATCGGCAGCGGGGCTGAGCCGCTGGAACAGATTTTCAAGCAATCCAAACCATAGGATTCGACATCCGGGTGATTGACAAACGCATTGTACATCCCGGGCACACCAGGAAAAAATGTGGGCTGATACTTCTTAATCTTCTCCAGCACATCGTCAACCTGGAATTTTTTGATTAATAGAATTGATGCCCCGACATAGACTCCGAGATTCATCGCACTTGTCATAGCATACACGTGATAGAGCGGGGTAGCGGTCAGAACCACCTCCTGACCAGCCTGCATCTTGTTCCCATACATCTCCTTACTTTGGAAAACATTGGCTACCAGGTTGAAGTGGGTTAACATCGCTCCCTTCATCTTCCCTGTTGTTCCGCCTGTGTATTGAATCACCGCAACATCATCCCTCGGTGAGATTGGAATCTCCCTGGTGATTGGCGTGGAATTCCTGATTAAAAAATCTAAGGACTGAGGGGGGTCATCCTTGGATCCTGATACAAAGACATGGCCGAACTTATACATCTCATTGACCTGATGGACGGTTTTCAGGTTATCCTGTTCAGCTATTAAATAGTTCATATTTGCATCACTTGCAATGTGTAATAGTTCTCTGGCGGTATAACGCGGGTTAATTTGAACGACAATCAACCCCAATCGCATGGCGGCATAATAAGCAATCATGTAGTCAGGGTGATTGGGCAGCATTAACCCTATTCTTTCCCCTTTACGTAATCCCATAGCATCCCATGCCGCCGCGAGCCGATCCACTTTATCCTTAAATTCCTCGTAGGAGAATGGTCTGTCTTCAGCAATAATGGCTGTGCGGCTTCCAAACTTTTCAACAGTTCTCTCCAGCAGAGAATAGAGCGGGACTTCCGGACATACAATATTTGGATTCACTTCCGGTGGATAGGCTTTATACCATCTGGGTTCCTGCACATGTTTCAATCCCTTCACCCCCTTTTAAACCTCGCAAAGCCAAATCACTCCAAGACCCCAACTTCCTGGTAATATTTTTTAGCTCCAGGGTGCAGGTTCTCAGGGTTAATTCCGTCAAGAGCTGTATCCTTGGTAAAATGTTTTGCTCTTTTAGGTATTTGATCTTCAAACTTCGGAATGTTGTCCCAGAATATCTTCGTCAGGTTGTAAGCATAGTCTTCCTCAATATCACTTCTGGCTGTCAGCATGGTAACCATTGTGTATGTCGGGATGGCTTCATCCTGTTCCTTATAGGTACCAGCCGGCAGATCTCCTGAAGCAATACCGACCCCTTTTTCTTTGATGCTCTGAAGCCTTTCTTCGTCAATAGGGATGACCTTAATGGGCTTCGTGATCTCAATTTCCTGTAAAGCGGGGATGAATGGGGCCCCGCCGCCGACAAATACATCCACATTGTTGTCTTTTAACATCGAAGCGCCATCCGAATAGTTTCCGTAAGAGATTTTACCGCCAGCTTCTTCAATGGTTTGCTCATCAATCCCATACTCCTCCACCATCTTCCAGAAGGCTACCGGACCGCCACCGCCTTTTGGTCCAAGGAAAATATGCTTATCAACAATATCCTCGATCGAATTAATGTCTTCATGGTCTGTGGTTGTCGCAATCGTTTGATAAACGGGATATAAAGCACCGATGGCAGAAATATTCTTCAGTGGCTTATCAAACCCTTTTCCACCTTCTAATGCTGACGTGAAATCAGATGTGTAGTTTAATCCCATTTGTATATCCCCTTTTTCCAGCGACTCCAGGTTAGAAGTCGAACCGCCCTCCAGCTGGGAAACATTCAAACCTGAGAAGCCATCCATGTAAACATCAACCATCACTGTCGTAATCGGATACCAGCCAGATCCCATAGGACCGCTTCCAACCTTCAAAAACTTACTAGGTGCTGTTGGCCCTTTTTCATCCGAGGACGTCTCACTGCCCCCACATGCCGCCAAAACAATGGATAAAGAAACCATCAACACCATCGATATCACTAATTTTTTCATCCTGTTCACTCCTCACTTACGATATCTTTCAATTTTCATACCTAACTCTTTTACATTTAAATCTCCACAAATATTTTTTCGGAAGTAAGCCCAAAGCTCCTCATTGGCCTTGCGGGACCTGCTCTGCCCCGCAAGACTTCGCTATCCACTCACCTGCCCGGACTTTTCCGCGGCAAAGGGACGGTTTTTTTTCTGCCAGATGATGATGAAAATCGCTAAAGTCAGACCGATCAAATCTGTCAAAAGACCCGGCATAACTAAACTAAACGCACTAGCCAGTAGGATCAGCCGTCTGACTGTGCCTAATGCCCCAAAGAGGTGATTTTCAAGCGCCCCAGCAAAAAATATACAGCTAAGAAAAGCGCTGACTAACGCAATCGCAATACGGGTGGTATCCCCTCCCTGAAGAAGCAATTCAGGATTGTAAACAAATAAAAAGGGAATTAAGAAACCACCCAGGCCTATTTTAATGGCGTAGAAAGCCGTTTTCGTTGGATTCGATCCGGATATCCCCGCTGTTGTATAAGCTGTGATTGCGACTGGAGGGGTTAAGCCAGACATTACCCCAAAGTAAAAAACGAACATGTGGGCAGCAACAACATTGATGCCCAGATCAATCAGTGCGGGCGCGCCAAGCACGGATAAAATGACATAGGCCGAAACAGTTGGCATTCCCATCCCCATAATGATGGAGGCCCCAGCAATCAGAACTAATAAAAGAAGCATTTGCCCGCCCGCAACATCAATCACAAACCGGGAAAATGTGATCCCCAGCCCGGTTAAGGATACGGAGCCGACAATTATTCCTGCAGTAGCACAGGCCGCAATCACAATCAAAGCGTTTCTTGCCCCGTTTTCCAGGGCAGCTAAAATATCAATCAGACTCATTCGGGTTGCCTCGCGAATGCAGCTTAAAATAATCGTAGCCAAAATCGCATAAAAACCTGATTTCATCGGGCTGTATCCATAAATCATTAACCCGATAATCAAGAGAATCGGCAAAAACAGATAGCTTTGCTTCAACAAAACCTGTTTCAAATCAGGCAGCTGTTCTTTAGGAATGCCTGCCATTTCCAATCGTTTTGCGTGAAAATACACCATCATCCCTGCAATAAAGAAGTAAATAACTGCTGGAATGAGCGCATAGAGAGCGATCCTGATATATGGAATTCCGATGGTTTCAGCCATAATAAATACAGAAGCTCCCATAATCGGCGGCATAATCTGACCGCCCTGGGAAGCAACCGCCTCAACAGCTGCCGAGAACCGCTTGCTGTAGCCTAATTTCTTCATAAGCGGTATGGTAAAAGAACCCGTGATTGCGGCATTGGCTGCCCCATTTCCTGTAATGGTCGCCACAAGGGCGCTCGAGCCAACCGATGACAGGGCAGGGCCGCCGGTTTTATTTCCGAAAAGACCAAAGGCAAAATCGGTAAAAAACTGTCCGCCCCCGGATTTCATTAAAAAGGATCCGAAAATGACAAACAGGATAAGGACGGTTGAACTTACGTAAATAGGGGCACTGAATATTCCCAATGTCCCGTTGAACATGTGATCAACCATCCTGTCATACCCCACTCCAGGATGTGCCAGAGCCCCGGGAAAATATCTGCCTAAGAAGATGTAGGCAAGGAAGAATACACCAATGACGGACATCAAAATCCCATTTGTTCGCCTTGTAGCCTCCAGTACGAGGACAATAAAAATCGTGCCGAAAAGGATGTCATTGTTGCTGATATTCCCCTGCCTGCTCTGAATCGCCTCTGCCCCCGTAATCATATAGAAGGCTGTTGCTAACGTTGCAAGTACGATAAAAAAGTCCAGAACACCAAACTTTTTGCCCTTTTTATAAGGGAATAAAAGAAAGATTAACAGCAGCGCCCAGATGACATGGACACTCCTTTGCTGCCACGATGACAACGTCCCAAAGCCGGCGGTATAGACATGAAAAATGGACAGTCCTATCGCAAGTACACTGATGATAAGCATGAAGATTCTTGCGAGATTCCATTTTTCTTTTCTATGTTCCCAAATCTCTTCAATAAAGGCCGGCTTCTCCTTAATTTTGGTATCAAGCTTTTGAGTTTGAGTGGTTTGGCTCTCCATTTTCAATCACCTCCAATGTGATATAGTAAGATCAAGTTTGGTTATACAAAATTTGCTGCTCCAGCCACCGCAGTTGCTGTGCTTTTTGTTTAGGCCGTTTAACAGCTTGCCCTTAATAAGTCACCAGCTATTGCAAGGAAAAATCACGCCGCTCTATTGACAGCGTTTTCATAATTGAGCCAAAAATAGCCTGAGCATATCTATAACACTTGCATCACTGGATGTTTCACTGTTTTTAAGAATATCGGTTTTACCATAATCATCTGTGACAAACACGAATTCGGTTATATTCCATTCCTTCATTGTCTATAAGTTTTTAATGATGGTTCCATTTGCTATATTTAATTAGAAACAGCACCGGTCATAAACATACACCTTCCTTTTTTCGTTTGTTTATTAATCATGCAATTTTCATGCCAAAATAACGATAACCGTTCTAAAAATGGCAAAAAAATAACTGCCGGTCGCAGTTTAGTAACAATTCAGAATTTTTATTTTTATTTAGATGGAAGCAGGTTTAGCGGATTTTAGCCTGCTCAGTTCCTTGAATGATTCAATTATAAATCAATATAATAGGATTTGCATGAATTCGAACGATTCAAGAATGATTCAAGGATTCACTTTTGAATCGGTCCTTTCCTATGTAATAAAGACTGCTTATCGCGCAGTTATGTATCTCCCCGGGAAGCGGAATTACTTCATTTTTGCAACAGGCTTATTCGTTTGATCGATGAAACTTAAAATACTATAAATGGATTGTAAGGCTGGAGCAGGCACATCCAGCAGATTGGCCTGTCTGACAATATAGCCGCACATCGCTTCCACTTCCATTTTCTTTCCACGGAGGCGGTCCTGCAGCATGGAGGTTTGATGATTTCTCGCCTTTTCCGCATTCGAGAAAATCCTGGCCTGAGTGGGCTCAGGGTCCAGAGAAATGCCTTTATGAATCGCCACATTGATGACCTCAGAGCAAATGGCTGATGCGGTGTTGTGCAAATACTTATCATCCAGAATTTGGCCAACCCGGGCACCTGCAGCGGCGGAAAGCGGATTAAAGGTAGCGTTCCAAAGTAATTTTTTCCACTTCCTTTCAAGAATGTGCCTGGATTGTACTGTATCAATACCTGCCTGATTCAACTCCTCCATAACGGCTGCACATTCATCTGCTGCCGATGAATCTAATTCTCCTATGACAAGCTTAACTCTTCCTTGCTGACGGATCCTGCCCGGAGCTTCCACAGAGGCTTGAATATACGTAGCCGCTGACAATACTCGTCCCTCGCCAAAAACATCCTCTAATATTTCTTCATTCTCAACGCCATTTTGCATCGTCAAAATAAGTGCGCTGTCCTTTAAAACATGCCTTAGCTGTTTAGCAACTTCCTCGGTATCATTGGATTTGACACAGAATAATACCAGGTCTGAGTTTGTCAGATCACTTAAACGATCCATAAATGTTCCGGAAACACGGAATTGGCCCTGCTCCCCCGTAATCCACAACCCTTCCGTCTGCATCGCTGCCAAATGATCCCCCCTGGCTAAAAACGTTACCTCATGTCCAGCGCGATGGAGCATTCCACCAAAATAACTGCCGACTGCTCCGGCTCCTGCAACACCAATCCTCATATCTATTCCTCCTATTCAAGTCTTTGGCTATGATTAGTTTAGCATGATTTGTCTGAAAATTCTATGCAATACTCTGTACACAAGAAGGTGCAGGGAAAGTTCTATCAAGCTTTTGCGTTATCTTGATTGGGATGTTGAAAAACGGGCAAAAAACATCTGGATTCTAGCCAGACGGTTATCTGAACAGGGAGATGAATATCAGACGGTAAAGAGTGAGGTGCTTGAGGCTGCAGCTGAAAACCATTGCCGGCCGGAGCAGATAGATACGATTAGAAGCGGATTATCCTGAGGAGATTGAGTGGTAGAGCACCTCTTTCATTCTAGTATTTAAACACTTCAGTAAAACATATAAAGTACTTATTATTGTATTAGTTGAGTGAGATGCCAAGGGCTCCAATCGATACGCCTTGGCCTTTCCCGTTATTTTGTTCTTGCTGAAATAATAAAATACTCTTAATGGGGTATTACGGGATATTGATGCGGAAAATCATTGCGCCCGATCAGGTATGATTTATGCAGAGTAATCCTTTAATTATTGTCCTTATTTTTTAGGATATAAAGCTCTTTTTCTATCTTATGAACTTTATCGACAATAAAATTAACATCATTAATTCTTGCTTCATTCGTTAATTCAAACTGACTGCCCAGTCCTTTTAATATTGCGTCAACAGAGTCAAATCGATTACGTACTGCTGATTTGAATTCATGCATGTCTGAATTTGAGAAGTTTTTTATGTGAGGTGTAAATACTGATAACCGATATTTATGTTTCTATCATATCGAGAACTGATGACAATTACAAAGCGGTAAAATTTAGAATTTGTAGCAGCTCTAGTGCGAAAAATGAATGACCAAGTACGGAAAGCGGAGTTTTGTCAACGATATGGTTATAAAAAAAATGAAAGATTAGAGAAGTTATAACTGTAATTGCTATTATTAGGTGAGCGGTTTCCTCTATCTATTTTATACTTTTTTCATCTGACAAGCCATATTTATTTTTGCATTGCCCATATTTGATTGATCCTATTTTTAACAAGACCCATGGCTGCGCTGTGGCCGGAATACCGGTAATATTACAGAACATATCACTTGTATCGAATTCTACTTCAATAGTTTTATCCGCGTATTTCTTAGCTTTTTAAATAATATATCCCGTAAATCACTTGATGCTGATTTACGGGATATAGCTAAAGCGGTTAGTCGCTTGCATATAGCGCAATGAAAGGATATTACCATAGGGCGGGACAGTGTACCTGTCCCTCTGTCCCTGTTTTAAAACACAATAGCCAACCGTAGCACCATTGTGCCTACTCCATACATTTTGTATAATATTAAATAATATAAAGTATATAATTTAATCGGTCTGACAACATATGAGCAATCATAGTGTACCATTTCAAAAAGAGTGAGATGACTTACGTTGATTGATATTAGTAAATTAATTAAAGGCAAAAACTTGTCTGAATTAGATGTGCAAATTTTAATGTATATTTTAGACAATATGGATAGTGTGTTAGATAAAGGTGTGCGGAAAATTGCAAAGGAAAATTACACCTCTCCTGCCACAGTTATTCGTTTATCTAAAAAACTAGGCTATACTGGTTTTATTGATATGTACTATAATCTTTTACCACTCGTAAAAGAGGTGGAAGAACAGCAGACAGACTTTTCAAAGGAATTTCCTGAAATTAGCAGTAAGGAGTTTTTTAAATTTAACAGGATGAAGGATATTGAGCAATTTATCAAATTTGTTATGAACCTCCAGCAGAAATATATTTTCATTTATGCAACCGGCTTTTCTGCTATTGCTGCTGAATACTTATATAAAAAACTTTTGGTTTTAGGCAAAAAGGCGACATTGGCAAGCGGGACAGATTCGATTGGTGTTTTTGAAAATAACTTAAATGATATTGGGGCATTGGTAGTCATATCAAAATCCGGTGAAACACAACTCGTAATCGAAAAACTTCGCACGGCAAAGGAACATGGAATTTGTACTGTGTCCTTTACGAAAGAGACAAAAAGCCAAATAGCAGATCTCTCGGATATAAATTTTAGAATTTTAGACAATAACAAATTGGACGATCGTAACAGTGCACCAAACATTTTCTTCCCCCGCCTACTTTTGATATTTGAACTCATCACAAAAATCTATTTGAATCAAAACAAATCATAATTAGTGTACAGATCTATCCACTTCCTTTAGCCTTGACAGATAACACCCACATACAATTGAACATTTCAAGTATTAGGTGAAACGTGTTTCAACTTATGAAACACGTTTTTTATCGTTCAAAAATTATATACACGTAAGCGTTTTCGCAGTACACTAACTTATGTCAACAAAAGATAGTTACTGGAGGTGGTCCATATGAAGGAGAAAGTGAAAGAATCTATGCAAAGGTTTTCAAAAGCCATGTTTATTCCTGTTCTTATATTACCAATCGCAGGTATTTTAATTGCTCTAGGAAATGTATTTACCAATCAGCGTTTACTGGAAATGGTTCCATTTTTGGATAATCCATTTACTACCGGCTTTGGATCTATCCTATCTAGCTCACTTGTTTCTATTCTAGGAAATTTAGGTCTGATTTTCAGTGTAGGGGTTACAGTCGGGCTAGCTAAAAAGGAAAAATCAGTAGCTGGTTTTACTGCCTTATTAGGATATTTAGTATTTGTAAACGCCATGAACAAATTTATGGAATTAAGCGGTTTATTAGAGGAAGCAGAATCTCTGCAAGGTACAGGACAAACCTTAGTTTTAGGAGTTCAAATCCTCGATATGGGGGTTTTCCTTGGAATCATTCTCGGTATTGTAACCGCTTATGTTCATAATAAATTTATTGATACCGATTTCAAAGGTGCTTTTCAAATATATGGCGGATCACGATTTGTATTTATAGTGTTAATTCCTGTTGTTGTAACACTTGCTGTTCTTCTCACGTATATTTGGCCGTTTTTCCAAAGCGGTATTAATAGTTTGGGAGAATTTATGCAAAGAACTGGAAATATAGGAATTTTCCTCTATGGAGCACTGGAACGTCTATTAATTCCAACTGGATTGCACCACTTAATCTATACCCCATTTCTATATACAGAACTTGGTGGTGTGGCTGAGGTTGGCGGACAGGTTTTTGAAGGAGCAAGAAACATTTACTATGCGGAAATTGCAGACCCATCCGTCTCCCGTCTATCTGAAAGTGTCATTTGGGATGCACGTGGTATTGCGAAAATGTTTGGTTTAATCGGTGCATGTTTAGCCATGTATCACACCGCAAAACCAGAAAACAAAGCAAAGGCCAAAGCTATTCTAATACCAGCTGCTTTTACATCATTCATTGCAGGTGTAACAGAACCAATCGAATTTTCCTTTATGTTTGTAGCACCATTATTATTTGTTGTTCACGCCGCACTTAGTGGTTTAAGTATGGTGACTTTAAATCTATTAGATGTGCGTGCAATTGGTCCTAATGGAATGATTGACTTTCTACTATATAATGTACCACTTGGATTCGAGAAAACAAGCTGGCCAATGTTCATTTTAGTAGGACTAGTATTCTTTGGCATCTATTATATTGTATTCCGTTTCTTAATTACTAAGTTTAATTTTAAAACTATCGGTCGTGAAGATGCTGATCAGGAAACAAAGCTCTATACCAAAAAAGAATACAAAGAAAAGAAGGCACAAGGAGAGAAAGGTACACACCCGGTTCCTCAAGGTGATACCGGAATGGCAGATGTTATTGTGAACGCTTTAGGTGGAGCGGATAACATCAATACCGTAACCAATTGTTATACAAGACTGAGATTGACACTCAAACAACCTGAATTGGTTGATGAAGCAACATTGAAAAATGAAACCGGAGCAAATGGCGTGATTGTAAACGATCAGAACGTACATGTTGTATATGGTTTACAGGTTAGCAATATCAGAAAAGACGTTGATAACTACTTAGGAATAGAAGAAGCTGAATAAGACTATGGAAAGGAAGATAACCATGAAAAAATTTTCAATCGTAATTGCAGGCGGAGGAAGTACGTATACACCAGGAATCGTTATGATGCTACTAGACAACCTTGACCGTTTTCCTATTAAAACACTCAAACTATATGATAACGATGAGGAACGACAAGCAGCGTTAGGGAAAGCACTGGACATTGTATTAAAAGAAAAAGCACCTGATATTGAGTTTTCGTATACAACGGATCCAGAAGAAGCCTTTACCAATGTAGATTTCTGTTTTGCACACATTCGAACTGGAAAATACAAAATGCGTGAACTGGACGAAAAAATCCCATTAAAACATGGAGTAGTCGGACAGGAAACATGTGGGCCAGGCGGAATTGCTTATGGATTGCGTAGTATCGGGGACATTATTGAACTGATAGACATAATGGAAAAGTACTCACCAGACTGTTGGATGTTAAATTACTCTAATCCTGCAGCCATCGTCGCTGAAGCATGCCGCATTCTACGACCAAATTCCAGAGTTTTGAATATTTGCGATATGCCTGTAGGAACCCTGCGCAGAATGTCACAAATTATCGGCAAAACACCAGAAGACTTGGATGTTCGTTACTTTGGATTGAATCACTTTGGCTGGTGGACAAGTGTGAAAGACAAAGAAGGTCATGAGTATTTACCAGAAATTCGTGATTATGTATCGAAACACGGTTACCTGACTCAAATTGAAGTAGATACACAGCATATGGATCAAAGCTGGCAGGAAACACATAAAAAAGCGAAAGACTTACTGGCTGTTGAACCAAGATTTTTACCAAACACATATTTAAAATATTACCTCTATCCAGACTACGTCGTAAAAGTAGAAGGATCAGATCCGGACTATACTCGTGCCAATGAAGTTATGGACGGTAGAGAAAAGGAAGTATTTTCTGCAGCTAAAACGATTGTAGAAAAAGGTACATCAGAGGGCAGTGAATTCAGCATTGGAAGCCATGCAACCTTCATCGTTGACCTTGCTCGGGCTATTGCCTTCAACACTCATGAGAGAATGGTGATGATTGTTGAAAATAATGGAGCCATCGCAAACTTTGATGATAATGCTGTAGTAGAAGTTCCATGTATAGTTAGCTCTGATGGTCCAGAGCCATTAAGCCAAGGAAATATCCCTGAATTTGAAAGAGCATTGATGTATCAGCAAGTGACCGTTGAAAAACTAGCGGTACAAGCTTATATCGAAGGAAGCTATCAAAAACTATGGCAGGCCTTAATTCTTTCTAAAACGATACCAAGCGCAAAAGTAGCGAAAGAAATATTGGATGACTTAATAGAAGCAAATAAAGAATACTGGCCAGAATTAACGTAATAGAGTAACTAGGCGAAAAGGTGAAACGATTCCTTTTCGCCTTTTCAACTACAATTAATAGGTGAACAATAAAACTATGGAGGCGTTATGTATGTTTAAAAAAATCTTCGGAAAAAGAGACGATAAATTAGTAAACCTTATGAGTCCCATCTCAGGAAAAATTATCAGCATTGAGGACGTACCAGATGAAATGTTCAGTCAAAAAATGATGGGTGATGGTCTTGCCATTGAGCCATCAGAAGGAATCGTAGCAGCACCAATAGTTGGAGAAATTGTTCAGTTTTTCCCAACCAAACACGCTGTTGGGATTCGTAGTGATAATGGACTTGAAATTTTGATTCACATTGGATTGGAAACCGTTTCGATGAAAGGAGAAGGATTCGAAAGCTTCGTTGAACAGGGTGATCGCGTTGAGGCAGGCCAAAAACTGGTAACCTTTGACTTGGATGCGGTAAAAGAAAAAGCCGACAGCATTATCTCCCCTATAATCATTACCAATTCAGATATGGTTGATAGCCTAACTAAAACCAAAGATACTCATGCGACACAAGGAGATACTGTGTTATTGAATGTTAAGATAAAATAACAGGTACAGGGGGGGACGGAGGGACAGGTTCCTCGTCCCTCCATCCCTTCCTTCTGGACGCCGAACACGCATAAATTCACAATTCTAACATAAGTTAAAAATATCCTATGTCTAAAAGGAATGATTAGATGATTGATAATAAAAAGAAATATATCATAAACCGCTATCTGGATCCGAGCCTAGACAGAACAGATGGTTTAATGGTTTTCATATACAAAAACAAAAACGCATAGCTAAGCCTTTTTCTTCATTTTATCCTTCCCCGGAAAATATACAAAAAAAATCCACCAATAAATAAATCAGTGGAATTTTTCTTTGTATCTTAACTTGTAAAGTTTACTATGATATTATTTATTTTTGTTCAATACATCAAACGCGACGGCTGCTAATAAAACAAGTCCCTTAATTGCCTGCTGCCAGTCAATACCTATACCCATCAATGACATACCATTATTTAAGACACCCATAACGAGCGCACCGATGACAGCTCCGAAAACTGTACCTACCCCACCAGTAAATGAAGCACCACCTATAACCGCTGCTGCAATGGCATCCAATTCAAATAAATTACCTGCTTGCGGAGTTGCTGCGTTCAAACGTCCAGAGAAAATAATTCCACATAGTGCCGATAATAAACCCATGTTTATGAATACCAGGAATTTTACTTTTTTCGTTTTTATCCCAGACAATTGAGCTGCATTCGCATTTCCACCTACTGCATAGATATGTCTTCCATAAACTGTGTTATTCATTAAGAATGTATAACCAATAACTAATAAAAATAGAACAATCAATACATAAGGAAAACCTTCATATAAAGCAAGTACATATGTGAATGAGAATATTACCGCTGTAAATAAAAGTAGTTTTAATATGAAAAGACCAAATGAAGTTACATTAAAATTATATTTTTGTGCATTTTTGCGTAGTCGCAGTTCAGTAAGAATATATAGCAATGAAAGAACAATTCCTATCACTACCGTAAACAATTGTATTCCCTCGCCACCAAAAATGTCTGGCAGGAAGGAGGAGCTTATACTTCTATAACCTTCAGGGAATGGGGCAATCGTTTGTCCATCTAAAACAACTAATGTTAATCCCCTAAAAATTAGCATACCTGCCAAGGTAACGATAAACGATGGGATATTAACATAAGCTACCCAAAACCCTTGCCATGCACCGATGATAGCACCAGCTACTAAACAAAGGAGGATTCCCATAAATACCGACATATCTAATTTGACGATCAAAAAGCCTGCAATTGCACCAATAAATGCAGCAACAGACCCAACTGATAAGTCGATTTCACCGGTTATAATAATTAACATCATTCCAATAGCAAGTACAATGATGTAGCTATTCTGCATAATAATATTCGTTATATTTAACGGTGTTAAAATAATGCCCCCCGTTAAGATTTGAAATAACAGAACAATTCCAATAAGTGCAATAATCATACCAAACCTTCGCATATTGGATCCAATAAAACTTTTTATATTATCCATTGATTAAGACCTCCCACTTTTCGTCATATATTTCATTAAAGTTTCCTGATTGATATTTTCATCATTATCAACCTCTCCTGTAATTCTCCCCTCAGCCAATGTATAGATTCGGTCACACATACCTAACAATTCCGGGAGTTCAGATGAAATCATAATAATGCTTTTACCGTTTTCTGCCAAATCATTCATAATTTTATAGATTTCATATTTTGCTCCTACGTCTATCCCTCGAGTCGGTTCATCAAATATCAAAATCTCTGGATCCGTAAATATCCATTTTCCAAGAACTACTTTTTGCTGGTTTCCACCACTCAAATTTAATGCTTTTTGAAAGATACTTGGGGTTTTTATATTAATTCTCTTTCTGATCGATTCAGCTTCATTAATCTCCTGATTATAGTTAAGGAAGTTATTTTTTGATACCTTACCTAAATCTGCTACAGTAATGTTGTTTTTGACATTATCAATTAAAATTAATCCATATTCTTTACGGTTTTCTGACACATACCCGATTCCATGTTTTATCGCTTTGCTTACATCATTCACATTGATTTCTTTTCCTTCTTTTATAGCTTGTCCGGATATTTTTTTTCCGTAGGATTTACCAAATATACTCATAGCCAATTCCGTTCTTCCAGCTCCCATTAAACCTGCTATTCCTACAATCTCACCTTTTCTTACATTGATATTTATATTATGTAATATTTTCCTTTCAGATGTAACGGGATGGTATGCTGACCAGTTTTTAACTTCAAAAACTACATCTCCTATCTCGGGATTTCTTTCAGGATATAAATTAGATAAATCACGACCAACCATTCCCTTTATAATACGATCCTCACTAATCTTGTTATCAGCTAATGATAGACTTTCAATTGTTTTTCCATCACGTAAAATCGTAATACTATCAGATACCTTGGTTAATTCCTTTAGCTTATGAGATATAAGAATGGAAGTAATTCCTTGTTCTTTAAATTCTATTAATAAGTTTAAAAGATTTTCACTATCTTCTTCATTAAGTGCAGCAGTCGGCTCATCTAATATTAGAAGTCTTACATCCTTTGATAGTGCTTTTGCAATTTCCACTAACTGTTGCTGTCCTACCCCGATATTTTTTATTTTTTCTTGAGGAGAAATATCTAAACCTACTTTATTTAGGAGTTCTTTCGTTATCGTAACAGTTTCGCTCCAATTTACGATTCCTTTATTTGCATTCTCGTTCCCTAGAAAAATATTTTCTGCAATTGATAGCTCTGGGACTAACGCTAATTCCTGGTGAATAATAACAATACCTAATGCTTCACTTTGATTAATTGTTTTGAACTCGCAGACATCACCATTAAAAACAATATCACCAGAGTAAGTTCCGAATGGATGAACCCCACTTAAAACCTTCATCAAAGTAGACTTGCCTGCTCCGTTTTCCCCAATTAAGCCGTGTATTTCTCCTTTTTTTACTTTTAAATTCACATCGTCTAAGGCTTTAACTCCAGGGAATGTTTTCGTAATTTGATTCATTTCCAATATGGTTTCAGTCATTCTATTCACACCTTTGAAATGAAAATAATTAAGATGATTTAGCGGTATCGAAAGTACCACTAAATCATCTATTATAATACAAAACTATCGTTAATTTTGTAGTTGATCTTCAGTATAATAACCTGATTCAACTAATACTTCCTTATAATTATTAATGTCTACTGAAACAGGTTCTAATAGATAAGAAGGTACTACTTTAGCGCCATTGTCATAAGTTTCTGTGTCATTAACTTCTGGTTCTTCCCCTTTAAGTACTGCATCCGCCATTTCCACTGCTTTTTTCGCTAATGCTCTTGTATCTTTAAAAATCGTTTGTGTCTGCTCACCAGCAATAATAGATTTAATAGATGGTAGTTCTGCATCCTGCCCAGTAATAATTGGCATTGGTTTATCCTCTGTTCCATAGCCAACAGCTTTCAATGATGAAATAACACCGATACTAATCCCATCGAACGGAGAGTAAACAGCATCAATTGTGTCATTAGAATAGTGAGCACTCAAAATGTTATCCATACGTTTTTGGGCTTCCGCTCCGCTCCATCTTAAAGTTGCACCTTGGTCAAATGATGTTTGTCCACTTTTTACTACTAAATCACCACTGTCTATATATGGTTGTAAGATAGACATTGCTCCATCCCAGAAGAAATAAGCGTTATTATCATCTGGCGAACCTGCAAATAGCTCAATATTAAATGGACCTTTACCCTCTTTTAATCCCAGCTTTTCTTCTAAGTATTTTCCTTGTAATACACCCACCTGGAAATTATCAAATGTTGCATAATAGCTTACGTGATCACTATTCATGATTAAACGATCATACGCTATGACAGGAATATCCTGGCTTTTTGCCTGTTCTAAAACATCCGTAAGTGCTTCACCATCAATGGATGCGATTACAAGAATGTCAACACCCTTTGTAATCATGTTTTCGATTTGTGAAATTTGGTTTTCTACAACATCCTGCGCATACTGTAAATCTACCTTATATCCAAGTTCCTCAAATTCTTTAGCCATGTTATCGCCATCTCTTACCCAACGTTCTGATGATTTCGTTGGCATTGCGATACCGACAAATTTTTGATCGCCATCACCATTGCCACCTCCAGCTTGACTGCTACAACCTACCATTGCGATCACAAGGATCAGCAATGACAGCATAAAGCCTATTTTCTTCATTTTATTCCCCCTCTGAAATAATCAATACACCTGTCGTGTAATAGAGTAGTCATTCCATAGTTAGAAAAATCCCCGGTATAGATAGCGCTTACACAAAGTAGTAAAAAATATATTAGTTCTCAAACGCTCTTCTACATTTTCACTATGGAATTCGAATATGTTCGTACAACTTACGGAACACAATCATTATATTGTACGTACATTTATTATAGTTTATAAGAATATAATTTGCAATATGAATTTTTAGAATATTTCCACCAATTTTTGTACCCTCTAATATAAAAAAAAGCCTTATAGAAAGGCTTTTTTATGTATTAATCATTTCTCGTGGATTTAAATTCTTTGTTGAGCTTCTAATAGCTATTTCTGGAGAATAAACGATAGAGTCCATTTTCGCTAAATCGTTTTGTTTACTACTCTCCTTCAAAGTAATTAAATCAATAATTGTTTTGGCAGCCTCTTGCCCCATTTTACTCTTTGGGTGAATGATGGACGTTAACTTTACTTCAGAAACGTTAGCTAAAAAAGAGTCATCATACCCAACGATTGAAAGGTCATCTGGTACATGAATTTTTTTCTCCCGTAATACATCTAAAAGCTTGATTGCAAGCTCATCATTATAACACACTAACCCTGTTGACTTATTCTGACTGGATGATAGTAATTGTTGAAGTTTCTCAGTTGGCTTCTTATCTTTTTCTGTAGTGGAGTACGTAACAATATTATTTGGATTTATTGGAATCTGGTACTTCCGGTGAGCCTTTAAGTACCCTTTCATCCTTTTAGTCCCTTGAATATCATCTGTTTTAAAAAAACCTAGTATGTCTTTATGACCTAGCTTTATTAAATGCTCTGTTTGTAAAAATCCACCTTTCTCATCATCCATTAAAATGCTAAGTGGCTCCAATTCATCATAATAGGCATTAATCATAATATATGGAATAGAAAGTCGTTCCAAATTGAGGAAATAGCTAATATTTGGATTGGAGTAAGCACTTTTTGTAGGTTCGATTATGACACCATCAAAGGATTGCGAAACAATGATTTCTAAGAGTTTTCTTTCCATTTCGTGGTCGTTATTTGTACTAAATAAACTTACTTGATAGCCCTCCTCAGTAAGTGTGGACTCTGCCCCACGTATGATTGAAGGAAAAATATAATCAGATATATAAGTGGTTATAATGGCAATATTCTTTTGATTAGAGTCAGATTTACTTTGCTGCTTACTCCGATCTGCGCAAAATGTCCCTACGCCCTGCTCTCTATATAACCATCCTTGGTTGACCAGATCTCCAATTGCTAAGCGTACCGTATGCCTGCTTACCCCAAATTGCTTCATAAGATCACTTTCCGTACCAATTTTTTGATGTGGAGTAAAAGTTCCATCTAAAATTTTGGATTTAATGCCTTGTTTGACAATACTATATTTTGTTTCCACGATGTACACCCCGATTACAGATATATTTATGCTTCGCTACTTATTCGTACAAGTATCATATCACAAAGTCAATACTTACTAAAATCTTCACTACTTTAAGAAATTTTAAAGTTCCCATTAGATAATGAACCCTTTGGATATTTTGATATCAACATAATAAAAAATGCAGAGCTATATTTACCACACAGCCCTGCGTAACATACATCTATCTCCAAATAGCTTCACTATATTTTAATTCATTTTTTAATCGTCTAAGACTCGTCTCTTTATCGATGACAATACATTCTATCCCATTCATCTCTGCAAAGTCATATAGTTGCTCCGTTGTGACAGCAAAGGAAAGTACAGTATGGTGTGCCCCCCCTGCGTAGATCCAGGACTCAGCTGCTTCACTTAAGGACGGTTCTGGCTTCCAGAGCACTTTAGCTACAGGTAAGTTTGGAGTTTCTTTTTTAGGTTGCTCGGCATTCACTTCATTGATCACCAAACGAAATCGGCCCCCAAGTTCAACTAGTGATGCGTTAACCGCTGGTCCCCCTTGGCCATCAAAAACTAATCGGGCAGGATCCGCCTTTCCACCCATAGAAAGAGGATTGACAATGATTTTGGGCCTTGTAGCTGCTATTGTAGGGCAAACCTCAAGCATATGTGACCCAAGAATCATTTCATTTCCAGGTTCTAAGTGGTACGTATAATCTTCCATAAAGGATGTTCCCTGATTATCTGAAATAATCTTCATGAGGCGAAGAAGCGCTGCTGTTCTCCAGTCTCCTTCCCCTGCAAAACCGTAACCTTGTGCCATTAGACGTTGAGCAGCTAATCCCGGTAATTGTTTCATACCATGTAAATCTTCAAAGTTTGTGGTAAATGCAGTATAATTCCCATCATCTAGAAAGGCTTTTAATCCTATTTCGATTCTGGCTTGTTCCAAAATGGATTCCTTCACCGACTCTCCATCTTTCCCATCAATAGGAATGTCGTAAAACTCCTGGTATTCGTGAAATAGAGCTTCCACTTCTTCCTCAGATACCTGATTAATCCGTTCCACCAAATCGCCTATCCCATAATAATCAACGGTCCAGCCAAACTTCATTTGGGCCGCAACTTTATCCCCATCCGTAACGGCGACATTGCGCATATTATCGCCAAACCTTGCCACGCGAATATTCGTTCCCTCTACAATACCTATTGCTGTCCTCATCCATTGAGCAATCCTGCTTAACACGTCCTCACTTTCCCAATATCCTGCAATAACCTTCCTGGCAATCTGCATTCTTGTTCCAATAAATCCATATTCACGGTCCCCATGAGCTGATTGATTTAAATTCATAAAGTCCATATCAATACGATCCCATGGTATATCACGATTAAACTGCGTATGTAAATGTAACAAAGGCTTTTGTAATCTAGAAAGACCGGATATCCACATTTTTGCAGGAGAAAAGGTGTGCATCCATGTAATAAGACCAGCACAATAATCATTAGAATTAGCGTCTAAACTAGCTCTCCTGATCTCATCAGATGTTGTTAAGACAGATTTAAAAACAACCTTGAAGGGTAGATTCCCCTCCTTGTTTAATCCCTCTACGATTTTTTTTGAATGACTTTCTACCTCTAACAATGCTTCTTCCCCATAAAGGTGTTGACTTCCAGTTACAAACCAAAACTCATAAGGTTTTATAAATAACATTATGTTCCTCCTAAATATATTGATAGATTTATATTTTTCGGTATGCTTTTAATCGTTTCATCACATCATTTTCTCCACGTCCAAAGTAGTCATGAAGTTTCGAATACTCCTGATACAATTTTTCATAGATTTCAACATTTTCAGGGATTGGTTCAATCACTTCATCTTTAATCCGTGCCATCTTTTCGGCAGCATCTAGAATAGAATCATATCCTCCATTTTTTGCTCCTGCTGCTACCGCGCCATACATCGCTGCCCCTACCGCTGGTGTTTGTTTCGACTCAGCAATTTTAATAGTTCTATCGGTTACATCGGCATAAATTTGCATTAAAAGCTTGTTCTTTAGTGGAAGCCCACCACATGCATACAGTTCATAAACAGGTACACCATTTTCATGAAAAGCATCTACAATTTTCCTTGTACCAAATGCTGTTGCTTCAAGTAATGCTCGATATATTTCCTCAGGCTTTGTTTGAATAGTGGCACCAAGTAACAAGCCACTTAGTTCTGTATTCACTAAAACAGATCTGTTCCCATTCCACCAATCTAGCGCTAAAAGGCCTGTCTCTCCTGGCTTATATGATGAAGCCTTCTTTTCCAGCCATTGATGGACATTCATCCCTTCTTTCTCTGCTGCTTTTTCAACATAAGCCGGAATCCCTTGGTTCACGTACCATGCAAAAATATCCCCAACTGCAGATTGGCCTGCTTCATAACCATGGTATCCAGGAATAATTCCATCCTCTACGACACCACACATGCCTTCAACCTGTTTCTCTTCCGTACCAAGTAACATATGACAAATAGAAGTCCCCATTGCCATTACAAGCTTTCCAGGAGTAACAACCCCTACTGCCGGCACAGCTGCATGAGCATCAACATTTCCAACAGCAACCGCTGTACCCTCCCTTAAGCCTGTCAATTCAGCCATATCTTTCGTTAAACCTCCTGCTCTTGTACCAAGTGGCACCACATTACCTCTCAGTTTAGTTTCTGTAAGATTCTCTAATCGAGGATCTAATGTTTTAAAAAACTCATTGCTGGGATAACCATCCTGTTTATGCCAAATTGCTTTATAACCGGCTGTGCAGCTATTTCGATGTAGTTTATTGGTAAGGGCGGAAATCACCCAATCAGTTGCCTCAACAAACTGGTCCGTTTGTTCATAAATATCAGGAGCTTCATTCAGGATTTGCCACACTTTTGCAATCATCCACTCAGAAGATATTTTTCCTCCATAACGAGACAAAAATTCTTCACCACGTTCTTCGGCAATTTTGTTCAACTCATTTGCCTCATCCTGTGCAGCATGATGTTTCCACAACTTTACCCAGCTGTGTGGATTGTTCCTTAATGCGGGGTCGAGGCAAAGAGGTTCTCCGTCCTGGTTTATGGGAAGCATTGTACAAGCAGTAAAATCAATCCCGATTCCGATTACGTCAGCAGAATCAACTCCTGACTCCTTTAACACAGCGGGAACCGATTGTTTTATAACTTCTAAGTAGTCCCCCGGGTGCTGAAGAGCCCACTCATAACCCAACTCTACGTTTGTATCAGGTAAGGTTTGATCAATTACTCCATGCGGATAGGGCGTCACATGACCGGCAATTTCTTCACCATTTTTCAAAGAAATAAGTACCGCGCGCCCAGATTCTGTACCATAATCGATACCAATTGTATATTTATTACTCATTTTCAGTTCCTCCCCCTATTTTTTCTGACCATAGTATGCTTTAGTACCATGTTTTCTTAGATAATGTTTGTCTAAGAGCACTTGATCCATTGAGGAAATCACTGGATTAAGCTGATAAGTTTGCTGGGCCATCTTACTAATTTCTTCTAAAACAACAGCATTGTGTACGGCCTCATTTGGATCCTTCCCCCAAGTAAAAGGTGCATGACTATTAACGAGTACCCCTGGAATTTCATTTGAATTAATGTCCCTAAAGGTTTCAACAATTACTTTTCCAGTTTCATGCTCATACGCACCATTTATTTCCGATTCTGTCATTGGACGTGTACAAGGTATTGTTCCATAAAAATAGTCTGCATGAGTTGTGCCTAAAGCAGGTATCCCCTTACCAGCCTGTGCCCAGCTAGTTGATGCTTGTGCATGAGTATGTACAACACCGCCTATCTCAGGAAAATTTTGATATAAAACAATATGTGTTGGCGTATCAGAGGATGGATTTAAATTCCCCTCTACAACATTTCCGTCTAAATCAACGACAACCATATCCTCTTGTTTTAGAGCATGGTACGGAACACCACTTGGTTTTATGACAACAAGGTCATCTTCTCTACTGATACCGCTTACATTACCCCAAGTAAAAGTTACTAATCCATATCGAGTAAGATCCAAGTTAGCTTCTAATACTGATTGTTTTAAATCCTCCAACATTTTGTTCACACCTTCTCCCTACATTTATTTTTGTACGTATGAATTATACCTATAATAATATAATTCGTACGTACAATCAATATAAATTATACCTTTTTACTAATCTAAATATGAAATCAGGTGCTATTGGAACAGTATTGCATACCTTGGTCACTGTGTAAGATGGTATGTTCATCCGTTCCTCTTTTTTTTCTGTGCCTCATGTAAGGTTTGTTCAACCACACTTACAGATTCATCCTTCTCAAGTACACGTCGATTTGATTCTAATTTAATTACCTTACTATATCTTTGATGTTTCTTGGTTTGGCTCATAAAAGTTTCCTCCTAAATATGATAAAATAGATGTCGAAAAAAAAGTTAGGCTTATCCCAGTTGATAAGGATAAGCCTAACTTCCGTCCGTGATACATTCCGCATAAGTGGTACTGGGTACGAATACCTCCAGCTGATAGGCTAGATGTATTTTTGCTTTGCCGGAGGTGGGACAGTTCACCTGTCCCTCGGGGGAGAGTGACGGGACGGAGGACCTGTCCCTCCGTCCCTTTTAAAAATCCCGTAAATCAAAATAGGATGATTTACGGGAAACATTTTAAATGTATTGGTTTTTTACGATATCAAGGAGTCCTTTATCTTCCAGGTACTTCTTAGGAGCAAGAAATGTAACGGTAACAACCCCTGGATGTCGACCAATTTCAATTGCACCGGTAATCGTTGCACGGTTCATAACTTCTGGTACTGTTATGTCAAATAAATTTGCAGCCCTTTCCATTCCATTAGTTGTTGCTTCATTGAGATCTGCCCCCGATCCAACAAAAGAGATGGGATAGGATTCTTCTAGTTCAGTTACTCCCCATTCTTTACTTAGTTTTAGAGCCTCTTGTTTTTCGTGTTCACTAAAAGGCTTTGCTAGATATGGCAAGTCCTCAACGACTGGAAGAAGTACCGGTCCCTCTAAATCTAATCCTTTAATCACGTTAACTTCCAGGCTTACAATTCCAGAAACATCTGTTGTATGACCAGCAATTTCTCCATTCCCCTGCATGGCATGCATATCTCCAACATAAACTCCTCCACCAGGAACTTTAACAGGACAAAGCAGAATCGCGCCATCCCTAACCCGATTAATATCCATGTGTCCATCCGTACGATCCTCTAATTGTTCTTTTGAAACACTATAATCATGGGGTGCATCAATCAGAGCTTGACCGAAGTCACCTGCATTATGAGAGTCAGGTAATGGACGAGAAGGTGTAGTCCCTAATTGCCCTAAAAATGGACGAAGACGGGCCATTGTTCCAACTAAATCATGGGGTGCAAACGTTACAACTGGATTCTGAATAGAATTTTCAGGTGTATTCATATAATTTTTTGCATCGTTAGCAACTTTTTCTGCACCATCTTTATTTAATGTAATTCCCATTGATTTTTTCTGATTAAATGCCATCGTGTATGCATGTGTAAAAACAAAAGGTGTAATATCTGCATTACAATTTTTGCATCGAACCGCCTGCTGACTTGAACGCCTTCTTCAGCATCTGCATTTTTACCTGCCCAATACAAAAACTTGGACTCTATTAAATGGGAGTTGTATGGATGGCTGGTCCCAGGCATTTGCCAAATAAGCTGTCTCGCAAAACTATTGGACGTTGCAGTTGTATTTTCTGCAATATCTTGAGCGATTTCCATTGCTTTTTCCAGCGGCTGCTCATGTTCATATTGGACGAGGCCGTGTTGAAGGGCCTCCTGTGTCGGAATATATTTTCCCGTGTAAAACCATTCCAAGGCCTTTCCAACTCCAACTAACTGGGGTAAAAACCAGCCTGATGCAGCTTCAGGGCCAATTCCCCGTCTAGCAAACACAAAGCCGATTTTCGTATCCGGCTTTACGATTCGTATATCCATAGGCAGCGTCATCGTCAAGCCTATCCCTACAGCAGGTCCGTTAATGGCCGCGATAATAGGCTTTTTTAGATTATAAACTTCCAAACTGATTTGGCCCCCGCCATCTCGATAATTTTCCATTCCCTCATCTGATGCAAAGGTGGATCCGCCTGCACTTAAATCCGCTCCTGCACAAAAGGCTTTTCCTTCGCCAATTACGATGATTACACGTACATCATCATTTTCATCTGCCTTCTGGTAGCAACCGATCAGTTCATCCTTCATCTGTTCGGTAAAGGCGTTCATTTTTTCTGGACGGTTTAAAAATATGGTTAGTATGCCTTTGTTTAGTTCTGTTCGTATGGTGTTGTACAATTTGGGTCACTCCTTCAATAAGTTAAACATTCTTAAAGTTCCTTTGTTTTTGCTGCTATACAATCATATATTCACGTAGAAAAGGTGTAAGGATGAAACACCTCTCACCCTCACACCTTATAATCATTTAGCTCAAATTGGCTGTTTCTTTCTTATCTTTAGCTGCCTTGTCAGCTTCACTGCCACCGAAAATTTTATTTGGATTTTTGACGAGCATCGTATCAATCTGATCATCGGTAACTCCGCCCTTTTTCAGAGCAGGAATAATATTTTCAAAGATATTTCCTGGATGCCAATTTGCAATCAATTTTTTCAGTTCATCCGGCCATTCAGGAGCTTTTCCTAACCAATGATTAACCGTGTCATGAGATATCATAAGCTGACCGGCATAGCCTAGTCCGATCAATCCCATCAAAGTTCCTACGCGGTCTTTGTCCATTGGAGCTCCGACAAATCCTTGAATACCGAAGCGATCAAAGCCAACAAAAACACCATGTTCTAATGTACGCAAATGATAATTGATGTCGGTATTTCCATCCATATGTCCGATTAAAACACGATTTGGATCGGCTCCTTCAGAGACAAGCAGCTCTGCCTGTTCAGGACCCATTGTACCTTCCTGCGTATGAGTGATAATTGAAATGCCTGTTTCTTTTTGAACCCTTGCTGCTACTTTAAAGAATGTTTGCTCATAGTCCGAAATGGCATCCTTTCCAGAACCTAATTTAATTACGCCTGGTTTAATTCCGGTTTTTCCAATGCCCTTCGTAATTTCGTGCATGAACATTTCATAGATTTCTTCTTCAGCTGAACCCAGCGCTTTTTTAAAGGTAAAATAAGCAGGAGCACCTTCTCCTTCATAATAATAACCTGTTGAGCAGATGATATTTAAACCTGTTTTTTCAGCAATTCTCTTCAATAGCTCAGGGTCTCTTCCTGCCTCATTCGGAGTGGCATCCACAACGGTTTTTACCCCATGTGCTTTAACCGTTGCAGCAACTTCCATTCCTACACGCATAATTTCTTCATCATCTCTTGGATAAAGGGAATTTCCATAAAACCCTGGATACCCAAAAAAGAAGTGCTCATGCATTAACGTTTTCCCCAACTCATCCACTGGTACCGGACCTAATACCGTATTGACTTTTTGACTCATATAAATCTCCTCCTTAATTTTTACTTACTTCTGGCACATAACGCAGTTCGGTTTTGACAACTTTGCCATTCGGATTTCTTGGCAATACATCCACAAACTCGACATATTCAGGTATTTTAAATTTAGCCAGATGCTTCCTTACCCAATCCTTAACCTCATCTTCAGTGATGATTTCGTCATAGCGGGGCACAATGCAGGCCTTGACAACTTCACCGTATTTTTCATTTGGTACGCCGACAATGGCCACTTCCGCAATCTTTGGATTCGAATACAACACATCTTCAACTTCAACCGAGAAGATTTTTTCACCGCCCCGGTTCACCATATCCTTGATGCGATCCATAATGGTAATAAAGCCTTGGTCGTCTATTTTCGCTAAATCACCAGTCGAGAACCAGCCATCTTGAAACGACTTCCTGGTTGCTTTTTCATTATTCCAATATTTTCCGATTACCATTGGACCTTTAAATAACAACTCCCCGACTTCTCCTGGCGCTAAATCATGCCGTTTTTCAGGATCCACGACTCTTGCCTCTGTAACAGGCGTTGCTACACCCACAGAGCTCACATGATTCAGTTGATGCTCATCAGGCATAATCGTCACTGGAGAAGTTGTTTCAGTCAGTCCATAAGTATTGTGTAGCTTGATGTCTGGTACCCAGTTTTTAAGGCCTTTTAAAGTATCACTTGGCATCGGAGCACCACCAAAACCTCCCACTCTAAAATGGGAAACATCATATTTTTGGTAATCAGGCTGTTGCAATGTCATGACATATACAGTTGGAGATGCAATAACATGGGTGATTTTTTCGTTTTGAAGAATTTCTAGAAATGATACAGGTTTAAACATAGGCATTAAAACTATTTTTCCGCCTAAGTAGATAAACGTCATAAGTTGAGCTGCTAAACCCGTGATGTGGAAGACAGGTACTGCAACTACTGTGGAGTCACTAGAGGATAGATTATAGCAATATTTATAATTTTGTATCGTGTGTATCATATTAAAATGCGAGATCAATGCCCCTTTAGGTGTGCCGGTTGTACCAGATGTGTACATGATAAAGGCAGGGTCGTGCTCATTCACATTTTTAAAAACTTGTTCATTAACCTTCTTTTCAGTAAGCTTTGTAAAAGGAAGCGTTCCATCAGGCGGTCTTTTGTCAGTAATAAAACAGGTTTCAACCGAAATATGATCCATGATGTTTTCAAGATTTGGCCACCATTCCTTGTTCGCTATCAGTACCTTTGCACCTGAATTGGTTAACATAAATTCCAGTTCTTTTGACTTTAATTTCGTGTTAAGCGGAACCGCAATGGCCCCAATTCGTAATGCTGCAAAAACGCCAACCACAAAGGGAGTTCCATTCATGAGCAGTAAAGCAACCCGGTCCCCTTTTTTCACACCATAATGGTTTTTGAGCTGATAAGCTGCGCTGTTGACCTGTTCCTCAAGCTCTTTGTAAATAACCCACTCATCGCCATGAACAAGCGCCGTTTTCTCTGGATAACGCTGCACACTCTCTAATAACGTTTCATTTAAATTACGGGGTCTTTCCTTATATGTTTTCATGTCAATCCCATTAACTGATTCTTCATGAACCAGTGGAGCAATATCCTTCCAAAATTCCGGCATTTTTTCCCTCCTCTAAAAAATTTTGAAATTCCTATTAGGTATAAAATATTTACGTCGTGATCCACCTCCATCCTAAATCTGATTCTATATAAATCTCCTGACCCTACGTTCCTTTTGCAGGATTTTTAGGATTGATAGGATTAGAGATTATAAACATATAAATATTCTTTAATAGTTTAAGATATACTCCCTTGTTTTATATTAACCGGTTTGAACGAGTTAAATGGGCCATCTCCAATAAATTGGCAACAGCTTGGTTTAAATTCTGAAACCGGTCATCATCTGCTTCTCCCTTTTTCCATCTGTAATAGATTTGCTGAAGGATAACAGCCAGCTTATAAAAGCCAAAGGCCACATAGTACGTAATATTCGATATATCCCGTCCACTTTGTTTCGCGTATGCTTCTGCAAATTCCCGGCGACTGTAGAAGCCTGGCTGGTTGGTGACAAAGTGAATGCCTAAGTCCGGATCCTCAGATTGGCCCCAGTAGGCAAGCGTTGAACCTAAATCAGTAAGGGGATCACCAATGGTTGAAAGCTCCCAATCCAAGACGCCATTTATCTTACCAGGGGCCTCAGGATCAAATAAGAGATTATTTAACTTAAAATCATTGTGAACAATTGTGGTTTCCGTTGTCGTCGGAATATGCTGTTTGAACCACGTCTCAAGTTCAGAAACGCCTTGCCACTCATCGGTTTTAGATCGCTGATAACGCTTAATCCAGCCATGAACTTGCCGCTCCAGATATCCAGCAGGCTTACCAATATCGGTTAAATTTGCTTCTTTATAATCAATCGCTTGCATTTTAGTTAATGTTTGAATCATTCGATCAGAAATAATCGGTCCTGCTTGCTCCGATCCTCCATAGCTAGGGGGAAGTTCATCATCAATCACATAGCCTTCTTTTTTCTCCATCACATAAAAATGGCGGTTCATAATTTCGGGATTATCACTATACAATAATGGCTTGGGAGCCAGAGGAAATGCATGATTGACCTTGCTTAAAATCGTGTATTCCCGATGCATATCATGGGCCTTGGGCGGAATCTCTCCAAATGGCGGTCTTCTTAACACCGCTTCCCAATCCCCTATTGATATGAGGTAGGTCAGGTTCGAATAGCCCTCCGAAAACTTCTTCACTTTCATCGTTTCTTGAGGCAGAGCTTCAATCGATTCCCGTAAATGTTTTTCCAACTGCTGCCAATTAATTTGGTCCTGATCTACATAATTTCCTATTGTCATATGCCTCTCCTTTCAGTTTGATTAAGCTTTTTTTCTTATCGGACTTTTTTCTTTAAAGACCTAAACCGCATTGTTTTTATGTAGAATGACTTTTCACTACCAAAAACAGGTAAACAAAATTTTCCAATTTAGTAAAAAGCAGGACTGTATGACATGGAGATTCCTGACATCCTATCCCAAGTATTACTGCTATGAGGTAAGGAGAAAATCAGTCTTCATGGTAATATTCATGATTTAAAACGCTTCACCAGGTTTTTTCAAAAATTTATCTTAACCCAAGACCTCAGTTGTCCTTCAATTGCTCTCTGATTTCCAGTTTGGCAATATCCCTTAAATGCACTTTATCTGGACCATCAACAATTCGAAGTGTACGAGAATCTGCCCAAAATTCTGCCAGCGGGGTATCATCTGACACACCTGCTCCGCCAAATAGCTCAATGGCCCGATCAATAACCTTTAACGCCATTCTTGGAGCCGCAATCTTAATCATCGCAATTTCCTTTCTCGCTGCTTTGGCCCCTTCCTGATCAATTTTGTTGGCAGCTTCTAAAGTAAGAAGCCGTGCCTGTTCAATTTCCAGGCGACTTTCTGCAATGGCTTCTCGCACGCCATCTTTATCAATTAAGCGGGATTTAAACGCTTCCCTGTGGTTTGCTCGATGAATGAGGAGTTCAAGTGCCCGCTCTGCTTTTCCAATCGCTCGCATACAGTGGTGAATCCGGCCTGGACCTAGTCTTCCCTGGGCGATTTCAAACCCTCTGCCCTCACCTAGTAAAATATTTGACGCCGGTACTCTTACATTATGGTAATGAATCTCCGCATGTCCTTGGGGCGCATGATCATAACCAAAAACATTTAAATGCCTTTTCACTTCAACACCAGGTGTATCAAATGGAACGAGAATCATAGATTGCTGACGGTATGTTTCTGCATCAGGATCGGTTTTTCCCATCACAATCGCAATTTCACAACGCGGATCAACGGCACCTGTTGACCACCACTTCTTCGCATTTATGATATACTCATCCCCATCACGGACAATTGTACTCTCGATATTGGTTGCATCTGATGAAGCAACATCAGGTTCAGTCATGGAAAATACCGAACGAATCTTACCTTCAAGGAGCGGATCAAGCCATTGTTTCTTCTGCTCCTCAGATCCGTATTTGACGAGGACCTCCATATTTCCTGTATCTGGTGCATTACAGTTGAATATTTCAGGTGCAATGAGTGAACGCCCCATAATCTCACAAAGATGAGCATATTCATAGTTTGTTAGCCCCGCTCCATATTCTTCATCCGGCAAGAATAGATTCCACAACCCATGGGCTTTTGCTTTTGCCTTTAATTCCTCCAAAATCGGCGGAATTTCCCAGCGGCTCTCCTGTTCATTCAATTGTTCTTCAAAAGTCTTTTCGTTCGGATACACATATTCATCCATAAATTCGATTAATTCTTCTCTTAGCTTTACGGCTTTGCTTGAAAGCTCTTTTAACATTCTGCTTCCCCCCCGGTGTGTTATAAGGAATATTCTAAGTTTTTACCTATGCATTTCTTGGCCGTTCATCCATAAATCCAAATGGCTTTGTTTAATTTTGGCTAAATGCTGGAGACAGTGATTGTGAATACTCAGCGGAAATTCCCTATTTTAGAATTTTCAAAATATAATCGGTATAGGTTTCTACCAGTTCTTCCTTTGATAACCTCCCCGCTGGGCTATACCATTGCTGTATCCAGTTCATTGCTCCCAGGATAATCATTCTAGCTATGGTTTGATCCCTGGTTTTAAATTCTCCCGTTTCGATTCCTCTTTTGATAATCTGGTCAAAAAGATTTTCATACTGCTTTCTCAGGTTTAAAACGAGGTCAATTTGTTCGTTGTTAAACAGGTTTTTTGGCTCCATAATAAGGTTAAAGGTGTCTTTTTCATCTACGGCATAATCAATATGTATGGCTACCATTTGCTGTAAGATTTCAGAGGTTGATCCTTCACCATGCTTTAATACTGTTTCCAGATCTTTTACTGCATCAGATAAGATAAAACGATGACATTGGAAAATTAAATCGCTTTTGTTTTTGAAATAATAGTATAAAGACCCCTTCGTCATGAGAAGCTCAGCTGCAATCTCTTCCATAGTCGCTTTGACATATCCCTTGTTGTTGACAACCTTAATAGCAGAACGCAGGATTTGTTCTTTTTTTCTTTTCATCTTTTTTTCGGAAAGTTTCATTTTCTCACCTAATTACTTCAAAACAGCATTTGATAACGCTTACAATTAATAGTTGATAAACTGAATATATTTTATTTTTAAACCCCGTTAAATTTTCTGATAATTTTGTTAACTTTACTATACCAAGTTGCACTTGTGATTTCAAGTATTTTTTGATAGGTGCCTTTTTTATAGGTACACTGTCACCACCTAAATTTTGTCGAATCAGGACGTGTGAAACATTCTGTGGAACAAGTTTTTCGGGTGGTGACAAGCACCACCCTACTTCCACCCCAACTTTTCAGTATTCTCTTTAAACCCTATCAACCTATCAATACTCCTGCTGAACCATTGATTAATTCCATCAAATTGATTTTCCATTGACAAAAAGTTAGATACTGGGGTTTCATACCAGCCCCATATGGAATACTCCTCTTCGGTATAATCAAAATCACCCTGACGTTCAATTGCATCTTTGACCATGTGATAACGACTATGATTGCGGTTACACACTATCCCCAGAAACAACACCGGATAAGGCTGCGGTTCTACTACGTTAAATTCAAATCCTAAAATAATCTTTGAATGTGCTCTCTTTCCACCTGCAAAAATATCCTCCCGCCACATTGTGTATCTATTATAGGCAGCTATTTGTTTTAAACGTTCATAATCATACGTGTAGGGCTTTCCAAAAGCACTTGTGAATTTTGGTGTGATGGCATCTAAGCATTCATCCATTTTCGACAACGTTTCCCAAAAACGATTCATAACGAGCATATCATTGAAATTAAAATAATCTGCACCTGCCATATCCATCCTCCTCAAAAAATCCATAAAGTCCTGAATAATCGTATCCTCTTCGTAATCCTGCAAAAAATGATAAACATCCTGCCAGCGAATCTGGTCAAAATTGATGTCTTCTATATCTTTCAAATCATAATATTTCGTGCAGTACCTCAGATAAACCTCTTTCTCTCCTGTTAATTTGTTAAGTACTCGTTTGTATCGTTCCAACTGCCTGGGTCCTTCAAGTGAATTTACCTTATTTTCCAAAAAGCAAATACTATGTTGATTCCAGACAACAACATCAATGATGCAATCTCTATCATTCTCCAATGCATACTGTTGTTGGGTATCGATCGCAAAGCCTTCCCCTTCAATTTTCAAAACTTGATTCATAAAAGTGTCTAATAGATGATTATCTTTAGATAGGATGGAAGAGAATATTTCTGTTGTAAAATCCTCTAGAGGCGTTTTAATGGAGCTGCTATCTTTGGAGTATAGTTTTAATAGATTTTCGAATATATTTTGCAACAGGATTCCTCCTTTGGGGGTGGTGCCTGTGGGGGTGGTGCCTGTCACCACCCGGATTTTGTCGAACCAGGACGTGTGAAACATTCCGTGAAACAAGATTTTTCGGGTGGTGACAGGCACCTATACCAACCCTTCTTACTCCATGGTTTCCAGCAATAAACAGATCTGTCCGATTGGTGAGGGAACCGCCATTTCCAACCATCTCTTTAACCTCATCTACAATAAATGAAGGTATATCAAAAAAGTCCCGATTATTCTCCACCTTACTCGTGAAATGTTTCCAGCCTGTGAGCCCAACGTCCATCCCCTTTTGAATTCCAGTCTCCATGAGAATACTCGAAAAAGTCTTCGCAGGTTCCATAGGCTGATTGGGCAGGGAAAAATGCGGACAATGAATCGCCTTTGCCGGAATTCTTGAGTACTTGGCTTTGTTATAGTTTTCATTTCCCAGAACCAAAAAGGCACTTCCATCCGAATGAAGAACCAGCAAAGCCTCTTCAAATCTAGGGATAAATCCAACCAGGTATTCAAAATTCCCTCCATGTTCAACGTCCGCATAGATCATCAAGGCATCCAATTCCAAACGCCTCATCTCCTGCAATACCTTTTCCATTCTGTATTGGATCGTTTCATCACTGATGAATATGGGGGTTCCACTGCAATCGGGGGTCGGGATATTGATTTTACTGCTTAGTTGTGCGTTCTTATAGTTATATTGGGATTTCATCGTATGTCCTCCAAAGTTTATTCTCATGATGATTGAAGCTCCTATAAGCATTATACATGTAACTGGGACGGAGGGACAGGTTCCTAGCCTCGTCCTACCATTCATGCGAAAAAAACTATTCCTTCCAAGTTATCTTTTTTATGTATTCAAGATAAGTTTCCATGGTCTATCCCCTCTTTCCGTCTTAAAAAACCTAAACGCAGGGCGACAACCAGCCACCCTCGACATTACAGTTGCATTAGCATAGCTTCAAATACACGATTCAATATCTATGCAACCTTCACTTCCATAACTTAACAAAGACATCATATTTATATAATGCCTTGAATACATCTAACAAATCTATTAAATAAAAAAATAGACAACCTACTTAAGATAGCATTAACCTTACAGGTCGTCTATTTATTGCATTATTTTGCTATTTAGAGTTTCTATTAAGATCTATCACCCCTATAAACTTACCTAAGTTCATTCAATCCCCTTTGAAGGATTAAGTGAATTGGCTTTTGATTATTAGGCAGAATTTCAATCTCCTCAACTTTATTTAATATATTTCTCTCTACCCTTTTTTTAATATATTCATTATTTTGTAGAACTCCACCTAAAAACAATATCTGTAAAGGCTGATTTGAAATATTTAACTTTCTTATTACCCCAAATGCTAATTGAGATAACTCATGTGTTGCACTTTCTAAGATCTTTTCACTAACTTTATCTCCTAAACAAAATGCCTCTTCTACTATTTTTGCTAATTCTCCCACAGAATTTACTGTAAAATCGGAACCATATACCCAATCATACAATTCTTCATGGTCTTTAAATCCAAAATGATTTAGCACTAAATCTGATAGCATCGTTTTTGGTCCTCTACCATCGTACATTTTTAATATAGATTGAATGGCTGCTTTGCCAATCCAATAACCACCACCCTCATCACCTAAAATATGCCCCCACCCACCAGATCGAACATAATTGCCCTTACCGTCATGACCAAAAGCAATGGAGCCAGTACCTGAAGCAAGCAGGACACCAGGTGTATGGTTTGTGGCACCTATCAAAGTCGATAATGCGTCATTTTCAACAATAATTTTTTCTATGCGAATATTACTATTAGTAATTACTTGTTGAACAATTCTTCTTACTATTAATTGATCTCTCTGTGTATCAATTCCTGCCAAGGCGAAGACTCCTATTTTAAAGGTAACTGTTTTACCTTGACTATAATATTCCGGTGATATATTTCTTAATTGTTGTATATTCTTTAGTATTAACTCACTTAATGTTTTTACTGTTCGTTCTTTGCCAATAAGTTGATGGTTAGTTGTACTAGCTTCAGCTTTACTTAACACATTTCCTCTTCTATTAGCTATCGTAGAAATTGTATTAGTTCCTCCCCCATCTATCGCTATTAGAGGGAGTACTATATCTGCCCGATCCGCATGTTCCTCCTGAATTGTGTTATTAGCTTCATTTTTAATAAAAATATCATTTCGTTTGTATTTACTATGACTATTGGTACTATAAGTAACACTTGGCTTAGTCATTAGTCACCCAACTTTGCAAAATATCCTCAATGTTTTTGTCTACTGAATCCAGAGATTTTCTCTTCTCGTCCAACCATTTGGCAAATACATTATGCTCTTCATACCGTTTCTCTATAGTCTTTTTCATTCTTTTTGGACTTGGACCACCTTCAAGTTCACGAATATCAACAAAATGCTTTGGATCTAACGTGTTCTTAAATTCCTCTTCTGTTAAATTCAGCTTAGAACCAATTACTTTTTCTGCATGCTCATTTAAATGTTTTAACGTAAAGGCATCAAGCGATTCCTGTCCCTTATCCGTTAAACCTTTAACAGCGGAACTTACAATTTCATGTGCTTTTCTAAATGATAAATGATTAGTTCTCACTAAGGTATCAGCAAGTTCAGTCACATTAGCAAAGCTTCCTTGAGCACGTTCTAATAATTTACTGCGGTTTACATCCATAGTCATTAAAACACTCGACATTAAATAATAAATCTTTTGAAGTTTTTCCATGGCATTCCACATATACGGCTGCATGTCATCTTCTGTATCCACAATGTCACCAAAAGGCGTGTTATGCATCATCGTTAACACGGTCTGGCTGTCTCCTACAACACTGGATAGCAACCCGCGCATATGCTCAATAGATACTGGATTTTGCTTTTGTGGCATAATCGAACTAATTTGAACATATGGAGCAAACAATTTAAATGCTCCGAACTCCTGAGTGCCCCATAAGAGAAAATCTTGAGTGGAACGACCCAAATTAATACCAGCTAATTGAACAGCAGTCGCAGTCTCACCAATATAATCTGCTCCTGCTACTGCATCCCAGGCATTATCAATCATTTCATCAAAAGCCAAAATTTGTTGCACACGTTGTCTGTTAATAGAGAATCCTGAAGTAGTTAATGCAGCTGCACCAAGACTACTTCGATTAACCGTTTCAAAGCTTGATATTAGTCTTTTCATATCTCTGGACAACAAATCTGTCATAGCATTAAAATAATGTCCTAATGTAGTTGGCTGGGCTTGTTGAGTATGTGTATAGCCTATCATAACTGTATCAATGTGTTCTTCTGTAAGGTCAATTAAACTTTTATGCAAGTGCAGAGCTCCGTTAATTAAATTTAAAGTCCTCTCTCTTAAATTCATTCGATATATTGCAATACCCATATCATTTCGACTTCGAGCAATATGTAGATTTCCAGCAATATCTCCAGCCTCTTCCATTAAAATATGCTCAATTTCAAAGAATAAGTCTTCATACGATGAATTGTATTCTGACTTTTTAAATTCCTCAATATTAATCTTTTTAATCGCTTCTACTATTTTCGTAGCGTCATCTTGATTTACTATCCCTTCTTCGACCAGCATGATTAAATGTGCGAAGTGAATTTGAAGCATTGGTCTAACAAAGTTTACTTTTGCCTGATCATAAGCGGGCTCCAATACAATATCTTTGTATGTTTTTGACGGAAACTCCATCCCTTCGTAATCCATAATTTTTTTTCGATGAGACAGTTCCATAACTAACATCCTCTCATTTTTAATATAGTAAGAAGCATTAATAAAACTAACCTTTACCTAATTATTTACTTCTTCCTATGAAAAGTTAAAATGCTGCTGTTGAAGAAGAATCTCCCTTTAATTTTTCATTTACTAATAACACAATAATAATCAAGATTGATTGAAGAACACCGTAAGCACATGCGGTTCCAAATTCAAAAGAATACATTTTGTTCCATATTCCAACGGATAATGGCATTGCAGAAGGTGTATAAATTAATATCGAAGCTACAAATTCAGTTAATCCCTGTACAAAGGCTAAAAGTGTACCAGCTAATATACCTGGCATAATAATTGGTAGAACAACTCTTCTAAAGGAATACCACCAATTAGCACCCAAACTGTGAGCCGCTTCCTCGACAGATTGATCCATTTGTATTAAGCTTGCTTGTGAATTTCGAAAAACTAATGGTAGCTGTCTTACAAAATATGCTAAAGGTAAAATCCAAAACGTCCCGACTAATATTTGATTAAATGAAAAAATACTTTCTTCACTAAATGCAGCAATTAAATTAACTGCTACAACAGTACCAGGCAATGCCCATGGAACCATAATTAAAATATCCATAAGGGCTTTTCCCTTAAAGTTGTACCTTACCATTGCATAGGCAGCAGCAACTCCAAAAATAATGTTCCCTATCACTGCAACAGTACTCATTTTGATACTATTCCAGATAGGCTCCCAAGTATCCTGATCTGTGAATAAATCTATATAATGCTGTAAGGTATATGATGTTGGTATAATTTGTGTTGTCCATTCCCCATCTACAGCAAAGGAAATCAGACCAATAACCAAAATAGGTAATAATAGAATAACTACACCGATTATGGAAAGAATAAGGGATATATACTTAATTAAGGAGGACCTTACCTCTGTTCGGTGAACACCAATACCTTTACTTTGATTTTGATAGTTTCTTCTGTTTTGATACCAGGTCATTAAAAGTAAAAAGGCTATTGAAACAATTGATAGAACAAAGGACTGTGTTGCAGCCATATCAAGATTCCCATTGGTTCTTGACAAAGTAATTTGCATTGTCATCGTTCTTTCAACACCAAACATAAGTGGAGCTGTGTATGAAGCCATCGAAATCATAAAAACAAGAAGAGATGAGGCTACAATGGCTGGTGTTAACATAGGTAAAATGATTTTTCTCCATATTCTGAATCTGCTCGCACCTAAATTTGTTGCCGCTTCTTCCAATGACATATCAAGTCCACGTATAGCGGCTGATGCACTTAAGTAAGAGTAGGAATACATTGTAAAGGTATGAACTACAATGACTCCCAAGATTCCATCGAGAGAGAAAGGAACCTCTTCTAAACTAAAAATAGATTGAAATAGACGGGGAAAAATACCACTTTCACCGTATAAGAACGAAAATGAGATAGCCCCAATTAATGGTGGTAATGCCATTGGAACTAACACCAGGACTGACAAGATTCTTCTACCCGGAAATTCATAACGGTTTAATAGAAAAGCCATGGTAACCCCGACAATTGTACAAGTCACAACACTTACTACTGAGATGAACACACTGTTGGTTAATGACTCAATTGTTGCTTCTGTTGTAAAAAAGCTTATATAATTACCAAGTGTTAAATCACCTTCTTGACTCATAACACTATTAGTGAATGTTTTATACATAGGAAAGATAACGTATCCTATTAATATAAATATTAGGGGAGATATTAACACATAAACAAAGTATTTTGATTGACTTATTCTTGCCCAAAGACTTTGATTTGGGGATATTGCCTCACTTTTAGTCATATTATTACCCCCTATCATCCATAAAGTATATACCACTTTCAGGAATATTTAGTTTTATTGAATCTCCCCGTTTTAAGACATCTGAACCCGAATTTACAATCATTACGTTTATCTCTTTGTTTCCGACCTTAACAATATAATTAATACTTACTCCAGAAAATTCACTTAGCTGAACCTGGCCTTGTATAGAATTAGGACCCTCACCCTCTTCAATAATTTCTGGACGAATGGAGAGTAATACATTCTTCCCCTCTTCAAGTTCAAGATTGGGTGAACAATTTTCTTTTAATCCTTTAAATTGGGTATTATCTCCAGTATCAACAACAATATGTTCATCGGTTATTTCTTTTATTTCTCCTTCTAATATATTTGACTCTCCAATAAAAGAAGCAACGAAATGATTTAATGGCTTATTATAAATTTCTTGTGGAGTACCAATTTGCTGTATTTCACCCTGACTCATTACCATTATCCGATCAGACATAGCCATAGCTTCATGTTGATCATGAGTAACATAAATAGTTGTAATGCCTAATTCAACTTGAAGACGCTTAATTTCCACACGTGTTTCTTCACGTAATTTAGCATCTAGATTAGACAAGGGTTCATCCAACAATAAAATATCGGGTTCGATAACAAGTGCTCTAGCTAAGGCTACACGCTGTTGTTGACCACCAGACAATTCGGTTATTTTCCTTGATTCATAACCTTCCAGATGAACAAAACTTTGTGCTTTCTGGACTTTTTCCTTTATAACTTCCTTTGATAACTTTCTTACTTGTAAGCCAAAAGCAATATTCTCAAAAACGGTCATATGGGGAAATAGTGCATAATTTTGAAATACCATTCCAATATTTCGTTTATTTGCTTTTAAAGCTGTCACATCTTCCTGATCAAAATAAATTTCACCTTCAGTTGGAAAATAAAATCCAGCAATCATTCTTAACGTTGTTGTTTTCCCACAGCCACTTGGGCCCAGGAAAGTAAAAAATTCCCCAGAATTAATATGTACATTAATATCTTCTACGCCTTTCGCATTACCGAACATTTTTGTTATACCATCTAATGTCACACTCTTCATATACATCACCTTTCTCTGCTATAAAAAAGATGATCAAGAAATCATCTTACTTATGGAATCTATTATCATAATTAGGATTGTAATCAATTTGCTTCGCTAATATATTCTTGAGCAAACCATTTTGTCTTAGCCTTAATCATTAATCCAATTTTTTATTAGTCTGTTCATATTTTCAACTGCCTCTCCTACAATTTTATTGCCCATTTCAAGTGATGTTTGTTGAATTAATCCAGTATAACCATCCCAAGACTTTGGAGTTCCTTCCACAAGAATATATGGTAATGAAGAATACTTTTCCACATCAGGGAATTCCGAATCATCCTTTTCAACATGAATTAAATTTGGCTTGAATGCTTTTGTAGCAGACATTTCATAGGGACCCCCATGACCTCTCCCCTTTGTATTCACTAATCCCAGTTCATCTGCCTTATCAATTTCAACCATTTGCCACCAGTTAATTAAAAGAAAACTTGCATTTTCAAACTTCTGAGTTACATACTCTGCAACAACACGCGAAACTCCCATATTACCATCATGCGCATTTAAAAGGATAATACGGTTTATTCCTTGATTTAGGATTCCTTCAACTACGTCAGTAATATATTCCTGTATTATACTTGGTCGGACCGGAACTGTACCTTTATATTTACTCGTCTTTCCAGGACATGCGGTATACGGAATTGTAGGAAAAATGACACCATTTAAATCAGAATCCACTAAATTTCCAAAACCCTCAGCCAAAAAAATATCAGTACCTAAGGGCGAATGTGGACCATGATACTCAAAGCTTCCTAAGGGCAATACAGCAAAGTTAGCATCCGAAAGTTTTTCTAGTTCTCTTCCGTGTATTTCTGTTGCTTTCATATACTCACTCCTGATCTTAATAAAGAATAATTACTTTGGATTAAACAAATATACTGATAATCATGAAAATGATTAGAGCAGGATGAGTTTAATCTCACCCTGCCAAATATTTAATAGATACTAGTTTTGATTCTTTATGTTTTGATCCCAATATTCCATCCATTCCATTTCATTTTCACCCATAACGTCCCAATCTAGTTCCATTGGCTTAAGATCAATTTCTTTTAACCAATCAGGCTGGTTATCGCCCAAATCAGAGCGAGTCGGAATTTGGTACTTGTTTTCTGCCAACTGAGCCCTTATATCGGGAGAGAATAAAAACTCAGCAAATAGTTTTGCATTTTCAATATTTTGTGCATCTTTAATAATACCTACACCATCTACTAGCATTGGTGCACCACTTTCAGGAATTACAAAGCCAAAAGGCTGATTATTTTCTTCCTTCTGTAATAAGATATCCTGAAGGTTCCACACCGATACAGTGCCTTCCTGACGAGCCAATTTCAAATATAGATTGGTAGGATCTTGTGCATACTCCTTCGTATTAGCATCCAGTTTCCTTAACCAGTCATAGCCTTTTTCAGGATTATCCGGTCCTTGACGATAAATCATTGATGAGAAGATCGTTCTCATAGTCCCAGAAGGTAGTACACCTCTAATGATAATTTCATCTTTCCATTTAGAATCTAATAAATCATCCCAATCCTGAGGTGCTTCTTCCTTTGAAAGTGCATCTGAATTATACATAATTACTTCTGGGTAAATAATCTCTCCATACCATCGGCCTTCAGGATCCTTATATTGGTCAGGTATGGATTGAGCAAACTCGGGCTCGAAGGAATGTAATAAATCTTCATTTGCTGCTGTATCAAAGGCTGATTGTGTTCCTCCCCACCAGAAATCGCCTTGAGGGTTTGCCTTTTCCCCTCGAACTCTTTCAAGTACTTGTTGTGCACCCATTGTTAACACTTCAACATCGATATCTGGATATTTTTCTTCAAATTTTGGAACTACCTCGTCTACAATAGATTGATCTCTAGCAGTATAAATGATTAATTCTCCACTACCACCTTCCTGACTATCATTTTCCTGACCATTACTACTGTCAGAAGACTCTTGACTACAAGCAGCAAGTAGGGTAATCAACATTAAAAAAAATAGTAAAAATATCTTCTTTCTAAAGTAATGCATAATAAATCCTCCTTGTAATTTTATATACTCTTATAGTCGAGAGTAAGAACTTTCTTTCATTACATTAGTTCTTACTTATCGACTTAAAGACAAATGGATAGCTGCCTGGATATTCTTAGATTTAAAAATTTGGTTCATAGAAATGTTGTAATGCTAGATGTAGTGCTCCATATATACCAGCTTTTGATTCAAGTTCAGTTATTTTTATTTGAGGAATTTTCGGTACATAGGATTCTATCATTCTTTGAAAACGGTTGTAATAAAAATTATTCAAATATGTAAGTTCACCAGAAAGTATAACAGCTTGAGGATCAATAATACTGATGATATTGGATGCAGCTTTCGCCCACTGATTGATCGTATCTTCTAAGATAGTTTTAATATCTTTATTATCACAATTCTTTTGCAGAAAATTTAAAAGTGATTTCTCATCTTGAATATCAATATTTAACTGCTTTAACTTTTTACTAACACCAAATAAGCCATAATTTGTTTCGAATACACCCAAATCTTCACTTAATGGTTGTTGATTGCCTATTACCATATAACCTATCTCACCAGCAGCTGAATGAAATCCTTTATAAAATTTACCATCAAGAAACAGCCCGCTACCTATCCCATTTCCTATAAACAAATAAATGAAGTCATTAATTCCTATTCCCTCTCCTTTATAAAACTCTCCAATTGTCATAAGATTTACATCGTTCTCTATTATGATTTGACTATTTAAGCGAGTGGATAATTCTTGTTTTAAATTAACATTATCCCAGTTAATCGATGGTGATGAACTAATAACTTCCTCATTATTCATTTTTATACCTGATACACCTATAACCATACCCAAAACTTTCTCATCATCTATTTGTTCTCTATTTAGTAACTCTCTAACACCTTCCGCAATGATATTGACGATTACGTTACCATCAGAGAATGGAGTAAATTTTTCTTTATGAAAGTTGATAATTTCCCCATTCATATCTCCAAGTGCTAAGAAAATGGTTTCATTTTCAATTAAAGTACCTAAAACATAGTTTGAACGAGCATTATATTCTAAATATATTGGCTTTTTTCCGCCAGTGGATGGTCCCAATCCAGTCTCAAAGACCAAATCATCCTCTATTAGTTCTTTAACGATTTCAGAAACAGCGGGTTTACTAAGATTAGTTTTTTTTGAAAGGTCAGCTCTTGACTGCCTGGGATTCTGCTTTAACTCATTTACAATTTTTTCCCGATTCATCAACTTAACCATCTCAGAACTGGACTTCTGCATATTTACACTCCATCTGCTAATTTTGTAACTTAGATATAATTTTTTACACTTATATTCTTGTTTTTTTCAAACTATGTTAGTTAGTTTAACTATCTAACTAAGTGTAAGTATATAATGTATGCGCATACATGTCAAATTGTTTTGAAAATTTAATATGATACTGTTATTGGCTCTTTTACCAGAGTGTATAAGACTTCCACAGTACCTCTGTGGAAAAATAAAATAAGAATTTCGCAGTCAATAAAACCACAGACATCAAACAAGGAAGAGATGATATAAATGCTTGACCTTTCTTGGTATTAACTTTAAGTGGTTAACAATTTAGTTCCGCTTTTGTGTAGAATACATACATCGTGAAAAACACCCCAAAAGTCAGATTTCAGTCCAACCTTTGGGGGGATGTAAATCTAAATCTTATTCATCTTCTACCCCGTAACTAATCATATTCGTGAAAATCCGATAACCGCCTGGTACCTGGTTATCAATTTGGCGATAGAATACGAGGTTAGTGTACAGATAGGTACCTTCTCCGTATTCAGTGAGTAGAATTCCACCATTGAAAGGCTCTTCTCCAGGATCTTTCATGGTAACGAATGTTTCGTAACGCTCATCCCAATTCATTGGGAAGTATAGCCCTCTTTCTTGTACCCAGTTATCCCAGTCACTATCTGTAATTTTGTTCGGATAATTAAATAGTTTATGCTCGGGTTTGGTAACGGTAACTTCCGCATTCTCATCTGTTACGCGCCATTCAATGGACGGTTGCCCGATTTCTAATGGATATGGAGCGGATGTTTTACTGTCCCAATTATCCCATGGTTTATGGTATTGAACGACCAAATGTCCGCCATTTTCCACATATTCTAGTAAACGATCATTATTTTCTACAAGGTCATCTCGGGAAAGACTTGCTCTTATTCCTGTAACGATTGTATCGTATTTGGATAGATCAGCGGAGATAAGGTCTTCCTCATCTAGTTTTGTTATATCAAATCCTGCATCGATTAAATAATCGGCAACTTTATCAAAGCCACTTTCAATGTATCCGACTTTTAGATTATCTGGTTTTAAGAGTTCAAAGGCTACTCCATTAATAGTAGAAGGATACTGATAGTACGAATCATTAATATGATCGTAGGAAATTTCTTGTACCGTTGTGTTAAACTGTTTTCCATTCGATTTAGCTATTGCTTCGATGTTAAAATTTCCTTCCGCGACATTAGAAGGTGGTCTTAAAGTAAAAGTCACTTCCTTTTCGTCAAAGCGATCTGTCAAAGTAATATCTCTTTGTGCTGGTTCACTGATCCATCCATCTGGAAGATTTAGCGAAACTGTTGCCTGATTTTTTTCATTAGCATAATTTTTAACCTTCACCGTAACGGGAATCTCTTCCTGAACATTAGCGGTATTAACGGTAAGGTTTACTGGGTCAGGTGTTATACTTAATTCAGGTAAAACAGCTACTGAGTTATCCAAATCAATAACTTGTGATGATTTTACACCATTTTCTTTAAACGTAATGCTTGCTTGAATGGTAGGTTCGGCATAGGGTTTAAAATATTTTGCATCCTGTGGAACCGTAACAGTGTATGTTACAGACTTAGTTTCATTTGGTTTTAGGTGTTTAACCTTATTGTTACCATTAACTTCCCAGTTGTCCGGTGTTATCAATGATGCATTGATATGATGTATTTTGCTATCCCCATTATTGGTGAACTGTATTGTAACTTCTGTTTCTTCTCCTTGAGTTAAAACATAAGTATCAATAGAAGTTTCCACCTCAAGGCTTGATGATACAAAACTTACTTGTTGTAATTGTTCTTTTTTAATCTCAAGTTTATGAAGTAAATCATTCTTCGTAGCTTCATCAATACTTGCCTTCTTTGTTAAGTTATAGATATTTTCAACTTGTTTTAAAGCTTGCTGTGATTTTGGGAAGATAGCTTCTCGGTTAGGGTAAAGATCAATAATGGAGTCTAAATCTTGTTGAAGTTGTCCTAATTTTGTTTGAAGTCTCTCATCAGTAATGACTTTCGCCCATTCATCAAAGTCATACGGAATTCCGGCAAATAAGTCTGTTTGATTCTCTGGGGTAGTAGAGTTGATTAGTTTTAGGTGGAATTGTCTTGGCTCGACAGGGATATCATTTCCCATCCCTTGACTTTTGTGCATATACCTGGATTTTTCGCCAAGCTGCGGATACGACATGCCATATATAGGATCATAATCACCAATCTCGATGGATGTAGTTGCAGTTTCTTCTGATTCAGCTGGTACGTATAATTTCTTGGGTTGCCACACATTTAGGCCATTTTCCAATTGTTCCGGGAATACGGTAGGGTCACCAGCATCTTTAAACGCACGCTTACTTAGGATTGTCATGGCACGGTGATGTCCGTGCTGACTGTCCACATTTCGGAAAGAGGGCATCACAATATCTGGTTGATAGGTTCTAATAAATTTGATTAATCGCTTATAAGTAACTTCTTCGTCCCATTTTTCTAGTGTTTCTTCAGGGGATTTAGAAAAACCAAAGTCATAAATTGTATCGTTTGTTGTTTCGCTTAAGTGATAGGCTTTCACACCGGTAATTTTTGAAGCTTCAATCATTTCATTTGAGCGGATGATACCTAAGGCATTTCCTAACTCACTTCCGATTTCATTTTGTCCACCTTCTCCACGATTTGCAATCATACTAGCTGTTTTTACTCCTAGCCCTCTGGATAGATAGGCTAGCAGGTCACTTCGCTCGTCATCAGGGTGTGCTCCAGTATTTAAAAAAGTTACAGTAGTATCAAGTGGTTTTATTACATTCCAAAGCTCGACATCTTGGCCTTTCGTCTGTTGGGCAAATCCTACCATAGGGTAGAAAGCTGCTATTAACAGGATTGCTAAAAACAGATAGAAAACTTTCCTCATAAACATTAACACCTTCCATTTTATTTTTTTTGAAGCTCCTTTCGTAAATCTTGATGCCCCTCCTTGTCAAATTTCTAAGAAAAAGCCTTATAAAGAAGTTAATCTTGTCCTCCTTTCTACATACCTAGTTAGTAAGGCTATCTAACTAACTAGCTATATGGTATTTCTTTAATCAAATTAACATATGTTAGAAAAATGTAAATATTAAGAAAGTTCTATTTATGCCTTTTGGTTTAGGAACAAAGTAATTATTTAAACCATATAAACCCTAGTAATACAGCATTTAACTAATCCTTAAATAATTCCATCCCTTAACTGTAAATGCCTTCAAGCACATATTAGTAATAATGCTCATAGTAAGGTGAACACATTATTAACATATCCTCATCCTTTAACTTGCCCTTCCACTCCACTTCTTCGACCTCCCTTTTTATTCCCGATATCATAAGCAATAGTTGTTTTTTTCTTATTATAATCATCAAAGAGCTTTCTCCAATGTGTGATTACATTCACCGACAAATATGGTGTTACAATCATGGCTTCTTCGGCTCGCTCAATATCTGTCTCAAAATCCTTGTGAAGCTACAACTTTCTCACACCAACAAAAGTTTTGAGTATTTATTATCTATAGCTATAAGTGTTGCGCTATTTCTGTATCTCATTGATTTACTGGTTCCGTACTATAAGGATAGCAGTACATAAAGGTGGGTTATTTTCTGCTATGATCTGAATTTATCCCGCCTACTCCCTTTTTATAATATGAGCTTTCTTAATCTATTAAAAAAGGCCTTGCAGAACCCCTCTGCAAGACCTCATTCCAATATCCATCTTCCTCAGTCATATCCAATCATTTCTTCTAATTCATACCGACTCCTATTTAAACCGAGCCTCAGCCCAATCGGCATGATCATTACTATTCCCATCGCCATCAAACCTCAGCTCATCATAAAATTTTCTGAAATAATACCGATAAATTCCTCAAAACTATTCACCTTGACTAACTGTTGCACAATTGAAGGGCTGTCGATTATATTACCCAGTAAATCGTACAAGTATTGTAAGTTCTCTGCGCTGTTTTTCTTCACACTAAGGATACAGATAAATTGGACCGGCTTATCATGCCATATGACAGGCCTGTCTAGTGTGCATACAGATAGGAAAGTCTGATTGGACTTCGGGTTTATTGGATGAGGTATGGCTACTAAATTTCCAAACGATGTTGGTGCGACTCGTTCCCTTTCATATATGGATTCTAAAAATGATGAATCTACGAGGCCTTTTACTGTTAACTGATTTGTCATGAATGATAAAGCCTCTTCTTTAGATTGGAACTGTTTATTTAAGAATATAAGCTCCTTCTGAAACAGAGAGTGCAAACCTTGTTCACCTTCAGATACAAAGTTTTTTATTCTGTTTAAATCATCATCTCCCAGAATTGCATTAACTTCGATGACGGGTACAGGTAATTCTTGTGGTATTGGAATAGAACTTACAATAAAATCAATGTTGTCTAAATTATACTCGTCAAGTTTATAATATTCTGTCGTTCCAACCACTTCGATTTCATTGTAAAATCTGGCTTTTAACTTGTAATAAATGAGTTGGGCTGTTCCAAAACCTGAAGCACAAACCACTAAACATCGCTTAGGACCTGATTGTAATTTTTTTCGTTCAATTGCTGCACCTATATGAAGCGCAATATAGCCAATCTCATTCTCATTCATCTCCGTACCTATTTGATCTTTTATTGCGAGTGCAGCGACAAGTCCCGCTTCAAAAGCTAAAGGATAATTCCTTTTAATGTCATCTAACATAGGGTTTCGTATATTCATATCATATTTATAACGATTTATTGCAGGCTTCAAATGTAGGCCTAAGCCTATGATTAATTCTTGATCATCACTTATTCCTAAATTCATTTCCCTTTCTATTTTATTAAGAGAGATTTGAACTAATTGATAAGTTTCATCGTCCATAACCTGCTCGACTACACGATTGTTTATATTTTTCTTTGACAGCATTTTCGTACCAAGCAAGTGCATTGTTATATAAGCAATCTCAGACTGGGGAAACTCTACCTGAAACGATTTTTCAACTTCATTTACTATCTGCTTTGCGACTCTGTATTCATATTTATCAACAAGCTGATTGACATCAGTTTGGTAAAAATTAACTTTATATCCACTTTGAATTCTTTTGTATGCAATGGCTATATGAATAAGCAGATTGTTAATGGCGATGTCAGACAAAGTTATTTTATGTGTATTTAGCTGATTCAAAATAATTGATAATATCGCGTCCAATTCTTTTTTGGAAAAAGCTGAATTGTAAAATTCCTGGATATAGTCCTTTCTTTCATCAGAATGATCAAAGACATACTCTGACATACAAAAACGTAATTTAAGTTCGCTCCCTTGAATCTTTAAACCATAATTAGGTCTTGCTTCCAGTGAGATCTCATATTCGCTGAGTATTTTTTTTACATCTTTTAAGTCATTTTGAATGGTCGACTTGCTAACATAAATTTCATCAGCTAAGTCTTCTAACTTTACGTAGCCCTCACTTAATAACAACCTTTTAATTAAATATACAATTCTGTCTTCCCGGGACCGTGGTATATTGTTGTTTTCATAAGCATTGTCACTTAACTCAGAGTCTAAATACTGCAGAAATTTATTTTCATGATGAATGGTTAGTTCATACCCTTTTCCCATAACTGAATTTATCGAACTACCATGTTCAGAAAGAATTTCATTTAATTTCTTTATATCTTCTCTTGTTGTCCTTGATGAAACTTGATTGATGTTCGCTAAATATTTTCCAGTTAATGGTGAATGAGAAGCCATTAATTCTCGCAAAATAACTTTCATACGGAAGTTTAACATAAAGGATCTTCTCCTTATTTTCTATGAATCAGCTTTCTCTGCGTAATCCAAAGGGGCCTGATCCAAGTAGAATCAGGTACCCTTACCAATGATAACGACACGATACATAAATTAAATCATTATCTACTAACTTGATGTGTATCTTCTCTAACCTTAAAAACCGTTATTATTCGATACATCTCTAATCCAGTAAGCACTTTTCTTTAGAGTTCGTTTTTTCGTTTCAACATCAACAGAAACAAATCCATACCTATTTTTATAGGCATTCATCCATGACCAATTATCCATAAATGACCATAAATGATAGCCTTTTGCATTGCATCCCTCTTCAATAGCTTTGTGCAGCCATTTCAGGTGTTCCTGAATAAATTCTATCCGATAATCATCCTGTATTTCTCCATTTTCGACAAATCGGTCCTCGTCCTGAACTCCCATGCCATTTTCTGAGATGAAGGATTCAATGTTTCCGTAATTTTCCTTTAAATTAATCATAATATCGTATATACCTTTTTCGTAAATCTCCCAGCCACGATACTTGTTCATTTTTCGACCCGGCATTTCATAATTATCAAAGAACCAATCCGGCATAAATGGACTATATGGATTAGGTAAATGTCCTTTAGCTTTTACCCTGCGTGGTTGATAATAATTGACCCCTAAAATGTCAGCAGTGTTGTTTTTAATAAGCTCAAGATCACCTTTTCGTGTTACAGGCAATTGACCATGTTCTCTTAATATCTCAACTAATTCTTCCGGGTATTCTCCTAGCACTGCAGGATCTAAGAAACTTCGATTGAAGAATAAGTCGGCAATACGGGATGCTCTTAGATCAGCTGGGTTTTTACTTCTTGGATATGAAGGTGTTAAATTCAGGATGATTCCAATTTGTCCATCCTTGATATCAAGAGTATGGAAGTATTCTACTGCTTTGGCATGTGCAACGATCGTATGATAAGCTACCTGAAACGCTCGTTTTGCATCGACTACATTCGGGTAATGAAAATCGTAAAGATAACCACCTTCTACTGGTACAATTGGTTCATTGAATGTAAACCACTTTTTCACTCGATCCCCAAATAAACGAAAGCATTCTTTAGCATATTGCAGGTAGGCCTCAACCACATCACGTTTTTCCCATCCGCCCTCATTTTGAAGTTCCAGAGGCATGTCAAAATGGAATAGGTTCACAAATGGTTCAATATCATTTGCAAGTAATTCATCAATCACATTATTATAAAACGTTACAGCTTCCGGATTAACCTCACCACGTCCACCAGGTATTAGTCTTGACCAGGAGATCGATAAACGAAATGTATTATGTCCGATTTCCTTCATCAAACGAATATCTTCTTTATATAAATGATAGAAATCTGAAGTAGACTCTGGACCAACATTATCAAAGAATCGGTTCGGTTCTGTTTGATACCAATAATCCCAAATGTTTTGACCTTTACCACCTTCATCAGCAGCACCTTCTATTTGGGTAGCAGACGTAGCACTCCCCCACCAAAACCCTTCTGGAAACTTATACTGTAAAGACATGTTGAAATTCCTCCCTTTTATTTATTACGATAGAGATCAATAAATTCTGTTGCTAAATCCTTTACTGCCATTGATGTCATTAAATGGTCCTGAGAGTGTACTAAAATTACATTTACTGACTCTCCTTCACCATTCACTTCATCTTGTAACAACTGCGTCTGATAACTATGTGCTTTACTTAATTCCTCTCCAGCCTTCTTAATCAAACGATCCGCTTCCTGAAAATCCCCTTCTTTCGCTAACTGAATGGCTTCCATTGCGTCTGAACGTCCGTTACCAGCGTATAATATAATTTGAAATGCGATTTCTGTCATTTTATCCATACTCATTCACCTCCGAAGTAACCCAAAAAGCCCTTGTATTTACTTATATAGTCAAGGGCTTTTCTTCTAAATACTAGTCATTACCCTTGGATGCTTTTTTCTCATTTTCATAATAATTTTTATCCATAATTTTGAGGAATGGCCACCAGATTCCCATAACAACAATTAGATTAAAGGCTTGTAGAACAGCACCTTGCCATGCATTACCGGTTGCCAAATATCCACTTAGTATTGGTGGTGTTGTCCATGGAACAATTATCCCTGCCGGCTTTGGTACCATTCCAGTTGACATTGCAAAGTACGTAATAATGGTTACAACGACTGGTGCTAACAACCATGGAATAATCACCAATGGGTTCATCACGATTGGCAAACCAAATATTATAGGCTCGTTTACATTAAATATTCCAGGAGGGGTTCCCAGCTTACCAATTTGTTTCAGCTGTCTGCTGCGTCCAATTAAATAGATTAAAAGAATTACTGCTAAAGTCATTCCTGTTCCGCCCATACCTACAAGGAACGTATCAATGAATTGCTTTGTAATTACATTAGGAAGTTCTTCTCCTGCCTGGAACGCCTGTAAATTTTGATCATTTAACGCATACCAAATTGGATCGAATACTGAATTAACGATAATCTGGCCATGCAAACCAAAGAACCAGAATATTTGGATTAATAGTACAGCCACAATGGTTGCAGGTAATCCGCTGCCTAAAACAGTCAATGGTTGTTGGATAACTGTATAAATAAAGTTCTGGACGGTTTCGAAAGGTGTAAAACTAAAGATAATACGAATAAGTAAAAACACTGTTAAAGTTAAGGCTATTGGAATTAAAGAGCTAAATGACTTTGAAACAGCATCCGGAACTCCCGCTGGCATTTTAATCGTCCAATTTTTTTGAACAAAATACCGATATAATTCGGCTGCTATGAAAGCAGTGAAAAGTCCCAGGAATAAACCTTCAGCTCCTAAAACAGATGTTGGAATAACTCCTGTAATATCCTCCAAAACTTGTGGTGTTAAGATTAGAAATGCTGCTAAAGCCACAACCCCACCGTATATAGGTCCTTCAATCTCATATTGCTCTGTTAATTTATATCCTATACCGATAATGACGAAAGCTCCCATAATACTTAAGGTTGCATTAGATGCAGGACCAAGAGCACTTTGATATGCTGCAAACGCTTCTTCACTCAATATTTGATCCAAAAATGGAAAATTTGCCAGGACAACAAAAATAGAACCAAATATAATCAATGGCAGCGCAATCATAAAGCCATCACGCAAGGCAGTTAAATAGCGGTTATTATTTAACTTATCAGCGATAGGTAATAAAATATTTTCTAAGAGCTGCATAAACTTATTATTTTCCACTGTTGTTTCCCCCTTTTTGAGAAGTTAATCAGCCATTAACTCCAGAGCTTTTTCCAGAACCGCTTCACCATCCACACGTCCATAGGCAACTGGATCAATCGAATCAATCGGTAAGCCTAATTCATCAGCTTTTTTAGAGAATTTCCTTTTCAAAAATCTCATCTGAGGACCTAAAAGCAGTACATCCGCTTTCTCCATATCCGTTTCTGCTTTATCCTGTGAAACAGCCCAAATTTCTGCCTCAATTCCTTTTTCTTTGGCCACTTCCTGCATTTTCTTTACCAATAGACTTGTTGACATTCCTGATGAACATGCTAATAGAATTTGCTTCATATATAATTCCTCCCTGAAGTATGGTTTATCTATCTACAATTCGAAGTTTATAGTAAAAGCGCTTTCAACTAAACCTATTAATTTTCCGCCAGTAAGAGGAAATGTCTAAGCAGCAAACCAATATCCTTAGAGAAACCGGAATCCATTTTTATATTAGTCAGCTATGTTAGCGGAATAATGTTTCAGCAAATAAGTGAAATCTATATTTTGATCGCGTAAATAAGATTTAAAGAGTTGCTAAACGTTTTAAATATATTAAAGCATGAAATTCAGGACTTGGCTCAGTCTGCGGGAGATGAACTGGTATCGAAGCTATAATGAAAGCCTTAAAGCAAAGCAGGAGTGCCGGGGTATATGAGAATATTTGAAAATAGTGGGAGAAAACAAGGGGTTGCCAGTGTTGAATTAATTCTATTAGTCACCAGAAAATCAAAATGGCAAATTGGAGAAATCCAAAGCAAAAAAAGACTTGCAGGAACTTACGTCTCGTTTGGAGAGCCATCTAACTGGCGAATGACCAGTGCAGGAAAGGTATAAAAATTCCGTTTACAGGAAATTCAAAGGAACTAATCCATATTGTTGCAAAATTTATTTTTGAGCAGAGATTTTCTTCTATTTTTTACTTCCCTCTTTTCCTATTAAAATCGAGTTCTTTTTTTAAAAAAATACCATATTAGAGCGGACGGAGGGGCGTTTCCCTCCGTCCTTAGCCTGCCACCACTCGAAAATTTGTCGAATCAGGAAGCCGTGAAACATTTGTGAAACAATATTTTTCGGGTGGTGACAGGCACCAAAACCCAATCAAACCCAGCGACTTGTCACAACCTTCTGTCTCGTATAAAAGGCTAATCCGTCTTTCCCATTAGCATGCAGGTCACCGTAAAAGGAGTCCTTCCAGCCTGAGAAGGGGAAAAAGGCCATTGGTGCTGGTACACCTATGTTTACGCCTAACATGCCAGCATCAATCGTTTCCCGGAATCTTCTGACCGCACCTCCATCGTTAGTGAAAATGCAAGCCCCATTGGCAAAACGGGATTGATTGGTTAATTCAACGGCGGAGTCAAGGTCTTTTACTCTTGCTATCGATAAAACGGGCGCAAAAATTTCATCCTGCCAAATTTTCATCTCTGACGTTACCTCATCAAAAATCGTCGGGCCGATGTAATAACCATTTTGCTGTACGACCTCATCATTACGGCCATCACGGACAAGTTTTGCTCCTTCTCTTTCACCGGTCTCAATATATCCCAGTGTTCGCTGCTTATGTTCTTCCTGAATAACAGGGCCAAGAAACACCCCATCATCCAAGCCATTCCCGATTTTTATAGTATTTGCTTTTTGTATAAGCAACGAAATCACTTCGTCAGCCACACTTTCTTCAACAGCAACAACCGAAGCAGCCATACACCGTTCACCAGCAGACCCGAATGCAGCATTCACGATTTGTGTTGTTGCGTGTTCCAGGTTCGCATCACGCAGAACAATCGAATGGTTTTTCGCTCCGGAAAGTGCCTGGACCCGTTTTAAATTGTCCGTACCTCGTTTGTATACATACTCGGCGACTGGTTGGGAGCCCACAAATGAGATCGCGGCAACCTTTTTGTGGTCTAATAACCCATTGACGACATCCTTGGCACCGTGAACAATATTAAAAACTCCCTGTGGCAGCCCTGCTTCTTCTAACAACTCAGCCAATCGATTCGCAAGCAATGGGGTTTGCTCGGATGGTTTTAAAACAAACGTATTTCCTGTTGCAATCGCCATGGGAAACATCCAGCAGGGAACCATCATGGGAAAGTTAAACGGAGTAATGCCGCCAATGACCCCAATCGGATAACGATAAACCCCCGATTCCAGTCCATCAGCAATAGACGGCAACTGTTCTCCCATCATTAATGAAGGCGCACCGGCCGCAAATTCTACATTTTCGATGCCGCGTTGAACCTCTCCCTGTGCTTCCTTAAAACTTTTTCCGTTTTCAATCGTGACAATTTCAGCTAACTCATCCTGATGATCAACAAGCAGCTGCTGATATTTAAAAAGGATTCGAGCCCTTTTTGGAACCGGAACCTCCCTCCACTCCTGAAATGCCTCAAAAGCAATCTCAACAGCCTCATGCACATCTGCCTGGGAAGATAGCGGAACCTCAGCGATCACCTCCCCTGTTGCTGGATTATACACCTTCTCACTATACTGGGATCCAGCTTCTACCCATTTCCCACCTACATAATTTTTTAGCATGGTGCCTGTCACCTCCCGAATTTTGTCGATTATTGTTGAACGCTAATTACTTAAAATACCATTTGCGCAGAGATAATCCGATTACGACTAAACATGTTATAAATCCATAGAGCCATAAGGAAAGCATCGTATTTACGAAAATGACTGCTCCCTCCTTCCTCTAATTTGCTTTCGAGCCTTCTTTTTCAATCTCATACATCATTCGCGGCTGTGGGTCTTTCAGCACGCGAGCCAATACCACAATCGTAAAAATCCCGATAGCCGTCGAAACTGCACCCGCAGACATGGTACTTGATATCATTCCTCCAAAATAGATAACCAGATACGAGAGGAGTCCCACGATCATCGACACCTCGGCTGCCCGTGCAGGTGCTTTTTTCTTCCCGTAAACCGCATACAGGATAGGTCCCATCGTCCCGGCTGCAACCCCTGACACGCCAATCCACAGCACATCTCCCATAAAAACAGGAGGCTCTAATACAATAAGAAAAGCAATCAGGCCAATCAATGGAACGGACAAGCGACTGATTTGCAGGGCTATTTTTTGCGCTTTTTGTTCACTGACATTCACGATTTTCCTTTTTACTAAAACTTTAAGAAAAATATCGTTAGCAAAAACGGTAGAAATAGACACAAATAAACCATCAGTGGTTGACATGGCCGCTGCAAGAATAACCACACCAAAAATCGCTACTACTACAACAGGAAACGCCCATACCACATATTCCATTAAAGCAAGGTCGGGGGCTGCAACATTTCCCCCTAGTGCTGCTCTGCTAAACAATCCTCCAAATAAAACAAAAAGGGAAAAAGCAGATGCAATGACATAAGTCAGGATCATTTTCCCCAGATCCCGTTCGTTTTTCAATCCAAGCACTTTGTTAAATAAGTGTGGGGCAGAGGCAAAGGCCCATTGGATGACGATGGCACCTATCACGAGACCAAAGGAGTGAAAGTGAGTCGATTCCGGATTAAATACCTCTACTAAATGACCACTCTGATTAGCCAAATCGTTTGTAATCCCTGTAAAAGTGGCGGAAATACTGCCTTCCCAAAAGATTACAATACCTGACACAACTATAAACAAACCTGCAATGGCCATCATAACCGCCTGAACCGCATCCGTATAAATATCAGCAAAGGCTCCACCTGCAAACACATAAATAACAACAATAGCTGCGATAAACACAAGGCCGCCCGTATAAGACATATCGAGTAAGTATTGGAAAATTCTAGCCCCGGCAACAAATTGGGCTGCAATGTAAAAAATGTTGAACAGCAAAATCAGGCCTGTGCCTACCCGGATGATGTCACTCTTGTAAAAGTCCCCCAGCCAATCTGGCAATGATAGGGACTTTTGGCCATTATTCAGCTTTCGCACTCGTTTTGCTACCATTAAAACACCGATGGGACCTCCGCCAATCATGGCTAAAAAGAGCCACAGGTTTGAGTATCCCCAGGCATGGGACCAGCCGGGATATCCTAAAAACGTCGCTGCACTTAAATAGGTAGCCGCAAAGGATAACCCGAGTACATAGGGCCCCAATTTTCCACCGCCGATTGCAAAGTCTCCAACACTCGTTGTCTTTCTGGCACTAAGTAACCCTAATACGAACATTACCACCAGAAAGACTCCAAACCCGATCCAGGTATAAAGCGTTAACGTATCCATTTCCCTCTCCTTTCCATATAAAATATAGTCCTACCGATTTATGGACTGTAAACCGAGCTGTTTGGCAGGGTGATGCTCCGGTAAATGGGCATAGCCCTTTCCAAACATATTTTCACGCAATGTGTTTCCTTCGTATTCCGTTCGATAAATGCCTCTTCTTTGTAATTCAGGTACAACATAATCAACAAATTCCTGAAGGGTACCTGGTGAATAAGTTTGCGCGATATTAAAGCCATCTACATCACCGTCGAACGCCCACTGTTCCATTTTGTCTGCAATCTGTTCAGGCGTACCAATAAACTTCACCGTCCCATTTCCTAAACCATGATTTTTAACGGCTTCCCGTAACGTCCATTTCTTATTCGGGTCTTTTGCATACATGTCCAGATTCCCCTGCACCGCATCGGTTTCCATATCCTCTATATACTGGTCCGGATCGTATTTGGAAAAATCAATCCCGGTATGGCCGGATAAGAGGGCAGCAGTACCTTCATAGCTAACATGGTTCGTCAGGTCCTCAAGTTTCGCATACGCCTCTTCCTCTGTGGAACCAACGATGGGTAAGATCATTGGGAAAATCAGTACCTCATCCGGATTACGTCCCTGAAGTTCTGTTCTTCTTCGTATATCAGCCGAATATTCCTTTAAAGCATCTAATGAATGATTTTTGGTAAACACGGCCTCTGCATGTTTGGCGGCAAAATCTCTTCCTCTTGGAGAAGCGCCTGCCTGAAATAATACGGGTGTGCGTTGCGGCGATGGCTCGACCAAGTGAGGGCCCGGGACATTAAAGAACTCTCCTTCATGGTTGATTAAATGCACCTTTTTAGAATCAGCAAACGAATCATTCTCTCTGTCATAAATCACACTGTCCCTCTCCCAGCTGTGCTCCCACAATTTATAAACAACCTCCAGAAACTCATCGGCACGATCATATCTAAGATTCTTAGGCAGACGCCCCGAAAGCCCCAAATTGACAGCCTCACTCTCCAGATAAGAGGTGACGACATTCCAAGCAATCCGCCCCTTCGTTAAGTGATCCAACGTTGACAACTGTCTCGCCAACGAATAGGGCTGTGCATATGTGGCGGATATAGTAGGAGCAAATCCAAGATTATCTGTCACGGACGCCATGGCTGAAATAGGAATAAGCGGATCATGGGCCGGGAGCTGAACTGCCCCGCGGGTCGCCGCACTGTGTGAGTTTTCATAAACGCTGTAAGTTCCAAGCACATCGGCAATAAAAAGAGCATCAAACTTTCCCCGCTCTAATGTTTGCGCCACCTCTATCCAATAATCCAGACGATTATGCTCGGTCCCTTTGTCCTTTTCATGTTTCCATAAACCGGTTGAATGAGGGGACGGCGAATTTTGTATAAAACCATTTAAATGAATCTGCTTACCCATACATCATGCTCCTTTTTGAGAGATTTTTTATACTTTAAAACGACTGCCAAGAAGACTTACCCGGCGCAGTAGATGAGATTTTTATGTTCTAGTCTGACGGAAGCCGATGATGCTGCAGACCGTGCTGGACACGGGACATAGCCATTATGATGCGATAAACGTTCAACTCCGGCTTGCCGTTTTCAAAAGGCCCGGCAATCGTAAAAGGTTCACACTAGCTGAATTCTTTAAGGATGGTCCATTCGTCAGCCTCTGTCATAAGCATTCAAGGCATTTACACTGTGGGCAATGGCAGAACCAGCCTTTAAAGCAACCGCAACAAAGATCGCTTCCGAGATTTCCTCCAAATCAGCACCTGCCTTCTTCGCATTTTGGGTGTGAAGGTCAATGCAATACGCACAGCCTGTCGTGTGGGCTGAGGCAACCGCAATGAGTTCCTTTTCTTTCTCGGTCAATTCCTTGGTTTTAATGGCTTGCTGGTCAAAATCCAAAAAACTCTTGAATGTATCCCCGCTCAGTTCAGCAAACTCCTTCAAACGATTGAAATAGGAGGCCTTATATAGCTCCTCATCCCCAGCTCCATCAAAGGCATTCAAAGCATTCACCCCATGAGCTGCCGCAGAACCTGCCTTCAAAGCAGTCGAAACAAAAATAGCTTCTGAAACCTCTTCCTTTGATGCTTCCTGTTTTTTTGCATTTCCAACATGAAGTTCAATGCAATATGGGCATCCAGTTACATGGGCGACACCAACAGCAATCAACTCTTTTAATTTCACGGATAATTTCCCGGGGGCCAGTGCCTGATTGTTAAACGCAAAAAACTTTTCAAATGCTTCTGGTGCATGTTCTTTCAATTCTGTAATCCGGCTAAAGTAGGACTTCTGGTATAAGCTATCTGTTTTTGTTGTGGTCATTAAAATCTCTCCCTTTTGATTCGTTTTAAAATTCAGTTTCCGCTATTGCCATTCACATAAATCGATACTGTTCACATAGGTTTACTTGGTTTAATGCAAATAATAGCCCATGAATGTTCTCCACCCCTTCTTTTTGGGAATTAAAAAAACCTCTGCCGATGAGGTAGAGGTTTTAAAAACAACATCATCTCATCTTTCAAGCAAATGCTTGCTGGAATTAGCACCTTGTTACATGCGTAACGGTTGCTGCGGGATCAACGGACCAGTTTCCTCCCCCGACTCTGGATAAGAGATTCATATTTAATTTTAAATTGAATTGTTCACATCATATCGGTTATATATTAAATCTGTCAAGTGGGAATGTTTTTATTTTTCTGAAATAGGACTTTTTGGGGGGACGGAGGGACAGGTTCCTCGTCCCTGGGGGGTGCCTCCCTGGGGTGGTGCCTGTCACCACCCGAATAATATTGTTTCACAGAATGTTTCACAATTAGAGGATAAGACATTTTGGATTAATAACATATCTATCAAAATTAATAATTAAATATAAAAAAACAAGGCTTGTAGCAATCCCCCCACAAGCCCACATCCTGTCCACCTGTTCCCCCGTCCCTATATTGTCGTCACATCCTGGATATGAAGTATTTTAATAATCTGAATATAGGGTTGTTTGATACCTATGATATATAAAATTTTCTGGTATAGGAAGTGGTTTTATCAACCTGATACGATTATCTTTTGGAAGGGTATTAAGCTCTTAGTTTGGTTTGTTTTGTAGTTGGTTTGATGCTATGTATTACAGGGGGACTATCACAGATATAATTTCGTCTGATTCTCAGATTCACTGCTTAACACTCTATTCTCAATCGCAATCAAATGATCATCAAAAAGAATCAATAAATCTAACCGCCGATGGTCCCTCAACTGGTATTCTCTAAAAAGTTGAACATTTTTTATCCCGGAAATAGTTTTTCCCGAAATCCACTTATATAGTTGGGCAAGTGCCTCGTGACCTATGCCTTTGATTTCGGGATTTAATATAAATTGCTAATCAGGTTTTCATCATAGGCTCTATTTGTAACGGAAAGGAAGGTTGGCGTCTGTTCAGAATATGCTTGCTTGATTTCGTCTGCTTTCCGGACCAATGACCTTAATTGATCAGTGTATGAGATACTTTTATTAAGGTTCATATCTTGTAACTCATAGATAGATCATGAAGATTTGGAAATGCTTTTTTCATATATTCCTAATCGGCACTATATCTTCCTTACAAGACAAGGGGAACGGGCCGCTTCTCATTATTTCAAATCTTTAAGTTATCGTGAATTAATCAGGATATTAAAGCAGGTGGACCTGGAAAATACAGAAGAGAAAGAGCGGTTTTTGTACCAGGAGTTTCTCACGCATTTGGAGGGGTATATTGTGGATAATACAGAAAAACAGTAGGAACTAAGCCGGTTGTATTTGAAGCATCATGATATGATTGATGAAATGGAAAAGGCCTATGAAAACCAAAAACAAAACTTCCTGAAAAATTTAGAAAATCTGCTGAAAGAGTATTGGGAGACGGGAAAATGGGTATATGATTTTTCGGTTAAGCGCGGCTATCAGCAAATTCGTTTTTATGAGTGGAAGCATTTAACTCCAGACGTTCATGTTGAGTTACATGTACACAAAGAAAGTATATCCAGCAAAATCAAATTGTAGTGATGATTGATATAGAAGGATTGGGAAGAAACGAACTATTGCATGCCGCGAGAAAAATGATAGACAGTGATTTAAAAGAAGAGATGAGTAACAGGAATATGGACTGGAAGGTTCTGAAACGCCCAGCTGCACTGGTAGAGAAGATAAATAAATCTGAAGAGGACATTTTTTGGGATGCACATTCTCTGGCGGATTTAGTTAAGGAAATTGTTGAGGATTTTAATGTTGTATTAGAATCTTTTAATCGTCTGCTAAAAGAGAGGTAATACCTGCGCTTTCCAGAAATGGTCATTCTCACAACCCCTAATAGGTAGGCTAAAGTGTGACATCACGACATGATGTTAGGGCGATATCTATGGATAAAACGATTGAATCGGATTATACAAACGGAATTTATCTGCACTTTTCTTTACAGTAAAATATAAAACACAAACAGAGGGAGAAATATGTTGAACTTCATTTACATAATCATCGCTATATTTATTACGGTTTTCCTAATTTTCCTTTTCTTTTCTTATAGAAGTGAGAGTAAAGGAGATCAAGAGCATCCTCTTTTAATTGCTCTTTTTGTTTCCACAGTATTCGGGCTATTAGTTTCAGTCATTATTTCGATTTGTATATTAGCTTTAACGGGTTCATTAAACTTGATAAATGAATTTCTAAACTTATCCTTAAATCAGAAACAGATCATTTATTTAATGTTATGGTACTTAGTTTTCAGTTTTTTCCTTGAGGCAAATTTAACCAGGATTTTATTATCCTTCTTTGGCTATTCGAAAATTTCATACTTCGTGAGTGTGAGTATACTTAGAATTTTATATTTGCTGGCTGTTGGATATTTATTATCTATTGACCTTGATACGAACATTACAATTGCTATAAGCTTTGCGCTATTTCTGTATTTAATTGATTTATTGGTTCTGCACTATAGAATAGCAGTGTGTAAAGGTGGGTTATATTCTGCTATGATTTGAATTTATTCCCCTCCTCCCTTTCTACAACGTGAGCTTTCTAAATCTATTAAAAAAGGCCTTACAAACGAATAATAACCTTTGTTCTATCATAAAGTAAAATAACTCATTATGTAATAAAGGGAACTGATTGAATGTCTTACATTAAAAAATATATTGCAAACCGCTACATCAATCCAAAACCAAACCGGAACAGATACTTTAATGGTTTCCATATTCAAAAACAAAAACGCATAGCTAGGCCATTTTCTTCTTTTTATCCTGAACCAGAAAAAATACAAAAAAAATCCACCGATCGATAAATCAGCGGAATTTTTCTTTATATCTTAGGTTATATAATTCATTAATGGTTCTTGCCTTCTTATCTTTATGAGAGTTCTTGCTAAACCCATACGCTGGCAGTCCCAAAAGTTTTGACCTTGCAACAATTTACCGGTGCCATTGAAATTGGTCGCCATCCTGGGTTATTACCCTTTACATTTCTTACTCCTAAAAAGTATTTGGAGGAGTAAGGACTCCTTGACCTGGTTAAGAGACAATATATTTAAAAAAACGTATCCCGTAAATCATTATATTTTGATTTACGGGATTTATTGCTAAAGCAATCAGGCCCGTGCATATCGAGTATTGCCAGGTATTGAACCAAGAATATTAGAGGCTGGGGCAATTTACCTGTCCTCTATGTCCCACCCCTAAATCAGAATTCTCTTAGCTTATTTTGAATTCCTTACCTGAGCAACCTTCTCCACATATCTCTCAGCTAAATTTTGCAGTGCTTTCCAATCCCCTTGTTCAATTAATGTTTTATTGACAAGAGAACCGCCGATCCCTGCTGCAACTGCTCCCGCATGTATAAAAGCACCTAAATTATCTAAATTCACTCCACCAGTGGGCATCATCGGAACTTGGCTAATAGGTCCTTTAACATCTTTAAAGAATTGAGGACCAACAACGGTAGCCGGAAATACTTTTACCATATCAGCACCCCATTGATAGGCTTGATGGATTTCAGTAGGAGTAAACACCCCAGGAATCATTAAGATGCCTTGATTCTTTGTATATTCTATTGTCTCTCGATCTAAGATAGGAGCAAAAATAAAATCAGAACCAGCCTCAATAGCTTCTTTTGCTTGTTCCTTATTTAAAACCGTTCCGGCTCCAATTAGAATTTTGTTCCCATGAACCTGTTTTAGCTCACGAATCATTGCAGATGAATTATCTGAATCCATAGTAATTTCGATACCAGAAACTCCACCGTCCACAAAAGCTTGGACGAGTGGGGGGACCTTTTCAGGATCTACTTTTCGTATAACCGCTACAATACCCGACGTTAATAATCTATTTAAAGATGCTTGATTACTCATTATGGTCTCCTTTCCAATACCTTGTCTACAGCCATTTAGACACCAGAGTAGGCCATAAACCCACCATCTACCGGTACAGTGACGCCTGTTACAAATCCAGACATGTTTTCATCCACTAACCAAAGCAAAGTTCCGAGTAAATCTTCAGGCTTACCGAATCGTTGTTGTGGTGTATGACTAATAATTTTATTGGATCGTTCAGTTAAAGAACCATCTTCGTTTAGTAATAGATTACGGTTTTGATCCGTTAAGAAAAACCCTGGTGCAATCGCATTCACACGAATACCAACGTCCGCCATGTGAACAGCCAACCATTGAGTAAAGTTGTCAATTCCCGCTTTTGCTGCACTATATGCTGGTACCTTGGTCATCGGAGACGGTGCACTCATCGATGACATATTAATAATGGTTGCGCCCTTACGATTGGCCATTTTTTTCAAAAAGACTTGAGTAGGAATAAAGGTCCCGACTAAATTCAAATTGAAAACAAATTGAAAGCCTTCTGTTGTCATATCGAAAAACGTAGATATATCTTTATTTCTTAAATCCTCTGGCTTTAAGGTTTCATTTGTAGTCGTTCCATCAGGATGATTTCCGCCTGCCCCATTAATCAAAATATCACAGATACCTAACTTTTCTGTAATGATTTCTTCTGCCTTACGAACACTTTCAATATCTAGAACATCGCAGGATATAGCTAAGGCTTCTCCTCCAGATTCCTTGATATCTTGTTCTACCTTTTTACCAGATTCTATAGTACGGTTTAAAATTGCAACTTTTGCTCCTTGGCGGCCAAGCTCACGAGCCATAGCCCCACAAAGCACCCCACTTCCTCCTGTAATAACAGCTACTTTTCCTTCTAAATTTTCATTTAGCTTTAGCAAAATTATTCTCCTTTTTCTTTTAGTCGCTCAAGGGAATCCCATATTCCCCATAAATACATAACCCCTAGTGCACGGTCATACAGTCCATAACCTGGTCGGCATTCTTCTCCCCAAATGTGTCTGCCATGGTCAGGTCTTGCATAACCCGTAAACCCTACTTCGTGATAGGCTTTAACGATTTCGTATACATCAACTGACCCATCCTGAGTACGGTGGGAAGTCTCAATAAAGTCACCGGTTTCATATCTTTTTAGATTTCGAATATGGGCAAAAGGAATTCGATCGGCAAACTCTCTTACCATTTCCGCTACATCATTTTCAGGATTAGCTCCTAATGAACCACTACAAAGGGTAATACCATTATAAGGATCATCTACAAGCTTTAAAAATCTTTCTAGGCTTTGTTTATTAGTAATAATACGTGGTAATCCAAACACAGACCAAGGCGGATCGTCCGGATGAATACCCATTTTGATGTCATTTTCCTTTGCGACTGGGATGACCTTTTCTAGAAAATATTGAAGATTCTCCCATAAATCCTCTTCCGTTACGTTCTTATATTTTTCAAATAAATTCGCTAAATGAGCGAGTCTTTCTGGTTCCCATCCTGGCATCGTATACGCCGAGTTTTTCGAAATGGTGTCGACCAATTCCATCGGATCAATGTCCTTCAATTTGTCGTTTTCAAAAAATAGAGCGGTTGAGCCATCTTCCATTTCCTTAAATAAATCGGTACGCGTCCAGTCAAACACCGGCATAAAGTTATAGCAAATCACCTTCACGCCAACCTTGCCCAACTTTTTAATCGTTTTAATGTAATTCTCAATGTATTGGTCACGTGTAGGAAGTCCAAGCTTAATGTCCTCGTGAACATTAACACTTTCTACCACATCGATATTTAATCCGTGTCGATCGGCTTGTTCTTTGACTTCCAAAATTTTATCCATTGGCCATTCATCACCGGCTGGGACGTCATGTAAGGACCAAACAACCCCTTCAACACCCGGAACTTGTTTAATATGCTCCAATGGGACACGGTCATTATCTTCCCCGAACCATCGCATCGTCATTTTCATAGAATTTACCTCCCTATTGCCTCGTCTCACAAATCAATTTTATAGTTTAATAACAACCTTACGTGCTTCTGGCGGAGCTTGGTCCATTAATTCAAAGGCTTTTTCAGCTTCACTTAATTCAAATTGGTGACTTACTAATTCCTTTACATCAAACTCTAGCGTGTTAAATAATTCAACCACTTTCGGGAAACGGTGTGTTTGTAAGCGTGAACCACAAATCGTTAACTCTTTCTTCGTAATATTCACTTGGGCAAGCTGAGACACTTTCGTATCAAAACCAAGTAAAACCACTCGTGCAGCCGCAGATGTTACCGCTACTGCTTGCTCAACTGTCTGCGGAAGACCAACCGCATCAATGACGACATTGGCACCCATGCCTCCAGTCCATGCAAACACTTCTTCTTCTACATCAGAGTTTTGTGGATTGATGATGTGATCAACCCCCCACTCTTTCGCAAAAGCAAGACGCTTATCATTGAAATCAGAAATTGCGACCTTCGCACCTGCTTGCTTTGCCATTTTCAAACAACACAATCCAATTGGGCCAGCCCCAATGATGAAAACATAATCTCCATCTTGAACTTGACCACGATAGATAGATTGAGCCCCAATCGTAAATGGCTCAATCAAGGCAATCTCAGACCAATCTCTATCATTATGGACCCGATGCACTAAATGCTCGGGCATCACCATCACTTCACGGCCACCGCCTTCACGATGCACACCATAAACTTGTACACTCTCACAAATATTCGGACGACCTTGTTTACAAGCATAGCATTCTCCACAAGATGTCATCGGTTCTATCACTACTTTATCTCCTACAGATAAGCCAGTTACAGAATCGCCCGTTTCTACAACCTCTCCAGCAATTTCATGCCCTATAACCCGAGGATAGGTCGCAAAAGGATTTTGTCCATGAAGAATGTGCATATCAGATCCACAAATTCCCATCGCTCTCATCCGTATTTTTACTTCATTGGGCTGTTCTAAACTTGGCTCTTCCATTTCTACTACATTTAATGTTCCTGGTTCTTTTACTTGAATTGCCTTCATTATAAGCCCTCCTTTTATTAATCAAATAAGCTTGGTAAGAATAGTGTTAGACTTGGAATGAAACTAACCGCTAATAATACGAGTAAACTTACAGCTAAGAATGGTAGTAACGCCTTAGATGCCTGGCCAATGGACACTTTCCCAATACTAGATGCCACAAATAAACATACACCTACTGGAGGCGTAGATAAACCAATCATTAAGTTCAGTACCATCATGACCCCAAATTGAACGGGATCCATTCCAATTTGAGTGGCAACAGGTAATAACACTGGGAACAAAATCACAAGTGCTGCGATGGTTTCCATAAAGGTTCCTACAAAAAGCAGCAACACATTTAGTAGAAGAATAACGATTATTGGATTTTCAGAAATGGCTAAAATCGAATCTGCTACTAGTTGTGGAATTTGCTCACTTACTAGAATCCATCCAAATAGATTCGCCATTCCAACCAACACCATAATTCCCGCTGTACTAACCATAGAATCTAATAGAATCTTCGGAAGCATGTGCAGCTTTAAATCACGATAAACAAATATCCCGACAATTAAAGCATACACAACGGCTACAATAGATGCCTCTGTTGGTGTAAAGTAACCACTTAAAATTCCAAATAAAATAATAACCGTCATCATAAGAGCCCAGAAGGCGCCGAAGAATGATTTGGTAATAACGGAGAATGTTTGACGTTCACCTTTTGGATATTTCCTCTTTTTCGATATCACATACGTAGCAGCCATTAAGCATAGCCCGAGCAAAATGCCAGGGATAGTACCCGCTAAAAATAAATCGCCGATTGATACCGTCGCAAGTGTTCCTAAGATAATCATAGGAAGCGAAGGGGGGATAATAGGTCCAATTGTAGAAGAGGATGAAGTTACAGCTACTGAAAAAGGAGCATCATACCCTTCTTTTTTCATGGCGGGAATCATGACTGAACCAATGCTTGCAGTATCCGCTAGTGCTGTCCCAGTGATGCCAGCAAACCCCATGGATGCACCAACGTTTGAGAGACCTAAACCACCTCGTATATGCCCAACTAGCTTTTTTGCAAAGTCGATGATTCGTTCTGTAATACCACCAGCATTCATTAAGTTTCCCGCCAGAATGAACCCTGGAATACAGAGTAAAGTAAAGGAGTTAATACCCCCAAACATTTTCTGAGGGATTATATTTAAAGGAATATCGGCAATCAAAATATAAACCAAAGATGATAGACCTAAACTAAAGGCAATTGGTACGCTGAGAAATATTAGAAGGATAAAGGTTACAAATAATATGGCGGCCATCATTGGTTAACACCTTCTTCCTCTTCGTACTGATCTAATTTAAGTACGGCATAAATATTAAAAAAACTGTATAGTGCTAAAAATACAAATAAAATTACCATGCTAAAGTGAATGTAATACATTTCAATCGCTAGTGTGGCAGAAGATTGATTCTTCCCAAGTAATGTAAACTCGTAGGCATAGGATATTAAGAAAGCAGAAAACAATCCTAAAATCAGGTAAATCATTGCATCGACATATTTTTTAAGTTTTTCAGGAAGGAAATCGATAAATAAATCGACTCGAACATATTCACGTTGCTCCATCGCTAAAGGTGCTGCAAAGGCAATAGAGAAGATAAAAAAGAAACGTGAAAGTTCCTCCGTCCAAACAAAACTAAATGGTGAATAACGCCCTGTAATTTGGATGATCACAACGAGAACGAGGGCAGAAAAACTAGCAATCGTTAAAAATTTTAGTATCCGACTAAGAATGTGTATAGCTTGCATTGTTGCTCACCCTTTATAAAATTATGGGGTAACATACCCCCTGAAAAGCGCAAGCGCCTCGCTCAGCCCCGTCAGGCATAGGCAAGCCCTGAAGTGGCGGTTTTTGCCACAGAAAGGGCTGACTTATGATCCGAGGCGCTAGGTGCTGGAACTAGACACCTAAAGGGGGATATGTTACCTAATTAAATTTTTATTGTCCTGCTTCTACAATTTTATTAAATAGTTCTAATTGTTTTTCAGTTAAGCTATCTTCAACAGCTGGTTTCATCGCTTCTGCGAAAGCCTCTTGGTCTACTTCAACGAATTCCATTCCAGCATCTTTTAATTCTTGCTCAATTTCAGCAGTTTCAGTTTCATATAATTCTAGACCATATGCTTGTGCTTCCGCTGCTGCTTCTTGAACAGCTGCTTGCATATCCTCACTTAGTGCGTTGAACTGTTCATTACCAACTACAACATAAATCCAAGAATATACGTGCTCGGTTACGTTTACATAATCTTGTACCTCATTGAAACTAGCACTTTGAATTAAGTCAACTGGGTTCTCTTGCCCATCGATAACCCCTTGTTGTAGTCCTGTAAATACTTCACTAAAGTCCATAACCTGAGGTCTAGCTCCTGCTGCTTCCCAAGCATCCATGAATAAAGGTACGTTTGGTACACGCATTTTAAATCCTTCTAGATCTTCTGGTGATTTAATTGGCTCATTAGAAGTTAAATTTCTTGGTGCACGGATATGGTAATAAAGTGGTGTTACGCCAACCCCCTCTTTAATCGCATCTTCAATTTCACCACCGATTTCACCTTCTACAACTTTTTGTAAGTGGTCTTGACCTTTAAATGCATAAGGAACAGCCATCAATGCGGCTTCTGGAGCCCAGTTCGCCATCGTTTCTCCGGAAATCGTCATATCCACTGTACCAGCTTCAATTCCATTTAAAACCTCTGTTTCAGAACCTAATTGCTCATTTGGATAAATTTCGATTTGTAACTGACCATCTGTTTTCTCATCAACAAGCTCAGCAAACTTTTCTGCTGTTTTGTGCCATTGGTGGTCCTCATTAGATAAGTGTCCCATCTTCCAAGTAATCGTTTCGCCTGAATCTGAACTTGATCCTTCTCCTGCACTACCTTCATTTCCAGAACCTGAAGCGTCTTTCTCATTACCACTACATGCTGCTAAAACCAAAATCAGTGCCGATACAAACAAAAAGCATAGAAACTTCTTCATGATTAGTGACCTCCCATTTTTTAATAGATTAATATAAAGAAAAGGTTTTTCACCTTAACTTACGATTCGAGATAGTTGTAAATACTTTCCGGTACCGGGATTCCTTCTACTTGTCTCATTTCCTCGTTTAGCTGTTCTGGCTCACCAGGTACCATTACAGACTTAAAGCCTTCTGCTGGTTTTACTTCATGTAACTCATCAATCATCTTATCGATGTTTTGCATGAATTGATGTTGGTCAATGAATAACCCTGGACTAATCGTAATAATGGTATGACTTAAATGACGGTAGTTATTATAGTCCCCATACATGCTAGAAATACTAGGGCCAAAGGCAGATCCAGTTAGTACACCTGTTAATACATCCACTATAAGAGCTAGACCATAACCTTTAGGTCCACCAGTTGGAAGTAAATGTTTAACTAGGCTTGGGTCTGTTACAGGAGTACCATTTCCATCTACTCCCCAGTTGTTTGGAATCTCACTACCTGTTTCTCTAGCATGTAAGATCTTTCCTAAAGCAACATTACTTGTTGCCATATCTAAAATAATTGGGCGATGTTTACTAGCCGGAAAACCATAAGCAATTGGGTTTGTCCCGAAATAGGAATCGGCTCCCCCAAAAGGTACGACGGCGCTATCGGTATGCGTCATGATCATGCTGATGGTATCTTGCTCTGCTGCTTGCTGTGCGTAATAGGACAAAGCACCACAGTGACTACTGTTTATAATTCCTACGATTCCAATGCCATTATCTTTAGAGAGTTGAATCGCATGGTCCATCGCTTTTTTTGTAATCACATGACCCATTCCGTTATCTCCATCAAAAAGTAATGCTGAAGAACCTTTACGCTCCGTTCGGAATTCTGGGTTTGGGTTCATGCCCCCTTCGTTCATTCTCTCTACATAGTGCTCGGTTCGCAATACACCGTGTGAGCCCACACCGCGTAAGTCTGCATGTACAAGCACATCTGCTACATCCTCAGCATGCTCTTTGCTTACTTTAGCTTCGGTTAATTTATGAACAACTAATGACTTTAGCTCTTCCTTTTGTACGATGATGTCAGACATCTAATCTTCCTCTCATTGCAGATTGGCATGATTTCTATTCATCATGTCGTGAATATCTTCTTTCTCCGTCGTCATTGAAATTACCACAGCATCTAGCAACAGATGAACAGATTGGTCGAATTGATTCCCCATCGGCTGAATGGTTGCCGGTTCATCTTTTCTACGCTTTTTCGTGGCTGCTGGTATAATCACTTGATGGTCCACTAATGTTTGAAGCTTAGATTTTCTGTTGCTCGTGACTAAGTGTACCAGGGCCTTCGATTTAGCTGCTTGTTCAGCTACGAGCGCAACAGACGGGGTATTTCCTGAGCCACTGATGGCTACAAACAAATCCCCTTCTTGAATACTTGGCGTAATAGTTTCTCCTATCACATAAACCGTATAGCCTGCGTGCATAAGTCTCATCGCAAACGCCTTTCCCATCAAGCCTGATCTACCCTCCCCACAGACAAAAATACGTTTAGCTTGCTGCAGGGCATCTATGAAAGCAGTAACTTCCTCATGGTCAACATGTTTAGCTACTTGCTTAAGCTCCTCTAAAATTTCCAAATGAACACTCCTCATCTTTTTGAAATCACCTCCTTCATCGTACGACTGGCCTCACCCGGGTTACTTGCATTTGTAATGTAACCGCCTACAATAAAGACATCGGGTTTAAGCTTTTCAGATTGTTGAACCGATTTTGGTGAAATTCCCCCTGCCACAAATACCGTGAAATCATCAGATAAAGATCCGTAATGTTCAAAGGAGTTCCCCTCTGAATGATCTTGTGTATCTTTTCCAATATGGGCGGAGACGAGTTCTACGCCTAATTCTTTTAATCTAGCAAAACGCTCTACTGGAACCTCCAATAAATCGACCAACACATTTTTATACAATTCTTCAGCTACCTGAATAGAGTCGAGAATGGTTTGATCATGGGAAAGCCCCATCACTGTTGTAATGTCAGACCCGGCCTCAAGTGCTTGGCGCGTCTCATGCTTCCCCGCATCGCAAGTTTTCATATCCGCAACAATTTTCTTATCAGGAAACCGCTTACGAAAATCGCGAATGATATCCATTCCGTACTCCTTAATCACGCCAGTTCCAATCTCGATATAATCGATATGATCATAAGTCTGCTCTGTAATCGAGATACATTCCTCTTTTGTTAAACGGTCTAACGCAACTTGAATCATCCTCGTTGCCCCCTACCTTTCAACAGACTCTTTTTCCCCAAGTCTTTCTAGGACGTCATCATAATACGGCAGCCCTTCATTATCACCATAAACACCAACGACCATCGATCCAATTGTATTGGCAAATTGCAAAATCCGTTTTGGCTCCCATACGTTTAATAATCCACAAATGACACCCGCATCAAATCCATCTCCTGCACCGACTGTATCAGCTACTGTTTCCACTTTAACAGCTGGAGCTTCAACTATTTCGCCGTCAGTCCAAACAAGTGAACCATCTACCCCAAGCTTGATGAACAAATGAGAAATATTATATTGCTTAGCTTTTTCGATCAGTTCAGTTACATCATTCGTACCAAATAGCAATTCAGCCTCATCTAACCCAGTCAGTAGGTAATCCACGTAAGGCATCCATCTTAACAACGTTTCACGTGCCTTTTCCTTACTCCAAAGCTTCAGTCGAATATTAGGGTCCATGGAAATTTTCACGCCATGTTTGTGAGCTAAAGTAACAGCCTGTTCAATCACTTGAATGTTTTGCTCACTGATTGCCGGGAACACCCCCGTTATATGAAGCAGCTTAGCCTGTTGAAAGTATTCTTCATTTAAAGATTCTGGAAGTAATGTCTCAGTAGGTGATTTATCCCGATAATAAAAAGTTTTTCCAGACCCGTCTTCTTGGATTTCTTTAAAATTTAGGGAGGTTGGATAGCCTTTTTCAAGTTTGACCTCAGATACATCTATGCCTTCACCTCTAGCAAAGTTGTAAATATGCCGGCCAAACTCATCCTTCCCTAATCGGCCAATCCATCCGACATTGAGGCCCAGTCGAGAACATCCAATCGCAACATTAAATTCTGCTCCCCCTACCTTTCGTTTAAAGGAATCTGAAAACCGAAGGGGACCTGTAGAACTTGGGTCAAATGTAATCATGGCATCTCCGATTGTGATAACATCGTTCATATACGTACACCTGCTTTCTCTGCTGATTTTCTAACGATTATTGAAGGGTCAAATCGATATATTTGTGCACCCTCACTCTGGTTGGAATCATCAAACTTATCGAGTAATAACTCTACCGCCTTTTCCCCCATTTCAAAGGTTGGTTGTGCGATTGTAGTTATTGGTGGATTATGAATCTCCATAAAGTTTACTTCATCAATGGTCACTAACCCGACATCACTCCCAATTTTCAAGTCATGCTCCGAAGCATATTTCAGGAATTCCATTAAGGTTAAATCGTTTCCTGAAACAATGGCCTGTGGCGGTTTTTCTAACTTAAAAAGCTCAGCTATACCTTTTTTTAAAACCGGGAGATCTCTTGATTTGATGTAAGCTTCACGTATCGGGAGATCAAACCTTTTCATTGCGCTTTTATAGCCTTGAACACGCTCAACCCTTGGTACAACAGCCGTATCAATAGAAGTCGTTAAGACGGCAATATCCTCATACCCATTGGTGAGCAAATGTTCTATAGCCATATGAATAGCTTTTTCGTTATCTAGCATAACCGCATCACTGTTCAAACCGTTTACATATCGGTCAACAAAAACAATCGGAAAGTTTGAATCTACCAATCTTTTATAAAGTTCTCGATTCCCACTTGTAGGAAAAACGATTAAGCCATCCACCTGTCTGGCTAATAGAGTTTCTATATAATTCTTCTCTTTTTTTGGATTATCATCTGCATTACAGATAATAGTCGAAAAATCATTTTCGTTTAACGTATCTTCAATCGCTCGAATCACCTGGGTAGAGAAGGAATGAAGAATATTCGCCACAATAACCCCTATCGTAGCTGTGCTTTTCAGCTTTAAACTTCTGGCTACATTGTTAGGTTGATAGTTTAATTCTTCAATAGCTTGCTCTATTCTTTCCCGAGTCTCTTCCCGCATGTATTCATATCGTTCGTTCAGGAATTGAGATACAGTACTTTTCGATACCTTTGCATACTTTGCCACGTCACTAATCGTCGTTTTTTCTATTGTCATATTTGTTCATCCCTTTACAAAACCGGTTTACTAAATCGGTTTACTAAATCGGTTTAATGAAACTATAACATAATGAAAACGCTTTTAAAATAGAAAATTTAAATTTTTTAAATATATTGGTGAGAACAAAAGCCAAAATGCCTTGGTCACCCCCGACAGACATAAGGTGAAGTTCTGGCGTTGCGGTTTTGCTGATTAAAGACATGGGATAAATTTAAGGCATTGCATACGTATTGTACAACCCCGCCCCCTATCGTCCGTTAAAGAAACAACCATCCCTGATTGCGTTGTGTGAGGACCGGCTTTTAGCCCCTAAACCGAAAAACTTAACTATGGCACAGGCTACTGCACTTCCCCTGGTTACAATTACAGCATGGGAATCGCTCTATAATCGTGCTCATGTACAACAGGGCAAACTGTACTCGTCCACGTAGCTACGGGTGGTGTAGGTCATATTGCAATCCAGCTCGCAAAGCTCGCAGGTGTAGAGGTATTTACTTCGGCATCACTGAGAAAAAATTAAATATTGGCAAGCGTCTCGGAGCGAATGCGACAATTAATTACAAAGAAATGCCAATAGAGGAGTACGTAGAAGAATATACGGATGGCAAAGGGTTTGATATTGTATTTAGAAAATCTGGATCTATCGTTCAAGGCCGCTGGCACCTATGGAACTGTACTATGGATTGCTGTACGTTCAGTGCATGATTTATCTCCACTTCATTCCAAAGCTCTATCCTTACATGTTACATTCATGCTTTTTAAAAATAATTAATAAAGCCCATAGACAGGATTACGGAAACATCTTGAAAGAAGTACCAAGTCTTATCGAGGAAGAAAAAAACTACAACCACTCGTAAACGAGCAAATTTTTACTTTTGATAGAGTCAATGATGCAGATGCCTTCTTGGAATCAGGAGAGGCTATTGGAAAGGTTGTATTAGTTAATGAATGGTGATTAATGTATTTTTTACTGATAGCTTTATACTGTGTATTAAGTACGTCTTCTTACACAGTTTTTTAATTGGAAATAAATGATAATGAGAGCTGCTCAAGTTATTTCAAAAAATCTTCTTCACAAAGTCTTCCTCTACCACTTAACTGTTCTTATCCCAATTTCACTAATTTTTACGATAACCCGATTCTTGCAAATGATCCAACCCCAATCCCACGTGTCATAGATGATTACCCTTATTTGACCAAAATGAGTACTGGGTATAAATCTCCAAAATATTTGAAGGTGGGACAATGTACTGAAATCCCACAGCAGTATTTGGCGCCAGGTCTATTGGATTACTTCTAACTGAGTATTTACGAAAAGCAGGAGCCAGTAAAATTTTTGTGATCGAGTAAATGAACAGCGATGAGAGTTAGGTTAGGACTGGCAGCAGATATTATTATTGACCCAACACAAGAGGATATAGTTAGTACTAATGAATTGAATTTAGCCTGTAGAGAAGGATTAAGCTTCTTTTCTCTACAGGCTTTTTAATTTTAAAGAAGTGGTACCAGATACCGATCATACCGGGCAGACCTACAAATTTTACTCTTCCAAGTCCAAAGAAGTATCTTTCCTGGTAACCTTGAGTATGATTAGATATACAATACCAAAAGCTAACCATATAAATCCTAATTTTTTAGATAACGGATCCAAATTCAACCATACATACCCAATAATAGCGAACCCAATTAGAGGTAATACCAAGTGTTTAACATAGTTTTTACTCTTCTGCTTTTTCACGAAATAAATAATGACCGAAACGTGTAAAAATAAAAATGCAGAGAGTGCTCCAAAGTTTACAACAGAAGCTAAAGCACCAATCTTTGAAGCAAAGAATGTCGTTACTATTAAAGATATAGCTGCCACAACTAATGTACTTGCATATGGAGTCTTGAACTTTGGATGAATCTTTGATAAAAACTTCGGCAGTTTACGGTCTCTGGCCATACTATATAGAATACGTGAAATTGCTGCCTGTGCAACTAAGGCATCCGCAATACCCCATGCGAGAGCCGTTGCAAGGATCGTCATCCATTTCATCCATGTACCACCAGCAATTTCTGCAATTTGATAGAAGGCTACATCTACATTTTCAAACGTCGTATAATCTGGCCAAATAAGGGCTGCCACCCAGGTTTGGATAATAAATAGAGTTCCGACCACTAATAATGAAAAGATAATCGCTCTACCTACAGCCTTGCTACCACCTTTTGATTCTTCAGCTAAGGTAGAAATAGCATCAAAGCCAAGGAAGCTTAATACTGCAACGGAAACAGCACCCATCACCATACTCATACTAAAGTTGTCTTCATTATAAAGTGGCTTAAATGTGAACTCCGCTCCATTTACCCCCTGGATGATAGCTGTAACTCCTACTGCAACAAAAATAGCCAATACAATTAATTCTAATACAACAATAATTTTATTTGCTCTTGCAGTAAATTCAATTCCTAATACATTTATGACTGTATTTATACCGATAAAGATAACTAACCATAAAAGTAACGGTATTTCAGGAACGATATCATTTAGAGCTGCGGCACTTACCAAATACAGCAAAGCAGGAACAAAGATATAATCCAATAAGATGAGCCAACCCGCAATGAACCCGGCTGATTCATTAATTCCTCTCTGAGCATATGAATATACAGATCCTGCTATCGGGAAAGCTTCAGACATCCTTGCATAACTGAGTGCGGTGAAAATCATACCAACCATACCAATCAGGTAAGCAAGTGCCACCATACCATTTGAGCCTTGAGCAACCTCACCGTAAATTCCAAAAGGTGCTATTGGAACCATAAAAACAAGACCATATATTAATAGATCCCAAAAGGTTAATGAGCGTTTTAATTCTTGTTTGTAACCAGTACTGGGTTGATTGTTTGTGGATATTTCAGCCATTTACTTTTCCCCTCTTCCAAACAGTATAATATCATAAGCTTCTAAGATTGTTTTAGGTACAAAAAATCTTGCTGTTTTTAGCGGGTCCACAATTTGACTGATTTGAGATTGACCAGCAGCACTCATTAGCATAGTAATTTCTGATAAGGATAGATTCGTATGCGGCTGTAATAAGTCAATCATTTCTTCAACCGCCTGATCTGCAGCATCATCCAATGATTCCTTTGATACTAAGTAAGCGATTCCTTCCTCATTTTCAAGTAAAGGGTAATTTAAGCTATATCCCTTGATAACATCTACAGTAACGGTTACTTTAGCTGGAATTTCAATACCAGACACCCCTACTTCACCATCTCCCATTGCCGCATGCAAATCACCTAAGGCCAAGAGAGCACCCTTTTGAAATACAGGGAAGTTTAACGTTGCTCCAGTAGTGACTAAAGTTGTATCCATATTACCTCCGTGTGCTCCAGGGGTACCGTTGTTGACTGCATCACCTTCAGGGGCAACACCGATTACTCCGATCATGGGGTTTAAGTCTAATTCAAGCTTCTCATCAAAAATCGCTTTATTATTTTTTACAGGGATAATTTTGACACCAAAGTTTTTAATCCTATGCCCCATAACACCGAGTTCCGGACCAACAACCATGACCCCTTTATCTCCCAGTTCAATATTCTCAATCTTTACTTGCAAAATATCTCCTGGTTCTGCCTCTTCTACATATATAGGCCCTGTAGCCGGATTAATCTGGTTCCAATCAATTGAATTAAATTCCGTCTTCTCTGATTGGATTTGATTTTGGAAACAGTCAAAGGTATTAATTTCAACCTGTGAACCAGACTTTACCGTTAAAGCAGGTTCGTTTTCTTTATCCATAGCATACACGTAGGATTCCTCAAACAACTTCTGTGACATATTTATTCCCTCCTAACAATGATTTGAGAACTATTTTACTAGGTTTCTGTTCTTTTTATTTACAAAATTTTATCATTATTTTATAAAATTTTATTTGTTTTCTGATTATTTAGTTTAATAAATACAACCCAAATCATGGATGTAACGATAACAACTATAGGAGAGACCAGCCATATGTCTGAGATCCATTTGGATAATAAAATGCTAAAACCTATCATCAGGGATGTTGTATAAAAGTAAAGTTTTAAATGGGATCGTCTTTTTACATTCATTAAAAACATAGGGATACCAACAGAAGAGTAAAAAGCAATAGCCAATGAAATCCACTCACCTGTGATTTTATAGGTAAACATGACCAGAACCCCGGAGAGGAATGTAACCATCATTCCAAAAAAGTATCCCATCCTTAACAGACGATAAGCAGTCCAATTGTACGTACGACTTTTCAGGATAAACAGGAATATACTTATTATTGAATATAGCTGTGTACTTACACCAAGCGTAATCGATGCTAAAAAAAGGATTGTTAGTAAGCTTAGAAAAGGACCATTCATCTGACTAATTATGGTGAAGAAGGAAAAAACCCCCTTAGAACCAGAAACTGCAAATAAATAAACAGAAAGGACAAAAAATAATAGCAATAAAGCACTCCAGGAAAAAATAGATAATTTTAATGCAGTTAATCTGTGATTTGATTTAATCGATTGAATGGATCGCCAGAAATAAAAACTGGTACACACTTGTCCAAATATAGTCATGATTATCGTGAAGGTGATAAGAGTTATATCAATAAAACTCCCATCAAGAATACTCGCAAAGTTACGGTTAATATGTTCATATACATTCTCTATACCCGTGCGCATATAAACCGTTAATCCAATAAAGACTCCAATAATATAAATACAGAAAAATATCTTTGAGCCAATATAACGTACTCCATAATAACCACCTAAGCCAAAATAGCTAAAAACAAAACTCAGGAATAATAGAAATCCCACTAACAAACTGGTCTTAAAAACCTCATCAAAAAGAAAACCTAATATGGATAGCTCAACTAAGAGTGAAATGAAATTAGATAGCCCAAAAACAATAAGAATATACAAACTGAAATCATTTGTCACATTCTTATCAGTCAAACTAAGAACTTTTTTGTTATTCTCATTTTCAGTAACTTTCACCAATAAGAAGTAAATGGCACATGCACTAATAACAAAAGCAAAAAAACTGGACAATTGAATTTGATTCGTTATATAAATTGGTAGATAGAACACTCCCCCAGTCACGAATTGAATAATTAGCGCATAACTTCCCTCACTTAAACCCGCATCACGATTAAATAAAATATAATGATTTACGCTTTGATGTTCACCAATTTTTTCTATATAAACAATAAGAAGTCCAAAAGCGATAAACAATATAAAATACCAATCAATCATATTTATTCTCCTTAAACTGACTAGGTGTCATCCCTTCTATTTTTTTAAATAGATTGCTGAAATGATTTTGACTGGAAAAACCAACTCTTTCTGCTACTTCAAAAAGTGTCCATTCCGGTTTCTTCAGGATAAATTGTTTCGCTTTCTGAATACGATAATAGTTGAGATACTCTGTAAAATGAATACCTGCTTCTTCTGTGAACTTTTTACTTAAATATGCTGGTGTTACATAAACCCGCTTTGCTATATCGGGGAGTTGTAATTTTTGATTGTAGTCCTCCCGAACAATGTCCAATACTTTATTAATGGTTTCTGATTTTGTTTCAATATCAGGATTACTCTCTAAAAAATGATCGATAACTTGAAAAAACTCACTTTCAATAACAGGCTTAACCAAATAATCCATTACTTCTAACCGTATGGCTTTTTGGGCATAGGAAAAATCCTGATAGGCTGTAATAAGAACAATGCTCGTTTTAATCTCGCATTTTCTAATATACTCACATAGATCAAGTCCAGACTGACCTGGTAAATGAATATCAATTAAAGAAAGCGGAATTTTCGTTTCCTTAAAAATCTGTTTTGCTTCAACTGCATCTTCAGCGGTATAGATTTCCCAATCTGGATATTTGTTTTTTATTAAAAATGACAGTTGTTCAATTTCCAAAGGCTCATCATCAACAACTAAAACATTCATATTCTTCCCTCCGGTGTATAGGGCCAAATAGCTTTTACTTCTGTTCCTTTTTCACTCTTTTTCAGTGATACTTCTGTATACAAATCAAATATTAATTCAAACCTTTTTCTCACATTTTCCAGGCCCATCCCTGTGTTACGGTGATGTTCTGGTTCTGAGTCGCCATTATCAACAACTTTTAAAATTACCCAATCTCCGTGCCTTTTCAGTTTTATCACCAATTGTTTCGTTCCTCTTTTTTTATCAAGCCCATGTTTAAATGCATTTTCAACAAAAGTTTGGAGTGTGTATGGGGGAAGTATACTGTCATAAGCTGCCTGTTCAATCTGATATTCAATATCTAATTTGCTTCCATAACGCATTTTCTGCATGGCCAGATAATTTTTGGTATGATTAATTTCACTTTCAAAGCTAACCAGGGATTCCTTATTTTTACTTTGATATTTTAAAAATGTAGAGAATTTTTCCATCGAAAAAATCAGATCATTATTTCGCTCGAGTCGGGCAAGAGACATCATCGTATTGAGACTATTTAATAAAAAATGGGGTCTGATTTGCTGACTTAACTGAATATATTCCATCTGTTGCACCTGTTTTTCAAGTTGTATTTGTTTATTTTCCATTTGTAAGTAATCAAATTCCTGCTCCAATAATTTTAGAATAGTAAGCACCACCAATGAAACGACTGAAGCTAATAAACATAGAAATATAATGATAGAAAAAATAAGCCCATCATTCATCATTATCAATTCCTTTTCTTGATTAGAATCGCTTAAAACTATCTATAATGAGAACATTTTATCATATAGCCATGGAGAGGTTCCTGTTATTCTAACCTGAAATATTAAGGAAAAATAAGGTTTCTATCAGAGAAGATAATTTAATGAAGAAGAAAAACGAGATACACTACAATTAAGTAAAAAATGGAGAGTAACTAAACTAGAAGAATCTTATCCTATTTCTTTTGTTATATTTGGAGCAGATCTCAATGAAGCAACAACAAGTTGAACGGAAAGGGCTGCAAATTTATTGGATATTACAGTCCCAAAAGTTATAAACCACGCAACAATTACCGGTGCCATTGAAATTGGTCGCCATCCAGGTCTATTACCCCTTACATTTCTTTCTTCTAAAAAATATTTGAAGATAAAGGACTCCTTGCCCTTGACCTGGTTAAGCGACTATATATTAAAAAAAGCGAATCCCATAAATCATTAGTTTTGATTTACGGGATTTATTTACTAAAGTAGGTCAGACTCGTTCATATAAAGTGAAACTTCCATCAGTGAGGTTTTCCATCGCCCACTGATGGTTAGTTGAACTTATCAGGAATTTACTGGCCATTTATCCCCCGCTCCTAGTCTTGTTGTGTGATCCTAAAGACCTGAAGTGGGGGATTACGGACAGTTAATGCGTGATAAAGTATTGACGGAGTTGAACGAAGAAAACTAGAAACCGGGACAGCTCACCTGTCCCCCTGTCCCAACAACCCAGGCACCCGATCTCCCAACGGTTTCATCTGCTCAACTGCATACCCTACATTCAACAGCCGGCTTTCACTAAACTCCGGCCCCATAATCTGTAAACCTACCGGCAATTGCCCATTAAATCCACACGGAACGGACAATGCTGGAATTCCACTAAGATTGGCCGGGCCTGTCAGACGAATAAAGTTGCTTAGTAAATCCACATTTTCCCCGTTCAGATCAACGAGGTCTTCCCCTATATTATTAGGCATGACGGGTAAGGTCGGTGAAATCAGCACGTCTACCTTTGTGAATATTTCCCTAAATTCCTCGATCAGCTGTTCTCTTACTCTTTGCGCCTGGGCATATGCAGTTGAGGAAGGAAAGGCACCTGATAGGAGAAATCCTTGAATATCTTCTCCAAAGTCTTCTGGTCTGCTTAATATACTGTTCATATGAATAACGGAAGCTTCGGATACATTGAACGTAAACATGGCCGATTGTGCATCCTTAAGAGCTGGGATGTTAACTTCCTCTACTCTTGCTCCCTGATCGACAAGAGCCTGAATTGCTGCTCGGGTGGATTTTTCAATATTGGAATCGATGTTGTTGAAAAAGAAATCTTCATTGACCCCAATGACTAAGTCTTTCACATCGCCAGTTATCTTATCTAAGTAGTTTTCGACAGGTGTGTCTGCGGAGGCTGGGTCTTTTTCATCGTGTCCAGCGACAATTTCCAGTAAACCAGCTGCATCTTTGACTGTTTTCGTCATTGGTCCGACATGATCCTGCGTCCATGACAAAGGATACACGCCATGTGCACTCACTCTTCCACGGGTAGGTTTTAAACCGACAATCCCGCAAGCTGCTGATGGAATGCGTACCGAACCAGCTGTATCTGTTCCAATCGAAGCCATACTTGCACCAACGGCAACAGAAGCCCCGGAACCACCACTCGAACCTCCAGGAATTTTGTTAAGGTCCCACGGATTTCTTACGCCCCCATAATGCGGGTTATTACTGGTAATGCTCATCGCATATTCGTGCATATTTAACTTTCCGGTAAAAATCACCCCTGCCTCTCTAAGTTTAGAGACAATGGCTGCATCATATCGGGGAACAAAATCTTTATGTATTTTCGAACCCATCGTCGTTACTTTGTCTTTAAAGTAAATATTATCTTTCAACCCCATTGGAATCCCATGATACATTCCACGGTAATTTCCATTCAATATTTCCTCTTCTGCCTTTTCTGCAGATTCTTCCGCCTCTTTACGATAAATATCTAAGTACGCATTCGTTTTTCCCTGACTCGCTTCCGCACGGTCCAATACCACCTTTGTCAATTCGACAGGTGAAAGTGCCTTCGCTTTCATGAGAGCTGCTAATTCCTCTACTGATTTTGTAAATAGTTCATTTGTCAATGTGATACCCCCATCGTATTTGCTTACCAAAATTGGTATTATTCAGTCTTTTCTGTTCATGGTTATTATAGGCTTTGCGTAACAGGGGTTGTCAAATGAAGTGGCTGGTTGTGAGGTTTTGAAGGGTGGTGTAACTGCTAAACAAAAGTAACTGTTTCTGCCAGATAAGATTGAATACTTGATGGAGCAGCAGAGGTCGACGACAATGACTTGTATATGATTATTAAGCGGTGATTCTGTAAATAATATCTTCTGCCCAGCATCTCTTATAGACAAATGACCAAGTATGTCTTTAACAAAAGGACAATAGTGATCTAAGTGAAGATTTGTTATTAATACCTGATATCACTTATATAAATAGTAACGAGTATAGGGCGTGACTACATGTATTCCGGTTTGATTTAGCTATTTTAAAAAGAAATTGCCAATAAAAGAAGGATTATTCATTGTGTATGTTAAATTGTGTAATTGTTAGTTTAAAAAAACTGATAGGATGGTGAAACATGAGAGTTGGTGATATCTATGTTTTTTATGACCATGATGAAACGTATAAAAAAGTAAAAATAATTAATGTTAGAGGTTATGAACAAATAGAGATGACGGGAATCCAAGAGAAATACGTTGAGGCAGATGTGGTAGACTTTGAATATACAGACTCTAGTACTAGGAAAAAATACGGAAGTGAATTATATCAATCAAAGCGATTTAGAAAAATTGATAGGGAGCCTCATTGTTGGAGTTGTAAAGACAATCTGAATGAAAAAACTGATCATATTTGCCCCACTTGTGGCTGGATTGTTTGCCCTAACGATGGGGGTTGTAAGTGTGATAAACCATAAATCCATAAACCATTGTGATATTAAAGAAATATATTGAATGTTGCAATGTTTATAATCAAGCCCAAGAGGATTATACCCTTGATCCTCATTAATAAACAAACAGAGTCAATTAATGTAGAAGTTCATAAATTATTTAAAAGACTCTGGTAAATTCTTTTGTGGAGAAGATTGGTACTCAGAAATTAAATCAGTTTCGTTTTAAGCTAGTACAAAAACTTGATAACCAAAGTGTTTAGAAATTGAAAAACGAACAGGGATTACAGGAGGAGAAGCTAATAAGTTTTCTTTCATAAGGATATGTCACAGAAGGGGAAAAAGCATGCAGTAAAGCATCATGACCTAACCATGATGAATAAAATTTGGGGCTCACCTGTACTTTGCAGGAAAGCTCCTCATGTACGTCCTTATCTTGAAATCATACGCATAATGGGGTTATTAACTTCTACTGAATTAACTTTAATTGAAAAATACGCGCGTTTTGCAGAAGTACCATTTCAAAACAAGAAAAAAATATATGCGAATCAAATTTTGAAACTTTTAAAAGAAAAAGAACCCCGGGAGCAAATCTTATTTAAGGAAGTTGAGATGATGGGTTTTCAGTGTAAAGCACCTCCTGCAGCGTGAGTATTACTCTGATACCCTATATAACATTCCTTTAAGTTGGTAAAACAAGCTTTTTAAATTCTCTCGTTATTTCAATTTTTCATCCTCCAATAACTAAGGCGCTGAAATCAATCGTCGCAGCTTTCAATTACACTTTCACTTTTGTAAACAAATTAGAGATTTGCCCTCAAGGGTACTACGAATCTTGTAATTAAAAATCTATTTACGATTTTCCAATAATTGGCGAATATCAAAAACATTAATGTATTTTTTCAATTTTTTCTAACCGCCTCCGTCCGTCCAATAATAAACCCAGTTATATTATTCTCATTAATTTCAACACGTACCTGTTCCAGAATTTGGCCAACTCTGATCTCGTTTTACTAGTTTTGTAAAAACATTCGTTTAACAATCACAGGGCTTTTCCCTTTTTCTCGTTCTGCCACTTTACAATATTGTTTTTCACCCAATTCAATTCATAACAGAGCATTTGGTAGTCATCTGCTTGCCTCAAAGCGTCTTTAGTATAGCCGGAAGTGGTTATAAATCGTGATAGTACACATCCCTGATTGCGCTTGGCGGAATGTAGTTCTCTTATTTGGCTTACAGTAATTTGATTTCCTGAGCCTATATAATGTTTGATTTGAATAGCTTCAGCCTCATGGTGTTTATTATAGATGATTAGATCTACACCACCGTCAGCTCCCTCTTTCGTTTCTTTTGGTTTATATCCTTTGGCCTTAAAGTAAAGAAAGCATAATCTTTCAAATTCTCGCCATGACAATTCTTCTAAACCAGAACATATTATATACTTATCTTCTCGCAGCCGATTTGGTGAAATATTATTTAACTTTTTGTTCTTGCCCTTCTTTTTACCTGAACTACTTTTTTTACTTTTTTTGTCTGGCAGAATAGAATATATAATTCTCTCTATTACAGGTGCTGCAATTATCAGACTAAGTAATATGTAGAAATTAGTACTTTTGAAAACAATCCAGTATAAAAATAAACTAACTAATAGAAATAATGATGCAACGGTATTAGAAATTGTCTTTTTATCTTTTTTAGTCACTTATTAACATCCTTTGCCTATTAATCACACTTTTATGGTTATTCATATCTAAGTTATAGAAGGTATTGGCTTTTCTTAGTTCTTATACATAAATCGTATTATAGTATCCGGAATGATATTAGTCTTCCAATTGGTATTTCTGCAGATATTCCTTTCCTTTCTCTCGAATAACATAATTATTGTCTACACTAGCTTTTTGCATCATTAGTTTGGTTATTTTTGGATTAATGACTATTAGCTGATCAAAGTCATTAATAATAGTATTCTTTATATAACCACTATCAAAATCCATAATTTTTGATAACTGAGTTAAAATTGTTTTTTCCGTATTAATAGTTATCATTTGTAGTAATGCTTTAGTGGCGAAGAATCTCACATCATGATTTTTGTCATTACTCATGGATAATACGAACTGCAAGGTCATAAATAAAATATCTTTGTCTATTTTTTCTGCGTACTCATCATTCATTAAATTATTAACCGCTTTTAATGCTTCAATCTTTTCAAAGTCGTCCAGCTCAGTATATCTACTTATGACATAAAACATTGCTCTAAAGTCTACAACTCCACACAGTACCTCCAAAAGCAAATAATTAAATTCAAGCGTAGTAGCTGTATATCTATCAATAAAATCGTTTTTTACATTTTTAACAACTTCCCTATTGTTCACTATCCTTTTATATAGATTATCTTTAATAGCTATGTCATTTTTATATTTTGCGATAAATACAATTAATTGAATTGCGCTTATTTTATCTGAGATTAGTTGTTTTTTATTAAGTAATGTTTCTAACGCAGTCTCAATAATTAAATTTGCTAAGTCCCCTGCTATCTCTAACTTATTGTGATTTATTATATTTAATATCGTCTTATAGGGATCAGAACCGAAGCCTGCATATAGTCCATTTTGACCTTGAGTGTTATTACGTTCTTTTATTTCTTCAATATAATCCAGTATGTGTTTCTCATCATATCCAGAGGAGTCTGTCATTGTTTCTATCTGATAAACTTTTTTACTGTGATCAGGTAGATATTTCATTACATTTTGGTGTAAATCATCACATAACTCTGGTTTAGTGCGGCTAATGGTTATTACTGCATCCAATAATTTATGAACTTTATCACGCTTATCTTCATCCTTTATGATATCGTTAACTAACAATATGATCTGCTTTGAGTTTTGATCACTTACATATTTAAGACCCATACTTGCTAGTAAATCAAATATATCATCGTAAAATCTGTACACTTTTTTTGTTATTGCATTAATACATGTTTCAGCAACTTTATTATTATCCATTCTTAGATGATTGGCCTTTAAGGCTTCAAAAATATGATTACCATTAACAAATACCCGATTTTCTTCCTCAATCCAATCATTGACCATATTTAAAATTTCTCTTTGTATATTTGCATAATCATAATCTGAGAAAAAATAACCCAGGTGCTTAAATGCTTCCAAAGTAGAAATCATTCTCTGGTGCTTTATTGGTTTAGTTTTTGAAAATTCATATATATCTAATGCATCATTTGAGTTCATTTTCCCAAAAACATCATTAAAGGTATTGATATAGCTATTTATTTGCTTTTTGTTCCCTCTGTATATAGCCATCTTCAGTAATAAGACACGGAATTGCCATTCTTCATATTTTTCACTGAGATAAAAAGCAATGCTTTCTAATCTGTCGACTGTAATCAGAATATGTGTAAGTGAACCATTATAAATGGCAATTGCAAAAATACTTGCTACTAATTCAGCAAAGATGTCAATATGATTGCCAAAAGTCACACTGTAAGGAGATTGAGTCCTTTCTTTAATTCTTTGCTTATCAAGCTCTTGATATAAGCTATTTGTGAAACGGTCAAGAATAGGATAAAAAAGTGGTTCACTCATCCCATCTATCTCTTTTTGTGCATCATTTTGTAGAGAATATTGATTCCTCTCTTCACCATAACTTCCTTGAACATTTCTAAGATCAATTAATATATCCTGGATTAACCATTTCGGCAAAGAGTATTCTTTGGCTTTATTTAATGCATCTTTTAAATGTTTTAGACAGCTGGATAAATCATCCTGCCAGTAACTCTGTATTGATTTCCAGCGTAACTTTACAACCTTATGTAAATTACTGCTTTGTTGATTTTCAAGATAGTCAAATAGCAAGGATGTATTAAACTCCCTTATGCTTCGTTTACCAAATACCAGATGTAAAAAGTCCTCACTATAATCATCTAATTCATTTGTTTTTTTTATATCACTTTTAAAGTTAGACATCTGATTTACTATAAAATTCTTTGATTTGTCCAAACCTTTTAGTATACTCTTATTCATTGATTCATCCGCTTGAAATCCGGCTTCAATTTTTACGTCTTCATAATCATCGAATTCTGGATCTATCAGACGGTTTTTGGTGTATAGTTTATATATTTTCACAATATCATTAATCAGACTGTCATAGCCTGTCGCAACAAAGTCAGTAAAATTTTCTACTACATAAAACCGATAACCTTTAGCTCCCATCAGTTCATTTTGAATTTGGGTAGGCGTCTTTTCTTTTTCATTACAAAATAAATATATTGACTTCTTTGATTTTGCCTTTGCACGATTAATTTCATTTACGACAGCTTGCGTAACATCATCTTTATTATCAATAAGAAAGATACACACATCACTGTCATCAATTTCATATAAATATTCCTGTTCAGCAGAAAGAGTAGATCCTTGACGATTTTTTTCAAATAAATATACATTTGCTAATCCTGTTTCTTCTATAAGTTGTTTTAATTTTTCCCTTACTTCATCATATTTCGGAATACCACATTGTGAACTTATAAACACTTTTATTTTATCTGTGACTTCAGTATCAACCATCATTCTCACCTTTTTTAAAAAAATTATTTCGCTCTTTTCTTTCTATCTGCAGCCGACTCTATATGCTTATCTTCCACATTATACTTCATAAATCAAAATACTCACTTGCGTCCTTTTCATGCTCTCCATTTAATATAGGAAAATAATTGTTACACTTATCTATTTCACTAATAAACTGATTTACTTTTGATAAAAAATCATTATCTACTTCAAACCCTTTCCCAATTGCTAAAAACATAGGTCCTTCCAACCAATTGAATTTCAGTAGTGAGTCAATCATATACCTTACCAGTTATTTTGAACACCATTTTCAGAACAGTATATTTTGTGATTCTTTAATTTTTTGTAGATAATGTTTCAGGAGTTAGTGTTAAAATCCTTACCTCTTAAATATAATCAAAGATTCTAATAATAAGTATATTTCTACAAATTTCCGCAAAATCCTTCCCAAAATTTGTATTATTAATCCTTCCTACTATCATTCCTTTCTTCACAATCAATCCCTGTTAATCCCCACCACCTTGTTTATTGCGACCTACAGGTCGCTTGGGACAATGTACCTGTCCCCATGTCCCGCAAAAAAACTCCGTCTTAATTCCAAACGTGCTGTGTCTTGTCTTTATCTCCCAATAGATAATTTAGAAAAAAGGGAGATCGTTTTGACGGATCAGGAATTACAGTTGGTGATTGGTAGATTTCTACGCAGGAGGAGAATGGAAATGGAAAAGGAAATCAATGTTCATTCTATAGAGGAGATCGCTTATCAAGCGTGGATTCATGACAAAAGTTTAGGGAGAATGGAACGGGGAGAGACGATGCCTTACGTATTCAATCTATTCATCTTTCTAAAACCCTGCATATCCCATGGGAATTACTTGATGAGATCAAGAAGAACATGAATTAACCCCATTCTCCTCCTCTTATCCTCCGCACCAGCCTCGAGTTTCGATTTGTTTAACCCCAATTTCCCCACAAAAGGAGTGTCCCCAATGACTGAAATTCTGAGCAACTACCGCATTACCCCCTCCACCATCGCCTTACTGCCCGCCAGACATTTTGACTATGACACCATCGTATTAGAAAAAGGCCGCGAACTTTATATAAGAAAAACCCCCTTGCAGCTAATCAAGAGGGCCTGTCTGGAGGCTGGGTCATCTTATGATGGGAGGAGGCAGTACATTATGTATCAAACGAGCTTCCGTCACAAGGTCCCCATTCCTATTTATCCCGACCAGCAAATTTATGCCTTTCCGACTCATTCCCCTAACGACTTCAACTGCCAATGGATTTTTTATCCCCACATTGACTCGCTTATCTCCAATCACACCGCTTCGAAAAAAATCCATCCATCAATCATCCGATTTAGAAACGGGGATGAACTTCCACTTAAGGAATCTTTTTACCTGCTCGAAAAACAAATCCAGCGAACGGCGATCTGTATGCTGCGCTATCAATCCGCTATTCAAAATCAATTCCCATCCAAAAATGATAGAAACGAAAGGACGATCCATAATGAATTATATTCAAGAGATTAATGCTTTTTATACGTTAGGCGTAACCAATCCTGTCTCAAATTCTGCCGTGAGTCTTTGGCATGCGTTAATGCACATTAACAATCTGACAAGATGGAGGAAAACATTTACGGTCGCTGCTACGGTTTTAAAAACGAAATCCGGGTTAAAGGATAGTGCGTTTAAGCGGGCGCGAAAGGAACTGGTGGACAAAGGGTACATTCACGTCCGATCCCGGGGAGGAAATCAGGCTCCGGAATATCAAATGGTCAGCCTGTTGGCCATTATGGACCACAGCGCGAACCCCAAAGCCGACCACACGATGGACCAGAGTACTGACCAGAGTTTGAACCACAGTGCGGACCCATTAATAAAAGAAAGAAAGACGAAAGAAAACCAAACCAATCCTACAACAACAAATGCAAAAACTGCATCCGTGATTTTCTTTGAGGAAAATGCAGGTGAACTGCCTACCTATATTCAACATGATGTCCAGGAATGGGCTCAGTCTGTTGGTGATGAACTGGTTATCCAAGCTATAAAAAGAGCCTTAGAGCGAAATAAGGCGAACTGGGGGTATGTGAAGAGTATTTTAAAAAGCTGGGAGAAAAAAGGGATTACCAGTGTTGAAGAAGCAGAGGGAGAGGAACAGACTTATCAAAAGCAAAGGTCCAAACCGCGAGTTTCACGGAAAAGAGAAGTGCTGCCGGAGTGGTTTGAAGTGGAGAAGGAGAAAGAAAAGCAGCCTTTAGCTAAGAAAAGTCGTAAGGAGATTGAGGATGAGAAGCAGGAGCTTGCGGGGTTACTGGCTAAGCTATAGATCGTACCCTGTACTCCGCTCCCGATCTACATAATCGAAATAACTGCTCCACTTATAATCATTCAATTCCGATACCATGTTGGCTCGGAGCGGGTTTAAGTGAATATATTTATTTACCTCTAATTCGTACTCTACATTATGTAAATATTCAGAAGCATATCGGCTTTCGAACACATGACCTGTGAATTTATATTTTTTGTTGAAGTATTTGGCATAATTGAGGTGAACCTGCTGAAGGATTCTTCCGGGATGATGTTCATGTGGCTGCATCTGGAGGTGAACATGATTGGTCATAAGGCAGTAGGCATGGAGTGTAAAAGGTTTGGTTTGTTTTACCTCTTCTAAAATCCTTAAGTACTCCAGGAAATCATCGTCCTCATGAAATAAAGTCGTCCTCCTTACTCCACGAGTGGTTATATGCAAATTCGCACCAGGAAACCAGATCCTTTTCTGTCTTCCCAATCTAGCAACCTCCCATGACTGATTTTCAAAACGGTGACGTGATATCTATGTTTCTATCTTATCCAAGAACCCGGTGCTAACTCAAACTAGTAAAATTTAAAATTCTCAGTGGGTAAAAAAACATATTCCAGAGTATTAAAACGATATTTTATCAATCACAAGACACTCAAAATAGAAGTTTGAACTAATTCAATACAAAAAAATAAACTTGCAGGAATTATCCCACAAGCCCTTTCTATCCACCACATAGGGACAAACACCCCTAATTGTCCATTTGTGGTACCGGGTACGGATATCACGCCGCCAATAGTAGTTATTGTTGACAAAAACGGTCAAACTTTGGGTTAATGGCAAAGTTCTGTGTTTTCGATCCATATGAAAAAGTATGTTCAAGTGTAGAAATCATGTCATTATCCACTAAAGTTTGTAATGCATCCCTTACGATTGGCTCACTGTACCCATCTATAGCAGCTGTTGTGATAATTTGATTGATTGACGTTATACGATTTTTGCTAATCACTTTACATAATAAATCAAATAGACCTTTATCAATGTCCTTAATCGAATTATTCACTTAATGTCACTCCTTTTTATCTTCATTACTTTTATTAAATTTATTTTAGATCATTGTTAATACCCAAAGTAGACAAAAATAGTGTAACAACTCCTATCCTAGTAAGAGAAGTAATCTTATATTACCTAATAATATAGTCTTGGTGGTGTACCTTTGCTTTGAACAACCTGCCTAACGTATCCTTTCCATTTCTCCATTATTTGGAGAAATTCAGCACCTTCTAAATAATCCTGTGTATCTTCATTTAAATCAAATTCTGGTAAATAAGTTCCAGTCACACCTTTCTCTCTTAAAATTAGTATGGGAAGTCCTAATTGAAAGGCCATAGCTGGCTCAATATGAGAATACGGGCTAGTCATCCAGACATTTGAAATATCTTTCGAGTCTTGTCCTTCTAGATCAGGCGAATACTTAAACGATCCGTTATTTATGTAATATCGTCTATAAGCAATTGTAATAATTCCATTAGATTCTAGCATTAACCTTCTAATTGCTGTCAGCGGTGCATCCATATCGTAATCTGTAACACCGAGAGTTCTTGGTTCAAGACCACTACTCTTCAAATATTGCTTAATTTCTTCCACAAATTTCTCTTGAACTATTTGATGTGGTTTAGGATAACTTAAAAATACCGAAGTACCCAAAAATATCGCTCCTTATTGTACAATCCGCCTTTTAAGCAATGATTTAAATTGGAATATTATTAAGATAAATCAATTACCAAATTGAAAAAACCTCAAATAAATAATAAAGGGCTATTATTAAATAAGGAAAACCAAGATAAATTGGCACTTTTTGTTCAATCTGAGTTAAACGTGTATAATTTTCTCCGTTTCCTCGTTTAAGGTGATTCCATTCCTCATAAAAACAACAGTAAGGAAGCTGTTTTTCAACCTCATGAATAACTTTAAATCGGCCTGTGTTCAATTGTTTATACGACTTTATATGTACGTACCACGTATAGCATAGTAAACCGCCTAACAAAGAAATAATTAGTATCATTGTGTTTGGAAAGTTATTTTTAATAAAAAGTGATACTATAGCCAATAATCCTGAAAGAACGGTAATATAAAACTTATTTGTGTTCCCTCTTTGCACAGTTGTGTTATCTGTTAGTTGAACATATAACTTATACTGTTCTAGCAAATGTTCTTTATAATTATCACCGTACTCTTCTTCATTCACAAACAACACCTCTTAAATTAAAGTCAAATTAGATAAAATCACTAGCATACTAGTGTTTTATCTAACATACTTTTATTTATCCCAGTTCTTTTATAGCATCAATTATTGATTTTGACTGCCATTTAACAATACTGTCCGCATTATCCTTTACACGTTTTGAAGTCCTTTCTGATGCCCAAGGTTCTACAGCAATAATAGGTTTTGGTACAATAAATTCTGTTTTGCAAATGTCAATCTCTTTATCAATCCACTTGCTGTGACTGGAATAAACACCAGCCAGTATTATAACCACACCGCTAGGACTGACTTTCTTTTTAATTGCTTCATAAAGTTCTTTTTCATTCTTAGCATTATGAATTGGATCATTTTTAGGAACAGAGTAATTTTTATATAAAAAATTATCATCCTTATCAAGCAATTCAATTAAACCATCATATGCATCTGAATATGTCCATGAATGGCTGATAAAAAGATTGTAAGTTTTAGGCATACTAAAAACCCCCTCTGTGTTTTATTTACATATATTAGATAAAAGATGACAAAAATCCTGCAAAATAGCTAAATTAATTCCAAAGAAGATAGCTGTTTCTAGAATTCAGATAATTTATACTTTAGAATAGAAGGCATTCTGTGTTTATGGCAAACTAAAAATGTAGTCTTTGGCAGTTAATTTATGTAGTTCCCAAAAGGGGGGTATATAAATAAAAAACCACTTGCCAACCTCTCAAAATAACTTTAAACTCCTCGTTGGACCAACAACGTTCGACAGGAGGTTATTAAGGAGATGTTAGCAGTGGCTAAAATTGATTATATCAGACATGAGGTAAATCAAAAAGGAGAAACATATGCCAGCGTAGGTGGGAAAATGGGGATTAACCCACACAGTAAATAATTATGCAGAGAGCAAGAGATACATAACCTACATCTGTGTTCACTTTTCTAAACTCAACATTGTGACCAGTTAAAGATTCTTGTGAAAAATCCATAGCTAAAAGAACTGCAAATAATCATTCTCAAGTCTTCACCATATTGCTGAAACAATTCCCGTATTATTGCAATACTTCTGAAAGCATGGCCAAATCCGTAATCAGAAATATAAAAAGCAACAGTTTTCATAAGGATCACCTATGAAATAACTGTTGCTTTTGATTTTTGAAAATGGGCAATAACATCTTCCCATTCGAAATATATACGATTAAAGTCATCATTACTAATACCTGCACCTGTTTGAACTTCTATAAATTCGAGTTCAGAAATAGCTCGTACACCATGTTTTTTACCGGCAGGAAGGTGAATAACATCTCCAGCTTTTACTCTGGTGATCTGGTCATCAAGGGCTAGTTCTCCTTCACCTTTTACAATGGTCCAGACTTCATCTCTTAAATTATGGTAATGGTAGCTGGAATTCTTTCCTTCTTCTATACAAATTCGTTTGGTTACCATCTCTTGTTCATCATCGTATTTCGTATAGTCCAATGTTCTTGACCATCCCCAAATCCGTTCTTCATACATAGGTGGCTGATCAAAATCCTTTATAAGATCCTTAACTTTTGGACTGGATGCTTTGTCGCTAACTAATATGCCATCAGGACTTGCAGCTACTACTAAGTCTTTGCCACCCAGCACTGTAACCGGGATATCCAGTTCATTAATTAAATGAGTATTTACCGAATCCTCACTTACAACACCTTTTCCAATTTGAGTTGTCGCCATTTCTTCGGTTAATGTATTCCATGTACCCAAGTCTTTCCAATAGCCATCATAAGGAAGTGCAACAATGCTATTAGCCTTTTCAACCACTTCATAATCAAAGCTTATTTTAGGTAGATCATTATATTGATCTTTTAGCGATGTGTATTCAGTAGGCAACCCTTTCTCTTTTAATACATCCATCAGATACCCAAGTTTGAATGCAAATACACCACAGTTCCATAACGCATTTTCATTTATTAATGATTCTGCTCTTTCCTCTGTTGGTTTTTCTGTAAAATGGCTAACTTCTACTACCCCATCACTGTTATTCATTTTAGGAACTATATAACCGTATTTTGTAGAAGGATAGGTAGGTTTTACACCAATAAGTCCCAAATCAGCATTAGAAGTGTTAAGTGCATTATCCAAATCTTTCACTCTATTAAAAAAATCATCCTGCACAAATGGGTCTACTGGCAAGACGACTACTGTTTCATCTTCGTTAACTTCTTCAACTGAATATAAATATGATGTTGCTAATGCAATGGCTGGAAAGGTATCTCTTCGGTTTGGTTCAGTTAGCACTGGAACATCCAAGCCTAATTGGTTATGAATCATTTCACGTTGTAGTTTTGATGTCGCTATCATAGAAGAATCTGATAATCCTACAGATTTCAACTGCTCCCATACACGTTCAACCATTGATTGCTTATTACTCTGACTTTCTAATATTCTTAGAAATTGCTTTGATCGTGTATCGTTGGATAGTGGCCACAGTCTTTTTCCTGATCCTCCTGAAAGAAGTAATAATCTCATACTATACCTCCGTTAATAATTCTATTGAATATAACCTAACTTTTTAAGAAGATTACTATATTGTGACTCAAGTATTTCTATCTGTTTTTTTGTCAAATAGTCATTCCACTGACCCTTCTTACCAGATCGAAAGAATTTTATATTTTGGTTTGTATTCTTTAACTCTTCAGCTTTATTCTGAACTTCTACTTCACTTTTTTGTAAATTATCAAAAGAACTTTTCTCTATTGCCATGGTTAATTCCGATTTATTTACATTTAAATCTAAAAAATCACATACCTTAATCATTTCTGAATATATATCTTCTAACATATCTTCATATTTAATTAAGAGGAAGTTTGAATTTCCCTTAGAAGCTCCTAGCCAACTTCCGACGTTTTCACCCCATGTTCCATAATTATCGATATCTCCGGCTAAAAACTGATTATAAAAATCGTTAAACTCTATTGAGGTATTTTTCCTTTTTTGTACATACTGATAGTACGATATGATTACATCCCTAACATCTCTTACAATGTATACTACCTTATTACTTTTATATTTCGTGAATTTAGGCCTAAAATAACTGTGAGTTTTAAAAATATTAATATCATTATTACGTTTAATTTCATTGTTTTTTCGTTTATAAATATCAACTATAAAATCTTCTATATTAGCAAAATCAATCCTCTGTTTACTATAGATTAAATTTGCTAATAAAAATCTCATCCACGTATTTCCCGACTTTGGATAAGATGCTATAAATATGTCGTTTTCCTTCACTTCAAAACCTGTATCGTGATCAATCAATCTTGGCATTATTGATTTAGATAAATAGTTTTTTATACTTTTTTTAAACATATGACCAGCTATTTTCCTTTCTTTAATTTACTTAGAATTTTATTACGCAAAAATGTCTTATCACTAATACTTAAGAACCACCATTCTACTACAGTTACTAGTAATGAAAAGAATAACACCAAAATAAATTGAACTAGAAATGTTATACTCAAATATATTTGGGTAATTAAAAATAATACAAATAGTGCCATTACACTAATTTGAAATTTTGAAATAGGTTTAAACAAAAGTGTTTTTTTTATTTGAAATAATTGAATTATATTAATAACAACCATGGCCATAAATGTCGCAAGTGCTGCACCCACAATATCTAAGTCCATATAATAAATGAAAATGGTATTGGCAATAATATTAATAATGATTGTTGAAGATGTATTCATAAACTCATATTTTGTATTGCCAGTCATAAGTAATGTTGCACCAGTTGGTCCTGCCCAAGAAGAGACAAATTTAATGAAAACTAATAAAGTAAGCACCAAACTAATAGATGAATTAAGATATTGCTCACCATATAATAGTTTAATAATAAGAGGACCAAAGGAGATTGCGAAAATCGCAAAGACAAAATTTAAAAATGTCACTATCTTCACCATAAAGAAATATGACAACTTGATATCTTCATAATTTTTATTTTTATATGATTCAGAAATCATTGGCATTAGTGCATTTTGCATTGAATTTTGTACTACAGAAATAACTTCAACTATAGCTACAATAGCTACATATTGACCAACAACCGTGGCATTATCAAAAAATCCAAGCATCAAACGATCTAACTGGTGATTAAAAAAATAACCCATACTAATTATTGTTGTCTCGGCACCTAAAATAAGCATACCCTTATTGGGAAAAGCAATGGCTGGTAGTTTTCTTATTCTAATTCCATTAAATAAATCCAGTTTTGTAGATTTTATAACTATATATATAAATTGAAAAAACACCACTGTAGTATAAATATATATAACATGTAATAATTTCAATTCAATTACTGTAGTTAAAACTAATAAAATTATAAATTTAAAAAATCCCTCTATTAGTTGTGTATAAAAAACATCTCTTAGGTTCCTTTTTGCTCTATGCAATGAAACTAGGAAGTTTGATACAATAGATACACCAATAATAATTGAAAAGTACTTTAATACTATTTCTAGTTGAGGTTCATCAAAAACATTATTTGCTATTGTAGATGATAATAAAACTACTAATAATGGAATTGAAATTGCAAAAACTAAATTAATCAATATATATTGTGATATTTTTTTATATTGTTCATTATTTACCTTCCCTGAAAAGTCCTTTTGAGCATTTAAACCTAGCCCAAACATTCCTATTTTTTGTGAGAAGTTTTTTACAGTTTGTGCTAAGGAGAATATTCCAAAGTTACTTGGACCTAGGGTTCGTGCTAATAGTACCGATACTAAAAAATTTGATACCCTTTGTAATATATTAATTATAAAATATATACCGCTATTACGTGCTAATTGTTTCTTTTGAGGCATAATATCTTCCTCATATTCATAATATTTTATTATACAATTGTTTATGTTTTTCTAAGAATAATGAAGGCTCTAGATTTTTTTTATACCTTTTTGTCTCAATAGATTGTTGCCAATTTTCTTGGGAGAATTTTTTAATTCTGAAAGATAAATCAGCTGGATCTTCACTTTTAAAAGTATATCCTAGGTTGAATGAATTAATTAAAAATCCTAGATTACCTTCATCTGGCCCTATTATAGGTATATCCCTGTAAACCGCTTCAGTCATTGGACCACTATTACCAGTAAAATCACTTTTATAAGGAAGAACTAATAAATCAGATACTACAATGTTTCTAACAAAATCTTTATTAGCAATAAAATCCAATTCTAATCGACAATCTATGTTATACTGCCTTATTTTTTTTTGTATATATTCTTTAGAGAAAAATTCTTCTTTTCCTACAATATTTAACTTTATTGTTTTTTTTAATGAATCATCTAAATACTTAAAAGCCTCAAGGAGTAAATCCAATCCTTTTTCCTTACGAGTACCGCCTAAAATTGAAACAACAAGCTTATTTAAATCAATGTTATACTCTTTTCGGATAACTTGCTTAGACTCGACTTCAAAATCATTAAAAACTGGATAATCTATAACAATTACATTTTTTATTTTATTCTCTAAAAGTTTTTGTTTTATAAATTTTGAGTGTACTATTATATATTCTAAGTTTTTTGAAAAAAGTTTTAACAGAAACATCTTTTTTCGAGTTTGTGGGTAGTGATGTAAGGTACCAACTATCTTTACCTTTTTATTACCAAAACTAAATGGTCCTATTGTATATAAATTATCCAAATATAGAAGATGTAGAACATCCCCATTATTTATTTTATTTAAGCTTTTTTTAAGGAAATCTCTTCTCTCTTTTATATATCTTTTTATATTTTTTCTATTCGAAGAAAACCTTAATTCATGAGATATATTATTAACATTATCCAATTCATTTAATGTATCCATATATAATTTATGGTGACCACTATAAACATTATCAGCAATCCAAATAGTTCTATTGGTCATATTTAATCTTCCTCATATAAATTTTCAATTTATTTATCTATAATTTAATAATTTCAGTATTTATATCAAAATTCCAACACTGCCTAAACCTTCCAATGACTAAGGTTTATTTTTAAAAGCTTTTCTAGGTTATTTAAATCTTCCTCATAAACACTATAAAGTTTACTTTTGATTTCAAAACTTAGTTCTGGTTTCTTTTCAGAAAATATCCTTTTTAAAACAAGTTCATCAATGCCTCTAAATAAAATTTTTGACAAATTTATTATTGGTCCCGACCTTTGAGTTAACCGAGTATTAGTTTTATTATATTTATATATAATTTTATTTTTTATTTTATTTATTCTTAAACGATTTAGGTTATACATCCCCATATTAGGTTTCTTAGTTAAAGAATTAGGTATATAAGTTTTATTCTGTATTCCTAAAAAATTATATACTCTCTTCAAAGTATTGATAGAATCCATTTTAATATCTTCATCAAACATAACCAATATTTGATTTTTATTAAAATACTTTAAATATAGATCAATATGTTTATAATAATAACCGTATTCTATAATATCCTTAGCTGATTGATATTTCTTGCTTAAAGACCCATTTAATATACTTTTTATTCCTTCTTCCAAAGGTGTTATTGGTAAAAAGCCCATTCTCATATAATGATAGTATGCAGATATAGTTCTGTTTACAGGATTACGTAATACAACTATTAATTTAATATTTTCTGAATAACCCCTGATTCTTTTAGGACATTCCTCTTTAGCTAAATAGTTAGGTCTTTTTATACCTTTTATCGGTGCATTACTATTTTCTATAATAGTTTCTAACTTTTTTAACCCTTCCATGTGATAGTCTGGGTTTTCAAATACAGAGATTTCATCTTGAGGCATATAAACCTCAGGATGTTCTTCCAAACACCTATGAATAAAAGTAGATGCTGACTTTTGTGCACCTATTATCATAAAATCCAGCATGATAAGTGCTCCTTAAATAAAATATTTAAATATGGTTCCTTTTATTGTGACGCCATAACTCTATTAACTTTTTAAATAATATTTTGGCTCTTCGTCATATTCTGTGAACTCGCACATTTCAGGCCTTTCCATAGGTCAGTAGAATCCCTTCTGCGCTTACCAACCATTCAGTTGATGGAGCGCAAGGGTCAAGCGCTTTTGTCTTGATCCTTAAGCGACATCAACTACGCTTTTGGAAGCCGAAGAAGGATGTAACTCTTTGTTACTCTGAGAGCATTCTAGCTTTACTCTAATTCGAAAATGTTCTGGGTTTCTAAATCCGTAAGAAATCCGTTTTCTATTTTTGATTTTATGATTCGTTCCTTCTGTTTTGGCATTTGTATAAGGTAACCGAAAATATTCTAGGATATGAATCTTCCATGTAGCCAACGTTTTTGTATACTCATGAAATGCTAAGAAAGGGCTCATCCTTGCTTGCTCAATCCAAGTATTTAAAAATGCTTTAGCCTCCTCATATGTTGACTGTTCATAGAAGTCATAAAACCATTCTTTTAAGTAATAAGCATGAGCGATTTCTGGTGATTCCTCATGGTATTCTTCCAGCTTTTGATGTTGTTTTTCGGTTAGACGACAAAGGCGCTTTAATAAGGCAAATCTACCCTTTTTAAGTCCTTTAATCTGGGCATTATGAGCTTTTCTGACTTGATCAAAGGCGTGATTCACTTTTTGAACTACATGATTCTTATCAATCACGATTGGGACACCTGTATATAACTATTTGTCAGCTTTATGGAATAGCCGCCACATGTGCATAACAAGGGTTTTTAAACTATGTCTTTCAACATTTCAATAATCTCAAGAGCTGATTGATAGTAGAGCTGATTGATAGTCACGGTCTGCGCCCATTTCATGGACGTTACCCGTTATAATACCTGTCACAACAGTTTCGTAACGGTGAACTTTTCGAACGGCAAATTCATCGATGCCAACTACACTAGAAGTTTGTTCATCTTGTAATTCATTCTTTGCCATTTTGTAATAGATACGTTCGATTGTTTTGTAGCTCATCGCCAATTGACGGCTCACATAACTAATCGTTGTATCACGACATTGTTCAAATATGTGCTCCTGCAATCGATAGGTTTGATGGCTTCCAGATTGTACAGATGATAAAGGTTCACTAAACACTTCCTTGCAGTTTTGACAACGCGATCGTTTGACATGAATGAGTAGATGCAAATTTTTATGAAATAGATTCATATTCCTTACTCTTCGTAGACGTTTGTCGTGTCGTTTAAGGTTTGAAAAACCGCAGTGAATGCATCGATTTGGTGATTCGATCGTTTCCACCTCTAGTAGTATTCTTTTTTTGAATGGTCTGTTTTTAAAATCATAAATTCCGGCAATCCTAGTGGTAAACTTATATTAGCTTTCACTCGCTATTTCCTCCAGTTCATTGATTGGTCCCCATGAAATGAATTGCCAAGAAATAGCGAGTTTTTTCATGTTTATTGTATATTTTTCACAGAAAGTGACGATGAATCAATATTTTTTTGTTCACCTACACTTCCTTTTATAATGTGATGTACAATATTAAAGATTATAAATAATACAGATACGATTAATACTGGTCTAACTAAACTAAGGGGTGTATATAAATACCACCTGGGTACAGAAAATATAATTGTGACCGTAACAATTTTCAGATAGTGATTATTACGGGAACCTAGCTTGTTCAGGATAATTACAACTATTACTGAGATAAGAATAACCCCTAACCACCCAAGCCAAAAATAAAAATGAGAAGGTATTAATCCACCACCGTGATTGTAAAAATAATGTTCCTTAACATAGTGGGTAACATCACCCATATCATTACTTGCTCCTAAAAATATATGACTTAAAAACATAAAAAAGGAGTTAATTTTATCATTAATAGTTACTAGAAGCTCAGCGGCAACATGTGTCGCTGATGCATGATAAGCATAAACTGGTGTATTGAAAACAAAAAAGTTATTTACTAAATTAGTGGCAACACCTATAAGATTAATTGATTCTAACGAGTATTGTTGTCTGTAAACATCAATTAAACTATTAAGAAATATCCCAATACTCCCTCCTAATAAAATTAATTTTACAGATAATCTTTCTAACAAAAATAACATTAAAAATAGTATCATAAGTTGAAGTGATGTTATCCTACCCCCGTAATAAAAATCTTGCAAGATGAATAGAAACATTATCCCAATTAATAAATACCTTCTTATAGATGACTTCCCTGAAAAGAAATATGCAACTAAAAACATAATGGTTGAGTATTCATACATAGGTGTGATGCTTATAGTATATGTTGAAAAATCACCTCTATTAATACCGAATAGAAAAATGTATATTAAGACTAATAATAATCCATAAAATATAATAATGTTATCTCTCGGGATAATTCTAAAGTTATCTATATTTGCTATCCTAGATTTAAAAAATAAAGATACTATACTAGTAAATATTAATAACACTCTTATTGTTAATCCATAAATTTCTGTTGTTTTTATTTCTTCAGTTGGTACACCAAGATTCCCCCCAATAAAGTATTCTCCTACAACGATACTATAATTACAGTAGAAAATGAAGAAAGCAACAATAAACAATGGAACATTTTTTCTGCATTTATACAAAAAAATAAATGAGAAAGTCAAGGATAAGGCAGCTGATATTCTATTTGTTATAATTGTTATATCTAAATACATTGCATAAGTGGTTACAGCGAAAAAGACAATTAATTTGAATGCTAAGCTTGTGTAGTTACTTTTCTTCATAGTATTCTCCTTTAATTTATAACCCATATGAATTATAGACCATCAAATTATTATCTATTTTGGTGGTACTTCTCTAGATATCTGACTAATTTCACAGTATTCTCAGTATAAATATTAACTTTTGAGAATCCACCCACCTCCGGGTTATCAACTAATATAGAGTAATATTACTTGCATACAAATTTATAAATTTTTTAATATTTTCTTATATTTAGTAATTGATAATTCCTTTGTTAAATAAGTTTCAAGATATCTCCGGCCTCTTAAGCCAATTTCACTTCGTTTATTTTTGTTCAGTTTATAAAAGTAGGTTATTTTTTCAACAATTTCATTATATTTATGTGGTTCTACTACTACCCCACTTCTACTTTTGGTTATAAGCCTTTCTGCTTCACTACCCTCTTCAATAACTCCTAAGATAGGTTTTCCAACAGCCATAACCCCATATATTTTACTTGGGACAGATACCCCTTTTATCCCCTTTTGATTAACAACAAGATGAAGATCACCAACATTTAAAGAATACTTAATAAAATCTTTCGGTTGATAAGGTAAAAACATTACATTTTCTAATCTATGATTATTAACATATTCCTCAAGTTCCTTCTTTTTAGCTCCATCACCTATAAATAGAAAGATAATATCCTTTTGAGTGAACTGTTCAGCTACTGAAATAATATTTTCCAAGTCATAATACAATCCAATGTTACCGGAATACATTACAACGAATTTATTTCTTAACCCATACTTTTCTTTGAATTTTTCAATTTCATCAGTATTTTCAGGTAGAGGAGTAACTTCATTTTCATTTATCCAGTTATTAATAACTGTATAATTGGGTACATTCCCTTTTTTGAATCTATTCTTTAAGGTTTCTACCATATCATTTCCAACTAACACTATTTGGTCAGCATACTTACAATTAAGTTTATCTAGCTTTATCGCAAACTTATAAATTAGTTTGTTATTTGTGTAATTAACTGCTTCTGCCTGCTCCGGATTAAAATCCTGAATGTTATAGAGATGCTTCTTTCTTTTGAAGAACTTTCCTATTGTTCCGATTAATCCTCCTAGAATAGGAGGTTGTGATATAGTATATATAATATCAATATTCTTTTCCCTAATAAGTGCTATTAACGCAAAAATAAAATAAGAAGTGATATATTTTATTCGGCTCCATTTTGAAGTTTTCTTAACTGATGGTAATTTGATTCTTATAACCTTTATACCATTCTCCAGATATTCTACTTCGTATCTCTTTTTTGTTTGAACAGTTTCACCAGCATATCCTGGTTGTGCTGCAATAACTGTAATGTCGAAATCTTCAATTAAATCAAAACACAACTCTGTCATTAGTTGCCCAGTTGAAGCTAGATCAGGATAAAAATAATTAACAACGAATGCAATTCTTTTTTTTGGCATGTTCCTCTTCCTTATAAAACTTATATTTGTTGAAAAGTCTTTATTAGTGAATCTATATACTTTTCCTCTGTATAATAATGTTCATAAATATCCCGGCTACTCTTCCCTAATTTCAATTGCTCATTTTTATCATTATACAATTTTTTTATAGCTTCCTTTAAATCCTTAACACTAGGTTGAATTATATAACCACAACCTGCTATCAATTCAGCTATTATTCCTTTATTAGTTGAAATTATAGGTAATCCTGCTGCCATACCTTCTATGATTGACATTGGCTGACCTTCAACTTTATATTTAGTTGGTAAAACCATAACATCAGCACCCAAAAACAAATCTTTCTTTTCATCACCTTTTTTTATTCCACAATAGGTTATATACTTATCAACTTTTTTATTTTCTATATATTGTAGTACTTCATTAAAATCTTCTTTGTTAAAAATACTGCCAGCTAAATTTAATTGAAGATTATAGCCTTCATTTATTAATTCAGTAGTAGCCTTAATTAGATCAATATACCCTTTTTCTTCCATTAAATTACTTAAATAAAGAATGGAAAAAAAGTCCTTGTTTGGTTTTGAATGAATTTCATCCGTTTTAATAAAGTTAAATGGAATACCATTTGAAACAACTTTTACTTTTTGCACTAAACCTTTATAGTTTTTTGATAATTTTTTGCCTAAGACTATGCCAATGTCTACTTTTTTTAAAGTATATGAAATAAATTTATTAAGAAAACCATTTGTTTCATCAATTACATTTGCTAAATTATTTCCATGTAAATGTGTGATCACTTTGCAGTTACCAAATAATTTACACAAAAAAATTATTATACAGTCTCTAAAAAGACCTAGTTTTGTTTGTGATATTGATAAATATATAATAGAATTCCTATAAAGTAGTGATGACATAAAAGCGCGAAAGATATTTGCCATATCCATTATTGTTTTAGAAAGAGTAAAAACCCCAGCATTATCTGTTGTGTGTTTACTTGTATCTATTTTTCTAACATTAAACAGGTCATGTAGTTCATTAGATTTGTATAATGATTCTAAGGCAATACTTTCTCCATGTATTGGAGGAGGCAAAGGCCCAATAAAAATCAGTTTTTTTTTCTTTTTTAAATTTTCCTTGGACAAAGTATCACTTCTCTTTATATAAGACGTATTTTTTTCATTATAGTTTTTATTAATTTATAAATTCCTATTTTCTTTAAAGCTCTTCCAATGTAATTATAGAAGCTTAGATTATACTTTTTTCTAAAATTATTTATTATCTCAGGATCTAATTTTACTCTTTCAAGATTACCTTCGTATTCCTCTGCTAAGTTTACTTGATACTTGCTTTTACCAATAGAACCGTGTGTAGCATCATTATCAAAGCCAATATTAACTACAAATGATTGTCTTGGATAAACTGTTAATTTATTTAATTTAAATTGATTATAGCACCATCTAATAGCCCATGAATCAATAATACCTTTTATCTGATCATCAAGCATTGGTGATAGATCATTACCAGCATAATTAAATAATCTTCTTGACTTACCATTATTTTTAAATTCATGATAATCTTTAATATCCCAATCTATTAGTTTCCATCTATCCTTCCATGTTCCCCATCCCCAAGAACTCGCTCTTGGAGAAACATAGATATTTGATTGATAAGAATCTGGAAAACTAAGGTTAGGTGTATAACCAGATATAGACCATATATCATTATCAAACTTATAAAAGTTTAAAGCTTCATTTATGAAAGTTAAAAAGTTCTTTGATGTTAACAAGTCATCTTCTAACACAATTACTTTATCGTAATTTTTAAATACTTTAGTAACACCATTAATTACTGAATTGGCTAAACCTTGGTTTTCTTCATAACAGTAAATGTATACAGATTTAAAACCCTTAATATCATTAATAATATTTCTAACTTCCTCTACCTTTTTCAAGTCTTCATGTTTCTTTGGTCCATCAGAATAAATATATAATTCACTTTCTTGTGCCAGATTATTATTTTTTAATGCTTCTAATGTCTTCAATGTGTTTTCTGGTCTGTTATATACAAATAAAATAATTGGTGCCCACGAATTATTCATATTGAAATACCTCATTTTTAGTGGATAAGGTTCAGCTTCTGTAATCACTATTATTCATATCAGCCTCGACCATAATCTTAACTAATTCCTCAAATGAAGTCTTGGTTGGATTCCATTTTAAGTTATTCTTTGCTTTAGTAGGATCTCCCAACAATTGCTCAACTTCAGCAGGACGAAAAAAGTCAGGATGAACTCCTACCATAATATCACCGGTGGCCTTGTTCACACCAACTTCTTCAACACCTTCACCTTTCCATTCAATTTCAATTCCCGCATATTTAAATGCCAATGTAGCAAATTCACGTACTGTATGCATTTCACCAGTAGCAATAACAAAATCTTCAGGTGTATCATGCTGTAAAATCAACCACATACACTCTACATAGTCCTTTGCGTAACCCCAATCACGTTTAGCATCTAAATTACCAAGATAAAGCTTATCTTGTTTACCTTGTGCAATCCGAGCAGCTGCTAAACTAATCTTACGTGTAACAAAAGTCTCCCCACGTCGTTCAGATTCATGGTTAAATAAAATGCCATTAACTGCAAACATCCCATATGATTCACGATAATTTTTTGTAATCCAATAACCATACTGTTTCGCAACAGCATAAGGAGATCGTGGATAAAATGGTGTTGTTTCACTTTGAGGCACTTCCTGAACTTTACCGTACAATTCAGAAGTTGAAGCTTGATAAATTCTCGTCTTTTTCTCTAAACCAAGGATTCTAACAGCTTCTAGAATCCTAAGTGTTCCTATTCCATCTACATCAGCTGTGTACTCAGGAGTCTCAAACGAAACTTTAACGTGAGACATAGCTGCTAAATTATAAATTTCATCCGGCTTTATTTCATTAATAAGTCGAATCACATTTGAAGTATCCGTCAAATCTCCATAATGAATATAAAAGTTTTCTGTTGATTTTAATTCCTCAATATATAAATGTTCTATTCTTTCTGTATTAAAAGTTGAGCTTCTCCTAATAATACCATGCACTTCATACCCTTTATCCAATAGAAATTCAGCTAAGAAAGACCCATCCTGTCCCGTGACTCCTGTGATTAATGCTTTCTTCATATTAACCTCCATTACTTAGTAACTCTTGTCCCATTTTCTATATTATTTAAAAACCAATCATAGGTACTCTTCAATCCTTCATCTAAGGAGATTGATGCTTCCCAACCAGTATTACTGAGCTTGGTAACATCAACTAACTTCCTAGGCGTACCATCTGGCTTGTCTGTATTAAAGACAATTTCACCTTCATATCCAACTACAGATTTTATCTTTTCTGCTAATTCCTTTATAGGTAAGTCCTTCCCTACACCTATATTCACGAATTGATTCTCTTCATAATGATTCATTAGATAAACAGTAGCATCTGCTAAATCATATGAATGTAAGAATTCTCTTTTAGGATTTCCCGTGCCCCAGACTTCGACTGTGTGTTTTGAATTGATTTTAGCTTCATGAAACTTTCTTATTAAAGCAGGAAGAACATGCGAAGTCTCTAAATCAAAATTATCATTAGGACCATATAAATTTGTCGGCATCACGGAAATATAGTTAGTCCCATATTGGCGATTATAAGCTTCACACATTTTTATTCCTGCAATTTTAGCAATTGCATAAGGTTCATTTGTTGGTTCTAATTCACCTGTTAACAGCGAATCTTCATTCATAGGCTGTGGCGCATATTTCGGATAAATACATGTACTGCCAAGGAAGAGCAGTTTCTTTACATTATTTTGGTAGGAAGCGTCTATTACGTTCGTTTGTATCATAATATTGTCACGAATGAAATCAGCAGGATACTCATTATTTGCGACAATCCCTCCAACTTTTGCTGCAGCCATAAATACGTATTCAGGCTTTTCTTCTGCAAAAAACTGATCAACCTGAGTTCTGTCTGTTAAATCCAGCTCTTTACTGGTTCTATATATAATGTTTGTATACCCTTTTTCCTTAAGTTTCCTTACTATAGCTGATCCAACTAAACCTCTATGGCCAGCAACATAAATTTTAGAATCTAAGTCCATTTATTTCACCTCTAGTATGCGTCTTTTGAACCGAATAACACTAAAAATGTCCTAAGTATTAATTTCATATCCAACCAAAAGCTTCTATTTTTAATATATTGTAAATCTAGCCGAACCCACTCTTCAAAACTCAAATTACTTCTACCACTAACTTGCCAATAACAAGTAAGTCCTGGTCGAACAGACAATCGTTGCCTTTCATAACTGGTATATTCCTTAACCTCATCTACAAGTGGCGGTCTCGGGCCCACAAGAGTCATTTCACCTTTTAATACATTAAATAATTGCGGTAACTCATCAATACTTGTCCTTCTGATGAATCTGCCAATTCTTGTGACTCTGGGATCTTCCTTAATTTTAAACACAGGCCCTGTCGCTTCGTTTTGTTCAATTAATTTTTCCTTCAACTCTTCTGCATTAGAAACCATTGAACGAAATTTATACATATAAAAACTTGTCTCATCTTTACCTATTCTTTTCTGCTTAAAAATAACCGGTCCTTTAGAATCCTCAATCTTTATTAATAAAGAAACCATCAAAAATAATGGAGATAATATAATAATACCAAAAATCGAACCCAGAATATCTATGGCTCGTTTAAAGAATAAATAAGAAGTTTTATTATTCGTCTGAATCTGTTCATGAATCGAATATTGAATCCTTTTCTCTGCGATTTCTTCCTTTGACTTCGATACTTCCAAGGACCATTCACCTACTTTCCCATCAAGTGAATTAACTTATACATAAGTGCCTGTCTGTACCATTTCAACAGCTGGTCTCCCAACAGAATGATACTCAACCCCACACTCTTTCATTTGATCAAGCGAAAATACATTTCGGCCATCAATCACTAAGGGATACTTCATAGCTTTAAAGATATCCAGATTTATCTTCTTAATTTCATCCCATTCGGTCAAAATTAAAGCTGCATCACTATCTCCAATCGCATCCTCTAAACGATCGGCATACTCAACATTAGAATTAAGGATTGTTTTCGCATTCTCCATCGCAATCCGATCATAAGCCACAACTTCTGCACCTTGCTCAATCAACTTTTCCGTAACAATAATCGATGCAGCCTCTCGCATATCATCCGTATTCGGCTTAAATGCAAGTCCTAAAACAGCAATTTTCTTCCCTTCAATCGAACCAACACGCTCATTCAACTTATCTAAAAGGAGTGACTGCTGTTGTTTATTTACGTCCACTACACCTTTTAACAGCTTGAAATCATACTCAACATTTCCAGCTATTTGAATGAGTGCTTTTGTATCTTTCGGAAAACAGGATCCACCATAACCAATCCCTGCATTAAGGAATTGAGGTCCAATGCGCTTATCCTGCCCCATTCCTTTTGCTACATCTTCCACATTGGCACCGACACGGTCACAGATGTTGGCAATTTCGTTGATGAAGCTGATTTTGGTTGCGAGAAATGCGTTGGATGCATACTTAATCATTTCTGCACTGCGGATATCTGTTTTGTAGATGGGTACACCAAAGGGTTCATTGATTTTTTCTAACGTAGCAGCTGCTTCTTCACTGTCACTGCCGATCACGATTCGATCACCTTCAAAGGAATCCTTAATGGCAGAACCTTCACGAAGAAACTCTGGATTGGATACAACCTCTATTTTGACGTTGTTGTCCAGATTTTTATTGAGAAGGTCTCTTAGTCTATCATTTGTACCAACTGGAACCGTACTTTTCGTTACAACAATCACATCATTCGTTACGGTTTCCGCGATTTGCACAGCAACATTTTTCACAAAGGATAAGTCAGCCGAGCCATCCTCCTTTTCAGGTGTGCCAACTGCAATATATATTACATCTGCACTTTTAAAAGCATCTTGATGATTGGTTGTGAAATCCAGTCGATTCGCATCCATGTTTTTCTGCATTAGTTCATCAAGACCAGGTTCATAAATTGGGGAAATCCCCATCTTTATTTTTGCTACCTTTTCTTCATCAATATCCACACATGTTACATGGTGGCCGATTTCAGACAAAGTAACGCCTGTCACCAATCCAACGTAGCCTGTTCCCACTACGGCTATATTCATGTCTTTGACCTCCAAGTTTATCGATTAAACATTTGCTTTCTCTGATGCCAGCGTCTGGATAATTTCTTTTACCTCATCGCCAATTTCTTCATTCTGCAGCGCAAACTCGATACTGGTTCTGATAAACCCAAGTTTCTCCCCAACATCATACCGCTTCCCCTCAAAATCGTAAGCATAAACAAACTGATGCTCATTCAGCTGCTTAATCGCATCGGTCAGTTGAATCTCACCGCCTGCACCTTTTTCATGCTTATCCAGGAATGGGAAGATCTGCGGGGTTAGGATATAACGTCCCATGATCGCCAAGTTTGATGGCGCGGTTCCTGGCTCAGGTTTTTCCACAAGGTCATTCACCTGATAACGGCGGCCTTCAATCGTATTCGGATCCACAATTCCATAACGATGGGTCTCGTCATTCGCTACCTGCTGCACACCCACAACAGAGCTTTCGGTTTCTTCATACTGCTCAATCAACTGACGGAGGGCTGGTGTGTCGGCTTGTACGATATCATCCCCGAGCAATACCGCAAACGGCTCATTTCCGATGAATTTCCGTGCGCACCAGACCGCATGGCCCAACCCCAGAGGCTCCTTCTGACGGATATAGTGGATATCCACCTGTGCGGGCTGCTTCGTTTTTTCCAGCAGCTCGTACTTGCCTTTTTTCATCAGGTTATCCTCTAATTCGAAGTTGTTGTCGAAATGGTCCTCAATTGCGCGTTTGCCTTTTCCGGTTACGATGATGATATCTTCAATGCCTGATTTCACCGCCTCTTCCACTATGTACTGAATGGTCGGCTTATCTACAATCGGCAGCATTTCTTTCGGCATCGCTTTTGTCGCTGGCAGGAAGCGTGTGCCCAGACCAGCTGCAGGAATAATCGCTTTTTTGACAGTCTTCATCTCGTCTATCCCCTTCCAGATTTTGATTAAATGGTTCACGGAAAACCACATGATGATCATGGCCTTTCGTTGACCATTTATTTCCTCTATATATCTATTCGTCTAATTTTGTGGAAAATTGGGCATCGAACCCGAACCTCACACCATTCCCTTGCGTCGGGCGCTAAGGTGAGGATTTGCTTCACCCACAGAATGGCCGAGTGCCTCCGTTGATAGGGGTAAGGAGACATTACCCGCTTAATGATGGTTTCTTCATTCGTTATGAATCGTAAGTGTTACCATATCCAAATATCCAAAAGAAAAGGATACCCAGGCACGAACAACACACACTCAGGGTGTATGCTGACGGTTGGGTATCCTCGATCAAGCTCATATAGACATAAGGGCTTGCGCTTTTTAGGCAACTCAAAAACCACCTTGAATCGCAGGCAAAACTTTTCCGCTCGAATCCCGTATTCTCCCCAAACGCCTGCTTCTCTGGTGTTAAGTGTCTATATATGGTTTTGGAATGGTATGACGCTAACTTTTTCTCTTTATCTATTTATCTCTTTATTTTTTTAATAGGCCAAAGAATTTTTTCTGTGTGATTCGGTGCGGCTGATCCCCAACAACCGCCTGGCCATCCATTAATCTCTCTGTATTTTCCATTAACTGAAAAACCATTTCATTGCCGAATGTCTTTTTAATCTGCTCGTAAGCTTCCAGTAAGTGAAATCCTCGTGATGTGGTGTTATGAGCATCGGAGGCGACGAAATGGGTCAGGTTTGCTTCTAGAATGTCTTTTGTGAATTTCTGGATCTTTTTGCCGAATTTGCCGGTTGCACTGGCTGCGGTTACCTGAGTGAGTGCGCCGCTTTTGACGAGACTGTATAGCTGATCCGGTTTCTGTATAAGGGCGGAATTCCGCTCAGGATGCACAATCACCGGTGTGTAGCCGGCCACTTGCATATCAAAGAATAATTGGTTGGTATAGTGCGGTACATGATTGGATGGAAGTTCGACAAAGACATATTTACTGGCAGCATTTAATGGCAGGATTTCATTTCTCTCTAATCGTTCCACCATATCCCCATTGATCCTCGTCTCATGCCCGGGGACTATGGTAACTGGTATATTTTCATCCTCAAGTGCTTCGTTTAATGCTTGTACAGCTTCTTCCACTTCATGTCCGGTATTATTATATCTCCCGTCCAGATGATGCGGAGTTGCGACAATGGTGTAAATCCCATCTTTCGCAGCGGTCTGGGCCATTTTCATGCTCTCAGCCACCGATTTCGACCCATCATCGAGATTGGGGAGAATGTGACAATGAATGTCAATCATACACGTTCCCCCTTTCCATTCCAAAACTAAACGTACATTTTAATGAACAGGTACTATTTTACCACCGGTTTCCATAATTTGAAAGGGGAGAAAATTCTGTTGTTTTGTATAAAACGATTGTTTTGTGTCGTTTGTTGTTTTATTTTAACTCTGAATTTAGCGAAAATCATCTCTGAATTCGCGATTTTGATGGATTGTCATAAAACTGTATGAGATTTCCTCCTGATTTAGAATGGAAAAATTAAGATTTTTTCTAAGGCTTATTGTATTTTTTAGAGTGAGAGAATAGTACTAATGAATAAAAAAACCACAGCCTAACGCTTGGATAGGTTATGGTTTTACGTGTTATTTGTTTCCGTAATAGTAATAATAGTTGCTTTCTTTGACTTCCCGGTCGTTTAGGACAACCCCTAAAATTCTCGCCTGTACCTGCTCAAGCTGCTCTTTTGATTTTTCTGCTGCCTCATGTTCAGTTATTTTGCTTCTTACCACAAGCAGCACACCGTCACATTCCTTGGCGAGAATCGATGGATCGGTCACAGCCAATACCGGGGGTGTGTCAAAAATGACGATATCATAGGCTTCCTTCGCTTCTGCTATATATTGCTGCATCCGCTTCGAGCTTAAAATCTCGGACGGGTTGGGCGGAATCGGTCCACAGGTAGCGACATCCAGATTGGGCACTTCCGTCTGTGAGGTTGTCGATTCCAGATCCGCATCTCCGATTAAATAGTTGCTCAATCCGGTAGTGTTATCCACCTGGAACGTGTAGTGCACAGTCGGCTTCCTCAGGTCTGCATCCACTAAAAGGACCTTTTTCCCCTGCTGTGCAAAGACAACAGCCACATTCGCGGTCGTCAGGGATTTTCCTTCCGATGGACCGGATGACGTCACCACGAGTGTCTCGAGGTCACGATCCACCGAGGCGAACTGTAAATTGGTTCGGATGGAACGATATTGCTCGGATATCGGTGACTTCGGATTTTTATGGGCAATAATTTGTCTGATTCGTTCGCTGAATCGTTTCTTTTTACGCGCCAAAGGTTCCACCACGCTTTCTGTCCATTCGCAGGTTTGGTGTTCGTTTGCCTGCCGGCCGAATGTCGCTGTCGGAAATTTGAGCAACAACACCTAATACGGGCAGCTCCAGTGTTCTTTCTACATCTTCTTCGGTCTTGATGGTGTTGTCCAGGTATTCAAGTAAGAAGGCCAGTCCAACACCGATCATGGCGCCAAGCACCAGGGCAATGGCGATGTTTAACATTGGATTCGGTTTGACCGGCTGTGGGTCGGCTTTTATTTGGGCTTCCGATAAAATCTGGACGTTATCCACGTTTAAGAGCACGGGCACCTGATCCTGAAAGACGGATACAATCGTGTTTGCCAGCTGTACAGCTCGATCCGGGTCAGGATCCTGCACAACCACATTCACGACCTGCGAGTTTTCCGCACTGTTCACCTGAATCTTCTGCTCCAGTGCATCGACGGACATGTCCAGGTTTAACTCACTAACTACATTATCCAGAATCGCCGGACTTTTAATGATGACATTATAGGTATTGATAATCTCCACATTGGTCCGAATATCATTAACGTTATATTCTCCCTGTGGATTTTCGGTCTGCTGATTGACAATAAATTGGGATGAAGACTGATAAATCGGTGTAAGAAAATAATAGCTGATAATAGCCGCAATAAATGCAGCGCTGAACGTTATGGATAAAATTAAAAGTGCACGCTTTTTTAACGTCTGATAAATTTCCTTCAATGATATGGTTTCTTCCATTTTAGTGGTTCGCACCTCCGTAATGCGTACTGTGATCTATGTTTATTGGATTTTTTGATAGAGTTTTTTGTTGCATTGTCTAGCGAAAATCTCTGAAACTAAACATTATTACTATATCATTTGGGCTGGTGCCTGTCACCACCCGAATTTTGTCGAATAATCTTGCTGGGCAGCTCCCTCTTTATTTCGGGGACTGTCCCTCGGTTAATTAACGCATTAACGCTTTAAAGCATATGGGGACAGTCCCAAGATAAAGACGTAATGAAAAAGCACATTGAGCTTGTGCGCTTTCATTACGTCTTTATCCATACAATTGATACATACCTCATAAATATTCACACATAATGAAATGGGCATTTAACCCTTCCTCACTCTGCACCCCTGACGACAAGCGTCTAAGGTCGAGAGTCTGATCTCCACCCACAGCACAGCCGAGTAGCTCCATTGATAAAGGTAAGGAGGTATCACCTAAGAAACTCATTTTTATGTAAATATTTTTGGGAAATTTATTATATTATGTATTAATTGCGGATAAATTGCGAGGTTTCTGTCTCCCTTTGTCTTCTTTTGTATTATAACAAGGGGACAAAGGCTTGTCATCGGCCAATAATCTCATGTGCAGGAAATGTATGGAGCATTATCCAGGGGGGAGTGGCTTTTTTAGCGGGGCTTAGGTTGGAGATGGGGAGTTTATAGGAACGGGGAGATCGGTATCGGGCGGGATGGGGCTGGTATCCGTTGGTTTTAGGGTTTTATCGGTCGGCGGATCTGGCATCGGTCGATTTTTGGTTTCTATCAACCTGTTTTGATTTAGTTTCAATTAAATTGGGCTTTTTATCAACTGATTCGGGGCCGGCATCCGCCGGCTTTAACTTTCTATCAATCACTGGAGCTGGCATCAGTCAGTTTGTATATTTTATCAATCAATAAGCGCTCTTTATCAATCAACTCGCCTCTGTTATCCGTCAACCTGAGCTTATTTCAATCATCAGTCCCGACCTCGAGATAAAATCCATATATTTACCTACCATTTTTTCCTTTCCTAATATATAATCCCTTGTCCATGAATGGTATAATACGATTGACTTACGGTTTAAAACAAAAAGTGTAAATTAGATTAATAGAGGGAGAGAGTTATGAAAAAGAGTATAATTTTTATTGTTGGTGTGATTATAGCTGCTGGGGTTGTGTTTTGGATTATGGACCGGGACAATCCGGCACAGGAGGCGACTACCCAGGCGGAGAATTATGAGTACCCGCCTACGGTTGCGAAGGATTTGCTGGACGAGCAGGAAAAGCTGGAGGAGACGATTTTGCAGGAAAGTGAAGGTAGCACGTTTGCAGAGCCTTATGTGAAGCTGGATCCTTACAATCGTTCTCCATTATCCGCGCTGGCGATTTTTTCGACCGAGGAGCCTGCTCAGGTTTCGGTAACAGTTGAGGGAGAAACGGATGATGCGGATATTTCCAATACGTTTGATGGCTACAAGACCTATCACGAAATTCCAATTTTAGGGCTGTATCCTGATGCTGAAAACACAGTTCATCTTACCGTAACCACGGAATCAGGGGAAACTTCTGAGAAAACCTTGAATTTAGAGACCGATCCGCTGCCGGATTACATTCCTACCATTAAGGTGGAGGAAGTGCAGAAGGAAAAAATGGATCTGGCGGACACGAGTTTGACGTTTGCGATTCCTAGTACGAAATATCCCTATGCTTTTGATGCAAATGGGGACATCCGCTGGTACGGTTCTGGCTACAACAGCCACGTGCTGAAGGAATTGGAGAATGGGAATCTTCTCTATTTAGGTAAGGAAGACAATAGCGGCAATGCGTATAACCGCTTATTTGAGACGAATTTTATCGGGAAGCTGTTTAATGCCTTTAAGATTAGCGAGGAGGCGGCCCAGGCGGAGCAGGATGGCATGGAGTCCACGCTGATCCACCACGATATCGCGGAGCTTCCGAGCGGGAATTTACTTTTAACCGTGAATGACGGAAAAGGCAATTATATGGAAGACACGATGATCGAGATCGACCGCAAAACCGGTGAAGTGGTTAAGGTTATTGATCTGAAGGCGCTCGTTCCGGAAGAGATGTACACGGACTACGACAGCACGCCGAAAAAGGATGGGCTGACGGACTGGTTCCACCAGAATTCGGTCGTCTATGATGAAAGTGATGACAGCATAATTATTTCCGGGCGTAACTCGGATACAGTGATGAAAATCGATTACGAGACGAACGAGATTAAGTGGATTCTGGCTGACTCTGAGGGTTGGACAGGCGATTATGCGGATTTAGTTGTGGAAGGCGTTGGTGAGGATTTCAAATATCCAGCCGGCCAGCATGATGCAACGATTATGCCGGACTTCGATAACAATCCGGATACGATAGATCTGCTCATCTATGATAATAACACCGTTGTCACCCGCGGAAATGAGGATCTGTCGAAGGATTACAGCGCCGGCGTTCAGTACCGGATTAATGAGAAGGAAAAGACCGCTGAGATTATCTGGTCCTATGGTGAGGAGCGCGGTGAAGAGCTGTTCACGAATATCGTCGGTAGCGCGAAATATATGGAGGACACCGGCAACCGTCTGCTTGGCTTCGGGCACGTTGCTAAAGGCGAGCGGAGTCATATTATTGAAGTGACTGATGATCAGGATGCTGAGGTTGTGTTTGAGGCAGTGATGTCAGACTTTCCTCAGGGCGCCTGGGTGTATCGCGGTGTGCGGTATGAGCTTTATCCAGGTGGCTGGGAGAAGAATTTTTCGGTTAAATAGTTTTTGGTGGTGGGACGGAGGGACAGGTACGTTGTCCCGATTTTAAATAGTCAGGTTGGACAGGATACTTACTTCCCTACTGTTCCACCTACTTCCCATAAGTATCACAACGAATCATTGATAGATTAGATCAGAATCAACCGATTGAGTTTATAAATTTACTCTACCCGAGCGATACTGCTTTAAAGGACAGTATCGCTCGGGTAGTTTTTGTTACGACCCAACAATTTTTTGAGAAAAAGGGCTAAGCGACCCTGGATTATACAGGTTCGCTTAGCCTTTCATAAATTTATTTAATCTACACTAAAACTGTGTCCCATGGGGTGGCTGTTTCTTCAATGGCCTTGGTTACTTTTTTAAGGTTTTGAACACCTGTAGATTGAAGCCATTCATAATATCTGTCTTTCCCATCTTTTGCAAATGGCTGGACGCCTTCTTTCCAAATGGCCCTTCCACATAGACAGCCATTAAAGGCAGATCCTGAGTCTTTAGCAAAATGCAGGGTATCAATAAACTGTTCATTTGTAACCCCACCACTTAAGTAAATAAACGGTAGCCTACTTCTTTCTGAGCATTTCCTGTAGTAAAACCCTGCTTCCTGCGCTGTAAATACCGGTTCGTAATTTTCGTACTGCTCGTTACCTTCAATATGGAAAACCTGAACGGGTACTTCTACTTTTAATAAATCAATACCATATTCCTCTTTTGAGAATTCTTCCATGAAATATTCAACAATTTGTGGTTTTCGCTTGGCAAATTCGACACCTTTTGAATCAAGTCCATCAGCACTGTATGATACAGGCTCCAGAATAAACAGCACATCATTTTCCTTACATTCATCGCCCACTCGTTTAATTAGAGTTTTCTTTATATTATTATATTTTTCTTCTTCTTCCGTGTCATAATAGACCAATAGCTTGATTGCATCTGCTCCTGAATTAGCCAAATCCTGAACGGCATAAAAGTCTACTAAGTTGGGAAGTCGACCTTTTTCTGACGTATCGTAGCCCGTTTTTTCGTAGGCCATAATGAGTCCTCTTGAGTCCTCCAGTTTCTCAGCCGCCTTCCAACCATATTCAGGATCCAAAAGTAGGGATGAAGATTGATTGCCCAGGACTTCACTTACTCCTACTTTAAAGTTCGTAAGTCCATCTCCATATGAAATGTTTTCATTGAAGGACTTAATCATTTTTCCCAATGAACCGCGCTGGTCCATAGCAGTTGCCAGTACAATATGGTTATGATTGGAGATTGCATCTAATCCTCTTTTTTTACCTGGTGTTAATTTCATTGATTTATCCTCCTCATTTGCATGATGCGCGTACCATGCTCCAAAATTATTCATTATCTAGAAAGCTATGAATAACCCTGGCGACGCCGTTCTGATCATTCGATATGGCAATATAATCTGCTTCTTTCTTGACATAATCCTTTGCATTTTCCATCGCATAACTATGGGAAACAGCCTTGAACATGGAAATGTCGTTTCCGCTGTCACCTATTGCAATAGAATTGTCTAAACTCATGTTCAGCACCTGTGCCAGGTATTTAAGCGCATTTCCTTTTGAGGCTCTAGGGTGCTCTAGCTCAAAATTGTATGGTGATGAGGAAACAAGCGTTACGTCCTTTTCCCCTGCAAAATGATTCCATCCATTTATCCTTTTTTTATCCAGGAAAGAAAAGGCCAGTATGTTGTAAACTTTCTGTTTATCCTGGTACACCTTTTCATTGCTTTCCATGAATACATAACCGGTTTGTCCTACTTGTTTCTCATACGCTTGCTCCATAGATTCCATTTCTATTTTTGAACTGTGAATTTCCAGTTCTTTCAACTCGCTCTTAAGAATCTCTCTCCCTTGAACAGGGGTATAAATCCCGCTTTCACAAAACATTTCATAATAAAAGTTTTGCTGATTCAACCAGTCTGCAATTCTTCTGGTTTGGGCCTCTGGCATTGATTCTGAGAGAATATTAGTTCCAGCAGGAGAGTGGATGGTAGCTCCATTAGCCCCAATTGTGTATAAAGATAGATCGATGTCATCCAGGATCTTCTTAACATCGAATTGCGCTCTACCTGTAGCAATGACAACCTCATGTCCAAGCTTCAGTGCTTTTTTTATTGCCGCAATGTTTTCCTTACTAATTTGATGGTGACTGTTAATCAACGTACCATCCATATCAATCGCTATGATACCCATACTGGGATGACCTCCATCTTTACCTGTTAATTCATATGCTCGTTTAAAAAACCATTGATAATATCATAGATCTCATCCGAACTCTTGGCTTCTGATAATTCTGATCGAACATCGTCATGAATAAGCATTTTGGAAATAGCAGATAATACTTTTAAGTGTGTAGAACCGCCTTCTTCGTCAGGGATCAGCAAGGAAATAAAAAACTTCGCAGGTTCACCGTCCATTGAATCCCATTCAATCCCATTATCATTAACCAAAATCACAATTCCAGCCTTTTTGATAGAATAATCCTTTGTATGGGGGATAGCAAAACCATTATAAAAACCAGTTGTGCTTTCCTCCTCACGTTGAATAAGTCCCTTCACAACAGCTTCTTTATCTGTTGCAATCCCCTGCTTAATAGCAAGGGACGCAATTTGTTCAAACACTTCCGCCTGTGAATTTAAATCAGTGTTATATTGGATTAATTCTTTATCTAATAATTGATTATGCTGCATCTTCAACACCTACTTCATTTTTTAAGTAAGAACGTTTCTTGTAAGCCCCGTAAATAAAGGCAGCTACTAAAGATCCGATTAAAATCGCTACAACCCATAAGATTGCGTTAGTAACAACAGGTAATACCAAGAATCCTCCGTGTGGTGCCGGTACTTGTACGTTAAACAGGTAAGTTAGAATTGCCGAGATAGATGAACCGACCATTAAAATAGGAATGACTACAAGCGGGTTCTTAGCTGCAAATGGTATAGCTCCTTCAGTAATATGCGTCGAACCTAAAATAAAGTTTAGAATACCAGCGTTTCTCTCTTGCTCATTAAAATATTTTCTGAAGAATACGGTTGCAAATGCGATGATCAATGGTGGTGCAATACATGCGGCTGATACACCTGCCATGAAATAGAAGTTTCCGTCTGACAGCAATGCTGTACCTGTAAGATAAGCAGCCTTATTCACTGGTCCACCCATGTCAAATGCACTCATACATCCAACTATTAAGCCTAAAAGAATCGGGTTGGAATCCTGGAAGTTTGAAAGAAAATTCATCATACCTTCGTTTATGGTTGTCATTGGTCCTACAATAATTTTCATCGCTCCACCGGTTAATAATATCCCGATAAGCGGATACAAGAAGATTGCTTTTAACCCTTCTAAAGATTGTGGCAGCGATTTAAAGAGTTTCATCAATAAGACAACAATGTAACCTGCGATAAAGCCGGCAGCAATTCCGCCTAAAAAGCCTGCTCCACCATCATTAGCAATTACACCGCCAACAAAACCAGCAATCATACCTGGCCTTTGTGCGATCGATTGAGCAATGAATGCAGCTAAAATTGGAACCATAAGTCCAAAGGCCACACCACCTGTACTATTCAGAAATGCTGCGAACTCATTATATTGTTCGTGATCTGGATTAGCTGAGTGAATCCCAAATAAGAAGGATAAAGCTATCAGCACACCACCACCAACAACAAATGGAAGCATGTGGGAAACACCGTTCATTAAGTGTTTATAAATGGTTCGGCCTACACCTGATCCTCCTTCAGATGATTCCTCCTCTGCAGCATCAGAACTTGAACTACTTCCATTTCCCTTGTAAGGGAGTGCCTTTCCATCGATAATTTGCTGAATTAAATTTTCAGCATCTTTAATCCCTTGTCCTACCGACACATCGATGGTTGGCTTTCCAACGAATCTGCCTGCATTTACGTCTTTATCTGCAGCAATGATGACACCATCAGCTTCTTGAATCTCAGCTTTGGTTAACTCATTTTCAACACCTACCTGGCCGTGTGTTTCAACCTTGATTTCTACACCTAATTTTTCGGCAGCTTTTTTTAGTGCCTCTTCAGCCATAAATGTATGTGCAATTCCTGTTGGACAGCCTGTGGCACCGACAATTTTAATCTTACTCATGTTTGATTCCCCCTTTTACATTTTCTTCTATTTTAATTTTTTGAACTAGCTCATTCAGGTCGCTTAAATCACTAAGTCCTTTTGAAAAAGCAGTTGAAGCTCCTGCTGCCGATGCATAGGTTAATGCTTTTCCAATAGAGAACCCTGCCTGTAACTTCTGAACAAACATTGCAAGCATTGTATCTCCTGCACACGCTGTATTTACAACGCTCCCATTTACGGATGAGACTTTTACTAAATGGTCATGATCGATATATACTGCACCCTCTTCTCCCAAGCTGATCAATACACGCTGGGATCCTTTATCTAAAAGGTCATAGCCTAATTCAATAACCTCTTCATCTGTTATCGAATCACGGTTATATAATTTTGCCAGCTCCTCTCGATTTGGTTTGATCAGGTATGGATGATAAGGGAGACAGTTTAATAGATTTTTTGAACTAATATCTAAGACTAGGTGTATTCCTTTTTGATCGGAAACCTTTGCAATTTCTTCATAAATGGCTTCATCAACGCCCTGTGGCGCGCTCCCTGATACAAAAAGTATTGAATGGTCCGGTAATTGTTCGATTTTTTGCTTGATTTGATAAATGCTTTTCTGCTCTACCTCCGGGCCTCTATTCACAATTTTATATTCCTCATCATCATTATGAACGAAAATGTTCACACGGGTGATTCCGTCTATTTCTACAAAATCTGTATGAATGCCTAAACGTTTTAACTCATCTTTAATATAAGACCCGGTAAATCCCGCAACAAAACCTAATGCAGTGCTATCAACACCTAACTTTTTAAGCATAATAGATACATTAATTCCCTTTCCATTAGCCTGATAGTCTTCATCATAGGTTCGATTGACCTGATTGGGTTTAAAATTCTCTGTTGCAACAAATAAATCAATCGCCGGATTTAACGTACAAGTATATATCATCCAACCACCTCCTTTATCTTGATTTCATTATCGCACATAATTTAATGTAAAGGTTTTCAGGATGTGTAAAAGGGTTTTCATATATTCAATTCTTTAGGTTTATATAAAAAGAAAACCCAGGAAAGCCTCTATGGAGGACAAATTCCCGGGCAAATATCTCTACGTCATACGAATCACATAGGCATCCAAAATAATTCTTGAGATAACCTGTAACGGAAGTCTCGAGCGAACTTCATAGTCAGGAAAATAGGAGTGAGAATCTTTATAACCTAAAAAGAATAATTCCGATAAAGAAGCTAGGCTAGAGTCCATTTTTGCTGTTAAAGTGATAGTACTTATGTTATTAATGCGTAAATTTTTACAAGCTTCTACTAATTCCTTTGTTTCCCCACTTAATGAAATAAAAATTGCCAGTTCCCTCTGTTTGAGCTTTTTTGACTTTAATCGAATAATATTTGGGTCATTATGCATCTCGCAGTTCTTTTCTAATAGCTGGAGTTTTGTGGTCATTTCGGAAGCTATCATCTCTGAAAAGCCTCTTGCGAAAACATAAATTTTATCAGCATCCTGTATTTTTTGTATCGCATCCTCTATCATGCCGATCGATTGCATTTGAATGGTCTTTACCACTTCATGTTCATTCTTAAAAATTGCCTGTTTGATTTCCATGTCTATATCCTTTAACTCTGATGGTTCATCATCCGGGGTAGAGAGCTTTTCGTGAATGCTGTATTTAAAGGATGTATAGCCATTATACCCAAGCTTTTTCATCAAGCGGACGATTGTAGCTGTTGAGACATTTGCTTTTTCACTTAAATTTACGATAGACATTTTAGAAGTTTCCGTTAAATGGTCATAAATATATTTCAACAAAAACCGTTCAGATTCACTTAACGTCTGGTACTTGTCAGGTGAAATATCAAAAATCATGTCGCTCATAGAAACCCCTGCCTTCTTTTTGAATTCGTTTGTATAGTTCAATAGTAGCATATTTTGGGGTAATGGTGTTCGTACCAAGTGATAGCTGTGTGGTGGCCCCCCCCTATAGAAAGTTAGTCTAGAAGAGCATTTGACAAACCCCCAAGATTCTAAAGAATGGCCGGTTAGAGGGAAGAAGATTATCTCTGCATAAATGTAAGGTATTAAAAATTGAGCGTTTTTTTATTGAATCAAGCGCTTCTTCTTCCATTCTGTCCTATTTAAAAATTTTTCTGTCCGGTTTCAAAATTAATTCGTCCTGTTTATAAAAAGATTAAGCCCTATTTATTGTGATTAAGCCTAAAATGTATTTTATTGATCCCATAGCTCTTTATTAAGCCTGAAATATATTTATTAATCCAAATCTCTACTAATTAAACCTTTAATACATCTATCAATCCACTTTTCTACTAATTAAACCTTAAAAGGGACATGGGACCTGTCCCTCTGTCCCCCCGAAGGAGAATAGCGCCCCTGGGCATACCTGCTCCACTGGGGTGGTGCCTGTCACCGCCCGGATTTTGTCGAATGGGGAGACATTTTTCTCGAAATGGGTTATGATTTAACTGAAATTTCTTTAAATTAGCAATCCTGGGTGGACAGATGTCCTGTCCTCTATTGATCGAATCCTATAAAATAAAAGAAGGAAGTTGATGGGATGGAGAAACTGACAGAGCTGATAGAGGAATATAATCATGTACATGAAATGGTGAAAGAGTGCCCCTATCGATTCCTGAAGAAAATGTCTGTGGATCAAATCAGTCAGGGAGATATTGTTATTTATCAGGGCGATTCAATCCAGCGTTTTTATATCATTGTTGAGGGGACGGCGAAGATTTACGTCACCTCCGAAAACGGCAGGACGTATTCACAGGCGATATATCAGAAAGGGGATTTTATTGGGGAGATTGAAATTTTTGACCAGTATTCTTCTGTTTCAAATGTGAAAGCGTTAACAGATTTAACGTTGATCAGCATCGATAGAAAAGATTTTCTTGAGTGGATGAGTGTAGATCATCATATGAGTTTTTATTTCAACCGGCGTCTGGCGAAATATTTATATAACCTTGCGATGAAGGCGGGGGTCGATAGTCTCTATCCGCTCAAGTATCGTCTTTGTGATTTTATATTAAAGGAAATGGTCCCCTATCAGCGTAATCATTATATTGTGAGAGTCAGCAAGAGCCAGATGAGTGAACTGCACGCGGTTACGTTAAGAAGTGTGAATCGGGTCCTGCGGGAGTTAGCTGAAAAGAACGTCATTAAGTTCAAGGAAGATGGAATTATTGTTCCCCATCCTCAACTTCTGAGTGATGAAAAGGAAAATAGTTTGCTGGAATAGAAAGGGAGATTATTTATGGGCACTGAAATGCAGCCACACCTTCAATTAACCGAAGAAATTCAGGCAAAATATGCATTGCTCCCGGGGGATCCAAAGAGGGTCGATCAGGTCAAAAAGCATTTTCATAACGTGAAAGAATTGGCTTTTAACCGTGAGTATAAAAGCATCATTGGAGAATATAAGGGCATTCCCGTTCTGGTTGTTTCGACGGGGATCGGCGGGCCGTCAGCCGGGATTGCGGTGGAGGAATTGGCCAATATTGGGGTAACCACGCTCATCCGGGTTGGGAGCAGCGGATCGATGCAGAACCACATTCATTTAGGTGACCTAATTGTTGCTACAGGGGCCGTTCGTGATGAGGGTACAACCAATGCCTATATTGAAGCCGGCTTTCCTGCTGTAGCGGATGATCAGCTGGTTTCTGCAATCCGTGCTGCCGCTTCCAAAAAGAATATCCCCTATCATACAGGGATTGTCCGAAGTCATGATAGTTTTTATACCGATAAGGAAGAACAAATAGAGGACTACTGGTCTAGACGAAGAGTCCTCGGCTCCGATATGGAAACCTCCACATTGTTTGTCGTCGGAGCTTTGCGAGGAATAAGGACGGCATCAATTTTAAATGTCGTGGTTCCGTCAAAAGGGAATCTTCAGTCCGGAATCAATGACCTTGTTGATGGGGAAAGCCTGCCAATCCAAGGTGAAAGATATTCCATTCAGGTGGCATTAGAGGCTATTGCTTCTATTCACAATACATTTTAATTTTTAAGGGAGGAACTGGAAATGAGTAAAACGAGTATGTGGTCTTTCAAGCTCTCAACAGCCGCGATTGCTTTAATTCCTGCAGCCATCGGGATTAACTACTTAGGGAAATTATTTGCGGGATTGTTAAAGCTGCCTCTGTGGCTCGACTCGATCGGGACCGTTTTAGCAAGTATGCTGGCAGGACCTATTATTGGTGCTTTATCAGGAATCATTAACAATATTATTTATGGAATCACCGTAGATCCTATTTCCACAGTATACGCCATTACCAGTGGTGCCATCGGTCTGATTGTCGGGGTTATGGCTTATAAGGGCTGGCTGAAAAATGTAAAAACCGCGATTGTCATTGGTTTTGTCGTAGGGATTGCAGCGGCGATCATCTCAACCCCTCTGAATATCATTTTCTGGGGCGGTCAGACCGGCAACGTGTGGGGAGATGCTTTTTATGCCTTCTTAGTATCCAATAACGTCCCGGTATGGCTCGCTTCGTTTGGGGACAGTTTCGTTGTCGATGTTCCTGACAAAATCGCATCCGTCATTATCAGTTATTTCATATTTAAAGGCCTTCCAAAGAACTTCAACACGATTTTCCGCAGCAGTGACAAAATTGAACAACTATAGAGGATGATTCTGATGAGCACAATGACCCTGTACGTAGACAGAAATTCCATTTTACACAATACACATCCGCTAACAAAGCTTTTGTATGTGATGGTGAGCATTGCCATCACATACATCATTCCTGAGGTGACGTTTGTTTTTACCGTTGCCATGATTACATTGATTTTGCTTATTTTAGGAAAGGTTTTTCGCAAAATTGTTCCGATATTAGGCTTAAGTATTATTTTAATTATTTCCATCATTATTGTTCAGGGCTTTTTTCACCCGGAAAATCAAACGGAGCTCTTTTCCCTCGGGTTTCTCACTTTTTATCAGGAAGGATTGAGCTACGCAGCCTTGCTGACGTTGCGGGTGATGAACATGGTGATGTCATTTGGCATTTTAATTTTAACAACCCGGCATGATGAACTGGTGGAAGCGCTGATTAAAAAAGGGCTCTCGCCTAAAATCGGCTATGTTTTGCTGTCCGTTCTGCAGCTGATTCCGCAAATGCGTGCCACCATGGGAAAAATCACGGATGCCCAGCGTTCAAGAGGTATGGAAACAGAAGGAAATCTGCTCGTACGTATGAAAGCCTTCTTTCCGCTAATTGGCCCCGTCGTGCTCAACTCGCTGAACGTGACACGGGAGCGGGCGATTGCACTCGAAGTCAGAGGGTTTAATGCCAATCGTCAAAGGTCCTTTTTAAACGTATCAAAGGAATACCGCTACCAGAAATTGGTTCAGATTCTATTATGGACGGCACTGATAGCAGCCATTGTTTGGAGGATTGTGACATGGGGATCATAAGCGTTGAAAATTTAAAATATAAATATCCGGACACTGATAAGCTCGTGTTAAATGATCTTTCCTTTGATGTGGAACAGGGCGAGTATATCGGTCTGATTGGAAAAAATACAGCTGGGAAGTCCACCCTTTGTTTTGCACTGGCCGGTCTTGTCCCCCACTTTTTTAACGGAGCTTACGGCGGAAAAGTTTTGATCAATGAACTGGAAGTCAGGCAGCATGAAATCGGCGAAATTTCCTCGCATGTCGGGCTGGTATTCGAAAATCCCTTCTCCCAAATGACCGGATCAAAATATACCGTGTACGAGGAAATCGCTTTTGGACTGGAAAATATGGGCTTAGACAGAGAGACGATGATTCATAGAATTGATGAAAGCCTGGAGCTGCTTGACATTACCGGCATTCAGGACAAAAATCCTTTTGACCTGTCGGGCGGACAAATGCAGCGGGTCGCCATTGCCAGTGTGATCGCCATGAAACCCGATATTCTCATTCTCGACGAACCAACATCCCAACTGGACCCTCAAGGAACAGATGAAGTATTTAAAGTGATCGAAAACCTGAGGAAGGAAGGCATCACGATTATTATGGCCGAGCATAAAATCGATAAAATGGCCGGCTATGCAGATAAAATTCTATTCATGCACGACGGCAAATTGATCGATTACAGCAGCCCGGGCGAGGTCTTCTCCCGTGACGATCTGGAGGACTACGGAATGACTGCTCCTGCAGTAACGAGAATCAGTAAATCTCTGGGCATTCAAAATAAACAAAACGGACTGTATCCTGTTACACTCAAGGAACTGTCCCGGGAAATTGGTGATACCTATGAACTCCATCGAAATTAAAAATCTATCTTTTTCCTATACAGCTGGAAATGATGTTTTGAAAGGCATCGATTTGACGCTGAATGGAGCAGCCACCGCTATTGTGGGACAAAATGGTGCGGGCAAATCCACGTTTGTCAAATTGCTTAAAGGGCTGATTGTTCCCACAGAGGGCGAGATCGTCCTTAATGGAAAAAACACTAAGGATTATACCGTAGCCAGCCTAGCGAAGGAAATTGGACTCGTCTTCCAAAATCCAAATGACCAGGTCTTTAAAAATACCGTCATCAGCGAAGTCATGTTCGGACCACTGAATATCGGGATGGATGAGCAGGACGCCAGGGAGAAGTCTATGGAGGCACTGCGGAAAGTTAAACTGGACGAATACGTGGACACGAATCCCTACGATTTAAGCCTGTCCGAACGAAAAATGATCGCCATCGCCTCCATCTTGGCCATGGACCCCAATATTGTTATATTTGATGAACCGACCATGGGACAGGACCATGAAGGAAAGGAAACGCTGAAGGAAATCATTTATGAGCTCCGTAATCAGGGAAAGCTCGTCCTCTGCATCCTTCATGACATGGACTTTGCCGCCGAGGTTTTTGAGCGGACGATTGTATTTAATCAGGGGCGGGTTCAGATTGAGGGCCCGACCCGGGATATTTTCAAACAGAAAGACATCCTGCATCAGGCTTACCTGGAACAGCCTATTGTTGCACAGATTGCTGAAGTGCTCGGGGTGGCAGGGAGTTATGTGACGGAAAAGGAGGTGGTTAGTGCTGCTGGTGCCTGTCACGACCCGAATTTTGTCGAATAATCTTTTGTGTGGCTCCCGCGGGACGGAGGGACAGGTTCCTTGTCCCGGTCTAATGGGACGAGGACGACTCCCCACTTGGTTGACAGGTGGGGGTTTTTATTTTCGGTGTATGGCGTTGCACGGCGGTGGATTGAGCGTGTAATTTAATAATTAAGCCGATTTTCCTTGAATTAAGCGTCCGTGACCGTTATCTGTCCTATTTTAAAAATAATTCATCCTGTTTTCAAATTAATTCATCCTGTTTTCAAATTAATTAAACTTGCTTTTATATAATTAAACCAAAAATTTTATGATCAATCCGCTTTCCTTTTAATTAAACCATAGAGAATTGAGCTGTTTTGTACGGAATCGGTCCGTTCACACGCGTATTAAGCCTGCCTGAAAACATCAAACGCGCAAAAAATCTTTCTTCAAACACCTTCTTACCAGTGTTGAAAGCTGGATCCCGGGATGGGACAAGGGACCTGTCCCCGTGTCCCCCCGTGCTATTCGTCGGATTTCTGAAAATTATATAGAGGTAGTGTAATTTTTTTGGACATCATCCTGACACATTCACCTTGTAAAGTGAGTTTTGTAAGAGATTAAAACATCAAAATAATTCTGTGTTCTAAAGAGGTGATGATAATAAAAGAGCAACTATGTTAATTGGATGGAAAAAGCGAATAGCTAACAAAGGGTTAGATCATTTATTCTTACTGAATTCCCTGATTTACTCAATATAACGAAGAACCATAAGGGTTTTTACCAACTTCATCACACATATATCAAGATTGATTTTGACTTTAACCGCACAACACAAATTTATAAGGTGAAAGTTGACCGAGTTAAGTGGTTACCTCTTAGGAAAATTTTAAATGGTAGATAATAAAACGATTTAATGTAATTTAATTTAATAGAGATAGTCAATGAATGATTTAACTCTGACATCATGAACAAATAAACGTATTAAGAGAGGAGAAAAACATGATGACAAAACCAAAAATGATATATTGGGGTATCGGTTCTATTGTTGCCCTGCTTCTTTTAATTTGGGGCTTTTCATACAACTCATCAACAAAATATGTTGCGGAAATTGATGACACAAAAATTAGTGAACAGGAATTAAATGATGTATTGGTGTCTCAATATGGAGCAGAAGTATTAGATTCATTAGTCACACAAAAAGTAATTGAGATGGAAATTGAAAAGCAAGGTGTGGAAGTATCTCAAGAAAAAATCGATGCTGAAATGGCGAATTATCAGGAATATTATGGTGGTGAGGAAGCCTTTCAGTCCTTACTGGAGGAAAACGGAATCAAGCAGTCAACCATTGAACAAGATATTGAAACGTATCTTGCAACCAATAAATTAGTTGCTGAAGGAATTACCATTACAGATGAAGAACTGCAAACTTATTTTAATGAAAACAAAGACCAGTATAATCAACAAGAAGAAGTGCATGCCAGTCATATTTTAGTAGATGACAAGGAAACTGCAGAAGAAGTAATTGATAAGCTGGAAGCAGGTGAAGAATTTACAAGTTTAGCAAAAGAGTATTCAACAGATGAAGCGAGTCGTGAATCAGGTGGGGACTTAGGAACCTTTGGCAAAGGAGAGATGGTTCAAGCATTTGAAGATGCTGCTTTTTCAATGGAAGTTGGACAAATCAGTGATCCTGTGGAAACGGAAAATGGTTTTCATGTTATTCGGGTAGAGGAAAAATTTGAAGCAAAAGAAGCAAAATTTGAAGAGGTAAAAGAAAAAGTAAGAGAGGATTTAATGGCTACTAGAGTGAACAACGAATATTCGACATGGTTAGAAGAAGTGAAGTCTAAATATGACATTACTACTTCATTAGATGTTTAATCCCCCATTAAACCGCATTAATTCATCAATATATGGTGACTTAATGCGGTTTTTTTATATGAAGTGTGCCATTGATGTGAATTGTAAATTAGGCTGAGCCTCCAAAACTCGCTACAAGTGAGTGGCTAACTCTTACCTGGCAGGTATCCCACCCGCTATATGTCACGACCTTGCTCGGTCGCTCTGCCTGTCACACCGAATTTTGTCGAATAATCTTAGACAGGAGGACAAGGGACCTGTCCCCGTCCCACATTACTGTAAATAATACACGTCTGTATAGGCGTAGGAGCTAAGCTTTTTGTAGCTTATAATTTGTGGAAGCTTATTTACGATATCCTTTACGATAGGGGCTGCTTCTCCATGAACATATAGAACAAATTCGTCGTAATCCGTATTTTGATAAAGGGGATTGAGCTTACTTTTATCATAGAAAGTTACGGTTTTATAGTTCGATAATTCTACGTAGCTTGCCGGGATTTTCCATACCCTGTCGAATATTACTATGCTGTCTTTATCACTGTATTTCTCCGCCAGTTCAATGGCCTCCTCACTTTGAAGCCTTAAATATTCAAAATTGGTTGTATTTACATATCCATTTATCGAAATCAGAACCAGGGCCGCACTAACGATAAACACAGGAGCTCTTTTCGAAAAGTACTGGATGGCATGGTAGAGTAGTGCTGTAAACGTTAATATGATGATGGGGTAAATTGGCTGCATGTATCTTTCTGCTGAATAAACAGCAATTTTTGCAATCAGCAGGAAATACAGGGAACACGTCGTCAACAGATAGACGATATTCCAGATGGATGGCCGATCGAGCACGCTTTGCCTGTCATGGTCAGTCTTCACTATTTTCCGCTTGCGAAGACTTATCATAATCAGCAGGATCCCGATTGCGAACACAGCTATGAGCAGGACGCCTCCGAATAGGGTATTACTGATAATACGCCAAAACCCCTGAATGGAACCCAGATAATCACCCATATTCATTAGGTTTTCCATGGACTCCTGGCCCCGGCTTTCCCCGCCAAAAATATGATCATAAACAGAAGGGAAGATCCCGAGGACAGCAAGAATCGTCAGGATATAGGTTCCAACGTACATCAGCAAGTGCTTGATTTGTTTTTTATACAATAAATAGAATACAAATAATGCACAGACGAAAAAGGTGAAAACGATAAAATAATAATGGGTTAAAGCCCCGCCCAGAGACACCAGGAACAGAGATAGAAAAAATCTGCTGTTGCTGGGGGTTACGTCCTTCATAAACTTAACATGAACATAGGATATCAATAAGCAGAAAAACATCGTCATAATGTACATACGGATAAACATCATGTCCGACATAATTCCCGGATTCACAGCCCAGAACAAGCTGGTCAGGTAAGCTGCTTTTCTGCTGTTTGTAATAAGCATTGAAAACTTATACAGCAGTAAAATAATCAGTGCATTAAAGAAAATATTTATACTAATCCCAATATATTTGGTGAATTCCCCCGGCATAAAGGAACTGATCGTATGAAAGATTGTATAATAAAATGGGGGATGTACATCCTCGGCCTGGTTTTTCCATACATTTTGATAATTGAACCTTGTCTCCCCTGATGGAGTCAGAAAGCTTTCCTGGTGCTTGCCGTATAATTCGTAGGTCTCTCCCGGTTTAATATTAATATAATCGGTTCCGTTCGACAGGCTGTATGTAAGAAGTTCATCCAGATGGTAGTTTATTTTCTGTGTCGACAGGAATAAGGTTATAACCGTAGAAAGCAGGATCATCGCAATCATCAATATATGATGTCTGCTGAATTTCGTTTTCGTTCCCATTTCCAAAACTCCATTTCTATACAAAAAAGATGGTTGATGTCATTCAACTTCTCTTTCCTTTTTTGAAAATACGTGCCATTTGCTTGTGATATAGTTGAAAATCACCACGACGACGTTCGCAATAATTTTCGTTAACAGATCATCTAAATAGAAAAACTCAATTAGAACATACATCACTGCCAGGTCCACGAGCAGGCTGAGTAGACGGTAAAATACAAACAGGAAAAAGCTCTTAAGCGTCTGAATCAGCTTCGTGTAGCGGGCATTGAATACATATTTTTTATTTGTGTAATAAGCAAACAAGACCGAAGCAATCCAGGCAATTACGGTTGCAGTCTTGTAATCAAAAGCCAGGACCTTCGTCAGGAAAATATATGTTAATATGTTGACAAGCGTCGTTAATACCCCAAAAATTGCGTATTTAGAAACTTCATGATTGATGATCTTCATGGATAACAAATTCCTTTTCCCCATTATATTCCTGCACGAGGTACACAGGCCTCTGCTTCGTTTCATTAAAAATTCGGCCTAAATATTCTCCGATGACGCCGAGAGAAAGAAGCTGAATACCGCCAAGAAACAGAATGACGCTCATTAATGAAGGATACCCGGATACAGGTTCACCAAAAAAGATGGTCTTGAAAATAATGACAAACATATAGATGAAAGCCCCAATGGAAATGAAAAATCCTAAATAGGAGGAAAGCTTTAATGGATATGTAGTAAAGGACGTGATCCCCTCTATTGCCAGGTTCATTAATTTTTTATAATTCCATTTGGTTTCTCCGGCCGCACGGGGATCCCTTGTAAACAGGATTTCCTTTTTCTTAAACCCAAGCCAGCTAAATAATCCTTTGGTGTATCTCTGAGACTCCCGGATTTGGCGGAGGGCATTGATACAGCGTCGGTCCAGTAAGCGAAAATCTCCCGTGTCCTCCTGAATGGGTATCGTGGTTGTTTTTTTCAAGAGACGGTAAAACGCTTTGGAAGTCGCTTTTTTCAGCCAGGATTCACCCTGACGATCCCTTCGTTTGGCATAGACGTCATCGTAGCCCTGTTCCCAATAATAAATCATCTCAGCAATTAATTCAGGCGGGTCCTGTAAATCAGCATCTATAATGACAACTGCATCGCCTTTCGCGTAGTCAAAGCCTGCCAGCATCGCCACTTCCTTCCCAAAATTCCGGGACAGGTCTACATAGGATACCCTCTGATCCGTCTCCCTTAATTGTTTAATAATCTCCAGAGTCTGATCCGTGCTTCCATCGTTCACAAATAATAGTTCAAAACGATAGTTACGAATCCCATTAATGACTTCATTGATTCTGCTGTAAAACTGCTTAATCACGATTTCTTCATTATAAGCCGGTACCATAACGGTTATCAGCTTTTCCATATCTGATCACCTCTATCAGTATGCCTCATTAAACATTCCTCCTGAAGATTCTCCTGAGAACGTTTAATGCTTCCATACCAGTATTAACATAAAACAGAGGAAATAGAGCACTCCGATTTGTGTACAATTTATTCTTTATCATGAAACGACTCATGCTGTCAAAATAAAAACCATTTCGGAAAAAAGACTGATTCGATTTCACGTAGCGAATCAGTCTGTATGAAAAAACATGCAAAAGTAAAACCCTATTCTTCTTTCTTTTCTTTCACCTGCTCTTCTTCTGCCTGCTTTAATAGCTCCAAATAATCATCCTGCAAAATGTTTTGATTATAGAAACGGGAATTTACCGCCAGCTGATCGTTCACATGCTTTCTTCCATATTGCTCAAACAATGTCTGTTTGTCTGAAAATAAATTCGTTCCAAGTCCCAGCCTGTCTCCTTCAATGTTCACTCCGATACTGGCCAGAATCGTCGGATACATATCAAGCAGGGAGAATGTGCGATTTTTTGGTTGAACAGGTTTAGTTGTTGTATTTAAAAAGGCATTATAAATCGTTCGCTGATACTCTTTATTGAGGTGAGCAGGAAAGAAACCTCCCCCCTGCATACTCAGATGATCTCCAAGAATCACCAGCGTTGTATTTTCATAAAAGTCCTGCCCTTTTAGCCACGTCACAAATTCCTGCACCTGTTTGGAGGAGTAGGCATAGACATTTTCGTACTGAGTGTCATATTTGTTGCCCGCTCCTTCTTCCAGATAACCGTCTGTGAAATGAGTGTTTGCAGTCAAAAACGTGAAGTTAAAGGGCTGTTCTCCCTGGGCTAAGGTACTGATTTCCTCTTTGGCCCATTTAAATAAGTCCGAATCATCAAAGCCCCACCACACTTTTTCACTTGCCGTCATTTTTCCTTCATGAATAGCCGTATTGACATCAAATACTTTATAGTCGCCATGACTTTTGTAATAATTTTTGCGGCCACCAAATTTGGCATTCGATCCAAACATGGCGGATAACTGGTACCCTTCTTGTTTTAATATATCCCCTAACGCATATGCGCCTGGCATGAAGTCATCGGAGTAACGATACCGGTTTTGACCTACCGGAATTTTTAAGGGAAGTCCAGAAGTTGTTGAAAAAAGGGAGGCTACCGTCCAATCGGTCCCTTGAGTCGGTAAAGGGCCACCTATTTTACCTGTATTTGAAAAATTGATATTTTCCCTTGCGATTTGCTCAAGCTCAGGGATGACTGTATATGGCCAGCCTCCCCCACTCTCCCGGTCAATGAAGGAGTTTTCCATGGACTCCAGGTACAAAATAATAAGGCTCCGTTTTTCTTCCGGGAATGTGATAGATACATCCGTGCCACTTACATAATGATCCTCGATGAAGGTGGATTCAGCATTTAACTGATCTAGGTATTCATCCACTCCAAGCATCTTATAGCATGCAAACAATGCTATAGCCAGCGTAAATAATGCATAAATAAGTCTTAGTCTTCTTAAAGGGAAAATGTGAATATTAAGCTTTTTCTTTCGGATGCTGATTTCTATACGATTCTCCCGTTTTTTGAACTTGATCAATGGCAGAATCAGGAACAATAATATGATTAGAAATGGGATGATACCCTGTTGAATGCCGGTAATAAACACATCATTGGACGTACCCTCTAATCCACTTGTGAGGTAAAAAAGCATTTCATCAATGCCCTGTTCCGGAAAGCTCTGCCTGATATATATCGCTGTTGCCAGTACCAATGCAGTAGTCGCTAATAAAATATAGGTTAATACGGTTATGATGGCTTTAATGATTCTTTTCATCGGCAACTTTCACTTTCACATTCATTTTGATATTTAATTCAACAATTCGATACAATACGGCAATGACTACTGCAATAAACATCGCCAGGATACTGTACTTCATCGTAAATGAAATGCTGAACAACAGGGAATTTCTTTCAAATATAAAAATTAAAATTCCATAGCAAATGGCATTGGTGATTACCATAAATAAGGCCAGGTTACTGAAGAATTCAAACCATGTCAGATCACGCTTCTTCAATTTTGAATAAATCAATAGCCCTATGATTGAAGGCATAATTAATGCCATTACTTCATTAAACGTCACACACCTTCACCCCACAACGTTATTTGACAATCTTCACAAAAGATTTACATAAGCTTAACAAACTATCCTTATTATTACATAAATTCCAGGAAACTCAAAACGGAATTTTGTGGGGGGGAGCGGGGGTGGTCGGGGGTGGTGCTTTCCGTGGGTGGTGCCTCCCGGGGTGGTGCCTGTCACGCCCCGAATTTTGTCGAATTTTCTGCGAGCGGTCACGGATTGAGCCTGTCATTTTATAATTATGCCGATTTCCCCGGAATTGAGCGTCCGAGAGCGTTATCTGTCTTTTTCTGAAAATAATTAATCCTATTTTGAAAATAATTCGTCCAGTTTTATAATTAATTAAACTTGATTTTATATAATTAAGCCAAAAATTTTATAATTAATCCGTTTTTCTATTAATTAAACCCCAGGATAGAGAATTGAGCGGTTTTGTACGGAATCGGTCCGTTTCCAAAAGTATTAAGCCCGACAATATCGAACCCAACAAAAAATACCGCTTCCAACACCTTTTACCAGTGTTGAAAGCGGTACCCCATTACATTTCAATGATTTTTTGTTTATTACATCCGGTTTTGTGCTGTGTATGTAACTTATAAGTTCAGTAGACTCCATAGGGCGTCTGCAACAGATGTAATTTTCCATTCCAACCGATCGCTTCAAAGGTCTGTTTATCTAATCTTTGAAGCACACTAGACTTTCTAGTATTCCCCAATCCAAATATTTCTATATCCACCCATTATATTACAACATCCGATACAAAATTTCAACTAGTTTAATAATTTAATAACTTTTTGTAAGTAACTGGCGAAAGCGTATGCTCCCCCTGCTATTTTGATTGTAAGCAGAGAATACATAGCGTAAATTTCCTTTAGTTCGTTATATATTCACTAATTTTATCAGGCAGAATTTCTGTATCCCTCGGGTGCCAGTACCAAGTTTCGTGGTCATAATTAATTGAATAGGTATTTACAAGCGGCTGGTCTATATAGAGAACCATTTGATGGCGGTCGACTGGTCCCTCTGAATGGTTCGGTGCAAAATCGGTTCTTCTTTCGCCCTTATCCAGCAGGCTGATTAGTGTCTGAATGTCCTTTTGACTGGTAAGCTGGTTCAAAAGTTCAGGCTCCCCTGGAGATTTCTCCTGATAAAATTCCACTTTGCTAATTTTGCCTTTATCCACATCCTTAAAACTCCGGGAAATGTCAGTCTCAGATTTATCCGCCTGATACAGCTGGTAGCCATTTACCTCGTTCGAATCTTTAATGGCAGCAAAGTCAGGCAGATTTTTTACTGCAAATATTTCTGTCCCCTTATCCTGGAACGCAGCATCCCCGTTTTTGACCTGATACTGGGGATTCGACACATTATCCGCTACTTTAAACTCCACTTCACCGATTTTTTCCCCAATCATGGATGGATCTGCGATGACGCTGGAATGCAGGCCGGTGTACTGGGTGTCGTTTATTTTAATAAAATCTACCCAGTCGATAACGACGTGTTCGTTTGTGCCACCTGCACCGTTACCTGCTTCTCCTCCTATTCCGGTTCCGCAGGCCGTTAAGCTGAAGACCGCTGATACCAGGATGAACAGAATCATTAATCTTTTGTTCACTTGTGTTGCCCCCTTTATTATACAGTCGTTCGTTTCAGCACAAACGTTTCAGCCTTTTTCATTTTGGAATCGATCGCCGCTTAATACATCCGTAAACTTTAAAGTCTTTAAATACGATTATTGATAATAATAGAAGATTTCTTTCTCGATTAAGATATTCGATTCGTCATAAGGGTGGAAATTTTCGCAGCAGATTCTGTGAGATGATATCTAGGAGATTGTCTTAGAGCTGTAAACATCAGTGACTGAAAGAAGTATGAGTTCAAAGACTCCCAATCACGTCGCCCAACCTCAGAAAGTGCAGATCATCAACAAAAAAGAGCCAACCTAATGGTCAGCTCTCTATCCAAATAATCTATTGATCTACTCGCTTTTTACCGGCTACGAAATTCAACACCGGCCGGTAATTCTGACTCACCATCCCGGTAATTTCAACCGTAAGCTCAATCAGAACAGCTAATGCTAACAATATCATCATCGAGCCCCACATTGTACTGCGGGTGAAGATAATCGCGGCGATACTAAAGATCCCACTCAGGCCATAGATCATTAGGACTGCCTTCCTGTGACTGTACCCCAAGCGGATGAGGCAGTGATGCAGGTGGGACTTATCTGGCGCACTCAATGGCTTACCCTGTACCATACGGCGGATGATGGCAAAGGTTGTATCGACCAGTGGCACACCTAAAATGATGATCGGCACAATAATGGAGAAAAAGGTTAAATTTTTAAATAATCCCATAATCGATAGAATACCAATCATGTAACCCAGAAAGTACGAACCCGTATCCCCAAGGAAAATTTTTGCCGGATGGAAATTGTAGAACAGGAATCCAAGCGTACTTCCCAATAATAATAATCCAAGTGCTGCAACAAAAATACTTCCCATGGATAGCGCCATGCCGGAAATCGTAATCAGGGCAATGGCTGAGACGCCTGATGCCAGGCCATCCAGTCCGTCAATCAGGTTAATCGCATTCGTGATGGCGACAATCCAAATGATCGAAATCGGAATGCCCCAAAAGCCAAATTCAATTTTTGGACCAAATGGAACGGTAATAAAGTCAATTTGAATGCCGCTGAATACAACAGTAAACGCAGCCAGCAGATGACCGGCGAACTTAATTCCTGCTGAGAGTTGAAAGAGGTCATCCAATACTCCAATGGTAACGATGATGGTTGCCCCGATCATCACCGGCCATATATGAACGCCTTCTGGAGAAAGGATGAGGACTCCCAATAGGAAACTAGCATATATCGCCAATCCTCCCATACGAGGCATCACTTTTTTATGAACTTTTCTTTCATTTGGCTGGTCAACAGCATTTAGTTTTATCGCTAATTTTTTTACAAGGGGTGTTAATACAATCGAAATAGCCAGACATATTAAAACGGCAGCGATATATAGCATTGGGATCCTCCTTTGCGATGTCTAAGGCGTGTATTTTGTTCAATGTCCACATTCACTCATAAAGTCTACGAAACTGGCATAATGTTTATGCCGGTTGCTGATTAAAGATTTTTCATTTTCTTTCCATACAGATACTTACTTCTTCGCGCACAATGAAAACTCTCGTAAATTTAGACGTTATGAAAATCAAAATGGTTTCAATTTATTTTAAGTTTTTCTTTCAAATTCATCTTTTAAACTCACAGTCTATTTGTCCTTTAATAAAGATACTATATATTTAATGGAAATACAATACATTTATCCGTTTGCAATATAATTGTAGAATTTATGTAAAATTGATTTAGGAATGAAACCAAGAGCAATGATAAACTTGAGAATATTTTCTTAAGACTTCCCTCATACGGTTAATCCGGCTTTAATAATGTATGGCCAATGACCATTTAAAGCGTCTTTTACCACACCATATCTAATGAACACACTATATAGACTCTTCAGACACGGTATGCGCTTCTTACCAGACATTCTTACCACATTATAACAAAAGAATGCAGCTTACGAATTCTATGGTAAATCACACAAGAAGGTTTACAAAAGCCCCCCACAACTCATTTGTGAAAGGCTCAGCTTCTAAATCGATAAAATCCTGCTATAATAAAAATCAGCGTAACACCACCACCTGCCAGCAATGAAAAAACAGGTGCCGAAATAGGAATCCATCCACTTAATATGATAAAAAATGTTGAGATACACAGAAATGGAAGCAATTTGCCCATCTCGCGCCAACTACTGACCACTAACCCAAGTTTTCTTTTCGCTAAAATCACTAATAAGAGCAGATTAACCATGGTAGCAATAACCGTCCCAATGGCAATCGCCTTGGCTTCATATTGATCGATAAGCAGCCAGATAACCAGAATGTTGACTCCGAATACGGAAATTACATTAAGCAGAATCGGAATCCAGGAATTTTCCATTGCATAAAAGAATCTGGTCACATACGTGTTCAGGGCCAGACTTAATACTGATAATGAAAAAATCTGCAATAACGGGTAGGTCCGTTCCGTGGAATTCATGCTAAAATTCCCGTACTGAAATATAAATCGGATGATGTCCTCTGCGTACATAAAAATAAAAATAGAGGCTGGAATCAACAGTATAAAGAGCATGCGAAAGCCTTTCTGATAGGCCCGCTTAACTTTATCAAAATCGTTTTCTCCAACTGCTTTGGATAACATTGGATAGACGATGGTTGTCACACTTGTCATTAGCACAGCCTGAGGGAATTGAGTCATTTTTGAGGCGTAATTCATTGCTGAGATGACGCCTTCTTCTAAATGAGAAGCAAACATACGCTGTATCAGGAAATAAAACTGAATAGTCGCTCCTCCAAACATAATCGGAAGGGCAAGCTTTACGAATCTTTTCATTTCCGGGAGCGCGTATAGTCGAAACTTTATCGGAGCCAGCTTTTTTTGAAGTACAAAATAAAGCAAGAATGAAAACATAAGAATTGAACCTATTAAGGCTCCTAATCCATAAGCGTACTCCCCCATAATGAAAGTTAACCCTGCTCCCAGGATTAAAAAGACTGCATTAAATATGAGAGCACCAAATGTACTGATCCGATAATGATCATTCACATTATGTATACCGCTTAAAATCATCGCCATCGTTAAGAAAAAAGTAGCCGGAGCCATCCACCTGAAAAGTTCACTTGTCAGACGAACGGCCTCACCTGACATTCCAGAAAAAAATACATTCATCCAAAATTCCGGAAAAAGGAAAAATACAAGGGTAGCGCTCCCCATTAATAAAGCCAGTCCGGAAAAAATCGTTTGAACAAATGTATCTTTTCGTTCTTTCTCAAGTTTTGTATAAACAGAAATAAAGGCGGTTGTGATCGCTCCGCCTACAACAATATATAAAAAGTTTGGAATGGTAAAGGCGGAGATAATACTGTCCGCGTGTGAGGTGGTTCCATATTGATAGCCAATGACGACTTCCCGTGCAAACCCCAGAAGCCGTGAGATGATATTAATCACCGCAACAGCCCCTAATATTTTCAGAAAACGCGAATGCAATGTACTCGCCTCTTTTCTGGGTGACTAATGGTGTTTCCTATCCTTTTAATCATTCTCCCTGGCATAAGTCAAATCCTGTTCATTCTGGTGGAACTGCTGTTTTACCAGCTCCATACCTTGGTAAGCCATCCCTTTCATATGTTCTGATATTTGTTCAAAACGTTTTTGGGTTTCCTCCCAATTCTGAGCCATATGATGATAAGATTCATAGAAGAAAGACGGTTGTTGATTCAGATCTCCAATCTCAATGGTGTATTCGGTACAATCCATCATTTCCATAAGGTCGTACACTTTATGATGATAGGATACTGAAATAACCGGCGTATTAGATACTAAAGCAAGTATAAGTGAATGGAGTCTTGTCCCAATCACAACATCCTGCTGACTGGCAAATTCTACAATTTCACCATGAGTCATGGCCTGATCACATGTAGAAGTTCTGTCTGAATACTTCATTTTCTTCTGTATATCCTTTGTCACCATCATGTCCTGAGGATATTTAGTTGAAAAGAAATTTATAACAGCATTTGGATACCTGCTCAGCATCATATCCAGGTTTGCAGCCATCCCTTCCACATAATCCACGTACATATTCGTATTTTCCTCTGGCCAGTAAGTGCTGTTATAAAAGGGAACAGCTGTTACTCCAAATCGGATTTTATCCCCTTTCACAGAAGGTTTCTCTATATTCTCAGGGATCGGAACCTGAAAGGCCGGATCGCCAATGACATATACAGGGGATTTAACACCAATGGAGATAAGCAGTTCCTTCGACTTCGGGTCACGAACTGTAACAAGATCTGAAAGGTGTGCCAGTGATTTTAATAATTTCTTTCCCGTGCGTGTAATAATCGGACCAGCGCCAACTCCATATAATACAACGGGAGTCTTTGCTAACTTCGCTATCCATCCATACATCCCATATAAAAATGGTTCTCGTCCATATAAATCCATAAAAATACCGCCGCCGCCAACCAAAAGCAAATCGATTTTTCGAATGGTTTTCCAATTGCGAACCAGCGTATGAAAAAGTGTAGTAAACCCATTTGTCTTTTTGAAATAAAGCTTTGTTGATTGAACGCCATACTTCCTGCTTGTATATTCAGGCTGATTGGAAAATACAATAATATTCTTCCGTTCAATATTATGGGTCTTCTCTAATAAAACGAGAATTCCTTCTAAGATGGATTCGTCACCTTGATTGTTATTACCATAATTCCCCACAATACCAATTACCATGTTATTTTCAATCCTTTTCAGGGCTTATCTCCCCTATACTCAATGAAATTCATTTATATCATGAATGCCGACCGTTTACAACCGATAACCGACCATCAGATAATACATTTTCATTCTATCATTTTAACATGAAGCCCTTGCATAATAAACAACAATATTAGACAGTTTCCCACATTTTCCTTATGATTGGCTATTTCATTCATGTTATAATATTTTTTAGCATAATCCATAATTAAGGAGATTAAACGTATGAGCGTTCTTAATAAACAACCATTTACTAAAGACGATCGTAATATAAAAGGATATAAAAAAACGGTAGAAAAAATCAATTCGCTTGAAAGCCACTTTGAACAATTCACTGATGCCCAGCTTAGATCGAAAACAGATGAATTTAAAAAGGAACTTACGAATGGAAAAACTCTTCACGACATAGCCCCACAGGCCTTTGCAGTTGTACGTGAGGCTTCTAAACGTGTGCTTGGATTACGCCACTATGATGTACAGCTACTGGCAGGTCTGACACTTCTTGACGGGAAAGTGGCGGAAATGGCAACCGGTGAAGGGAAAACTCTTGTAGGCTCCCTGCCAAGCTATCTAGTTGCCTTGGAACAAAAAGGAGTTCACGTAATTACTGTAAACGAGTATTTGGCAAGCCGTGACAAAGAACTCATTGGCCCAATCCATGAATTTCTTGGGCTAAACGTTGGCTTGAATGTACCTATGATGGGTTCAGAGGAAAAAAAAGAGGCCTATAACTGTGACATTACATATGGTGTAGGAACAGAATTTGGCTTTGATTATTTACGTGACAATATGGTGCGTTCCCTGGATCAAAAAGTACAACGCCCTTATCATTACGCTATTGTTGACGAAATTGACAGTGTGCTCATTGATGAAGCAAGAACTCCATTAATCATTGCCGGAAAAGACAAGCCTATACAGAACCTTTATGGAGTATGTGCGAAGGTGATTAAAACACTGAAGCAAGATGAAGACTTTACCGTTGATCGTGAATTAAAGGTTGTTAACTTTACTGACCAGGGACTGAATAAATGCGAGAAGATCTTCAGTATTAATAACTTGTTTGATCTTGAACACAGCTCCCTTTTCCATGCCCTTCTGCAGGCGTTACGTGCCCGAATGCTATTTGAGCGTGATGTCGACTACATTGTGGAAGAGGATGAAGTAAAGCTGGTGGATATGAATACCGGTCGTGTCATGGAAGGGCGCAGTCTTAGTGATGGACTTCATCAGGCGATTGAGGCTAAAGAAGGCGTACCAAATACAGACGAAAACAAAACGCAGGCTTCCATTACCATTCAGAATTATTACCGCATGTACCCAACATTAAGCGGAATGACAGGTACGGCTAAGACAGAGGAGACCGAGTTCAAAAGTGTCTATAACATGGAAGTTGTACAGGTACCTCCAAACAAGCCTAATATTCGTGTGGATCTGCCCGATATGGTTTATTTAACCAAAGAGCAGAAATACGCCCAGCTTGTGAAGGAAGTCAAAAAACGTCATGATAAAGGACAACCTGTATTGATTGGGACCAGAACGATTGTCCAATCTGAACAAATTGCGGATTATTTGAATGAAGCGAATTTGGACTTTGAATTACTTAATGCAAAAAGTGTTGAGCAGGAAGCCAAATTGATTTCCATGGCCGGGCAAAAGGATCAAATTACCATTGCTACCAATATGGCAGGTCGAGGTACAGACATCATGCTTGGGGACGGTGTCGCTGAACTTGGCGGGCTCCATGTAATTGGAACGGAACGAAACGAAGCAAGACGTATCGATAACCAACTGAAAGGCCGTTCAGCACGTCAAGGAGATCCAGGATCAACTCAATTTATTATATCTCTTGAGGATAATCTTTTCATACGCTATGCTTCAGACGAGCTCGAAAGACTTCGGCCAAAGCTGAAATCAGATGAAACAGGCCTTGTCACGAACAAAGGCATTCCTAAGTTTGTAGAAACAGCTCAAAAGATTAGTGAGGGCGTTCACTTCTCGCATCGTGAATTTAACCTTAAACTGGAAGATATTATTAATGACCAAAGTAAAATTATTTATCAGTTTAGGGACTCTCTGCTGGATGCAGAAAGCCCCCTTCAATTTTTACTGGAGCAGACAAAGAATACTCCTAATGATATCATTGCTCATTTTTGTTCCGAGGAAATTGTACCTGAGGAGTGGAATTTAGTAGAGTTGGAGGATTCCCTGAACCATATTCTGTTGCCAACCCTGTCATTCGAAGGGCAGAATTTTGAAACACGGCAAGATGTAGAATCCTTTGTTAAACCCTATATTCAGGGGCATATTGATACCCTTCAGCATTTTGAAAATAAGCAGGATGTGCAAAACACAATACGGAACATTGCATTATATGTCATCGATACTTTATGGAAACGTCAATTGGATGCGATGAACCAACTGAAGGAAGGGATTGGGATTCGTCACTATCAACAAGAGGATCCATTCCGTATCTTCCAAAATGAGGGTTATGATATGTTTGAGGCGATGTATAACGACTTATATTATGAACTTTGCAGCCAAATGAAGAAGTTCTTCCAGAATATTTTAGAAAAGGAACAGAATAACTAAGGGGGATGCGTTCATGTTTGGAAGAAAGAAAAAGAAAGCGGAAGAAAGTCAGACTGTTACAGAAGATATGCTTCAGGACAATCAGGTTGATGATTCTGTCGAAGGGATTGAAACCGAATTGTCCATCCCTGACGAATGGAACATGCGAAATGAAGATCGTTATGTCTATGCCTTCCATAATACTGTGAGCCCTAAATTGAAAAAGAATCAAATCTCTGTTTACGGAATAGAACTAAAGCCATTAATGAATGATGGATATAGTGTGAATACCTTAATTCGGAGTACAGTAAAGAAGCCGATCTCATTTGGGAATACAAACATTTTACTACTGGATCCTGACAAAAATGTCGTTGCACGTAAAGAATTTGATATGAGTAAATTGGGAACCTTACCCCCTAATTCTGCTCGACCACTTAAATTCACCTTCCGGAAAGAGGATCTCGTAAATAAAGTAGATCTATCTGACAATGATGACTGGGCGATAGCTTTTGAATTAAAGAAAAAGCATCAGCTGGATCTTCCGGATTCATGGGAAAACAAGATTCCCGATGAGACAAAAGCAGGGCTTGAGAAAATCGTGGCCAACGCTTCCCCATTAAAGCCAGGTGAAGTGAACTTTATGGGAATCAGTGCAAATCAGACCGATCAAAAGGATTTGTCCGTAACAGTCCTGATTCGTAATGGTTCAGAGAAAAATATCAGCTTTCAGCAAATCCCATTAGCATTTAAAGATGGCAGTAATGAGGTCATTGCCAAAGGGACCTTTAAACTGGAGGACTTTGAGGTTAAGGCAAACACGAGTAAACCATGGACCTTTATCTTTCCATCATCCATGATTCAAACAGAAGAGCTGGATTTATCCAAATGGCAGGTGTTTCCTGTTAATAATCAATAAACCATACCTGGGGACTGTCCCTCACCACTTTAGAGAACTAAAGCAGCGGGAGACACGAAGTCTTGTGGAGAAGCAATCTCTGCAAGGCTTTTTTGTTTAATCATTCTTAATGAACGCTACAAAACTATTTCAAAGCACAAAAAACTGCACCACCTAAGTGATGCAGCTTGTCCAATCTTATAGTTCTTTAATAAAGTCTCCGTGAACCCAGGCTGGTTCGCCATTATAAATAATTTTGTACCAGTCCCCATCCTTAACAAGGTTTCCTTCATCGTTTAGTACTCCAAATACTACTTCCTTGTTTCCAAGAGAACCGACTACGGTGCCTTCAGGTTTTACCCTAACATTTAAGGAGGTGTCGATTTTTATGGTTTGCAGCAGATTGGTAAAGTCAACATATTTTCCTGATACCCAGCCTGTCTGATTGGCTGTTTTCACCTTATACCATCCGCCATTTTCACCTATGACTTCTAATTTTGTACCCTTGCTTAAGGTTGTGATAATGGTTTCGTATGGCGCTTTACGTATACGTAGGTCAGATGTTGATGTTTTTCCTAATGCACCTCTTAAAGTATGATCAATCTGATAGGCTGCTTCTCCTGTTGGCTTTCTTGATGCAGAAGGCTGATTTTTATATTTTGGTACTTCAAACTGGAGTGCTACGTTTTTATGAAGGTCATCATTTTCAAACATGTTCTCCAGATTCTTAGCTTGAATGACTGCCCACATGACGTGAGTAGCATATTGATGATCGCCAGGGTCTCTTGGATTCCATTTCATCTTGTATAATGTATCCTGACCTTGTCCAATGTACCCATTATTAATAAATGCTGCCCCACCAATGATAGCCTCTTCAGGTGTGAACCATCCTTCTTTGTAAGCATGCTCGGAGCCACATTTTATTGGACAGGAATCAAACGCCCTAATTCCGAATACATTGTACGTTGTTTTCTCAGTGACTTCTTTCCCATCTACTTTTGAAACTGGATATCCAGAAGCTAATGCAGAGGTTCCATTCCCTGTTTCATGTAATGCGTGGGCAATTAAGTATAATTCATTTATACTATACTTCTTTGCTGCTTCTATAAATGCATCTGCCGTACCCTCAAGGCTTCCTTTTCCAGCAAGTATTTTGTTATTGATCTCTTCTGCTGACAATCCAGAGGTTCCAGAAAGAACTAAAAATTGATAGTATGCACTGGTTCCTTTTTCAAAGTTTGCTGGATTTGCATAGTATTTTACTAATTCTTCACTAGCTAAAAATTGACCTGCTCCATCTACTTTTGGGGTCTTTTGCATTTGTCTGTTCATAACATCGGAGAAATTTATATCGTAATTCGTTGTTTTATGTGCATTCGGTACCGTGTTATTGTCATCAGGTACAGTTCCATACTCTTCTATTAAATCCAGGGATGTCATGGTTTTATAGAGAAATGTTGCAAACTGGCCCCTGGTGATTGTTTCGCCTGGTCTAAAATCATCTAATTGATTTGTTATCCCATATTGAGCAAGAATCTTTACATTTACTTTATGATCTTTATAGACATTTTTTAAGTTAATCCCAGGATTGGTTCCATTATCCTGTAGATCAAAGGCTTTGACAATCGTAGTCGCCATTTGCTGTCGGGTTAGTTTATCAGTTGGGCCAAACACTCCATGATTCCCTTTAAAAACACCTGGTGTGACTCCGGCAATTTGTTTGGCGTACATACTATCCATGTCTACATCCTCATAGTATTTGTTAAGTACAGCCTGAATTTCTTCGCTAGTATTAGCCTGAATTTCTTTTGCATTTGTGTTCTTAAGAGCTTCATAAAAGAGTACTGCACCGTGCCGACGAATTAATTTTTCCTTATATCCAAATGTACCATCGCCTTTGCCATTGATGACCCCGATATCTGTCAGTTTCATTATAGCTGGATAATGGGAATCTTCTGGACTCACATCTGAATATCTACTGGTTCCATCTGCATGTACAATGAAAGGAAAAAGTACGAGAATGAACATCATCATTAAAGTTATTAAGATTTTTTGGTTCAACCTAATTTCCACTTGTTGTTCCCCTCCCTTCCTGTAAGTCTCTATTACAATATTAAACTAGTTATCCGACAAAATATAGGGTATTTTTTCATGATTTCTTTAAAAATTCTTATTTTTGCTGCTGAATATAATTATAGAGAAAAACAGAGAAATGTTCCCTGCTAACTTTTAGAGAAGGTCTGAAGGTATTGTCTTCATAACCTTTTGTTATCCCGTTTGCTGCCAAGGTATTGATGACGTCATAAGCAAAATAATCCTTCGATACATCAGAAAAGTCCTGTTCCATGGAACCTGTTAAATCGTAAGCATTAACTACGATAGCTGCCATTTGTGCACGGGTAAGATTATCTTTAGGATTAAATTCACCCTTTAAATTTCCATGTACAATACCTAGTTCGGACGCTTTTGCTATCGCTTTATATCCATATGTGTCCGGATCTACATCCTTATACCCGGGATTCTGAACAACTGCATTTTCAAAGTCTATTCCTTTTTCCTTCAAAATCATCTGAATAGCCTGAAGTCTGGTTACCTTAGCCTCAGGCTTGAATGTACCGTTTGAAAATCCACGGATAATTCCTCTATCATGTAATAGCTTGATAGGTTCGACGTAGCGGTCTACATCAGGGAAAACACTCTTGACATCTTGATTTTTTGCCGCATTTGCTGTTCCGGTTATTTCTATCTCATAAGGCTGACTGGACCAGTGATCATAGAAATCATGGACTTTCAGGAAGTACGTTCCCTTTTCAGCCTGAAATTGATATTGTTCCCCTTCTCCAATATGCCCTTGATCCATTTTATAGCGTTTACCGTTATCATCATATACCGTTCCCACTAGATTAAGAGTAGTAGAATGATTATGAATGTTGATTTCCACAGTTGACGAGGAATCTACTTTAAAACTATACCAGTCCTGATCCATAGGATGGTCTACCTTTTGTTTCTCTGAGGAATTGATACTCTTAGCGTCTGCTTGTGTATCCGGGGCATCCTGTGTCCAATCAGGTAAATTGACAGCTAATGACTTATAGCCATTCACAATCCCATAACCATTTACATTTTCCCACTCTTCCCCGGATTCCGCACCAGCTTCAAGCGCCCACTCAATTTCATAGTTTTTCCAGGAAGGGTGTTCGGCCTTTATGAGACCTGCTAAGGCACTGACCATTGGGGCGGAAAATGACGTACCAGCGGCTGTTGCATATCCTCCTTCATAGTAGGTACTAAAAATATTCACTCCTGGAGCTGTTATATCAACATAATTACCATAATTAGAGAAATCAGCTTTACGGTCGTTTTGATCGATGGCCGAAACACTGATGACACCTGGATATGACGCCGGATATTGGGGCGTGATTACATTGTCATTACCGGCCGCAGCCACAAGTACGATTCCAGCATCATATGCGGCCTTAATCGCCTTTTTCTCTATTAAGCTAGGCTGAGTTGAAGAATAACTCATATTTATGACATCAGCACCCTGTTGCATGGCATAATGAATCCCCTCAACAATGTGCTCTATGCTTAACGTTCCTTTTTGATTTCCGACTTTAACGGGAAGAATTTTGGACTGAAAATCCAGTCCAGTCATTCCCTGTCTGTCTGCATTTGCAGCAATAATCCCGGCAATAAAAGTTCCGTGGAAGTGGTCATCATCAGGTAAGGAATCATTATTGACAAAGTCAAAGCCTGGTAATACGCGCCCTTTTAAATCAGGATGGTTTTTGTTTATCCCTGTGTCGAGTACTGCAATTGTTACATCTGAGGAACCTTTTGTCATCTCCCATGCCTCAGACATATCCATGCGATTTGCATACCATTGCTTGGAATAATAAGGATCTGCAGGAACATAAGAGCTTGTTCTTATATAGACAGGTTCAGCAATAGAAACATCAGGGTCCTGATTGATTTCCCGCAGTTTTTTATAAAAATCTTTGCTTTCTGGTACACGGACTACAATAAATTCGTTATTTTTTAAAATTTTATAGGATTCAACGAGAGTAACCCCGTATTTCTTAGGGTTAAACGCTAAATTATCTAAATTATTGACGACTTCTATAATGATTCTCCGGTCATGAACGGTATTTACATCCACTTCTTTTTCAGCTACGTCTATATTATTCTGTTTCGTTAAGGGCTGCTGTTCTTCCAAGGGGGCTGCAAATAGACGAGAAGGAAATAACATCATGGCAATGAGAAATAATAGCGATATTCTTCTGATTGTTTTATTCTGTCTCATTTTGGCTATCTCCCTTTGTGTATGTCTTTTGTTTGTTGTCACATGCACTTTCTTAGCCGATACATTTTTATTGAACAATTATAAGATTAAAAAAAGAACGAGTCTTAACCCGTTCTTTTCAGTTCTACTCATCCCTTACTAAGTTTATTATACGGATTTCGACAAATTCCGCAATGGGAGTTTAAGGGATTTATAAGATTCGTCTATCAGCTTAGAAATCTACCATTGTACGATAGATAAAGATAGCAAATTGTGACCTTGTAATATCTTCATTCGGACGGAATGGATCGGCAACGGTTATGTCATTTTGATAAATTTTATTTACCGCTTCAGAATTCCAAATTTTGCCTTGATCCTTGAATGTATGAGTTTCAGTTGGTTCGCTATAATAAGAATCGAAAGCCTCTGTCATGACCTGGGCCATCTGAGAGCGTGTTAAATACTCATTTGGACGAAGCTCTCCACCGCCACCGAGAAACTTATGGTATTCAACTTCTCTTAGCTGCTCATAATAATCGTTTGTTTTCTTTACATCATCAGAAATCATTTCATAACTATCCGGCGCGGAAAGATTTAAAATATTATCCAGGATAACCGCAACATGCTCACGTCTTAATTTATCTTTGGAGCCAAAGCTGCCATCCTGATATCCTTGCACATAGTCATTCATTGCGGCAAAGGCAAGTGCCGCTGCACGTTTGTCATCAATCGGATCACTGAACATGAGGTCCTTGCTTTCCTTGTTCAAATAGGCTGAGGCTACCTGACCCGTATCCTCTGCACTTTCCACCTTATAGTACACATAATCGTTATCGATATCGTTTAATTCTTGTGGTTCCCCTTTGATTGTTAAAGGTGTATACGGCCAGAGCTTTTTGTCGGGATTACCGTCATATTCTCCTTTATAAAAGCTGACTGACCCATCTCGCTCATCAATATAGACAATATCTCCCTGTTCATACATTTGCTGACTCGGTGTAACTGTCTCTGTTACATAGCTTTTGCCTTCAGGGAAATGCATCCGGTTATCCCCGTCTTCATAATTGATATCAAACTTAGGAAAATCAAAGTATACATAGTCTGGTGACTCATCCCAGAAAATTAATGAAGCACCTTCTATACGTTTATAGACACCAAACTGGTAAGTGTCACCTGAATTGACATTGGGGTCATTGCCACGTGACAGCCCATTATAGGCCGCTATGGCAAAATACCAATTTTCAAGGATATGACGGCTTCCATTATTTATTTTTGGTGTATCCAAATCCCATTTATTATCTAAAACCTTAGCGCCTACCTCAATATTATACCTAATGTCAGTCTTAAGTTTTTCTTCATTAACGGAAAAATCAATGTTGCCTGGTGTTACTTGCATAATCCCAATCCCGCCGTCAGTTGAAATATAAGGTGACCCATCCTCGTTAAACTGCTTATATCCTGTTTCCTCGTAGGCAATCGCCTTTAAAATTTCTGGCGGAATATCATACTCACGGGCAATATCTGAAATGATTTCTTTCTTTTCCTTAATAGATAGATTACCAGCTTCATAATTTTCTGGTACTAAAGTCAATACTGAAATCGCTGTCAATGTCATAATTAACGTTACTAAAAATGCTTTAAACTTTTTCAAATTTATCCTCTCCCCTATGTAAATCTTCCTGATTCTATTATACGGTTTTCTGCCGGAAATGAAAATAATAGAAAATACTCATTCGTTTAAATTCGACATGGACGTGACATACTAAAATGAACATGGTTACCATGATGGAGTGATATTCAATGGAATTTGTTCACTACAGATTAAAGGAAACCGAACATGGGTATGAAATTTATCTCTATGTAGATCCCAATGATAGTGAGTTTGCCAGAGAATTGGGCGACAGACCTGATGAAATGAAGGAAGACCTAAAGGAAAGAGTACATCAGTTTATTAAAAAAAGAATGCGTGGCGTCCGGATCGTAACGGCCAATATTATGATTGGAACAACCCTTTTAATGGCTGTGCCTTTACAGGACGTAAGTGCGCATGATGCGTCTTTTAATATGTCTTATTTATATTTTGGTAGTACACAGCAAAACATACAATCGGTTGAACAGACAAATGGAAATCTAGACGTGATTGCACCTTCCTACTTTGATTTAAATACGGACGGATCCTTGGCGATCACCAGTAAATTTGATAAAACCTTTGTGGATGAAATGCACAAACGTGGCATTCGTGTCGTTCCATTCGTAAGCAACCACTGGGATCGTGAAGTAGGAAGAGCTGCTCTTGAAAACCGAGAACTCCTGTCTGATCAGATCGCAAATTTTATTATTGAAAACCAGTTAGACGGGGTAAACGTAGATATCGAAAATGTAACAGATGCAGACCGTGATCACTATACCGATTTTGTGCGACTGCTTCGGGAGAAATTACCGGTTGATAAGGAAATCTCCGTAGCTGTTGCAGCCAATCCCAATCAGTGGACAAAGGGCTGGCACGGCTCCTATGATAACGAAGAATTAGCTAAATATGCAGATTATTTGATGGTGATGGCTTATGATGAGCATTTCCAGGGTGGTGATCCAGGACCAGTAGCGAGTATATCCTGGGTGGAAAAGACCATCCAGACGATGATTAACGGAGATAACGTCCCCTCAGAAAAAATTGTATTAGGACTCCCATTCTTCGGACGCTACTGGAATGATGCCGAAAGTACTGGGGGATATGGGGCATCGAACACACAAGTGGAAATGCTGATTTCGAAATATAATGGTGCGGTCACCTTTGATGAACAAAGTCAATCCCCTAAAGCCACGTTTACTATTAAAGCGAGCGATCCAGCTACTACAATAGCGGGAAGAACATTGAAACCTGGAAATTATGAGGTCTGGTACGAAAATAATGAATCCATTCATGCGAAAATCGATCTTGTCCATAAATATAACCTCAAGGGTACAGGATCCTGGAGTTTAGGTCAGGAAAACACGTCTGTATGGAATAACTATGGCATGTGGCTGTCAGACCATGAGCATACGCCAGATAACAGCCCGGATGTTCAAACTGCCGACCAGACCAAAGATTTATTACCCTTTAAGGATACCCGGACGCATTGGGCTCATGATGAAATTCTATATACGTATCAAAAGGACTGGTTTCAAGGGCGGACTGACACAACGTTTGCACCAAACGATGGGTTAACCAGAGCTCAGGCCGCAGCACTGTTTGTAAAAATTTTTGATTTAAAGCCTATTGAACCCCTTGGGAATACAGCAACCTTTACAGATGTGGGGACTGATTACTGGGCCTGGGAGGTCATTGAAATCGTTCAGCAGCATGGGGTGTTTAAAGGACGTTTAGATGGTACGTTTCAACCTCGTTCAGAATTAACAAGAGAGCAAATGGCTGCTGTTCTGGATAATGTTCTATCCGATGTTTATGACCCGGCTAAAGCAAATGAACATGTTTCCTTTCGAGATGTCTCCGAGGACAATGGGTTTTATAATGCTATCGTAAATATGAAACAACAGGGCATCTTTGAAGGTTCTCAGGATGGAACATTCAGACCTGGAGACTCTGTCACAAGAGCGCAAATGGCCGTTGTGCTGACGAATTCTGCTGATAAAATTCATGAAGTCAAAGGTGATTCTCTGTTTAATCAAAACCTAAGATCAGGGAACCAGGGGGCTGATGTTACCCTCCTCCAGATTTATTTAAAGCGGATAGGTTTTTTAGGGAATGTAACAAGTACATTTAACCAGGAAACAGAGGATGCCGTCCGTACCTTCCAGCAGAAATATGGTCTGAGTGTAGATGGAATTTCAGGTCCTGTAACAGCAAATAAATTATTAGACGTCCTGAAGTGATGAGAAAATGCTTGAATGATTAAAGAATCATGGCGGAATCATGTCCTTAACATAGAACAGTCATGATTCCGCCATCCATATTTCTATTTAATTTTTCTATAAAACTAAAAAATCCCAGTCACTCCTTAACTGCCTGATAGGAAAGATACAGAAAAGTAGCAAACTGTCCACGGGTGACAGCCTCCCGCGGCCGATAATTATTAAGCTGATTGGTAATGCCTAAATCTGCTAAAATTTGTACATTTTCTTTATGACTCTTGCCGACATTGCCTAAGTTGATGTCTACATGAGAAGCTTGATATTTTTCAAGGTCAAAGGCATTAACAAGGGTGGATGCCATTTGTTGTCTCGTTAAGGACTGACCTGGTAAGAATTCTCCATCTCTCCCTTTGAAGATTCCATTTTTGTCAACTGCATGAATAAACTCGGCGTATGGATGATCTGTGCTGATATCCTTAAACATTGACGTTTCTTTGGTTAGTTCCTCTGTTTTCAAATCCAGTGCTCTGGTAAACATAATAGCCGCATGAGCACGGGTGAGGCTTTTGCCAGGGCCGAATGAACCATCTTCATAGCCCTTAATCCCTTTATCAGATATCCAATGAACACCTTCATAATGCGTGTCCCCTGGTGATATGTCCCGATAATATAATGATTGTGCTGCCGGTTCTGTTGATATTCCCATTAATATGGTAGAAACCCCTCGTTCAGATCCACCGGAAGGAGAATTCACCACACTTATCTTTTCATCACCTAGTTGTCGTACGGCCATGGTAGTGGATCCACCTCCATCCAGATTCAAAGCATATTCAGCACCTAAATCTACTAAATACCTGGCAAATTCTGATAGATTCATCCCCCGGCTGTATCCTGGCTGGCGGCCATCTACGGTGACAAAAAAGACCTTTTCGCCTGTAGCATCAATCGCAACGGCTGTTCTTGGTGCCACTAATGAAGCACGATAGCTATCCGGATTCATACTTAAAGAGACTTCCCCATCCTTCACAAGTCTTGGCCCGCTTGCCAGCATAAATTCTGAGTGCATCCATTCACTATTTATATCAATGGATAGATTAATAGAATCACCAGCTTCCAAGTTTGAAAGAATTGTTCTTCCGTCTCCATTACCTGAAAGGACAAAGCCATTTTCAGGAATGGCTACATCCGTCTGATCCCCTTTTTTATAAATGGCCACAACCTCTCCGTTATATGTCTCCCCAAACTGTAAATCGGGTGCAGCAGTTGTTTTAATCACAACTTCTCTTCCATATGGATTGGTGTCGGCATAGCCATTATGATAGCTTGATGTATATAAAATGAGATTATCTTTTTTTCTTTCTTTATTATGGCTGGTGATTTCATATGTATGCCCCTGATGTTCAAACATCAAATCAAGATCATACTCTGCGATTTTAGCTTGTCCATTTTTATCGATTCCAAAAGCAATGGATTCGTTTACATAGGCTTCATTTGATTCACCCACTTTGCCCGCGCTAATCAGGCGATTATCTTTGGAAATCAGATTCATGGGTTCTCCGTTACGGGTGTAATAAAAACCCCCATTAATCGCACCCGCAACCTGATGTCCATCCTGATGATATTTCATGGCCTGTGACGTTGTTTCCTGCAATGTGGTTAAAGATGATGGATAGCCAACCTCTACATTCGTATATGTATCACTTAAGTCTATTTCCATGACACGCATGGAATTAGGAGAATCCTGTTGACCTACCTGTAATTCCTGATAGTAAGTTCCACTTGATACCTGGTACTCATCCTTTACCGTTGATGCCTGTATATGTATGGCATGAAATGTAAATCCTAAAATTAACAGACAACATATTAGAAGTCTTAACCTGTTCGCTCTTTTCACTATATGCCTCTCCCCTATTACTTATAGTCCTAGACTTATTTTAACAAAAATATCGACAATTTTTTATATTATTTTTAAAATAAACATAGTTAAAACTTGATGTACTTGAAACACAGGATACTTTAAAGCATAATAAACAAGTGATAAATTGAAACGCGAGGTGCCATAATATGAGCAAGATTCAAAGAAATGAACCCTGTCCATGCGGGAACGGCAAAAAATATAAGAAGTGCTGCGGTATGTTCCAGAGCGATGAAGTGAGCCTGATTAATGAAGAACTGACTCACTTGCATCAGAAGTTCATTTCCTTTTCACAAGACCATTATCAGGAAAAAATTGATAAACTCGTGGAATCCTATCTGAGTCCGGAACTAAAGAAACATAGCGACCTGGCTGATATCTTTAGAATGGGGGTTACAATCTGGATTCTCATAAACGTGTCTTCATTTGAAAATCATCGTACTTTATTAAATCTCTTTCTGGAGCAACAGGATGCACCATTACATCCTCAAACGTATAAGAGAATGGAAAACTGGATAAGTCGACAGCCATCTGTCTATAAAATCTTGAGTACTAATAAAGAAACCCATTATGTAACTATCGAGGATTTAAGAGACCATAAGACTTATTCCATTCGTTACTATGAAGGGAATGAATTTATCGAGGGAAGTGTGCTGATTGGTACACTGGTTCCGTTTATCGAGGCTCAGAACTTCCTTTACAGCATGATTAAGTTATATCCACAAGATGAGGAAAGTGTGCCACAGCTATTGCAGGAATATACGGAAAAGGATGGCGGTTTAGCCGAACATTTCCCTGCCTTTTTAAACGACGCTCTCCTGCTTGGTCACGACGGGGGTGAAACAAACCCACAGTATGAAGAAGTGGTCCAAATATTTGCCGATCACATGGTCGATAAGGAGATGAGTGATGAAGTTATCCTAAAAGGGATTTCTCTTTGGAATCAATACAGCCAGAAGGAACATCCATCTTTGAAAAAGCCGGAATCATACGCAGCAGCTTTAGAGTATTATGTGCAGAAGGTTGTATTGAAGAATGAAACGGTTACGCAATCTCAAATTGCCGAGGAATATGGTGTGCCTCATGGGTCGGTGTCTAATAATTATCGGAAATTGTCTAATGTGTTGGCGTGATTGATAAAGGGATGATTACTTGGGGGCCTTATCATCGGCAGGTAGCATACGAATTACAAGTTCCTAAGTCAAATACTGGGGTGAGCACATCGCTCACTCCTAATTTATGCGATCCGAAATGTTATATTTTGACTGATGATGTAATAACACATTTATTCTGAAGCGGCTAAATAGTCTAAAACCAAATGCATTTCTTTTAATCCAACAGGGGCCAATTGCTTCGCTGTTTCAAACCACAAGCATAAAGCTTTCTTTAAGCTCTGTTTAATTCACTTGATTTTTCCCTGTAGTAATTTATGTACCATAACTGCTTGTCGGTTAAGTTCTCATAATGCTTATAAAACACGTGTTGCATTCGTTTACACTTCTTACGATCGTAATCATCAAACTCAATTTGCACCTTCCGTCGAACTCTTTCTAAAGCCCAATAGATATACCGACAAAAGTGAAATCGATCAGCTACTACAATTGGTCGTCCCAGGGCTTGATCAACAGCTGCTTTGAAGGAATGACTCATATCCATGACGACGAACTCAACGTTATCTCCATGTTCTCGTACATAGGCCATTAGTGTCTCTTTTTTTGTGGTCTTTCTAAATCTCTAATGGCTTTCTTTCAACCGAATCGGCAATAACGGTTTGTTACTTTTCGCCACTTGCATCTCCCTTATATTCATCTATCGCAATAACCTAAGGTAACTTCTTTGTTTCACTTAACATCGAAGCACTAACCTGATCAAAACGGCGCATAACCGTTGTAGGAGAGGTGTCGAAGCGATCTGCGGCATCCTTAAAGTTCTTACCATTGATTAACTCACTACCTATCGCCTGGTTAAACTATAGAGACTGCCTATGATAACGCTCCACAATCGAATTATCTTCATAAAACCGTTTACCGCAGTTTTCATTTTCACAAACATACCGACGTTTTTGGTAAAATAAGACTGTTCGTCTACCAAAAATATGATTATGTTTAATCTTTTGTACACGGTAATCATGGACTCGATCCGTAACTTGTCTACAACACGGACATTGGTGAGGTACACGCTCCAACTCCACATGAAGTTGATAGTACGCGGCTTTCTCGAATGTTGGTAATGATAAACTCTCCTAATCCTGGTAAAGAAAAATTAGAATGCAATTGCACGCATCTCCTTTTTGTGGTTGTTTATTGGTCTAAACAAAGTCTAACAAAATTAGGAGATTGCGTGTTTTCTTATGCCCCGAAAAGTTATCAGAAAATTGTCGGCACCCCAACATATATTTTAGAGCCAATTTAAAAGTCTGTAGATTTGGGTGTCTACAGGCTTTTTTGTACAAGTTTTCTTCAATACCCACTTAGTTATATAAAACCTAGAGACGAGCAATCCCAATGTTTGAAAAAGAAGCCCTGCAGAGATTGATCTCCACAAGACTTCCATACATTCCAATTTAGTTCCTTAGAGCGGCGGGGGAACTGACCCCTATATTTAATTTTGCAAATTTGATTAGGCATGAATAATAGCTGCTAATATACCAGGAAAATGGCTACCAATAAATACAAACCATTTAATATTATTCCTGTAATCCCCATCCAAATCATGGAATCAGTACTTCTATTAAACCTTGAAAGTCCGATTGTTGATATTATTAAGCCTGTAAATGGAACAATAACAATAAATGATAAAAATATAGATATAATTCCTAGCGAGAAACCTATTGCACATAATTTATTTACACTTTTATTAGTTGTGTACTCCATGTTTATACCCTTTCTTTTTCACTTTTAACACGAGGAAAGTCCTCCCTTTATGGAGAACACGAAGTCCCTCTAAATGCGGACATTGCCACACTTTCAAAATTCGACAAAATTCGGGTGGTGACAGGCACCGTAACTACAATTTATAATATACTGCCTTTTCTTCTTTCATATTAAGTGCGTTTTTTGTATCGAATATTATATTGGAGAACTTTTTAATTCTATCCAGGTCGAATGTTGAGTGATCTGTTAAGATAATGACTACATCGTAATTACGTAATTGTCTATAGTTTACGTCTTTTACATTGTATGTCTTACTGGCTGACTTTAGAGTTGTGACGTAAGGATCAAAGATATCAACCTGGCCATTATATTCTTCCAGCGTATTTACTAGGTTAAAAATAGGAGATTCTCTTACGTCAGAAATATCCTTCTTATACGTTGCACCTAAAATAGCAATTTTACTATTATTCATCGTAACATCTATATCATTTAAGATACGCATTAGCTTGTTGACAGTATAATCATTCATTTGACTATTTATTTCACCAGCAGTGTTGATAAGTCTTGTATTCACACTATAGTCCTTTGCTTTATAAGTTAAATAGTAAGGGTCTACCGGAATACAGTGGCCACCAATACCAGCAGTTGGATAAAATGCCATGAAGCCGAATGGTTTTGTTTTAGCTGCATCAATTACTTCCCAAACATCAATGTTCATCTTTTCACTGACTTCTGCTAACTCATTAGCTAATGCAATATTTACGAAACGGAATGTATTTTCAAATACTTTTGCCATCTCTGCAACTTTTGTAGATTCTACTACGTGTGTAAGCCCACTAATAAACAGTTCTGCAACTATACCACAATGTTCTGTATGCCCACCAATTACTCTTGGTGTGTTACGTAAGTCGTATACTTTATTAGAAGGGTCAATTCTCTCTGGGGAATAAGCAACAAAGATATCATGACCAACCTCAAAACCTTTTTCTTCTAGTTTATTCACAACATATTCTTCTGTTGTTCCCGGGTAAGTTGTACTTTCAAGAATAACTAAACTACCAGGCCTTACATTTTCAGTAACGTCATTCATTGCAGATTCAATAAACCTCAAGTCTGGCTGCTTATGTTCATCTATAGGTGTGGGTACACATATCGTAATGACATCTACAGTATTCAATTGTGAAGCATCTGCTGTTGCTTTTACCATTCCGCTTTTTACTAATTTACTTAATTCAGACGTTTCTACGTCATCAATATAGCTAATTCCATTGTTAATATTATTAACTTTAGACTCATCTTTATCAAATCCAACTACATTAAATCCATAAGATGCCCGGTGTATTACGTTTGGAAGCCCTACATAGCCTAATCCTATAACACCAACTACAGCCGTCTTTTCTTCAATTTTATCCTTCAGACGATTAAAATAAGCTAATTTATTTGTCATTAAAGTTGACAATGATATTCCTCCAATTTCAAATTAATTATCTGTTGGTTTCTCTATTCATTTAAGACTTCATATACTACTAATTACCTTGTTCCCCAGTTATCTGCTTTTATGGTTAATAATGAAAATACTCGTACTGGGAAAAGGATTAGCATATGCATTAATGCAAAAAATGGTGAGAGTAAATAAACTAACGGATTTCTAAATACATAGTAAATTCCACCAGCCAATGATGATAATGTTAGATAAGCCATAGAATATATTAGGAGAAGATATAGTGCAGTTGTAGATCCAGTTAACAAGGAAACCAAACTGGAAATTCCAAAGATTAGCCACACGAATCCTTCTGCTAATACCCAAAACAGAACGTTTGGTCTCTTCCAGGCAAATTTTAATGTCTCTAACGTATATAAATAAAAGGATTTATTCCATCTAACTTGCTGCTTAAAGAACTTACCTGTTTTTTCCGGTACATCGGTAATACATAGTGCGGTGCTTTGATATTTAGTTTTACCACCATTTTCTAAGGACAGCATGGTTAAGCATCTGTCATCCCCTGCATCCATTTTGATCCCCATCGCAGTTCCTTCTGCAAAACGATCTAAATTATTTAATATAAAGTTCTTTCGATGCATTGATAACGCACCAGAACATACTAATACAGAGTTCGTCACTGATTGTGCACCTCTACCAATTCGAAATGCACTGGTATAAAGGATATCTTGTAATCTAGTAATTAAGCTATCTTTACTATTCCTTGGGTTAATATGACCAACCACAGATGTTACTTTTTTATCTCTAAAAGGTTTTAACAGTTCTCTTACTGCATCTGGATAAATATATCCATCTGAATCACTAAGCATTAAGATATCGCCTTCTGCTCGCTTGAATGCCCAGGTTTGAGCAGCCCTCTTACCCTGATTCTTAGTAAAGCGATGCGCGGTGATTTTAGGTAAATGTGAGTCAGGCTTTTTTTCATTTATAGCTTTAAATTCTTCAGACATTTTTACCGCTGTTTCATACGCTTCAATACTATCACTACCATCATCAATAAAAATTATTTCGTGGACAGGATAGTCTTGATTTACAAGGCATTCAATCGACTTCTTAACACTTTCGGTACCTTCGTTGAAACTAGGTAATACGACAGAAACTTTATGATCAGAAAGTGGATCTTTCTTTACTGATTTATAGAAAAAAGAAATCACAACCTTTAATAAGAAATAGATGAATGATATAGAAGTAAGAAGTCCTATATAATAATCAAAGTCCTTAACAAGGTTGTGATCAATAACTAGTGTCATTAAATATATACAAAGCAAAAATATTGTAATTGCTATTGTCTTTCCTAAAAAACTATCCATAAATAGATTTTGAGTGCTTCCTAGCTGATTGGCAGTTGCATTTGATTTTCGATAATCAAATTGCATTCTATCTCCCCTTTTTTAATATGAACTTCTTTGGTGTCACAAGGATTAATTTTAGTACAAAGGAACTATAAAATCATCAAGTAATTTTTGCTAAAGAAATACATACTAGGATAGGAAAATTCTATTAAAAAATATATACATTTATACGGTATATTGGTAAAATAATGTTAGGCTACCTTGCATTGCTAGCCTATACTTATTTTATAGAAGGGATTAAAACAACATGAAAAAAAACTTTTTTATTACAATCCTATCTTTTATTTTGTCAGTTGTTTCTTTAACCTCATTCGAAAGCGTTTCAGCACAATCAATTGTAAGTCTGTCTTCGATTGATAAGAATAATGAGATAATGAAAGAAAATCAATTACTAGCAACAGAAAATTATCGAACGTGGGTTTGGAATACAAAAGAAGTTATTTACGATAGAGAAGTCTTTCTTCATAACCTATTAAAAGAAAACGTAAATCGCATTTACCTGCAAATAAATCGGGATATTTCAATGCATGATTATCGACGTTTTGTACAATCAGCAACAAATCATGGTATTTCCGTCTATGCATTAGAAGGATCACCCAAATGGTTGGATAACAATAACAATCGGAACTTACTTTTTAAAAAATGGATTAAAAAATACCAGCAACGTGCTCTTCAATCACAACAATTTGAGGGAATTCACCTTGATGTCGAACCTTATTTAAATGATATTTGGGACATAAATCAAAATAAGGCCATAGAAAAATATCAAAATATCTTACATCAATATAAATTTTTCACTGAGCGATTAGACATCAATTTTGATGTGGACATACCATTTTGGTTTGATGGAAGGTTTTATAAATCTGACAAATATGGTGAGGGGCGTCTAAGTGATTGGGTTATTCAAAATACCGATGGCGTAACGATTATGGCTTATCGTAACTTTTCTGAGGGTAACAATGGTATTATTAAGCTCGTTTCGAACGAGTTAGACTTTGCAGAAAGCATTAACAAAAAAGTCGTTATTGGTGTTGAAACTAAACAATCAGGAATTCCATACTTATCCTTTTATAATTCAGGACATGAATTGATGTATAATGTATTTAACGAGGTAACCAACCATTATATGAATATGTCAAGTTTTGATGGTTTTGCTATTCATAGTTATGAGGGTTTACAGGCATTGGAATAATAATCCTAAATAAAATTTTTTATACATAAGTGGTGAGCATTTAGCTCACCACTTATGTATAAAAAACGTTTTTTCTTCAAAATCCCATAATGATTTTCCCAATAGTTATTTATACTCGTTCTTTCTTTTCTCACTTACTATGCTGAAAGGAGACCACAAATATCTCGTGACACAATCAATCTTATAGAGCGTGTATATAAGGAAAATCCATTACTATCGTCCGAAACGATTCATGAAAAACTAAAACTTTTAGGTTTAAAAAATCCTCCAGCACCGCAAAATACTTCCCAGATACCAGTAAGCCGCCTACTCAAAAACAAATACAGTCATGGAAAACATTTTTGAATAATCATCGAAGTGAAATTTGAGCGGCTAACTTTTTAACGATTCCTACATTAAAGCTTGACGTTCTTGATGTGATTATCCAACACAAAACCATTCATTTGCTGTAACAAAAAATCCAAATGCTGAATGACTGAAGCAACAATTTCGTAATGCTACTCCTTTTGATTGTTTATAGCAAACTAAAAATGTAGTCTTTGGAGTTAATTTATGTAGTTACCGAATGAGGGGGCTATAAAACGATAGAAAAGAATACTGTCCTTTCTGCCATGTAAACTTGCAAGGTGATCCAATACCAGAAGAACAACAGCATCACTACGAATCAACACACTTTAGTAGAAAAATCGGCATTTCCAGTATAGAAGAGGATTGGATAGTTAGATGACAGTGTCCTGATTGTGGATGGGAATGGTAGCGCGCGTAATATCCAGTTTTAGGCTTCCAAATTTAAAAACCTTATTTACTTTTCTTTGTCCAAACAATATTGTGCATATTTTCTTTCCTAAGTTGACCACCATGTGAAATAGTGTCATCATGTCTATCCATTTCGGCTAATAATTCATATACATCATCTTCATTAATATTTAAATGCTCAGCAACAGTTTTAGTTTTTGCAACCATTGAGATATTAATGAACTTTAAAGCTTTTTCTTTTAATTTATCTTTTCTACTTACATCATGGTTACCGCCATCGTTATTTATGTTTCCATTATCATCTACCAAATCAGAAAGCGTTTTTAACTTTTCGGAATATTCGTCTTTAAACGCCTGAAATTCATTTAACAACTCAATATTAGATTCACCAATATCCCTCTTACTCTTCTGTAAAATATGGTCTATGTAAACTGCTGCAATTGGTATTAACACACCAACTATTGCCCCAGCCCACTGTCCAATAGCACTAACTGCATCCCAACTAGTTTCGAGGTTCGGAGAGTATGTTATTCTAAACCCAAGAATATATAATACAGACATTAATATCGCTATTACTAAAGTAAGCCAAAAATAAACTGACTTAACCACTTTCATAATAATTTTCTTTATATTGTTCATTTAATCACCACACAGGTTTAAGAGTATCCTCATTATATTTTAATAATTACAGGAAGTAACTTTCCCAATTTAAAAGTTTAATAGATAGATGATCCCAGTTTGTTAATTGGTCAAATCACCCCAGTAATTTTCATTATTACACTTGCCATAAGTACAAGTGTGCCACATCTATTTTGTTATTTATATCAAGAGCTTCACTTGGAATTAGATAAGCCTTTTCACCATAGGTAACTTCATAATCACAGGAAAGACATTCTTTTTCATTTTCGTTCAATCCATATGGTCTCTCGATTAATAAATAACCCTTTTCGATTTTGAAGGTCGAATTTGTAATCCTATATCTAACACTTCGTTTTAACCTTATTTCATTAGATATATCTAGAAGGTTATTGTCACCCAAATCATCTACAAACAACGTAATATTGGCTTTTATATCATCATAATAAGTTCTTCTTATTGACTCCCAGTATAAACTTGTACTCATTGACGGTTTCACGAACTCTAGTATTAATGAATAGATTAATTCCAGACCTAGTTTTGTGATTATTAATTGAAATTTAGTTTTTTTATTAATGTAAGAACAAGTTATTTCATTGTTCTTTATAATAATCGAGTTCTTTGAATGAACCGAAGCATTTCTTAACAATTTTAAGATTCTAAATAGCTGACTTAAAATAAGTTCATCATCATTAGTTTTAGGCAGCCTTTTATGTCGTTGCCTAAATGATTTACCATCTAGTTCCGGATAAAGTAAATCAACTTTTGCATCTAAAATACTAAAAAAGAGCATTATTCCTAAATGGACGTTATCAGAAATGTTTGCAGTATTTACATAAACTACTTCCGAGTCTGACATTAGTAGTGAAGTTGTATTCCCTTCGTATGTAACGGTTCGTGTCTCTGGTGTATGAATGCGGGTATTCGTCCTTTCAAGAAACGATACTGTTTGTTTTATAAAATCATCAATCATATTTTATCACCACTTCCCTTGAGACGATAATTGTTATTTTTAAATACGCACTTTATTAATATTTACTCACCAAAAACCACCCATTCTTTAGTTGCTCCCTATTATAGTAAAACCGCTCATTATCCTCATGCCTCGTCACTATTCCGACTGCTGCTTCAACAATGGCTTGTCCAGCCCAGTTTCCCATTCCATTGTCGGCGCATATCTTGGGTAATAATCTGCTCTTCCTTCTGCAACTAAACAAAACTTGAGAGAACTTCCTGATGAAACAACTTCTACCGTTCCATGCTTTGCTTCTAATTTTTTAATAAATGCTGAGACCTGCTCGCAACGATACGTGTAACCTCATTGTCTTCAACAATAGGCAATCGTTCACACTAATGTCTATTAATTTTTCCTCACTCGTTATGGAGACTTTAGAAGCATTCACTAGCTTATATAAACTGGAAAAAATGTTCTATAACCAATTAGCTATCTATCGTTGTGCTATAATCCAAATTCTCAATAGATTGTATTAATCCATTCACTTGTTTCTCTACTTGCATTGCTTGCTCCATGACTTTTTCCATTTCACCTACTACCTCATCAGTTGCTCTAAATCCATTTGGTTTGATGGAAGCGACATTTGATTCGTGTTCTAGGGTGTATTCTAACGACTGCACCATATCAAATAATCTTACATGAAGTCCTCGCTTTAATTCTTGAATAAGTAATTTATTCGTTAGTTCTACACCTTCCTCTTCATACTGTTCCTTTATTTCATCCATTGCAACTGAGACTGACTCAGACATAAATGGACTATCTGGCTCTAGTTCTTCAACGTTTCTTCTAAACCAGATGGAGTAGAGATTCTTGTTAAATGTAGCAAACACAGAATGGAACATATTAATACTTAGAATCGATGGCAATTCCTCGTCACCTGTCCAACCGTATTCCTTTATTTCATCCTTTAAGGTTTCCTTCATTACTTTCTCAATGTCACCCTTTAGACTCTTAGGTACTTTACCAAAACCTAGTTCTTGTCCGATTTTATTTATATGATCCTCCAACCAATCAGCTAAATCATCGAAGTCCATGATATCTTGTAATTCAAATCCATAACTCATCAAAGAATCTCCTTTATACGTTCTACTATTCTTTCATTATATCATTGTGAGAGAAACTATAGAAACCAAGAATCAGATGGTTTGAGCAGCGTTGTTAAATTCTTTAAAATAAGCTAAAATAATATTCAAAAAATGCGGAGTGATGTCGAATGTTTAATCTTAATGGCAAAGCTTTGTATCAATACCTTAAAGATTGGTTACGTTATTTACTAGATTTCTTTAGACTCTGTTTAACATCAAATTATAAACTTAGAATGGAAGTAATTGCACTAAGAAGCCAATTATCTCTTTACGAACATCACTATGAAACTCATAATCTACCGAAACCTAAATCATCTCCTGCCTTTAGACAGCTTTGGGTCTTGCTTTCAAAGTATTTACCAGACTGGAAATCAATCCAACGCATGTTTAAACCGGATACGATTATAAAATGGCATCGTACAGCTTTTTCCGTTTATTGGGCAAAAAAATCACAGAAAAAAGGAAGACCACAAATATCTCGTGACACAATAAATCTTATAGAACGCGTACATAAGGAAAATCCGTTACTATCACCTGAAAAGATTCATGAAAAACTAAAAATTTTAGGTTTGAAAAGTCCTCCAGCACCGAACACTATTGCAAAATACTTCCCAGATACCCGCAAATCGCCTACTCAAAAACAAATACAATCATGGAAAACATTTTTGAATAATCATCAGAGTGAAATTTGGGGGACTGACTTTTTGACGATTCCTACTTTAAAGTTTGAGGTTCTTTATGTGTTAGTGATTATCCATCATAAAACACGCAAAATCATTCATTATGCTGTAACAAAAAATCCAAATGCTGAATGGCTGAAGCAACAATTTCGTAATGCTACTCCTTTTGATCAAAAACCAAAATACTTAATACATGACAATGATCCTGTCTTTCGTTCAAAGGAATTTCAAGCATTTCTAAGAGCTTCTGGAATTCAATCAAAAGGAACTTCCTTCCATTCACCGTGGCAAAATCCCTATGCAGAAAGAGTGAATGGTACGTTGCGACGAGAACTGCTTGATCATATTATTCCATTAAACGAAAACCATCTGGAGCGTTTATTAAAGGAATACATTGATCAATATTACAATACAGAACGCACACACCAAGGAATCAACGATAAAACACCAGTTCCATCACCTGAATATATACCTATAGATGCGGAGAATATAAAATTAAAAGCAACTCCTATACTGAATGGACTTTACCATAAGTATAATAGAGTTGCTTAAATTGCCAGCACAGCCTAATTGAATATTTTAACTATCCAAGCCTTTTTAAAAACCGGAATTTAAAAGGCTTATTTGTCATGCCATTTTTTATATTTTGCCTTCCTTAATGAAGGCCTCATACGAAACGTTTCTGGAGATTTCCCCTTCTTTTACCGTATTTCAGCATTAAACTTTTACTAATTTGGTAGATTACTAACTACTTTTAGTTACGGATGGACTTTTTGAAGGCGACAGGGATAGGTGTCATCTTATAGATGGATAAATTCTATCTAACTATCATATAACAAAATAAGCAAGGAGATTAACTTCCCCCTGCTTATTACAAACTATTATTTCATGTGAAATAATTTATATTTATTTTTCTACTGAAACAGAATCTCCAGCTTTAACATTGTAATCATTTGTATCTTTAAGAGAATCAGCCAATCCATCATCATCAGATACATCAACAATTTTAGCAGAAAGGTCATTTCCATCTACTACATTTGTCCAGTTTGATTCCGAAGGTGTAACTGTAAGAACTAACTCATTACCAGATGCTTCAGCTGACACTGTATCAGGTATAGAACCACTACCATCCCAGTCAATTGTATCGTTAGTTGATTCAAGAGTTAAATCACTTACATCAAAAGTAGTGTCATCTACACTTTCACTAAACGTGAGTTTAAGTATATTAGATGATACTAGCTCAGCACCTTGAAGTGTTGCAGGAGTGTTGTCAGAAACTAAAACTGAATCTGATGTTGCTGTTACTACATTCCCATCAGCATCTTCTACGCCAGAAACTGAAAGAATGGCATTTGTTCCTGAAGAATCTCCAATATTTACACTGCCCTCTGGCAATTCAATAACAACTACGTGCTTATTAGAACTATCATCTTTAATGTAGATGTCTGCATTGCTTGGTAATGCATCACCATCTAATTTATAGTTTGATAAATTAAGAGCAGATGTTGTATCTAGCTCTACACCAGAACCATCAACTTTATAAGCAATTTCAAATGTATTTGGAGTTGTTCCTGTAACAGTTGCGTTTAACTCAGGTTCCTCTGATTCTTCAGCATCAACGCTTACACTAGTAGTTGCTAATGCATTTTTGTTATTTTCAACTAAGTCAGCAACTGCTCCACTTTCTAAACGGAAAGTGTATGTTCCTGCCTCAAAAGCATTACCAGAAGAAAGTTCTACATCAACTTTTGTATTATCATCTTCGTTTGAAGAAATAGATAAACCTGAAACATTTATACCATCACGGCGTACAACAAATTGTGAATTCTCTTCTACAGTTACACCTTCGCTAAATTCTAATGTAATCGTCTTGTTATCATCAGATACACTTGCACCAGATACTGTTGGAGCAACTGTATCTTTTGTCATTGTAACATCGTGAGAAGATGCATCATTTTTGTTTCCATAAACATCAACTAAACCATCATCAGCAAATACAAGAGATAAATCTTGACTTGTATCATTTCCATAAAGGTCAGCTGACGTGAAGTCAATATCAAATGATTTTCCAGTAGTATCACCAGGAGTAACTCTTACTTTATCAGGAGCAAATGCTGCTCCGTCTTTCATAACTGTTAGAGCACTTCCAAGGTCAGTTTTTGCATCAGCGCTTATGGAACCCAATTTTTTATTAAATACAATTCTTAAGGAGTCTGAATCGACTTGTTCTATGGAGCTAACATCAAGAGCAGATGTGTCTTTTGTAAATGTCACAGAACCATTATAAGATTCTAAGTAATTACTATTATAGTCGGTCGCTCCAGCAATATATAGAGTAGCATTTGAACCAGTTTCTACAGATGCAGGTCTATCAAATGTTAATTCAGTAATTGGTGCTGTTGCAGTGTCAAATGAAACAGGCTTACCATTTACACGTAATACTTCTGGTGTACCGTCAATAGCTTCAGAAAGTTTTACCGTGACTTTATCTGTTGATGCATCATATGATACTTCAGATACTTCTGGTGAAGTTACATCATCTACATTAATGTTATTAATAAATGGTGCAATTGAATCACCTGAAGTTGTTTTAACTGTATCATTAACTGTTACAGTATATTTCCCATCAAAAAACTCTGTACCGTCAGCATTAGTTATTGTGAGTGTTTTTTCGTCCTCACTTAATTTTCCTTCTAAATTAGAAAACGTAATAGATTCAGCTTCAGCGTCACCTTCAATTGAAATAGCAGAAGATAGTAAGGAATAATCATCACTTGCTGCATCAGTAAAAAGTGTATCTCCGTCTACCGCTTGGTTAAACTGAACTTCAATTTGCTTAGCGTTAATCGCACTTACACTCTCAACTTTTGGTTCAGCGTTAAGTACTTGATTAGTCTGATATAAGAAAGTAGCAAATTGTCCACGAGTTACTTCTTCGTCTGGACGGAAATCATCTAATTGGTTAGTGATTCCTAGGTTTGCTAGAATTTGTACACTGGTTTTATGAGTTGGGTGTACATTCTCAAGGTTAACATCTACATCTGCTCCATTGTCTTCAAGACCAAATGCGTTAACGATTGTAGACGCCATTTGTTCACGAGTTAGAGCACGATCTGGTGAGAATTCGTCGTTGCTGTTACCTTTGAATACACCTTGCTCTCCTGCACCAGCAATGTAATCTGCGTAAGTGTGGTCTGAAGAAACATCAGAGAAATAGTCACTTACATCAGATGCGCTTGGCAGATTGTTTTCATAGCCTAGTACTTTAGCGAAAAAGATTGCTGCATGCTCACGAGTTACGGAATCTTTTACACCGTAAGATCCATCCTCATAACCTTGGATCCCTTTTTCTACAACATACTGCACACCATCATAGTGAGAGTCACCTGGTTGAACATCAGTGAATTCACTTGCGTCTGTTGCCGCAGATGCTACAGGAGCGATTGCTGCAACTGCAGCTGTTGCCGCGATGGATGAGGCAGCAAACTTGCGATAAGTCTTTTTGTTTGACATGTAATGTAATCCTCCCTTTAATTACTTGATTTAGTCTATTTGGACCTAGACTACTTTCTATTCAGTTTAGTATGTAAGTCTAGGAAAATAGCTTTCCTAACCTAGAAATAATTGGTTCTTAAAATAGTATAGAGATTAGTAGAATATTTGTCAACAATAATCACCAATAAATCCAATTTCCTGCAAAGTTGGCTGTTTGAAAGGCGAACCTCTTTTCTAGGACAATTACTATTGTACTAGATTTCAGTTTATTTTCAAGTGTAACAATGTGGTAAATTTACTGGTAATATCACCTCCGATAGGTTTTTTTTACCAAATGGAATTAAATTCACCGTAAGTCCGGGGTTATGTGCATGATACACAAATTTTATTTATGAAATGTGCTGTTACTTTCCATTCCTCCTCTCACTCTCTAATGGTTAACTGAAACCTGTATTATGATGCCGGCATTAGTTAAACCTCCTACACAGAACCAAACGCCTTCTGTCGGAAAAGAATCAAAATTACACATAACAAGGTATAGTGAACCATGCTTTCAGTCCACTATACCTGTAGAATCTCAGATGTGTATTTTACTGTTAATGGCATTACGTCTTTTACCACCTGTTCAAACTAATAATATAATGGGAGAAATAAGCAAGGATATATGATTTTTTCACTAATACTAACTTATTAGGTCATCCCCACCATTATGATAACTACAAATATATTCTTATGTGCTATAATAAATGGCGAAATTTGTTTTAAAATGGGGAGATGTCTTTGAAATCAACGTCAACCATATACCTAATCTGGAAACAGCTGAGACCACAGCAATGGTCCAAAAACGTGCTTTTATTTTCAGCATTACTCTTTGCTCAGGAGTATGGGAACATAAATGCTCTCCTTCTATCGGTATTCAGTTTTTTTGCGTATAGTTTAACAGCGAGCAGTATCTATATCTTTAATGATTATAAAGACATTGAGTCGGATCGCAATCATCCTGTAAAGAGATACCGGCCCATGGCTTCCGGTTTACTGAAGCCTAAGCTTGCTTTGGGTATTGGGGCGGTACTGCTACTCGGCTCACTCAGTACTTCTTTTATTGTAAATCCGATTTTCTTCCTTATATTAATCGTCTATTTTGTCACAAATATAATGTACAGCCTGTACCTTAAACATGTGGTTATTATAGATATGATGATCATTGCCTTTGGTTTTGTATTAAGGGCTATTGGCGGGGCTGTAATTATTGAGGTTCCCTTTACACCATGGTTCTTATTATGTGCGATGCTTCTGTCCCTGTTTCTTGCTATCGGAAAACGCCGGCATGAGCTGGTGTTATCCATGGAGGAAAACAAGTCCCATCGTAAGGTTCTGGAGAATTACTCTTTGCCCTTTTTAGACCAGTTAATTAGTATTGTTTCATCTGCGACCATTGTAAGCTATGCAGTTTTTACATTTACATCCAGAAACTCTCCTTATTTAATGTGGACAATCCCCTTTGTGATCTATGGGATTTTTCGCTATCTTTATTTAATCCATATTAAGAAACTGGGAGGTGCACCGGAGAAAATCTTATTAGAAGACAAGCATATTCTAGCCACAGTTATTTTATATACCATGAGTGTGATTGTTATTCTTACTTATTTTTCATAACGTAATGAGAGAAAGGACTTGATGAAGGTGACAAAACCAGTAAAGAAGAAGATATCAGGCTGGGGGAATTATCCGGTTGAATCATGCTTTGTATACCGTCCGGAAAATGAAACAGATATTCACGATATTATAGAAGGCACTCAGGATTTTTCTCACATTGCTTACGGTCTTGGCCGCAGCTATGCAGATACAGCTCTTAATAAGGACCAGGGGGTTATTCGCCTGGAGCAGCTTAATCATTTTCTGCATTTTGATGAGGATCAGAGGCTTCTCACCTGTGAAGCTGGTGTTACATTGAGTGATATTATTGATGTATTTTTGCCCAGGGGCTATTTTCTTCCTGTTACCCCGGGCACAAAACTGGTTACGGTCGGAGGGGCGATTGCCAATGACGTCCATGGGAAAAATCATCATGTGGATGGCTGCTTTTCTGAATTTGTGACCTCTTTTGACTTATTAACCGGAAGTGGAGAGGTTATGACGTGTAGCCGTGAAGAGAATTCGGAAGTGTTTTGGGCAACGGTCGGTGGCATTGGATTAACAGGGATCATCCTTCGTGCCACGATTAGCCTCATACCCGTCGAAAGTGCCTTTATTAATGTGACCTATGAGAAGGCAGGCCATTTAGATGAGGCTTTCGATAAGTTTATCGAAAATGATCAAAACTATAAGTACTCCGTCGCCTGGATTGACTGCCTAAGTTCAGGCTCATCCCTTGGCCGTTCCGTGTTAATGCGCGGCGATCACGCCAAACAAAGCGACTTGCCGATGAACGTGCAGGATCCTTATGCCTTACCCAATAAGTTTCCATTAAAAATGCCGGTTCATGCACCGGGAATGGCTCTTAATTACTGGAGCATATCCGCATTTAATCAACTTTATTATTCCTCATTTAAAGATGAATCTAAGCTGGAGGATTTAACATCGTTCTTCCACCCATTGGATGCGATAGATGATTGGAATAAGCTATATGGAAGAAACGGGTTTGTTCAATATCAGGCTGTCTTTCCTAAAGACCAGCAGCCTAAGGAAGGAATCCGCAAGCTGCTTGAACGGTTAAGCTCGGACAAACGCTCATCCTTTTTAGCGGTTTTGAAGAGTTCCGGACAAGCTAATCATGGAATGCTGTCCTTCCCGATGGAGGGATATACGTTAGCGTTGGATATTCCGAACAAAAAAGGACTGTTTCCTTTCTTAAAAGAATTGGATGAAATTGTTCTTGCCCACGGTGGGCGTGTATATCTGGCTAAGGATGCCAGCCTGGATGAGGAGACCTTTAAGCAAATGTATCCACGCTGGGAGGAATTCCTGAACGTTAAACAGCAAGTGGATCCTAAAGGGGTTTTTCGTTCGTCTATGAGTCGCAGGTTAGGACTTACCGATTAATCCTCTACAAATCCACTTCAACATTAAGATAGGAGGTTGCGTATATGCGCACAATTTTAATATTAGGTGCTACATCAACGATTGCACAGGCTACTGTTCGCAAATTAGCAGCTCGCAGCAACATGAACTTTGTACTGACGGCAAGAAATACAGAGGAGTTAAAACCCTTAAAACAGGACTTGGAAATCCGCTATTCAGCATCCGTTATTTTGAAGTCCTTTGATGCCTTGAATTTTGATCAGCACGAAACCTTTTTTTCTGAGGTTATTGAGGAGGCTGGGGATATTCACGGAGTGGTCCTCATGTATGGGGCAATGACTGATCAAAAGCAAGCAGAAAACGACTTTTCAGCAGCCCGCAATATGATTGATGTGAATTATACATCCGCGGTTTCAATTCTTAACATAGCAGCGAACTATTTTGAGGAAATGAAGCGTGGGTTTATCTGTGCTGTTTCTTCTGTAGCCGGGGATCGGGGACGGAAGAGCAATTATATCTATGGATCAACAAAGGCTGGATTGAGTGTATATCTGCAGGGATTGCGCAACCGTCTCCATGCATCAGGAGTACAAGTACTGACCGTTAAGCCGGGGATGGTGGATACGAAGATGACTTATGGTGTTGTCGAAAACTCTAAGCTGCTCGCTGATCCGAACAAAGTGGCTACTGATATTCAAAATGGACTGGTTAAACGAAGGGATGTTGTTTATACCCCATGGTTCTGGTTTATCATCATGGGTATTATTAAGCTGATTCCGGAAATAATCTTTAAACGGACCGATATATAATGAAAGAATCCGTGAATCAGCCTTTATCTAATCTGGTCTCCAAGCTTATCCTAGGTGTAATCGCGGGGATTATCGTGACGGCTGCTTTTCTGTTCTTCACCGATTTGCAACAGGTCACCAGTCATATTCGTGCCATTCCTGTTGGGTATTTGCTCACAGCTTTTCTCTTAACATTAGGAAGTTACTTGTTACGACTGTGTAAATGGCATCTTTTTTTCAAGTGGTCAGGTTATTCTATCCCCTTGAAATATAATACAACGGTGTTTTTTATTGGCCTGATGATGTCCATAACTCCAGGGAAGGCAGGAGAACTGATTAAATCTTATTTATTACAGCAAAAAGCCGATGTTCCTTACCCAGTGTCGATTTCAATTGTCTTTTTTGATCGATTGACAGACCTTATCGCGATGGCGGCCCTGCTTGGAATCGGCTTGTTTGCGTATCCCTTTGGCGCCACTTCTTTTCTTATTTTTGTTGTGCTCTTAATTTTTTTCTTTGTCGTGGTACGCAGGGAAGGTTTTATTAAGCAAACCATCAATCTGTTGACGAAGCCGGATAAGCTGCGCCGCTTCAGAAAGAGTCTATTAAACTTCTACCAGCAGGTTTATTATCTGCTGCGCTTTCCTCTGTTAAGCTCAAGCTTTTTTATCAGCTTTCTGGCCTGGCTGCTGGAATGCATCAGTTTATATGTTGTAGTAGCCGCCTTCTCACAGGAGTTCTCGCTGGTTCAAAGCATCCTGACCTTCAGTCTCGGGACACTGGCAGGTGCTCTATCGATGATTCCGGGCGGATTGGGAGCGGCAGAAGGAAGTATTACAGGGCTTCTCATCTATTTTGGTATTACCGGTAGTCTGGCCGTGAGTATCGCCCTGATTATCCGATTTGTGACTTTATGGTTTGGTGTAGGTATTGGTATCATTGTCTTTTTCGCATCTGATACCTTCAAATCATTGCGATCGAAAAAAGAGAGTTCATGATGTTTCAATAAGGAGAGAGTTCATATGCCGTATTTTTTAGCACCCTTTGCCGGTTGGCTGGCTTCCGGTTCTCTGAAATTCTTAATCCATTATTTTAAATTTGGAAAAGATGCCCGGCAGCATACCGGTAATGGTGGCTTCCCAAGTACACACACAGCAACGGTTTCTTCCACTGCCTTTTTAATTGGTCTGGGGGAAGGATTTCTCTCCCCTGTTTTCGGATTGGCTGTGACCGTATTATTTATCGTCATTCTTGATGCAACAGGCCTTAGAATTGCCGTTGGAAAACAGGCATTCATTATCAATCGCCTCCATTCAGATGATAGTGGAAAGAAGCTGCGTGAGCGAATGGGTCACAGCCTTACAGAAATTATCGGCGGATTAGTGGTTGGTCTACTGGTCAGTCTTATCCTTTATTACGTATTTCAATGGTGGGGGTGGATGTAGTTGGGGATACAGCTAAAATCAATATTTACAAAAACAAATACAAGTATGCTGGCTATCTATCTCCTGCTGAGCCTTTTTATTCTTAGCCAATCCTACTTGAATCAGGATGGCTATGTCAGCTCAGATTCTGCGCATTATCTGCAAATGGCACTGAATTTATTACACGGAAATGGAATGACTACACCTTCCTATGTTCCGGATATAAGTACATATTTTGCTACCTGGCCGGTGGGTTATCCCGTGCTTATTGCAGGGATATCTTTCCTGACAGGAATCAGTGTGTTTTGGGCTTCCAAGCTTGTAAATCTTATTATGCTGGGTCTTTCGTTTGTGTTAATCAAACGTTTGTTTAAGGCCCGTGCGCCAGTTGTCGTCATGATTTTTTTCATTAGTACATTTACTGTGGATTTTTCCTACACCTGGTCAGAGGTCCCTTTTTTCTTTGGGATGATTTGGCGATTCACTTTGTGGAAACCCAACAGTATAAGTACGGCATCCATATGATGCTTGCCGCTCTTTTTATGTTTCTAATGCGCTATATTGGACTGATCGGTGCCGGAATTGTCGGTTTATTAGGCTTCTATTATCTGTTTAAAAAGCAATGGCGGAACATGGTGATTTGCTGGTTTGCCGGATCTATTCCACTAGTGCTCGCTGGTTTATATCTATTAAAAAATTATGCAGACACAGGTTTAATGACCGGGATGGAGCGTGTTCCATCCATCGAGACTCCTGCTGAATTTCTATACATGCTTTATGAAGGGATTATGGGCGAAATGAACATTTTCTCCACTGATTCCAATATATTTATGCAGGAAAGTCTGATTTTCGTTCTTCTGTCAGTATTTATCTTTATTCGCTGGAAGCATATCAAGTCCTTATTTCAAATTCAGCAGTACCATATTCCTTTTCTGTTCTTATTTACAGGAATGGTTTACTTTATCGTGATTGTTTATATGAGATGGAGTGCTTATTTCGATCCGTTGGGGTTCAGACTCTTAGCTCCAACAACACTAATGGTCTGGTTATTTTTAGTCGGATGGATCGCTCAGGTGAAGGAAGAAGCATGGAGAAGATGGCGCAGTACCCTTATTGTGATACTTGGAGCAGCCTGTCTGTTTAATATTGGTTACAAAAGCTTTACTTCTCTTCAGGATGCGACTCCAACCTATCAGGAAACCATATCTGAGGTTGAAGAAATGTACAATAATCTCCCTGAAGACAGCATCGTTGCGTTTGAAAATATTCACGCCCGATATGTCCGGCCCGATCTTCAGTATATAAAGGTTCATTTTAGACCTTATTTTGCCGAGGATGAAACCTATAAACATTTTATGAATCGTATCACTCCCAACCATGCACAGGGAGTATATTTTGCTGTACCTACTTTCAAAGAGTACCGATTTCATCAGAGTTTTGTGGAGTTGATGGAAAATGCGGAAGCTAGGGAAGACTTTATTAAAGTTGAATAATGGACATCTATAAAAAGCCCAGACCATTTCATATGGTTTGGGCTTTGTTTGATAAAACACTTTTTAAATTTAAGGAAGGTAAATAAATCCTCTTACCTATAAACCAAAAACCAGCCATTCTTCAAATTCTCGCGATTATAATAAAACCGCTCTTCATCTTCATGTCGAATGACCTTACCACCGGCTGCTTCCACAATGGCCTGTCCTGCCCCTGTATCCCATTCCATCGTTGGGGCGTAGCGTGGATAATAATCAGCCTTCCCTTCAGCTACGAGGCAAAATTTCAGGGAGCTTCCCGCTGACACAACATCCACAGTTTTGTTGTCCTCTTTGAGAGAATCAATGAAAGCTTCTGTATCCTCGGACATATGGGAGCGGCTGGCGACAACATGGGTGACATCTGAATAGGTTGTAAGCGGGAGCTGCTGACTCTTTTGAATCAGATCCTCTTCGCTCTGTAATTCTGTCTTGGAAACGTCCTCCAGCTTATAGCCGCCAAGATCCTTCTTACCAAAGTAAAGCGTATCCAGTGCAGGTGCATAAATCACACCCATAGTCGGATATTTCCCTTCAATAAGGGCAATATTGACGGTGAACTCGCCATTTTTCTTAATGAATTCCTTCGTTCCATCCAGGGGGTCCACCAGCCAAAACTGCTTCCAGTCCTTTCTTTCCTGATAGGGAATTTCCGCGCCCTCTTCACTTAAGATTGGAATTTCAGGATAGGCAGCTTCCAACCCATTCACAATTGTCTGGTGGGAGCGTTGGTCAGCAATGGTTAGAGGGGAATCATCGTCCTTCACCTCTACCGTATATTCCTGCTCATAAACATCCATAATTTCCTGTCCTGCTTTTAGGGAAATGCGTGTTAACTGCAGTAAATCAGCCATTTTGAATCATCCTTTCTCTTTGGCGGGGACGGGGACGGAGGGACAGGTTCCTCGTCCCGCTGATGGGTGGGACAGGGAACCTGTCCCCCTGTCCCACTTAGAGATAGCCATTCTCTTTCAGGTAGTCTACAATCTGCTGCACGGATTCTTCCAGGGACTGCTGATCGGTTTCGACAGTGATTTCCGGATTCCCTGGTTCTTCATACGGAGCATCAATTCCAGTGAATCCTTTGATTTCTCCTGCTCGTGCCTTTTTATAGAGTCCCTTTGGATCACGGGCTTCGCAGGCTTCTACACTGGCCTTCACAAATACTTCAATAAATTCACCATCATCAAGCAGTTCCCTCACAGCATCCCTGTCCTCACGGTAAGGAGAAATGAATGCTGTCAGTGTAAACAGGCCTGCATCAACCATCAGCTTGGCTACCTCACCGATGCGGCGGATGTTCTCTTTACGGTCCTCAGGGCTGAAGCCGAGGTTTTTATTTAACCCATGACGAACGTTATCCCCGTCTAATCGATAGGTGTGAACGCCTTGTTTATACAATTCCTTCTCCAGTTCAACAGATACCGTGGACTTCCCGGACCCGGATAGTCCGGTAAACCATAACACCGCACTCTTATGTCCATTCAGCTTCTGTCGTTCTTCCTTTGTAACCTTTGAATCATGCCAGACAATGTTTTCTGATTTTGCCATTGTTTTAACCTCCTAAAACCATACAAAATTTACAATACTTACGGTCGTAAGCATCACGATAATACTTAATGGTGCACCTATCTTTATATAATCGATAAACCGGTAGCCTCCCGGTCCATAGACAATCGTATTCGTCTGATAGCCAATGGGCGTGATGAAGCTGGCTGAGGCTGAAATGGCAACGGTGACCGCAAATCCCATCGGATCTACCTGTAGTTTGTCCGCCATTTCCAGGCCAATTCCAACCATTAACACCGCGGCAGCACTGTTTGTAATTAATTCGGTAAAAATATTGGTGAGTAAGTAAAGAACGAGAATGATTCCAAAAAATCCGAGAGGCTGTCCTATTGCCATAAGCTTGTCCGCGATAAGCTGCGCCAGGTCTGTTTTTGTCATCGCCACCCCTATGCCAAAAGAACTGGCAATGATCAGCAGCACATTAAATTGGACGTATCCTTTTGCTTCCTCTGGTGTAATAATCCTTGTGACTAAAAAGATAAAGACCGCAAGTGCCATGGCCTTGAACATGGATACAACACCAAGGGCCACCAACACAATCATCGCAAGTAATACGGTAATAGAGAACCAGCCTTTTTTCGGATCCTCACTTAGGGATTTCGGTGTATCCAAAGAGGAAACCACATAAAAATCATTCGACTGATGATAGTTCTGAATAAAATCAGGACCAGCAAGCAGTAATAAGGTGTCTCCTGGTTTTAAGACAATTTCCCCGATTTTGCTGTGAATCCGCTCGTTGTTACGGTGAACCGCAATCACCCCTGCGTCATATTTGGAGCGGAAGCGGGATTGCTTAATGGATTTGGACAATAATGATGATTGATGGGACACCACCACTTCCACCAACTGTGAGGTTCCATCCCGTAAATCATCAATTTCGATATTGGTTCCTGTTTCAATGTACAGGCCTTTTTTCTTCTGCAATTCAGCAAGTGTCGAAATCAGTCCGGCGAAAATGAGACGGTCCCCAGCCTGAATCACCGTTGTGGAACGCACAGGTGATATATGATCCTTGCCGCGAATAATTTCTATTAAGTATAAGCCTTCAAGCTCCCTTAGTCCGGCCTGCTGAACACTGCGGTTGATATTAGGGAAATCCTGTCCGACCACAAGCTCAGCAATGTATTCTCTGGATTCCTCCTGTACCTGCTGTTGAATCCCTTTATGCTCCGGTAGTAGTTTATGTCCTACCGTCATGAGGTAGATAATACCTATAAGTGCAATGGGCACACCAACAACAGCTAACTGAAAGAAGGAAAACCCTTCAAGCCCTCTGTTCAGCAGTTCCCCGTGAACAACAAGGTTAGTCGAAGTTCCCATTAGCGTAATCGTTCCGCCTAAAATGGTGACATAGGATAAGGGAATTAAAAATTTTGAAGGGGCAATTTTGTGTTCATCACACCATTTTTTGATTAATGGGGTAAACGTCACAACAATGGGTGTATTGTTTAAAAAAGCAGAGAAAAAAGATGATGGAACGAGCAGACGCAGCATCGATCCGTTTTTGGTTTTGCTCCGGTTGAGCCATGATTTCATAAACTGATCAACTAGGCCGCTTTTCTGCACCGCACCTGCCACAATAAACAGTAAAGCAATCGTCAGCATACCTTGATTGGCAAAGCCTGATAATGCCTCCTGTGTATCCAGTATTCCTGTGATTAAGAAAATAACCAGAACAGAAAAAATCACCATGTCAGGACGGGCTACTTCAAAAAGCAGCCCTGCCAACATGGCCACAACCATGACCAGAACAAATATCATTTCAAAAGTCATGCATACGTGCCCCTTTTATTCTTTCATCCCTTTAATCAATACCTCAGCAACTTCCGGACGAGAGAATTCTTTTGGTGGCTTTTCTCCATTGCGAAGCAATCCGCGAACCTTTGTACCACTTAGATGGACATGATTCTCTTTATCATGTGGGCAGGTTTTTGCCGTTGCCATGTTTTCACATTTCGTGCAGTAGAAGGCATGCTCAAATTTGAAAATGGTAATGCCCAGCTCATCTTCAAATTGGCTGATAAACTCCTGAGCTTCATAAGTGCCATAATAATCGCCTACACCAGCGTGATCACGGCCGACAATGAAGTGGGTACAGCCATAGTTTTTACGGACAATCGCATGCAGGATTGCTTCTTTAGGCCCGGCATAGCGCATCGCTGCAGGATAAATGACCAGGCGTGTACGATCTTCAGGGTAGTAGTTTTTCAAAATCACCTGATAGCTTTCCATACGTACATCAGCTGGAATATCATCAGATTTGGTTTCCCCTACCAGCGGGTTAAGCAGCAGACCATCCACGGCTTCCAGTGCACACTTTTGAATATATTCGTGAGCTCTGTGTACAGGGTTACGGGTCTGGAAGCCAACAACCGTATTCCAGCCAAGATCGGCAAACATTTGACGGGTCTCACTTGGATCCATATAGAAGTTGGTGAAACTACCATGATCTGGGCGATTTAACAAGGTAACCGGACCTGCTAAGTATACATCGCCACGCTCGTACAGCTTTTTCACTCCCGCATGCTCTTCATCAGTGGTGCCGTATACGTTTTGTGCCTCCCGCTTTTTATCGTACGTATACTTTTCCTCCAGCTGGAGAGTGCCGTATATGTAACCATCCTCCCCTTTAAGGGCGATTTTTTCGCTTGTCTGGAAGGATTCTGCTTCCTCTGTGCTTACGGATAGCGTGATCGGGATACTCCAGACGGTTCCATCAGCTAAACGAGTATTTTCGACAACACTTTCATAGTCTTTGGAGCCCATAAAACCTGTGAGAGGACTGAACCCTCCAATTCCAATTAACTCCAGGTCAGAAATGGCCCAGGGAGAAAGTGTTAACGTCTTGAGTGACTCTGCCTCTTTTAAAGCCTCTTCTCTTTCCTTTCCTTCCAATTCACGATTTACAAGTACGCCTCCATGTGCTTCTATTGTCATGGTTTTACCTCCTCTAAATACTCTGAGTTCATCAGTTTTACAAACTAAAGAATATTATATCATGTATTGTAACTAGTTTTCCTCAATAAAATCATGCAAAATCTTCAGCATCCGGTCCTTCCCGGAATGAAACGGCTTCGGCTCAAAATGCTCCGCCTGTTCAATCACATCCTCCAGGCTTTCCCCTTCACTCCAGCTCAGGATATGTCCCTGCTTCTCAAACACATCCACAAGCTCCAGCTGGTGATCATCATTATGCTCTCCGTATTTCTGCAGGCGGGCGGCAGCGATAACTTTTTTGCCTTTCTTCAGACCTGTCGTCACAGATCCAGTCCCTGCGTGAGTAATAATCAATCGGGCCTGCTCAAATAATCTTTCCATTTCATCATAGCTCATAAATGGAATCAGCTTCATATGTTCACTGCTATATCTTGTATTCCCATTCTGAACGATAATCTCATCATCCACCAGACCGGATTGCTTAAGTCGTTCCATCTCATCGAGGAGTCTGGTAAAGGGAAGTTCATGGGTTCCTAAAATCACAAAAATCAATAGATTGACCCCCCGTAGACGGCATTCGGATAAACGTCCTTCATGGATTCCCACTGGACAATAAATAAGTCCGCAATGGGGTAAACCATTTTTCCTGCCATCGTTGGACTGGACGATTTAGCAAAGCTTTCGATAAATACAACCTTTTTGCGAAACAGCTTTGCGATGTAACACATTGGCACCGCTGTATGCACACCGGTTGTAATAATGATGTCAGGCCGTTCGCGGAGAAAAATAAACAAGGACTTTATAATGTTATAAGAAAATTTAAATATGTAGCGAAACGGATAATTTCGTGCCCCATAGACCAAAAACGACATCGGATACTTTTCTCCGAGCTGTTTCGTGATGGCTGATTTCTCCGTTACGATATGATAATCATATTGTTTAAACAGGGACTCTAATTGTAATAATTGGGTTAAGTGGCCCCCTATGGATGAAATAAGAAGCAGCTTTTTCTTCTTTTTCATTGTGCTTTTCCTCCTATGCGGTCATATATGTCCATAAGGTTATCAAGCAGTTTTTCCTGGTCATTTTCCCAGGCTTTTCTTTCACCGTTTTCGATCAGTGTAGCGCGTAATTCCTCGCTATTCATTACCTTTTCGACGGCGTCAGCCAGGGATGCGGCATTCTTCGGCTCAAACGGCACCCCTGCATCCTGCAAGAGGTAGGTTAAGCCCCCGACATCGCTCCCCACAACAGGAGTGTGACAGGACATGGCTTCCAGGGCTACTAATCCAAAGCCTTCCATATGGGATGGAAGCACAAATACATCAGCTGCCGCCATCCAAGTGGCAACCTCGGCCTGATCTTTAGGCGGATGGATATGGACCTCCTTCATAGCTTCCTCATGAATCTTGTGCTTCATTTCATTCATGAATTCCTCATTTTTCACCGGCCCCATTAAGTGCAGCTCCAGATGAGGATTAGTTTGTTTCAGGCTTTTATAGGCCTCAAGCAGCTCCAGTAAACCTTTTTGCTTTATGAGGTTCCCGACAAACAATAAGGAAAATTTCTCCTGGGAGAGTCCAACTGCATCCTTTGCCTGGCCTTTATCCATCGGCTGGAATACCTGACGATTGACCCCCATATTGATGACGGCTGTTTTGTTCTCATCCACTTCAAAGGTTTCTGTAATATCCCTGCGCAGATTTTCTCCAACCGCAACTACATAGTCAGCCTCCTGTAAAATCTGCTTGGTTTTCTTAAAGAAGAAACCGCCTTTTTTGGACATTTTATCAATATCCCCGCCATGTGCCGTTACGACAATTTTCGTGCCAAACCTTTTCTTGAACCATAATGCAAAGAGCCCACTCGGGAATACATAGTGGGCATGCACGAGGTCATAACGACGTCCTTTGGTCAGGAAAACGAGGAGGATACGGATGAGCCATAACAAGTATTTCTTAAGGACAAATGGTTTGCCCATCCGCGGATCATGTACAGCGACAACATCAAGATCCATCCCTCTGTCTTTAATGGCTTCCACCTGGTTTTTGACGAAGATGCCGAATGTTTGACTAATCTTTCCCGGATACATGTTACTTAGAACTAAAACTCTTTTTTCTTTACCCATCTTTTGCTCGGTCCTCCAAGAAATACATAATGCTTGATTGATCCTATATTAATTCAAGCGCTTCTGATATATTTGCTTTTTTAATTTGTAATTTTGATATACTGCCCATAGCAAAGTAGCTGTCCGGTTTGCCTGTTTAAATAATTTCGTATAATCATATCCTTCTTCTTTTAAACGCGAAAACTGTCGGTAGTATGAAGAGGAATCTAATTCCAAAAAGCCTTCAACCGCTGTTATGCTAGCAGTTGCCGCTAATTCTGTTTTTATATAATTCAGTTCGATAAATCCATCGAATGCAATCGCCTGAGAACTGAAAACATCGATGGCCTGCTTTTTATATTTTAGCGTATCGGAAATATCAATAATACAATTAATTTCATCAGGCGGGATGGGGCAATTAATTTCGTAAAGCCGAACCATACATGAATAATTCATTTGTCGTAAAGTATCAGATAGAATCTCACCGGTAGCTACATGGTCAGGATGTGCATCGACAAATGGGGTACAATAGATTAAGTCTGGCTGAATTTTTTCAATTATAGATTTTAATTTCTCCTGAGATTCATTATTACTTTTGACCTTTCCGTCTGGTAAATCCATATAATACACATCTTTAAACCCAATAATCCCCTGCACCTGGTTAATCTCATTTTTTCTTGCAGCTGTTAATTCTGTTTTATCTAAATCACTGACACTGTTTGATCCATCTGTTACGAATACACAGTAGACCTCAGCACCTGTTTGAGTATGTTTATGCAAAGTACCACCCGCACCGATTGTCTCATCATCCATATGAGGGGCTAAAACAAGAACTTTTCGAGCTTTCCCTACTTCTGTTAAAGGCCTGGATGCCTGATAGTGGCGCTTTAGAACAAAACGGGTAATCGGTGTAAGAATGGGCTTGCTTATATTTATAATGAATTCTTTTATACTCAACGTGCTACTCTCCTTAATACATTTATTTGTATTTATTTGCTCAGTTAACCGGATTATACAGACTTGTTATGGAATGCACCTTAACATGTTTATTATACCAGTTTTACGAACAATGAAAATCCATATGTACATTATGTTCCTTCACATATATTTTTTTGATACAATAAAGTGGAATAACGATGTAAGGAGTTAAATCCATGAAAAACCTATTAAGAAAAATTTATCATATCCCCCGAAATATAGAAAGACAAAAGTTAAATAAGCAGGCCACAATTAATCCAAGTCCGTTATTCGTTTTAGGGAACCAGAAAAGTGGTACCTCTGCCATAGGTGCTTTATTAGCTGAGCTCACCAATAAGTCGGTTACCATTGATTTAGTAGGAATTTACGAGCCTAACCAAACAAAATTACATAAACAAGAAATTACCTTCCCTGAGTTTGTGAAAAAAAATAAATATGATTTCTCCAAAGAGATTATTAAGGAGCCTTCTTTAACTTTTCTGTATGATGACATCAAATCCTATTTTGAAACAAATACAAATGTCTTTATTGTCAGAGACCCCCGCGATAATCTAAGAAGCATTTTAAACCGCGTCGATCTGCCTGGTAATGTGGAAGACTTGGCAGAGACATTTCCGACTGAATGGAAAAAGGCCCCTGTCAACTGGAAGCGTGTCATTGACAGCAGATGGCTGGGAATGCCGGGAGATAATTATATCGAATGGATGGCTTATCGCTGGTTAAAGTGCATCGAAATTTATGAGCAAAACAAGGAAGATTTCATTTTAATTAAGTATGAGGATTTCATAGCTGACAAGGAAGGTTCGATAAAAAAATTAGCTGAACAGCTGGATTTACCGGTTCTCAACGACATTTCCAGCAAGGTGGACATACAATATCAGCCTGCAGGGAATCGAAAGGTAAATAAGAAGGAATTCTTCGGAGAGAAAAACCTCAAGCGTATTGAGGATATATGCGGTACCAAAATGAAAGAATATGGATATGAATTTTGATTTCTGATATATATGAAAAGACCTAAGTCGTTTTTATGACTTAGGTCTTCCATTTATCATCACATGGATATGTGCCTTGGGGAGTGGTGCTTCTCCCTGGGCACATCCTTTAGTTCTCTAAAGCAGTTGGGGACTGACCCCAGGTATACCCCATATTCTCCATGAGCTCCCTGCAGTACTGTTCCACGACTTGCTGTTGTTCTTCACTTAAGTTTTTCTTCCACTTTCCAATTGAGCTTGGATTCACCGGTTTATATAAATTGGTATGGTGTGAAAGACGGGTATCCTTTAACTGATCCACACCTTCTACGTGATGCAGCATGGATTCTTCAAATTCAATTCCAAGAAATTCACAAACCTGTCTGAGAACAGGCTCCGGATTACGGACCAGCTCTTCATAGTAAACTTCCATATAACGATTGGATCCAACTTTCTTCCCGAATTTCTGAGCCGTATTTATACTATTAATCCACCGTTGACTGGCTCCCTCTGCATCCTGATAAAGACCTGCCTTGATGTAGGAGCTGACTACATCTCTGGCGTCACGAATCATATGAATAAATTGACTATCAGGGAAAACCTTATCGATAAGCTTTAGGGAGAAGGTGTTTATGGGAGTCTTGTCTCCCCATCTCGTAAAAGTTTCTTTATTTTCCCGCCCGTAAAAGCTGTAAAAACTATGGATGAGAAACTCTAAATTACGATTTTTCCTCTCAATTTTAATGGCTTCCTTATAGAATTCACGAATATCCATGCCCCAGCGCGGAAACCCATGATGACGTTCAAACACCGCACAAAAGACCCCACAAAGGTCTTCCCATTCCATATAGCGGTACATTTTATATTTTCGAATGGCCTCGCCCAGCACAAAGCTTTCCGGTGGTATGACAATTTCATCCTTCTGGGAGAGCATGCTGCGAAACAGTGTATTCCCTGATCGCCCGGATCCAACAATAAAGAATGGATTAAAGTGTTCACTATGATTGATTTTGTGCGATCTCTTCAGGATATTTTTCAGATCGGTTGACCAATCGTACATCGTATACAAAGAAGGATGATTTCCGTAATGCTTTTTGACTGTCTTTTGAATCCTGCTTTTCATACTGTTTTCCCCTTTAACATTGTTAAATTAGGTTCTATATTAAAAGAATTTATAAACCTTTACCTGGAATCTTCTTGAGACGACAATATAGCCAATGGTATTTGTCAGCATAATGGCTATCATACTCGCAAAAGCTGCTCCATTCATCCCGTATTCAGGGATTAACAAGTAGTTTAAGACGACGTTTACTGCAGCCGCTACAAAGTTTGCATACATTTGAAACTTAGGTTTTCCAGTCATGGACAGCATAATCCATACGCTGCCTACTGCTACGTTAAAGAATTGTGCAATGTTCCGTAATAACAGAGCGAATTGACCTTCAACAACTTCCTCTCCGAATACCCATAAGACGAAATCGTCAAAGATGTATAACAGACAGAAATAGGCAAAGGCAAATAAAGCCAGAATTCTCGTTGATTTAATGTAAATAGACCTTAATTCATCCATTTTCTCCTGGTGAAACAGGTTGGAGATTCTTGGCGCAAATACAGTGTTAAACACAAATAGAAACAGAGAAATGGTACTGGAGATCTGAAAGGTGATCTGGTATATCCCCACTTCTTTACTGGTTGCCATATTTCCCAGCATAATAATATCCACTTTATTAATGATGGTTGACATCAACGTAGCAAAAATCAAGGGAAAGGAATATTTTAAATATCCCCAGTCCTTATGAATCCCCTGAAACTTATCCCTCTGATGAAAAATATATATGATATTCGCGATAATAAAGGAAATGTAAACAGCAATGGCTATACTGTATTCGTTTTGTCCGATAAAAAAATAACATGCGACAACGAATGCCACCCGTAGCAGAATAGCTACAAAGCCATTAATGAAATAGTATTCCTTAATTTTACCTTCTGACCGGTATAAGGCAAAAAACAGTTGCTCTGCTGAGGCTAACCATATAAGAGGTAAGGTGAACCAAATATAGGGTTCATTGATAATAAAACCGGCGATTAATGACAAGCCAAAAGCCATTATAAAGTTTACAAGAAAACTAAAGGAAACATGTTTAAATTTATTTTTGGGAATGGAGTACATTAATCCATTGTCAAGTCCGGCCTTTGCCGGAATCATTAATAACGTAACAATTGTAAATGCATATGTATAAACGCCAAAGGTTTCAACCCCATACAAACGGGTACATAGTAATGAGAAGAGCATCGTAAATACTAAATAAGATATTCTCCCAAAAAACGATTCCATTAATTTTTTCAGAAAGGTACTTTGCTTAAATTGATTGATCATTGTTTTAACGGACATCTTACTCCTCCATTACCTTCACCTATTCGGAAACTCATGCCTGATGGTGCTGCTTTGCTCTATATCATTCGAATACGTAACTATCATATAAGGGGTGCATTTATTATAAATAATGCCTGTTTATAAATCAATTTCTTTTACATTGAACAAAATGAAAGCTCCTTTCATCAAAGACAAAAGGAACTTTCACCTTGGAATATCATTTTTATGGTCGTCCAATGGAATAATACTCAAGTCCCGCTTCTTTCACCTTATTAAGAGCAAAACAATTCCGACCATCAAATAAGACCGGCTGATTAAGGTTTTGTTTATATTTTTCCATTGGATACTCTTTGATTTCCTTCCAATCCGTTAAAATAACCGCAAAATCAGCAGACTTTACTGCTTCATCGATACTATCCATGTAGGCAACATCTTTTGGTAAGACTTTTTTCGCGTTTTCCATGGCTACGGGATCGTATGCTTGAATGTTAACCCCTCGTTCAACCAGATCCTTAGATAAAGGAATCGATGGTGCTTCCCGCATGTCATCCGTATTCGGTTTAAATGACAGCCCTAATAGAGCTACCGTTTTGCCCGACAGGTCTCCAAACCTTTGCAGCATTTTGTCTATAATCACTTTCTTCTGCTGCTCATTGACTTCCACCACACTTTGGAGGATTGGCATTTCATAATCCACATTGCGACCAATCGAAACCAGTGCGTTGGTATCTTTAGGGAAGCATGATCCCCCGTAACCGATGCCTGCATTCAGGAAGCTGTTGCCGATACGCTTATCCATACCTATTCCTTCTGCCACGTTTTCTACATTGGCACCCATTCTGTCACAGAGATTGGCGATTTCATTGATAAAGCTGATTTTCGTGGCCAAGAAGGCATTCGCAGCATATTTAATCATTTCTGCACTGCGTAAATCGGTTTTCACAATCGGAATATTAAAAGGCTTATTGACGTCTTCAATTGCCTTTAATGCTTCCTCATTATCCGAGCCAATTACAATCCTGTCACCATTAAACGTATCAAAAACCGCTGAGCCCTGACGAAGGAATTCAGGGTTGGATACTATTTCAATGGAGATATTCTGAGTCAGGTTTTCAGTAATTCTGTTTTTAATATGTTCATTAGTTCCAATCGGCACCGTACTTTTTGTTACTACAATAGCATCATTTTTCAAGTGCTTAGCAATGCTGTCACAAGCTGCATTTATAAAGGTTAAATCTGCTGAGCCATCCTCTGCCTGAGGGGTACCCACGCCAATATAAACCGCTTCTTTTGCTTCTAAACCTTCCTCATAGTCTGTTGTAAACCGTACCGTCTCTTTGGCAATGTTCTTCTCCAAAAGTTCTTCTAAGCCATTTTCATAAATAGGTGACTTTCCATTTTTTAAGGCCTCAATTTTATTTTCATCAATGTCAATACAGGTTACCTGATGTCCTATTTCAGCAAGACACACACCGGTGACCAGACCAACATAACCTGTACCAATCACAGCTATATTCATGTGAAAAACCTTCCCTTATTGAAATTCAAAAATCATTTAGTTTCTGTTTTAAATAGTCTGCTACATCTTCTTTTAAGTCATTACGTGACAATGCAAAATCAATCGACGCTTTCATAAAGCCTAATTTATTTCCAATATCATAACGTTTCCCTGAGAAATTATACGCCAGTACCTTCTGACTTTCGTTAAGAATCTGAATGGCATCTGTCAATTGAACCTCATTCCCTTTGCCAGGAGGAAGGTCTTCCAAAATATCAAAAATTTCAGGTGTCAGGATATATCTCCCCATAATCGCTAAATTTGAAGGGGCTTCCTCAACAGGGGGCTTTTCCACAAAGGATTTTACACCAATGGTATTGGGACCTAAATCTTCCCCATCCAGAGGTTCAACAACCCCATATTTGGATACTTCTTCATCGGATACACCCTGAACTCCTACAATGGAAGATTGATGCTGATCAAACGTTTGTATAAGCTGTTTTAAACATGGAGTATCCGCCTGCACAATGTCATCACCCAATAAGACAGCAAAAGGCTCATCACCAACAAACCTGCTGGCAACAGAAATCGCATGTCCAAGTCCTTTTGGTTCCTTTTGTCTTATGTAATGGATGTTGGCCAAATTTGAAATGGACCGAACCATTTCAAGCATTTCCGTCTTCCCTTTTTGCTCGAGCTTTTCTTCAAGCTCATAAGAAATATCAAAATGATCCTCGATCGCCCGTTTTCCTCTTCCGGACACAATAATTATATCTTCAATTCCTGATTCTACAGCCTCTTCCACAATGTATTGAATCGTTGGTTTATCCACAATAGGCAGCATTTCTTTCGGCTGCGCCTTTGTTGCTGGTAAAAATCGCGTGCCTAGTCCTGCTGCTGGTATAATTGCTTTACGAACTTTCATTTCAAAGCTCCTTTTATTGTTTTCATACTTATTTTCATTCGGCATACTTCCATTTTGATTTTATCATAACCGGTTAAATATAGGCAATTTTACTTTTGGCCTATAAAATGAAACTTCTGTAACATTCATTTTTCAAAATGTATATAGGGCGTAGCCACATAAGTAGATACGCCCCTTTCTCAATAATTTATTTATTTACCTCTTCTTTCATTTCGTCTTTTGGAGCATTCTTATACTTATCTGTGTATACATACAGAAAACTTAACAGTAATGCCAGATAATATCCTGAAGCCGGTGCGGAAAGAATATGACCAGCCGCAAAGGCAATACCTAACCCTAATCCTGCTCCAATCCCAAAAATCATTGTCGTCCGATTTAAAAGGGCGAATTTGCTTTTCCATATATTCCGTAAGATTATAAACCCAATAAATATGAAGGGGGCAAATAAAGTAATGAGTCCGACCACACCAAAGTTGAAAAAGTAATCAAAAAAGTCCATCTCAACCAATTTTGGCATACGCCCCATACCAAATACCTTTTGCATCATGGGTGCATCATCGTAATGCTCCCACTGATTGGCCAGATAATCCCCTCTGCCACTTAGTAACACCTTCCTCACTTCTTCCGCTGATGGCTGTTTCTCAATATTTTCCTTTTCCTGATCTAACCCCTGTTTTTCCGGATTATTAAATTGAAATAAATCAAGAACTTTCGTATCTAAATTATTACCGATGGCTGTATTTGGAATCATAAAGACTGAAAAAACAGCCAGGACACTGACTAAAACAAGATTATGCCATTTTTTTCTGTTCTTGATAAAATCAATCAGGGTGATAACCAAGACCGTTGCCAATACAATTAACATGGCTATTAAACCTACTTTTGTGCCAATGGTAAGCATCGACCATAAAATAAAAAATAAAAAAGGCAACATTATCATTTTTCTCGTTAATACTTTGGAGCTTATAAAATAAAGAAGAATGATTCCAAGTCCCATGGCTAAAATGGCACTTAATTCATTAGCTGAAAAAAACCATCCTGAATGACCTGCTTTAGCCAGGGCATTATAGCTTCGTTTTCCTGTGTCTGTCAGTTCAGCAATTACCATTACAGCACCTATCATGGACAGGGCTATGGAAACATATTTCTGGATGATACGCTGCCAATCTTCTCTTTCGCTAAATGCTTTGAAAATATACGTATAAATCATGACCATCAAAATAACATAAGTGGTTTTAATGATATACTCAATTTCAACTGTTAAGGAAAACTCCTGTCTAAACATGAAGGTAGTAATCAAATTAATGAGCATTAGGAAACCTAAAATAAAGATATAGATCATAGCCTTCTTTTTATGTTTCAAACCAGGTTTAAAAAGTATATAAATAAAACCGATCAGCATAGCTAATGCACGTATTGGTGTGGATAATGGTAAGCCTATAAAAGCTAATAGATCTAATATTGGCTGAAATAAAATAAATATTATAAAAAATAATTCAATTTTTCGATGTATATCAGAATTTTTCTCCAGGATACTCATTATTATGCCCCTCCGCTAATTCTATCTTGTTGTTACGTCTGTTTACGCTGTTTTCATCATTATACAATGGGATAATGACGTTTACTAATGTTTTATTATCCAATATCCCCATAAAATTATGACAATAATTTATTGTAAGATTTGCATATATTCCAGTCAATAATTATCTTGAAAATTAATGTATTTGTAATATGCGGGAAAGTGACAGCTGTTCATGCGACCAGGTAAACAGGAAGTGATTTAGGGCTTTTGCTCCACATCTTTTTCTCTTTGGTAAGTCTTCTCTTTTGCTAACAGCTTCCACAGCATTTTCGTTACAGGCTTTTTCCCTTTTCCCACAATCCCAACAATCTCCGCAAAAATATGAATCAAAATCAGCAATGCGAACATCACCAAGTAAGACACGGTTAAATTCGTTGCCAGCGAAAACAGAATCGCAAGCCCGCCAAACAGCACACTGAATCCATACAAAATCAGGACAGTGGTGCGATGGCTGAATCCGGCGGCAAGAAGCTGATAGTGAACGTGTTTTTTGTCGGGCATCATGATTGGTTCTTTATTGACCATTCTGCGGACAATGGCGAACAGGGTATCCAAAATCGGAACACCCAGCACGATGATAGGAATAATAAAGCTGAATAAGGCAATATTTTTAAATAACCCTAACATAGATATGACTGCGACGGAATATCCAAGAAACAGGGATCCGGTGTCCCCCATATAAATTTTTGCCGGATGAAAATTGTGGAACAGGAAGCCCAGATTACTGCCAATCAGTGACACACAGATATAAACGACGATTAAACGATAATCAATAATCGCCATCACCAAAATGCTTGATATGGCAATCGTGGACACGCCGGCTGCGAGCCCATCCAATCCGTCAATGAGATTAATCGCATTGGTGACGCCTACAATCCAGAGAATTGTAAGCGGAATGCTGAAATAGCCGAGTTCAATGACACCGAAAACCGGCAGTGTGATCTTTTCAATAATAATCCCGTCCGAAATCAGGACCACAGCTGCCAGCAGCTGACCTGAAAGCTTAATGATCGGCCGGATCTGATATTTATCATCAATCATCCCTGTAACAACGACAATTAATGAGCCAAGAGTAATGGCGGACATCTGCGGATGATCCGGAAATATATAGAGCATTCCGAGAACCGTTCCCAGATATATACTAAGCCCCCCTAGTCTTGGGGTGACGCTTGTGTGTATTTTTCGATGATTGGGTACGTCCATAACACCCATTTTCAACGCCAATTTTTTGATCGGATAGGTTAACAACAGGCTTGAAATCAGTGCTATGAAGAAAGCGACAATTAATTCGGTTAGATTAAACATATTATCCCTGCTTTTACGTAAATTCACTCTAATTATCTTACCATAATTTGTCGAGTTTGTGACCAATCTTACCCTTAGTATTAAGTAACAGGGGTGCTTTTATAAGGGGAATGGGGAATCGACAAAAACTGTTATTTTGGGTGGGGTGGCGGATTGATTCGCGGGGTTGCGGGTTAATTTCATTGGTTTTGGATGGATTTGGTTGTTTGGGGATATTCGCAGGTGTTGCGGATTAATTCATCTGTTTGGGGATTAATTCCGATAAATGTAGATTAATTTATTTAAAATCGTAATTATTTCTGAAATGGGTTGAATTATTTTTAAAAGTGGAGGGATTATTTGTAAAATAATCCGGGATGGGGTGGATCAATTGGAAGTATCTCGAATGAATTCAGCAGTTTTCAGACGATAATGCTCTATCTAGGTTTAATTCCCACAACTCTGGATCAATGAACCCTTCTGCGGACTTATCATTAACTTTCTGGATCAATCCTTCAACTTTTGGATTAATCTCTTTCAAAATCGGATTAATTAATTTTAAATTTGGAGGAATTACTTTTAAAACGCGCTTAATCCACGAGTAGCTGGATTAATAATGATAACAATGGATTAATTCCAAATCCACAGGCATAATTCCCCTGTCTCGGCTTATTCTCCCCAAAAGCCGCTGCTCCAAATCATATCCATCAGGCATTACCTGGTACCTCGCTCGAATTTTTATTAAAACAAAAAAGTCTTGCAGAGATATTCTCCACAAGACTTTTTTTAATTTACTTTAGTTCTCTAAAGCGGTGAGGGACAGTCCCTATTTATTTTTCCTTACTAAACCACCCGACAACTTTCCGGGAAAAGTCGTCAAAATAGGTGTAGACGACTGGAATCAGTAACAACGTAAAGATTGCTGAAACTGTAAGTCCAAAGATGATCACAATTGCCAGTGGCTGCTGGGATTCTGAGCCTTCGCCGAGACCCAGTGCCAGTGGGATCATCCCGAGCACAGTTGTTAGGGTCGTCATGAGAATCGGGCGCATTCGGCTTGGGCCTGCGTTCAGGATGGCCTCATACCGCTCCTGGCCGCGATTTCTCAGGATGTTGATATAGTCGACCAGCACAATGGCGTTGTTGACGACGATCCCGGCGAGCATGATGAACCCAATGAAGGCCGGTATGCTTAGCGGCGTCTGGGTGACATACAGTCCGACGATAACCCCGACAATGGTGGCTGGCAGTGAGAACATAATGACAAATGGGTGCAGGAAGTTCTCAAACTGCACGGCCATGACCGCGTAAACCAGGAATATTGAGAAGATTAAGGCTAAGCTTAATTGCCCAAAGGATTCAGCCATATCCTGCGCCTGGCCTCCAACCGAGTAGGAGTAGCCTTCAGGGAATTTCATGGTGTCGAGTTTTTCTTCCACATCGGTCATGATGCTTCCCAGATCTCTGTCGACAATATCACTGCTGATGCTTATCTGACGCTGCTGGTTTTGACGGCTAATGGTGCTTGGTCCCTGAATCTGTTCCAGTTCAGCTACCGTTGAGAGCGGAATGAGTGCTCCTGTCTGAGTCTGAATCGGTAAGGTTTCCAGGTCCTCTATTGTCGTGCGCTGATCTTCAGGCAGCATCACTCTTACGTCCAATTCACTTCCGCCGGTTCGATATCTGGATGCGATTTGGCCGGTGAAGCCCATCTGCACCTGGCTCATAACCTGCTGGTAGCTTAAGCCGTACTGTGCGGCCCGCTCTCGGTCCACATTTACATTCACCTGTGGACTTCCTTCTGATGCTGAGGATTCAGGGTTGTGTATGCCTTCAATATCCTCCATCAAATAGACCACCTGATCGCCCAATTCTTTAAGGACATCATAATCCGGTCCGGAAATTTGCAACTGGACAGGTGAGCCTAAGCCGCCCATGCTGCCTCCCATGGCACTTACGGTGATTTCGGCACCAGGAATTTTTTGCAGGCCTTCATCCATTTGGGTAACGACTTCCGTGGTGGTTACATCCCGATCCTCCTGAGGGACGAGCTGAATCATGTAGCTGGCCTGATTGGACGATCCGCCGCCACCAACCATGCCGCCTGATCCTCCCACGGTGACAAAGTTGGTTTCGATGACATCCTCATAGTTACTGAGCTTTTCATCAACTTGATCCGCTATTCCTTCGGTTGATTCCAAATGTGTTCCTGTTGGTGTGTTGACGTTAATCTGAATTTGGCCCTGGTCCGATTGAGGGATGAACTCAGCCCCAATCATCGGAATTAAGGCCAGGCTTAAAGCAATCGCGGCAATCGTGCCAAATACGGTTGTTTTCCGGTGGCCGAGCACAAATTTCAGAACCCGCCGGTACCCATCATTAATTTTTCCTAATACTTTATCAAACCAGTACCGTCTGCCTTCCTCCTGCATTGATTTTGTCAGCAGCTTGGAGGCAAGCATTGGAATCAGGGTCACGGAAACGACAAGCGACGCCAGCAGTGCAAAGGAAATGGTTAACGCCAGCGGGACGAACATTTCCGCCGCGATGCCTTCCACAAAGATGATTGGCAGGAAGACGACAATCGTTGTAGTTGTCGAGGCAATGACCGCTGGTGCGAGTTCAGATGCCCCCCGCTTGGCTGCTTCTTTCAATGTATGACCCCGCTGCCGGTACGAGACGATATTTTCCAAGATGACGATGGATGAATCGACCATCATCCCGATTCCGAGCGCGAGTCCACCCATGGTCAGAACGTTTACGGTTTCACCTGTAAAGTACATGAGTGAAAATGTTGAAATAATCGCAATTGGAATCGAAAGTCCGATAACAAGTGTTGCCCGGAAGCTTTTCAGGAATAAAAGTAAAACAAGTGCTGAGAAAACTGCTCCCATCAGCATGTTGCGGACAACGGAATCGATGGACATTTTAATAAAGGTTGAATTATCAAAAACAACATCCAGATTGACTCCATCCGGAAGCTCTCCCTGCATATCTTCAACGGCAGCATGCATGGTGTCGGCAACCTCTACCGTATTTCCATCGGTTTTCTTCAGAATGGACAGAACGACAGACGATTTATTATTGACGTAGGAAACCGAGCTTTGATCCTTAGTTTCCCGACTCACATTCGCTATGTCCTCTAAATGGAGGGTTGCCCCATTTGGAGTTTGAACAATCGTTTGTTTGATATCTTCAAGGGACGCATAATCGCCCTGAATACGGATTTGCAGGTCCTGATCCCCTTTGGCAATCACACCGGCCGAGCCTGACTGGTTTGCCGCTCCAATTGCCTGCATAATGCTCTGGGTATTTAACCCATATTGGGCGAGCTTAGCCTGCTTCAGCTCCACCTGAATTTCATCGGTGGTTCCGCCTTCTACTGTTACAGATGCAACCCCGTCCTGTCTTTCAAAATAAGGAACAAGATCATCGTCGGCAATGTTTTGCAGTTCTTTTACGTTATCTCCGGTTAAACCGACCCACATGACCGGCATTTGCTGCGGATCAAAGCGGAGCACATTCGGTTCACCCGCTGTTTCCGGGAGCATGCCCTGCACCGAGGACACCTGCTCCCGAACCCGCAGTAAGGCCGAGTCCAAATCCGCTCCTGTGTTAAACATCATCACCACAAGGGATGACCCCTGGGAAGACTGGGATTGAACCGTATCAATGCCCTCAATGGAGCTTACGGCTGATTCGATTGGTCTTGAGACGAGCTCCTCCACATCTTCCGGAGCAGCTCCTTCATATGTAGTCGCAACAACCGCAATCGGCAATTCGATATCCGGAAAAAGGTCAATGGTTAAATTACGAAGGGACATAATTCCGAGTGCTATGATAGCTGCTACGATCATAACAACGCCAACGGGACGGCGTACTGAAGTATTTACGAGTTTCACTTACTCTTCCCCCTTCATAACTTCCACTTTACCACCATCAGTCAGAGTCAGCTGTCCTTTGGTTACAACCTCTGCCCCTTTCTTGATATCTCCTTTGATGGCTGTGGACTCCGTTTGTGCCCCGAGCACTTCAACCTCTGTATAGTGGGCGGTATTATCCTTAATGACATAAACGTAGCTGGCGTTGTTTTCTTCCACAATCGCCGCTGTCGGGACAATCAGAGCATCCGAAATTTTCTCCTCAGGAATCGTGATTTCCGCAACCATCCCCGGCTTTATTTTATGATCTTCATTTTCAAAGGAAGCTGAGACTGGATAAAGTCCGGTATCATCGGTCTTAACCGCAATGCTTTCAACCGTTGCTGTTACATCCTTTTCGAGTGTGGAGAAATTCAGTGTAACTTCCTGGTCCTCTTTAAATAAATCCAGCTGTTCCTCGGTCACCTGCATACCTGCGTTCAGCGAATCCAAATCAATAATGGATGCTACCGGATTCTGATTGGAAACGAGGGAGTCCTCATTCATCGTCAAATCCTGCACAATCCCGGCAATGGGCGCTTCAATAGCGAGATTCCCCGGTGACGTACGGGCCAGTACCTCATCTTCTTCCACTTCATCGCCATTTTCCACATTCAGCTCAGAGATTTCCCCTGCATTTGTTGGAATCACCTGTGCCATGCGATCAGCTGTCACACGGCCAAAAAATGTCTGCTCAATTGTCAGGGAGCCCTTCTCAACCTGAGCCGTTTCCACAGGCGTAATCAGCTCCTCCTCTTCCTCATCCGCCTGATCGGATTCATTTGTACAGGCTGTCATCAGAAAAGCAGCTGCAAGTAAAACAACCATACCCTTTTTCCACTTCATGACACGTCTCTCCTTTTATGTATCAGATTCTCTAAAATTTATTCGCGATTTATATGTATTACACAGTCCTTAACAATACCAGTATTTTGTACGTATTTAAAGCAAATGGGTTTCATCTTTTTTCCGGTAGGATTCGTTTGTCTATGTGGGATTATACATTGTGGTGCCTGTCACGACCCGGAATTTGTCGAATAATCGCTATGATAGGCATAATTAAAAGCCTCTCGCTTAAGTGAATCAACGAAAGGCTTATCCTCAATCTTTATCTATATGGATCTTATTAACTAGAGGCCTGATCTCTATTCTTCTCTTCTTCGTCATCCTGAACACTGGACCACAGAATGTCCCGGGATAATGCGGCGATCACCGTTGCAGTCACATACATTTGCCGCCTGAAGGTAAAAAATGAAGTATCAATCACTGCTGTTGTACGGTTCGAGAAGACGAGATTGGTTTTATCATTGTTATCATTGGATTTGAGGTACTCTTCGATGTGGTAAAAGGAAAACCAGCTGCAGTTGAACTCCTTTGGTGATTTATTGGGAAAAAAGAATGCTCCCATACCTGGATTGACCGGGATCGGAAGTTTGATATTCGTATTCAGAATATACTCGACCGATTTTCGTCTGCCATCTAGGGATGCACCACCCTCCAGGCAAGCTTTTTCGAGAATCTGCTTTACTGATTTTGTACAAAAAATTTCTCTGCCGGTTTCAATAATTCTGCTTTGATAATCAGGCCCAGAATGAGGAATAATCGCCATCGTTTTCCGATTCACCCGATATGTATCCGTTACATCCATGAAACCTCCTCCTATTCAGAAAAAATGTAGTATGCAGGACAATTGTACTACAAAATCTTCCAAAAGTTAATAAATTTTACAAAATTTTCGTAAAATTTCGTCTGAAAATGTCAAAATATATCTTTTAGCTAAGGATTTAACTCATTTTTCCGATCATACCAAATAACACCTACATGTAAATTCATAAATAATGTCTCCCAAATGAAGAACGCTATATGTAAGCATGGCTTTTCCTGTTTCTTATATTTTGACATATTTTTATAAATTTAAGGAAAAGCTACGCATGATTAACTTTTCATTGAAGGAGGAAATGGATATGTCACAAAAATGGTTATGGAAATTGGGTCTTTCTTTCATGGCCTTTTCCCTTGCAGCAGGCTGTGCTCAAGAGGATAACAACGAACCTGCTGAGGAAGAAACACCAATGGAAGAAGAGGAAAACGGCGGCACTGAGAATGGTAATCAGGGCACAGGAACAGAAAATAGTGGTACTGAGAATGGAACTGAAAATAACGGTACCGACAATGGCAATGGCGAAAATGGTACAGAAGATGACATGCTTCCAGACGAGGAAGAAACGAATGAAAATGGAACTACTGAAAATGGAACTACCGAAAATGGCGGCGAAACTGGCGAAAATGGTACCAACGGCAATGGTGAAGGTTTAAACGAAGGTAATGATGCAGATTTAACCGGAGATGAGGAAGAAGAAGATAAATAAAAATTAAGCTCGAAACCCGTGTCAGCTGATGCGGGTTTTGTGCTGAAAGTTAGGTTCTGCGCTTGACGGTCGTGCTGGCCAGTGAGTGTGCGGTGTTGCTTGTATGGTTTAGGTTAGCAGGAGATTTGCTGAATTAATGAGTTTCTGGATTAAATTCTCAGGTTTAGGATTAATGGACGATGTTTAAGATTAATGAACGGTTTTATGGAATGATTGTCTTTATATTGGCTTGATTGTTTAAGCATCAGATTATTCCTTTCCAAAACCGGATGGATTCTTTTTAAAATTGGACGAATTATTTTAAAATGCGCTCAATTCCGGCTGCGCTGGCTCATTCAAAAGTATAAGGACCCATTCATAAATTTTCAGACGAATAAACTCTATACAGTACTAATTCCCACAACTCCGGATCAATCCCAGCCTGCCAGAAATCGTCCCCGGAAATCTGCCCAAAACACCAAAAAACTACCCCAGCACCAGGAGGTAGTTTCCATTAACCTTCACTATTTACTTCTCAATCGCAAATGTAATTTCTGCTTCACAGGCGACTTCACCGTCTACGGTTGCGGTGCCTTTGCCTTTTCCGATGGGGCCTTTTACCCGGGTGATGTCAACCTCGAGTCTGAGAACGTCGCCGGGTTTGACCTGGCGTTTGAAACGGCATTTATCGATTCCTGCAAGAAAGCCGATCTTGCCCTGATTTTCTTCCTTTTGCAGGATGGATGTGGCGCCTACCTGTGCCATGGCTTCGACGATAAGGACGCCGGGCATGACTGGGTAATCCGGGAAGTGGCCCTGGAAAAAGGGCTCGTTTGCGGATACATTTTTGATCCCGACTGCTTTCTCGCCTGGTGCGACTTCTTCAATTTTATCAACCAGCAAAAATGGGTAGCGGTGCGGGATGACTTCTTTAATTTGACTGTTGTCCATCTCCATCAACTGAACCTCCTTCAGCTTTCCATTGAACATTTTTATGTATGTGAATCACTCTTATCATACCAGAAAATTTCCTCAAACAGAAAAATGGACTTTATCAATGAAAGTCCATCTGGTTATTCCGTCTTGACGATATCAATTATATGCTGCCATGTGGATGGGTCCAAAACATCTGTGGGTTTTCCTTCGCCGATGATGCCATAGCCAACCATTAATCCCCCGGCTAAGGCGATCACGCTCAGAATGGTGATTACGATAATGCGTGCCCATAAGGGGAAAATTCGTTTGCGTGGTTTTTTCGGCTTTTTTTCGGCTTTCTGCGATTTTTGCTTTTTTTGCTCGGCACGTTTGGTTTGTTTTTCTTCTTTCCGGGCTGACCGTTTGCGTTTTCGTGCTTCCTCTTTTGTTTGTGCACGGCTTTTCTTTTGCTCTGTCACCATAGATGAAGCTCCTCGTTCATTTTAAAGATTTATTTGTAATTCACAGGCTGATGAACCAGCTTAGCTCCGGAGCTGATTAATTAGGCCGGCCATCTGATCGCCCATCGAGATGGATTGTGAATTCATTTGGTAAGCTCGCTGCATTTCCAGCATATTGGTCATTTCCTCGCCCATATCCACATTGGACGATTCAAGTGCGCCTACGTGCAGGCCTGGGTCTGGTGCCACTGCGGTCATGCCGGCTGCCGGAACGTTATCCGGAATCCGATACCGATTACCGCCTGCAGTTTCAAGAGAGCGTGGACGATCAATCTCCATCACTTCAAGGGAGGCCTCAACTTGTTGTTGTTCCCCTCTTCTCACCAGAATATTTCCGTTATCTTGAATAGAAATCTCATCCATGTCGCTTTGAAGCACAATCGGCCCATTTTCACCGATCACAGGATTTCCCTGAGCGGTAACCAGGGAGACCTGCTGATTGTTATTGATCGGCTGCAGATAGAAGTTTCCCGCTCGCGTATATTGCGTTTCCGCGGCGCCATTTTCCGTTACCTGCACCTGGAAAAAGTGCTTTTCTCCGCTGAGGGCTACATCCAGAGGACGCTCTGTCTGGGTAATGGTTCCGGCATCCATTCGTACTTTGGTATGCCCCAGCTTAGCACCTGTCCCCTGGCGAAGGCCTTCAGGGGTCTGTCTTGGTGCTTCCCCGTCAATACCGTTTTGATTGATCTGCTGATGAAGCAGGGAGGAAAAATTGGCGGTCCTTGCTTTATATCCTGTTGTACTGGAATTAGACAGATTATGTCCGATTAGATTTAACTTTTGCTGAAGCTGCCCCATCGTTGTGGCTGCAAGATATGAACTACGCATTTAAAATCCTCCTTTAGCGAAGACGCCCGATTTGATTGACGGCCATGTCCATGCTTTTATCATATGCTTTTAATACCTGCTGATTGGCCTCAAAGTTCCGGTAGGTCTGCAGCATTTCCGTCCTCGTCTGCGTGGTATCCACGTTCGACCGTTCAATCATGCCCTGGCGAACTTCAAACGTTACTCCGCCTGCATTACGGGCATTCACCGGTGCTTCACCGTCTTCCTCAAGGTTGTACAGGTCGTTATTTCCTTTAGTAAAATCCTGTGCGGCATTCGGGTGATAAACAATGCCCAGTGGGGTCACTCCGCCATTTGCCTGAATTTCACCGTTTCGGGTTACATTAAACTCATCATTATTGACCTGAATCTGGTTCCCGCCTTCATCAAGAACGTAATGTCCGCTGTTGGTCACGAGAAAACCGTTCGCGTCAATGGTGAAGTTCCCATTTCGGGTATAGCTTGTACCCCCGTCCTGATTCTGAATGGTGTAAAACAGGGAACCCGTGTCATCCGGCATTTGTCCGTTCCAGATGGCCAAATCTGTGGACATGCCTGTTTCCTTTAAATCCCCTTGTCCAAAATCAGGAATCGTCTCCTGCATATAGACACCTGTATTTAAACTCCCAATCAGCTTATTATTCGGGATGTTCACGGAATGATGAACAGGGAGCTGTTTGGAATCGGTCCGTTCAATTAACATTTCAGGAAAAGCCCGCATCGTGGTCTGATCGGCTTTATATCCCGGGGTTAGCGCATTGGCCATATTATTTGAAAGCACATCCTGACGACTCTGCTGTGTCATCATCCCTGATGCTGCTGTATAAAATCCTCTTAACATTATTTCAGCCTCCTGGTGGCAAGTCCATGTTAATTTTTCACATTGGGCAGTTTTTCGATTTGTTCGAGCATAAGGCCTGTCCCTTTTGCCACGCAGAACATTGGCTCCTCGGCAATGATGACAGGTACTTTTAATTCTTCGGATAGGAGCTGATCAAGCCCATTCAATAGTGCTCCTCCACCGGTCAAAATAGCTCCGCGGTCAATGATATCAGCGGAAAGCTCAGGCGGTGTCCGCTCCAGTACAGTTCGCGCAGCTTGTACAATAAGGGAAACCGATTCTTCCAGGGCATCATTGATTTCTTTTGAGTTCACCGTAATCGTGCGTGGCAGCCCTGTGACAAGGTCCCGTCCGCGGATGTCCATTTCCTCATAACGGTTGTCCGGAAATACGGTGGCTACATTAATTTTAATATCTTCTGCTGTACGGTCGCCGATTAACAGCTTGTACTTCCGTTTAATGTGCTGAATGATTTCATTATCAAACGTATCTCCGGCCATTTTTATGGAGGAGGCGGTGACAATATCTCCCATGGACAATACAGCTATGTCCGTCGTTCCACCGCCTATGTCCAATACTAAGTTGCCGCTTGGCTGAAAAATGTCCATGCCTGCACCAATGGCAGCCACTTTCGGTTCTTCTTCAAGATAGACTTTTTTGCCGCCGCTCTTTTCAGCAGCCTCTTTAATCGCCTTCTGTTCGACCTTGGTAATGTTGGTCGGGCAGCAAACTAAAATTCGTGGTTTGGACAGGAAGCCTCTCACATTGATTTTTTCAATAAAATACCTTAACATGGCTTCCGTCACGTCAAAATCAGCAATGACGCCGTCTTTTAACGGTCGAATCGCAATTATATTTCCTGGAGTACGTCCAATCATACGTCGGGCAGCTTCCCCAACTTCCAAAACTTTTCCTGTGTTTCGATCCATGGCAACAACTGCCGGCTCATTTAAAACAATTCCTTTGCCTTTAACATGAATGAGTACATTAGCTGTTCCTAGATCGATGCCAATATCCCGTGAAAACATGAACCATTCGTCCTCCCTGCGTAGCTTTCTATATTACATTTCACCTATTATCCGCAATCGTACTACTCTATTTCTACATTTTAACATAAAAATTGTCATATCGTCTCACATTTTTTCGAAAAAAATATATTCAATATCCGTTGACTGGTGCATGAAGATGCGGATGCAGTGGCGGACTTTTCCTGGTATAGATAAAACTGTCATATTCGGTGCTGCGTCGCTGTACAGGTGCTGTCGTGGCAGAGAGATTTTATGTAACATATGTATTCGTTTTGCGACGTTTATTCTAGCTATGTCCAGGTTCTGCTGCGGCTGCTGGTTCGCTGATTAAAGATAAGCCCGATTATGTTTTCGAACGACCTGGCTCATGTCCATTAAGTATTTCGGGAGAACGCGGCTTGGGGCTGTTCGCTTTGGAATGAGTTCTCTTCGTGGCTGTTTGTAATAGGTGAGCTGGGTTGCTGGAAGCTTTGTTTCGAAGGCATTTGCAGTGGTTTTGTCGTGATGTTTTCATCTTGTTGTTTTTGATATGTTGAGGCTTCGTGCTGTTCTCTTTGGTGTGATTCTACGGTGTTATTTTTTGAATGATTATAGTGGGATTTAAATAACCGATTTTCTCCCATATTGAATGACTTTTAATTTTGAGATTGAATGGAATGTTGTTATTCCATTTAAAATATACTGGATGTCAGATTAGCATTTGGAAGCTGGATCTGCCTGAAAATCTTTTATGGATCGGATGAATGGTTGTTCATCATAAGGAAATAAAAATGACAATTAAACCGGCTCCTTTTTGTCCTCATCATTGTACTTCTGCTTTGTTGCGGCTCCACCACGCAGATGTCGAATCGACTTATGGTAGGTTAATATTTCCTTCACTTCCTTCCAAAGCTCGGGATTGATTTCCGGAAGCCGCTCGGTCAAATCTTTATGGACCGTACTCTTGGAAACCCCAAACTCCTTTGCGATTACGCGGACCGTCTTCCTTGTCTCCACGATATATTTCCCTATCTTGATTGTACGCTCTTTGATGTAATCGTGCACACCACTCGCCTCCCTGAGTTGGATCTCTTAAAGGCGTGAAATGAGACAAGGTGATTTTTCCGGGATACCTGTAGTAAATTTGATTGCCATCCAGAAGTCCGTTTCCTATTCCCTCTAATCCTCTAGCTGCGTCACACACTTTCCCACCTCAAACCTTTCTTTGAACTTGTTTGTAACATTTTATTAACGAAACTGTGCGAATATGCTTAAAATTCAAGTAGGACAAGGTGTTTGTTGGTTTTTTTAAAGGGAGGGACCGGGATTCTTGGGATTCTGAGCTAAGTATTTCGAGGATTAGGCGGGCTTGGGCTGGCGTTTCCGGGATTGAGCTGAGCTCTTTGGGATAGAGCTAAACTCCTCCATAATTATCCAAATAGTTTTTCCTTTAAAATTTTGAAAATTTTTGATAACGTTTGCAGTAATCGAAGTTTTCTCTTCTTTCAAACAACTGCTTTTCTAGCTGGTACTATTTATACGACAAAGGAGATGATGCTATGATGACAGCTGCATGGAACTGGTTATGGGATATGCATAACCAGGCCAAGGATTTGCTGCGTTTTTTTGCCAGGCCCTCTTCATCGAGTCTCGGGTCTGAAGGTACGAATCCAAACACGATTCGGCGCGAGAACAATCGGGGAAATGGAAATAACAATGGAAATGGGGACCGGCTATTTAAACCCGGACAGATGATTGGTCTGATTCTCGGCCCTGCACTGTTCTTTTTAACGTTACAGTTTTTCCATCCGGATGGCTTGTCCGATGCCGGCGTTGCGGTTCTGGCCAGTACGATATGGATTGCGATCTGGTGGATTACGGAGGCTGTGCCCATTCCTGTTACCTCCTTATTACCGATTGTCCTTTTTCCACTCACTGGCGGTCTTGATATCGGGGCGACGACCTCTTCCTATGGGGACGACACGATTTTCCTATTTATGGGAGGCTTTATGATTGCCCTGGCTATGGAAAAATGGAATCTGCACCGGCGGATTGCCCTATCTATCATTTCCGTCATTGGCACAAATTCAGAGCGGATTATTCTTGGGTTTATGGTGGCTACCGGATTTTTATCGATGTGGATTTCCAATACGGCAACCTCTATGATGATGGTTCCAATTGGGCTTGCGATTATTTATCAGGTGGCCGAACAATTAAAAGATGACCATTCGATTGATACCTCTCAAGAAAACTTCGGATTTGGCAAGGCGCTGATGCTGGGGATTGCTTATTCCGCTTCTGTGGGAGGAATTGCGACCTTAATCGGAACTCCGCCTAACACTGCACTGGCGGGTGTGATTAATAATATGTACGATATTGAGATCACCTTTGCCGGCTGGATGCTTTTCGGGGTTCCTATTGCGTGGATTTTTATTTTCATTATCTGGTATTATCTTGTGAAAGTATCCTACCCTCTTAAATTTAAGCATTTGCCTGGCGGACGAGAAGTAATTAAGAATGAAAAAGAGAAATTAGGCAGCGCCTCTTTTGAGGAGAAAGGAGTTATGGTCATTTTCGTTCTGGCCGCTTTTGCGTGGATCAGCCGTTCGTTTTTGCTTACTCAAATCAATGAAAATATTAATGATGCGATCATTGCGATTACAGCTGCGGTGATTCTATTTATCATTCCGTCCAAAAATCGGAAAGGCGATTATCTGCTGGACTGGAATACCGCTGTGAAGCTTCCATGGGGAATTCTGCTGCTATTTGGCGGCGGTCTCGCCATCGCAAGCGGATTCAGCAGCTCCGGACTTTCCGAATGGATTGGAAGTCAGTTAAGCGTGCTGGATGGAATCAATATTTTCCTTATCCTGTTAGCTGTAGCAGCCATGGTTATTTTCCTGACCGAGGTAACCTCCAACACAGCGACTGCCAATATGATGTATCCAATTATGGCTTCACTGGCCGTTGCTCTGGGGATACACCCTTATGCCGTTATGATCGCTGCCGCCGTTGCAGCTTCAAGTGCCTTTATGCTGCCGGTTGCTACACCTCCAAATGCGGTCGTGTTCGGTTCAGGGTACTTACGGATTCCTGATATGGCTAAAGCAGGATTTGCCCTGAACATCATCGGTGTGCTCCTCGTTGCCCTTGCCATTTACTTCTGGCTGCCGGTAGTCTGGGGCATTGATTTAACCGAAATCCCGGCAAGCATGAAAAATTAATAACAAAGGCGGAAGCGCCCGTTTAGCGACGTACGGACTGGACTGAGCCGGAGGAGATAAAGGAAACACGACGAACAGCGTGAGTCGATGTTGACTTATCGGACGGAGGGGAAGGAAGTCACGCTAGTCGCCGGGCGCTGGAGCCGGACGTGGTCACTCAGGATTTCTTATCCACAAAACCGTTTACTTTATCATTTTCGTGGCCGTAAATAAACTGCACCTCAATATGAGCCTGATCCATTCATTGAGGTGCAGTTTTCTTTTTCAAAATCCGCTTCTGCAGGTTATTGGCTTCGGTTTTAGAAGATAGATGCTTTACGGTTATCCATTGACGTTAGTACTATTTCTTTCCGCTGCATTTTGCTTCCTTTTCCTGACAACGGTAAACCGGCTTAATGTATAAAGCACAGGAATACAGCTTAGCGTAATCACAATCCCTGTCCAGCCCATCGCATTCCATAATGGCCCCAAAGCTTGAGCTTCCGAGCGAAACGCCGACATAATAGAATACGAGATAAAGACTGGAGGCACTCCCTTTATGATGGGTGACCTCAAATCCCACTGATGAGGCGGTAATGGAGTGGGCGGTGAAAAAGCCCAGACAGGTGATACAAAGCCCTATCGCGATCATCCATACCGTGGGTGCCAGGGTCATCAGAATCCCCAGTGACATAACGACAATTCCCGCTGCCCGAACGATTAAAATGCCAAATCGCCCTGAAAGCCAGCCGGCAACAGGAGAGCCGACAACTCCGAGTCCATAAGCTAAAAACAGATAGGATATGGCTTCTAAGGACAACGAAAACGGCGGACCTTCCAAATGAAACGGCAAATACGTCCATATCCCGGTAAACGAAAGCTGGATAACAACTCCGATTCCAAAGATCCACAGCAGTCCCGGGTTTTTTAAGTGATACAGAAAGCCTTTCATATCCCGGGAAAAGGTTAATTGGCTGGGTGTAAAAAAACGCGAGTGAGGCAGCATAAATAAAACCGCCACTAACACCACAAACCCCAATCCGCCTAATAGATAAAAAGCCATTTCCCAGGATAAATGGTCCGAAACATAGCCTGTCATTACGCGTCCGACCATCCCTCCAAGCGCATTGCTGGATATATATAGTGCAGTTGCCAGAGGGAGGCTGCTTTTGTCAATCTCCTCCATCAAATAAGCCAACGCGGCAGCAGGAAGCCCGGCTAATGCAAAGCCTTGTAAAAAACGAAAAATCAGGAATAATAAAAAGGAGTCTGATAAAGGAATCAACAGAAAAGGGATCGCTGCCCCTGCCAGTGATAATTTTATAAACATCGTACGCCCATTACGGTCCGATAGAAATCCGAGTACAATTAATCCGATAATCAGTCCAATGATGGTCAGGGACACGGAAAGGGACGAGACGGATACCGAGACATCGAATTCCCGTACAAATAAAGGCAATAGCGGCTGGGTGGAATACATAGCCGCAAAAACAAAAAAAGACGAAACAGCCAGGCTGATGGTAATCAGCCAAAATTGAGAATCCTTTACTGTATATGCGTGCTGGTTGTTTGTTTGCTTTTTCATTTTATGTAGTCTCAACACCCCTTCACTCGATGAATTCGTCTGATCGGCCGGACTTCATTTTATGGCCAATGAGTTGATTTTATCATAAAGTGAAACTTCCATCAGTGGGGGTCTCCATCCCCACTTAGTCTTGTTGGGGTAACTTCAGGACTTGAAGTGGGGGTACTACGGCCAGTTCATGCGTGATAAAAGGGATGAGCCAAAAAAAAGACTGCCTCACTGAGACAGTCTTTTTTATCATTCCTTATGCAGTTGCGGAGGATGCAGAAGATTCAGGCTGTACATCAGTGGAGTCATCTTCTTCACCGTCTGAACCGTTGTCTTCATCACCTGAGTCTCCCTGGTCATCGGTGTTTTCTTCCTGACCAGAAGTTTCTTCATCAGATGCTTCGTCATCGGTTGCTCCGTCTTCAGAAGCTCCATCCTCAGATGCTCCATCTTCTTCGGTGCCATCCTCTTCATTTCCGTCTTCCTGATCTCCATCTTCTTCATTTCCGTCTGAAGGAAGTTTAATTTCACTTAAAGATTTGTTGAAATACTCTTCCGGATCCACGCGGGTTCCGTCTTTACGCAATTCAAAATGTACATGAATACCATTGGCTTGTCCATAAAGGTTTTGACCAGCAGTTCCAATTACGTCTCCCTGCTCAACTTTTGCTCCAGAATCCACGGTTACATCTTCAAGACTTGCATAGTTGGTCGTTACTCCATTTTCGTGAGTTAACTCAACAACCATACCCAGCAACGGATCGTCTTTAACGTCGGTAACCTTACCACTCAATGCAGCTGTTACATCAAATGGCTCTTCATTCGTGGATGCGATATCAATTCCTTTACTTTGGTAATACTTATTATTGTAAAGGACGAGTGCCTGTTCCTGCTCCTTTTCTGATGCATTGTAGTCGTAGAATTTCGTTACAATCTCGGTTTCCTTTGCATTGGCTACAGGCATCATAACTTGCTCATCTTGCTCGATGACTGGAACTGAATCGCCTTCAGGACGTTCACCAACCTGGTCTGTGTTTTCAGAGTCTAGCTGGTCTGTCTGGTCCTGAGCTTCTTCCTCTGGTAAATCAATCGCTGCATTTTGATACCAGAGAACTCCAGTTAAAACCAATGCTGCAAAAGTTAAATAAACTGCTGGATAAAACCACTTTTTGCGTACTAACTTCCTCCATCCGGAATTTTTTGAGTTAGGATTCTTTCCTTCCTCATTCATTTTATCACCACCTCAGCAACCATTCTGAGCAGATTGAGGAAGATATATACCTTATTTTCAAATTTTTTTACACTTATTTTTCGACAAAGTGGATTTTTTTATGCGTTTTTTATAAAAAAAGTTTATATCGGGTGTGGCTACCCAAAACAAAAAACGGACCCGCTAAGGCCCGCTATTCGTTCAACACCATCACACGTTCAGCGTTGGATTCAATTTGGGAAATTTTTGTTCCTTTATAGTAATGTTTAATAATATCTTTATACGTATTGCCTTCCTTAGCCATGCCGTTTGCGCCGTATTGGCTCATGCCGACGCCGTGACCGTAGCCTTTCGTGGTGAAAATGAGGTGCTCATTTTTATGCTGGATTTTAAAGTCGCTGGATCGGAGGCCTAAAGCTTCCCGGACTTCACGGCCAGTGAAATTTTTACCGGCAATTTTAATGGATTCGACTCTGTTGCTGCTGGTACGTTTGATATCCTTTAAAACCGGATTGGAGCTGAAGTTGATTCCCAGTGCTTTTTCAGCTTCTTTAATGGTCACGATTTTCTGATCTTCAAATTTAGGGGACTGCTGATCCCACGGGCTTTCTACACTGACTAAATAAGGGACTGGGTTTTGCCAGTAATCCTCGGCGTTTTCGGTATGGCCGTTGCTGGTTGAAAAAAAGGAAGGGGTAATTGGATTGCCCTTATACGTAATAATTTCGCCTCGGGTGGCATTGACGGCCTTCTTGATCTTCTGCATTTTCCAGGTGAAATCCCCCTTCCATTGCTCCTTCAGTTCGGCCTCGCTCTTATAAACCTGATGCTGAACCGTGTCTGTGATGGGCTCCTGCTTTTGATTCTCTTCTTTATTCAGCACATACTTCACAATATATGTTCTGGCTGCGAGCGCCTGTGCTTTGAGTGCCTCGAGCTCAAATTCAGCAGGCATTTCGGAGGCTACAACTCCCGCGACGTATTTCTCCAGTGGTACATTATCGACCGTTTCTTCCTGTGAGCGGAAAACGGAGACAACGTAGGAATCCTCTTCCGCGGTTGCCTGTTCATCTGGTGAATCTTTTGCTGCTGTCGTTTTCACCTGATAGTTATCGTTGGTTCCCGCACCGATAAAGGGGGTCACAATAGCGGTCGGAATAATAACAACGATGGCAATCATGACAAGTGCGGCGAATATACTGACCTTTTTGATGTTCACTGCATACGGCCTCCTTTCTCAATCTACTAAAATATTTATTCGTGAGGCCGATTTAATAGAACTAAAAAATGAGGAATTGTGTATCTATGGAATAGTAAAGGGAAACTTCCATCAGTGGGGGTTTTCTCCATCCCCCACTTAGTCTTGTTGGGCTATCCTCAAGACTTGAAGTGGGGGTATTACGGCCAGTTCATGCGTGCTAAAAAAATAGACAGGCCCAAAATAGACCTGTCCATCACTTGCTATATTCTCTTCGTATATTCGGATTAATGATCGCGGTTTACAAAATAGGTTAACAGCTGCTTTAAAAATGCGGTATTCCGGGGGACTTCCTGCAAGGCGTCCATGGCCTCACAATAATGATCCCACATTGCTTTTCTGGCACCTTCTACTCCTAAGATGGATACAAAGTTTGAATGGTTGTTCTCAGCGTCGATGCCGGTATTTTTCCCGATTCGCTGCTGATCTCCTTCCACATCCAGCAAATCATCTTTAATCTGGAAGGTAATCCCGAAATGGCGGGAGAATTTTTTCAGTGCACTGATCTCGCTTTCTCCTGCCTGGGCGAGCATGGCTGGAAGGACGAGGGCAACCTCAAATCCAAGACCGGTTTTATAAAAGGAGATGGTATTCATTTCGTCCAGTGTCAGATTTTTTCCTTTAGCGTTAAGATCCATCACCTGACCCTTACACATTTCCTCGGTTGATTTTGTTGAATAGTGAATGACCTTAAGAACGGTGTCGGCGTCAAATGCATCAAGCTTCGTTTCCTCCCTGACCGCCCGCTGCGTCATAAAGAGAGCCGTTAATTCCGCAATACTTGTACGATATACCTGATGCAGGGTCGGCTTCCCTCTGCGGGTCGTTGCATTGTCCTGGGATGGAAGATCATCAAAAATCAGGGAAGCGGTATGCATGTATTCCAAGGATTTGATCAATGGCTCAATTTCTGAACTTTTCAGGCCATATCCATGCACACCCATCATCCAGGTCACAATCGGCCGGAGCCGTTTCCCGTCCCCACTCAGACTGTAATTAGCCGCATCTATAATGGGATCTTGTGGTAATGCATCCTCTTCAGGCATCGTTAACATTTGATTAATCCGGGGATGAATTTTCTCAATGCTTTTGAAAAATTCCTCCTGTTCCCTGCTGCTGTTTCTTAAATCAGCAATCAGCTGATCTCTGATTAATTTATCTAAAAATGCCACATCGTCCACTTTATGACTTATCTTTTGTACCAGGTTGTTGAGCTTCGGAATCCCTGAGGCAAATCGATTCATTAATTCATTATATTTTTCTGTACCAAACTGTGCTCTTAACCGTTTCAGACCATTGATTGCTCGTCCCAGGATGACTTCACATGTTTTTGGGTCTGAGTGATAAATGTTGTGAATCAGGTTATGGGTAACGGCCCAGTATAATTCAAATGGATTGATCAGGTCGGGGCGTTCTTTATGGTGCTTTAAATAATAGGTATATGGAGTTACCGTACCCTCTTTCAGGTCACTGTACATGTCTCTCAGATCATCTGAAAGCTGGTTGTATATGCCGTAATAAAAGGTGTACTGGTCCAGGCCTTCCGTATTTTCACCACTGGTTATCGCATGGATCATTAAACGGGATGAAGCCGATTTAAGTATGACAGGAATGAAGATATCCTCGTTGGTATAGCGGCCATTGAGCAAATCCTTATTCCGGTCTTCCTCCTGTGCTTGGAAAAACACATACGCCTGTTCCAAAAAGTTGTTTTTCGTGCTTTCGGTCTGATGATTTTTGATATATTCAAAGGCTTTTTTCAGTTCTGAATGAGCAAATTGAACCAAATGTCTGTTCTTCCCTTGCCACTTGCCTAAAGCTGGTACCGATCCTGTTACCAAGGTTGTCCGAATGATTTCGGAATAGCGTTTTGCCTCTTCTTCTGATAAAACCTTGCTGTCCAGTAAATCATCAATAAATGGATAGGTCAGACCATAAGCGTAGCCAAGCCTGACAGCTGTATCAAGAGTCCGGGAAAGCTCCTCGGGCGACATCCCCTCCCCCTTTTCCTCCAGCTCATTAATCATCACGCCGGTAATGATTTTAATGAGTTTTAGCTGGGCTTTTTCAGCATCCATTTCTTCGGGGATTACTGAGGAGATTGTCTTCAGTTTCTCGATAAACCAGATCATCGTTGACTCAAACTGGTATTTCTGTGCAATCCGGTACAGCCAGGCAATATTAAATTGCTCAGCATCCAGATCACTTTCTTTTCGTTGGGAAATTTGCTTTTTCAGATGCTCCACGACATTCCGAACCTTTATGCGAGTACCTGCCGAACTTAAGTCCTTGCCCATATCCCTAAGGTAAATATAGGAGACACTCCGCTCTAAATAGTCATCGAGCTTCCCTTTCTGTTCCAGCCATTTAACATAATGGTTATAGCTTTCAGGCTTTTTTCTATGTGATGAAAATAAGGAGAAAAGGGAATGACGATGACGTCGGTGATGACTCCAGGATTTCAGATCTGTTATCAGCGGCGGGATATGCGTCTTCTGGTGGATCTGATCATATAATATATTAAAATAGTCAGCTGCTTTTTCCTCTGCCAGCCAATAGCAAGTATCCGTATTTACGACAATCTCCTCATTCATATAAACATAACCTCAATCTAACGTTTCTATATTTTGTATGAATCATCATACATTTGTAGTACGTCTATATTATCATTCCATATGTCATTTTTCTACAAAATTCGGGAGGTTCATGGGAGATTGATCGATTATTTTGTGATGCGGATCTGGCTGTGTGTTGGGGGGGTGGCGGGGATGTGATGATTGATCCGAAATTATGTGAATTATGCCTGTTTTAGCGGGATTGGTCTCAGTTGGTGATAATTGAGCGGAATTCAATCTTTTTAAGCCCGCATAACCGCTTTTCACGCCTATTTTCAATTCTTTTAATCCATTTCTGAAATGATTTAATCCTATTTTCGTAGTTTTCTGTCCGCTTTTGATATAATTAAGCGGATTTTTATGGAATGAATCCGGCCCACTCCTGATTCAGCATATATTGTCTGTTTTAATCCGGCTTATCTTTAATTGAGCCGGAAAATCCAGGTTTAAGCCAACTTTGCCATTATTCATCCAAAACTCCGGTAATTGAACCTCCTCCGCTATATGCATAAACAAGGGCTCAAAAAAACAGACGAATTGGAAAATCCAACCCGTCTGTTCTCACTTCATCCTATTCCATTCTACTTATAATGAGCTGATTTGGTCATCGGCTTCTGTCATAACTTCTTCTTCCTCTTGTTCTTCAGAGGCATCTCTTACCCGGATAATATCTGCACCCAGTTGTTTCAGCTTACCTACAATGTTTACGTATCCACGGTCCAGATGTTTTAATTCGGTCACACGTGTATAACCGTCAGCTACTAATCCGGCTATGATTAAAGCTGCGGCTGCTCGCAGGTCGGTTGCTGTAACTTCAGCTCCCTGCAGGTCAACTGGACCTTCAACGATTGCGCTTCTGCCTTCGATACGAATATTTCCGTTGATACGTCCGAATTCCTCGACATGCATAAAGCGGTTCTCGAATACCGTTTCACTAATCACACTTGTGCCTTCTGCTTTCATCGCGAGTGTCATAATCTGTGGCTGCATGTCAGTAGGGAATCCAGGGTATGGCAGCGTTTTTACATTGACCGACTTAAGTTCTTCAGGACCTATTACGCGGAGCCCCTCTTCTTCCTCTTCAATAATGACCCCCATCTCTTCCAGTTTTGATATGGTTGAGGTCAAATGATCGGCGACTGCGCCTTTAATATAAACATTTCCACGTGTGATGGCAGCTGCAGCCATAAACGTTCCGGCTTCAATTCGGTCCGGAATAGTTGTGTGTTCAGTTCCCTTAAGAGAGTCTACACCTTCAATTTTGATCGTTTCTGTTCCGGCACCAATGACTTTAGCACCCATCTTATTTAAGAAATTGGCCAGGTCTACAATTTCCGGTTCTCTGGCGCAGTTTTCCAGTATTGTTTTTCCTTCAGCCAGTGCGGCTGCCATCATAACATTCTCTGTGGCGCCTACACTTGGGACGTCTAAATATATTTTTGCACCTTTTAATCGACCGTCTGTATATGCTTCAACAAAACCATTTCCAACATGTACTTTGGCTCCCATTGCTTCAAAGCCTTTCAAATGCTGGTCAATGGGTCTGGAGCCAATTGCACAGCCACCCGGCATTGCTACCTTCGCGTGGCCATAGCGTGCAAGAAGAGGACCTAAAACAAGGACAGATGCGCGCATTTTTCTGACGTATTCAAGTGGTGCTTCTGTTGTTAAAGGTCTTGCTGAATCTATAACGAGTGTATGATCATGAGATAATACATTCACATTCATGTTTCGAATCACTTCACTCATGGTTTCCACATCAGCGAGTGCTGGTACTTCATGAATCACACTTTTTCCTTCACTTGCCATTATACTTGCTGCAATGACGGGCAGGACAGCATTTTTAGCACCGGAGACCTTCACGGTACCCTTAAGCTGCCTCCCACCACTTACGATGATTTTATCCAATACTTTCCCCTCCGCGTCCTCATTTTCACTATATTAATATTCAGTTACAAGGATTGGCGTTCCTATGATGACATTCGATCCATGCGCCAAACCATTTCGTACAGCCATTTGAACATTCATTTTTTCTCTCTGTGATATAGGTATTTCATCTATTGTCCATTTGTGAATATATCCTGATACGGTTTCAAAATTTTTTTCATTCAACGTTTTTAGCTTATCCATGTTCGTCTGTTCCTGAAATTTATCAACCAAATAATTACTTTTAATATTATCACTAGTTTGTGCCCTCATACAAGTGAAAATCGCAGGTATTTTGTCGAATAATTGCAAAACTTGCTGGTTTAATGTTTGTTTTACCATTTTTTCGACATTTTCGTCCCACTTTTTTCCTTTTAGTATATATTTAAATTCAGCTGTAGCAGAATTTTTCTGGTGCACTATGGATAACTGTTCGGTAAAGCCGCCCATTTTATTATGGTTGTTTATTATAATTTTTTCGGCCTGGTTATCCAGCCTTTGAACATCAACGGACGCATCAGGGAATTGACGGTTTAAAATCTGTTCCACACTTTTGGATTTCAGCTTTACCTTATCACGCATCAGGACCTGCCACTCTAAAAGCTCTAATTGCTCATTCTGAAAAAATGAATAGATCTCATTTAATGGTTGCAGATTATGGGACGCCTTAGCCTCGGGGGCAGTCAGATTGAGGTTCATAAAGAAAATTAATAGACTAATAGATATGATTGCTTTTTTATAGATTTTATTCATTAGAAATCCCTCTCCCGTACTTTTTAGTCTTCATTATGGGCAATTGGGAGAAGGTTTAAACGTTGGGAAGTGATTTTTGTGCGGGGGTGATGACTTCGGCGAAAAGCTCGCGTAAAATGACATCTATTTGCCTGGATTCTGTGCCTATTTGCCAGGATTGGAGATTTAAGCCTATAAATAAAAATAGCAGAAGATCAAGCGTCCTCTGCTATTTCCATTGTACCTTTAAAATAAATAGATTAAATCCTGTGCCCAGGAAAGGATATCAAGGAAGAAGTTACTGGCTGTTGTCCCGATGGTTATGCAGACAAGTATGAATAGGATTCGAGCTTCCATGACCTTGCCTTTTTTGAAAAACTGTTCAATCCGCAGTCCCTCGAGAACCTTCCATGTAAGAACAAAAAATACAATATGTGAAACTAAGCCTGTTAGTGCTGTTATTCCGATTGATTCCATGATTTCGACCCTCCTACATTGTCTCTATTTACTTTGCAATAGAAAGGCGGGCGATGTCAATTCGATTGGATTATGAAAAGAAATTCAAGGCTAAAAACGGGAAGATTCCCAGTCCAATAGTGCCAATCAGACAAAGGAGCAAAGGAGTCCATTGCAGCACCGTAATTCGCGGCCTCTCTTCCTCCTGAGGTCTGCGGATAAACATCTGGACGAATATATTGAAATAATAAATATAGGATATCACCGTCATAAGTGCCATCATTCCGGCTAACAGATATTGGGCGGGGTTTGCGATAACCGCTCCTATAAAAATATTCAGCTTCCCAACAAACCCGGCTGTACCCGGAATTCCAGCAAGTGAAGCAAGGAAAATGGTCATCACCACAGCTAATTCGGGAGATTTTTTATATAAACCTGTGAAAATGGATAAATCCTCTGATTCTTTCTGCTGTTCCAGTATGTATACCACCATAAATGCTCCTATCGTCATAAACACATAGGCCAGCAGGTAAAACCAGATATTTTCCAGGGACATCGGCGTTAACGATACAAGCGGAATCAGAATATAACCGGCGTGACCGATGCTTGAATAAGCGAGAAGCCGCTTCATGTTTCTCTGTCTGAGGGCAATGATATTTCCCACCACCATCGTTAAAATCGAAACGGTGGCGACAAACCCAAACATCGCTTCAAACAGTGCCTCATTTTCCGCGGCCACCCCAATTGAATGGAAAAGGTCCCAAAAGAGGCGAATGATAATCATAAACCCCGCTGCCTTGGAAATGACACTTAAAAACGCACTGACAGGAGTGGCGGCACCCTGATATACATCTGGGGTCCACATATGAAAAGGAACGGTGGAAATTTTAAAGCCGAGTCCAATAAACAGAATGATAAAACCTATGAGGGCAACCGGCTCCCCGCTTCCGAGTGAACCGGACATTTCCCGGGAAATATCGACAAGTTTGGTTGATCCTGATACTCCGTAGACGTAGCTCATGCCGAAAAGCGTAAAAGCTGTCGCAATTCCTCCATTTATCACATATTTCAGCGCTCCTTCATTGGAGTGAGCATGCTGTTTCCGCAGCCCGACCATAATGTAGGAGGATAAGGACAGCAGCTCAAGTCCTACAAAAAGAGTGATCAGGTCGGCACTGGAAGCCATCATCATGGTTCCCAGTAATCCCGCCAAAAGTAAGTAGACATATTCGCCTCTGTCTTCAATTTCCTGATGAGCGGTTCTTGATAGAATCATGAGGAAAATCAGAAAACTGCCCAGCAGCAGGATGAATTTAAAGTAAAAGGAAAACGAATCAAAGATATACGTATCATAGAGAATCGACACATCCTGATGCCCAGCCTGAAACCCTAAGAAGAGGATCGAAATTCCAATACTGATGATGGCAAGCCAAGGCAAATGCCCCTTCCACTGTTTTTTTCCAAACAAATCAATCAGGGACAGCAGAATTCCCGCAATTAAAATGGTAAACTCTGGTGCCATCATTCCCCATTCAAAGCTTCGTAATGTTTGTAAATCCATGACTTATCCCCCTATCCCCATAAGTATGGTTTCAAGTGTCTGCTGGATGGTCAGTGCAATCGAGTTCGGAAATACGCCGATACCAATGATACACAGAAGCAAAGTCGCTGCTGAGAGCCCTTCATCCATGTTTAAGTCTTTAAGATTTCCAAAGGTATTTCGATAGCTTCCGAATGTCATATTTAATATGGCTCTAAGGAAATAGACCACGGTCATGATTAATCCGAGTGTTCCTATTACTCCAACTACAGGCATCGTTTCAAAGATTCCGATAAAAACGGTAAATTCACTGACAAAGCCGCTCATTCCAGGCAGTCCAAAGCCTGCTAACGCGGCTGCCAGGAAAAATCCTGCGAGCAGCGGGGTTAATCGGGCAAGGCCGCTCAGTCGTTCCAAACGGGTCGTCTGCGTTCGCACGAGCAAAATCCCTACAAGCAGGAAAAATAATGCAGAAATTAACCCATGCGATACGGCCTGGAAAATCGCTCCCTGAATTCCCGCCTCATTAAGGGCAGCCACCCCGAGGAGAATCAGGCCCATATGGGAAATACTCGAATACGCAAGCACCGCCCGTAACTCATCCTGCACAAAGGCCAGAAAAGCTCCGTACAATAGATTTATTAATCCCAGAATGGCGATCACCGGAGCCAGTTTTCCAAAAGCTTCCGGAAAGAACGCTACCCCGAATTTAATCAGTCCATAAGCTCCGATTTTTAACAATACCCCTGCATGAATCATCACCAGAGCCGGCGGTGCGTGGACATGGACCTTAACCATCCAGGAATGAAGCGGGAAAATGGGCAGTTTGACACCAAAAGCAAGCAATAACGTGATAGCAATCCCCAGCTGAAGACCTTCCTGTTCCCCGCGGCTGAAGTATTCCGCTACGACTGAAAAATTCGTGTTTCCAGCATTCACAAATATAACGGCTATCGCCAGCAGAAGCAGCATGGATCCCAAACCGTTATAAATGATATAGCGAAAGGCTGCTTCCTCCCGATCCGTGCCGCCCCATTTGCCGATTAAAAAAAACATCGGAATAAGGGTAATTTCGAAAAATACGAAGAAAAGGATCAGGTTATCAGCGGAAAACACTCCGAGAATTCCCATTTCCAGAATAAACATGAGGATAAAAAAACATTTTACGTCTTTGTCAATCAGCCACCGTGCTGATAGGATAGCAAGTAACGAAACCACCGTGGTCAGCAAAATCAATACCACACTAAACCCGTCTGCTGCCAGTTCATAATTCAGGATTAACGTCCGCTCAACCACCTGAAAAGTTATCCATGAAACCTGCTCTGTCAGGCTATTTCCGGCCTGAAACTGAACAAATACCAGTATGGAAAGGAGGAGAGGAACAAAGCTTGCCATTAATGCCAATACGTGAGTGCGTTGCTGATCAACCGAATTTCTCGTAAACAGAAAAGCCAGAATCCCAATGACAGGGGAAAATACAAGCAAGGTAAGGATACCCATCTCTTAAAATCCCCCTTTCATCATGTATACAGCCACAAAAACAACCATTCCCAAAAAAGCAACCGCTGTGTAAGTCTGTGTCTGTCCTGTTTGTGATTTAGAACCTGATTTACTTAACGTAGTCACCAGTTCCCGGAAAAAGGAAACCAGGAACCCAACTCCATATCGTTCAACGTAAACGAACATCCGGCCAAGCCATCCTGCACCCTTAACAAAGGAGGCGTCATAAAATTCATCAATGTAGTATTTGCGGGTCAATAAGTTGTACGTTCCCGCCATGGATGACTTCCATGCTTCCTGATTCATCTGTTTCTTTATATAAATCATGTAAGCGAGCAGGATTCCTCCCAACGATACCAGGGTAGCTGCAACCATAACCCATACGGAACTTCTATGATGGGTTTCAGCTAAAGCAGGGCTTTCCCGCAACAACCAGTCTCCCAGAAAGGAACCGAACCAGCTTGTATTGAAAAAACCTGAAGCCACCGCGAAAACAGTCAGAATCACCATCGGAAGTTTCATCATAAATGGGATGGGGCGCACCTGATCGATTGGCTCCCTGCTTTCCCCATGAAATACGAGAAAATATAAACGGAACATATATAGAGACGTTAAGAATGCCGCAATCAGTGCAATTACCCACAGCCCGTACTGTCCATCCGCCCAGACTGCCGATAAAATTTCCTCTTTGCTGAAAAATCCGGAGAAAAGCGGGAAGCCGCTTATGGCCAGAGCACCAATCGCAAAGGTGATACTCGTGAGCTTTAAGCGATGATGAAGACCTCCCATTCTTTTAATGTTTTGGGTATGAACCGCATGAATCACCGCGCCTGCAGCCAGGAATAACAACGCTTTAAAGAAGGCATGAGTAAATAAATGGAATACACCTGCTGTATAGCCTAACGTCCCCATCGCCAGCATCATAAAGCCAAGCTGGGAAATGGTTGAATAGGCCAGCACCTGCTTTATATCATTCTGAACAAGTCCGATTGTCGCCGCATAAATCGCTGTAAATCCTCCGACGACGGCCACTACGATCAGAGCGGTTGTACTGGCCATATAAAGAGGATACATCACAGCAACAAGATAAACCCCTGCGGCGACCATGGTTGCTGCGTGAATCAATGCGGAAACCGGCGTTGGCCCCTCCATCGCATCGGGAAGCCAGGTATGCAACGGAAACTGACCTGATTTTCCAATCGCACCGATAAAAATAAGAATTCCAATCAGGGTAAGCATTCCCCCATCCACCTGACCACCAGAAATCGCGGTAAATATAGCTTCAAACTGGAGACTTCCCGTTTGCCAGAAAATCAGGATGAGTCCGATTAACAGTCCCATATCCCCGATGCGAGTCATAATAAAAGCCTTTTTAGCCGCCTGCTTAGCCCTGTTTTTATAGAAATAAAAGCCGATTAACAGAAAGGAACCGAGCCCGACAAGCTCCCAAAACATGTAAAACTGCAGTAAGTTTGGAGATAAAACAAGTCCGAGCATGGCAGCGGTAAAAAGACTTAAATAGGCGAAAAAGGTCGTCAGCCGCTTATCGTTTTCCATATAACCTATCGAATAAATATGTATACACAAACTGATAAAAGCAACTAAAATCAGCATGAGGCCGTTTAAAGGGTTAAGCAGTGTTCCAAATGAAATCTGAGTGGAACCAATCACAAGCCATGTCCACTCCTGAAGAGCTGTTCCTGTATCCAGCAGCTGAATGAACACAAGAGCAGCTAAAAGAAAGGCCAAAACGGATGACAGTACAGCGATGTAGCCACCTATGTTTTTCATCTTGTCCCTGAAAACGATGAGCAGAATAAACGTAAGCAAAGGTATTATTGGGATCAGCCATGTGAATTCGATCATTTCTAAAATCCCTTCCTTCTGGATAAAGTGAAACTTCCACTGTGGGGGGTTCTCCATCCCCCATTGATGGTTAGCTGAACTTATCAGAATTCATTGACCGTTTATCCCCCACTTTGTCTTACTGATTTACCCTCAACTTGAACTGGGGGTAGGTCAGTTCATGCGTGATAAAGAATTCCTTAACCTGTCTGTCAGCCTTTCAAATCATTTCCGTCATCGATGTTGACACTATGTTTTCTGCGGTACCATGCAATTAAAATAGCCATGCCGACAGCAACCTCAGCGGCGGCAATCGTAATGGAAAACAATGAGAAAACCTGACCCGTAATATCCGGATGGGCCCCGTACTTACTAAAAGCGACCAGGTTTACGTTTACAGCGTTCAGCATGAGCTCAATACAAATAAGAACAATAATCGTATTCCGTTTCGTTAATGCGCCAAACAGACCGATACAGAATAAAATCAGGGCAAGAATAAGAAAGGGCTGCAAAGGGATTGAACTCATTGGTCTTCCCCCTCTCTTCTTCGTGTCAATACGACGGCACCCATGAGAGCAACCAGCAGAACGATGGAAACCAGTTCAAACGGAATGACGTAATGGCTGAAAATACTTTCCCCGACTTTCCGGGTGTTGTCTGCATGCAGCGTCTCTGCCCCCGGTCCAAAATAAAGATTACGGATGCCCGCATATACAGTGAAGAAAAAGATGATTACCCCAAGACCGGCTAATGCTGCCCTGATTCGGCTGGAGACTCTATCCTCCTCTGCCTTGTGATCGGTCAGCATAATGCCAAACGTCAATAAAATCGTAATTGCACCTGAGTAAATGAGGATTTGCACTACAGCAACAAACTCAGCAGACAGCAAAACGTAAATACCTGCCAGACTGACAAAGGTAAGAACAACAGATAACAGCATATGCACGACCTTCTTCAGGTTAATCATGAGGATCCCACCAAGGATGGCTGTACCTGAAAGGATTAAAAAGGCGAGAAATTCCCCATTCATGGTCAATTCTCCTCCCGAATATTTGTATCATTTTCATCCAGCCATTGAAGGTCCTTGAAGTGTTCATCTCTTGAGTAATCCGCCAGTTCAAAATTATTGGTCATCACAATCGCCTCAGTCGGACAGACCTCTGTACAAAGATCACACAGGATACAAATTTCAAAATTAATATCATACGTTTCAATAATTTTTCCTTTGCGATCCGGGTCCGGATGCTTTTTCCCAGTCAGCTGAATGCAGTCAGTCGGACAGATGTTCACACACTGGTTACAGACAATGCATTTTTCCGGATAGAACTTCTGAATCCCCCGAAATCGATCAGGCATGGGGATCGGTTCATCCGGATAGGAGTAGCTCAAATTTTCTTTGGACATATGACGAATCGTATGAGCTAAGCCTTTTGCTAAACCTTTCATGATTCCACCACCTTTAAAAATGTTAAGGATGTTTTTGCACATACCTTATGATACTCTAGCTTACCGCAGTTGAAATACACTTCGCTTTCCGCGGGTGAGCGGTGAGCCTCCTCGCTGCGCTGCGGGGGCTCACCTGTCTCACTCTTCCCGCAGGAGTCTACGTGTATTTCAACTGCTTGTATAGATGTAACCATTGAGTTCAGTTAAATATTAAACACTTTTAAAAGAATAATTCTTTTAAGATAGCAGATAGGAATATATTGGCCATGGCTGCGGGCAATAGTATCTTCCAGCCGAATTCCATGAGCTGATCAGCACGCAGGCGGGGCCAGGTTGCGCGGATCCACATAAATACGTACACAACGATGCTGAACTTAATGCCGAACCAGATAAAGTCGGGGATAAAACCAAGTCCCGGGATGGGATTCCAACCTCCGAGAAATAACACGGTTATCAGCGCTGACATCGCAAATAAGTAGACATATTCGGAGAGCATGAAAAACGCAAAACGAAAGCCCGAATACTCCACATGATAGCCGGCAATTAATTCAGATTCCGCCTCGGGTAAATCAAATGGAATGCGGTTAAGCTCAGCCGTTGCAGAAATAAAAAAGATGATAAATCCGATTGGCTGTAACAGGATATAAGGAACATATTGCTGCTGCTCAACGATTTCAACCAGATTGAGACTGCCAGCAAACAGAACCACTCCGATAAGGGACATCAGAAGCGGGATCTCATAGGAAATCATTTGAGCGGCTGAGCGCATACCTCCCATTAAGGCATACTTGTTATTAGAGGCCCAGCCTGCTGTCAGCATTCCCAAAGTTGATATTCCGGATATGGCAATAAAATAAAGAAGACCTACCCCAAAATCGGCGAAGAGAATCGATTCGGTAAAAGGGATGGCTGCTAGAACCATAAACGAAGGAACAAAGGCTATCACCGGGGCCAACCAGAAGAGTGCCCGGTCTGCCTGTTTCGGCCGTGTATCCTCTTTAATTAAAAGCTTCAAAACGTCAGCTACAGTTTGCAGGAGTCCGAACCTTCCCCCTGTACGATTGGGGCCATAGCGCAGCTGCATATAGCCAAGCACTTTTCTTTCAGCTAAAATGGCATAGGTGACAAAGCCCAGGACAATGGACAATAAAGGCATAGTGATGAGGATAAAAGTAAATAGATTCGAGCTTGCCGGTTCGCTTGCCAGTAATTCATTCATCCATTTCATCAGCCATCCACCTCCCCCAGCACAATATCAACGCCACCCAAAATAGCGATTAAATTGGCCATATTTTCTCCTTCCAGCAATTTGGGCAGGATCTGCAGATTGTAAAAGGAAGGCCTGCGAAACTTCAGCCGGTAAGGTGTTTTCTTCCCATCACTCGCAATATAGCAGCCGATCTCCCCCCGCGGAGATTCAATACGAACATAGACTTCACCCTTGGGCGGCTTAATAATCCGTGGGACTTTCCCCATTGTTTTCCCACCTTCAGGGAACTGATCAACCGCCTGCTCTAAGATTTTCAGGGATTCCTCCATTTCAGACATACGGCATAAGTAGCGGGACCAGGCATCCCCTGTTTCACCCACAGGGACATGAAAGTCAAACCGGTCATAAATCGAATAAGGCTGCTCTTTTCGCAGATCGTAAGGAATCCCTGTACAGCGGAGATTTGCTCCGCTTAAGGAATATTGAATAGCTTCCTCCTGTGTATACTGGCCCACTCCTTTAACACGGTTCAGAAAGATTTCATTGCCTGTAACCAGTTCATGATATCCCTTCACCTGTTCTCTCATGTAAGGAATAAAATCCCGTACTTTGTCAATCCATCCATCAGGAGCATCCCACTTCACTCCGCCAATCCGCATGTAGTTGAACGTAAGACGAGCTCCACAAAGTTCGTTTAGTAGATTTATAATCATTTCCCTCTCCCGAAATGCATACAAAAATGGACTTGTTGTTCCAATGTCCATTAAATAGGTGCCATACCATACGAGGTGGCTGGCGATCCGTCCCAGCTCCATGGCAATGACACGTAAATATTCCGCACGTTCCGGCACTTCCAGATCCATAAGCGTCTCAACTGCATGACAGATCACATAGTTATTTGTCATGGCTGACAGGTAATCCATCCGGTCTGTATAGGGAATAATTTGCGTATACTGCAGATCCTCGGCCAGTTTTTCCGTACCTCTATGTAAATAACCAATGACAGGTGTAGCTTCCTTAATGATTTCTCCATCCACTTTCACGACCAGGCGAAACACCCCATGGGTACTGGGATGCTGCGGGCCAACATTTAACAGCATTTCCTCGGTACGAATCATTCGCTACACCTCCACATCATACGGTTCATAATCCTTGCGAAGAGGATAGCCCTCCCAGTCCTCCCCGAGCATAATCCGTTTCAAATCGGGATGATCCTCAAAGGTAATCCCAAGCAAATCGTAGGCCTCATTTTCCGGCCAGTTCGCCCCCTTCCACAGGGGAACCAGAGATGGAATCACAGGATTGTCCCGGTCAAGCTTTACCTTTAAAGCCACAGACTGTTTTTTTGTCATGGAGTATAAATATACGTAGATTTCCATATGACTTTCATAATCAATTCCGTGTAAATCTGACAAAAATTGAAACTGGAGTTCTTCATGATCTCTAAGGAGTTTGGCAATGGAAAAGTAGCTCTTTGGGGTCGCTGTGATGGTAGGAAGTTCTTTGGATGAACGATTGACGAACGCTTCTTCGATGGAATCGTCCCCGAGGCTGTTTTTTATCATTTTTACATAGTGGTCTAATAATGGCTGATTAGGTGATGGTTCCTGCTTTTCGGGCGGCTGATCTTTTTTCGTGCGTTTTTTCCGTGGACGTTTCGGTTTTTCAGACTTGGAGGTGGTTTCTGATGAATCGGCTTTAGGCGGGCGGTCTGAAGATTGGTTGATTTCATCTGATTCTGCAGTGGGTGCATCTTCCTGGTTTGTGGGTGCTTGTTTCTGATTTTCATGTTCCTTTGGTTTTGCTTCTTCTGATTTTGAACTTATGTCCTCATTTTGTTGTGGTTTGTTTTCATTTTCCTCTGTCATGTATTTGTCACCCGCTTTCCGGTTTTTGCTTCATAGCGGATTTTTTCCTGCAGCTTATTGATCCCGTAAATGAGTGCTGCCGGATTCGGCGGACAGCCAGGAATATAAACATCGACGGGAACGACCTGGTCGACACCTTTGACGACTGAGTAGGAATAAACATAAGGTCCTCCTGCCGTTGCACAGGATCCCATGGCAATGACCCATTTGGGCTCAGGCATCTGATCATAGAGTCTGCGAATAATCGGGGCCATTTTTTTCGTTACCGTACCTGAAACAATCATGCAGTCGGAATGTCTGGGTGATGAACGGAATATGGATCCAAACCGGTCTAAATCATAATGGGAGGCACCGACGCCCATCATCTCAATCGCGCAGCAGGCCAGGCCAAACTGAACTGGCCAGAGCGAGTTGCTTCGTGCCCAGGATTTAAGCTGCTCAAGCGTCATAAAAAAGACATTCCGTTGCATTTCCTCCCGTTCCTGCACTGAAATATCCTCAAGATTCATTTCCATTTAAGCACTCCCTTTTTCCATGCGTAAACTAATCCGAGAAACAGAACGACAATAAAAATCAGCATCTCAATCAGGGCAAAAATCCCCAGTTGTTCATAGGCCACAGCCCATGGATATAAAAAAACCGTCTCCACATCAAATAACACAAACATTAATGCGATCAAATAGTAGCTGACATTAAATCGGACCCTCGCATCCTGAAAAGGTTCAATTCCACTTTCATAGATTTTCCGTTTGGCTTTTGTCGGTTCATGCGGCCGCAACAGTCTTCCTGCTGTTAAGGCCACAATCGGGAGCATAACAGCGATCAGCATAAATACTACAATCATCGTATAGCTGTTCTGATAGACATGAAGAGAGTCCATGGCTTCACCTCTCTTAATCTATTTTCGGAATAATCGAAAATTTTTGTAATCGCTTTCATTGTAGCACTATAACCTGAAATTGTCGATAGCGCAGGGGTTATAGACATGTTCATTTGTTATATTTGTATGCCTTGGGGATCGGGGTCATGCAGGAAAATTGAATGGCGGGGAGATTTGGGAATATGGGTTTAGGGGCATTTGGATTAATTTTAATTAGGCTGGTTTTGGGATAATTCTGGGTGGTTTGGCTTAATTACGGCTGGATTGGATCAATTAGCTATTTACAGGTTTAATTGATTTTTTTAGGGCGATATCTGCCATTTCAGGTTTAAATACTCTCCATCCGGATTAATCTTTTTCAAATCAGGTTTAATTATTTTCCATTCTGGTCGAATTATTTCCAAAATAGGTTTAATTCCGGTGGGGAGCGGATTAATAATTGCTTTTATAAAATAATTAATTTCTTACAGGATTAATTCCAATTGTTTTGGATCTGATCAATTCCCGACCCCGGGGATTGATTCCGCCTGACTAAGATTAATCCCGCATGCCTGGATCAATTCTACCCTTCCCGGATTAATCCCCCATGCATAAGACCAATTCTCCACTTTTCGGCTTAGTCTCAACTGCAAGCCCATCCCTGAATAAACAACAAAAACCGGAATCCCCATCAATAATGAGAATTCCGGTTTTCATTAAACTTTTATTTTCCTGTTCCTGCGATATCCAGACGATTGATCGCGCGTTGCAGGGCTAACTGGGCGCGCTTGAAGTCGATATCGTCTTGTTTGGCATTGAGACGGCGTTCGGCACGTTCTTTGGCTTTGCGTGCCCGTTCAACATCGATGTCACCTGGTTTTTCAGCGGATTGGGCTAAAATGGTGACATTGTCAGGGCGGACTTCCAGGAAGCCACCGCTGACGGCGAGTTCATCCTCGTCTCCTTCTTTTTTTAAACGTACAGAGCTGATGGTTAATGGCGCAACGAGGGGAATGTGCCCTGGCAGGATCCCAAGTTCGCCATTTTCTGCTTTACAGCTAACCATTTCGTACGCATTTTCCAATACAGGGCCATCAGGAGTGACAACACTCACTGTCACTGTTTTCATGGTTAACCCCTCCTTGGGCTTCTAATTAGAAAGTTTGCACTTCCCCTAAGACTCTATTTGTTCAGCTTTTTCAACAACTTCCTCGATGCGTCCAACCAGACGGAAGGCATCTTCCGGAATGTCGTCATATTTACCATCAAGAATTTCCTTGAAGCCACGAACGGTTTCTTCAACTGGAACATAGGATCCTGGCTGACCAGTGAACTGTTCAGCCACGTGGAAATTCTGAGATAGGAAGAATTGAATACGACGGGCACGGGCAACGGTAAGTTTATCCTCATCGCTTAATTCATCCATACCTAAGATGGCAATAATATCCTGAAGCTCTCGATATTTCTGCAGAGTACTTTGAACGTTACGTGCTACTTCATAGTGCTCTTCACCTACTACGTTAGGGTCAAGGGCACGGGAAGTTGAAGCAAGCGGGTCCACAGCTGGGTAAATACCCATCTCTGATAAGGAACGCTCTAGGTTTGTTGTCGCATCCAAGTGAGCGAAAACGGTCGCTGGTGCCGGGTCTGTATAGTCATCGGCAGGAACGTATACAGCCTGAATGGATGTGATAGAACCTTTGTCGGTTGATGTAATACGCTCTTGCAATTGACCCATATCCGTTGCAAGGGTTGGCTGATAACCAACGGCAGATGGCATACGTCCAAGTAACGCGGATACCTCTGAACCAGCCTGTGTAAAACGGAAAATGTTATCGATAAACAACAGTACGTCCTGGCCTTCTACATCACGGAAGTATTCAGCCATTGTCAGACCTGTCAGGGCTACACGCATACGGGCACCTGGTGGTTCGTTCATTTGTCCGAATACCATGGCTGTTTTGGAAATAACTCCGGAATCTTTCATTTCAAAGTAAAGGTCGTTACCTTCACGGGTACGCTCTCCAACACCGGTAAATACGGAAATACCTCCATGCTCCTGGGCAATGTTGTTAATGAGCTCCTGAATCAATACGGTTTTACCAACACCGGCACCACCGAACAGACCAATCTTACCACCTTTTGTATAAGGAGCAAGCAAGTCTACAACTTTAATTCCGGTTTCAAGAATTTCAGTTCCTGTTGACAGGTTCTCAAACTCAGGAGATGGACGATGGATTGGATTACGATCCACTTCTTCGCCAATTTCATCTTCTAAGTCAATTTTATCGCCTAATACGTTAAATACACGTCCAAGGGTTTCATCACCAACCGGAACGGAAATCGGCGCGCCCGTATCCTGAACTTCCATTCCACGTACAAGACCTTCTGTACCTGACATGGCAATGGCACGAACGGTGTCGTCACCTAAATGCAAAGCAACTTCCAATGTAAGATCAATATCAACGCTTGAGTCATCCTGCGCTTCATGCTTAACGACTAAAGCATTATAGATTTCAGGCAGGTTGTCGGAATCAAACTTCACGTCTACTACCGGACCTGTTACCTGAGTGATATATCCTTTGCTCATCCTTTTCCCTCCTTACTGCATTCATGTCCTATTCTAGAGCTGATGCTCCACCAACAATTTCGGAAATCTCCTGAGTGATGGCTGCCTGACGTAAACGGTTATACGTTAAGCTTAAGTCATCAATCATATCGTTCGCATTATCGGTAGCATTCTTCATAGCCGTCATACGTGCGGCATGCTCACTTGCTTTACTGTCTAAAATCGCACCGTATACCAGACTTTCAGCATACTGCGGCAGTAAAACATTTAAAATATCTTCCTGATTAGGCTCGTATTCGTAAGAGCTTGAAGTCTTCTGATTCCCACTGTCTAAATCTGTTAATGGAAGCAATTTCTTTTCGGTCACTTTCTGGGAAATTATGCTTTCAAAATGATTGTAGATCATATAAATTTCGTCAACTTCTTCATTAACGAACAGATTTACCGTCTCGGTCGCCAGTTCTTTAATGTCGGCAAAGTCCGGCTGGTCGTCGATACCTACAACCTCTTTCGCGACAGGCATGTTCCGTTTTCTGCAGAACTCCCGGGCCATTTTTCCGATAGCAATGACCGTATATTCATCTTTTGACTTGTGCTTCGAAAGGTTGTTATTTAATTCCCGAAGTACGTTACTGTTAAAAGCACCTGCCAGACCACGATCTGCCGTAATGACAACGTAGCCGGTCTTTTTCACATCTCTGGACGTCAACATTGGATGATTGGCGTCAGAGTCACCAGAGGCAATGCTGGCTACAACCTCCTGAATCTTTTCCATATAGGGAACAAATGACTTGGCATTTTGTTCAGCACGGTTCAGCTTGGCTGTAGAAACCATTTCCATTGCACTCGTGATTTTTTTCATATTTTTCGTTGAATTAATTCTGCCTTTTATGTCATTAAGGGATGCCACACCATTTCACCACCTTTTTCTGGACTAGCCATTATGCAAATCACTTATTCGGATACAACAAACGTTTTCTTGAAGCTTTCAATCGCATTGTTGAAGTCTTCTTTTTCTGGCAATTGACCTGTTGAACGAATATGCTCCAGAATTTCGGTTGCATTTTTATCCATCCAGTCGAACAATTCGGATTCAAAGCGCTGCACGTCTTCAACTGGGATGTAATCGAGATATCCATTGGTCAATGCGTAAATAATGGACACCTGCTTTTCAACCGGCTGTGGCTGGTGAAGTCCCTGCTTCAGCATTTCAACGGTTCTTGAACCACGGTTCAGTTTATCCTGTGTTGCTTTATCCAGGTCGGAACCAAACTGAGCGAATGATTCAAGCTCACGGAAGGAAGCAAGGTCAAGACGGAGTGTACCGGCAACCTTCTTCATCGCTTTAATTTGGGCGTCCCCACCAACTCGGGATACGGAAAGACCTGCGTTAACCGCCGGACGTACACCGGAGTTAAATAGATCCGTCTCTAAGAAAATCTGTCCATCTGTAATGGAGATTACGTTGGTCGGAATGTATGCAGAAATGTCTCCCGCCTGAGTTTCAACGAAAGGAAGTGCGGTTAAGGATCCGCCACCTTTGTCATCACTAAGCTTTGCTGCACGCTCAAGCAGACGTGAGTGAATATAGAAAACATCTCCCGGGAATGCTTCACGGCCTGGTGGGCGGCGAAGTAACAGGGAAAGTTCACGATATGCAGCTGCCTGCTTGGATAAGTCGTCATAAACTACTAATACGTGCTTTCCGTTATACATGAACTCTTCACCCATAGATACTCCCGCATATGGAGCCAGGTATAAGAGTGGTGCCGGGTCGGATGCACCAGCGGAAACAACAATGGTGTAATCAAGCGCACCATTTTGGCGAAGGGTTTCCACTACCCCACGTACGGTTGATTCCTTTTGTCCGATGGCTACATAAATACAAATCATATCCTGATCCTTCTGGTTAATGATTGTATCTAATGCAATCGCTGTTTTACCGGTTTGACGGTCACCGATCACAAGCTCACGCTGACCACGGCCAATTGGAATCATAGAGTCAATAACCTTCAGACCTGTCTGTAATGGTTCATCAACAGATTTACGATCCATTACCCCAGGTGCAGGTGATTCAATTGGGCGAGTTTTACCTGTTTCAATATCCCCTAAACCATCGATTGGCTGGCCTAGAGGGTTTACAACGCGGCCTTTAAGCTCCTCCCCGACAGGAACCTGCATAATACGGCCTGTACGGCGAACTTCACTGCCTTCACGAATTTCTGTGAAAGGTCCAAGGATGACAATACCAACGTTGTTTTCTTCAAGGTTCTGTGCCATACCCATTACACCATTGGAGAACTCAACAAGCTCACCGGACATGACATTATCAAGACCATGAACACGTGCGATACCGTCACCAACTGTAATAACAGTACCTACATCATTTACTTCTATATCAGATTCATAATTTTCGATTTGCTGTTTGATCAGCGCACTGATTTCTTCAGCATTGATGCTCATCCACTTTCACCCCTATCTTATTTGTTTGCAGAAACCAGCTCACGTTCGATACGCTCTAACTTTCTACTTATCGTACCATCATAGATGCGATTCCCTATTTTGAGCTTCACACCGCCAATAAGGGATGGGTCTACGATATTGGTAATATATAGAGAGTTTTTTCCCAGCTTCTCTGCAAACACTTTTTCTAATGACTGCTTTTCTTCATCCGATAATGCACGAACGGAATATACATCGGCTTCAGCTACTCCCCGAGATTCGTTCGTCATCGATATGAAGGCTCTTGTCATCGCTGGTATTTCCGTTTCACGATGTCTTTCTGTCATAATAAATAAAGTGTTCAATAATTCCTTTGAAACATCTTTAAAAGCATCCTTCAGAAGAGCTTTCTTCTTTTCAATAGAAATGCTTGGAGAACTCAGGAATGTTGTTAAGTCCTGACTTTCGTTAAAAACGGTCTGTACCGCCTGAACTTCGGTTAAAAGCTGATCGAGTGCTAATTTCTCTTGTCCTAGTTCAAAAAGGGCTACGGCATAACGATTGGCAACAACTGAATCACTCATCGTTATCTCCTACCTCTTTTAAATATTCATTGATAAGCTCCTCCTGATCCTTCTCAGAAAGCTCTTTTTCAATAACCTTGCTTGCAATTCTTACGGACAAGGACGCCACTTGATCCTGAAGGGCTGTAATAGCTTTATCTTTCTCCTGCTCGATTTCCTGACGAGCGGTTTCTTTCATACGGTCTGCTTCACTGCGAGCAGCGCTAATAATGGATTGTTCCTGTTCCTTCGCCGTTTGCTTAGCATCTTCAATAATCTTCTGAGCATCCTGTCTGGTGCTCTTAATGTTTTCTTTTGCCTCAGCTGCTAAGCGTTCTGCTTCCTGGCGATTTTGTTCTGCCGTATCGATTTCACTTGCAATATGATCCTCACGCTCTTTCATTACGTTCATTAATGGACCCCATGCAAATTTCTTCAAAAGATATAGCAGAATAGTGAACGTTAGTAAGGAAACAATAATATCTCCACCATTAAAGCTGAACCCACTAGCGTTTAATACGAGAACGCTTGTATCTAACACGCCACACACTCCTTTCGCCAAAACATTTGATATCGGCTTTTCAATCGTCGAACTTGTTTATGAAGCTAGGACAACACCTAATGTTGGATATGCTGCCATTAAGATAGTGCATATAACCCGCTCCGGAAATATACTTCGCTAATGTCATTTGCTGTTTTCCTTATAGCAGATGACCTAGCTTCTTACACTACAAGTTCAGATGGCGAAAAGCTTTTTTCATGCAATTATGGAGGCTAAGCTCCAGGTTAAGGGTTAAACAATCGTTTGTTTGTGAAACGAATAAGCCTGGAGTTTCAGGCCTCCGGTTTTTTCTGAGATTTTACAGTTGATGTTGTCTGATTGGCTCCAAGCCGTCATAAGCATAATCCGCTCCGTGGCCAAAAGCACGCCACTCCGCGTATTCTGCTTATGCGGTCGGAGCTAAGCGGGGCCCTTCCACTTTTAAACCTACATTACCATAAATGCGATTACGACGGCGATGATTGGGAGTGCTTCGACCAATGCTACACCGATGAACATGGTTGTTTGAAGGGCACCGCGGAGTTCTGGTTGACGTGCGATTCCTTCTACTGTACGACTTACGATAAGACCGTTACCAATACCTGCTCCTAATGCTCCTAAACCTACTGCAATTGCTGCTGCTAAAGCTCCTGACATTTGAAATTCCTCCTCATATTTTCGAAATTAGATTTTTTCAATATAACATTAATGGTCCTGACTCACTTTGTGGGACATATAGACCATTGTCAACATTGTAAAGATAAATGCCTGAATTGCTCCTATAAAGATACTGAAGCCTTGCCAAGCTAACATTGGAATAATACCACCTAAGAATCCAACGGCTCCAGTTGTCATGAGTCCTGCCAGCAGAGTTAAAAGAATCTCCCCTGCATAAATGTTACCAAACAGACGAAGACCTAACGTCAACGTGTTGGCAAATTCCTCAATAATGTTAAAAGGTAACATTAGTGGGAGTGGTTCGAAATAGCTCTTTCCATACTTTTTCGCACCTAATGTTTTCACACCATAATAATGGGTTAAAACAATAATCAAAACAGAAAGTGACAATGTAATGCCTGGATCAGATGTTGGGGATTTCCACCATAAATCATGATCAATGGTAATCAGCATGATAACCCCTAAAATATTCGAAACGAAGATGTATGTAATCAACGTCATCCCCAGGGGTAAAAACTGTTTACCCGTCTTCCAATCCATGTTGTCACCAATGATTCCTTTAACAAAATCAATTAACCATTCCATAAAGTTCTGCAGACCGGTCGGTTTTCGCTTTAAATTCCGACTGGCTAAAATTCCTATAATAAATACGATCGTTGCGGCAATCAGCATCATCACCACATTGGAAAGGTTAAAGTCCAGCCATGAAATACCAAATAAATCCTGGTATATCGGTGCCTCGTGATCCAAAATTTTCACCTCACTTCCTAGGGTTTAAATCTTTTAGATGTAGTGCATAATCTATGATAATGACAAAGTAAGATGTCATTAATCCCAATACAACGGGTATTACCTGGAAATATTGCGGGTAGCGGATGGTTATGACCACCGCGAGTGCTGCACTTGCAAAGCGTGAAAACGTCCCGATTGCCCGGGAAGTTACGTTTTTGGATGCAGCATGTCCAACCTGATTAACCTTGCGTTGTATCAGCCAGAGGTTAAAAAAGCTTAAAGAGGAGCCTAAGATCAGGCTTAAAAATATTTTGGGATAAGGCGAAAATCCCCACCCAAGAACAAAGAGGGCCAGTATATAGAGCATCCATTTTCGTTGTCGATTGACCATCACCTTGTATTGCTGCATGTCAGTTATCTCCTGTGTATTTATTGACTAAGTTAATTGTGCCATAAACCCCTGCACCCAAGCCAATAAAAAGTCCAATAATCAGAAAAGTCGGTGATGTTCCAAGCTTCTGGTCAATCCATCTGCCAAAAAAAATGCCCACCAGCGTACTCCCTGACAAACAGGAAACAATCGCACTTGTCAACGCAAAGGCATGAAAAGGCTTTTGATCCTTACCCATGAGGCCACCTCCATGGGTTATTCATTCAAATTCCTTTATGTGAAAACCCTATCATACACCTAGATTAGCATACAATAGTCCCCTTTTTGTGTCAATAATATCACAATTTAAAATTCGGATGGGTGCTGTAAAAGTTGAAAATCTGTCACAATTGAACTGTATTTTTGGCCGTTTAACACCTTGACAAGTGCAAGATAATGATCTTCCCCTACTTCTTTTCTTGGGATAATCCCGTCGATCATCCCCGCTTCTACATCTTTTTCCCGAACAATGGTTTTTATATAGCGCAGAGTTTCCGGATCATAAAGATCAATCGTTAACTGATCCGCACCATCAGGCAGATACATCCGGTATTTTAGCTGATTTTGTTCAAATGGTGAGACTGACAGCTCCAATCCATCAATTTTGGGATAGTCGGCCGTTTTATTGACAAATAAGTAGGGCAGCTTTCTGGGTTTGTTTTCATTATATAGGGTCAGCCAGCCTTGATGCATTCCTTTTTCTAAATTTCCAGAATGTACCCGAAGATTTATGCTGATTTTCTTTTTCTCGCCCGGCTTTAAATAAAAGGTCTGCGGAACATCCCACGTTACCCCCTCTGAATCATCCGGAATCTCAAATCGGAACTTTCTCTTTTGATCTGATCGGTTTTCAATCATCATATTTACCGTTTTCGTTTCATTTCTTTTCGTAACTTTTCCAAACGTAAGCCGGCTTCCATGGATGAGAACTTCCGGGTTAATGCTTTTTTCCGGCTGAATTTCCCCCATCCCCTGTGCAATGGGAGCATATAAGCCCCCCTCTTCATTTTTGAAGGGGATTGCGGTTGAGAGAACAGCTGCCTTCATCCTTTCCGGACTCCAATCCGGATGGGCCTCTTTAATCAGGGCAAGAACCCCCGTAACAAACGGGGCCGCCATACTCGTACCCTGCAGCTCCTGATAGCCCCCGGGAACTGTACTTGCAATGTTTACCCCAGGAGCGAGCACTTCCGGTTTAATATCCCAATTGGCGACAACCGGACCTTTAGAGCTGAAGGAGGCCAGTTTATCCTCCATATGCTTGTAGGAGGTACGAAGCCACAAATCTTTTTCCGCTTTTTCCAGCAGCCATTTCCCATTCTTTTTTGAAACGGCAGCAACCGGAATCGATGGCGGCACGGTCAAGCCACCTTCCAGCTTTCCTTTTTCATTATTATAAATAATCGCTGCGACGGCTCCTGCTTCTTCTGCCTTCTGTACTTTTTCCGTAAAGGGAATGTCACCTCGTTCAAAGAGCACGATTTTTCCTTCTGCATTCTCAACGGGCTCTTTGCCTAAGCCTCCATCCACCAATTTATAGGGTTTTTGAAGATTCCATTCAGGCGCACCCATCATTGGGGTTAAGCCAATTGCTTTATCATCCAGTGGCGCGGTTACATAAGGTATTTTCATTTCTGTAATGGATGCTCCTACAGATAGAGCCTTGACGGATGTGGCAGGTGATGAAACCGTCCAGTTTTCAGGGCCGGAGTTTCCATTGGCAATCACCACCGCTACCCCTTGATCAATCGCTTGATTAACAGCCATACTTGTCGGCCAGTCCGGACTATTAACGGTGCTTCCGAGAGACAGATTAATGATATCCATGCCATCTTCTACCGCCCGCTCTATAGCCGCAATAATCCCAACGGACGAACCCACACCACCCGGGCCGAGCGCGCGGTAGGCATAGATGTCCGCATCCGGTGCCACACCCTTCATCTCCCCATTAGCGGCAATAATACCCGACACATGGGAGCCGTGTAATGTCGGCGGACCTTGGGTTGGGAGGGTTTCCATCGGGTCCTCATCAAATTCCACGACGTCATAGCCGCCGTGATAATTTGCTTTCAAATCCGGATGTTCGTAGGCGATACCAGTATCAATCACACCGACCTTGATGCCTTCCCCGGTATATTCGGAATCTACCGGGCGGTCAGGGGGCTCTATGGCATCAGCGTTTTGCGGACTTTGGTTTTGTTTCGCAGGTGATTCGGAAGCTTTTTCTGCTTCAGAACGGTCTGATTGTTCTCCTTTCTCTGTCTGCTGATTGGATTGCAATGACGGCTGGGGAACTTCATATTTTTGTGCCGGAAACACATGCTGGATAAAATCTTCCTTGTCAATACCATAAACATCCTTCGCTTCCCCTTTAATCGCCAGGGCGTTAAGCAGCGTATCATACACATGTACAACTTCCACGAATGGATGATAGTCTTCTATGTAATCCTTCCATTTATAGGGATCCCCCTCCACTTCAACAATAACTGAAACCTCCTCCTCCAGAGCGGTAACCTTATTTTGGGGATTCATGGGCATGAAAATGGCTGCTGTGACGATGAAAAGAATAATGGTCGTATGAGTGATGGCTTTAATGTTCATTGTTGATACGCTCCCACTTTTTTCTTATTAGTTTTTGCTGTGGGGCCGGGGATTATTCAGATGGTTGCGGTGGGGTATGGCCTGGATTTCGGAATTTAGCCGGGAGAGGCGGTTTTTCGGCCTGGATTTCCGGAATTAAGCCACACTTCCTGTTATTATGCCAACCCACCGGTATTTAAGCCACATCAATCCAGACACAATATAAATTTTCTCAAACCAAAACAAAAACCTGACCCTCCAAAGAGTCAGGTTATACAAAAGCAGTCAGGTCTATCTAATTTTCACTTCTCATTAAAGTGGGATATAATTGCGTCTGCGATTCTTCCGGAGGCCTGTCCGTCACCATATGGATTGGAGGCGCGGGCCATCCGTGCGTGGGCTGCTTCATCCGAAAGCAGTTCATCGGCCATGGTGAAAATCGCCTCTTCCTCCGTGCCTGCGAGTTTCAATGTGCCGGCTTCCACGCCTTCAGGTCTTTCGGTTGTGTCCCTGAGAACGAGGACCGGCACACCGAGGGACGGTGCTTCCTCCTGGACCCCTCCTGAATCGGTCAGGATAAAGTGACTTCTGGCGGCAAAATTATGAAAATCCAGGACCTCGAGAGGTTCGATGAGGTCAATACGGTCATGATCTCCCAGAATTTCCTTTGCCGTCTGCTGAACGACAGGATTCAGATGAACAGGATAGATGACCTGGATATCCTCATGCTTGTCAGTCAAACGTTTGATTGAACGAAACATCTGCTCCATTTTTCCACCCAAATTTTCCCGGCGATGGGCCGTCACCAGTACCAGTCGTTTTCCTTCCGCCTTTTTTAATCCCTCGTGTTTATAATCAGGCCGGACCGTTGTTTTTAAAGCATCAATGGCCGTATTTCCTGTGACGAAAATCTGTTTCCGCTGTTTTCCTTCCTGAAGCAGGTTCTGCTCAGCCTGATGGGTCGGTGCAAAATGCAGATCGGCCATAACTCCTGTTAGCTGACGGTTCATTTCTTCCGGGAAAGGAGAATATTTATTCCAGGTGCGCAGGCCTGCCTCCACATGACCAACCGGAATCTGATTATAATAGGCGGCCAGGCTTGCTGTGAAGGTGGTTGTCGTATCCCCATGGACCAAAACCATGTCAGGCGCGGTTTCCTTCATAACTTGATCGAGACCTTCAAGAGCCCTCGTTGTTATTTCAACCAGTGTCTGCCGCTGTTTCATAATATTCAAATCAAAATCTGGTTCAATTCCGAAAAGGCCCAGGACCTGATCCAGCATTTCCCGGTGCTGGGCAGTAACGGTTACAATGGGTTCAAATTGCTTGTTGCGCTTTTTCAATTCTAAAACCAAGGGTGCCATTTTGATAGCTTCAGGTCTGGTTCCAAAAATCGTCATTACTCGAAGGCGCCTGTTCACTTCTCCCCACTCCCTAACTTTCAAAAAATTACTTCGTGCCGTATAAGCGGTCTCCGGCATCCCCAAGACCTGGAATTATGTAGCCTTTTTCATTTAACTTTTCGTCGAGTGCAGCCAGGTAAATATCAATATCCGGATGCGCTTCTTTCACTGCCTCAACGCCTTCAGGTGCTGCGATCAGACACATGAGACGGATCTGCTTTGCGCCACGTTTTTTCAGGGAATGAATCGCTTCAATCGCTGAACCACCTGTCGCAAGCATTGGGTCAATCACAATCAGTTCGCGCTCTTCAATATCAGATGGTAATTTTACATAGTATTCCACAGGCTGGAGTGTTTCCGGATCACGATATAAGCCAACATGTCCTACTTTCGCGGCTGGAATCAGCTGTAAAATTCCATCGGTCATGCCTAAACCTGCACGTAAAATCGGAATAAGTCCAAGCTTCTTACCCGCTAATACTTTTGATGTTGCCGTCTCCACAGGGGTATCAATGGTGACCTCCTGAAGGGGCAGATCCCGTGTGATTTCAAAAGCCATCAGCGTGGCAACCTCATCAACAAGCTCTCTGAATTCTTTGGTTCCCGTACTTTTATCACGAATAAATGTTAATTTGTGCTGAATCAATGGATGGTCAAATACGTACACTTTTCCCATGAGCCGAACTCTCCTTTATTAAAAGATATATCCTACAAATTGTACTGAAATAAAATCGTCGTTTCAACCGAATCACGGATTTCTGAAAAGTTTCATAATTGTGCCGGCATAATCGTTACAGCTGGCGGGCTATTCTCTGTTGCTGACTGCCGGGATCAGCGGATCATCCCAAAATCCCTCACAAAAAAGACTGGCATCTATCGTCCTTTGCCAGTCTTTCTCTATTCAGCTGCCGGGCATGCTCTGCCCCGGAATCAGCCTCAGCCACAGGTCGCCAGGTCACGGGCTGAGAACGTCCCGCTTTTCCGTGACAGGCCGGCAAAACAAATCTACTCCTCATACAGCGGATATTTCGCTGTTAAGGCTGCTACACGTTGTTTTGCTTCCTTCAGCTTCTCTTCGTCTTCTGTATTTTTTAACGTCAGTGCGATGACAGCCGCAATTTCATCCATCGCCTCCACATCAAAGCCGCGGGTGGTGACGGCTGCGGTTCCAATCCGAATACCACTGGTTACAAATGGGCTTTCCGGATCAAATGGAATCGTATTTTTATTAGCCGTAATTCCTACTTCATCAAGGGCTTTTTCTGCTGTTTTTCCGGTAAGTTCAAGTGGGCGCAGATCGAGCAATAGTAAATGGTTGTCTGTACCACCAGAAACGACTCGGACCCCTTCATTCGTCAGGGATTCACCCAGACGTTTGGCGTTGTCAATGATTTGCTGTGCATACTCCTTAAAGCCTGGCTCAAGCGCCTCTTTTAACGCAACAGCCTTGGCAGCAATAATATGCATGAGTGGTCCGCCCTGAATGCCAGGGAAAACGGATTTATCCAGTTTCTTCGCGAATTCCTCCTGGCAGAGAACCATTCCGCCCCGCGGTCCCCGAAGAGTTTTATGGGTGGTTGTTGTGACAAAATGGGCCTGTGGAACCGGATTAGGATGAAGACCTGTGGCGACAAGTCCGGCAATATGGGCCATGTCGACCATTAAGTATGCGCCAACTTCATCGGCAATTTCCCGGAATTTTGCAAAGTCGATTTCCCGTGGATAGGCACTGGCTCCAGCCACAATAAGCTTTGGCTGTACCTCTTTTGCTTTCGCTAAAACAGCCTCGTAATCAATTTGTTCGCTGTCCTCATCCACCCCATAGTCTACAAAGTTGTAAAGGGTTCCGCTAAAGTTAACTGGACTGCCGTGGGTTAAGTGACCCCCATGGTTTAAGTTCATGCCTAACACGGTGTCTCCTGGTTCAAGAACCGTGAAGTAGACGGCCATATTTGCCTGGGCACCGGAGTGAGGCTGTACGTTGACATGGTCCGCACCGAACAGCTTCTTCGCGCGGTCACGGGCTAAATTTTCGGCAACATCGACATACTCACAGCCTCCGTAATAGCGGCGACCTGGGTAGCCCTCTGCATATTTGTTGGTCATGACGGATCCTGCTGCTTCCATCACGGCTTCCGAGACAAAATTTTCCGATGCAATCAGTTCAATTTTATCCTGCTGTCGCTTTTTTTCCTTCTCAATCGCTTCCAAGATTTCCGGATCTACGTTTTGTAAATGCTCCACAGCTTTCTCCTCCTCACATGATTAATCACATGTATGGTTTAATGAGTCTTGTTCTGATAAAGTGAAACTTCCATCAGTGGGGGGTCTCCATCCCCCATGATTTGGCCAGCTGCGGCTCCCAGGTCAAGGCGGATATAAGCCAAAGCCATTCCGTGGCCAAGCCCATGCCACTCCATGTCTTCGTCTTATCCCGCATGATCTAACCGGTCGCCTCCGCTTTTCTTGTTAGTTGAACTTATCAGGGATTTACTGGCCGTTTATCCCCCACTTATTTTTGTTGGTTTACCCTCAAGCCTTGAAGTGGGGGTATTACGGCCAGTTAATACGTGATAAAGAATAAACCGCCCGCTCGCCTCCGATTAGTTTTGGACGGGTATAGGCGGCTGTAACATGGGCTTCCCCAAGGGTTTTCCGGCTTAACCGCACCGGGACAGCTACAGGCTTTAAGTGCATACCAATAAACGTATCCCCAATATCCATTCCTGCATGGGCCGTGATGGATTCGACCAATACAGGCTGCTCCATATGCTGATACGCATAGGCTGCCATCGATCCGCCTGCCTTTGGTACGGGTACAGCAGACACTTCAGTGAGTGCGTATTTTTCCATCGCCTTCTGCTCCACAACCAGGGAACGATTTAAATGTTCACAGCATTGAAACGCCAGGTGGATACCGCTCTCTTTTTGCAGCCTCTGCATTTCCTGAAAAATAACGCTGGCAATCTCTTCGCTGCCTGAGGTCCCGATTCTTTCCCCGGCAACTTCACTGGTCGAACAGCCCAGGACAAACAGCTGACCTGGCTGTAAATACTCACTTCTGCGCCAATCGTCAACCAGTTCCTTGAGATGACTTTTGATTTCTGTCTGTAAATCAGTCATAGTCCATCACCTGATTCCGCGAAAAGACGGGGCAGCCTGAGCTTGGCGCATGCCCTGTCTCTTCCGTAATTTTGTTAAAAACTTACTTATTCTCGTACTCCGTGATTTTTCCGATGCGGTTTTCATGGCGGCCGCCTTCAAATTCGGTCTCCAGCCATGCTTTTACAATCTCTTTTGCCAATCCAGATCCAATTACACGCTCTCCCATGGCAATCACGTTGGCATTGTTGTGCGCCTTTGTCATTTTCGCACTGAATACATCGTGAACAAGAGCACAGCGGATTCCTTTTACTTTGTTGGCAGAGATGGTCATGCCGATGCCTGTTCCGCAAATTAAAATCCCTAAATCATAGTCTCCAGCTGCAACCTTTTCCGCGGCCGGGATTCCATAGTCAGGATAATCAACGGAGCCTTCACAGTCACAGCCCATATCGTCATACTCTATATTCATTTCCTGCAAAAGACCTGCAATTTCCTGGCGCAGATTGACACCACCGTGATCGGATGCGAGTACAATTTTCATAGCGGTCAGCTCCTTTCTCTATTTTTCGAATTTATGAATTTGCCTATTCAGCTGCTGCGCCTGCTGTTCCAATTGGGCAGCCATTTGACTGATTTCTTCAATAACGGCATTCTGCTCCTGAATCGAAGCACTTACTTCTTCCGTACCAGCCGTCGTTTCCTCGGCAATTGCTGCAACTTCTTGAGATTCCTTTGATGTTGCTTCCATTGTTTCTAGTTGTTTATCCATCAGGTCAGAAATATGTCCGACAGCATCTGCCACCTCGTTGACCGAGGACGATACGTTGGCAATAGCGACGTTGGATTCTTCCCCTTTAGAAGCTTCCTGTCTGGCATAGCTGACCTGACCTTGGATCCGCTCTACCACTAATGTAATAATCTTTTCAACCTCTGTCGCATTATTCTCCAGACGTTCCACCGCTTCCAAAGAGTTTTCCTGGTCTTTAGAGATATTCTGCACACTTGTAACGAGCTTTCCGATAATCCCTTTAGACTGGTCAAGCGTCTCCAGCATCCCCTGTGACAGGGAATGGGAATGCTTAGCCTTTTCCTGGACCTCTCTGGCCAATCTTGTTGCTTCCTCTACTGAATCTGCCGTTTGTAAAATCGATGACGAAGAGTTTTCGGCACCTGAGGCAATCTCCGTGATAGTCTGGGACGGGGAAATTGCTGAACAGACCAATCTTTTAGCCTTAAATGCCTCGATTGAAGCGGCCAGAGCCGGGGAGCATGGCCAGGGCTTTGCGGTTGTCGCCGAAGAAGTTCGTAAGCTGGCGGATGAAAGCTCAAATGCTGTGCAGAATATTTCCGGATTTATTACCAATACTCAAAAGGATGTCAGCAGTGTAAATGGACGTCGCCTGCTGTTCCGCATTCATAGCCGATTCCCTGATGGCGCCCACGGACTGAATGGTCTGATCAAAATTTTTCTCTATATTCGTTATGATACCACGCAAACTGGCCAGCATGGTATTAAATGCTACCCCAAGTGAACGAATTTCATCATCCGATTTTGACACATCGGCATCCTCTGCAATATTGCCGCTCGCTGCTTCTGTGGCAGCATCCTTTAGTTTCAACAATGGTTTAATAATCAGGCCCGCTGCAAAATAAGCCAAAATCCCTGACCAGAAAATCCCGAGCAGTAATACCAGGATTGTATAAACTGCCTCCGATACTCCTAAAAACGATTGCAAAAAGTCACTTAGTACATAAATAAAGAAGGCGCTCGTCCCGTATGTAATAAGAGCTAAAACCGTTATGAAAATGACAAGCTTTACCCTCAAGCTAAAACGGTGCTTTTCTGTCATTCTCGTCTCCCCCTGTTTCCCGATTCCCTACTTATTTCCATTGTCCAACTTTTTTACAAGAAGTTCAATATATTTTTCGAGTTCTTCCAGGGTTTTTCGATAAACGTTCACATCTCCGCCAAATGGATCCTGAATATCCTGACTGTCCATCTGTTTTTCCAGATGATCGATTTTTTCCTGAATTTCTTCTACTTCTTCAGAGAATGCCTGGTTGCTGGAGGATTTGAGAAGTGCTCGATGACTCTCGAGGGTTGCATACGCCTCCTTAAGCTCCTGCCAGATTTTCTGCTGGCTGTCATCCACATATTCCTTTAAAGTAAATACCTTTTCCTCAGCTGCTGGATACTGCATGATGATAGATTGCTTATGATTGGCCGTCATGGTCAGGATCACATCCGACCACTCAACGAGATCGGGAGTCAGGGGCTGGGATTGATGATTAAGCCGGATTCCTTTTTGCGCAAGGATTTCCTCTGTCTGCGGAGATGCAGGTGCTCCCTGTCCGGCAAAAAGACCCGCCGACTTCACTTCAGCATCTTTATATTTATGCTTTAAAAGTGCTTCTGCCATTGGACTTCGACACGTGTTTCCCGTACAGACAAACAGTATATGATTCATGCTGGTACCCCCTCATTTCTTCTTAGCCAAAATATATCATTAAACAGGGAGAGCTGTCACTTTTCGGGTGGATATGGGAGATGGTATGGATAAGTGTTGGTGAGCCTGCCGGAGTATGGTGTGGAGCGGATTGGGCGGGGCGTGGTGGCTTAATCCCGGGGGTGAGCGGATTGATTCCGATTTTTTCCGCTCAAATCCCGGGACGTGCGCCGATAAAAGTGATTGTTAGCTCAATAAATAATATTCCGGATGAATACCTGTAAAATCGGATTAATTCTTATGACATTGGACGAATCATTTTTAAAACAGGATTAATTATTTCCGGAATTGGATTAATTATTTCGAAAACAGGCTTAATCCCGAGCTTGAGCGGATTGATTTTGGATAAAATAGACGAATTTTATAAAAATCGGATCAATTCCACAATTTCAGGACGGATCACCACGGATCACGCTCCACAATTTCAGGCCGAATCACGTTCCATTCCGCCGCCCTCGATCTCAGCAACAGCCTCAGTCGCAACAGCTCCGAATTTACCACTTACAATAACAGCTGTATCCCAAACGCACAGAGGATGCTTCCGCCGAGCACTTCACTGTAGGAGCCAAGCAGACTGGACGCTTTCCGGGCGAGAATAAAGCCGAGCCAGGTGAGCACCATGCTGAAAAAGCCGAACAAAAACAGGGCTACAACGGTCCGGACGCCGAACATGCCCAGACTCAGTCCCACAGAAAAGCTGTCCAGGCTGACGGTGAGAGCAAACAGGAATAAGCCTAACCCTCTTACTAAGTAGGTATTGTTCTGCTCTGAAAAGGAATGGATAAACATTTGGATGCCTAATACAATGAGGAGGATTCCCCCCACATAGATGGCGAAAGATCCGAATTTTTCCGATAAAATATTTCCAAGTACGATCCCGAAAAACGGCATGAAAATATGGAAAATTCCAATTAATATTCCTATAAAAGCGATTTTCCGCAGGCGGAGATTGAGCATTCCCATTCCTAAACTGACTGAAAATGCATCCATTCCGACTGCAATGGCCATTAATGATAAGGTCAGCCATTCTCCGATTACATATGAAATCATGTGAACCCTCCTCGGACATGCTACCTCCAATATATGCGGGGAGGGTTCGGTTTAGACTAGCTGTTTAAAGTCTCACTTTATGATTTTCGTTGCTGCTTTTTCCAGCCGGTTCATCACGGCAACACCTACTCCCTTTTTCGGAAAGGTTTCCCCAAGGATTATATCCACAGAGGAGTCGTTAAAGAATCGCAGGCAATCGTATATTTTATGGGCCACTTCATGCAAATTTTCCTGTGATCCACAGCTTCTGACCGTGGCGCCCTGATACTGATCGGTGTGCTCCTCACTGGCAATGAGACCGACCGTGTGTCCCTCTTTATTCAGGCGATTGATTTCCTGCTGCACTTCATCAACTCCACCCTCAACTAACCAAAAAGGGGCATCCGGGGCATAATGGGTATATTTCATCCCGGGTGCTTTGGGTTGTTCTTTTTCATTTTTAAAATCGGTGGCTGTTTTGACCGGACCAATGACTGCCTCAAGGTCCTCCTTTGTAGCGCCTCCCGGACGAAGGATAACGGCGGTCTCTCCTGTACAATCCACAACCGTTGATTCCACCCCTACTCCAGTTGCTCCCCCGTCTACAACTCCGTAAATTTTTCCGGTTAAATCATCTAATACATGCTTGGCAGTCGTAGGACTTGGCCGGCCGGATTGGTTGGCACTTGGCGCAGCAACCGGAAGCGCGCAGGCCTTAAGCAGCGCCTGGGCTACAGGATGATCCGGCATCCTGATCCCTACTGTGGATAAACCGGCCGTTACATTTTCCGCGGCTGATCCATTACTCTTTAAAATAATCGTTAATGGACCCGGCCAGAATGCATCCATAAGTTTGCGTGCCTGATCGGGAATGTTTTCAGCTACCGTTTCCACCTGCTCACGGGTGGCAATATGGACGATTAACGGGTTATCCCCAGGCCGGCCCTTGGCTTGAAAAATTTTATCCACAGCTTCCGGAGTTGTCGCATCCGCCCCCAATCCATAAACAGTTTCAGTCGGAAAAGCTACCGCCTCCTGACTCTGGATAGCCGCAGCTGCTTCCCGAATGTTTTCGTTTGTTTCCTGAATTTCTTCTTGCTGAACGTTCCAGTATTTTGTCTCGTATGGTCTGTCTGTCATTTCCGGCACTCCCAGATGAATTTTTTCTGTACTCTATTATGGGCTTGTTGAGGGGGCGTTGGCAAGTCAAGTGAAATCTAACGATTGAAGCGGAATGGTTTTGGATTTTTTAAAAGAATATGTTTCGAACTCTACTCCCCTTCCCGAAACACTTCCATCCACTTTTCCACAGATGCTCCTTTACAGACTTAAAACAACCCTCCTTATCCACAAGGGAAGGAGGGTTATGCACAGGTTATTCACGTTATACACAAGTTTTGCACAATTTATCAAGGGGTTTTATCCACATTTGTGGATGATGTCACGGGGGTCATCCACCATTCTCCCTCTTCACTCGGTTTATCCACAGAAATCGGGGGCTTGCCGGTGATTTTTTCGAATCCCCAAGTTTCAAACAGGGTATCTGTTGATAAACGGTGACTGAAGACCATGAGCTGCTGGTAGCCATTTTCAGCTGCTTCGTCTTTGATCCAGTCAATGAGCGTAAGTAATAGACTTGCCTGCAGCTGCTCGGTAAAATACAAGGTTCGCAGCTGGCCGATTCCCTTTTCTTTGGGAACGATCGCATAAAATCCTCTGCGGCCGCCGTTTATTTCTATAAATCTACCATGGGTAAGCAGCTCGTGGCGGTTCGTCTGGCTTGTCCAATGGTCACCAAAAAACGTTTCGACCGTTGTGGCATCATATTTGCTTGCTGGTACTATGTTTAACATAAAAATCACTCCCGCATCTTCATTTCTAGTATTACTCTATGAAAATGGGGAGTAAATTATGTCAGGAAAATAGATTTTTTATCCAGTCTACAATATTATGGAACCAGTCGATGACAAAAAATTTAACTTCGACCTTTTGTTCATCCGGTGTTGGAGTGGCTGATTCTTCCTCGGCGGATGCTACTGTTGTCCCATTTGAAAAGTCGAGAAAACAGAGGGGCGGAAACAGTACGCACCACCAGTTGTCTCCCTTTCCATCACCAATGGTAATTAACAATGCTTCGTAGGTTCCGGCCGGATAGACCTTGCCCCCATACAGTTTGCTCGGGAATTGGACATCGCCAAATTTTAAATCAAATGTTTGTTTAATGTCGTTTTGCTCAAGAACCGTGCCTACAATCTTTTCTATTTCCGGGAGTTTTGATTGAATCAGTTCACGCGCGCCTTCAATATCGTTCAGCTCGTTCACCCATTTCGTAATTTCTGCATTGACCTGATTGCGGATTTCATGCTTTACTTCCTGGTCCTTCTCGCTGTTGGAATGAGCCAATATTCGAAGGCGAATGGATTCGTCCGGGATCACCTGGTATTGTTCTCCCTGATTCCCATCAGCATTTCCGTACCCTATCATTGGATTATAAAAAAATATAAATGCACTTACAAAGATAAAAATCAACTTCTTCATGACTCTTCTGCCCCCTTAACCTTGCGTTCTGGTCACAAGTATGGGCAGCAATCTAGCATTTTATACATCCAATATAAAAATTTTTAGTTTGATAGATTCTGTTTCTATTCTCATCTATCTATCAGACCCATGAATAGACGATTCGATCCTTCTGATTAATATCCTGAACGACTTTTGGCTCAACATTCGGGAAGGTGGATTGGAGCAGATTCTTTACAGCCCCGCCCTGTTTGTCACCAATTTCAAAGGCGACCAGGGCACTGTCTGCCACGACTTTCGGAAGCTGCTCGATGATTCTTTTATAGGCGGCCAATCCGTTATCCTCGGCAAACAGCGCCAATCCGGGATCATGCAAACGGACTACATCGTCCAGGCTTGCTTCATCTTCCGGCGGTATGTAGGGAGGATTGGAAATAATAACTTCTGCCTTTTGCCCGGCATTTATGAATGGTGTTAAAAAATCACCCTTTAAAAATTCAACATCAGCTTCAAGTTCTTGCGCATTTTGCCTGGCCACATTTAAAGCATCCGCTGAGATATCCACACCCTGTACCTGCAGGGATGGATGCTCCTTTTTCAGAGTGATGGCAATAATTCCAGAGCCTGTTCCCACATCGATAACCTTTACAGGCTGCTTGTCCTTAAATTCCTGAGCAATCTGTCCGAGAGCAAGCTGGACGAGCTCCTCGGTTTCCGGACGGGGGATGAGAACAGCCGGGCTTACGGTAAAATTCCGCCCGTAAAAATGGGCATAGCCTGTCAAATGCTGAACCGGCGTACCGTTTTCCACATGTTGATAAATCTGTTTGATAAATGTGTCCTGAACGGCCTGTGGAAAGTCATCCCGCATCGCTGCCAGGAGCTGGGCTTTTGACATCGACATAAGATCCATTAGCAGCAAATCGGCTACGCCTTCTTCACGGTTATGCTCTTTTAAAAAAAGGGAAGCCCAGCGGCGGGCCTCCCAAAGGTTTGAAAATGCTGTCACATTAATCACCGATTTCTTCAAGTCTGTTGGTCTGCTCTTCAATAATGAGTGCTTCCGTAATTTCATCAAGGTTTCCTTGTAAAACCTGATCGAGCTTTTGAATGGTTAAGCCTATACGATGATCTGTCACACGGGACTGCGGGAAATTGTATGTACGGATACGCTCAGAGCGATCCCCGGAACCAACGGCAGATTTACGTGTTTCATCAATTTCTTCCTGTGCTTCCTGTTGGAATTTTTCATAAACACGGGCGCGGAGAACCTTCATGGCCTTCTCCTTGTTTTTAATCTGGGATTTTTCATCCTGACAGGACACCACAATGCCTGTTGGTTCGTGGGTAAGACGGACAGCTGACATGGTCGTGTTTACACTTTGCCCGCCTGGACCACTGGATGCAAACGTATCGACACGAATATCCTTTTCATTAATATCCACTTCAACTTCTTCCGCTTCCGGCAATGCGGCTACCGTTGCAGTCGACGTATGAATACGTCCCCCGGATTCTGTCTCCGGAACACGCTGAACACGATGGGCTCCATTTTCAAATTTTAATTTGGAATAGGCACCGTTTCCGTTTACCATAAAAATAATTTCTTTAAAGCCGCCAACATCTGATTCATGGGACTCAATCACATCAATTTTCCAGCCCTTGGATTCCGCATAACGGGAATACATACGGAATAAGTCTCCCGCAAACAATGCAGCTTCATCACCGCCGGCAGCACCACGAACCTCCATAATGACGTTTTTCTCATCATTTGGATCTTTAGGGATGAGCAGAACTTTCATCGTTTCTTCAAGTTCCTCCTGCTCGGTGGTCAATTCGGAAATTTCCTCCTTGACCATATCCTGCATATCATCATCTAACTGATCATCAAGCATTGCTTTCGCATCAGTCAGCTCATCCTTCACCTCTTTATAACGGCGGTACTTTTCCACAATTTCCTGGAGATCTGCCTGTTCTTTGGAATACTCTCTTAATTTCTTTGTATCATTAATAACTTCAGGATCACTTAGCATTTCATTTAGTTTGTCATAACGATCTTCAATGGATTGTAGCTTCTCTAACATGTTCTCCACCTCTACTTTTCATAAACCATACTTATTATATTATAGGATATGTACAATGGTCAAAATTGGGATGGAGGCAAATAGGGGATGAACGGCTGCTGAAGGAGCTATAAGCGGGGGAATCAACCATAAAATAAGTCTAAAATATTATGAATTCATCCGGCCTGTTTTCAAATATTGAAAAAGAGGCCGGGATATCACTCATTCGCTTCACCTAAACCGAATAACAGGATATCCTAGCGGAGGAAAGATACGTAGACTCCTGGTCGGTTAAAAGCGGCACGTCCTGTGCCAACACCGACACTAGAACGTCCTGTTCGTCGTGGGAGGAGGGCCTAGGTGAGACCCCGCAGTGCGATAGCGCGAGGAGGCTCACCAGCCGCCCACGGCAAAGAAGACACTACGAAAACGACCTTAGGGAGTTTGAGTAGATGTCGCACTTGTGCCCTTGGGTGAAAGCGAAGTATATTTCCGTAGCGGAGGCCAACACCTATCAACAGTTCAGATTTATTCTTAGCGAGAGCACTTTCGTCACAGCCTCTACTCTGAATTATTTAACGGTTGTTTTTTTTAGCTTGTCCACGATTTCCGGTCTGTTTGGCACTTCATGATGGTGTCGGCAGCGGGGCTCATAGGATTCGGATGCTCCGACTAAAATAACAGGATCATCATAAGAAGCCGGTCTGCCATCAATTAATCGCTGAGTTCTGCTTGCTGGTGAGCCGCACACAGGGCAAATGGCGTTCAATTTCGTTACGGATTCGCTTAAAGCCATTAAATCAGGAACCGGTCCAAAAGGCTCACCGCGAAAATCCAAATCGAGGCCCGCTACGATGACACGGTAGCCCTGTTCCGCTAAGTCCTGACTGACAGCAACGACCTGCTCATCATAGAACTGGACTTCATCGATGCCAATGACGTCATCATTTTCATTAATGTGATCATAAATGTTACTGGAGTGTTCGATGGGTCTGGCAATAATAGAATTTCCGTTGTGGGAAACCACCGATTCATCCGAATAACGATTATCTATGACAGGCTTAAATACCTTCACCTTTAAATGACCGTATGTAGCACGGCGAACCCGTCTTATGAGCTCCTCAGATTTTCCGGAAAACATGCTCCCGCATATAACCTCTACCCAGCCGCTTTGCTTCATGATATTCACTGAAGCCTCTCCCCTTTCCATGCATCATTGCTTATCTCAATCGTTACATATTGATGTTCAAGATTCGATGTTTTTTCAATTTAGCTTTTTGTTGAAGCAGGATTAGTGGTCATTCCTACAGCAGTGGATCCTGTAGAACCATGGCAATGATAAGAAAAATAAAAAGATAATATGAATGGCAAATAATCAAAGCTAAGAATTGATGATTTTCTTCCTTAGTTTATACGAATTTGACGAATAAAAAAACAGGCAAATTTAAGCAAGTTTGCCTGTTTTTTTAACTGTACTGCCCTTTCCTTTAAGGGAGAAAAACATAAATAGATTTGCTTTTAAAGAGGAAAAATCGGCTAATCAGCCGATTTTTTTCTCTTATGTCGAGCTAAAGGCCGATACAGCCGCCTTCGCTTTTCTTTCTTACTTAAGATTATATTTTTTCTTAAAGCGGTCTACACGTCCGCCTACTTTGTCGGCTTTTTGCTTACCAGTGTAGAATGGGTGGGATGCAGAGCTGATTTCCACGCGAATGAGTGGGTAAGTGTTGCCATCTTCCCATTCAATGGTTTCATCAGATGATTGAGTTGATCCGCTCAAGAATTTGTAATCTGAACTTGTATCAAGAAATACAACTTTTCTGTATTCTGGATGAATTCCGTTTTTCATGCTTTTCCACTCCTTTTTGCCCTGAATCCTTTGGAAACAGAGTAATTGTCGAAAATCGCAGTTAGACGATTTTAGTTTGAATTTAAGCTCACATGAACAGATTATACCAAGCTGATATTCTTTTTGCAACCATGATTAGAATCGGTCAATTAAATTTAAAATGGCTGCTTAAGCTTAAGAACAATACCACATGTGCCTGTTATATAATAAAGTTTCCCAATGCTGTTATACAAATGCACCCACATCAGGCCTGTGCATAAAAACTTCACGCTATCAAATCAGACCCGCTTCACTTTCCCTTTCATTTCTTTCTCCATCATTTGGAAGAATTCTTCGTTCGTTTTGGAACCTCTTAACCTTCTCAGGAAGCGTTCCAGGAAATCAGGGGAATCCTGCATCGTTTTATGGATGGCCCACATTTTCTCAATATGTGATTTCGGTAATAGCAGTTCTTCTTTTCGTGTACCGGATTTGGCAATATCGATCGCCGGGAAGATTCTCCGCTGAGCCAGACTACGATCAAGGTGTAACTCCATGTTTCCTGTTCCTTTGAATTCCTCATAAATGACATCATCCATACGTGAGCCTGTATCCACCAGGGCAGTGGCTAAAATTGTTACACTGCCACCTTCTTCAATGTTCCGGGCGGCTCCGAAAAATCGTTTAGGGCGGTGGAAGGCTGCCGGGTCAATACCCCCGGATAAGGTTCGTCCACTTGGAGGAATGACCAGGTTATAGGCACGGGCCAGTCTTGTAATACTATCCATAAGGACGACCACATCTTTTTTGTTTTCCACTAAACGCATGGCACGTTCCAGCACAAGCTCTGACACTTTAATATGGTTATCCGGCAGTTCATCAAACGTTGAGCTTACAACATCTACATCATCATGTACGGACCGTTCAATATCGGTCACTTCCTCTGGACGCTCATCAACAAGCAGGATGATTAGCTTCGTGTCCGGATGGTTGACCGAAATACTGTTAGCGATTTCCTTTAAGAGCATCGTTTTCCCTGCTTTTGGCGGGGCCACAATCAATCCCCGCTGTCCATAACCGACAGGGGCCATGATGTCCATAATTCTGGTTGAGAGATTGTTCGGTTTGGTTTCAAGCTGCATTAAACGATCTGGGTATAAAGGAGTTAAGGCTGGGAAGTGAACCCGTTCTTTTGCTGTCTCAGGGTCCTCGCCGTTAACTGCATCAACATGGAGGAGTCCGTAGTAGCGTTCATTCTCTTTTGGTGGTCTTACTTTTCCTGAAACTTTATCCCCATTTCTTAAATCAAAGCGCCGAATCTGTGAGGCTGAAATGTAAATATCCTCTGCACTCGGTGAATAATTGATCGGTCGCAGGAATCCAAATCCTTCTGAAGGGATGACTTCCAGAATTCCGTCCATAAACAGAAATCCGTCTTTTTCAGCCTGTGCTTTTAAAATAGCAAAAATTAATTCTCGTTTTGTTAATTTACTGTAATACGAGATTTTAAAATTTCTCGCCTGTGTATATAATTCTTTTAATGTCATTGTTTCTAGTTGTCCAATTGTAATCGTTGACACAATATCACCACTTTTGCTTTCTATTAATTAAACTTATTTAAAATATAACAATATGAAACCATTAAATAGGAAATCCTTCTGGAGAGAAGAATATGAAGTGATTCTGTTCTGAAGTCACTTTGAACAGGGGGATCTATTATAAAACATTATCATTTTAACCTTATTTGTATAATTTATTCAATACAAAATGTGAAATTCCTTTATTTTGTTTGAACTTATACTTAATCTGAAGAACAATTAGTATAAGTGCTTAACCTGCCGCAGTTGAAATACACTTCGCTTTCCGCGGGTGAGCCTCCTCGCTCCGCTGCGGGGTCTCACCTGTCTCACTTTTCCCGCAGGAGTCTACGTGTATTTCAACTGCTAGTGAAGTTATTGTTATTTTAATAAGAATATTTTTTATTTAGATACCAGGCTTTAAGTTATCTGGATTAGTCAGAGATCTTCCCCTATAGCTGCTATAGCTACTGAATAGGCGATAATGGTCAAAACGCGAGCAAAAGTTAACTAAATCTCCTTCGATACTCAAATAAAGGAATGCATTTATGGATTAAAACTGACCGTTCATAAATACCCCAAAAAACCTTCATATGAGAAGTGCTAAGCAGGATGTTCTCTGCTTAGCACTTTTTCTATTTGTTAGCTATCTTTCATCACAAGGTTTGGTTTTTTCTGCAGGCTGTGATTGCCGTCGATGAATCGTACTGTTCCCGATTTTGCCCGCATGACGACGGTTTCGGTTGTTCCTTTGGAGCCCTTAAACTGCACGCCTTTCAAAAGCTCGCCGTCTGTAACCCCTGTGGCTGTGAAGATGGCATCGTCTCCGCCACAGAGATCCTCCATGGTGAGTACGCGGCTTACGTCATCGATGCCCATCTTCAAACAGCGTTGGTATTCTTCGTCATTCTGTGGAACTAACTTCCCTTGAAGCTCACCGCCTAAACATTTTAAGCCAACAGCTGCTAAGACACCTTCAGGGGCGCCGCCGATTCCAAGCAGCATGTCGACACCTGTATGATCAAAGGCTGTATTAATGGCTGCGGCAACATCGCCGGCTGGAATCAGCTTAATACGGGCTCCGGCCTCTCGAATATCCTCAATAATGCGGCTGTGACGTTCACGGTGCAGTACCGTTACGACCACATCTTCCACATCTTTATTTTTCGCTTTTGCCACAGCTTCCAGATTATCTTTTACCGGAGCATTAATATCAATTTTTCCTACCGCTTCAGGGCCTACTGCGATTTTATCCATATACATATCCGGAGCATGCAGCATTTTGCCCCGATCCGTAACAGCTAAAACGGCTAAGGCATTCCAGACACCTAAGGCAACAATATCGGTTCCTTCCAGTGGATCCACCGCAATGTCCACTTCCGGACCATCGCCACTGCCCAATCTTTCACCGATGTAAAGCATGGGAGCTTCATCTCTTTCTCCCTCTCCAATGACGACTCTTCCTTTCATCGGGATGGTATCAAAAACCTTTCGCATGGCTGTTGTCGCTGCATCATCAGCCTCTTCCTTCTTTCCTTTTCCCATCCATCTGGCAGAGGCTAATGCCGCCGCCTCTGTTACCCGAACGAGTTCCATTGTTAAACTTCTTTCCATGGTTAGTTCCTCCCCTGATTTTCTCTATCTCTTTATCTTTTTATATTTTCTCTCATATCCCATGGAAAACAATGTCATTACGAATTCTGGAATTGTTCAGCTTCTTCCTCCGTCATATTTTCACGCCATACATTTGCACCCAGCTGTTTTAATTTTCCTGTCAGGTCTTCATAGCCTCTGTCAATATGCTCCAGCCCGGCAATTTCCGTGATTCCCTCTGCCACGAGGCCTGCAGCCACAAGTGCCGCTCCAGCCCTGAGATCAGTTGCTTTTACTTTAGCACCTTCCAGCTGTACGGGCCCGGCTACAACAGCTGAACTTCCCTCAACCTTTATATCTGCATTCATGCGCCGCAGTTCATCAATATGCTTCAGGCGTGACTGGTAAATTGTATCCGTTACAATCCCAGTTCCATCTGCCTGAGTAAGCAGGGTTGTAAACGGCTGCTGCAAATCTGTCGGGAACCCCGGATAAACCAGCGTTTTGATATCAACACTTTTCATTCTCTTATTGCCACGAACAATTAATTGATCCTCAACAACATCAATAATGACTCCCATCTCCTGCAGTTTCGCAATAATGGACTCCAGGTGTGTCGGGATGACATTATCAATCAGAACCTCTTCACCAATCGCTGCCGCAATAATCGTATAGGTTCCTGCTTCAATACGGTCAGGAATAATCGTATGCTGACAGCCGCTCAGGTGATCGACCCCTTCTATTCGGATCACATCGGTTCCTGCTCCTTTAATCTTTGCACCCATACTGGTTAAAAGCGTGGCCACATCAATAATTTCCGGCTCTTTAGCTGCGTTTTCAATCACAGTTTTTCCTTTTGCCTTTACAGCAGCAAGCATAATATTGATGGTTGCGCCAACACTAACCACATCTAAATAAATTCTTGCCCCTCTTAATTCATCCGCTCGAAGGTAAATCGCTCCCTGCTCATTGGTCACCTTAGCTCCCAGGGCTTCAAATCCTTTAATGTGCTGATCAATCGGGCGGGGACCCAGATTACAGCCACCAGGAAGACCGATAACTGCTTTTTTAAAACGCCCCAGCATGGCACCCATGAAATAATAGGAAGCACGGAGCTTTTTCACCTTCCCATTCGGCAAAGGCATGGAAATCATAGCTGAAGGATCAACGGTAATATCCTGTCCGGACTGATCCACCTTACCGCCGATTTCTTCAAGCAGGTTTCGTAAAATTTGTATATCCGATATATACGGAAGTCCCTCTATAGTGACGGGGGACTCAGCCAGAATGGTAGCAGGAATCAGCGCAACAGCACTGTTTTTCGCTCCGCTGATTCGCACCTCACCTTTGAGAGACTTCCCGCCCTCCACTAACAATTTTTCCATCTTGATTACGCTCCTCTAACAACTACCAAAAGTTGTAAATGGTTGTATCTATACTTCCCTATAGATTTTATACAATTATTTTTTACCATATCATAAGATTTATGCTTACTTCTGTTGATTCCAATCATTAAGAAATTTCTCAATTCCCTGATCGGTTAATGGGTGCTTCACTAAACTTTTCAGAACCTTCAAAGGGACAGTGGCAATATGAGCACCGTTTGCGGCTGCTTCTGTCACGTGCATAGGATGGCGTATGGATGCTGCAATAATTTCTGTGTGGATATCGTGGATGTTGAAAATGTTAGAAATCTGGGCGATTAAATCAATGCCATTGTGGCCAATGTCATCAAGCCGCCCGAGAAACGGAGATACATATGTAGCGCCTGCACGCGCTGCCAGTAATGCCTGATTTGCGGAGAATACTAAGGTTACGTTGGTCTTGATATGCTTATCACTTAGAGTTTTAACGGCTTTTAGTCCTTCAAGAGTCATTGGAACCTTAATGGTTATATTCGGTGCAATGGCTGCGAGTTCCTCTGCTTCTTTTAACATTCCGTCCGCATCCTCGGAAATGACCTCTGCACTGACAGAGCCGTCAACCTCAGCAGTGATTTCCTTTAAACGATTATGAAAGGAGACACCCTCTTTAGCCACAAGGCTCGGGTTGGTCGTTACCCCTGCTAATACTCCGAGTGCTTTTGCTTCCCGAATCTCCTCTATACTTGCAGAATCGACAAAAAACTTCATGATATTCCCTCCCCTTTAATTTCAGTCATGCATGAAAAGGAAACCATCCCTCAGACGGCTTCCTTTTATAAATGTTATGACTTGTTTGATGAACCAAAGTTTCCTCTAAAGGATAATGAGAGCCGTCGATCATAACGGAGGTGAAGCCCGCCTGAATGGCTTCAGCACATTTCTCAAAACTGGATCCGTGATCAAGATGAATCGCGATAGGTACAGTTGAGCCATAGGAGTCCATCAATGATTTAACGATAGAAACCGCAACATTAAACCCACCCATGTAACGCGCTGCACCCTCAGATACACCTAAAATAGCAGGAGACTTTTCTTCTTCAGCTGCCTGTAAAATCCCTTGTGCATATTCAAGGTTATTCAAGTTAAACTGCCCGACTGCATATCCGTTGTCTTTCGCCTTGTTAAGCATTTCTTTCATGGATACTAACGGCATGACAGAGCCTCCTTTTACACATACGAGCTGTCTTTGAGATAATCCTGACATCCTTACTTTATGTAAATCTTATCACTTTTATAGCATATCAAGACAGACTACCATGTGCAACAAAAGGAGCGCCAACCGCTGTCGACAAAAACGTTCATAAAATGAGTGTTTTAGCCGAATGGACTTCCTAGGAGACATGTTGCTTTAACAGGCTTTTTACTTCAGCTACATCAAAGGGCTTCTCCAAAAATTTCTTTACATTCGATGGGGTTTCCTTTAAATCGGTCTCCTGAATGGAAAAACCACTCATTATACAAACCCCTGTTTCCTCACCGAAGCGTTTTTCCAGTTCTTCAGCAACTTGCCTCCCATTCATTAGAGGCATATTATAATCCACAAAAACAAACGCAGGCTGTCCGGTTTCACATTCCTTCAGCATTTCCTGGCCGTTCTCAAATTCCTTCACCTCATAGCCTGCATCTAAAATAATTTCTTTTAATAATAATCGTATGCCCATTTGGTCATCTACAATGTACATCATTTTTCCTTCCATTAACATCACCCTATGTATAACGTATTTAAACCGTTCACAACACACACACCTTTACATTTCGATATAATCAGAAAAATTCCTCTATATTTTTTACATAATTGGTGATTTTTGAAAGTTTTTGCAGGATGAGAATTGGAAATATGAAAGGGTTAAGTTGAATGCTAACAAAAAAGGCTGATACCAAAAGTGCCCACATGACACTTTCAGATCAGCCTTTGTGCATGGTTAATTTTTATGATTCAGGGATTCTTTGACAAAGTCACGGAACAATGGCTGCGGCTTTGTTGGTCTGGATTTAAATTCAGGATGGAACTGGGAAGCCACAAACCATGGATGATTTTTTAATTCAATAATTTCCACTAAACGACCATCAGGGCTTGTCCCGGAAAATACAAATCCGTTTTCCTCCATTTGCTGGCGGAATTGATTGTTAAATTCATAACGGTGACGATGGCGCTCATAAACGACCTCATCCTGATAGGCTTCGTAGGCTTTCGTTCCTTTTTCCAGCTTACATGGATAAACACCGAGACGAAGGGTTCCGCCTAAATCATCAATGTCTTTTTGTTCAGGTAGCAGGTCAATCACAGGTGCTTTGGTATCAGGTTTAAACTCTGATGAATGTGCGTCCTTCATTCCTAATACGTGACGGGCAAATTCGACGGAAGCAAGCTGCATACCTAAGCAGATTCCAAGGAAAGGAATGTGATGTTCTCTTGCGTATTTGGCCGTGGTAATCTTTCCTTCAATGCCCCGGTCACCAAAACCGCCTGGAACAAGAATTCCGTCTGCCCCCTTTAAAACTTCGGCAACATTTTCTTCATGAACATCCTCGGCATTGATCCATTTAATATCGATGTCTGAATTATAGGTATAGCCGGCATGCTTAAGCGCCTCAACGACGGATAAATACGCATCCTGCAATTCAACATATTTACCAACCAGTGCAATCGTTACGGTTTCCGTCAGGTTTTTTACATTGTCGACAAGCTTATGCCAGTCAGTCATATCAGCGGATTCACAGGATAATCCAAAGTGGTCACAGGTAAGTTCATCCAGCTGCTGTTCTTTAAGCTCCAGAGGAATTTCATACAGCACGTCACAGTCCTTTAACTCAATAACCGCTTTTTTATTGATGTCACAGAACAACGCAATTTTATCCTTCATTCCCTGACTGATTTCCTGCTCTGTTCTTAAGACAATGGCATCCGGCTGAATCCCAAGTGAACGGAGCTCCTTCACGGAATGCTGGGTCGGCTTTGTCTTCAGTTCGCCTGCTGCCTTAATGTAAGGTACGAGTGTACAATGGATGTACATCACATTGTCTTTACCGATATCGCTTTTGATCTGGCGGATCGCTTCTAAAAACGGAAGAGATTCAATGTCGCCAACTGTTCCTCCGATTTCGGTAATGACCACATCGGCATTGGTTTCTTTCCCGGCACGGAGAACCCGATCCTTGATTTCATTCGTAATATGAGGAATAACCTGAACGGTGCCTCCCAGATATTCTCCTTTACGCTCTTTGCGGATAACAGAAGAATACACCTTTCCTGTCGTTACGTTGCTGTATTTATTTAAATTAATGTCGATAAAACGTTCATAATGCCCGAGGTCCAAGTCTGTTTCTGCACCATCTTCGGTAACAAAAACCTCGCCATGCTGGTAAGGGCTCATGGTTCCGGGGTCCACATTGAGATAAGGATCAAATTTCTGAATGGTTACGCTCAGTCCCCGATTTTTTAACAATCTGCCCAGTGATGCAGCTGTAATTCCTTTTCCTAATGAGGAAACAACCCCACCCGTTACAAAGATGTATTTTGTCATTTTCTACCCCTCTTCCATTTCTAAAGCTAAATAGTATAAGTGAAAATTATAGCTGATTCCTAATTGACTAAAAATATGTACGGCCTTAGTTTGACCGATTTAAGTAAATATAACCAAAAGAATACGCGGGTTGTCCCGATTCTTTATAGAGCTTATCATTCTCTATATAAAATACGAAAAGCGCCCCCGACTTATCATCGGGAGCGCTTCAATCCGTTCTAAAGAGCCCAAATAAAATTCTATCCATTTCTTTCAGGAAAGTCAATACTGTTTTTAATCTTCATCTTTATTATCACTGGAGGAGGTGTCTTCACCTTTTTCATCATCAAAGCCCTCATCCAGGTCTTCATCTAAATCTTCATCCAGATCCAGATCCTCATCAAGATCGGCTAAATCATCTTCTATGTTATCTTCCGGGTCATCCTCAGGGGGCGCTTCAGGCAATTCTTCTTTTGGTTCTTCTTTTTTCTTCTTCTTTTTCTTTTTCTTCTTTTTGCCACCTGTATGATGAACATCATCATCAATCTGATCAACTGGGTACCAGCGCTTGGCTCCCCACATATTAGAGCCCACTGTCAGGAATCGTCCATCTATGTTTAATTCAGCATAAAACTGGGAGATATTTTCTTCTTTTTGCTCAGTGGTAAACCCTTTTGCTTCAGCTACCAGGTTATATAGTTCATTGAATTCCATTGCCCGTTTTTCTTCAGCTAATATTTCAATGGCTACATTTAACATTGACATTTCTTCTAATTCTTCTTGAGTGTATGTTTCCAAGCCCATGACCAGCACTCCCTTTTCTATCATTTGCTAACCTAACAACGCTTCACACTTCATGTTTTCCGGTTTTAACCATAGTATACATTATATACAAAAAAATAGCATTTATGCTACTAACTTTCAAGTGATGAGGCGAGATTAAGGTTTGAAAATGGTAGTGTTATATTTTTCATCCTGCAATATAGAGGATAAACGATGAACTCCTGGAGGCGATGATGGCGGGAGAATAAAGGCAACAGGAATCCGCCATCATCGCCTCCATCGGTTCATGCCATCAATGATTATGAATGGATGTAATATCTCTACGTTTTATAGTTTGTTATGATGTCTTCCATTTTATATTCTGCCATTCCAGAATTTCTTTGTCTAGCTGCGGGGCCCAGTCGCCTCCGCTTTTCTGCCTGTCCAGCTGCGGCTCCTAGGCCCAAGCAGTCATAAGCATAACCCCCTACGTGGCCAAAACCACGCCACTCCGGGGGTTATGCTTATGCTGTCGGGCCTGAACAGTCGCCTCCGCTTTTCTGCCTACATATTCCTTCTATATTGGCCTCCTACTTGGTAGAGGGCGTTGGTGATTTGGCCCAGGCTGGCGTGTTTTACGGTTTCCATAAGTTCGGCGAAAATGTTTCCGTTTTCTGCTGCTGTTTTTTTCAGTCGATCAAGTGCTTCTTCTGTTTTGTCTTTGTGCTGGTTCTGGAACTGGCGGAGATGTTTAATTTGCTGATCTTTTTCTTCCTTAGACGCACGGGCAAGCTCCATGGAGTTAATATCGTCTTCGGATACAGGGTTTGGATTCAGATAGGTATTGACACCTACAATTGGCAGCTCTCCTGAATGCTTCTGACCCTCGTAATAAAGGGATTCCTCCTGGATTTTTCCACGCTGATACTGACGCTCCATCGCTCCCAGTACTCCGCCTCGGTCATTGATTCGTTCAAATTCCTGAAGAACCACTTCCTCCACCATGTCCGTGAGCTGCTCAATAATGAAGGAGCCCTGGATGGAGTTTTCATTTTTCGTTAAACCAAACTCTTTATTAATAATCATTTGAATGGCCATTGCACGGCGCACAGAATCCTCTGTCGGTGTCGTAATGGCCTCATCATAGGCGTTCGTATGCAGGGAGTTCGTATTATCCTGAATAGCAATTAACGCCTGCAGGGTTGTGCGAATATCATTAAAATCGATTTCCTGAGCATGGAGAGAGCGCCCGGAAGTCTGAATATGATATTTCAGTTTTTGACTTCGCTCATTGGCTCCATACTTTTCCTTCATCACAATGGACCAGATTCTTCTTGCCACCCGGCCAATCACGGAATATTCCGGATCAAGCCCGTTGGAAAAGAAGAACGATAGATTTGGCGCAAAGTCATTGATATCCATCCCCCGGCTCAAATAGTACTCCACGTAGGTGAAGCCATTGGCAAGCGTAAAGGCCAGCTGTGTAATTGGGTTTGCGCCTGCTTCGGCAATGTGATAGCCGGAAATGGACACAGAATAATAGTTTCGCACGTCTTTATCAATAAAATACTGCTGAATATCCCCCATCATACGAAGGGCAAATTCCGTAGAAAAGATACACGTATTCTGTCCCTGGTCTTCCTTTAAAATGTCAGCCTGAACCGTACCTCTTACGACCGATAAGGTTTTCGCTTTAATGTTTTCATATTCGGATGCATCCGGCTCCCGGCCCTGCTCTTCCTTAAACTTTTTCACCTGCTGGTCAATTGCCGTATTAAAGAACATCGCTAATATAATAGGGGCCGGGCCGTTAATCGTCATTGAAACTGAGGTGGTCGGATCACATAAATCAAAGCCATCATACAGCTTCTTCATGTCCTCCAGTGTACAGACATTAACCCCGCTTTCACCAACCTTTCCGTAAATATCCGGACGTTCATCAGGGTCCTCACCATATAACGTCACGGAATCAAACGCCGTACTTAACCGTTTGGCAGGTTCATCTTTGGATAAATAATGAAAGCGGCGGTTCGTCCGTTCCGGAGTTCCTTCCCCTGCAAACTGACGGGTTGGGTCCTCTCCCTTTCGCTTAAACGGGAATACTCCTGCCGTAAATGGAAAGGCTCCGGGTACGTTCTCCTTCAGCATCCAGAGCAGACGATCCCCCCAGTCGTTATAGGCAGGAAGGGCCACTTTAGGAACCTTTAATCCCGACAGACTCTCCGTTTTCAGATCCATCGTAATTTCTTTGTTGCGTACTTTATACGTTATTTGATCCTGATTATACTGCTCTTTCAGTTCATCCCAGTTTTCCAGCATTTCCGTATTTTCATGATCAAGCTGTTTTTCGTACTCTTCAATGGTCTGATGGAGCTCTTTTACGACCGAGCCCTCTTTGATATCCTCGGCAGCTCCTTTTAGCTGATAGAGCTTTCGTGCGGCCTCTGCCTGCTGTTCCGCCTTTTTATGATAGCCCCTGACCGTTTGGGCTATATCCCGTAAATATTGCTTCCGCTCATTCGGAATAATGAGGTTCTGCTTTTCCACATACTTTGTTTTTTCCAGTGAAGTTGTCACATCCCATTGGTAGTCTTCGTTCAGTTTATCAATTAATGCACGAAAGAGGGTATTGGTCCCCTGATCATTGAACTGACTGGCAATGGTCCCGTACACTGGCATGGTTTCCGGACTTTGGTCGAATAGCATATGACTGCGCTGATACTGTTTGCGAACCTGACGCAGGGCATCCTCTGATCCCTTCTGCTCAAACTTGTTAATGACGATAAAGTCGGCAAAATCAATCATATCAATTTTTTCAAGCTGGGAAGGAGCACCAAATTCACTGGTCATCACGTACATAGATAGGTTGGTTACATCGGTAACGGCCGCATCTCCCTGGCCGATGCCACTTGTTTCTACAATAATAAAGTCATATCCGGCGGCTTTGACCACTTCAATCGCGTCGTGTATCGAATGGGACAGCTCTGTTCGGGACCCCCGGGTTGCAAGCGAGCGCATGTAAATACGGTCATTGAAGATGGCATTCATCCGAATCCGGTCCCCAAGCAATGCTCCACCTGTTTTCTTTTTTGTTGGATCAATGGATAAAATGGCCAGCTTTTTTTCCGGAATTTCATTTAAAAACCGACGAATCAGTTCATCTGTTAATGAGCTTTTGCCTGCTCCGCCTGTACCTGTTATTCCCATTACAGGAACCGTATCGAGGTTATCCCTGGTCGCCTGCTCTAAAAGGGCGGCTGTTTCTTCCTTGTGATTCGTCTGATTTTCAACATAGGTAATCATTTTCGCGACGACCTTGGGCTCTCCAGCTTTAAGACCATCAATATCCACTTCAGGCTGTGTACTCTGGACGGCCTGATCACATTCTTCCAACATGGTGTTAATCATTCCCTGCAGTCCAAGCTCCCGGCCGTTTTCCGGTGAAAAGATGCCCGCTACACCATACTCATGAAGCTCTTCTATTTCCCGCGGGATGATCACACCACCGCCACCTCCATAAACACGAATGTGGCCGGCTCCTTTTTCCCTCAACAAATCCACCATATATTTAAAATACTCCACATGTCCGCCCTGATAGGAGGAAATCGCAATTCCGTTTGCATCCTCCTGAACAGCTGCATTGACGACTTCTTCCACAGAACGGTTGTGGCCAAGATGAACGACTTCCGCTCCACTTGCCTGTAAAATCCGGCGCATAATATTAATCGATGCATCGTGACCATCGAACAAGCTGGAAGCGGTTACAAAACGTATTGGATTTTTCGGCTTATAAACCTCTGTTTTCCCCATCTGTTGTCTCCTCCCTTGCTTTTTTACGATGAACGTTCCGGTAAGTTCAGTGATTGAAACAGAAGGTCAATCTGCTTATCCGTATATTCTTCAATGGTAAACTCCTTCTGCATGAGCCACCGGCGGAATCCCCACATCTGTCCGTGAACAAAAATATTGTTCGCCACAAGCTTCAGGTCCTTTTCCGCTATGGAATAGGGCAGGCTGTTCCCGATTACAACCTCAAGCATATGCACCATGTCCCGTTCCTTCTGCAGCACATACTCCTGAGCGTCTCTGGATAAGGCTTTTACCTCCTGATACATCACCAGCACCTCATCCTGCATCTCATCCATCAGCCTGAAATAAGAGCGTACCGCATCACTTAAGCAGTCCACACTTTTCTTTTCCATATCGAGCACCTGCCCCATCCGTTCTTTTACCCGTTCATAAATATAATCACAGACCAGGAAAAGGACGTCCTCTTTTTTCCGAATATATTCATAGAGGGTTCCGATACTAAAGCCCGAAGCTTCAGCAATTTCTCTCGTTGTTGTACGGTGAAACCCCTTTGCTTTAAACAGGGTCACAGCCCCCTTCACCATCTGATTCCGGCGTTTTTCAATTAAAAACTGGTCTTTAATCGAGGTGGGCACATTTTTTACCATCCTATTCACCCCCTGTACGTTCGTTTCCATTCTGAGAGCCACTGTTCGGCTATTTGATAGGGATCCTCCATTTGCTGAAGCTCCTGCCGTTTGGCCTCATCTGCTTCAATAAATTCGGCAACGTCCTTCCACAATTCCTCACGTATCAGCTCATAGACCTCAAAGCTGAGCTGCTCCTGTCTCTTTTGTTTTCCTTCTTCGGTTTCTGTTAAATACGTTTCATGGGCCCGGCACTTTTCCCAAAGCTTTTCGATGCCTTTATTTTCCGTTGAAATCGTCTCAACGATCGGCGCCTTCCAGCCATCAGGATCCATGATGTGCAGAAAATCCTTTAGTTGACCCCGGAGTTTTCCCACTCCATCCAGGTCTGCTTTGTTAATGATAAATAAATCGGCAATTTCCATAATGCCTGCTTTAAAAATCTGCAGGACATCGCCACTGTTCGGTGTAAGAACCACAGCGGTTGTATCCACAACCTTCATAATATCAAGCTCAGATTGGCCCACGCCTACTGTTTCAACAATGACATAATCAAAACCGTATGCGTCACACACACGTATGGCATCCTTCGTTGAGCGGGCAAGCCCACCGAGACTCCCTCTTGTTGCCATACTGCGAATAAATACACCCGGGTCGGTAAAATGGTGATGCATGCGCACACGATCACCGAGCAATGCCCCACCGCTGAACGGACTCGTCGGATCAACGGCAATGACCGCAACCGTCAAGTCCTGTTCCCTTATATGAGTAACCAGTCGATCGACTAACGAGCTTTTACCTGCACCAGGAGAGCCGGTAATCCCGATGTAATAGGACTGTTTTTTGAGGGAAGCAATATCACTCAGAAGAGACAGCTTCTCCTGGTCATCATTTTCCACCATGGAAATCGCTCTCGCTAACGCCCGCTGATCCTGTTTCTGTATCCGTTCAGCCAGTGAATGCATCGAATCTTCCTTTCTATTCTTTCGTAACCATCCTGCCTATGACAAGACGCTGAATTTCATTGGTTCCTTCATAGATTTGCGTAATTTTCGCATCCCGCATATAGCGTTCCACCGGGTAATCCTTTGTAAATCCGTAACCGCCAAAGACTTGAACAGCCTCAACGGTGGATTTCATCGCTGTGTCTCCGGCAAACAGCTTAGCCATGGCAGACGCCTTCGCATAAGGGAGTCCTTCTGATTCAAGGTACGCAGCCTGGTAGGTCAGAAGTCTTGAAGCCTCCACCTCTGTTGCCATGTCTGCCAGTTTAAAAGAAATCCCCTGATTCTTAGCGATTGGCTTGCCAAATTGCTCTCTTTCCTTGGCATAGTCCGTAGCGGCATCCAGTGCGCCCTGGGCAATTCCTACTGCCTGAGCGGCAATCCCGTTTCGGCCGCCATCAAGGGTCATCATGGCAATCTTAAAACCCTCTCCCTCTTCTCCAAGCAGGTTTTCCTTTGGCACTTTACAATTTTCAAAGATTAATTCTGTTGTAGGAGACGAACGAATTCCCAGCTTCTTTTCCTTCTTTCCAAATGAAAAGCCTGGTGTACCTTTTTCGACAATAAAGGCGCTTACTCCTTTGTGACGTGCATCCGGATCTGTTTTGGCAAACACGACGTAAATGTCTGCAACCCCGCCATTGGTGATCCATACCTTATTTCCGTTTAAAACATAGTGATCCCCTTCATCTGTAGCAGTGGTACGCATGGATGCAACGTCTGAACCTGCGCCCGGCTCGGATAATGCGTAGGCACCCAGCTTTTTCCCGGAGGCAAGCTGCTGCAGATAATGCTTTTTCTGCTCTTCATTTCCATACTTATAGATCGGCCAGCTTGCCAGTGAAATATGAGCGGACAGGGTCACACCCGTGGAGGCACAGACTCTGGAAAGCTCCTCAATTGCAATCACGTAGCTTACAAAGTCGGCTCCAATTCCTCCGTATTCTTCCGGCCAGGGAATTCCGGTTAACCCCAGTTCTGCCATCTTATCAAAAATTTCACGGTCAAAGCGTTCTTCTTCATCCCGCTCGGCTGCAGTTGGCTCTACATCGTTTTTTGCGAAATCCCGGACCATTTTTCGGAGCATTTCCTGTTCTTCGGTTAATTGAAAGTTCATGCGATTTCCTCCCCTTGTTAATCTTAATTTTGATGCTAATCCCGCCGCAGTTGAAATACACTTCGCTTTCCGCGGGTGAGCGGTGAGCCTCCTCGCTACGCTGCGGGGTCTCACCTGCCTCACTATTCCCGCAGGAGTCTACGTGTATTTCAACTACTTGTATAGTTTGTCATCATCTATAATTAGTTTGAAAAAATACATTTAAGCAACAAACTTGTTTAACGACAATCAATTTACTTATGTCAAATTCCCAGTAAATGTTTGCTTATGACTTTATGCTGGATTTCATTGGTTCCTTCGTAGATTTCTGTGACTTTGGCATCCCGGAATAGGCGTTCTGCCGGGTAATCCTTTGTGTATCCATAGCCGCCAAAGATCTGGACGGCTTCTATGGCTGCCTGTCTGGCGGTTTTGGAGGCATACATTTTTGCCATGGAGGCTTCCTTTCCACAGGGTAAGCCTTTAGATTGGAGGCTTGCGGCGTAATAGGTTAGTTGTCTGGCCGCTTCTGCCTGAGTCGCCATGTCAGCCAGTTTAAAAGAGACGCCCTGATGCCTGGCAATGGGTTTGCCGAACTGATGTCTTTCCTTTGCATAGTCTGTGGCGTGTTTTACGGCTGCCTCTGTAATGCCAAGTGCCTGAGCTGCAATACCGATCCGCCCACGGTCCAGATTTGCCATGGCGATTTTAAAGCCTTCTCCTTCTTCCCCCAGACGGTTTTCCTCGGGAACCTCACACTGATCAAAGGTAAGGGTGACTGTGTTTGAGCCGTGCAGCCCCATTTTCCTTTCCTTTTTCCCAACAATCAGTCCCTTCGCATCCTTTTCCACAATAAAGGCTGTGACTCCCTTTGCGCCTTTTTCCGGACTTGTGCGGGCAAACACCACATAAGTATCAGCTTCCCCTCCATTGGTGATAAACACCTTGGAGCCCGTAATAAAATAGTTATCTCCTTTTTTCTCAGCCTTTGTCTTTAACCGGGCAGCATCTGAACCGGCCCCGGGTTCTGTCAAAGCAAAGGCTCCTAAAAATTCACCGGATGCAAGCTTTGGAACGTACCTTTGCTTCTGCTCTTCGGTTCCGAAGTAGAGAATCGGATTGGTTCCCACTGATGTATGAACGGATAAAATCACTCCCAGAGCCGCATTTTCCCTGGCCAGTTCATGAATCGCAATAATGTAGGAGGTGAAGTCAAAACCAGAGCCTCCATACTTTTCGGGTATGGGAATCCCCATCAGCCCCAGCTCTCCCATTTTCTGTACAAGCACCCGGGGGAACCGGTCCTCCTCTTCCATACGCTTAACAGCTGTTGCTACCTCCCGCTGAGCAAAGTCACGAACCATTTTCTGCATCATTTCCTGTTCTTCTGTTAATTGTAAATTCATGTCGTCACCACCGTTAATTGTCATACACGTAAAAGCCCCGGCCGGTTTTTCTGCCTAACCAGCCCGCTTTTACATATTTTCTCAGCAGCGGACATGGACGATATTTGCTGTCTCCAAAGCCCTCATAAAGGACCTCCATTATATACAGACATGTATCGAGGCCGATAAAATCCGCCAGAGTGAGCGGTCCCATCGGATGATTCATCCCCAGCTTCATCACTTCATCTACCGATTCAGGTGTGGCTACCCCCTCATAGACGGTAAAAATCGCTTCATTAATCATCGGCATCAAAACCCGATTGGAAACAAACCCTGGATAGTCATTCACTTCCACAGGGGTTTTGCTAAGGGCTTTTGTGGTTTGATCAATCGTTTGATAGGTTTCATCCGACGTTGCCAGTCCGCGGATCACCTCGACCAGTGGCATAACTGGTACAGGGTTCATAAAGTGCATGCCAATCACCTGCTCCGGGCGATTCGTAGCCGCGGCAATTTCTGTAATCGGCAGGGATGAAGTGTTGGAAGCTAAAATGGTATGCTCCGGTGTGACTTCATCCAGTTCACGGAACACCTTCGTTTTGACATCCATATTTTCCACGACCGCTTCCACAACGAGATCACAGTCGCCGGCATCTTTTAAAGAGGTTGTGGTGGTCAGCTGGTTAAGCACAGACGTCTTATCCTGCTCCGTGATCCGCTCCTTTTTTACGGAACGGGACAGATTTTTATCAATCGTCTCGATCCCTTTGTTCAAGGCATCCTCGGAAATATCATTCAGTTTCACCTGAAAATTGGATTGGGCAAAAACCTGGGCGATGCCTGCCCCCATTTGCCCCGCACCAATGACCATAATTTTATTGGGCTGCATAGAGTTTCCTCCTTTGAACTTGGTTAATAGATTTATATTTTATTTGCTGACTTAGCACCTAACTAACGCTTCCATTATCCTGACAGAGCCAGAACTGTTTAGCCTGCCTGAAAGCTAGGACTTCGGTACATCTACAAGCACGGCATCTCCCTGGCCGCCTCCGGAACAGATGGCTGCGATACCAAGTCCGCCGCCACGCCGCTTTAATTCATAGATTAAGGTTAATAGAATCCGGGCACCACTGGCTCCGATTGGGTGTCCAAGGGCGACAGCGCCACCATTGACGTTGACTTTTTCCGGATCCACATCGGCAATTTTTCCACTGGCAAGGGCGACGGCAGCAAAGGCCTCATTGATTTCGAACAGATCAATATCCTCCAGGGTTTTGCCTGATTTTTTCAGTAAGGAGTTAATGACTAATCCAGGTGTCTGCGGGAAATTTTCGGTTTCCACAGCGACCTCATCATGAGCCAGAATCGTTGCCATTGGGGTATATCCTTCCTGTTTCGCTCGTTCATCCGACATGAGCAGCATCGCACCTGCTCCATCGTTGACGCCCGGGGCATTTCCGGCTGTGATGGTTCCATCTTTATCGAAGGCTGGCTTCAGTTTGCTAAGTTTTTCTACGGAGGTGTCTTTTCTTGGAGCTTCATCGGTGTCCACAACGACAGGTTCACCCTCGCGCTGCGGAATTTCTACGGGGACAATTTCCTCTGCAAGCTTTCCTGCTTCTATCGCCTGGGTAGCTCGCTGGTGACTGCGGTAGGCCCATTCATCCTGGGCTTCACGAGTGAGCCCGTATTCCTGTGCGGTTTTATTGCCATACGTGCCCATGTGAACTCCGGCGAATGAGCAGGTTAATCCATCATGAACCATCATGTCGACAACCTTCTGATCCCCCATTCGCATGCCAAATCTCGCCTTTGGTAAAAAGTAAGGGGCCTGGCTCATGCTTTCCATACCACCGGCTACGATGACCTCTTCATCTCCTGCTCGAATGATCTGGTCTGCTAACGTTACACTGCGGAGACCTGAGGCGCACACTTTGTTAATGGTTTCCGTTTTAACATCCCAGGGAAGGCCTGCTTCTCTGGCTGCCTGACGTGAAGGAATCTGACCCTGTCCTCCCTGAAGTACGCTTCCCATAATGACCTCATCAACGTTTCCCGGCGAAAAGTCGGCTTTTTCAAGTGCAGCCTTAATCGCTGTTCCTCCCAGTTTTGAGGCTGTAAGTGAACTTAAAGCGCCACCTAATTTGCCAAAGGGTGTTCTTGACCCTGACACAATGACGGTTTTTCTCATTTATAAATCCTCCCCCTTAAGTCAATTTGTTAACGTTTTCATAATAGGTTGATTGAACGCTCGCTCAATCAGTATTCAAAAGGCAGGGCCATCCCTGCTTTCGCCTCTCTTTCAAGAGGCACATTCAGGTGATGACCACTGCTTTCACTCCCTGGTTGCATCCTTTACGAATCTTATGTTTTCTTTGCTTCCATTATGAAGCGGTTTTTTCCTCTTTTTCGTCTCCGAAAATGGACTTGGCTAACACTTCAGCTACATCCATTGTGCTTACGTCATCTTCCACTTCTTTTGCCTTCGTACCGTCGCTTAACATCGTCAGACAGAATGGACATGCACTTGCGATGGTATTTGGATCGGTTTCAAGCGCCTGTTCCGTGCGGGCGACATTGACGCGATTTCCGGTTTTCTCTTCTGTCCACATAAGTCCTCCACCGGCACCACAGCACATGGAATTCTCTCTGCTGCGTTCCATTTCCACAACCGTTACACCAGGGATGGCTTTAAGAACGTCACGTGGTTCTTCATAAACCTCATTGTAGCGTCCTAAGTAACAGGAGTCGTGGTAGGTAATACGCTCTTTTACCTCATGTTCAGGGGTTAAGCGTCCTTCTTCCACAAGCTTTGCCAAAAATTCGGTATGATGGTAAACCTCGGCCTCCAAACCGAAATCCGGATATTCATTTTTAAAGACGTTGTATGCGTGAGGGTCTGTCGTTACAATCTTTTTCACGCCATTTTTCTCGAAATCCTTAATGTTTTTCTCTGCAAGCTCCTGGAATAAAAATTCATTCCCCAGACGACGGGCTGTGTCTCCGGAGTTACGCTCTTTGTTACCAAGAATTGCGAATTTCACACCAGCCTTATTCATAAGACGGGCAAAATCCTGGACAATCTTTTGACTGCGGTTGTCGTAGGATCCCATAGCACCAACCCAGAAAAGGTATTCGAAGTCTTCATCTTCCTTCTTAAGCTCTTTTACAGTTGGCACATAAAGATTTTCATCCGCTTCACGCCAGTTCTGACGCTCCTTCTTGGATAGTCCCCAAGGGTTACCCTGACGCTCAATATTCATCATGGCACGCTGAGCATCCGGATCCATTTTTCCTTCTGTTAATACCAGATATCGACGAAGATCAATGATTTTATCCACATGCTCGTTCATCACCGGGCAGGCATCCTCACAGTTACGGCAGGTTGTGCAAGCCCAGAGTTCTTCTTCAGTGATGACATCGCCAATCAGGTTCGTTGATTCCATGGCTTCGATTGTTGCGGCAGCCTCATCCTGGCCGCTGTAGCCTTCTTTTGCCATTTTCGCCAGCTGATTTCCTTCTGTTCCAGCGAATGCATAGGATGGAACCCATGGTGATTTCCCCGTAACCACTGCACCTTTTTCTGTAAGATGGTCTCTTAATTTTACAATCAGGTCCATTGGTGAGAGCATTTTCCCAGTGCCGGCAGCTGGACAAACGTTTGTACAACGTCCGCATTCCACGCAGGCATAAAAATCAATCATCTGAAGCTGATCGAAATCTTCAATTTTTCCAACACCAAAGGAAACGTCTTCTTCGTCTTCTTCATCAATATTAAAGTCGATTTTGGACAGCTTCCCTGGTGGGTCATTACGACTCAGGAACACATTTGTCGGTGCTGCCAACAGATGTGCGTGCTTGGATTGCGGCACGTATACCAGGAATGACAGCAGTGCGATTAAATGGATCCACCAGGATACAAAGAACACAACCGCTGCTGCTGTTGGGCTCATCCAGGCAAATGCTGCGGCTATGCCTGATGCAACAGGTTCAGTCCATGTAAGCTCCTCGCCATGCCAGACAATCTCCATTCCATTTCCAAGTAATACGGACAGCATTAAAGTTCCAATAAAAATGAGTACGAGTCCTGCTTTAAAGCCTCTCTTCAGGCGGACAAGCTTTTCAATATAACGGCGATAAAACGCCCAGATAACGGCAATCAGAATCATTAACGTTACAAGCTCCTGGAAAAAGGTAAAGCCAGGATACAAAAATCCAAGCGGTAAATGAGACCCTGTTGCCAGTCCCTTCCAGATAAAATCAATGGCCCCAAACTGAACGAGAAGGAAGCCGTAAAACATCATAACGTGTATAGTCCCTGACTTTTTATCCTTCAGCAGCTTCTTCTGACCAAACACATTCACCATGACTTTGTTGATGCGTTCCTTCCAGGCCTTGTCAATTTCCACTTTCCTGCCCATCTTGATATAGGCAATTCGGGTGCGAACCACCTGAACAAATAACCCTAATGCGTAAACGGTTACAGCTAAAAATAAAATCCAATTGATGACTTCCAGTGTATTCATCCTCTGCCCCCCAGTCCTATTCTTACAGGTTGTAATTTTGGTTCCATATTTTTTGGAAACGAACTAATTTTCAGACTCTTATAGTACTACTTTAAATTATGAATGAACATTCAGTCAATACCCTGAGAAAATTTATTTTGGTTTAGCCTGTTTCTTTTGCGAGAATAATATAGTGGAGAAAGGAGAATGGACAACATTGATATTTATACTCGTAAGCTTTGTATTTATATTCCTTCTATTTTTTATCTGGCTGGACCTTTATTTGGGTCAAAAAAGTCATTACAAGCATTCACAGTCGCTTTCGTTTCCCCTGTCCAGCGCCCAGGTAAAGCTTTTCCAATCGGGACACTCTTTATATGATGATATGTTCCGCGCGATTAAGGATGCAAAAAAGGAGATTTATCTTCAGTTTTATATAGTGAAACGTGATGAAGTGGGTGAAAAGCTCCTGGCCCTGCTGGAGGATAAAGCACAGGAAGGGATTACCGTGAAACTCTTAGTTGATCGTCTCGGCGGCTACCAATTTGGACGGTCCACCCTTAATCGGCTGCGAAATGCAGGTGTTCACTTCGCTTTCAGTTCAAAACCGGGATTTCCTTATTTACTTTATAAATTGAACCGGCGAAATCACCGGAAAATTGTCGTCATTGATGGGAGTCTTGCCTACACTGGGGGATTCAACGTCGGTCGCGAGTATGTAAGCAAGGATACCAATTTTAATAATTGGCGGGATTATCATTTGAAATTATACGGGAAGGCCGCCCAGCATCTGCAAAAGGTTTTTCAGGCGGACTGGCAGGAAAATGCAGGTCCTTTGGAGGTCTATGAGTTCGAGTTAAAAGACGAGAATCAGGAAGTCAAAATCATGGCAACAGACGGACGTGACCTTGAAAGCACATTTTTTCAATTCCTGAATGCCGCCCGCGAGGAAGTGATGATCGGATCTCCTTATTTTATTCCGAGCAAAACGCTCCTTAGCGGGATCAAGGCTGCACTTAACAAGGGAGTATCCATTAAAATTCTCGTACCGATGAAGGCTGATCATCCACTTGTAAAAGAGGGTGGCATCTCCTATTTGTTTGACCTGAAAAAGGCCGGTGCAGAAGTGCGTTTGTTCGATCAGGGCTTTTATCACGGAAAATTATTTGTAGTGGATGACAAATTGTGTGAAATCGGGACCTCAAACTTTGACCGGCGCAGTCTGTTCCTGAATAAAGAAGTCAATGCGATTCTATATGACCGAAGCTTTATTGAGGAGGTTCGGAGCAAATATATGGAGGACTTTAAAGCAAGTGTGGAGCTCAGTAAAAATTGGTACAGGCAGCTCAGCTGGACGACAAGAAGAGTGAAGATTCCGCTCGCAAGGCTGATGCGGCGATGGCTGTGATGGCTGAGGTGCTGGCATGGGATTGAGCTAAAAAATGACCGATCATGCCACGCTCACGTGCACACCCACAACCAGGCCAGAGCTTAAACTCATATAAAAGAGGCTGGGACATAACTAATTCGCTTGGTAATAAACCGAATGATAGGATGCTTTAGCGGAGGAAATATACGTAGACTCCTGCGGAAGGAAGGCCTAGGTCAGACCCCGCAGTGCGATAGCGCGAGGAGGCTTACCAGCCGCCCGCGGCAAAGAAGACACTATGAAAACGACCTTTGGGAGTTTGAATAGATGTCGCACTTGTGCCCTTGGGTGAAAGCGAAGTATATTTCCGGAGCGGTGGTTCCTACACCTATTCGGATTTACCTTTAGCAAAAACACTTATGTCCCAGCCTCTTTTGTCATGTATTACATCTTCTCCGGTGCGTGCACACCGATCAGCTTCAAGGCATTAGCCAGGGTGATGCGTACGGCTTCAATCAAAGCAAGGCGGGCTTTGCTGAGCTCCATTTGATCGGAGTTGATGACTTTTTCTGCATTATAAAAGCTGTGCAGGTCGGATGCCAAATCATAGATGTACTGGGTTACCCGGTGTGGGGTACGTTTCACCGCTGAATCTCCAACAATCTGCGGGAATTCTCCCAACCGCTTCAGCAGGTCAATTTCTTTTTCCGATTGCAGCAGGCTTAAATCTGCTTCTGCATTTGGTTCGAGGCCTCTTTCTTCAGCCTGGCGCAGCATGCTGCAAATCCGGGCATGAGCATATTGAACGTAGTAAACCGGGTTTTCATTTGACTCGGATGTCGCCAGATCCATGTCGAAGTCCAGATGCGTGTCGTTCGAGCGCATAACGAAGAAATAACGTACGGCATCAAGACCTACTTCCTCGGCCAGCTCCACCATCGTAACTGCTTTTCCGGTACGCTTGCTCATTTTGACGATTTCGCCGTCCTGAATCAGGTTGACCATTTGAATTATGGAAACCTCAAGCTGTTCCGGATTATAGCCGAGCGCTTCAATAGCAGCTTTCATCCTTGGAATATACCCGTGGTGATCCGCGCCCCAGACATTGATGAGCGTATCAAAGCCGCGGTCGAATTTATTCTGGTGATAGGCAATGTCAGGTGTTAAATACGTATAATTGCCGTCCTTTTTCACCAGTACACGGTCCTTATCGTCGTTGAATTCCGTTGTCTTAAACCAGACCGCACCATCCTTTTCATACAAATAGTCATTTTCTTTAAGATAGTCCAAGGTCTGCTGTACTTTTCCTTCTTCATAAAGGGACGTTTCAGAGAACCAGTTATCAAACGGAACACGGTAATCCTCCAGGTCCTTTTTGATGCGATCCAGCAGGAAGTCGAGTCCGTACTGTCTGCAGAATTGAACACGGGCCTCCTCTGACTCCTGAACCCATTTTTCACCGTATTCCTTTGCCATTTTTTCGCCAAGCTCCACGATATCCTTGCCATGGTAGCCATCTTCCGGCATGTCAAAATCAGTATGACCGAGCGCCTGCATATAGCGTGCTTCCACGGATTTTGCCAAATTGTTCATCTGGTTGCCGGCATCATTAATATAATATTCCCTTTGGACATCATAGCCTGCTTTTTCCATAATGTTCGCCAGGGAATCTCCAAATACGGCTCCGCGGGCATGCCCTAAGTGAAGAGTTCCTGTTGGGTTGGCCGATACAAATTCAATCTGGACCTTTTCTCCCTCACCCGTATTTGTTTTTCCGTAGTCTTCCTGATCCTTCAGAATGGTTAGAATTAAGTCGGTTAAATAGGCTGTATCCAGGAAGAAGTTGATAAATCCGGGCCCGGCAATTTCAATATTTTTAATCGACGCTTTTGACTGGTCAAAATTCGCTACGATGTCCTCGGCAATTTGACGGGGGGCCTTTTTCGCGATACGTGCAAGCTGCATCGCCATGTTTGTGGCATAATCTCCGTGTGCCTTTTCTTTCGGTGTTTCAAGAACGACTTCCGGCAGCTGATCCTCTGTTGCAAGGCCGGCCTTCACAACTGCCTGAGCAATTTCTGCTTTTAGTTTCTGTTCGGTTTTTTCGACAATATTCATTTCCTTTACTCCCTTTCATATGTAAGCGTCAGTTTATGTCTTTGGGGTTCCTGCTGATTGAGGCTTAACGAATACGAGATCAAGAGCCTGCCCTCATCTCCGTTCCCGCTTCTGGAAAAATCAATCTGGTTCGTTTTCGTTTCCATATGCATCGTCCCATATGGATGATAATACGTGCTTTCGGTTGCACGGTTTTCCCTGAAGATCTGGTTCATTTTCACAGTGCCCTTACGTTTGATGGTCACTTTATCCGAGGTGATGGTCGTCATATTTTTGACACTGTTCCCATCCTCGTCCTTCTCATTAAAAATTAAAACCAGGGAATCTCCATTGTCATAGCATTTTCCTCTGCCCGTCACATCCATTTGCTCCCGGGCGTTATCATCGGTTATGTCCGTTTTTACTGTTACTTTAACACTCATGGGTTCTGTAGCCAAGATGAATCTCTCCGATCCGTGATGTAGGTCTATCCTATTATAAAGATTTCCGTTCAATTTCTCAAATCCCCCTCATCTGCATACCAGTTCATGCGTAAGAACAAAGGCGGAAGCACCCGTTTAGCGACGTACGGACTGGATTGAGCCGTAGGAGATAAAGGAAACACGACGAACCTTGTGAGTCGATGTTGACTTATCGGACGGAGGTGAAGGAAGTCTCGCTAGTCGCTGGGCGCTGGAGCCGGACGTGGCCTCTCCTGTCTTTATTATCCACAAAGCATTTATTTTATAATTTACTAGAACATAAAAAATTGTCGCACGGGCTGTCATTTTATCGTTTAAAAATATGGTGCTGTTTCCATACTGTTAATAGACTTGCATCTGTGTAACAAAACGAAAGGTGGAACTCGTATGGAACAACGGCGCCGGCGCACCAGAACCAGAAAACGTAAGCAATGGATTATTTATAGTGTTATCAGTGCATTTATGCTTTTTTTACTGGGAATCGGTAGTGTTTTTCTTTTCAGTTATCTTCAGGGGCCTCCCTCTCTGACCAGCCAGCAAAACACGGTCCTCTATTCTGCAGATGAGGAAGTGATTGGAGTCAAACACGGGAATCAAAGTCGTTATTGGGTACCTCTGGAAGAAGTGTCCCCTGATTTAAAACAGGCGTTTCTGACCACCGAGGATGACGAGTTTTATGACCATTTCGGATTTGATTTTACACGTATTTTCGCAGCTATTGGCAAAAACATTATCAATATGGACAAGGTTGAAGGAGCCAGCACCATTACCCAGCAATACGCGAGAAATCTGTTTTTAACCCATGAAAAATCCTGGAGTCGGAAAATAAAGGAAGCATTGTATGCACTCCGGCTTGAAATGTTCTATGACAAGGATAAAATTCTCGAAGGCTATTTAAATACGATTTATTTTGGGCACGGAAACTACGGTGTCGAGGCTGCCAGTCGTTTTTATTTTGATAAACACGCAAATGAGCTGACTGTAGCTGAAGCGGCGATGCTTGCAGGTATTCCTAAGGGGCCCTCTTATTATTCACCCATTCGTCATCCGGAAAATGCCAGGGAAAGGCAGGAAACGATTTTGCATCTGATGGCTAAAAAGGGAGACATCACTCAGAACGAACTCGATAAAGCCCTGCAGGAAAAACTCGCTTTTGCCGAGGAGGATGAACGGGAAGGAAAGCAAATTGCCCCTTATTTTCAGGACGCCGTTATGAATGAAGCCAGCCAATTGCTGAGTATATCCAGAAAGGAGCTTAAAACCGGCGGCTATAAAATTTATACAACCTTAAATAAGGACATGCAGAAAAGTCTAAAACAGACATCTGTGCAGGAAATTGATGAGGCCTCCAAAATCCAGGTGGGCGCTTTAAGTCTGGATCCAAAAACTGGCGGTATTCAGGCACTTGTAGGCGGCCGTGATTTTGAGGAAAGCCAGTATAACCGGGCATTACAGGCGAAACGGATGGCCGGCTCGACCTTTAAACCTTTTTTATATTATGGTGCCCTGGAAAAGGGGGCCACGCCGGGAACCCCGCTGGAAAGTGAGCCGACAAAGTTTAAATTGGCCAATGGAAAGGTCTATGCGCCAACCAACTATAATAATTATTATGCAAATGACGAAATTACTTTGGCACAGGCATTGGCCCTTTCCGATAATATTTATGCGGTCAAAACCCATATGTATTATAAACCGGAAACGTTAGTGGAGAATGCTCGGAAGTTTGGGATTCAAAGTGAGCTGCCCGCGGTTCCTGCCCTCGCGTTAGGTTCTGCCTCTGTATCGGTTCTGGAGATGGCCCGGGGGTATGGAATGCTGGCTAATGGGGGAAAAGCTGTGCATCCACATACCATTACCAAAATTACGGATTCATCCGGTACGGTTTTATATAAGCGAGACAAGCCGTCAGCTAAACAGGTCCTTGATCCCAATACATCCTTTGTGCTTACAGATTTAATGACCGGAATGTTTGACACGTCGCTCAATGACTACAGCCGTGTCACCGGTGCAGCCATTAAAGACCAACTCACCAGGGAGTATGCAGGGAAAACCGGCTCCACAGATAAAGACAGCTGGATGATCGGCTTCAGCCCTCAAGTAGTGACAGCCGTCTGGACCGGCTATGACAATAATAAAGACATTACGAAAGTCGAGGAATACCGGTATGCACGGAACATCTGGGCGGATCATATGGAAACCATTCACAAGGATCTGCCTGAGCGTGAATTTAAACCGCCTGAGGGAGTCACAGCCGTAGCCATGGATCCCCACACTGGAAAACTCGCACATTCAGGCTGCGACGACCGGCGTGTAACGTATTTTCTTGAAGGAACAGAGCCAAAAAACTATTGTACGGTCCACGTACCAAATCCGGAAGAGACCGATGAAAATAAACAAAGAAAGAAAGACGGCCGCTCGATTTGGGACTGGATTGGATTTTAGGGCGTTTGATTGCGGGATTGGATGAATTCCCTTGAATAGAACGCAAAAATAATTCCATAGAAAAAGGGGCGGCATAAACGCCGCCCCTTTTTCTTGTCCTAGTAAACATGTAAAACCCATGTGCCCTTATTTTACAAACTTCCAAACTCAAGCACAAGATATTCATAAAACGTTCACAATTCTTTCATAATTTCCCAATGTTGAATCCGGATTTTATTCACTGGTGCCATCAAAGGCATTCTTTAACTCATCCCTAGAGTTTTCCCACATTTCCGGATTAAATTCACGGAGAAATTTTTCTAAAATACCTTTAGATTTCTCATCCATATGATCGATAACAACCCGGCCTTTCAGGGATTTATCCATATGATTCACATGCTCCGGCAACAGCTTATAACCTCTGCGGATTTCTCTGTCCACCACCAGTTCACTGGCAGCCAGACCATAATAGTAGGCGCCGCTCTCACTGCGTTCAACCGTTGTCCAGGCAATCCAATAGAGTTTTCCATTTGGCACTTCATTGCGATCAGATAAAAATTTAATCCGTTTTTCCACTTTACTTCTCGCGTGCATAGCCCCCATATCAACAAAGGCTTCCTCTTCATTTGGGTCTACTATAATCGGTGACATATTTTCAAGACTAATCGCTCCACCCCCGCTATAGCCAGGGTGACCGTCAATGGGATCATCTTTCATAATCGTAAATTGCTGTGTTTTCTTTGGTTCCTTTTCGTTGGACACGATGTAAACCTCCTTTAATTAAAACTCAGGAAAAGTTTGTCTTTTATTCTAACATATCACAACTGTGCAAAACATGATAAAGAGAAACTTCCATCTGTGCGGGTTTTGCAGCCAGTTAATGCCTAATAAACGACTCTGATACAAGGATAGACAGTATGCCAGGATTTTAAGCAAAATGATCATGATTCCTCACCCGTGTAAAATCCTCAGGTTCTGGCTTAAGCTTCGTCGGCCGCACATCCTTTTTGAACTGCCTGTCTTTTTTCCGCTTCCACTTATAGATAACCCCCACTTTTGCCTGCTGGACCTCTTTGACTCCCTGAATGATGAATTGCATGGCAAAAATCGCGAGCATAAATGCAAGAAGAGGAAAAAGGACAATCCAGTAATGTCCGCTTGAAAGCGACATTTTTGCTGAGCCGAGTAAACCGGACCACTCATAAGTAATCGATCTTGGCGGGTCACCGACGAGACCAAAGCTTCTATTGGTTCCGCCGAAGAAAAAGTCAAAAACGCCGAGATGCATAAAAATGAGTAAAACCTGAATGAACTGCTGACCAAACAAAATGGTTAACCTTGGACCCAGATGAGGCAGAATGTGCTTTTTCAGGATATGAAGCTTACCTCCACCCAGCACTCTGGCACTGGTGATAAATTCCTGCTGCAGCACCCCTTTGATTTCCCGGCCGGACAAGACCGCTGTCAGGGGAACGACCAGAATCGTCAGGATCAGAATTTCGAACATGATCCGTTCTGTAAAGGAATATTGAAATCCCATTGCTGTCTCTATCAGTATCGGCCGAAGCAGGATGTAAGCAATGATACTTAGTGGGAGAAAATGTATGGAGTCGACGATTTTTTCCACCCACTTCTGTCCTCTTGGCTTTAAGCTGAATGCATAAAAGATTCCGGCAAAGAATCCAATCCCAACCCTTAACAGAGCAATGAGCAGCGCAAAGAATAACGTATATTTCGCTCCAATCACAAGCTGATCAAACATACTGAACCCCAATGAGTCCGTGCCAAGTAAATATGGCTCTGGAGGGGAATGAGGGGGTGCACTGATTAATTCACCATCTTCCCCATAAAAGAGCCTGGTCTGATCGATATGGTTATCCGTACCAGCAGAATAAATGACGCTATACGTGATGGCACCAATGAAAAACAGACTTCCAATAGCAAACTTCGGATTTTTCATATGGATAAAAAACAGCTTCAAAGGCGTCCAGACTGCATTCCACGGCTTACGGATCCGCAGAATGCTCCTGCCTGCTTCTCCTGCCAGATCCGCCAGCCATTTCACAGGCTGAAAACGCCCCCTTCCTGACCTTTTTCTGACAATCACCTGGCCATATACCCGCTCCTCATCCAGCCATAAATCAACCCCCTGGAAGAAAAGAAAAAACGGGGTGAATACGAGAATGAGAGAAACTGCAATAACCATCGGCTGCAGACTCTCTGTCATATAATACGTGATTCCGTTAATATTATAGATTCGCTCCACGATAAATAGACTGGACAGGGTTCCCCAGACGATGACCTTGGCATGACGGAATGTACTCGGGGTAATATTTTTCAGAATATGCTGAAGCACGATCACTTTTTGCTTCAGTCCCTTGCTTTTCGCAAAGGTGACATATTCCTTAAGGTACTCCTCTTCTATTAACAGCAGAATGATTTTAAACAGGGCGACCATAGGTATGATGGCCAGTGTAATCATAGGACCTGTAAATACCTTCTCATCCATATATGTAGCTACCCGAAACAGGCGTACATCGGTCGCCTGATAAACCCAGATCACCATCATTTGAAGGAGTATGGCAACGACAAGATCCGGTACCGATTCAAAAATATCAAGTATGCGTTTCAAAGGATTCAATAGAATTTTAGGCAGAAAATTTGCGGTAAATGCTAACAGAAACGCAAGAACAAATCCTAATAATAAAGCACCGACCAGCACCTGCATGGAGTAAACAAAGGGCTCCCATAACGTTTCCAATAATGGAAAGGGCTTTTGTGGGCGCCCATACATGTACACCCAGGAATCAGGGTTGAAAAAATCCACGATAAATGGCCACAGCGTCTGCACATATTCTCCTATATGAAATAGTCCGCCCGCATCAGGCTGCTGTGCCTCCATAAACCTCTTCGGCATGATACTGACACAGAGAATTCCAAAAATCCCTAATATGTAGTAAACAATCGGTTTTAAAAATTTCATGGCGACTCCTTTATTCAAATATCATTTTAGCTTCATCCGACCCGCAGTTAGCAGGCACAGCATGACCTCAAGTGCATTTATCAAGTATAAATAACCAGTATAAAGTGAAACTTCCATCAGTGGGAGTATTACGGCCGGTTAATGCGTGATAAAAGTACTGATTAAATTTTCACTGTCTATGGCAATATTACATAATGATCAGAATTATGTAAATATTAAATACAAATGCACAGGAATTCCCCGTTTTTGGCAGATAAACAAAAAACACCATCCATCCCGCCCGGATAAATGGTGCTTGCCAGTATCATACTTAGTGCTTCACATTCATTTCCGCAATGAATTCCCAAGCTCTCTCAAGCTCTTCCCGTGTATAATTCTGCTTCTTTTTTACTGTAAATACTTTATCCTCGATTTCTTCCTTGGGCCGATTGTCAAAATACAGCATGGTGGCAATCAACTCCAGAAATCTTGAGCTCATCCCCTTCATCTTTTCAATCCACTGATCCATATCCGGCATGTTGATGTTGTAATGAGTCAGGAATTTCTGCCCTTCTTCAGTAATGGAATAACGATATTGATAAAAACCTTTTTTCTTCTCTTTTTCTTCCTCTAAAAACCCTAGATTAATAAGCTCCTGAACGCGTAATGTCAACTCTTCTGAGTAGGGACCATAGAAGTGGAACTGATAGCGTTCGGAAAATGGATAATCACATTTTTTTAAAATATAAATCATCTTCTGCAGTTTTTTTCTTCCGATGAGTTCGTGACACTCCGAAAAAAACGAAACTAGTTTTGCATGATCCTGTAACACAAACGTCATCTCCTATCCTTCTAAAATCTCCAAAATCCGTCTCTTGATCGGACTATGATCTGATAATCCCTCAATAAAGTCTGAAGGGAAGTAAAGCTTATGATCTGTGCGTTTTTTCCCTGAAATCGCCTCGACAATATCCGAATGCCTGGAAAGCTCCTTTAACTCATCGTTTTGCATTAATAAATGAATCGGCAGACGCTCCTCATCCTCTCCCGGACGATAAAAGTCATAGGGTAAATCAGACGAGGAATCCACTTCCAGATAATAATCCGGGTCAATGCCCGCTTCGGTAAAGAGCTGATGCAGCTCCATAAATTGCTCAAACTGGTGGTTCGGATTGAATTCAATATACTTAAATAAATGACGATTGACGAAACGATTGCATAAATCACTCAGTATCGGATCATTCTCCTCTTTCCAGATCTGAAAGTAATAAAAAACAATCGATTCATCCAATTTTAAATAGTCCTCCAGCGTCGGGTTCCCTTTAAAAAAGGATAAAAAATGTGAAGGGGCCAGTTTAAAGTCATAGTTATTTTCATATAAATAACGGGCGCGATGTAAAATTTTGGTCAAAATAACCTCAGAGCTTCTCGTAACCGGATGGAAATAGACCTGCCAGTACATTTGATAGCGACTCATGATGTAATCCTCGACCGCATGCATACCGGTCGCTTTAATAACAACCTGATCATCCAGCGGGCGCATCACTCGTAATATTCGCTCCATATCAAAGTGCCCATAGCTCACCCCTGTAAAATAAGCATCACGCTGAAGGTAGTCCATTCGATCCGCATCAATCTGGCTGGAAATCAGACTGACCACAAGCTTGTTCGAATAGGTTTTTCCAATGACATCGGCTACATCCTGTGGAAAATCAGGATGGACACGCTTCAAAATGGTATTTACATTCGTATCGCCCAGGATAATCTCCCGGGTAAAATCCTCATGATCCAGATCAAATACTTTTTCAAAGGTGTGGGAAAACGGACCATGTCCCAGATCGTGCAAAAGTCCTGCTGTTAAACACAAGAGCCGCTCCTCTTCATTCCAGTCCGGGTGTTCCTTGAAGTTTTCCAAAATCCGCCTGACAATCTCGTACACCCCGAGGGAATGATTAAACCTGCTGTGCTCGGCACCATGAAAGGTATAAAAGGAGGTCCCTAATTGTTTAATCCGTCTTAACCGCTGAAACTCCGGAGTTCCGATTAAATCCCAGATCACCCGGTCCCGTACGTGCACATACCGGTGAACCGGATCCTTAAACACCTTCTCTTCGGTTAATTGTTCATTACGATATTCCATTTTTTCCAACCCTTCTTAAACCTGCCTATTTTGCGCAAAATATACATAAAGTGAGACTTCAATCAGTGGGCCACTGATTGTAAGCGTTACGTATCAGGCCTTTAACGAGCTGTTCAGCCCCACCTTCTTATACGAATGCTGAGCGACAGAATGACAGCCCGTCCATTCGTAAAAAAACCGACGTCTTTACTGAAATCAATACTCAGTAAATGACGTTTAACTCCTTCCATTATATAAAAACTGTCGTAAAAAAACACCACTTGACATTTAAATGGGTGAATTTTTCATGTCGAATTATCTTTACGGGAAAGCAGAGGCGAATGCTCAGGTCCTGTGAGATAGGAAGAAGACAGCGAGTGGCAGGAAGAGGACCAGGGGATTGCTTTGGTCTTTTTCTGCTCAGACGGGTCAGGCGCAATCACGGCAGCAGATGTGGTATAATAGTCAAGGCTAAACAAGTCTAATGTATTTAGTAAAGGAGAAGCCTCATGGAGAATCTTCATCCATTATTACACTTCGACAAAATTCGGTTTATTGATCAATCGATGAATATAGAAACTCCGGCGATGCAGTCCTTTGCCACAGACGATGCCCTTTGCCTTTCGATAAGTAATGGACTGTCCCCGCATGTGGCCCGACTGTGGGTTCATGATCAAACGATTGTATTAGGAATTCCGGACAGCCGTCTCCCCCATATAAATGAGGGAATTTCTTACTTGCAAAAGGCAGGCTACCGTGTAGTGGTCCGCAATTCAGGAGGCCTTGCAGTAGTGCTGGATCAGGGGGTCCTCAACCTGTCCTTTCTGTTTCCGGATGGTAAGCAGCTTGGCATTCATGATGGCTATAAAGCGATGGTATCCTTTATCCAATTTTTATTTGCTGATGAGGACGCTTCGTTTGACGTTTATGAAGTGGAAGGCTCCTATTGTCCCGGCGAGTATGACATGAGCGTGAACGGACAGAAGTTTGCCGGCATTTCCCAGCGACGGGTCAAAAATGGTACAGCTGTGCAAATTTATATGTGTATTGAGGGTTCCGGTTCTGAGCGGGCTGAGGTTGTAAGAAAATTTTATTCGGAAGCCCTTCAGGAGGAGGATGCAAGCTATGACTATCCTGTCATCAGACCGGAAACGATGGCATCTTTAAATGAGCTGTTGGGAACATCCATGACTGTATCGGACGTTCGGGATAAAATTTTATCTAAGTTAGAAGAAATCTCAACGTCGATAACGACCGATCCTCTTAACGGCCAGGAGCTTGAATGGTTTGAAAAGCGTTTGAAGCAGATGAGAGCAAGGAATGAAAAGGTTTTATGATGTTCGTTGAGGCGGACATCTTTTTTGATTACCTGGTTTTTGGTGATGTCGGGATTCAATCTGGGTTGGGATTTGATCGGATTTGGATCGGATTGGACTTTATCGGAATTGGATTAAATGAGCTTTATTTGGCTTAATTGTTATTTTTATGGATTGATTGCTGATATTTTGAATTGATTCTTCCGATTTTGGAATATTTATCCTGAATAAGGAGCAATTCTCTCCAATCCGGACGAATCATCCTCGAAACCGAATTAATTATTTTTACTCAACTTTCGCACCAAGAAATCTGTAGTGAAATCAATACGTGTAGGTGCTTATAGAACTGACATATCATGCTTGACTTTAGTTCAGACATGAAAAAAACACCTCAACGTTGGTATAGTTGATTTGATGAGAATCACATACGATACAGATGAGGTGTCCGCCTATATGATAGCGAAAAACAACTCGAATAATCAACTGCCAAATGAAATAAAATCGACATTCAAAGAATTAAATGTATTGAAGCACTTGCGTAATGCATGCATAACAAAGTCTTTCGGTTTTTCTTGTGCTTCCAGCTAATCTTTTGCCTGATCTTTGAAAACAAAAACTGGTTTCGGACACTTGAAAGTAGGAAAGCTGCGGATGTTCCAGTCAAAGATACCGTATATCGTTTCCTGAACCAATCATCATTCAATTGGCGTCGCTTTCTACTTTCACTTGTCGCTTATACGATTGGGAAGGTCTCAAAGCTAACACGCCATAATCGTCCAAAGGTGTTCATCTTAGATGATTCACCCTATGATCGGAACCGAAACAAACATGTAGAGCTTCTGGCTCGCTGCTTTGATATGCATCACAGAAAATGCGTTTCTACAAAGGTTTTCGCATGTTGATACTGGGCCTGGGCTGGTCTGATGGTGCTACATTCCTGCCAGTTGATATTTCATTATTAAGTTCAGAGAAAAAAGCAGGATAAACGATATATCTGAAAACATTGATAAACGCAACTCCGGTTACAAGCGTCGACAAGAAGCTTTACAGACAGCACCGGAACAGATTCCGGGTATGACTAAACGTGCAATGAACGCAGGCATCGATGCCTCTTATGTTCTCATGGATACATGGTTTACCCAGCAGCCTCTCATCAAAGAACTGACAGAACAAGGCCGGACGTGATTGGCATGGTCATGAAATTAAAGCAGCGTTATCTCGTAAACGGTAAACGCTTTAGCCTCGATGAGTTGTATCGCCTGGCAAAGCCTACTGATGGGAAAAAGAGCAGTCACACAACCATTGTGTTTGCAAGGTACATTGTATTGTCATGGCAAAATCGTTGCAGTTACAGTTGACCGCATACTGGGCGGTATGTTTTATAAATTATGTGATGAAGTTAATGACCTCGATTGGGTTGTGGCTTTACAGCAGTTAATCGAGCTTCTTAAAGATACCCTAAAAAGGACGAATAAGAAAATGCAGCAACTCATCAAAAGTCAACTACAACAATGGATTGCGGATCTGTCCAATTATATCAAGGTATACCTGCCTATTTCAGTCTGCGAAAGTTGAGTTTTTATAAAAGGATGAATTATTTCTAAAATGCGCTTAATCCTATCAGCGACTTGCTCAATTCAGCACATAACCGATGGATAACAATATTTAGGGATGAATCAACAACAAACCAGGATTAATTTCTATGATTGCAGCTTAATTCTGCATCTTTTGGCATTATTTGCTCAAACTCGGATTAGTCCATCACATTTCGAAATAAATTATGTGACTATAGCATCATTTTACCTTTTCCGGCTTAATCCACTCAAATTCAGATCAATCCCCAGCAGCCCGGACCAATTCCCAATCTTTCAGACATGTTCCCGCTCAGTGACCTGCAACTACTCTCCTTCTTTCCCGGAACATAGACAAACAGACAGACACATAAAATTAGCCAGGCGCTCAACTCTAGCACCTGGCTTTTAACATCCTTTATTCAAGAAATAGCGAACCGTTTACTCAAGGGATTGTGCGGCTGTAATCATGGAAAGCTTATAAACATCATCAACGCTGCAGCCTCTGGAAAGGTCGTTTACCGGCTGGTTGAGCCCTTGCAAAATTGGACCGACTGCGTCAAAGTTTCCTAAACGCTGGGCAATTTTGTAGCCAATGTTTCCTGCTTCAAGACTTGGGAAAATGAAGGTGTTTGCATCGCCCTGAATAGGAGAATCCGGTGCTTTTTTCTGTGCAACAGATGGAACAAAGGCTGCGTCAAATTGGAATTCTCCATCGATAACGAGCTCACCGTTTTTCTCTTTCGCCATTTCAATCGCCTGCTCGACTTTTTCTGTTTCCTCTGATTTCGCTGATCCTTTTGTTGAAAAGCTTAACATTGCCACACGTGGGTCAATATTAAACAGATTTGCGGTTTCTGCACTTTCCACCGCAATCTCGGCTAAGTCTTCGTCATTTGGAGCGATGTTAATCGCACAGTCAGCAAATACATATTTTTCTTCATCGCGGACCATGATGAACACACCAGAAGTTTTCTTCACACCTGGCTTTGTTTTAATAATTTGCAGGGCTGGACGAACGGTGTCAGCTGTGGAATGGGCAGCACCACTGACAAGTCCATGGGCTTCATTCATATAAACCAGCATGGTCCCAAAGTAATTTTCGTCCTGCAGGATTTTACGGGCATCCTCTTCTGTGGCTTTTCCTTTTCTTCTCTCTACAAAGGCCTGTACCATCTCGTCAAAACGGTCATAGGAAGCAGGATTGATGACTTCACACTGATCAACTTGAGCCCCTAAATCGCCCGCTTTCTGTTTCACTTCCGCTTCATCTCCAATTAGTACAGGAGTGACAAGTTTGTCTTCTGAAAGCTTGCTGGCCGCTTCCACAACACGCTCATCAGATGCTTCAGGAAGCACGATTTTTATATCTTTATTATGTAATTTTTGTTTTAGATCTGTAAATAAATCACTCATGATTATTCCTCCTAAATTTTCATCTGTTATATATTCTACACCACTTTCTGTATTATTGAAAGGGACACGGGGACAGGTTCCTTGTCCCCGTGCCCCGCCCTCTCGTCCCACCTATCTTTCCTCACACTGAATCTTTTCATTCGATTTGCAACAGAATTGTCGATTTTACGGGAGCATCTGTTTGCAGGTAGAGGTTACAATTATGGTATAGTATACTCGAAATGAAAAACTTGAACGTTTAAAAGGAGCGATATACATGGCTGAAGCAGTTGAAACATTAGATGGCTGGTATTGCCTTCACGATTTCCGCACCATCAATTGGGCAGAGTGGAAAAAAGCAGGCTCCGATGTCCGGAAAGAAGCTATGGAGGAACTGAAAAACTTATACGCACAATGGGATGAAATCGACGAAAACAAAAATGGCAGCTACGGCGTTTACTCCATCGTCGGTCAAAAGGCGGATCTTTTATTCATGCATCTGAGACCTGCAATGGATGAACTAAATGAGCTGGAGACTGCCTTTAATAAAACAAAATTCGCTGAGTTTACTGAACCTGTTTATTCCTATGTATCTGTTGTTGAAATGTCCACTTACATGGCTAAGGACAAGGACCCTGAAACAGATCCGGCGATTCAGTCCAGACTCAAGCCGATCCTTCCAAAAGGCTGGGAGTATGTATGCTTCTATCCAATGGACAAGCGTCGTGAAGTCCATGATAACTGGTACAGTCTTCCTATGGAGGAACGGAGCAAGCTCATGTATGAACATGGGATGACCGGCCGCAAATACGCTGGCAAGGTGCGTCAGATTGTAACAGGCTCCATTGGTTTTGATGACTGGGAATGGGGCGTAACCTTATTTGCCAAAGACGTTCTTCAATTTAAAAAGCTGGTTTATGAAATGCGTTTTGATGAAGTAAGTGCACGGTTTGCCGAGTTCGGTTCCTTTTATATCGGAAAGCGTAAAACCTATGAGGATATCGTGCCTTTATTAGAAGTTTAATAAAAGATTGTGTCCCCTGTCAGCGGTGAATGCTGGCAGGGGATTTTTATTTGTCCAGTTCCATCTCCTAGGTCAAGGCGGATATAAGCAGGGGCCTCCGCTTTTCTATTGTCCAGCTCGGGCTCCCAGGCCCAAGCGGTCATAAGCTGAATCTCCTCCGCTTTTCTTTGTCCCTAAAAACTTCACACATATCCTCATTTTATGCCGCATATAAATTTAGAGAAAAAGAAAGCAAATCCTGTAACCCTCACCCATTTTATTACATAGACTGAGGTGAAACGTCTAGTAGGATAAAAGTCTAACAGGAACCCCTGCTGGCTAATTTTAATTAATGTACATCACAGAAGAAGTGAGGTGAAGGATTTGGCAGTCATTCCTTTTACTGCAGCAGGACAGAAGCTGTTAGCCCGGCTGATGCGTGCAGAGGCCGAGGGTGATGGTAAGTTAGGGATGTTAATGGTAGGAAACACCGGTGTCAATCGGGTTCGTGCCGATTGCCTGGATTTCAAAGACGTTCGGAACCTCAGGGAAATGGTTTTTCAATCCCCGGGAGGCTTCGAGGCTACACAAAAGAGCTACTTCTACCAGCGAGCCAGAGCTAAGGATCTGGATTTAGCTCTGAAAATTTTACGTGGGCGCAGGGAGCATCCTGCAACCAATTCACTATGGTTTTTTCGGCCTGCAGGAAGCTGTCCCGCACAGTGGTTTGGGCAGTGGAATACAGGCAGATATAAATCTCATTGTTTCTTTGCTCCAACACAATCAGAATGTCCTAACATATTTTAGAAAGGAGAGTCTAAATAATGGCGGAAGAACAACCATCATTCGGAATGTCCCCTAACGGAGGTCAAGGTCAGCAAGGTCAGGGACCACAACAGCAGGCGCCATTTAATGCTGCACCAAGCGCACCATTTCAAGGAGGTCAGCAGGGACCTGGTTTTCAGGGAGGTATGCAGCCTCAGCAAGGACCTGGCTTCCAGGGAGGTATGCCATCTGGAGGTATGATGCCAGAGGGAATGGGTCCTGGTATGCAAGGTGGAATGCCTGGTATGATGCAAGGACAAATGGGCCAAATGGGTCAAATGCCGCCATCAGGAGGTCAGATGGCAGGAGCACCTGGAAATGGAATTCCATTAGAAGAACAGTCCTACATTGAAAATATCCTTCGTTTAAACAGAGGAAAAATGGCGACCGTTTACATGACGTTTGAAAATAATGAACAGTGGAATGCAAAGGTATTTAAGGGCATTATAGAAGCAGCCGGTCGTGACCATATCGTTCTAAGCGATCCGGAAACAGGCAGACGTTACCTCCTGTTAATGATTTACCTGGATTATGTAACCTTTGATGAAGAATTGAACTACCAATACCCTTATGGATAACAAAGCGGGAAATGAAAATCCCTTGTCACAGCATAGTTAAGACAAGGGATTTTACTTTACGGCCTTAAGGGACGAGTAGAATATCAGTTAATCACGCATGAACTGGCCGTAATATCCCCACTTCAAGTCTTGAGGGTAACCCAACAAGACTTAGTGGGGATGGAGAAAACTCCCACTGATGGAGGTTTCACTTTATTGTTTGAAAGGAAGTTCAGGATGAGACATAAATCAGAAAAGTACTTTAAATATCAATATCTTTCTATAATTGCCTGTATTCTGCTGGCTGTTTTAGCCATTTGGCAGCAGATACAGATTCTATACCTGCTGTCCTTCTACGCTCTCACCTTAAGTTTTATTTTTGATGGTCTGGGTCATTATATCCGCAATGAACAAGCTGATTTTTACCAGCAGCTGATTCGTGCGTTACTCATTTTTCTTCTGACGACTCTATTTTACTTTTAACCAGCCTTTTAAACATACTTGATAATCGCATAGCCTAATAGAATCCAGCCAATCAGAAATGATACGCCTCCAAGTGGTGTAATCATCGCAAACAGAGTTACACCTGTCGTGGAGTAAATGTAAAGGCTCCCTGAAAATAAAAGGATACCAATAAAGAAAAACCAGCCGGCGCTTTGTAAAGGACCCTGGCTCAGTTTCATCCCGACCAGAGCAGTAATGAACAGCGCCATCGTATGAAACATCTGATACGTAACAGCTTTATCCCATGTATTCAGCATTTTTTCACTTAGTTTTCCTTCCAGGCCGTGTGCCCCAAAGGCCCCAAGCGCAACAGCTAGAAATCCATTAATAGCCCCTAAAATAAGAAATAGTTTCATTCGTGATCCTCCCCTTATGTATTGCGATTCCCATTAAAAGTCAAAGATAGAGTCCCCATTAGCACCATCATGATCAATCGTTGTCTGACGCTGGCCAGTTGACGGAGATGGTGAAGGGGTTGAAGTCTGCTGAGTAGCTGAGCTTTCAGGTACGGACTCCTGAGTGAGCTTTCGCATCACCTCGGTTTCACTTGTGGATGTTTCTTCATCTATAAACAAATCCGTCAGAACCCGGACGGATTTAATATGCTCCTTCATTTTCCCCGGATCATGAGCATTTTCCATTGCCTGATGCACTTCATTCAACATTTTCTTTAATACTTTTCGATCTGAGACAGGCATGCGGCCTCCTCCTTTATGTACATAGTGTCTGTTATTATAACATGATTCGGACGCAGGATGCAGGCTTCTGCTGTTTGCGAGGTTCCGTTACGTAAAAAAGTCCCAGGGATCACAACCCTGAGACTTCTTCCGTACACATTTTATGAAAATTGCACCCATTTTCTTTCTACAACCTGCAGGACATAGGACAGGCCTAAGACGATGATTAAATAGATGATTGCTACGGTAATGTAAGGCTCCCAGACCACATAATGCTGGCCTACTGCTGCATCGCCCCAGTACATCAATTCTTTGGCTGCGATAACGGAAGCGAGAGAAGATTCCTTAATCAGCGTAATAAACTCATTGCCAAGCGGCGGAACCATCCGGCGAACAGCCTGAGGAAGAATGACGTGCCTCATGGTCTGAGCCTTTGACATGCCCAGTGACCTTGATGCTTCCGTCTGTCCCTTGTCAATGGACTGGATCCCTGCTCTGAAAATTTCCGCCACATAAGCCGATGAATTCAGGCTCAGCGTGACTACAGCCGAGGCCACTGCTGTGCCATCCGGATAAATGGCCGGCATAACGGCAAAGTGGAAAATAAACAGCTGAACCAATACAGGTGTCCCACGCAGACAGTTGATGTAAGCCAGAAAAGGAAAGCGAATCAGCTTGTTTGGAGCCATTCTCCCTAAGGCAATAAATAAACCGATTAGAACGCCTAAGAAAATACCAGCTAGTGAAATTCCGAGTGTCAGTAATGTCCCATCAAGGAAAAAAGGTAAATATTCCCCGATAATATCCCATCTAATGTCCATGCTAATGATCCTCCTTGGGTGCTTGCTTTAGCGCTTTAAAGCGTGTGGGGACAGTCCCTAAAATTTATCAGGCTTCTGTCCAAACCATTCTTTATAAATCTCGTCGTAGGTTCCGTTTTCCATAACGGTTTCCATGGCCTGATTGATTTCGTCTACTAAATCACTGCCTTTTGGAAACATAAATCCGTAATACTCTGATTCAAAGGCGTTCTTATCCTTAACAATTTTAATCTCAGCATCAGGATTGTTCTTGAGATATTCTTGTGCAACCGCATTGTCTACGATCACGGCATCCACATCATTCTGCTGCATTGCCATAATGGCCAGTGGAACCTGATCATACTGGTGGATCTGGTCTGAATTTTTACCAAAGATTTTCTGAGCGGCTTCTGCTCCTGTGGTAGAAATTTGTACACCTACATTTTTATCTTTTAAATCTTCAACACTGCTAATCTGTGAATCTTCCGGAACCAGGATTAATTGAGTCGATTCAAAGTACGGCTTGGAAAAATCGTACGTTTCCTTTCGTTCATCCGTGATGGTGATTCCGGCCACCCCTAAATCCGCTTTTTCATTTACGATATTCTGCAGCATTGTTTCCCAGCCGACGTTATCAAAGTTTGCTTTATATCCTGCCTCTTTCAGTACCGCTGTGGCAAAGTCAACATCGAATCCAGTCACTTCGCCTTTGTCCATAAATTCAAATGGCGCGAAGGCTGCATCAGTTGCGATGGTCAGTTCTTTCAATTCTTCTCCACTTGAAGTGTTTGAAGGGGTATCTTCCCCTCCACAGGCTGTTAATAGAATTAAAGATATACCCATAATAAGTGCGACGATCTTTTTCATAGCTTCCATCCCCTTAGTGTTTTGATTTTTGTATATTTATTCATTATATTTTATTATTATACATTTCACTGAATATTTGTAAAGGGGAATTGAATAAAAAATAGAAATAAATGTTTACTTGCTATTCCATCCTTTAACGATGATCATATCCGCTTCGGCAACCATTCCCTTGAAAGCGTTTTACATTTACTGTTTACAAACTTTTCTTAATATTATAAAATAAAGTCAGGTTAAAGCTTGCTGAAACTTTATGCCAAAGTTCTGACCGCAAGCCAACAACCAGATTGTTTATAAAAATGAATGAAAATATAACTGTTTAGTCTGTTCCCAATCCACACCGGAATTGGTCCAGCAGATGAAATGCCAGTTACAATTCTTATCCCGATAAGATTGTGCTGGCATTTTTTAATGGACAACGCGCACGCTTTAGCGCTTTAAAGCATGTGGGGACAGTCCCGAAAAAGGAGGAGAGGCATTGGATGGAATTCGTGTTTTGGATTTATCGAGGGTACTGGCTGGTCCATTTTGTTCGATGATTTTAGGGGATCTTGGGGCTGAGGTGATTAAGGTGGAAGCTCCGGGTGGCAGTGATGAGACGAGACGCTGGGGGCCGCCGTTTAAAAACGGGGTGAGTGCCTACTATTTATGTGCCAATCGCAATAAGAAGAGTGTCACTATTGATCTCAAATCGGCCAAAGGAAAAGAAATCATTGAAAGGCTTGTTCAAAACAGTGATGTAGTGATTCACAATTTTAAAACGGGAACGATGGAGCGGCTTGGGCTCAGTTACGAGGAGCTAAGCAGCATCAACCCGGGCATCATCTATTGTTCCATTACTGGCTTTGGTGAGACAGGGCCGTATAAAACCCACCCTGGCTATGATTTCATTATTCAGGCGATGAGCGGGCTGATGAGCATTACCGGAACCGAGGAATCCGGCCCGCAAAAGGTCGGAGTGGCCATGACCGATGTGTTAACCGGGCTGTATGCCTGTATCGGAATCCAATCCGCCCTGCTGGAACGTCAGCAATCCGGGCAAGGCCAGAAACTCGATCTATCCTTATATGAATCTGCTGTCAGTTCACTCGTAAATATTGCAAGCAACTACTTAATGTCGGGGAATCTTCCAGCCAAACTCGGCAACCACCACGCCAACATTGTTCCCTATCAGACGTTCCGCACAAGTGATGGGGAAATGGTGATTGCAGTTGGAAATGACCGTCAGTTTCAGGCCTTATGCACGATTATTAATCAGCCTGACCTCGCTCACAATCCAAATTTTAAAACCAATCCGGATCGGGTGGAACATCGCGAGGAACTCACGGCTATATTACAGGCGGAATTGGAAAAGCAGCCTACATCCTACTGGCAGGAGCAATGTCATGCCCATAACATTCCCGTGGGTCCTATACAGAATATGGAAGAAATCAGAAACGATCCACAGCTTAACGCCCGAAACTTTTTTCAAACCATTAAACATCCAAAAGCTGGTGCAATGGATATCCTGGGCAGTCCGCTTCACCTTTGCCGGACACCGCCAAAAGTCAGAAGCCATCCACCGGAGCCCGGCGAGCATAATGATGAAATCTTCACATCAATCGGATTGTCACCGTTCGAAATACAGGAATACAAAAATAATCATTGGATATAAAGGAGTCGATACGTATGAATTTTGAATTTAGCGAAGAGCAGAATCTATTAAGAGAAACGGTACGAAACTTTGTTGATAGCGAGATTAACCCCTACATGCAAAAGTGGGAAGAGGAAGGAAAATATGATGAAGGAATTAACCGGAGACTTGGAGAACTGGGTCTTATGGGTGTATGTATTCCGGAACAATACGGCGGCAGCGGAATGGATTATAACTCGCTTGCCATTGTATGTGAAGAGCTCGAGCGCGGGGATACCGCCTTCCGTACAGCTGTATCCGTTCATACCGGACTTAACAGTATGACCCTTCTTCAATGGGGAAATGAAGAACAAAAACAGAAATACCTCACCCCTCAGGCAAAAGGAGAAAAAATCGGGGCCTTTGGACTGACTGAACCTGGAGCCGGCTCGGATGTAGCCTCCATGCAGACAACAGCCAGGAAGGACGGGGATGACTACATTTTATCCGGCCAGAAAACCTGGATTTCCCTATGCGATGTAGCCGATCACTTCCTTGTTTTTGCCTACACAGATAAAGATAAGAAGCATCATGGCATTTCCGCATTTATCGTAGAACGAACGATGCCGGGCTTCTCTTCAAAAGCGATTAAAGGCAAGCACGGAATCCGGGCTGGAAATACCGGGGAGATTTTCTTTGATGACGTAAGAGTACCAAAAGAAAATCTGCTTGGTGAAGAAGGAGAAGGATTTAAAATTGCAATGTCAGCCCTTGATAATGGCCGCTTTACGGTAGCAGCCGGTGCCTGTGGGTTAACGATGGCCAGTCTTGAAGCGAGCGTGAAGTATTGTCATGAACGGAAAACCTTTGGAAAAGAAATCGGGAAGCATCAGCTCGTACAGCAGATGATTGCCAAAATGGAAGCAGGATTGCAAATGAGCCGTCTGCTTGTTTACAGGGCCGGTGAACTTAAGAATCAGGGGAAACGTAATACGCGGGAAACGTCTTTAGCCAAGTGGCAGGCGTGTGATATTGCCAACCAATCGGCCGATGATGCCGTGCAGATCCACGGTGCCTATGGCTATTCAAACGAGTATCCGGTCGAACGCTACTTGCGGAATTCCAAAGCACCCGTCATCTATGAAGGTACACGCGAGATTCATACCATTATGCAGGCAGAATATGTATTAGGGTACAGGAAGGATAAACCACTTAACAAAATGTTACCTGCCTGGAAGCCAGATTCTGAAAATTAAGGGAGAGATGCAAATGGTCCATTTTGACTCAGCCATCCATAGCATTTTTATTGATGGAGAATGGCGCAGTGCCGTATCAAATCAGACTGAGCCTGTATATAATCCGGCTACACTTAAGACAATTACAGAGGTTGCCTATGGCGGACAGAAGGAAACCAATGAAGCTGTGCAGGCAGCTAAAAGAGCGTTTGCCGATTGGTCCCGGCTTTCTCCACGCAAGCGTTCCAATATTCTTTATAAAGCATCGGAATACATGCTGGAGGACGTCGATCGGCTGGGAACCATTTTAACGATGGAACAGGGAAAGCCCTTAAAAGAGGCAAAGGGTGAGGTGAAAGGAGCCGCCGGTTTTCTCCGCTGGTACGCAGAAGAGGCCAACCGGGTTTACGGAGAATGGATTCCTTCCTCCAATACCCGCAACAGGCTGCTTGTCATCCCGCAGCCCGTGGGCGTTGTCGGAGCGATTACTCCATGGAATTTTCCAGCTTCTATGATTACGAGAAAAATTGGTCCTGCTTTAGCTGCAGGCTGTACCGTTATCCTTAAACCTGCTCCGGAGACACCGCTGTCAGCCATTGAAATTATAAAGATTATGGAAAAGGCCGGTATGCCAAAAGGTGTGGTCAACCTCGTTACCGGAAATGCCGAGGAAATCGGACAGGAGTTTTTATCGAATAAGGACGTCCGGATGATTACCTTCACAGGCTCTACGGCAGTCGGAAAATACTTAATGAGAGAAAGCGCCGAGCATGTCAAAAAGGTCTCCCTGGAACTTGGAGGTCACGCACCGATTATCGTATTTGATGACGCCGATTTAGATGTAGCTGCGGAGCTTACATTAGGCAGCAAATTCCGTAACAGCGGCCAGACGTGTATTTGCGCCAACCGTGTCTACGTTCAGCGCTCCATCTGGGAACCATTCCAGCAAAAGCTGATCGAAAAGATTAAAGAGCTGCAGCCCGGAAATGGCTTAGAGGACGGAACCACGATGGGACCTTTAATTAATCAGCAGGCAGTTGAAAAGGTGAAAGACCATTACGATGACGCTACCTCCAAAGGAGCAGAGGTTCTTTATACCGGAAAGACCCAAAAGGACGACTTACAGGGCTACTTTTATCCACCAACCGTATTAGGCAATGTCAATGATGATATGAAGGTGATGAACGAAGAAACCTTTGGACCAATCATACCGATCCAGCCATTTGATGAAGAGGAAACTGCCATTAACTGGGCCAATGATACGGACTACGGATTAGCAGCCTATATTTTCACAGAAGGCTATCGCCGCTCCGTACGTGTATCCGAACAGCTGGATTATGGAATTGTTGGAATCAATGAAGTCTTCCCTGCCCGGGCAGAAGCACCATTCGGTGGGGTCAAACAATCAGGAATCGGCAAGGAAGGCGGACATTATGGAATTGAGGAGTTTGTGGAGCATAAGTATATTGCTTCTTCGGTATAAGGTGAGGCTTCCATCAGCGGGGGTATTACGATAAACGGAAAACGGGTGCAGGGATTTTTACATCCAGCACCCGTTTTTCTTTTCGTTTGTTACACATTTTCTGCTGTAGTCGCTCACTATTTATCGAAAATATTTTAAGATATGAAGGAATTGGGTTACAGTTAAACGAAAGGAAAAAAGAGATAATGATAGAGGATCATTCATACAGATGAAAATCGCTCTCATATTCAAACCAGGGAGATGACCGTCTTGCATATTTATTTGCTGCTTATCATTGTTTTTGTCAGTACTGTTGTTTTCTATCTCATCCTACTCTTTTTCCCGGAAAAGAAACACTATAAATATATCATTCCCTCCATTCTAATTCTATTTGGGATTTGTGCATGGGTATATGTCTGGTCCGGAAAAGGATGGCTGGCATCTGCTATTTACGGAACTGCCGCTCTAATTGTTGGGGCTATTTTGTCTGTGATTGCCGTGCTTTTCGATTTATATGATAAAAAGAGGCGTTATCATTAAGACAAAGTTGACGATCTGAGGACGGCTAAGAATCATAGATTCTCTGGGTGCAAAAAAGGGGGGCAATAATAAAAGTGAAGCATTTGTTTTTTGTAATCATCTTATCCCTGCTGCTTACAGGCTGCAACCAACAAGCGAACTTTGATACGACCTACTTACTGGAAAGTGATGAAATTATGATCACAGCCCGCACCTACCAGGATGGAAAGCGTGTGACGAATATTGGTTATCAGGGAAGATTAACGACTAAAGAAGACATCGAATCCTTTTCCAATCTGGTCAGCGGAATGAACTTTACAGAGATATCTTCCAATCAAGCAGGGAAGATCACTACAAGCAATACATCCGATTCATTAACAGTCGGGACAAAAACAGCTGATCAAACAAAGAAGGAAAACTTGACGATTCTAACCTTTTACAAAGACGGCACCATCCTTGGTATTGAATTCGAAAACGGTACAGGAGAGCATTTCTACCAGGTAAAACCTAAAGATAAGTCTCTATACAGGAAAATCCATAAATGGTACGAAAAAAATAAGGAAAACACTCTTAAAATCCAATAATTCCCCATCATCCTGTCGTTCACACAAACGTCGTAACCAAAACCTGTTTTTAAAATACTTAAGACCGACTCAGGATAGTCGATCTTTTTTCTGTTGCTGCTTTTCTGATTGTGAAAGGTTTTAAAGAATCCTCGCCATTTCCGCTGAATATGTTAGTAATGAATCCCTTTCATCCTTTTACTGCTGATTGCTCATATTGCTTCGCCAGGTCCTTGAGTGCTGAAGCAACGGCATTTCCTGCTTTCCCTAAATAATGCTTTTTTACTTCCTCCACCGGTTCTTCAACGCCATCCTTCAGACTGTAACCCTTAAGAAGTCTTTGGACAAACTCCCGGCCATGCGCTGTGGCTAATGTACAGCCAGCCTCCACAATAACCCCGTATTTTTTGTCCACCTCTGCGGTGATCGTTAGAGTCTCATACATATTCTGAGCTGCCATTCCACCCGGAAGTCTGGCATGACCTGCGACGAAGAATGTATTCATATGCCTTCACCTCAATTTGCTGTTTTTCTGTCATGTTTCCATCTATATCTATGTAAAATTTCGTCATTGGGCGGAGAAGTCCTGCTTTTTTATGAAGGACGATTCTGTTTTATTTGATTGTTATATTGGCCTTCATCGCCACTATGAAGGCCACATCCACAGTATTCAAACATGATTATATCCTTCACAGAGATCAACCCGCTTCAAAAATATCCCATAAAGTGAAACTTCCATCAGTGGGGGTATGACGGCCAGTTAATGCGTGATAAAAAATGGGGTCTGCCCCGTATTCACAGCCCCATTTCCCTATAAAACTATTTTATCATCGATTCATTCTTCGCCTTATCAGTCAATGGCTTCATCGCCTCATGAATATTCACATTACGCTTTGCCATTTCTTCCATATAAACATCACCGGGGACAATGTTTTCCGGTGGATGGACGCCCCGTTTGGTGATGGTCCCGCTGCCGATCATCTGAGCAACAACGGAAATGGTATTCGCGGTCGCTCTGGCCATGGCGGTAACATTGCTCGAACGGTCCTTAAACGTACTCATTTCATATTGATAAAGCGTCCGTCTCCCATCCTTCTTCCCTTCGACCATGACCCGGAGCAGAACAGCATCATCTTTATCTTTAAGGTCCACAATTGGATCGAGCAGTTTTAGCAGGATGTCTCTTGGGGTTACCTTTGTTCCCTTTACATCCACCGTATAATCGTTTCTCGTTAAATTCAAATCAACCAGAAGTTTAAATTTCTGTGCATGACCCGGATATCGAATGGTTTTATATTCCAATGTGTCTAAATGAGGATAGGACTTAGGCAATGTTGAGGTTCCGCCTGACGTATGAAAGGCTTCCAGCGGACCAAATTTATTAAAATGAATCGTTTCGACCTCCGTTAGAGCGGGGACCTCCTGTGGCTGTCCGTTGCGAATGATCAGAGCTTTATCCGTATAGTGATCCATTAACCCCTCCATGGAAAAAACATGATTATATTCAAGAGGCGGCTCAGGCTGAACAGGAATACCACCTACAAAAATACGGATGGACTCAGGCTCATCAAGCTTACTGTATCCGTGACCTGATAGAATATTAATCATTCCGGGGGCAACACCTAAATCAGGGATCACCGTAACCCCTGCAGTTTGGGCATCTTCTTTTAACTGCAGTACCTTATCCGTAATATGACCAATATGCCCTCCCAGGTCTACACTGTGCACTCCAGCTTCAATTGCGGTTTTGGCCACAATCTCATTAAAGCTGTAAAATAAGGCATTAATCACCACATCATATTCTCGCATAAATGCTTTTAACTGTTCCTGATTGCCGGCATCTACCTGATAGGGTTTCAGTTTTTTAGATTTCAGCTGTTCACATACCTGACTGGCACGCGCTTTGTCTACATCCGCAAGTCCAATAAAGTCTACACCATGACTATGAGCAAGGTCCCTTGCCGCTTCCTTTCCCATTAATCCGGCTCCTAGTACACCTATTTTCATAGATATTACCTCCTTGTTTGTCTATTGTGGACCTGTTTATTCCGTATCGATCTGGGCCCTTTGTAATTTTCCGCTGTAATCGACATAGACGGCCTTCCATTCAGTAAAGACATCGAGGGCAGCCACACCCGAATCACGATGCCCGTTTCCTGTTCCTTTCGTTCCTCCAAAAGGCAGATGGATTTCCGCGCCCGTTGTACCGGCGTTCACATAGACAATCCCCGTATCCAGATCACGCTGGGCCGCAAAGACACGATTGGCATTTTGTGTGAAAATGGAACTCGAAAGTCCAAATTCGACACCATTATTGACTTCTATAGCCTCCTCAAAGCTTTTGACAGGAATGAGGGAAACGACGGGACCGAAAATTTCCTCCTGACTGATTCTCATATCCGGAGTAGCATCGGTAAACAATGTCGGGGCAAAATAGTGACCATCCTTATACTGGTTCTGTTCCAGCACATATCCGCCTTTAATAAGCTTAGCGCCTTCCTCCTGGCCAATCTGAATATATTTACGAATCTTTTCCAGTCCCTGAGCGTTAATAATCGGTCCCACTTTTACTGATTCATCCAGCCCATCACCAATGGTCAGGCTTTCCATTTCTTTAATTAACCGCTCTTCCAATTCGTCTTTTACCTTTTCATGGACGATGACACGGCTGCAGGCTGTACACCTCTGTCCGCTCGTTCCAAATGCACTCCATAAAATGCCTTCCACAGCCAGGTTCAGGTCTGCATCATCCATGACGATAACCGCGTTTTTTCCACCCATTTCAAGGGACACTTTCTTGAGCCTCTGTCCGCACTTACTCGCAATCGAACGACCGATATCATTTGAGCCTGTAAACGATATAACTCGAATATCGTCGTGGGCAACCATGGCCTCCCCTACTTCGGAACCTGTACCGAAGACCACATTAAGAACGCCGTCCGGCAAGCCTGCTTCTTCAAAAATTTTCGCGAGCTCATAGGCCATCAGCGGGGTTTCGGTTGCCGGCTTCCATATAACGGTATTTCCTGCCACGATTGCCGGGAAGGACTTCCATGTGGCTATGGCAATCGGGAAGTTCCATGGGGTAATAATGCCCACAACCCCAACAGGTGCACGAACGCTCATAGCAAACTTATCGCCCAGCTCGGATGGAGTCGTGTGCCCAAATAACCGGCGTCCTTCTCCTGCCATATAAAAGGCCATATCAATCCCTTCCTGAACTTCTCCCCTTGCTTCTTCAAGAACTTTTCCATTTTCCATTGTTAAAATGGTTGATAATTTCTCCTTCCGTTCCTTCATCAGCTGACCGACACGCAATAAAATCTCCGCCCGCTGGGGACCAGGGACGAGTGCCCACTTTTTCTGAGCATCACGGGCGATTTTTACCGCATCCTCTACATCTTCCTTTGTGGATAAAGGCACTTGAGCAATGGGTTTTCCATTCGCAGGGTTGATCACATCACGATAGGTTTTACGGTCATCGGACACCCATTTTCCGTTTATATAATTTTTTAATTGCTCCTCCTGAATGAAAGTCTGTGTCATGAAATCATCCTCCTTTATTTGTTATAAGTGATTGATTGCTCACGAATTTGCTGAATGGTTTTTCCCACCGAAATCTGCTCAGCATCACACTTTATGTCAATTACAGCCGGTTTTTCCTGGCTTAACGCCTTTGATAGAGCTGCTTTAAATTCTGTTCCCCCCTTCACCACTATCCCAATCGCTCCCATGGACTCTGCATAGCGGGCAAAATCAGCATCTGATAAGGAGGTGCCCATCACTCTACCGGGATGATGAATTTCCTGATGCATGCGGATCGTTCCATACGACTGATTGTTAAAAACGAGAGCAATGACAGGAATCCGGTATCTCACGGCTGTCTCCATCTCCTGCATCGTCATCATAAACCCACCATCACCTGACAAGGAAATAACCGGGCGATCGGGATGAGCGAGCTTTGCCCCTAAGGCAGCTGGCATGCCATAGCCCATGGCACCTGACGTTGGACCAATGTAGGTATTTTTCTGTCTGAAGGGATAATAGGCATGCAGCCAGCCGGCAAAATTTCCAGCGTCATTCGAAATCATGGCACCCTGAGGTAAGTCCTCGATCAAACTGGAATAAACCTGTTGATAGATAGAGCTGTCTTGAGATGCATGAATGTTTGCAGCTTGCTCATAGGCAGTACGACGCTGAACAGACCAATCTTTCCACTCTTCATTTCCTTTTATCATCTGCAGTCCCTTTAAGGCTTCCTTCGCATCAGCGACAACCCCAATATCCGGAGTAAACACCTTTCCAATGGTTTCTGCATCGATATCGATATGAATCAGCCGCTGACGGGGTTGTGGAAATTGATAATTTTGTGTAGTCACCTCTGATAATCTGCTGCCCAGAACAAACAAAACATCCGCTTCCTGCAGGGTCTTTTTAATCTCCGGGTGGGTTCCAAGCCCTAAATGCCCCATAAACTGTTCATGGTGATGGGGAAAAACATCGTGTCTGCGAAAGGCTGTGAGCACAGGTAAACCGGCTTGCTCGACAAACGATAAAAAGTCATCCTCTGCCCGGGCAGCTTTTACTCCTCCACCGGCAATGATTAGCGGCCGTTCTGCCCCCTTTAAAAGCTTCTCTATCTCTTGAATCTCGCTATCTGCCGGCTTCGGTTTCGGCTTTATTACTTTAGGACCAAAATTCATAACCGCCTTTTCCTTGAGAATATCCTCGGGCAAGGAGATGATTACAGGACCAGGTCTTCCTGTCTGAGCCACTCGAAAGGCACGCTGAACCAGCTCCGGCACCCGTTTTGCCTCGTTGATTTCCACTGCCCATTTTGCTGTATAGCGGAACATTTCCTGAAGGTTGACCTCCTGAAAACCCTCACGCTCCCGGACCTCCCTGGACACCTGGCCAATAAACACAACCATAGGGGTGGAATCCTGATAAGCCGTATGCACACCAATCGACAAGTTGGATGCCCCGACTCCCCGTGTGGCCATCACAACCCCTGGCTTCCCGGATGCCTTTGCATAGCCCTCCGCCATGAAGGAAGCACCCCCCTCATGTCTCGCTGAATACAGAGCGATGTCCGGTTCATCGTAAATCCCATCCAATAAAGGCAGGTAGCTTTCCCCCGGGACACAAAACACTTTGGAGATCTCCTCTATTTTCAGACACTCCACAATTCCCTCAGCTCCGGTCATCAGGGAGGCCTGTGTTTTTTCCATTATGAATCCCCTCCCATGTGCAGTTTTTCTATTCTTTTTACCGCTTCATTTAAACGTTCATCAGGTACAGATAATGAAATCCTGAAATATCCCTCACCCGCCGATCCAAATGCATTCCCTGGTGTTACAATGACCCCCAATTCGGTTAAAAGTCTGTCTGCAAATTCCATTGATGAATAGCCTTGGGGAACGGGAGCCCAGATAAAGAAGGTTCCTCTGGGCTTTGAAGCATGAATACCAATGGATGTCAGAGCATTCAGCATCCTGTCCCGCCGTTGCTGATAAATGGCGTTATGCTCTGAAACGGCGGACAAATCGCTGGTTAACGCAGCGACGGCAGCCTTTTGAACAGGGATGAACTGACTCGTATCCACATTGCTTTTATACGTGGCTAAAGCCTTGATCATCTCCCTGTTCCCGACTACATAGCCGATACGCCAGCCCGTCATATTAAAGCTTTTGGACAGGGAGCCAAATTCCACAGCATATTCCTTAGCCCCGGGAACCTCCATCATGCTTGGTGCCTGATAGCCGTCAAAAGTGGTGAGACTGTAGGCAGCATCGTGCGCAATTGCAAGCTGGTACTTTTCAGCATATGTAACCGCTTTCAAAAAAGTGCTTTTCTGAACCGTTGCCGCTGTAGGATTTCCTGGATAATTCAGGAGCATCAATTTTGAGTCCTGTAACGCTTCATCTGATAATTCTTCAAAAACAGGCTCCCCGTTCTGTTCAGCATTTAAAGGCAAGTCGATGGCATTTCCCCCAGCAAGATGCACCGCCGACCGATAGACAGGATATCCGGGATTCGGTACCAGTACCTTTTCACCCTGGTTAATGACAGCCGGTATAAAATGAGCAATTCCTTCCTTTGAGCCGACTAAGGCAAGCACCTCTTCATCCGGATCCAGCTTCACCCCATACTGCTTTTGATAAAAATGAGCGACTGCCTGCCGAAATTCATCAGTGCCTGTGTAAGAGGAATAACGATGGTTTTCCGGCTTCTGCACCTCATTGACTAACGTATCGATAATAAAGGATGGTGTCGGTAAATCCGGTGCACCGATTCCTAAATCAATGATGTCCTTTCCCTCTTTTTCCAGCTGCTTTTTCCTTTTTTGAATCCGGGAAAATAAGTACGGAGGCAATGCTTTTATTTTTTCTGACACGAAGTCCATGCTTCCTTCCCCCTTCCCCTTCAAATATATGACGGATGAAATTTCAATATGAATGAACGTACAGATGCACCGGTACAGGCTATTTAATCCACAGCAGTCCCATCATTAACGGGGACTTCCTCGGGTCTCTGCAGCAGAAAATAAAACACCAGCAGACCAATTAGGACTGTGCCCAGACCCATCCAGGTATTGTTCGTTAAGCCAAAAACCATGTAGCCGGCGAAAGTAATGACAGCCGCTGACAGGGCATACGGTATTTGCGTCATCACATGGTCAATATGGTGACAGCTGGAACCTGTAGCCGAAAGTATAGTCGTATCTGAAATGGGTGAACAGTGGTCTCCAAAAACGGCTCCCGCCAGAACCGCCGCAAGCATCGGCATAATGAGTGAAACATCGGTAGCGGAGGCAATCTGACCGGCAATCGGCAGCAGTATACCAAAGGATCCCCAGGACGTACCCGTGGAAAAGGCAATAAAACCTGCGATGACAAACAGAATGCCCGGTAAAAAGGCCGCATTTAAATTCGCCCCTTCTACAAGTCCGGCTAAATACGTTCCCGTGCCTAACTGGTCGATTAAGGTAACGATGGACCACGCCAAGATCAGAATCATAATACTGGATATCATGGATTTCGTTCCCTCTTTCAGACCGAGCAAGAAGTGGGAAGCGTTCATTTCCCTGTGCTTTGACTGCTGAGCGAAGAATAAGGCAAACGTTAGAATTAAACCACTGGCACCCCCAATAATTAGCGATAAGGTAACATCGGCATTCCCAAAAATGTTCACCAGCGTCTTCGCTTCTTCGGTTGCCAGGTAACCCGTCCAGACCATCGCCCCAACAGTCGCCACAAACAGAACGATAATCGGCAGCATTAAATCACGTACTTTTCCTTGTTCACTGGAAGGAAGCTTACTTTCCGTATCAATTTGATCCTTAAACTCCGGATTAACAACCTCACCAGTTTGTACGGCTCTCTCCTCATGCTTTTTCATCGGTCCAAAATCCACTTTACGCAGGGCAATAACCAGCACAACACCGAGAGCTGCCCAAACATATAAATTCATGGGAATCATTTGCATAAACGCATTAAAAGCACTAATTTCCGTCAGACCTTCAGCAGCAAATACCGTCCCCAATATCCCTATAATGTACGCACCCCAGCTTGATACCGGAGAAACAACACAAACGGGAGCAGCCGTAGAATCAATAATATAGGAAAGCTTGGCTCGGGAAATCTTATGCTGGTCGGCCATTGGTCGTGAAACCTGCCCAACCGTTAAACTGTTAAAGTAATCGTCAATAAAGATAATAACCCCAAAAATCATCGTCATAATCTGCGCCCCAACCCTGGACCGCACACGACGAATCATCCAGGTCCCAAACGCCCGTGAACCACCCATCATGCTGACAAACGCAGTCAGAATTCCAAGCATTAAAATAAACAGTAAAATATAAACATTCCACGTGTTTAACGATCCACCGTCAACAAATACCCCCTTAAACGATTCCCAGATTGCTGAAACCGTTCCCTTAAATTGAAACCCTGATAAAAGAATCCCGGCAGAAAGAATCCCGATTCCCAGCGAAATTAACACCCTTCTTGTTAACAGCACCATAACAATGGCAATAATCGGCGGAATCAGGGAATAAACCGTCTCCTCCACATTCATCCCTCCCTCGGTTTTTCAGCATTCACTTATTTAAATGCTTTGTTGCTGTTTTTCACCTCCCTGGTAAAGATATTTATTTTCAAATTATTCATACTATTCTATAAACTATCTTCAAACCCTTTTTTATTGGGGAAATTTATTTTCAGATGAGGTTCCGGGTTTTATAGATGGGGGTTCGTTAATATTGGATGCTGGTGGGTGGCATTTTGGGGATGAGGATGAATGGGGGCTGGTGGGAATCGGTCGATTTGATGGATTTATCAATCGGGAACCAGATTATATCCATCAATTTCAATGGTTTATCAACCAGCAGGTGAGGGCGTTCGTTTTTATCGATCAATTTGGTGCTGGTATCCGTCGGTTTATGGCTGGTATCGGTGGTTTTCTTCATTTATCCGTTTATTTGCCGTTGGTTTCATTCGATTTTCGGCATTTATCAATCCTGGTGGAGCTTATCCACCAATCTTGAGCATTTATCAATCAATTCCCATGATTTATCCACCAAATTCGAGCACCTATCCACCAATCGCACGCACAAATCCGCCCCCGCCACAAGGATCCCATCTCTGAACACTTCAATAAAAAAGGCCCTGCTTCAGCAGGACCCTAGCCCCTATAAATCAAACAAAAAGGGAGCGGCGAAAAACAGCACTGCCGCCACTCCTGCGGCAATTAAAGCGGGTTTTAATTTAAATTTTGCATATTGCATCGGATTTAAATCCAGAATCCCTGAGGTCGTGTTGGTGTCGTCACTTAATGGGGAGGCAAACGCACCAAATGTACCGCTGGCGAAAACGGCGCCGATGACAAAGGCTAAGTCTGTGCCGGAAACCAAAGCCAGAGAAACACCGACTGGCATCAGGATTCCCCAGGTTCCCCATGAGGAGCCGATAAAATAGGAAAGTCCGCAGCCCACAACAAACAGAAGCCCACCGACAAGTGATGGTGGAATCCAGGATAAGGAGGAGGATACAATATCCGCAAAGTTCAACGCCTCTGATCCGACGCTTAACGCCCAGACGAGTGTAAGTAAAACAATGACGTTCATCATGTCATTGCCGCCATCAATAAAATTTTGCATGATGGCCTTCAGTTTAAAATCCTTTAGCAATAGCAGGAACAGCCAGACGATCGTAAATAACAGCCCCAGTACCATGGCATCCAGAACATTCGCCTCAAGCAGCACTTCTAGCCCTCTTGAGCCGCTTTCCAGGCCAAGCATGTACATAAAAAAGAAGGTAGATACGATAATGCTGATCAGCGGCAGAATAAGATTCAATGGTTTGGCCGGAAGATCCTTGGCAACGGACGGATGACAATCGACCCAATCGTCATGCTGCTCCTTATCCTCGTCCACCTTTTCCGGCTTGTCGATATTATGAAAAAAGGCAAAATATACCCCTGTGGCCAGCATCGCGAACGCAAAAAAGTTAAACGGAATACTGTTCAGAAATAAACTGTAGGCATCCTCCTGCACATCGGATGAATGTATGGAAAGCTCAATTACCGATGTCATGTAGCCCACAAAGGCTGTGGCAACAGGGATTAATACAATCAACGGGGATGCTGTTGTTTCAATAATAAAGCCGAGCTCCTCCTTGGTCATTTTCACCTTTTTCCGCATTGCCTTCATCACCGGCGCAATCGTAACGATACGAAAGCTCGGCGCACTAAAGGTTCCCAGTGCAGATGCCCACGTAAGGAAAATGGCACTTTTCTTCCCCTTCACTTTATCGGAGGCTGCTTTCACAAAGCCTTTAATCCCCCCGGACATTTTCATAACGCCCACCAAGGCGGAGAAAAGATATAGAAAGATGATGATTTTTAAATTATTGGGATCAGTCAGACTTTCAATGACAAATTTCAGTGTTTCGGTTAACCCGTTTAGCCAGTGAGGCTCCGATAGATAACCCGCAGTCAGAACGCCCAGAAATAAACTCGGAACCACCTGTTTGGTCCAAATTGCAAAAATAATGACTACCACAAAAGGCAAAACCGCTAACCATTCCATATGCATTTTCCTTTCTATCGAAGCATCGTCTCCTGTTAGCTTATGTGAATAGGCTACAGTTATACAGAACCGTGGTGCTGAAGCTGATTGTGCTTATCACGGTGGTTTCAGGATATTTGGGGAATGCAGGAAAAAAATACACCTTGCTATAAAAACAAGGTGCTCCCGTATGTATCAGTTTACCTGATACTGGTCAAATTCATTTTCCTCCAGGTACTTTAAATATACCCAAAATAGAAAGTCCTTTTCCTGTTGTTTAAGGTTACGGTTTAACTGTTCCTCAAACTCCTTAACAAGAAATTGGAAATTTGTGATGGTATTCATGTCCTTCCCCCTTACAAAAATACCCATATTTTCATTATACTATGTTTTTTTCTAAATGTTGATAAAAATCATCATAATTTTCAAAATTTTATTTGAAAAAATTCCATTTTATGTCCGTCTTTTTCGAAATCAGTACAAATTCCTTATATTCTCCCGCTGATTTAGTACTATTTACCTGGTTATATATGCGAAATAAGTCGTGAATATAAGTTGAATTTACCATTCAAAATCTTGTGAAAATTTGAAATGATAGAAAACGTAATAGATTTAATTTTTTTACTATAATAGATAAATAGGAGGAGAATGGATGAAGAAAAAAGCAGTTTCCTTATTATCCGTGGGTGCCTTAACGCTCGGATTACTGGCACCAACAGCAGCAGCACAGACCACATCTGATTCTGAAGTTGCATCCAAGTATCAGAACTTTGATACGGAGAGGTATACGGACCGGGTAGATGTGGATGGTTACTTGGACAAATTGGCAAATGATGAAGAATTCCAGAAGAAAGCAAAGAAGAAGATTAAGGAGAACGCTGAAGACGTCAACTTCAATGAAGCAGAAGGTGAAGAGTCAGAAAGCTCCGATGGAAACTTCACTTATAATGGTGGAACCAAGCAATTTTTAGATTACGAGCTTGGGTTTAAAGAGTTTACCCTTAGAAGTGAAGGAGATCATGTTGAAATCTGGGTCGCCAATGATTTATCTTATCCTGATGATCGACCGGATCCTGTTGTCACCCAGGAGCAGGTAGACAAGCTTGCTGAAGAATTCGACAGTAACATTTATCCAACTGACACAGGATTTTTTGGTACACCAGATAGTCATGATGGAACAAATGCTTTACTCGAGGACTTAGGAATTGTTCCAGAAAACTACTATAAAGGAGACGGCGATAAAATCATTATGCTGGTGGATAACGTTAAGGATGAAAACTATTATGATCCTACTTATCCATTCTTCGTAGCCGGCTTCTACTGGGGTACGCTTGAACAATATACGGACCGTAACATCATTACCATTGATACCAACAATTGGGAGGAGCGTCTGGAAAGCACGTTCTATGGTACGACTATCCATGAACTGCAGCACTTAATCCATGACGACAACGACAGTGATGAAACCACATGGGTAAACGAAGGCATGTCCACCTTCTCTGAATTCCTCGGTGGTTATGGTTTAGATACGGGATCGATTAATTTCCTGCTTGATCATCCGGAAAACTCCTTAACAGCTTGGGATGAACATGTAAATGCAGAAACGGGTCCGGAAACGATTGCGGACTATGCACTTGTTCAGCTATGGACTCTTTATAACTATGAGCAGTTTGGACAGGAATTCATACGTGAAGTGGCAACAAGTCCAACAAATAGTATTGACAGCTATAATGAAGCACTGGAAAACAACGGCATTAACATGGACTTCCAGGATGTTTACAAGCGCTTCTCATCTGCCCTGTTACTTGATGACGATAAGCGTAAAGGCGGAATTTACGGCTTTGAGAATATTGACTTAAAAGATATTCCTGTAAGCGGCCAGGACGAGCCACGTGGAAAAACGGTAGACTTTGAGTCAGCTAAAGTTTATGAAAAAGAAGGTGTCCCTGCCTGGGGTGGAGACTATAAGAAGCTTGATTTCGATCAAAAAATTGATACGATTGAGTTTTCCGGACAGGACTTCTTTGAAACCAAATGGCAATCAGTTGACGATCCACTGGGCTCCGGTAACCAGGTATTCTGGGGCAATGAAGGTAATGAAGCTGACCACAACATGATTCTTGAGGCAGATTTAAGCAATGTCTCCGATGCTACGTTAACCTTTGACAACTATATCGATATTGAAGAGCAGTGGGACTTCGGTATGGTTCAGGTTTCAACGGACGGCGGTCAGACTTGGACTTCCCTTGAAAATGAAAATACACGCTCTGATGTGGTAGACAATGGGTATCCAAAAATCAAGGACAATGTTCCAGGGTTTACAGGTACGTATGAAGGCTGGAAAAAGGAAACCTTTGACCTCAGTGAGTATGCCGGACAGGAAGTGCTCGTTTCCTTCCGTTATCTAACCGATTGGGGAACCAATAATTCCGGATGGTTCGTTGACAATATCGAAATTCCGGAAATTGGCCTATCCTATGACGGTTCCAGCGTGGACGAAATGCAATCCTTAAGTGAAGTTCAACAGGAATATGTTGAATATGGGGTATCCTTCATTAACAAGAAGGAAAACGGCAATTACAAGGTTATCCACGTCGATCCATTCAATGTAACCGAAGAAGATGCACTTAAGCTTCGTCAGCTGTTCAGAAAGGGAGAAAACTATATGCATACGTACTATGCAGCTCCACAGGACAGCCTGGATTCGGTTAATTTTGAGTATGAAGTGAAGTTTAAGAAATAACGAAAGAGTATATTCACAAAATAAATAAATATTGCGAAAAGGGTATCTTTTTAAGGTACCCTTTTTCTTTTGCCATGAGCTTGCTAGAATGAATAAAGACTTTTGCAGATGATCGATGGGAGGAATTTTTTATGGAGCAATTTTTCGCTGAGATTCTTCAGGACCATAATCTGCCGGGGGCTGTGCGCGGCAGCAAACCGATTTCGGGCGGTTCCATCAATCATGCCTATCGTGTGGAAACGGATAAGGACAGCTATTTTATTAAAACCAATACCGGTATTCCTGCTCACTTTTTTGAGGTGGAAGCAATTGGTCTGGAACACATAGAAAACTCCCGGACGATTGCAGTGCCTCATGTTTATGGGTATAACCGGCCGGGAAAGGGAGAAACCGGTTATCTTATTCTGGACTGGATTGAGGGAAACCCTTCTCCTTCAACTGCTGAAGAGCTCGGGCGTTCTTTGGCCGGCATGCACAAAACAAAGGGTGAAGCATACGGGTTTAAACAGGATTCCTTTATCGGTGCCCTCCCTCAGCCCAATGATTTGTTTGCAGATTGGTTGACCTATTACCGGGACCGTCGTCTGAAGCCCCAATTCGAACAGGGCCTGGAAACAGGGAGAATGTCCGGTTCCAGAAAAAAGAAAATGGAAGTCCTGCTTGAGAATCTGGACAACTGGATCCCGGAAAACCCAGGATCATCCCTGCTCCACGGGGATTTGTGGGGTGGAAACTGGATGACAGGTCCTAAGGGGACGCCCTATGTAATCGATCCGTCTGTTTTATATGGCGATCATTTATTTGAAATGGCCTTTACTGAAGTGTTCGGAGGCTTTTCCGCTGATTTTTACCAAGCCTATCAGGAAGTCCTTCCCCTCCCTGACTACTATGTGGACGTAAAGCCACTGTATCAGCTATACTATTTACTTGTGCATTTAAATCTATTTGGAGAAGGCTACGGGGGAAGTGTGGATAGAATTTTAAACCGCTATATCGGGTAAACTGTAGGTGCGAGTTATATTTTTCCATTTTTTGTGCGTGAAGAAAGGTCTGTTCTATAATGAAACATTATTCTTTGATTGATCATTTGAAATTTATTGTGCCGTCGTTGCTTGGAATCTTTCTATTTATGATTCCTTTTTCTTATAAGGATCAAGTGACGATTCCTATCGCTATTCTTGCCAGCTGGCTGCAGAATCAGATAGGGGATTATCTGACCGGTATTATGACGTTTATCATTGTACTGACTGCATTTATGACACTCCTGTACAGATGGATTTTAAAAAGGAATCCAGAGGCCCTATCCTTTTCGCCCTTTTTCATAGGTTTATTCCATGTCACTACGTTTTGGGCCGCTGTGCGGGTTGTGGGTGCTGTTCTTGCACTGTTAACATATTTCCAGGTCGGACCTGAAGCCATTTATTCCGAAAATACAGGAGGCATGCTGCTAGGCGATTTGCTTCATATTCTGTTTTCGGTATTTCTATTTGCCGGACTGCTTTTGCCCTTATTATTAAACTTTGGATTGCTGGAACTGTTTGGTACGGTTTTAGAAAAGGTGATGCGCCCGCTATTTACCCTGCCAGGGAGGTCTTCAATCGATAATCTCGCATCCTGGCTGGGTGACGGAACCATTGGGGTGTTACTGACAAGTAAACAGTATGAGCAGGGGTACTACACAAAGAGAGAAGCGGCGGTTATTGGCACCACCTTCTCCGTGGTATCCATTACGTTCTGTATTGTTGTCATCGAACAGGTAAATTTAGAACACCGGTTTATCCCTTTTTATTTAACCGTTTTAGCTGCCGGGCTGGTTTCCGGGATTATTATGCCCCGTATTCCACCGCTATCACGTTTTAAAAATCAATACAATAACGGTGAAGAGCAAGTGCGTGAAAAGGAAAACGTTGGGAAGGAAAAATCCAGATGGCGCTCTGGCTACGAAAAGGCTCTGGATAAGGCTTCTAAGAGCAAAGGGCTTCCCCATTATGTAAAAGAGGGCAGTCAAAATGTGCTGGATATGTGGATGGGCGTGGCACCCATTGTCATGACATTCGGTACGCTTGCCCTGGTGTTAGCGACCTACACTCCTGTGTTCAGCTGGCTCGGATACCCGTTCATCCCAATCCTCGAGCTCATGCAGCTGCCAGAAGCCGAGGCTGCATCCGAAACTCTTTTAATTGGTTTTGCCGATATGTTTCTGCCGGCCATACTGATTGAATCGGTTTCCAGTGAATTGACCCGCTTTGTGATCGCCTGTCTGTCGGTTTCCCAGCTGATTTATATGTCAGAGGTTGGCGGTCTGATTTTAGGTTCAAAAATTCCCGTTCGTTTTATCCATCTGATTGTGATCTTTCTGCTTCGTACGGTCATCTCACTGCCAATTATTGTGGCGATCGGGCATTTGATTTTTTGATTGGACTGGGGAGTTTGATGCGGGGGATATTTTTGGATTTGGAAGCGTGGGATTAGTCCTGAGATCTGGGAAATAAGCCGCTTTGCATAGAATTCGTCCAGTTCAATGATTTTTAAGAAAAAACTCTGCTTATTGAGCCTGTTTTAAAAATAATTGATCCAGTTTTAAAACTTTTCTGTCGTATTTTAAAAATAATTAAGCCGATTTTTACTTTATTCGTCCTGTTTACAAAGAAATGAGCGTAAAGTAACGGAATTCTACCTTTCATACCATAATTGCCTATGAAAGCTAACCATTCGTCCAGTTACACCTGTATTCATCCAAAAAAATCCTTATTAAGCCCATTTTCAGCTTTATTGACCCAGCAGACTAAAATAATGCCGTTTTAGATATAACCCGGCCAACAAAATCACTGCAACCAGCGCCATTACGCAAAAAAGCTGCCCATAACGGCAGCTTTTTTCATTACCCCAAATCGATCGCCCATTCTCCATTTCGGAAAATCGGCTCTGTTTTTCCGTCCTTCGTTACAGCATCAATATCCAGCTCTGCTGAACCAATCATAAAGTCCTCATGATTCAGGCTGGTGTTGACTCCGCGTTCTTTCAATTCTTCCTGTGACATTTCCGCTCCACCTTCAATATTGGTTGGATAGGCCTCACCCAGAGCAATGTGGCAGGAAGCATTCTCATCAAAGAGTGTATTAAAGAACACCAGGTTTGACTGGGAAATTGGAGAGGAATGCGGCACCAGAGCCACTTCACCTAAACGTTTCGAGCCTTCATCTGTTTCCAGCAATTGTTCTAAGACGTCCTGGCCTGCTTCAGCCTTGTAGTCTACTACTTTTCCATCTTTAAAGGTAAGCGTGAAGTTTTCAATTAAATGACCATTATAATTCAACGGCTTGGTGCTGGTTACCGTTCCGTTTACACCCTCGCGATGGGGCATGGTGAAAACTTCCTCTGTTGGGATGTTTGGATTAAAAGCGGCGCCTGTTTCAGCTACGGCTGATCCTCCATGCCAAACGTGGTTTTCCGGCAACTCTATCGTTAAATCGGTTCCAGGGGCTTTATAGATAAGTTTCTTATACTGCTTGTCATTAAGAACCTCTCTGGCACGACGGAGCGTTTCGTTATGGGCGTTCCATGCTTCAATTGGATCTTCATGGTCAACACGTGTAATACTGAAAATCTGTTCCCACAACTTTTCAGTGCCCTCCTCTACATCATCCTGAGGGTAAACCTTCTTGACCCACCCTTCAGTCGGAATCGCAACGATGGACCACTGAATACGATCGTTCATCATGTAATCGCGGTATTCGGTCAAGGCCTGGCCTGCCGCCTTGTTTGCAGCAGCCGGTTTCTTGGGATCAATCCCTTTTAATAGTTCCGGATTGGGAGCGTAAACCTGAAGAATGGCTCCTCCATTTTTTACGTGTTCGGTCATTTTCTGTACACGCCAGTCGGGAAAACCTTCCAGGACTCTCATAGGCTCATTCTCGTAGCTTAATCGGGTCAGCACTTCATCGTTCCATTGCACCTGTACATTTTCGGCTCCGGCAGCATAGGCCTCCTCTACAACCTTATGTACAAAATCAGCCCCTTCAATGGGAGCATTAATAATCAGTGCCTGTTCTTTTTGAATATTTACTCCTGTTTGAATGGCAAGCTTTGCGTATTTTCTTAAAACGTTCTCGGATGGTTTCATTTATTTTCTCTCCTTTTTATTTTCTATTATTCTTATTCCACACTTTCACCCTTCAGTCCTTTTGAATCGTTAATGAAGGTTGGAGTTCAAGCTCTACATTTCCTTTAATGGCTCGGGAAATCATACAGCTTGTTTCCGCTTTTTCAGCTAGCTTCCTGAGCTTATCCAAATCCTTATCTGTAGCATGTGCCTGCAGACTTACAGTTGGTTTATGAATAATCTTTTTATAGGTGAATACGCCATTTGTGACATCCACAATGCCCTCTGATTCCATATCCATTTCATGCAAGGGTAAGTCTGCCCGCTCAATCATAGCGGCTAAAGTGATAATATAGCAGGTTGCTGCTGCCCCCAACAGCATTTCATCAGGATTTGTCCCCTCTCCAGGTCCATCCATTTCATGCGGGATGGAGATTTTCGTCTTTAGGTTGCCAGCATCTATTTGCCCTACATTGTTTCTGCCTCCAGGCCAGTCCGCTTTTAAATGAAATGTGTGTTCTGCCATCATTGATTCACTCCTTTATATAAGTTGAGACTGTTTTGGTGCTGCTCGAGCGATTGCAATTGACTTACAGCCGGTTCATCCTTCAGGCACACGACTCCCTATTCCTCTTCCAGGTATTCCTTCAGAACTTGAACATGATTATGTACAGGGTCCTTTGCTGCGTATAGCAATGTTACCTTTTCCTGCTCTGCTAATTCCCGCACATAGGCAACAGCTTTTATTTTTTCAGGGTGGGTGGCTAATTCCTTTTGAAACTCTGTTTTGAATTGCCCAAACTTGTCCGGATCATGTCCAAACCATTTTCGTAAGTCGGTGCTGGGAGTGATGTCCTTCAGCCACTCGTCCAGCTGTGCCTTCTGTTTGGATACGCCTCGTGGCCAGACACGATCGACCAGGACTCGCCTTCCATCGCCTTCCTCTGCTGCTTCATAAATTCGTTTTACCTCAATCGCCATTTTTACCCCTTCTTTTCCTTTTCTCTATCATCAGTATATTTTTATGCAATTGGAAATGTAAAGAAAAATCCATCAACAGGATGGGGCCCACTGATGGATCTTTCACTATATGATTCCTGTTTAAGAGGTAAAATGCTGCTCCCACGCTTTGATTTCCCGTTCCAATTCAGCCTGTTTTTGTTCAATGATCGTAAAGTCAACCGCATCGATATAGTAGGATTCCAATTGGTTTCGGAATCGATTGCTGTCCTTCAGTTTTGCGGTTGCCTGCTTCATTTTTTCCTGATATTGCTGTGACAGAGCTGTTATTTCATTCTCATATTTTTCATCCGTACCTGGCTGGATGATTTCCTCATACATATCCACAATTTCATCCCCTTCCCTGGAAGGAAAATGCTCATGTGGACTGGTGCTGTCAAAAATAGCAACGCCAAGCTCCCGGAAAATCAGCATATCCAGGCTATTTGGATCAAAGCCGCAATGATAAACCTCCACTTCAAAGCCTCTGTCTTCTCCCTCGGCGGCCAGCTGTTTCAGCATAGTTGATTTACCGGTACCCGGACGTCCTTTGATAAACAAGCGCTGCAGGATGTCTTCGGTTAAATTCTGAATAAAATCTTTCGGCCCTTCCGGAGTGGCAGCCCCGAGAAACCGGTGAAGCTGAGATCCGCTTTTATCAAGGGTGTCCTCATCGAATATTTCTGTTGTGAGACGGTCTGTTAAATTCCGTGCTTTCTCCGGACTAAGGTTTTTAATATAAATACGTTCCCAATCATCATGTATGCGCAGGGCCTCTTCCATTAAGCTATAAGCATCATCATAACAAGCCTTTATTTGTTTCTTCACCTGAAAAATCTCCTCTTTGTACTTGCGCAACTGCACCGAGTCCCAGGCATCACCCAAATTGACATATTCATCGATCACTCCGGGATATTTAGGTTCTATCACATGAGGCGCCGTACCATCGACAATGCCCAGCTTTAAGTCAGGGATAATCACCCCATCGATGGAGCCATAGTCTGCAGAACAGTGAATATATTCAAGATCATACGCAGAACCCCAGGCCTCCCCGATTTTTTTCATTAGGGTGGACTTCCCTGTACCCGGGCCACCTTTAAGAATATAAATACGTTCCAATCGATTCAGGGTTTCATCAAACAGATTATAAAAGCCCTTAGCCGTATTTCCACTTGCATAATAGTTATAAATTCGCTTACCCAAAAAATCACCTCTTTATGATTTTGGCCACAGAATAATCTATGCAAGTGGAGTGAAATAGGTGAATGCCTATTCTTCTAATTGTTCGGTAAGCTCTTCAACATTTTCATCATCTTCCTGATCCTCATTCTTGCCACCCAGGAACCAACCGGCTACAAGAATGGCCACTAAAACAATATAGAAGGTGAGCTTCCAGCCTGTGGAATGTGGAAAATGCTCATCAATAATACCCACATTTTCATGTCCTAACGTAATAACGGCCAATTTCACACCGACCCAGCCTACAACAATAAAGGCTGCTGTTTCCAGCCCCGGACGCTGGTGCAGCAGTTTGACAAAGAAGGAGGCGGCAAATCTCATAATGATTACACCGATTAAACCTCCGGCGAGGACCACAGTAAACTGTCCTGCATCCATTCCGCCAATTTCTCCAAGGGCGGTTTCAGGAAGAGCGACAGCAAGAGCGACAGCAGCCAGGATAGAATCTACCGCAAAGGCAATATCGGCCAGTTCAACTTTAAGGACTGTCATCCAGAAACCAGACCCTTCCTCAGCTGTTCCTGCTTCTCCCTCTTCGTTCTCATCCTGTTCATCCTGTTTTTTCACATATTTCTTAAACAAATGATTTAAGGCAAGAAATAGTAAATACGCTGCACCGATCGCCTGTACCTGCCATACATCAGCTATAAAGGAAATTAAAAATAGCGAACCTGCTCTTAAAATAAATGCTCCCAATAAACCGTAAAACAGGGCCTTCTTTCTTTCTTTTTCCGGCAGATGCTTCACCATAATCGCCAGTACCAAAGCATTATCTGCCGCTAAAATTCCTTCTAGTGCAATGAGCACAAGTAATACCCATCCATATTCCAATAGTAATGCCTGCTCCATAACCTACTCTCCTTTTTTCTGAATCATGATCTGCCATCTTTTTAAGTACAAAAAAGAGCCTTCACCAAACTGGTAAAGGCCCAAAAAAAGACCTTTACGAATAGTGTACCCGTAAAGGTCTCGCTAACAACTTTTGTTGCCAATAAAGCCGGAGAAAAAAATTTTTTCTCGAAATGACGACTTTATTGAGAAGCTACTCCCCTTTAATCAAACGCTCTTTTATTGTGCATACTTTATAGTACCGGCATTCCTGTTAATTGTCAACGTTAAACGTTCAGTTTCATTTTCTGCGGATTCATGATTTCATCAAAGTGTTCAACCGCTATCCTTTCATCATCCAGCCCCTGATAATGAAACAAGCCATCCATAAATAAGGCAGCTATCTTTTGATCCCGATCTGTTTGTGACCGTTTCAGAGCATGGGTGGCCAGGTAAATATCTGTCATAAATCTGGCAATTCTCCGGCTGTGGTAGGTTTGCACCGATTCATTCTTACCCTGAATATAGGCAATCATATTCTTTAATTCCTGCAGAGAATGTCCTATTCGTTCTTTATATTTCTCTTCTGCCTGCACATTAGATAAATGATGCTCCACTTCTCGTATAAATATTTCGTGTACCCGGTATTTATGCATTAATCGCAAAACTTCCAGGGACAAAATATTGTCTGTTCCTTCCCAAACGGTAAGAACCTGGGCATCCCTCAGCAGACGAGGTGTAACAAAATCCTCAATATAGCCATTTCCACCATGAAGCTCAATCGACTCATGGCTAAAGTCAATCGCCTCTTTTGCTGTACGAGCCTTCAACAGTGCAATCAGCAGGCGATTCATGGCCACTTCTTCTTCGGTCCTGCTGCCTCGGTCCCGCATCACCTGATCAAAGAGCTCAATGGATTCAAATAAGGCGGATAATTGAACTTCAAACCTTGACTGAAGATTCGCCAGGGTTTCCTGAACCATAGGGTACTGAATGATTTTCTGACCAAAAGCCTCCCGCTCATCTGCATATGCATAGCCTTCCTTCAGAGCACGCTTCATAATCCCGAGTGAAGCTGTTGCGTTACATACCCTTGATAAATTCAGGGCTTCCATCATATAGTAAAAGCCCTGATCCGGTTCGCCAACCAGGTACGCTTCCGAACCTTCCAATTCAATTTCAGCGGAAGGCACCGCACGTACACCGAGCTTATCCTTTAACCGGCGTACTTTTATATGATTCGTTCGGCCATTGTCTCTTTTCCACGGGACCAGAAACAGACTGAGACCCTTTGTACCGGCCTTGCTTTCTTCCGTTCGTGCAAGCACAGCTGCGACTCCGCACTGTCCGGAATTGGACGCAAAATACTTTTCTCCATATAATCGGTAATGATCCCCATCTCTGACTGCCTTCACTTCATTCGCGCCCACATCCGATCCGCCCTGCCGTTCCGTTAAAAAGGTTGCTCCTTCATATAATTCCTCATTTCCGGTTGAAAGCACGTGGGGAAGAAACCTCCTTTTTAAGTCCTCATCTGCATACTCATCAATCAGGTAGGCCACTGCCATTGTAAGCGTGACTGGACAGTAAAATCCCGGTTCCACCTGGGAAAGCAAGTAGCCCTGGGCATAAGAATACAAATAATTTCCCTTTCGGCCTAAATCAGGGATTGGCTTGTGAACATATCCAACAATACCTGTGTTATAGGTATCCTCGACTGTTTTTTTATAGCCTTCATTCACCCAGATTTCAGAAACATCCTCCCCATAGCGATTGTATTTGATTAGTCTGGGCTGACCTTCCCGATCTGTGTGTACGGCTCTCGGATCAAATTCCTGATAACACTTATGATAAAACTCTTCCAATTCTTTTTCTGCATACTGATATAGCTCAGGGTCCAGCTTTTCCTTAAGTATTTTCAACAATAAATACTCCTGTTGATGAAAATCTTTCATTTCATCCACCCTCTCCTCTTTATATCCGTTTTAATAAAATTTTCTGAATATTTAAATTATAGCATTTCCTTATGAATTTTTTAAGGTTCCAGCTCCGAAAACTTCCAATCTTAATTTTTTCTTTCATGGCAGCATTTTTGTAGGACAAATTGCATAGATTTGTAATGACCTAATATTCAGATTATTTGGAATAACAGACTATTCCGCAACTTAAAGAAGTAATACTCAGCATACTCAAGCTTAACTCGTCTCAGTTGTTTATCTCCAAATATTTACTAATTAATAAAGTTATATCCAATTTGAAGAAACAAAACCTTGAGTATAAAGTAATTTATATAGGCGAAAAACGACTGCATCTACAATTTGCCAGCGCACTTTATGCTCACTTCTGGAGGTGGTACATAAACATTTGCAAGTCGCAAATTAGTAGATTGGCAGTACAGCAACAGGCACTATTCATTATAGAAACATTTAAAAGTTTATTTAAAAAATCTTTTGGGAGGGGTCAATAGACCAATGAAAAAACTATTATCAATTTTTGCTTTAGTACTGACTGTATTCTTAATAACAGCATGTGGGTCATCTAGTGAAACTGATGGAGACACAAGCGGTGATAATGGAAATAGTGGTGAACAATCCAGTGATGAAGGTTCAGGAGAAGCCAGTGGCAAACTTGCTGAACTAAGAGAAGCTGGCGTTGTAAAAATTGGTTTTGCGAACGAAAAGCCATACGCTTATCAGGATGAAAATGGTGAACTTAAAGGGGAAGCCGTTGCGATTGCAAAGGCTGTTTTTAAAGAGTTAGGTGTTGATGAAGTAGATGGTCAGTTAGCTGATTTCAGTCAATTAATCGCAGGTGTGCAGGCTGGTAAGTTTGATGTTGCTACAGCTGGTATGGCGATTACACCTGAACGTTGTAAGCAGGCAGACTTTGGTGAGCCTGAAATCCAATATGGTGAAGGTTTGATTGTTCAAGAAGGGAACCCATTAGATCTTCATAGCTACTCAGATATTGCAGATAACCCAGATGTAACGGTTTCTGTAATGTCCGGTGCTACTGAAATTGGTTTCCTGAAAGAAATGGGAGTAAGTGAAGATCAAATTAGTGAAGCTCCGGATATTCCGGCAACGTTCGCAGCCGTTCAATCCGGAAGAGCAGATGCAACGACTGGTACGGAAATGACCATTAAAATGGCATTAGAATCTTCTGATCAGGATGCACTTGAGTTCGTTGAAGACTTTGAACAGCCTGATATAGAAGGCGTGCCAAGCTATGGTGCTGCCGTATTCCATCAAGACAATGACGATTTGAGAGAAGCTTACAACGAAGTACTTCAACAAAAGAAAGAAGACGGTGAAATATTAGATCTCATTACACCATCTGGTTTCAGTGAACGTAACCTCGTACCTAATGATCTAACCACCGAAGAATTATGCCAGGGATAATGGGGAAATAAAATTACTTTAACAGACCCCCTATTCAGGGGGTCTGTTTTCTAATAGGAAAGGGTGAAAAGCGATTAGTACCATAATTGAAATTTTTGATGTTTTACTTCGTGGAATTAACATCACTATCACTGTACTGCTTGCATCGGCCGTATTATCCTTTATCATCGCCTTTCTCGCCGGGTTCGGCCGAATTGCCAAGAACCCCATCATTCGCAAGTTTACAGGATTTTATATAGAAGTATTTCGTGGTACTTCTTTAATTGTTCAGTTATTCTGGTTTTACTATGCTTTACCAGGTTTATTTGGAATTGATTTAGGTACAGATTTCTGGGCAGCAGTCGTAGCCATATCTATGAACTACGGCGCTTATATGTCTGAAGTCGTTCGAGGATCTATTCTTTCTGTATCCGATGGTCAGAAGGAAGCAGCGACTGCCCTTAATATGTCCAGATTTCAACGTATGAGATTGGTTATCTTACCTCAGGCCGTACGTATGATGCTACCGGAATTCGGTAACTACCTTATTCAAATGCTGAAGGCAACTTCACTTGTCTCTCTCATCGGTTTAACCGATATTTTATACCACGGCGATATATTCAGAAGTACAAATCTATCGCTGGCACCTACAGTTTACCTTTTAATTCTCGTCTTTTACTTTATTTTAGCCCTTCCTCTAATCTGGTTAACACGTTGGGCAGAAAAGCAATCATCGAAGGGAGTGGCTACTGAATGACTTGGAGCTGGAATTATGTCTGGGAATCACTCCCATTAATTTTTGAGGGAATGTGGATTACACTGGGACTGACCATTGGCTGTTTTGCCTTTGCCATGCTCTTTGGGTTTGTATGGACTTTTCTACGACGCATACCATGGACGTCTGTTCAAAAGCTTGTAGGATTTCTATTGGAGTTTATCCGATCCACGCCTCCACTCGTACAGCTATTCTTTCTATTTTATGCATGGCCGATGGTACCTTACGTTGGGGTAACACTTGATCCAATATCCTGTGCAATTTTGGGATTAGGCGGACACTTTAGTACGTATATTTCAGAGATTTACCGGTCTGGCATTGAGTCCGTTGATAAAGGACAATGGGAGGCTGCAAAAGCATTAAATCTATCAACAGGTAAAAAATGGACAAAAATTATCTTACCACAGGCGATACCTCCAACCATTCCAATGTTAGGGAATTACCTCATTATTATGTTTAAAGAGGTTCCATTAACAGCCACAATTGGAGTTACCGGTATGCTTCATGCTGCTGAATCCTTTGGAGCCCAGACGTTTGCATACGTAGAGCCCTTAACACTAGTGGCGTTGTTCTTCCTTGCTATGAGTTATCCATCAGCTGTTCTCATAAGGAAGCTGGAGAAGAAATTTAACCGTCGCTTTGATAAAAAGAATCCGACTGGTACGAATAATAATATGGATAAAGGAGTGGCAGTAAATGGCTGATCCCATTGTACGATATAAAGATGTTCATAAATCATTTGGCGAGGTTGAAGTATTAAAGGGCATTGACCTTGATATTGCCCCTGCCGAAAAAATTGCATTGATTGGTCCAAGTGGTTCCGGAAAAACCACGATTATTCGAATGCTTATGACCCTTGAGGAGCCTACTTCCGGAGTTATTGAGGTCGATGGACGCCCGCTTTGGCATATGGAAAAGGAAGGAGAACTTGTCCCTGCGAATGAAAAGCATTTGCGTGAGGTTCGAGGAGACATCGGAATGGTGTTTCAGCACTTCAATCTCTTTCCACACATGTCTATTTTAGATAACTGTATGGTTGCTCCTGTTCATGTAAAAGGAGAGCCAAAGGATGAGGCCAGACAGCGTTCCATTGAAATGCTGGAGAAAGTTGGTCTGGGAGATAAACTGGATAACTATCCAAGCCAGTTATCCGGCGGACAAAAGCAGCGTGTCGCAATGGCCAGAGCACTTGTTATGCGTCCAAAGGTGATGCTATTTGACGAGGTAACCTCTGCTCTTGACCCTGAGCTTGTAGGAGAGGTTCTGGAGGTTATCCGGGACATTGCAAAGGAAGGGGAAATGGCCATGATACTCGTTACACACGAAATGGAATTTGCCCGTGACATTGCTGATCGTGTTCTGTTCCTTGATGAAGGGACGATTGCAGAAGAGGGATCTCCTGAAGAAGTACTGGAAAATTCCAAGAGTGAACGTTTACAGTCCTTCCTCAGTCGTTTCCGTTCTTCATCACCATCTTAATAAGAACGTTATAAAAGGGATGCCAGCTGTCTGCTGATCCCTTTTATATTCTAATCTATTCCGTTACTTCAATTAATCCCTTAGCACCCTTAGTTGCGTGATTGAATTGGTGAGTTACGAATGGGAAGGTTCCTTCTTCGGTTACCGTAAATTCTACGACTGCTCCTCCACTGGCTGGAAGCATGACAAACGCTCATCTATGTCCGAATTGTGAATAAATGATCTGAAGTACAGATAACCCTTTCCCTCGCTTCCTCCTTTGTATCATGGTAAACTCTAAGAAAATGAATTTTTAAAGGGGATGAGAGAAAATCATGGCAACAAAAAAGGAAATTGAACAGGAGATTGAACAGCTTAAAATGGATTACATACGCATTCAGGGTGATTTAGATAAGCTGGAGGCTACAGGCGGAAGAGTTTCTCCACTCGAAAAAACCCTGGAACGAATGGAACAGCAGCTGGCCGATCTGAGAAAACAACTGGAAGATGCAAAATAATAGAATGAAGAGTTCATTGCAACTATGCAATGAACTTTTTATATTTTATAGATTAGAATATATAAAGTGAAACTTCCGTCAGTGGGGGGCTCCATCCCCCACTGATGGTTAGTTGAACTTATCAGGAGTTTACTGGCCGTTTCCCCCCACACTTAGTCTTGTTAAGGTACCCTCAAGAATTGAAGTGGGGATTACGGCCAATTAATACGTGATAAAGCTGATGGCTGTGGATAAGATTTCAGAAAGAGGTTATTCCGCATTTGTGCTATAACCGACATCATTCGCCATTAATTTACATTTTTCCAAGACTATTCGATCACCCTACCGTAGCCCATATCTCCTATTCCCCATCAGATAGCCTTTATAGAATTTTCTTTAAAAAATAAACATGATATGATGAAACCGAATGCAACATTTTCCGACAGAGTTAAAATAAGGATGACATCCCTTTTATTCTCACTAGATTTCATCAGGTTTAAAGTGAATCTTCCATCAGTGGGAGGATTACGCCAGTTAATGCGAGATAAACTGGCTTTTTCCCTAAATCTGCTGACGGGATAGCGCCAGTCATTACACGATAAAGGTGGTACATATGTCAAACCAGGAAAATCATTATATGTTCTTTAATGAAGAGGAGATGTTTCAGCTTTTTACATCTTTATTCGATATTGTATTTTTAATGAAATATGAACCACCTGATCAATTCCGCTATCTAAAAGTAAGCCAAACAGCGAAAAAGCTGGCCATGCTTCATGATGAAGATATTGGGAGAACGATAAGAGAGATCTTTCACCAATCCGTGGCTGACCACTTGATCGGATATTATCAACAAGCTGTTACGACAAATAAAAAAATAACCTTTCGTGATCGTATGAATATTAATTCAGAAAATCGCTATGGGGAAACCATATTAATTCCGTTTACTTACGAGAATGTGACCTATGTGATTGGGCTTACCCGTGACATTACACATGTGGTCAATTTAGAAAACAATCAGGGAAATGATCCGATTACGGGACTTCCTTTTGTTGACAACTTTATAGAGCGGTTAGAGACTACACAGCACACGAAAAAGTTTGAGGGGTCCGTATGGTACCTGTTTTACATTGGTATTAATCAGCTGTCCTTTGTTCAGTATTCGAACCAGAACGTGGAGACCGATCTGCTAAAGGAAATCACCAATCGGCTGCAGCGCTTCCTGAAAAATGAGGACCAGCTTAGCCGGGCTTCAGGAAATGAGTTCATCATCGCCGTCCGATCCACTAGTCATAATAAGTCTGAACAGCTTGCCAGCCAGATATATGAAGCCATTCAGCATCCCTATCAAACCGAAGAATTCGAAGTTGTTGTTCAGCCTTCCATCGGTGTTGCTAAAATGTCACCTGAGGACTACAATGTACAGCAGACGGTTACCGATGCCTTTCATGGAATGCTTCAGGCCAAATCAATAAAGGATCGGCAAATCTTTATTACATTCGCCCAGACTCATATTGAAAGCAATTTACGGCAGAAAACCCTGGAGCAGGATCTGGCCTATGCTCTCCAGCACAACGAACTGGAAATATACTATCAGCCAAAGCTTGATATTCGGAGTAATGAGTTCAGTCTTGAGGCCCTGCTGAGATGGAATCATGCTAAATATGGACTGATCCCCCCAAATGAGTTTATCCCGATCGCCGAAGAAAACCATTCGATTCAATCCATTGGGCGCTGGGTGCTGAAACAGGTCTGTCAGGATATGCATTTACTAAAGAAGGTTATACCAAATATTCGTGTTGCTGTTAATATATCTCCTGTACAGTTGAACGAATCAGCCTTTGTTGATTATATAAAAGAAACCGTTGCCGGATATCAAACGAACCCTGAAGACATTGAGTTGGAGATTACAGAAAATGATCTGTTGAACCTGGATGCAGCACAAAAACAATTTGAAGAGTTATCAGATGCAGGTTTTTCGATTGTGCTCGATGATTTCGGGACGAACTATTCTTCCTTAAATTACCTGAAGGAGCTTTCGGTGCAAAAAATTAAAATTGATAAATCCTTTATTATGAATATGGATTACCATCAAAAAGACCAGCAGATTGTGCAAATGATCATTAAGCTGGCCAAAAACCTGGAATTGGAGGTTACAGCGGAAGGGGTCGAAAAAAGAAAGCATATCGACATGCTTTCAAAAATGGATTGTACGGAAATTCAGGGATATTACCTGAGCAAACCCCTTCCTCTTCAGGAAATCATAAAGAAATTAGAGAGTAAGCAAATGGAACTGTGAAAAAATAGTGGGTATGCCTGTTATTTCGGCATACCCACTTTTGTTTACCTTTTATCTGTTCCTCTTATTCCTTTCCCTTTTCTTCCCTGTTTGGAATTCCGGTTAAATCCCTTCATTGGGTCTTCATCCGTATATTCCGCAGAGAACTCCATATCAGGGGTACTCTCCGCCGGTGTCTGGTTCGTTTTCTTTGCAGCTTCATAAGCCGTTTTTCGTTTTGTCATGGGATACCCTCCTTTTTACGATTTAGTTTTTGATAAATCGCAAAAAGGATACGTAACGTTACAGCATCCTTTTATTGTTAATAGCATCCTTCAGGCTCTTCTGCATAGCCCCAATTCCCTTTGAGCCGTGTAAAGGATAGTGTAAAGAAGCCTGAGGAAAAAGCTGCTCCATAATCGGCTTAAACTTTTTCCCGCCCAGCATCACGACCCTTTTTGCATCTGAAAGGCCCTTTTCACTAAGCTGCTGGCTCATGCGTTCTACAGATATGACATCAGGATTCTTTTTCATACTGAAGGACAAATTATAGGTTTCCGGAACAAACTCATCGGGATTCAGAATTCCATATTTAGGCGAAATAATAACCCAATGAACATTGATCATTTCTACATACTGCTGCAGCAATCGATGAAAGGTTCCTGTATAGGCCTCACAAGCCTTCACACTGCCAAGCTCCGGCTTATGGTCCCAGATTTTCGGTTTCCCGGAAGGAATGACATATAGCTCATTCAAATTCTCCAATACTTTCCCCTGCTTTCCTTAAAACAGTCTCTTTTATTATATCAGACATGTTTTCTCCTGATATTCCTTATCTCCCTAACGATTATTTTAAAGTTCAGTTGCTTGCTTCCATGTTTATCAAGAGCTCTTTAATTTTCTGGTTGATCTGGCTTATATCAGCCCGGGAATGCTGATCATTATGGATATTGAACTGACGCTTTTTATCTAGTATCCGATAAACACTTTCGTTAATGCGTTGTTCGGATAAATCCCCTGTCTTTACCGCCTGCTTCAGTTTTTTGAAGGTTTCCGCGACATTTTCCTTTTGATGAGCGATTAACAGGATATCACTACCTGCTTTTACCGATTGTACAGCTGCATCAGCCACTGTATATTGATTGGTGATTGCCTTCATCGTTAAATCATCCGTGATTACCAGGCCTTCAAATCCCATTTGATTACGAAGCAACCCCTGAATCATCCTCTTAGATAGAGAAGCCGGATACTTATTATCAATGTTGGGTACGGATAGATGTGCCATCATTACAGCATCGGCATTCCGCTTAATCGCTGCTTTAAAAGGCTTAAGCTCTAAATCCTGAAGCTCCTCTAATGATTTGCTTACGACCGGAAGTTCCTCATGGGAGTCAAGGGATGTATCCCCATGTCCCGGAAAATGCTTTACAACCGGAATTACTCCCGTGGCCCGTATACCGTTCATTACAGCCAACCCGTGCTTTGTTACTTTTTCTGCTGTGGAGCCAAACGCCCTTCTCCCGATAATTGGATTTTCCGGATTCGTATTAATATCAAGAACAGGGGCAAAATCCATATTAAAGCCGAGGGGCTGAATCTGATTAGCCAGCATATTTCCGTATTGAAAGGACAGCTCCGGCTGATCCACTTCACCTACTTCCCTGGCATCAGGAAGGGCTTTCAACTCATCAGGGACCCTGCTTATTTCCCCACCTTCTTCATCAATCCCCAAAAATAGAGGAATTTGTCCCTTATTCTTATGCTTTATATGATTTAACAGCTTTGTAGTCTGCTCTACATCGAGGAGATTTTCTTTAAATAGAATGAGTCCCCCTACGTGATAGTCCTCAATATAAGCCTTCACTTCCCCGTTCAAACGGGTCCCCTCAAAGCCGACAAGCAGCATCTGACCAATTTTCTCGTCCAGACTGAGGGACTCAATCTGCCGTTCAATATCATCAGGATGTTCTTTTGGATCGCTGCTCCCAATTGTATAAGGGAAAATAATCATGACAATAAAAATAAAAGCATACAGCCACGCTTTTTTAAGCATTACAACACCTCGGTTGAATGTAATAAGGGTTATTCCTGTTGTTTCTCAGTTTAATCATACTCGTACAATAGAGACGTTATGCTCTGAACCATGGCAAATCTGTTCCAAATTTTTCTGCCATATCCTTGGAATCCTTTTTTCTTCCCTTCCGATAATCCGCCCGTTTTTCCGCACCCTGATGGAGCCACTGTTCCTCTTCTGTTTCCGGATAAACCTGCGGGACAGGGGCAGGCTTACTATTTTCATCAATGGCTACCATTGTAAGGAATGCCGTTGCACAAATATTTCGCTCCCCCGTAAGAAGATTCTCCGTTACAGCCTTTACGAATACTTCCATAGACGTTTTGTGTGTATAAGTGACAAAAGCTTCCAGACAAATGGTATCCCCCTCATGTACAGGGGTAAGAAAATCCACTGAATCCGTAGAAGCCGTCACAACCGTTTTTCTGGCATGACGTGATGCGGCAATAGCTGAAACATCATCAATATAAGCCATGAGCTTCCCGCCAAAAAGTGTTCCATGAGCATTCGTGTCTGGAGGGAGCACATGCGAAGTTTTCACTGTTAACGAATGTTTACAAGGTTTTTTTTCATTTTCCATTATTGCTTTCCTCTCTTCCTTTATTCAATCTTTCCTAATTCTTAGTTTTCCTGTTTCTATTAAATTCATCCATAACGGGGTGAATGATAAAGTGAAACTTCCATCAGTGGGGGGCTCCATCCCCCCACTTAGTCTTGTTGGGTTACCCTCAAAACTTGAAGTGGGGGTATTACGGCCAGTTAATACGTGATAAACTAATTTATATCAAAGAAGTAGGCGGATGGTCAAAAAGAGCAGCTTGCCTGTTTGGCAGCTGCTCATTGAGAAAATTCACTCATATATTCACTTAATGTTTGCTGTAAGGTTGCTTTGGTTTCGACGTCCAGTTTTCCGAAATTCATAAATTTACGGACCAGTTCCGGACGAATGCCTGTAAGCAATGGTTTACATCCCATCATCTTAACCCCATCAATTACCTTTAAAATTTGACTGATGGTATCTTCCTCCATATCCACGACTCCGGAAAAGTCCATAATTAACGTTCCAATACGGACTTTGCCAATTTCCATCAATACCTGCTCTTCGATAATGCTGGCCCGGTTATAATCAATGGTTCCAATTAAGGGAAGAACGCTTATGGTGGAGGTAATCGGAATAAGTGGAACTGATAATTTTTCTACCAGCCGCTTATGTTTCTCAATCAGTTCATCCTTATACCTTGAATAGCTTATAAAAAAGGCGTTCAAAAACTCATCCATTTGATCATTAATTTGTTTTTCCTGCGTATAGAAGTGATCAATCGTCGCCTCTTTATTATGCTTCTGATCATATTGATACAGGAAAAACCACAACGTTCTTCGGATTGCATTTACCCATTCCAGCTTAAAAGCTACGGTTAAAGAGTGCTTGGCCCAGGCTATGCCTTCCTGTCTGGCAAATGCCACAACCTCTTCGTGCTGCTCTTCAACAATATATAACACTAGTTTATGAGCATTATTAATTAAATTAATATTACCGATGCGATGAATTTCATCAATTTTATCCCGTACATTGACCGCTTCTTCCAGCAAATACTCTTCAAATTGATCACGATTATTGACTAAAAAGCTTTTCATATCCTGTCCTTCTTGAAAATTCAATTCCAAAGAACATCGCTCCCTTAGCTACTAAGTAAGTTAAAATAAAATGATTAAAAAATGCCTATGTATAAAAAAAAGGTATAATTAGTATAGCAAATTTCTAATATTTAGTCATCGTGTTTTCTATATATACAGTTACAATCATGCAAATAGGGGTTGTAAAGTTGTATCTGCTCATTCGTATACGTGGCATGGCCAATTTCTACGTAAAATAGCATATCAACCAAACAGTGGGCTGATATGCTATTTCCACTTTCATCGTATTCCTCGGGTATACTACATTTATTTTTTCATATCCAGGATTATTACGCTTCGTTTGTTGCTTTTAAAGAAATTTTCTCAAGCATATCCTTCGTCATCGTTTGTAAATCATAGTTTGGCTTAAAGCCCCATTCGTCCTTCGCTGCACGGCAGTCAATGGAGTCCGGCCAGCTTTCGGCTATAGCCTGACGGGCGGGATCTACATCATAGGTCAACTGAAAGTCAGGGATATGATGTCTGATTGCTTCAGCAAAATCCTCTGGTGCAGCGCTTATGGCCGATACATTAAACGCATTTCGGTGGACCAGGCGGCTGCTGTCGGCTTCCATCAGTTGAATAATCGCCTGAATCGCATCTGGCATATACATCATATCCATATACGTTCCGGCTCCAATATAGGAAGTGTAGGCTCTTTTTTCCTTTGCTTCATAATACATTTCTACAGCATAATCAGTTGTTCCGCCTCCAGGCTTGGTAACATACGAAATTAGGCCGGGAAAGCGAAGGCCACGGGTATCCACCCCGAATTTTTCATAATAATAGTCACACAATAGTTCTCCGGAAACTTTATTGACTCCATACATCGTGTTCGGGCGCTGGATGGTATCCTGAGGGGTTTGATCCTTTGGGGTTCCCGGACCAAAGGCACCTATCGAACTCGGCGTAAAGAATTGGGTGTTCATTTCCCGCGCCACCTCCAACGCGTTCACAAGCCCTCCCATATTAATGTTCCAGGCCAGCTGTGGGTTCGCTTCTGCTTTTGCTGACAAAAGAGCTGCCAAGTGGATAACGGTGTCCACATTGTATTCCTTCGCTAAGGAAGCAAAATGTCCAGCATTCTGAACGTCTAATATTTCAAAAGGACCGGAATGAACGACCTCACAATCCTGTTTACGAACGTCCGTCGCAACAACAGAAGCATCTCCATATTCCTGCCGAAGCTTCATGACTAACTCAGAGCCAATTTGCCCCAGCGCTCCGGTAACCAATATTTTTTTCATTGTCGTTCCCCCTGCTTCTCCTCGTTGTTTCATAATAAAGTGAAACTTCCATCAGTGGAGGGGTTCTCCATCCCCCACTGATGGTTAGTTGAACTTATCAGGAATTTACTAGCCGATTACCCCTCACCTGCACATTTCGTTTCAGGAATGCTTAAAGGCAGGGGATTACAGCTTGTTAACGTGATAAAATTCCCAATTCTTTACCAATCTTCTCATACACCCCAAGTGCCTGATCGAGCATCTCTTTTGTATGAGCCGCTGTAGGCATATTTCGAACTCTTCCTGTACCTCTTGGAACGGTAGGGAATACAATCGATTTGGCGTAAACCCCTTCTTCAATCAGCCGTTTACTGAATGTCTGCGTTGTATTTTCATCACCAATGATGACCGGCGTAATCGGTGTCTCACTATGACCAATATCATAACCGAGCTGCTTCAGACCATTTTTGAGATACTCACTGTTCTCCCACATTTTCTGCTGAAGCTCCTCACTCTCCATAATCAAATCAATGGCTTTAATCGTTGCAGCCGCATCTGCCGGGGTCACTGCTGTGGAGAATAAAAATGGACGGGAGCGAACCTTCAGCCAGTCAATGAGATTTTGTTTCCCGGCTACATAACCGCCAATAACGCCAATTGCCTTTGACAGCGTCCCCATTTGGAAATCAACTTTATCCTGAAGACCAAAGTGTTTAACCGTTCCTGCTCCCTTTCCAAGCACACCGGATCCGTGAGCATCATCCACATAAGTCATAAGGTCAAACTCTTCGGCAATTTCTACAATTTCAGGAAGTCTGGCTACATCTCCATCCATGGAAAATACCCCGTCGGTTATAACCATAACTTTATTATATTGACCGGATTCCACCGCTTCCTTCGCTTTCGCACGAAGATCATCCATATCCGAGTGATTAAAACGAATAATTTTGGCACGTGATAACCGGCAGCCATCAATAATCGAGGCATGATTTAATTCATCGGATAAAATCGCATCATTTTTGTCCATAACAGCAGAAATGGCTGCCATGTTGCAGTTAAAGCCTGACTGATAGGATATCGCGGCTTCGGTTCCTTTAAATTGTGCCAGCTTTCTCTCCAGTTCATTATGCAAATCCAGCGTCCCGTTAATTGTACGTACGGCACCTGCTCCCACACCATGGGATTTAACGGCCTGAACGGCTTCATCCTTTAAACGCTCATCCGTTGCCAATCCTAAATAATTGTTGGATGAAAGATTGACAAGTTCCTTTCCATTGATGGTAATGACAGGCCCATTGGCTCCTTCTACCGTATCAATCTCGTTGTACAATCCCTTTGTTTTTAAGTCTGCTAAATGTTCATCTAAAAAGTGCTGCAGCTTTTGACTCGTCATCATATCCCTCCTCAGCATTTTCCTGTATATACATTTGTCTATATGATGTGTACATTATGTTTAAGTTAAAGCTTGCTATTACAATTTTATTATAGCATATATTTTATCTATGTTCATTTCAAAAGGACAACAAAATTCTACATATTTCCTTTTTGCAACTAGTACACCTTCATCATTTTTTGCCATACTCCGGCAGCCGTCTATGCTCAAATGAAAATCTTGAATAGGATGATAATGGACAATGGATGATTACGTGCTAAGGAGGGAAGCAGATGGATCGAGGCTTTTTCCAGAACGTAGAGAAATCTACCGGTGTAAAGCAGGATGACATTATGAGACTCGTAAAATCCGTGCAAAGTGCAGATTTAAGTAATGAAAGAACCGTACGAAAATTGATTCACCAGGTATCCAAAATGGCCAACAAACCAGTATCTAAGAAAACAGAAGATCAATTGGTGCGTTCCATTATGAATAAACAGATTCCGAGCATGAATGATTTGAAGAAAAAATTTTAAGGCAACGGATTCGTGGGAGATTTCCTTCATGATCTCCCACTTTTCATTTGTTTGATGAATGGATCCCTGACAAGCTGCTGTGTGGTCTGAGATTCATAGTTCATAGATTCTGTACATTCCGCTCAAGAACTGGGGAAAAATCCCCGCCATGCCTTTCCATTTTTGCTATACTAAACCCAGGTGATAAAGCTATGAAGCGAAAACATGTATTTACCCTTATATTCTTATCCCTCATCAGTTGTTTTCTGATGTTCATGATTGAGCAGGTCTTTAAAGCAACATACGTGCCGAAATCATCGGCCAAAATATTTCTGTTTTTATTCGCCCCTCTGCTGGTCATTCGGTTGATCTGGAAGCAGCGTATCCTGGTTTTTCTAAATCTAAAGGAAATCGACTGGAATCGCTTAAAAGGCGGATTCGGACTGGGAATTGCTGCATTTATTATTGTTTTATTGAGCTTTATTCTGCTTAAAGACTATATCAATATGGACGGAATTACAGGGGATTTAAGATCACGATTGAACATTACACTTGAGACGTATATTTTTGTAGCGATTTACATTACATTTGGCAACTCATTGCTGGAGGAGTTCTTTTTCCGGGGATTTATCTTCTTAAAGCTATACCAGGCGAATTACAAAACGTTTGCCTATTTATTCTCTTCTTCCCTTTTTGCTATTTATCATATGGCAATCTTTGCGACGTGGTTCAATATTTGGCTTATCCTGCTTGCCATCGTCGGACTTTTTACCATTGGAATCATTTTTTGCTGGTTAAACACAAAGTCCAACAATTTTTTAAACTCCTGGATTCTGCACATTTTAGCTGATATTGCTGTGGTTTCGCTTGGATTTTACTTATTTCAGACAACATCATAATTTTATTTTCAGAGAACGGATGCCTCCGTTCTCTTTTTCTTTGTTATGTGATAAACATGACTAATTCGCATGGTCATAAACTGGACGATAGGATACCTTAGCGGAGGAAATATACGTAGACTCCAGCGGGAGGAAGGCCTAGGTGAGACCCCGCAGTGCGATAGCATGAGGAGGATCACCAGCCGCCCCGGCAAAGAAGACACTACGAAAATGACCAAAGGGAGTTTGAGTAGGTGTCGCACTTGTACCCCCTGGGTGAAAGCGAAGTATATTTCCGGAGCGGCGGTTCTACACCCACGCCTCGCTGACCTGATCGATCAGTTGCCTCCGCTTTTCTTTTCCGTATGGTTTTGCTTTATTTGGAAAAATTAGTATTAGTGCTATGAATTGTAAAGGAGGAAAAGTCTATGAAAAACCAAATGCCTTCCTTTCCGGAGCCTTTCTGGAGAGATTCTGTTGAATTTGATCGTTATGACTCTCTTGATAAGGATACAGAGGCCGATGTTGTCATAGTTGGCGGAGGGATAACCGGGATTACAGCAGGCTACTTACTGCAAAAAGAGGGTATGAATGTCGTTATTCTTGAGGCCAGCAACATTTTAAATGGGACCACCGGACATACAACAGCAAAAATAACGGCTCAGCACGATATCATTTACGATGAGTTGATTAATCATTTCGGTCTGGAGAAGGCCCACGACTATTATGAAGCGAATATGAGAGCCAAAACATTCATCGAGGACATAATTAAAGAGCACGATATTGATTGTGATTATAAAGAACAGGACGCCATCATCTATTCTACGTCTGATCAGACACAAATGAATTTGGAAACCGAATGGAAAGCCTATGAACAGCTTGGGATTGAACGGGATTTTCTCGATGATGTTCCCCTCCCTATTGATGTAAAAGGGGCTCTCGTTATGAAATACCAGGCTCAATTCCATCCATTAAAATACTTAAAGCACCTGGTGGATGATTTTCTTCAGAATGGCGGAACCATTTACGAAAAAACCACCGCCGTGGATGTACAGGAAGAGGCTCGCCCTAAAGTCATTACGAGGCCAGGACATAAGGTAGCTGCCCAATATGTCATCTCTGCTTCCCACTTTCCTTTTTACGACTTCAAAGGGGGCTATTTTTCCAGAATGTATGCCAGCCGTTCCTATGTGCTCGGAATTAAAGCAAACAAGGAATTCCCCGGCGGCATGTATCTCAGTGCCGATCAGCCCACCCGCTCATTAAGATCCGCTTCTTATAACGGCGAGGAAATGATTATTGTAGGGGGTGAAGGACATAAGACCGGTCATGGCACCAATACGATGAAGCATTATGAAGCTCTGCAGGATTTTGCCAACAGAACGTTCGGCATTCAGGAGTTTCTGTATCGCTGGTCTGCCCAGGATTTGACCACATTGGATAAAGTTCCTTACATTGGGCGATTCAAAAGCAATGAACCAAACATCCTGATTGCCACCGGATTCCGCAAATGGGGCATGACGACAAGTACTGCAGCCGCTCAACTTTTAACAGATATTATTTTAAAGAAGGATAATCCTTCTGAAGAGCTTTACCGCCCATCACGATTTAATGCAGATCCAAGCCTTCGCAAATTTGTCGGTCAAAATCTGGATGTAGCCGGTCATTTTGTAAAAGGAAAAGTCGGAATGACATCGAAATCCATTGATGACCTTAATCCTGAGGAAGGTGCTGTCGTTAAAGTGGACGGGGAAAGAGCCGGAGCCTATAAAGATAAAAATGGAAAGCTGTATGTTGTCAATACAACCTGCACCCATATGGGCTGTGAGCTGGAATGGAATAACGGTGAGCACACCTGGGACTGCCCATGTCATGGTTCCCGTTTTTCCATTGAAGGGGATGTAATCGAAGGCCCTGCTGAACGGCCATTAAGTCAGATTGATGTGGAAGATGGTTCTTAAAAGCTGCTGATACCCACTTTCCCACCAGCGTGGATAATTGGTCCTGCAATAAAACGAACCCATAAGCTAAGCAAAGCTTATGGGTTCGTTTCATTTTAACAGCGGATTTAAATCATTAATTAACTGCTGCAGCTGCTGAGATTGTTCATAATAAAGCTGTTTCGTTTCCTTATCTTTGGTCTGTAAAGCAAAGCCTTCGAGGTCCGCCTGAATTTTTCTCAGCTGGGCAGCGAGCAATGGTTTCTGTTGAATTTGCTGATCATCCGTATCATCTACATATAAGTCAACATAAACATTTCCCTTTGAATCAATTTGAGCCAGAAAGACATCCGAAAAGTTTTGAGCTCCCTGCTTGTTAATCTCTCCCAGCAGCCATTCTTTCGTATAGCCGTATTCCTTTAACTTCTTTTCAATTAATTTACCGTCGATAATAACGATTTGCGGCCGGTGCTCTTCTTCTACCATCATGCCCATTGTTTGTGGGGTCAAAGGCTGCATCCCACTCTTCATCATGACACTTACCTTTCCGTCTGTCTCAAGAACGGCCAGCTCGACATCAGATACTTTAAAAGCATTTTTCTCCCTCAGCTTGATTAGCAAATCATCAAACGTAAAACGGACCTTCTTTAAGTTTTCTTCCAGTATCTTACCATTTTCTACTAAAACCGTTGGCGATCCTTCCACAATATCCCGAAAAGCTAAGGATTTAAGGGCTATGTAGGAAATGATAAATAAGAAAATCGTTAAATAGATAAGCGCCAGAATTCCATTTGTAATTTTGACCGCTTCGTTAATCGCAATCGTTGCAGAAATACTTCCTATTGTGATTCCTACAACATAATCAAAGAAGGTAAATTGAGAAATCTGTTTTTTGCCCATAATTCGCGCCAATATTAATAACACAGTAAAAGCAATAAAGGTCCGTACCAATATTAATAAAAGGTCCGGCATGTGAAAACCCTCCTATCCATACATATTTTCTCCATTTCAAGAGAAAATATGAGCAGAAATGTCAGAAAGGAAGTGAATGATGGTTAAAAAGCTGATTTACATGACGTTAATTCTATGTATTATAACAGGCTGCTCGGCTACACAGGAAACAACTAAGAAATTTAATGAATATTTGAACCAGCTGGAAATGTCTATCCAAACAAACGATTGGAAACAGGCAAATAAGCAGGTGAAAAAGGTAAAAAAACAACATGATAAAGAATTATGGAAGATGCAATTGCTTGGAGAAGACCGAATTTATGATAACATTCAACTTTCAATTAGTCATCTTAAAGCTGCGGTAAAAGCCGAGAATAAAAAAGAAATTATAAAGCAAACGGAAACAATCAGATTCTATGTTACAGAAATTTTTGGAAAACAAAAGGATTGACGTTTATTTTATAATTTCCTAAACAGTTAAAAAACCCTTGCCAGCAAATACTGACAAGGGTTTTTTTACTTAAAATCCTTTATATTCAGGCTCTTCCTGTTCAATTTGCTGCACGCGGGGCTCAAGGGTCTGAATTAAGGATTGCGTTTGCTGAGCCGCGTTATTATATACCTGCTTTGCTTGTTGGTCCTGTGTTTGAAGTGCGAATTGTTCCAGGCTTGCCTGTGCACTTTTCAGGCCTGCTACCGTCTGTTTTACCTGGGCTGATACAGTCATTCGCATTCCCTCCCTTCAAATAGGCGGTACATCTTTATTATCTGCTCCATTACGCTCCTTATAAATGGGGATTTTTGTTACTTTAAGAAAATTCAGCTCAGCTTTCCTTAAGCAAGGTTTTATGCATCCAGATGGCTGCCTGTGACCCCTCTCCCATCGCAATCGTGACCTGTTCCGAATGGGCGACCACATCTCCCGCGGCCCAGACATTGGGTACACTTGTCATTTTCGTGCGGGGATTGACAACAATATGGCGATTCTCCAGCCGCTCTGCTCCCAGCTGTTTTCCAATATCGGATCTCACTTCATTCCCTCCAAATGCGATAAATCCTTTTTCGGCTTTAATCTCCTGACCATTGTCCAATTTAACCCCACCAAATTGATTTCCGTCTGCCAGCACGTCTGTTATGGACATCTCATAATAGGAAATACGTTGTTTCTCAAGCTGCTTCCTTTTTACATCATCCACATCTGTGCGTTCGTGATTGACATAGATCAAATCATCGGTCCAGTAAGATAGGGTTAAAGCCATATTTGCGCCAGGATTTCCAGAGCCTAAAACCATGGTCCTTTTATTCCGAATCTCATGACCATCACAGTCCGGACAGACATAAATACTTTTTCCGAGACATGGATAAATGGCTTCAAAAGGAGGGAAACGATCCATTACACCTGTCGCTATTAATAACAGCTTCCCCTTATATTCTTCACCCTCTTTTGATTGCAAAAGGAAATAATTCTTTTCATTATGAGCGACTTCAATCTGATCACCAGCAAAATGTACTCCCAGATCACGTGCTTGTTGCTGTCCAATCTCCCGCAGATATGGACCACTGACTCCATCCGGATAGCCCAGTATATTGTGATAGCTTCTGCATAACGTCGATCTTCCGTGGTTCGAATCGATGACTAAGACATTGTGTTCATATCGGCCTAACTGTATAGCAGCCTGAAGACCTGCTATACCTCCACCAAGGATAATGGCATCATACATATACGGATCACTTCCTATGGCTCAAACATATTTAGTAGAAAAAGAAAGGTTCTAACGATTCGCTCGTTAGAACCTCTGTTTACGTTACTCCTTTGTAACGTTTGCGGCTTGTGGACCCTTTTGGCCCTGCTCTACATCAAAAGAAACGGTTTGACCCTCTTCCAAGGTCTTAAAACCCTCTTCCTGTATTGCAGAATAATGAACGAATACATCGTCCTGACCTTCCACTTCAATAAATCCATAGCCTTTTTCTGAATTAAACCATTTTACTGTTCCTGTTGCCATTTCGATCCTCCTGAATAAAGCTTTACTTATGTGATACTCATCAATATCACTACATTTATAATATGTGTAAAAATCCAAAATCCATACAAATTCCCTGAAAAAAACACAAAAGTAGTCACGACTTTATGACAGTGGATGACATCATTTTCAGAGCTTGTCCAGTATAATGGACATAACACGGCTTGAAACATCAGGAGTCTTTAAAGATCAGCAAACCGGAAAAAAAGACAAAGTGGTGAGCAAAATATGGTGAACAATGTAAAGATTTACAAGCTAAAGCATAATGAGTTTGAAACGGATTATTATCAATATGCCCCTCATATGAATCAGGACGATTTCTGCTTTTATCAATTTGTCGGCGGTAATCCCAACCAGACGGAGCAGTTAATTGATCAGCTGCACACAATCAAGAATGAAAAAGCAATGTTAGTCGGAATTTTCCGCTTTCCCTTTCAATTTGAAGGGAAAAAGCGCTTTGAAACAGCCATAGATCAGTACTATCATATGAAGGAAATTTGCGATTCCGTTGCCTTTTTCCACGGAGAGGGTATGCTTGATATGATTCATTCTGACACGACTGTGGTTGAGGCAAACAACTACTTCAGTTCGCTGGAGGATGAACTTGTGGATGCTCTAGAGAACATGGTAAGTGTACCTGGCGAAATGAACATCGATGTCCAGGATATTAAGCATTTTATTAAACAAAATGATGGACCCTTATTTTTGCACACCATAGAATCTGATTCCTTTGATCAGCCCTTAAAAAATATGATTTCAGCCCCTTATCTGCCGGATAATTATGCCGACGGAAAGCAGATGATTCTAAATATCGGTTATACTCGAGAAGTGGATATGGAAGCCTATCGTCAAATCAATCTTCGCCTTCACGATATGTTTCATAAGGCTGACTTAGTTAAATTAGGCTCCTATTTTATTGACAGGCCCGGGAAGAAATTTAAAATTACGCTGCTTGTCAATGGCATTGAGGATCCCTTTCCTCAACCGGAGCATTTTTCCAAAACCTCTTCAAAGGCTTTAAAGTTTAAGAAAAAATGGGAGAATTTATTTAAAAGAAGCCGGGAAGGAAGAGCATCCCAGTCAAAATCAGCCCACACCTCTTTCTCCCAGGAGCGCCATCCTTAGTCATGTGGAGAAATATAATTTTTGGTTTACAAATTTTTTAACGAGTTCCTGCACAGGAGCTCGTTTCTTATTGAAGTGCCTGTATTTTTGCACGAATTTCTATAGGAATGACTCCGTATCCACCTAAAAACACAACCTTACTTTCGTTAAGGTTTAAAAGCCATTCCTTTAATGGAACACTTAGGTTGTTTTTTGGATTTGCTAATAATATAGGATTCTGGGACATTGCAGCCAGAGGTGATCCGGACAAAGCATCAATAAAACTGGTACCACTCGCAAAAAAGACCTTTGATAAGTCAAAGTCATGAGTATACCTTTTTACAATTTCCACACTGGTTTGATAACGATCTGGACCCGCAACCCTTTCAATATCCTTTACTCCCATTTGTTTTAATTGTTGAGCTACATTTGAAGACACAACACCTTCTCCTCCAATGATGGTTACTTTTGTAATTTCTGCATTCTTTATAAAACGAGAAACTTCATCAGGCAATGTATCATATCGGGTTAACAAAATAGGTATTTGCTTCATTCCCGCATACGAAGCAATGGATAAGGGGTCTGGAGACGTTTCTTTACCCGTAACTAAAAATACTTCTGACACTTCCTGATTTATATGAGAAGCAACATCTACAGCTGTTCCGTATCTCGAGGTTCCATAAATACGATGGACTTCATACCCCTGCCCTTTCAAATGGGATTCAATCGATTTTGAAACTGCACCCTCACCTCCTAATAAGTAAATCTTTTGCGGGTTCAGTCTTTTGATCTCTGTCTTTATAATGTTCGGGATTTCAGTTGACTTTGTTAATAATAAAGGAGCATTATACTGTTTTGCGATAACACTGCCCGTTAAAGCATCGATTGGTATATCACCTCGTCCTAAACATACTACTGTTGATCCTTTTCCCCAGCCATACCTGGATATTTTTACACCCGTTTCATATCTTGTTGCCCCATGAAGACTTAATCCATAAGCTGTTTGAATGAGGCCGTATCCATAATTTGTATCCCTACCTGGTTCACCAAGGTCTAAAACATTTGTATTTAACATTTTGCGGATATCACTACTCGAAAGGTCTGGATTTGCTTGTTTTATCAAAGCTAAATTAGCTGCTACATACGGAGTGGCCATAGATGTCCCACTCATTGTCCGATACGTGTTATTGAGATATGTGCTATATATTGATTGTCCAGGCGCCGCAACTTCTGCAGTGTTGCCAACGGAAGAAAAACCAGCTCGTGTATTCGCATTTGTTGTTGCCATTACCGCAATTACTGATGGGTAACGAGCTGGATAAGCTATAGTATCACTAGTTGCTGCTCCTTCATTTCCTGCAGCTGCACAAATAAGAATTCCTTGGTCATTCGCCTTATCCACAACCATTTTTAGAGAACGAGACGCATATTCAGCACCAAGACTTAAATTAATAATATCCATTTCATTTGCAATCGCCCAGTCTATAGCAGATATCACATCAGATTCATACCCATCCCCATTGGAATCTAAAACCTTTAAACTATAAATAGTAGCATTATGGGCTAATCCTACAGAACCTATTTGATTATTTTCAGCTCCAATAATTCCCGCAACGTGAGTTCCGTGACCGTTCTCATCAAAATACTGTTCCGGACTTCCTATAAAGGAGTGACCACCAGCAATATTGAGATCTTCGTGTGGATAAATGCCTGAATCGATAACGGCAATATCGACACCTTCACCTGTATAATTAGACTGCCAGGCTAAATGCCCGTTAACCTTTTCTATTCCCCAATCCTCTTGCTGTGCCGCTGCTTTTACAACCTGGTCTTTTTCAACTGAAATAATTCCTGTTTGCTCATTAGCCAGTCTTTTTACCTCCTCTTCAGGTAACACAGCTGTAATAACAGGAATAGATCTTGCTTCATTTAGAACAACACCATCCACATTTTCAATTGCCTCTTCATCAGGTTCATTTTGAAAAAGAACATTGACAATTGTCCCTTCTTGAGTGGATAATATTTCACCGGTATCGGTATCAATCTTGGCATGATATCCTAATACTGATCCATCATTTGTTTTTGCTTTATAAGTAATTTCATATTGATTATTGGTATTTGTATGAGATTGACTGACAGAATTGCCCCCTGTACTGCTAAGATTCATATACTTATGATTGCTTTGAACCACTTTCTGTTGCCATTGTTGAAAGCTTCTGTCATTCTCAACCTTATTCAGAATGTGATGAAATGACCATTGATTTGTTTCATTATTTACACATGCCGCTAAAATCAAGAAAAGAAGCAGTATAAGTATTTTTCGCACAGAATATCACCTTTAATAATTTTTTCGTATTTAGCTTACCCAAGAAACTCCTTCATACTAGACAAAAAAATAATGAATATAATACAAAATAGATGCGTTACGATTAAACTTTAACGAAATGAATCTGTTTCTTCTTAAATAAAATTGGGAAACGTATAAAGAGAATTAAACCAGTTCATTGACAGGTGTGGATGATATGAGAAAAATACTAGTGACGGTTTTCATGCTGTTATTGGTTGTCGCAATCGGCTTTGTGATCTATCCGCCAGGCAGCGGGGATTTCCAGTCAAACGGAAACCTGTCGCAGAATAGAGAGCCTGGAGCGGAACAGTATGAATCAGAGTCAACCATAAAAAATGAAGAAGATACTATTTCCGATAAGGTATCACAAACGGTAACGGATGTCGTCGAAAAAACGATTGACTTTTTTGTACCTAAAACGCTAAAAATTGCAGCGATTGGGGATTCTCTCACACAAGGCGTTGGTGATGAAACGGAAAATGAGGGATATGTAGGGGTATTAAGAAATCGCCTGCAAAATAGTAATGTTGACGAGCTGGTTATTGATAATTATGGAAAAAGAGGGAACCGAACGGATCAGCTGCTTACCCGTTTAAAAGAAAATGAGGATATAATCAGCTCAGTAAAAAATTCGGATGTTGTCCTGATCACCATTGGGGCAAATGATATCATGAAAATTGTAAAGCAGAACTTCACCTCGTTATCCTATGAAATGTTCAGAGAAGAACAGCCCGCTTATCAGAAACGTCTAAAGGAGATTTTTGAGACCATTCGCCAATATAACAGCGAAGCACACATTATGCTTGTTGGTTTATTCAACCCCTTTGCACAGTACTTTGAAGATATCCCTGAATTAGATAAAATCATTATGGACTATAACTTTATTGGGCAGCAGGTCGTGGCGGATTACAGTCCGGCTACCTTCATACCCATAAAGGATCTATTCATTAACTCAGATAAAAACCTCTTTGCCGACGATCACTTTCACCCGAATTCACAAGGTTACGAGTTAATGGGTGAGAGGATTTTATACTACGTCAAGCAAGTGTATGAAATTGAACAGAATTGAATAATAACCGCTTTATTACTTTAAATATGATGTCCTGCAGATATATTTATTACCTGAAGCAGGCGGAAATGATTGGGGATTGGAGAATCGTTTATGTTTAAGTCGAAAAATAAATGGAAAACCTTGTTTTTCGGAATAGCCGGAATCAATCTGTTGATTCTAATCTGGCTGATTTTATTAATCTTTCTGCCGATCGCTGGGGAAACAAATCCTTTTACAGACAAAAAGGAAGTGGACAAAGGAGATGCTGAATTTACTATATCTTCCACTAAAGAAAATCTAAATAAATTAGTCAATACCTATTTAGATGAATTATCCAAGCATACAGATATTGAATACAGCGTAAATATTGAGGACAGTGTTCAGCTCATTGGTACCATTAAAGTGTTTGACCAGCAAGTCCCATTAACGGCCCGATTTGATCCAATTGTTCAAAATAATGGGGACCTCATGCTCAGGCTCCATTCAATTTCACTGGGAAGGCTCGAGCTGCCAAACAAACGTGTGCTGGATTATGTAAAAGATAACTATCCGATGCCCGAATGGGTTAACGTAAATCCCGGTGATGAAACCATTTACGCAGCTATTACGGAGATGGAAATGAAAAGTAACTTTAATATAGAGGTAACCAGCTTTAATCTGAAAAGCAATCATCTTGCATTCAGAATCAGGGTGCCAAATAAAGCCTTTGATCTAAGCAAAGCCTTTTAGCAGAACAAAGGCGTAAGCGCCCGTTTAGCGACGTACGGACTGGACTGAGCCGCAGGAGACAAAGGAAGCACGACGAAACTTTGTTGAGTCGATGTTGACTTATTGTACGGAGGTGAAGTCTCGCTAGTCGCTGGGCGCTGGAGCCGGACGTGGCCTTTCCAGCGGAAGCACCTTTAGAAGAAAAACTTACTATTATCGTTTGTATCGTTTTTGTTCATAATAACCCTAGATTTCCGGTTTTTCTGAAAGGAGGCTTATTTATGCGACTGCCACAGGCTATGGCCTATACAACGATTGCCATGCAAAAGCTGGGCTATACTCGACGGGAAATGGAGAGCATTACCAATACGATGCTGGAACAATATGAAATTTACGGGGAAGATGAAGCTGAACAATTAGCCGATCAGATATTATTTGAGGACAAGCATTAGACCGCTTGCCCTCTTTTTATGAGTTTTTCGCATAGGTTGTTGTTAGGTCTTTGAAATAGGCTCCGATTTACACTAGTGCAATGTTTATTCATCAAAAAGATCACTTGATAAGTATCTTTCCCCTGTGTCCGGCGCAATGGCTACGATAACGTCGTCAGGAGTCTTCCGCTTAGCTACTTCCAGAGCGGCATAGCATGAAGCACCGGCTGATGCACCAACTAAAATTCCTTCCTCTCTGGCTAACTTTCTCGTGATGTCATACGCCTGTTCATCTTCAATCTGAAAAATTTCGTCATAGACCTCTTCATTCAGTGTATCCGGAATAAAGCCCGGGCTGGTTCCAACCAATTTATGCTTTCCTGGCTTGCCTCCTGACAGAACTGGAGAGCCTGCGGGTTCAGCAACGTGGATGGTCAGATCCTTATAATATTTTTTCAGTTCCTCCCCTGTACCGGTTATTGTTCCTCCTGTACCTGCTGTCGCTACAAACGCTGTAAGAGGTTTATTTAATTCCTTCATATCATTGATAATTTCCACAGCGGTCGTATGGCGATGAGCATCAGGATTAGCCATGTTTTCAAATTGAAGCGGAATAAAGCTATCCGGAATTTCCTTTTGGAGCTCCTCAGCTTTCCTGATTGCTCCAGGCATTTTTTCCGCGCTTGGTGTCAGCACAATTTCTGCACCATAAGCCTTCATTAGCTTAATTCGTTCTTTTGTTGCCGAGTCAGGCATCACTAAAATAGCACGGTACCCACTGGCAGCTGCATTCATAGCCAAACCAATGCCTGTGTTTCCGCTGGTAGGCTCAATGATTGTGGACCCTTCCTTCAGGTAACCCTCTTCCTCTGCCTTTACGATCATATTATAGGCAGCCCGGTCCTTAACACTCCCACTTGGGTTAAACATTTCAAGCTTAACGTAGACCTGTGCACCATCCTTGGGTGAAAGCTTATTTAATTTGACTAACGGTGTATTTCCGATTAACTCAGACATATTATTAACGACGGTCATGTGAAAATCCCTTCCTTTTTGCTTCATTCGTGTGTGTTTTTGATTTTATCATATTTGGGTACATTATCGAATACAGAAAGAATTGGTGCAACTTCATTCCCTTTTTAATCATATTTCGTTATGATATATATTTAGATACACGAAATAATTGGAAGGAAGGGATCTGTCATCTCAGATATAGAAAAAATAACAAAGAGAAATTTAGCGATCATGTGGTTTGCCAACTTCTTTATTGCTGGCAGTATGACGATGGTTATCCCGTTTTTATCTTTATATATTGAAACCTTTGGAAATTTCTCCGATAAATATGTGCAAAACTGGTCCGGATGGGTATTTGCCATTACCTTTATGACGGCCTTTATCTTTTCACCCATCTGGGGAAGGTTTGGTGATTACTACGGACGAAAGAAATTCTTAATTATTGCGGGCATTGGGCTCAGTATCAGTGTATTTTTAATGGGCTTTGTTACGAATGTGATTCAACTCTTCTTTCTGCGTATGTTTATGGGATTATTCTCAGGCTTTATATCCACGGCCCAGGCTCTTATTTCCACTCAGACACCAAAAAAAGATGCAGGAAGAGTGCTCGGTACTCTGCAAACCGGAAACGTTACCGGAACCCTGCTTGGCCCTCTTTTGGGCGGAGTGATTGCAGATACCTTTGGCTATTCCATGACCTTTCTTGTCACATCCGTCCCTCTGATTCTCGCATCCGTATTAGTGATCTTTGGGGTGAAAGAATATAAACTGGAGTCAAAAGAGGAAACCGAAACCAAGTATTCAAGAAAGGAAGTTATTCAGCATATATGGCGATCCCCTGTTTTATTAATGGTGATGTTTATTTCCATCATTGTTCAGGTCGCGCATTTTAGTATACAGCCCATCCTGTCATTATATGTTGGGGAATTGCACGGACCTGCGAATTTAGCCTTTTTCTCCGGGCTTGCCTTCTCTATTACGGGATTGGGAAATTTACTGATGGCCAGAAGATGGGGCCGGTTAGCGGACCGGTTTAACCATGAAAAAATTCTTGTCTTACTGTTGTTCTGTGCTGCAATTGTCTACTTTCCCGGAGGATTTGTGACAAGTATCTGGCAGCTGGTCATTATCCGCTTTTTGCTGGGGATTACGTTAGGGGGAATTATCCCGGTGCGGGTCGCGTTTATTCGTCAGGCTGCACCTATTTCCATTCAGGGGGAAGTATTAGGCTATAACACGAGTCTCCGTTTTCTCGGTAATATGTTGGGGCCTCTTTTAGGGGGACTCATCTCCGGTTATTTCGGAATCTCATCCGTCTTTTTCGTATCCAGTACACTGCTGTTTTTGGCAGGTGTTTCATTTTTCATCACGCTGCAAAGACATCCTGATCCAGTGAATCAATACTAATGAATTCCTGCAGAACGCTGGAGCTGGGCATGGACATTATAAGAAAGGAAAGATGCCATTTGTTTAATAAGAGGTTGAAAGAAATCGCAGACCATCAATTACTGGAAGCTACCATTGATCAGATTCAGCATGCACTCGAAAATGAACGAATCACATCCAAAGAGCTTGTTTTGATGTATTTGTATCGCATTCAGCGTTATGATCAGGATGGTGTAAAACTGAATTCTATTTTGGAAATCAATCCTGAAGCTATTCATCTCGCCGAAGCACTCGATACAGAAAGAAAAAATAAAGGAAAAAGAAGCTCATTACATGGAATTCCGATTCTGTTAAAGGACAACATAGATACCCATGACAAGCTGCATACCAGCGCCGGCTCCCTTACCTTAAAGGATCACACTGCCAATAAGGACTCTTTTGTTGCCAAACAGCTCAAGCAGGCAGGGGCCATCATATTAGGAAAAGCTAATATGACGGAATGGGCAAACTTCATGACAGACGGAATGCCCAATGGCTACAGCTCCAGGGGTGGCCAGGTGCTGAATCCTTATGGCCCGGGAGAGCTTGACGTTGGGGGATCAAGCAGTGGCTCAGGGGCGGCAGTGGCGGCCAACCTGGTCACGGCAGCTATCGGAACAGAAACATCCGGCTCGATATTAAGTCCGGCAAGCTCAAACTCGGTTGTAGGGGTAAAACCAACTGTAGGGCTAATCAGCAGAGCAGGAATTATTCCCATTTCCCACAGTCAGGATACAGCCGGACCTATAGCAAGAACCGTAAAGGATGCTGCGATTGTACTAAGTGCCATTGCCGGAGTGGATGACGAAGACCCGATAACGAACACCAATCTTCATCCAACTGTGGATTATGTATCCTTTTTAGAAAAAGAGGGGCTGGAAGGGACCACCATAGGTATTGCCCGTGATCCTTATTTTGGATTACTGGATGAGGAAGAAAAAGAAACAATGGAGAAAGCCCTGACTGTGTTAAAAGAACATGGAGCAGAGCTTGTGGATGATGTCAAAATGCCTTCCCAGGATGAAGATTGGGATATGAATACGCTGATCTATGAATTTAAAAACGGAATTAATACCTATCTTCAACAGACAGAAAACCATGTTCCCGTAAAATCGTTAGAAGACGTGATCCAGTTTAATGAGAAGCATGAGGGTCGTATGCTTAAATATGGACAGACCTTATTAACCAGCAGTGAAGAAACGAGCGGAAATCTCACAGAATCGGCCTATTTAAAAAGTCTGGAAAAGGATGTCTATATGTCCCGGGATAAAGGAATAGATGCGGTCATGAAGGAGAACGAACTAGACGCCATTCTGTTCCCAAACAATGTCGGTGCCGCCATACCTGCAAAGGCAGGATATCCATCGATTACAGTTCCGGGCGGATATACACGCAGTGGAAAGCCTCTGGGCATTACATTAACAGGAAAAGCCTTTGATGAGGGGAAATTATTAAAAATGGCCTATGGATTTGAACAGGCAACTCAATTGCGGAAACCACCGGAATTAAAAGATTCATGATAAAGTGAAACTTCCATCAGTGGGGGGGTTCTCCATCCCCCCCACTGATGGTTAGTTGAACTTATCAGGTATTTACTGGCCGTTTATCCCCCACTTAGTCTTGTTGGGGTACCCTCAGGTATTACGGCCAGTTAATGCGTGATAAATCCTTAAATACACCCCTTTAAAATGGACCCCAAAATTCAGCTTTTGGGGTCTGTTTTATGTGGGTTATAGGACTCAGCAGATATATCCTTAAAAAATATCAAATCCTTTAAGCTTGCTCTAAATGATTCCCTTTATTAACTTCAATACTGTCTCTATATCCTCACTGGTTACATCCAAATGTGTCACGAGACGAATAGAATCCGGCCCAATGGCACCGGCCAATACACCCTTTTCCTTTAGACGTTCAACAAATTCAGACGCTGTATATGGTGTGCCCTTTACATTTAACACAATAATGTTCGTTTCCACATCATTTTCAACGGTTAACCCATCCAAGCGGTCCAATCCTTCTGCCAGTTTTTTTGCATTTTTATGATCCTCTGTTAACCGATCCACCATGTCCGTTAATGCAACAATCCCGGGCGCAGCAATAATCCCTGCCTGACGCAGGCCCCCGCCCAGCCGTTTTCTCCATTTTCTGGCGCGCTGAATAAAGTCCTTAGAACCAGCGATGATTGAACCAACCGGCGCTCCCAGTCCTTTCGACAGGCAAAATTGTACAGTGTCTGTATAACTTGCATAGGTTTGAACCGATATCCCTGATGCCACAGAGGCATTAAACAATCTCGCCCCATCTAAATGAACGGGTACCTGATTTCTCCGGGCAACTTCATAGATTTCCTTCATATTTTCAAACGGAAGGATGGTTCCACCTGATTGATTGTGGGTATTTTCGAGACCAATCATCCCTGTTTCAGGAAAATGAATATCATCCGGCCGAATTGCCGCCTCCAAGTCTTCCGGATTCATTGCACCCTTCGTTCCCTTAATGGGACGTGGCTGCACCCCGGCAAGGGCAGAAATAGCCGCACCTTCAAACTTATAAATATGCGCATCCTCTTCCAGGATTATTTCCTGTCCTGGTTTGGTATGCGTAAGTACGGCCAACTGATTCCCCTGCGTACCACTTGTAACAAATAGTGCAGCTTCCTTGCCGGTTACTTCAGCAGCTTTAGCCTCCAGTTCTTTAATCGTCGGGTCTTCTTCATACACATCATCCCCAACCTCTGCTTCCAGGCTTGCCTGGCGCATTTTATCTGTTGGTTTTGTTACGGTATCGCTTCGTAAATCGATCATTGTCCAGTCCTCCCTTAACCTCATCATACTATAGCCATCAAATGGTGAGAAAGAAAATCCGCTCTGTATAATTAAGAAAAAATTCCAAAACCTAAAATTGGCAGGAACATCGATAAGAGGAGGTAGGAAAATGGACCGTCAGCGAGCACAGGAAATTGTAGACGCACCAAAATTAATTAATGTTACCCATAATGGAACACCTGTTTATATTCAGCATGTAGATGAACATAGTGATATGGCTCGCATTTATCCTTTAGATTCACCCAATAAAGAAGAGGATGTTCCACTAAAAAGTCTGAAAGAGCATTAAAAAGAAGGGCTGTACCCCGCTAGGTACAGCCCTTCTTTTTAATCTTCTTCATCTTTCTTGTGTTTTTTATCCTTCCAATATGGGACATAACCGTTTTCCTTGAGTTTTTCCTGATGCTCTTTCATATGCTCCAGTTTCTTTTCCGCTTTTTCCTCGCTTAAAACCCCAAACTCTACATATTTGCTGACCAATTGTTCATGCAGTTTGAACATTTGACTATGCAGAGCCTCAAGCTCCTGCTGTTGAGCATCATTGAGTTCGATGTCTTCCAGATTGGTCTCCATTTGATCGTGATCCTCAGCACTGATAACAGGAGCCGAAAGACCGAGAGTGAGCATGAAAGCAAAGCATAAGGCGATCCATTTTTTCATATGTATATCCTCCTTCGCATCGTGATTCTGTCATAGTTTGTGAGCAAAAGTGGAAAATATACATATTTTTTAAGATTAAGATTGCGGGGAAATGTTGTGATTATGACGGAATACATTTTCAGGATCGTATTGCTGTTTTATCTCTTTTAGCCGGTTAAAAATTCAGCCCATAGGCACGCTTGGTAATCGAGTCCCCTAATCCTATCCCATTTAAGTAGGATGCGTTCAGATGAGAGTAGGGCAATAGCTCATGATAGACCGATTCCACCCAATTTTTTAATACTTCTGCATCCATATCCGGCATGACCATAGCATCGATGAATAGTACAAAGGCAGCATCACGTACAGCAAATGCAGTTTCATCAACAGGTACCCGATTCATTTCACCATTCAGGGCCCATAATTGCACTAAGATGCTTGAAGAAGGAGCCTGATCTAATTTTGTCAGAATTTTATTTATGACACGATCATCCAGCGAGGAAAAATAAAGGGAGGTTCCATATACAGGGATATTGCTTTCCACCATGGCATCGAGCTTGGATTGCAGCTCTGTGTAAGGGAAAACACCCGATTGATCAACAACCGGCTTGGTAATGTTGCGGAGAGGCATTAGGACAGATTCTCCCTCCTCAGGGTCGCCTGCATACATGCCGGTAAGTGAAATGACTTTTCGATGATGCAAAAAGTCCGGTAAAAATGGAGCCGGGGGCAGCTGCATGGCTGTAATATTAAAGGATACTTCATCGGGGGCATCTTTTATATACGCCTGAGCTTTACGTAATACCTCACCTGCATCTTTAAAGTCATACATGACATCCAAACCTAAAATATTCGGGCCTATTTCATGAAGTTTAAGCGCAAACTGAGTCACAATTCCAAAATTACCGCCCCCTCCGCGAAGGGCCCAAAACAAATCCTGATGATGCTTAGAACTGACCTCCAGCAATTTGCCATCTGCTGTTACAATACGCGCACTCAAAAGATTATCACTCGTCAATCCATATTTGCCTCTCAGATATCCTAATCCTCCCCCAAGAGCCAGGCCCCCAATTCCAGTCTGGGATACTGTACCCGTTGGAGTAGCCAGCCCATACTTCTGAGTTTCCATATCAATATCCCGCAGTATGGCTCCACCTTCGACATATGCAATTTTCCGGTCAGTGTCAACGTCGACATTCCTCATTTCGGATAAATCAATCATTAATCCATGATCACATACAGCTGTCCCTGCTACGTGGTGGCCTCCACCCCTCACGGAAATGGTTAAGATCTCTGTCCTTGCAAATGTAACAGCAGCCCTTACATCCTCTTCCGTAAGACAGACGGCAATAGCCTTTGGATACCGTTCGATTCCGCCATTAAAGACCTTTCTCCTCTCATTGTATTCATGGTGTTCAGGCAGTAACAGCCTGCCCTTCAGTTTTTTACTAAGAACATACGACATTGCAATCATCCTTTATAACGAATTTAATATATTGATTATACCAGTTTCAAAAGCAAAGGGGTATATGGATTTTGAACTTTCAAAATATTTTTGCATAAAAAACAAGGCACGCTCATGAAGAGAATGCCTTGTTTTTTTATTATCGAGCGGCGGCTATAGGACCTAAACGGTCGCCTTCGCTTTTCTTTGTCCAGCTGCGGCTCCTAGGTCAAGGCGGATATAAGTCAAAGCCATTCCGTGGCCAAATGCATGCCACTCCATGTCTTCGTCTTATCCCGCATGACCTGATCAGTCGCCTTCGCTTTTCTTTGTCCAGCTGCGGCTCCCAGGCCCAAGCGGTCATAAGCAGAATATCCTACATGGCCAAAAGGCGGCCACTCCGGATATTCTGCTTATGCCGTCGGACCTAAACGGTCGCCTTCGCTTTTCGTATTAACTTGCGGCTTTTTCTGCTTCTTCTTTATCTGCAGCATCTGCAGCTGCCTGTTCTTTTTCGCTCCACATCATTTTGGCCACTTTTACAGACGTCCATACAGGAGGCAGTAAGAGCAGGGAAACCGGAACAGCAGTTACTACGATAAAGTTTTGTAATGCTGAAATACTTCCCTCACCGATGGTTAAGAGAACAACCGTCAGGATACCGAACATGACCGCCCAAAATACACGGATCCATCTGGCTGGGCTGTCAGAGCCGGTAATGGTAACGGCAACGGTATAAGACATGGTGTCAACCGTTGTAGCAACAAATACGACCGTAACCAATAGGAAACCTAAAGCTAAAATGAATCCCATTGGCAGCTGATCCATGATGGCCATTACAGTTGCCGGCATTCCACCTTCATTAAAGGCTTCAGAAATAGAGCCTGGATTATTGAGCTCCTGGAATAAACCAGTACCTCCAACAACCGTAAACCATAAGTTACTGACGAGTGGGGCAATGACAGAAACAGCCACAATTAAATCACGGATCGTTCTTCCGCGGGATATTTTACTGATAAAGATAGCCATCATTGGTCCATATCCCAGGAACCAACCCCAGAAGAAAATGGTCCAGTAACCCAGCCATTCCTGATCGGCCCGGTACATGGACATTTCAAAGAAGTGCTGTAACTGAAAGGCCTGAGCACCAATAAAGGAATCAATAATAAACATTCCTGGCCCTACTAATAGAATGGCAATTCCTAAGACAAGAACCATAATAACATTGATACGACTTAATAACTGAATTCCTTTATCTACACCTGTTGCGGCTGAAATCGCAGATATGGTCACAAGTCCTGCCATAATAATAATATTTGTTGTCAATGTATTTGGAATCCCAAATAAATCATTTAATCCATAGCCAGCCTGTAATCCAAGAAAACCAATTGGACCCATTGTACCGGCAGCCACTGCGATAATGGATACGATATCCGCCGTAGATCCAATGACACTTTTACCAAAGATTTTCTCACCAAATAATGGGTATAAAATTGTACGAGGTTTTAGTGGATATCCTTTATGATAATGTGCATACATGAGGACGATTGTTGCTAAAGTTCCCAATGTTGCCCATGCCAGGAATCCCCAATGCATAAAGCTCTGCGCCAGAGCCGGGAGCACGGACTCAGAGGGTGTCATTCCTTCTGATGCAAACAATGGCGGAGTGGACATGAAGTGTTGTATAGGTCCGGATGCAGCCCAAAACACACCACCACTAGCGAGTAAAGTACATAATATCATAGCAACCCAACGGAAATAACTGTTTTCTGGTTTGTCTTTTTTACCAAGTTTTAAACTTCCATATTTGGAAACAGCTAAGCCAATCCCTACAAAGAAAATAGCCAGCAATAAAATTTGCCAATAAGCACCAAAGTATTTTGCTGACCAATTAAACGAACTTGTCACCCATCGGCCAACCATATCCATATCAATTAAAGAAAATATAACAAATAGTCCTAAAAATCCACCACTGACGATCATCGTGGTCCAGTCCGTTTTCGGTTTGAACGATTTCATTCTTTTCCTCCTAAAGTAAAATACACAGTTTATTTTTCATCATGCTTCTAATCTTTCGTTCTTATTCATTTTTCTAGTATAGTTTTTCGAATGAAATCGTTTATGGGACTGATTTACAAACGGCTTTTTTACGAATAATTAAATGCCTAAAGTAGTCGTCTTGGATACTTACACCTACCCTGTTTTTGTTTTATCAGAGCCCTGTTTGAAAGGGGCATGTTATGATTTACCCAAATTGAAAGCTCTTAAAACATCTTTTTAGAATTATAGGGAGAAAATTTATGTGCGTCAACACTCATTTTGTTTCAAATCCTTCCAATTCTTCTCATATGGATATAAAGAGGGGATGTGTTGTTAAGTATATCTTTTATTGCTATGGTATAGCGTCATATGCTCCCGGATAAAGCAGATTTGTCCATTTATCATGGATTTCAGCTTTGTTCAGAAGAGATACCCCCGACCTTTTTCCCTTACCGCAAGTCTAAAAGTAAGAAGTCAAAAGTCAGCTGGTTATGACTTTTGACTTCTTTGTCTAATCTTTTACCACTTCATATTTATCTTTTGGAACTTCATGAATAAATGTGCATGGCGCTCCAGCTGACATCATCACCAGTTCATGCATGGCCCGAGTGCATGCAGTATAGAAAAGATTCCGCTCCAGTTCATCCTGGTAAACATGTTCAGAAGCATTATAAAGAATCACTGCATCAAATTCGATTCCTTTTGCCAGATAGGTCGGTACAATGACAATGCCTTTTTCAAATGTGGTGGTTTCTTCATCAATTAACGAAACAGAAAGCTGTTCCTGCAATTGATGATAGGCTTTTTCAGCTTCCTGCATGGAATGACAAATGACCGCTATCGTTTCATGCCCTCTCGATTGCAGCTCCTGAATCGTATTCTTAATGGAGGCGGACAGATGCCCTTCCTCAGAAACGATTTTAAGAAGAGGCACTTTACCGTCCCTGTTGAAGGCTTGGATCCGGTCGCCTCCCTCAACGATATGCCGGGTAAATTCCACAATCGGCTTTGTTGAGCGATAGCTCTTCATTAATGTAATTTTCTCCATTTTCTCCTCATGAGAGGCATCAATAACTGTATCCCCCAATAAGGCATGAGCATAAATAGCCTGATTCACATCGCCTAACACGGTCATCTGGCTGCTTGGAAATTTATCCTTTAAATAAGCAAATTGAAAAGGAGAATAATCCTGAGCCTCATCAATAAAGACATGACGTATCCCCCGATCTTTCATGGACCCCAGTAAATGGTCATGAACATATAAGTACGGGGTAACCTCCTCCCATGAGAGAAACTTCCGGCTCAGATTTTCAATACTTTGTCCACTGATAACTCCCCATTCTCTCGGAAGATTTTCCTGGTTGAAGTCATAATGGGACCATTCCTGATAAAATTTCAGATAGGTCAGACGTACATTAACAAACTGCAGCCTTTTTATTTTTCTCCTTAGTGGATTCATCCGCCTGCGGACAACCCATTTACGCAGCTTTTGTTCTTCTCTTTCGTAATCATCAAAGGTTTCATCATTAAAGTTTTTCTGCTGATCCAGCTCCTGGAATGCCTGGGCATAATCCTCTTTGTCCAGCAGCTCGATTTCAGATAAAACCCAATCCTTTTGCCGCTCTGTTTTTTCAACTTCAGCGAGCTTTTCCAGAATCCAATCACAAACCTCATCCATCCGATGGGCAATAGTAACGTGGGAATCAAGGCTGTAAAAATAATGATAAATCTCATCCTTTGAGACAAGCACCCTGCCTTTAAAGGTTATATTGCGAAACTGAATCCCTTCTGCCGACAAGGCGTCGAGGAAGTTATCCAGAAGCTGTTTAAACGTTAAACTGGATTTAAAGTGAATCGCAGCCATTTTCTCCTCATATTGTCCGTCAAATCGACGGGTTAAATATCGTTCCATCTGCTCGAACGGGGTTTCGATCTTGAAGGATTCCCTCAACCGTTTTTCTAAGTATTCCTGGAAGGTCGTCTGTTTCATATTTGCTTCCCCAAGCTCAGGCAATACATTAGCCACATAGCTGTTAAACAGAGGGTTGGGGGAGAATAGTAAAATGTTTTCCGATGTCAGGGACTGACGATGGCGATACAATAAGTAAGCCACCCGCTGTAAGGCTGCAGATGTTTTTCCACTTCCCGCCACCCCCTGGACGATCAGAATTTTATTATTTTCATTACGGATAATCTGGTTCTGCTCCTTTTGAATCGTCGCCACAATACTTTCCATCGTTTCACTGGCATTTTGGCCAAGCACGGACTGCAGCAGGTGATCTCCAATGGTTATCCCTGTATTAAACATTCCTTCCAGCTTGCCATTTCGAATAATGAACTGGCGTTTAAGCTTGATTTCGCCTTCAATCGTCCCCTCAACTGTTTCATATTCCGCCCTGCCTGGGGGATAATCGTAATACATGCTTGAAATAGGCGCCCGCCAGTCATAGATTAAAAAGTTTTCCTCATTGGCATCCATTAATGATGAAATACCAATGTAAATCTGATCGGTCTCTTTTTCCCCATCCTCTAAAAAATCGATCCGGCCAAAATAGGGATTATCCTTCAGTTTATCAAGGGTCTTCAGCCTTTCACTCCACTGTCCGTGGCTTCGTTCTCTTTCTGAAAGGAGCTCGGCCTGCTGTTTAATACTCGCCTGGGTCTCAATGACATCATCAGGCTCATCAAGATTGACCGTCACATCCTCCCAGAAGTTCTTCCTCAGCTCAAGAACACGATCCTTTACTTCACCAACATTTGTTTTCAGCTTTTGTATGACTTTATCGATCTCTTTTTGAACGTTTCTAATCCGATGTTCTTCGGCTAATCGCTCCTGATTTTGCTCATCCACGTAATCACTACCTTACATGATCTTATGTTTTCTACTTCTCATTCTATTATGGTATGGCCTGTTCTATTTCTATACAGAATAGCTGTGTTTTGCTGCAGATTTTTCCTGTTGTTTGTTCACTTTTAACCAATGCTCCGTCTGTTCTAATTGACCGGCCAGTTCCAATAATAAATCTTCCCGACCTCTCGCTGCAATAAACTGAACTCCAAGTGGCAGATTATGGTCTGTTTTGTGCAGGGGAATGGACATGGCGGGCTGCCCTGTCAAATTGGCCAGCTGTGTAAAAGGGGTTCGTTTCAGGCTGTCCTCCATGATCTGATCAATGATCCTGACCTTTTTTAATACTTTCCCTAAATGCAGGGAACTGGCTATGCGGATAAGTCGTTTCTCGGACGGCTTCGTATCAAGCTCACCAATCCGCGCCGGTTTAAAGGCTGTCGTCGGTGTCATATATAAGTCATACTCTTCATGGAAGCTCTCCATCTTAATGGCTGCCTGATCCCACTCCCGCATGCTCAGCACATAGTCTTCAATTGATCCGGCTTTACCGAGCATCCCAAGCAGCCAGGTTTCAGGCTCAACATCAGATGGTTTTGCCTTCCTTCCCAGTACGTCCTGCAGATCATGTAAAGTAGCGGAGACTTCCCCGAAATACATCGTAAAATAACTTTTGGCCAGTGCCCGTCCATTTACACCAGGCTCTTTTTCTTCCACAATATGACCCATATCCTCCAGTAACCGTGCCGTTTTTTCCACCGCTTCTATACAGTCCTGTTCAACCTCTGTACCTATTGGTGATTGAGTGGAATAGGCAATTTTCAGCGGGCGGCTTTCCAAGGCTTGTACAATGTCTAAATAGCTTCCGTCAAAGGGCGGAGCGTGAAAGGCACCTGCTTTTTCGTAAACCCGTAATTCATCCAGCATGGCCGCACTATCCCGTACCGTTTTGGATAAAACATGATCTACGGAAGCCCCTTGCCAGTTCCGGCCCACATTAGGTCCAACAGGAGTTCTTCCTCTGCTCGGCTTCAAACCAAAAAGACCGGTATAGGCAGAAGGAATGCGAATCGACCCTCCCCCATCATTGGCTCCGGCTATCGGGACCATACCTGAAGCTACTGCAGCTGCTGAACCTCCACTTGATCCTCCAGGAGTATAATCAGGATTCCACGGATTTCTTGTGGGACCATAATGCTTCGGTTCAGTGATTCCCATCAGTGCAAACTCCGGTACATTGGTTTGTCCTAAAAAAGACACCCCTGTTTCCCTTAGTTTTTTAACAAAGTTTGAATCCTGTTTTGCCCGGTAATTGTTAAATGCTTTGGAGCCTGCTGTAATCGGTTCACCCTCGATCTCCTGGGTGATATTCTTCAAAAGCATCGGCACACCTGCAAACGTTCCAGTAACCGGCTGCTGACTTTGTTTTTTTGCCTGATCGTACATTTTATGAATAACCGCATTCAGTTGTGGATTGTGCTGCTCAATCCGTTTTATTGCCTCTTCTGTCAGTTCTTCCGGCTTTACTTCCTTTTTCTGAACCAGCTTTGCCAGTCCAAGTCCATCATAATCTTCATAATGAAACATACCAGCCACCACACTCCCATAAACAAAGTCTATTTATCAGTTTATTCGCGATAGGCTGGTGTTTTCCTTTTTCCTTACAACAAAAAAGAGAGCACATACCAGGTATATGCTCTCTCCCTCAATAGCCTATTTATTCCATATAGGCCCATTTATATTCATATTCTGCACCAAAGTCATTTCGAATGACACCCTTCAGATCAGGGTTGGTTAATTGTGCTTTGCCCTGCTGGTATAATGGAGCAATTACGGCATCTTCAAATACAATTTTTTCAGCCTCAAGCAACGCTTCGAAACGTTTAACCGGCTGCTGAGCTAATTCTGTAACACTGCTTTGAACTAACTGATCATATTCAGAATTCGAATAGCCTGTTTCGTTATTTCCTCCATCAGTCAGCCACAGGTTCAGCCAGCCATATGGATCAAGATAATCGGCCCCCCAGGATGAAATAGCCATATCATAGTTCATATTGGAGGTTAGATCCAGCTGCTGTTCAAACGGCACCTGCTTCAGAGTAACCTTAAGTCCAGGAAGGTTTTGCTGTAATTGGTTCTGGATATATTCGTTAATGGTTTTACCGGTTTCTGTATCACCGGATAAGAACTCAAGCTCAACGGTATCCTTTCCAATTTCTTTAAGTCCTTTTTCCCAATACTCCAAAGCTTTTTCTTTATCGAAGCTAACCATATCTCCATTGATTTCACGAAAATCTTTTCCTGTTTCGGGATGGAAGGAAAAGTTCTTTGGAACCGCACCTGTGGCAGCAATCGCTCCATTATTCATAATTTCATTCACCATAGCCTCTTTGTTGATGGCATAGCTAATGGCTTTTCGAATATTAACATTCTGGAGAGATTCTTTTTCCGTCTGGTTAAATTTAATAAAGGTTAACACAGGTTCTGTAACTGTGGAAAACTCGTCCTCGGACCTATACATATCAACAAGATCAGAGGTAAGATTCACACGGTCCAGTTCACCTTTATTATATAAATCCACAGCACTTTGCGGGTCCTTCATGACATCAAATGTGATTTTTTCCAGCTGAACAGTGTCAGCATCCCAGTAGTCCGGGTTCTTTTTAAGAGTCCATGAGGTTGAAGTGCTTTCCCAGTCTTCAAGGATAAAAGGACCACTTGCCAATAATGTATCAGAGCTTGTCCCATAACTGTCACCCTGCTCTTTAACAAACTCTTCGTTTAACGGCAGGAATGTACCAAATGTCGTTAATGATTCAAAGTATGGAGCAGGATTTTCCAGGTTGACTTTTAACGTATAGTCATCCACTGCTTCAACACCAAGCTTCTCGGGTTTCATGTCGCCCTCACTGATGGCTGTTGCGTTTTTAATCACTCCACTCATCATATAAGGGCCATATTCTGAACCTGTCTCAGGATCAACCGCCCGCTGCCATGCATAAACAAAATCATGAGCTGTGACAGGATCTCCATTTGACCAGACAGCATCCTCACGTAAATCAAATGTCCATGTCAGTCCATCTTTACTTTTCTCGTGAGTTTTGGCGATTCCTTCCTTAATTTCACCATCCTTACCCAAACGATATAGACCTTCCGTTGTTGCACTTAAGAATTGAAAGGCATATTCGTCTGTTGCCATCGATGAATCCATAGTAGGAATGGTGTCCCCATTACTTAGATGTAAGACCTGATTATTGTCTTCACCTTCTCCTGATTCCTCAGCATTATCATTACCGCCACAGGCTGCCAAAAAGGCTGTCAGCAATATAGCCATGGCTAACAACAATGTCTTCTTAGATGATCTCATGCTGCTTCCTCCTTGCTGGTTTCTAGTTGTAGAGTTAAAAGCTACAAAGAAAATTATACATTTTCATCTGTTTCTTTGCATTATTATTGCCTTACATCATTCTCTAAAATTCCAATTTTCTCAATCTCAATCTTTATTTGATCTCCATTTTCAAGAAATTGGGGCGGGTCCATAGCAAAGCCGACGCCATCCGGTGTGCCTGTTAAAATCACATCACCAGGCTGTAAAGTAATTAAACTTGAAATAAATTCAATTAAATAGGGAATATTAAAAATAAAGTGACGGGTGTTGGAGTACTGCCTCTGCTCTCCATTGACAGTGGTCTTAATTGTCAGGTCGTGGGGGTCCGGCACTTCATCAGCAGTTACCATCCAAGGGCCAATGGGTGTACTATGATCCAACGTTTTTCCCTGCAGCCATTGAGGGGTCCGCTTTTGCAGATCTCTTGCCGATACATCATTTCCGACTGTATATCCTGCAACATAATCCAAAGCCTTATCCCGGGAGACCTGGGACGCTTCTTTACCGATGATCAGAGCAAGCTCACCTTCATAGTCCAGCTTATTCGTTTTAGAGGATTTTTGAATCTGATCTTCCGGCCCAATCATAGCATTTGAGAATTTAGCAAAAAGCACGGGGAAATCAGGAATCTCACTTTTCATTTCCGAGACATGGTTCCGATAATTTTTTCCAACACATATCACTTTAGCTCCCTGCTTCAGAGGTGCCTTTAATGTGACCAGATTTCGGTCCAGCATCACACTGTCTTCCTGGTGTTCTATGGCGTGAGAAACGGCCTCCTTCGTTCGATCAAAAGCTGCCTTTCCCAGAGCAAGATAATCATTGACTGAAGCAGGCACAAGCTGGTCCGCTGACGATGCAGAGGCTTCGTTATATGTAAGGAACGACCGATAGGCTTCATTCACATCAATGACCTTGTTATCGTACAACACTCCTGTCCGAATCTGACCAAACGTATTTTCAGGCTCATAGAAAACAATTCTCAAAATCATTCCTCCCTTAACTCATTTTGTACATACCCTAGCCTATGCGGTCATGGATGTCAATCATTGTTAGAATCTTTAGACAAGCAGCGATTTTTTATCATAAATTTGTTGACATCATAATAGTATGGTGGTAAAATATAAAATTTTACTGTTAGGAAATTTTATGTTATAATATAACTATGAATGAACCTGGGGGTGTCCTATTGTTTACAATTGGTGATAAAATTTTTTACCCAATGCATGGCGCTGGTGTTATTGAAGGCATTGAAGAAAAGGAGTTCAGAGGAGAGAAAAAGCTCTATTACATCATGAAGATCCCCACTCAAAATATGAATGTCATGATTCCTAAAGGGAATGAGGATAAGCTTAAATTACGTAAGATTGTAGATTCAGATAAGCTTGAGGAAATGCAAACGGCTTTGACAACAGACGATGATGATTTAAACGTTCATCCAAACCAGAGACATCGAGTCTATATGGAGAAAATAAAAAGCGGTGACATAGTTGAAGAAGCTAAAGTGATCAGAGATTTAACCAGAATCAGCAGAAACAAAACACTCGGAACTGCTGACAAAAATATGCTGACAAACGCACAGCAGGTATTAATCAGTGAGCTTGTAATGGTGAAGAATATAGACGAAAACAAAGCACATCAGTACCTGGATGAAGTCATGAAACAGGGCTTTGGAGCATAAAGTGAAACTTCCATCAGTGGGGGTTTTCTCCATCCCCCACTGATGGTTAGTTGAACTTATCAGGTTTTTACTGGCCGTTTATCCCCCACTTAGTCTTGTTGGGTTACCCTCAAAACTTGAAGTGGGGGGTATTACGGCCAGTTAATACGTGATAAATCCTGAAAAAATATGATTAATGGAGCTGTCTCGATATAGAGACAGCTCTTATTTTTCAAACAGATCTCTCGAGAAATTGGCAAAAGTCTCAATTCCACTATCCGTTACGGCAAAAGATTCGCTAATCTCAATGCCAAAATCCTCATACCATATACCCGGAATAAGATGGAAGGTCATATTCGGCCGCAGAATGGTTTTGTCTCCCGCTCTCAGGCTTGCTGTATGTTCCCCCCAGTCAGGCGGATAGCTCAGCCCCATGGAATATCCTATTCGGGAATCTTTTATAAAGCCATATTGGGCAACGGTTGTACGCCAGACCTCCTCGATTTCCTCACACGTCACACCCGGCTTAATAAAGGCCAGCGTTTCCTCAATCCCTTCATTTACAACTTTGGCGGTATCCTTTGCCTTCTGACTCGCCTCACCAATGACCAGGGTTCTTGCCAAAGGCGCATGATACCTTTTATAACAGCCGGCAAGTTCTATAATGACATAGTCGCCATTTCCATATGATTTATCGGACCAGGTGATGTGAGGGGAAGAGGTGCTTTCCCCGGAAGGAAGCAGGGGAACGATGGAAGGATAATCCCCGCCGAATTCATGGGTTCCCCAAATTTGCGTATAGAAAATATTGGCCACAACCTCGTTTTCTCTTACCCCTTCTTTAATTTGTTCAACGGCGGTTTTCATTGCTTTTTCCACCAGTTTTCCGGCTCTTTTCATATAACTGATTTCTGTATCGCTCTTAATAAGTCTCACATAATTCACCAGTAAAGAGGCATCCTTAAATGTTGCCTGGGGGAGACCTTTTTGCAGCTGCTCAAATGCCTTAGCCGTAAAATAATAGTTTTCCTTTTCCACTGCGATCACACAGTTTCCAAATCCTTTTTCCGTTAAAATACGTGCAATTTCATCCATGGGGTGTTTGGTAATGGCATGCACATAGTCGTCCGTATAGGAAAAAATATTTTCGTGATCGATCCAGGTCGTTGTTTTGGCTGAATTCGCATCCTGTTTCCTGCCAATCCACAGAGGCTGATCTTCATCAAGGATAACCACGAGCATCTGATGAACGTAAAAGGACCAGGCATCATACCCTGACAAATAATTCATATTGGACGGATTGGTTACGAGTAATACATCCATTCCTTCCAGCGCCATCCTTTCCTTCGTCTTTTTCATTCGTTCTTTATATTCCATAATCGGGAACATCACATCAGATCCCTCCCTTATGTTTTTCTCAGGCAGTCATTGCTTTGGAGGGTTATGCATTGGTGATTTCGAGCCCTTTTGAATAACGCTCCAGCTCGTCATAGGCTGATAGAGCGATTGCTGTATCCTGTACGCCTGTTCCGGTGAGGTCACAAATGGTGATTTCATTATCTGAAGTTCGCCCGGATTTATGACCTGTAATAACCTGACCAAGCTCGGTTATCTCCGTTTGATCTGTAATCACACCCTCATCCTTTGCATGATGAAGCTCCCCAAGCCGCACACACTGACTTTTGACATCACAAAAAATCCGGTCTGCATGGGAAAACACATCTGCGGCAATTTCCTGTTTGTGTTCTGCATCCGATCCCATGGCGGTAATATGAAGGCCGGGATGAAGCCAGTCAGACTGGATTAATGGATGCTCCGCCGGGGTTGTTGTGACAACTGTATCACTGCTTTTTACAACCTCTTCCATAGTCGGACAAACCTTTACCTCTACATTAAGTTTCTTTTTCATATCCTCTTTAAAGGAAATGGCTTTCTCCTGATTTCTCCCGTAAACCTGTAATTTTTTGAAGCTGCGTACCTGTGCCAGTGCCTCAATTTGAAAACGGGCCTGGTTTCCAACACCGATCACACCAGCTGTATCAATCATTTCCTTTGCAAAATACTTTGCACTAATGGCACCCGCTGCAGCTGTCCGCACATCGGTTAAGTAGCCATTATCCAATAAAATCGCCTGTGGCCGTCCTGTTTCCGTGCTTAATAAAATCATCATGCCACTTCCACTCGGGAGTCCTAGTTTCGGGTTATCAAAGAAACCAGATGACATTTTAATGGCAAATTTGCCGTACCCTGGAATATAGGCTGTTTTCAAATCCACTTCTCCATTATTTTCAGGAATATCAATCCGCATAATCGGTGGCATTCCGACCTCTTTGGTAACCAGACTGGCAAACCCGTCCTCAATAATTTTGATGACATCCTCGTTTACGTTCACCGTATTTCGGAGCTCGTTTTCGGTATAAATTTTCATAAACACGCCCCCTTTTTATCCTCCAATGGCTGATCCTGCTCCTCTCTTAAGGCGCTGATGTCACCGTTTTTCCCACTAACTATTAGCACAATGGATTCTCCGGGCTGCTCCAGTTTTTCCTCCAATAAAGCAGCGGTACCCACAGCCGCAGCACCTTCAACCATAACCTGCTCTTTGAATACCATATGAGACATTCCTCTTCTTATTTCAGGTTCGGTTAACAGATGCAGATCATCCATCACCTCTCTTACCATTCTCAGGGTATATTGATTATGAGCACCAATTCCACCTAAGAGACTGTCTGCCAGCGTGTCTGTTTCCGCAACATCAACCGGATAGCCCTTTTTCAGACTCTCACTCATAGCCGACGCTCCTTTGATGGATACCCCGGAGATTCGAACGTCTGGATCAACACTTTTTATGGCCGCTCCTATCCCCGCTAATAATCCACCTCCTGACAAAGGAATGATACAATGATCCACCTGGGGCAAATCGTTAAGCAATTCCAGGCCGATCGTTCCCTGACCCGCAATCACTTCCTGATCATCAAATGGCGGAACGATGGTCATACCGTATTTACTTTCCAATTCCCGGCAGCGCTCACCAGCATCATCCTGACTATCTCCCGCAATCTCCAATTCCGCACCAAACTGGGCTAATGCATCGATTTTTTCCTGTGGGACCCGATTGGAAACACATACAACTGCTTTTAGGCCTAATGCTTTCGCCACATAGGAGACCGCCAACCCATGATTTCCTGTTGAAAAGGTGGTCACGCCCTTGCTCTGCTCCTCTTTTGAGAGGGAAAGGATTTTGTTCGCCGCCCCTCTTAGTTTAAATGCACCTATGGCATTTGCCGTTTCAAGTTTGAAATAGACCTTTTTATTCGTGAGGTTTGAAAGAATCGTGGATGGAATAAGCGGGGTTTTTTGAACAAAGGGCTGAATTCTTTGTCTGGCCTGCCAGATTTTTTTCGGTATCTTAGGTTCAGACTGCACCAAAGCCTCATCTCCCTCCTTCTGGTAAGCGATAACCTTTTTAAAGACCATATGAGCATAAATTCTATTTCATTCACACATAAATGAAAAAATCCTCCCTTTTTCAGATTAGAGAGGATTTATCACGATATATTTAGTTCTCATTTTTATTTTCTTTAAATAGCTCCTTCTTTCTCCATCCGCCAAACTGAAAATACAGAAAGGCAAACAGACTGCTGATGACAAAGCTGATCCCCATCCCCAGCGCAATTCCATGGTCTCCGAATAGGGATGAAAACAAATACGTAAGCGGATAACGCAATACCCAGAACGACAGAATATTTAACACGAGCACCTGATACATCGCTCCCGATGCCCGCACAATACCATTCAGAATAAAATTAATTCCCAGAAATGGATAGAAAAAGGCAACCGTCTTTAAGTAATCACTGCCAAACTGGACAGCCTCTTCCTCCTGAATGAAAAGACGTATACCGAAATCCGCCAGCCAGACAAGCAGAAAGGCAATCATAAGCATGAAGCCCAGGTTATAGAAAAACCCGTATTTTGCAATTTGATTGACTCGCTTCCACTTATTTACACCAATGTTTTGACCGGCCATACTGTTCACAGCGGTCCCCAGCGCCTGTGCCGGCAGCATAAGTACACTATCCAGTCGCTGGGCCGCACTGAATCCTGCAACCACGCCTTCTCCAAAGGATGTAACGACACTCATGATCGCTGCAACGCCGGCGGAAATGACAGACATCTGCAGCCCTGAGGGAATCCCTAAATGCAGAATAAGCGTAACTTCCTGCTTCTTCGGGATCCTCGGCACGGTAAAAGGAATCCGGTTATATTTAAGTACAAAATATAATCCGTATAATAGCGCAAATCCTTGAGAACAGACGGTAGCTAAGGCTGCCCCGCTAACCCCTAAATCCAAAACAGCAATAAACAAAGGATCCAGGAGGGTGTTTAAAATAACAGCCATCATCACAAAACGAAGCGGAGTCCGGCTATCCCCAACCGCACGCAGGGCCGTTCCGATAAAGTTGTAGCCTAATAGGAACAAAAATCCCAATGATGTGATTTGCAAATAGGCTTTGGCTTCCGTCATCATCCCATCTGGTGTTCCCATCAGCGACAATATCCATTCAGCAAAAAGAAACCCAATCAATCCCAGGAAAAGAGACATCACCGTCAGAACGACCACAAAGGCGTTCACATAACTTTTTAAACCCTCTTCATCGTTTCGTCCTTTCTGCTGGGACAAGACGGTTAGCGTAGCATTATTAATGCCAATAACAAATGATAAAATCGTAAAAATAATCGTACTGGAAACCGCTACCGCTCCAAGTGCATTTGCCCCCAGTAAATTACCCACCCAAAGACTATCAATAAACTGATAGGAGGTCTGGAGCAGATTGGTAAAAATAATCGGGGTTGAAAAAAACAATAGCTGCTTTAAAATATTCCCTTGAGTAAAATCCTGCTGGTTACTCATAAAAAGACTCCTTTAGACCAACGTCCTTCTTATTATATAAATAAAATTGCTATTATCATCAAATTTAGCATAAGTGCTAACTAGTATCCATTCGAAGACAAGAAAAAAACGCCTGTGTATTAAGGCGTTCAATCAAGAGTACTGATAAATAATCCGACACTCAGCAATAATCCGAAGATCGTATTCGTCTGAGCCGTCGCTTTCATCGCCGGCATCATTTGTACCGGAAGCTTTTTATCAATAAATTCACGATAGGCTTTTAACGGTTTAGGCAGGCTGAGAAGGACAACCAGCGGCCATGGAGTAAGGATTCCCGCAATCACTAAGCCGATAATCCATAAATAGGCAATCGCAAACAAAATGCCTAGGAAAATCACTGCTTTTTTATGCCCAAGCAAAATCGCGAGCGTTTTTCTCCCGGATTTCTCGTCCCCTTCACGATCTCGTATATTATTGGCCATATTAATCGCCCCGACTAAAATAGCAACAGGAATGGAAATAAGTACACTCTCACCATTCACATAACCGGTTTGAATAAAAAAGGAAATGATAATAAATGCTGACCCCATACATAGCCCTGCCAGCAGTTCACCTAAAGGCGTTGAAGAAATCGGTAAAGGACCACCTGTATATAAGTAGCCAATTCCCATACCGATTAATCCGACAACAGCCAGCCACCAGGAGCTTGACATACAAATGTAAACCCCCAGTAACAGTGCAATCCCATAGGAACCTACAGCCATTCGTAATACCGATTCAGGCCTGAAGCCATCTCGTACAATTGCTCCCCCAATTCCTACAGATTCCTCGTTATCAAGACCACGTTTGAAATCATAATATTCATTAAACATGTTTGTAGCAATTTGTATAAAAAGACAGGATAAGAGCATCGCCATAAACAATGGCACAGACAAGTCACCGTAATGCATGGCCAAAACCGTACCAATTAAAACCGGTACGAAGGATGCGGTTAACGTGTGAGGACGGGTGAGCTGCCACAATATTTTCCCGGTACTTTGCTTAGCAGCGTGTCCGTCATCTATAAATTGAGATTTTGGATTCATTCCGCTTCTCTCCTTAAACAGTTTTCTACAATTTATATAATATCACATCTTTGACAAATTTTTGTCCTATTCCATTCGTTAAATTTATCCTTTTATTTTCAGCTCAGAAAAATTTCCGGTTCGTTTCCAGGAGGGAAAATATGTTATAGTATAGGAAAGCGAAGGAGGTATTTACATGTCCGAACAAACGGTCTCGATTCAGCACCAGAAACAATCGCACGAACTGGAAGTACGACGCATGGCGCTATATCAACAGAGTAAAATTGTAGAAGCTAATGACGATGAAACGACCTATTTTTTATTTTTCTATAAAGACCACTATCTTACCTATGTAAAATCACCGCAAGTAAAACCGGATTCCTTTGCCGACCGGGCCTTTACTTCAGGTATTGTATGTTCCGCCCAGCACCCCTTAACAGTAGCCTTCCTTTCATCCGAAAAATCGTTTCGTAAGCATTCCTTTGAGCAATTATTCAGGAAAATGGAACAAAAACATACGCCCTATGAAGCAGGTTTAATCGCAGCATTTTTTGATTCCTTTATAGAAAAAGAAGAGCTGGTTTCCTACTTTAAGGAATTATTTTACCGCTACCGCCGAAATGGGCAGACCTACCTAAGCTATCGAATCATCCGGATGCTCTTAGATGTACATCCAGACCATACATGGGTTCAGGACTTTGCCAAAAAGTTGGAGTTCCAAGCCTATGCCGAGTGGTATAATCACCCCGATAGTGACCTGTTTCAAAAAGATCCTTTATTTGCCGAAAAGGTATACTTCCACAATCTTCAGGATGACTCATATTTTGAAGCCCTCTCCACGCTTCTTAAGCAGGAGGACCGTCTGACTGACCTGCTGGCGATCACCATTTATAAGTTTTCGAAAAACCCGACAGAACCTCACTATCATAAGCTTTACTCTATGCTCGATGAATACTTAACCAAGGAACAAGTAGCAGATGTATTACAATCTCTTCTTGATTCAACTGGCGATTTCAAACCGATCACCCAGGACCTGATAAAGCTTTCCAGTGCATTAAGCAAGCCTCATAAAATGATTGATATGATTACCAATCATGCTCTGACCATTCCTGAAACAGAGGTTCCACTCGTTGAATCTGTGCTGGATCAGATCCATGTTCAATCCCGTGAAATAGATGTTAATAAATTTAATCAGCTCCTCCCCTCCCTCTATCAGTCTGATTCAATACGCCTGGAAAAATTATTAAATAAATGTGTCAATCAGCTTCTCCTGGATCATGATATATCCTATGTGGCAGAATGGGCTGAGCCCTTTAAAAGCACACACCCGGAGTTACCCATTTTACGTAAAATTGATCAAATGCTTGAGATAGAGAATGATCCCGACCAACAGCAGCTTTTAGGTGAATTATACTTTCAATTTGAACATTTCCAGCAGGCCATTGAATGCTTCAGCTTTGAAATGGAATTAAAGGAAGATGACCCTAAACCGGTCAGATGGCTATCAAAAGTTTATCAGGAGATGGGTATGCAGGACGAATCGAAAGCCTACCAGCAGCTTTACAAAAACATTCAAAAAAACGCTTAGGCATCATTTAAACGGCACCCGAAATAATCTGCCTGTCCAGGCACGACATACACACACTTCCCAATAGATGAATAGGCTATCCCATAGCTTTTATTAGTGGAACCTAATTCCCACTATTTATCACGTATTAACTGGCCGTAATACCCCCACTTCAAGTTTTGAGGGTAACCTAACAAGACTAAGTGGGGGATGGAGAAAACCCCCACTGATGGAAGTTTCACTTTATTGACAGTCTTTCATCTATTGGAGTTGATGGCATATGTTTCCTATCCCCAAACTTTTATCAGGTCCTGTGCTTAGAAGGATTTCACCGGAAGGAGCGTACATCTGGTTAGCTGCAAGTAAGCCCTATTTCATCGATGGCGAGGTTTATCGAATTAAGGAAAATCCACAGGCTGATATACAGGATGATCCTCATCAATATGAGTACCTGAATGTATCCACAGGACATGACATGATTCAGGCTGGAGAACATGTGTATATCTCACTAATAAAACTCACTCCCAAACAGGGATCTTTTCCTGTTGATCAGCTGTTAGGCTATAATTTATTTTTCCAATATCAGGGTGAACGTGTGGATTTAGGGGACCTGAATCTCCTTTCTGACAGTAATCCTCATTCAATCGTTTACGGGACATTAAAACTTCCCACCTTTTTTATACCTGGAAGAAAACAGACGAATATTCTTTATGGATCCTGTCGCAAGCCACACGGAGAGGGACAGGATACCTTTACCAGTGCAGATTTAGCCATCCAGCAGCATCATCTTCATCTGGATCAGCGACCAGGCTCCCTGTTTTTAATGGGCGATCAGATTTATGCGGATGATATTGCAGATCCAGTATTTGCTATGGTTACAAAATGGGTGAAGCGATTATTTGGAGACAACGAAGACCTGACAGATATTGATCCCCGCCTGAAACAGGAGCCCCTGCAATCATCGATCAACAAAATACATGCAAGACAATATATTTCAGAACAATTCTGCCAGTTCACTTCCAATCATGCACACAATCACCTGATGTCATTCCCAGAATATGCGGTAAAGTATCTACTTCACTTCGGTCCCCAATTATGGGAGACCTCAGAAATTCCAGCCTTTGTAGACCTGATGAAACAAGATGCTTATTATTTCATTTATGGTGAAAATGAAGAAAATCAGGATGAACGAATGGATGAATTTGAAGAGCATCAATTGCGGTATCAGCAGCAGTTAAATCACATGGAGTCCTATCTTAAGGCTCTTCCACTGGTCAGACGTGTGCTGGCAAACACACCAACTTATATGATTTTTGATGATCATGATATTACCGATGATTGGAATCTCTCCCAGGAATGGAGAACAGCGGTTTATGAAGCACCACTTGGCCGGCATGTGGTAGCTAATGGACTCTCGGCTTACTTTTTATTTCAAGGCTGGGGCAATCAGCCGGATTCATTTGATAATCGTTTTATTGATACTTTATCAAAGCATCTACATTCCCTCTCTCCGGATTCACCAGTGTATGCAATCTGGATTGAACATCTATGGCGCTTTCATTCCTGGCATTTTACAGCACCAACGAAACCGGTCAGTTTATTTTTAGATACACGGACCATGCGTGGCTATGATCTGACACCAAAGCCCGTGCAAATTGGAAATCTATTAGAGGAAAGTATACCTCCTCCCCATTTGATAGGCAAAAGGGGCTGGAAACGAATAAATCATACTCTGTATTCAAGTAGCTGGGAAAAAGGGGATCCTTTGATTATTGTATCTGCTACGCCTGTCTACGGAATCGGTCTTATAGAAACGTTTTTACAGGATTATGTCTATCCGCTGAAAGCTTTAGGGGTGCAGATCCGCTATCAGCTCGATTATGAGGCCTGGAAATATAACCATGCCGGATTTTCACTTCTCATGGACCAGATTTTATCCTGGAATCCAAAGCCTTGTATCATCTTATCAGGGGATGTGCATTATGGTGCGTCCGTCAAGTCAATCGTGACAAAAAAGAATCACCAGAACCTGCCCATCTATCAATTCACCAGTAGTCCCATTCATAATATGAGCTTTTCCGGAGTATGGGGACTCCTGCTGAGAAGTGCCGTCTGGTTTAATGCGTATAAGCGAAAACGAAAAGCCATTTATCGAACCTGTGATGAGCACAACCGCCTTCATACAGGTGAAAACCAGCCGCCTGACAGCCGTAGCAGTGAGAAATGGCGCGAGGAAATTCATTATTTAAGGACAAATAAAGCATCTTTAATGGAGACAGATAATAATATCGGCCTCATTTCAATCCGGAATAAATCTATTCAGAATAAATTATTAAAATATGACGGCAAATTGTCAAAGGAAGTTCATTATTCTTTAAATCCCGATTAATCCGTTCACAGCGGCTAATCAGGGTGACCGAAACGGAGCATAGATTACTGGAGTGGTGGCTTTACAATCAAATACTGGGCTATCAAACTGAAAATATCGAGGGCAGCCTGCTTGCTCACAGCTGTGCATTAGGAACATGGATGAGGAAGTATGAAAATAATCCTGAAGTCAAATTGCTGTCTTCCTTTAAAAAGGCCAAAAACCTGCACGAAAAATACCATCAAAAGCTGGAACAGATTCAGTCACACATCCAGAATCAGAAGACCGAGGAGGCCTATCAGCAATTATTGGATGTAAAGAATACATCGAGTCGTTTGGAACAATCTCTTAAGACATTGGAGACAGAACTGCTCAAAGTTTAAAAAAGAGAACGGACTAAATGTTCGTTCTCTCTCTATGTACTCTACCAATGAATTCTCTAACTAAACGGTTGTAAATATCAGGCTGATCGATGTTTGCCGTGTGACCTGCATTAGGGATAAGACCAACTTCTATATGAGTGTTTTGTCTTTTCATATTAGCAGCCGCTTCTGCCTCATGTAATTCCTCGCTTCCATTTAAAACAAGTGCAGGCACTGCTATGCTCCTTATCTCATCAGCAGATAACGATGGATAGATATAGGTCATCGAATATAACACTTTCTCCAGTGTATCCTTCCATTTATCTCCATGCAGATCCTTAAAATGCCGCACAAGTTCATCATCACGATCTTCAATGTTACGAAAATAGTGATACTGCTGTTCCATAGCTCCAGTCATCTCCTCGGGTATCTCTGGAGAGTACCCCGTTAACACAATTCCTTTTACAGACTCAGGAGATCTTAGAGCCGTATGAACAGCTAAGGAAGCTCCGAGGGAAAGGCCGATAATATAACCTTCTCCTCGCTCTTTAATATAAGAAATCACCCATTGAAGCGCATGCTTAAAGTACTCTTTATCAGCCTTCTCTGTTGAATAACCATGCCCTGGTAAATCAACAGCTTCCACGTTCATATCTTTAAAAGCTGACAGCTGCTTTGCAAAATGCGTTTGACCCGTTCCCATGAAGCCATGTAAAAAATAAACCTTGTCGATAAAAACCCCTCCCTCCGTTAAAATCATGAAATCACTCCAAAGGCTGCTGTAAAATTTCACTCATCAGCTTATTTGCAGTAGAAAGCGCTTCTGAGCGATTCCCGGCAGGAGCAGTAATCATCATACCATCCTTACTGCTCCATCTTGAACCTGATTCCCGCTGATCGTGAATCGTCAAGGCAAGTTCACCAAGCTGCTGGTTTAAAAAGATGGTTCCAAGAAAATATAATGAAGGATAATTCTCATCTTCTTTTATTACTGTATACTTCACACCGTCACCGCGATCTTTAATATCAAACTGTATCCCCACTTCCCCGGCATTCTCAGGAGGGATGTTTTGGCCATCAATCAGGATTGTGCCCCTAAACGTTCTGTTTCCAAATAAACGATTTTGAATTTCTCCATCAAGTTTTATCGTAACTGGCTCCTCCATTCCCATATTTTCACTGCCTAATTGATAGCGAACTCCTTCAAAGGTATGGGTATATGGTTTGGGATAGATATACCATAACGTAAACAAAAGCACTGCTGTCACCAGTATCATAGCGGTCCATAAACCCTTTTTTCTCAAGTTATCCCCCCACGACTTTCTGCGAGTAAAATGAAAGCTTCTTAGTAAGTTATCTAAGTAATAACATTTAAACTATATTTCTATATATTTCGACATAATTACAGTCATAGCCTTCAATGTTTGAAAAGATTTATAGCTTTCAGGCTTCTTGAAGCGGATGCCATTTTCTTTTAAAAAACAATCGTCTTATTTTCATGGACAAGAATTCGATCCTCTAAGTGCCACTTCACAGCCCTGGTTAACACACTTCGCTCAATGGAAGCACCAATTTTCTTTAAATCCTGAACGTGGTCGCGATGATTAACCCTCATCACATCCTGTTCAATAATAGGGCCTTCATCTAAATCATTCGTTACATAGTGTGAGGTCGCTCCAATAAGTTTGACTCCCCGCTCATAAGCACGCTCATATGGCTTTGCTCCCACAAAGGCCGGCAAAAAGGAATGATGAATATTAATAATTTTACGCTCATATGCCTGGACAAAATCCGACGTTAAAATCTGCATATATCTGGCCAGTACAATCAGGTCAATCTGGTATTCCTTCAGAAGCTGCAGTTGTTGCTCCTCTGATTCCTGCCGGGTTTCTCGCGTTGCCGGTATGTAATAAAAGGGGATATTCAAGGACTCTACAACGCCCCGAGCCTCTTCATGATTACTTATGACTAAGGCAATTTCTGTCATCATATCTCCTGATTGCCATTCCCAGAGAAGCTCACGGAGACAATGCAGCTGTTTGGATACAAAAATCGCCGTTCTTTTTAACTCCTGGACGAGACTTAAATCCCAATTCATTGAAAATTTATCCGCAATCGTATGGAACTGGCTTTTTAATTCCTCTTTTCGATTCGCTAAATCAGGACACTCAAACTCAATCCGGATAAAAAAGGTTCCTCCCTCAGGGTTTGTTGAATGCTGATTTGAATCCATAATGTTCGCGTTAAATTTATACAAAAATTGAGATACAGCCGCGACAATTCCCGGCTGATCCGGACAGCTAATCAGCAGCCTTCCCCTGTCTTTCTGATTTTCCTTATATTGATGCAGCTGTTCTTGAACTTCCATTGTTTCTGACTCCTTTTTATGAATTTATGAATTATACGATCTGAGAACTAAACGGTCGCCTTCGCTTTTCTACCTACTTAAATTCCATTTTCCATGAAAAGTATTTTTTATCAGGGTCTTTTTCGTATTTTAGGTAGGCGCTGAATTTTTTGCCTTTTTTGCTGGTCAGGCCTTTTACGTGGGCGCGGCCGTTTTTGAGTAAAGATTTGACCATCGTTTTGGTGGGCTTCTTTTTCATGCTGGCCAGGTACTTATCATTTTTCCAGATAGCGAATGAGCAGCCCTTTCCCTTTTTCCAGTTGCTGCAGCTGAAGGCCACGTATGAATCGACGACATTTTCGCCGCACACCGGACATTTTCCAAGGACTTCATTGCTATTTTTCGATGACTTGATCTCATTGATGGTAATGTCTTCAGCCTGCTTGATTTTTTCGACCGAGTCAGATGTGAAGGAAAATACCAGGTCTAAAAACTGGTCCTTTTTTACCCTGTTTTTCTCAATATCTGATAGAGTTTTTTCCAATCGTCCTGTGAACTCCAAATCAAACAGCTCCGGGATAGGGAAGGATTCTACAAGTCTCTTTCCTAACGGAGTACAGATCAGATTTTTCTTATCAGCTTTAATATATCCGATATCCTTCAGCTTTTTGATCGTTTCTGCCCTGGTGGCCGGAGTTCCGATACTGAAACCAGCCAAAATACTGCCCAGCATTTCCTCATCGCTCGAGTCCTCGCCTGCATCTTCTTCCTCTTTATAGCTCTTCCCACAGGTCTCCATCACTTTAAGGAGTGTTTTTTCCGTATGACGTTTTGGCGGTTTGGTCATATGGGAGGAAACCTTTGCGTCCACCACAGAAACCTGGTCATTCAGATTTACCTTTGGCAGGATGACATCTTTGGATTGAATATGGTCAACCTTTTTCCAACCTTCAACAATCTGGACCTTACCCTTCGTTAAAAAGTACCCGTTTACATCCTCTGCATCCACTTTCGTTTTTAACAGCGTCTGTTCTGATTCAGCAATCGGCATAAATTGCATAATAAAACGATTTTTAATGGCTGTATAAACGATTTCCTGATCCCGGGTCAGCTGTTTCGGCTTCATGTATGTAGGAATAATTGCGCTATGGCTTTCTACCTTTTGATTATTAAAGACACGCTTTGATTTTTTAAAGGTAATTTCATCTTTATAAGGGAGATTCTCTGAATGGACTTTTAATACCTTGGCTGTTTTTCCAACCAGACTTTCATCCAGGGCGATACTGGACGTCCTAGGATAAGTAATCAATTTTTTCTCATATAAAGATTGGGCCACTTTCAAAACTTTATCACTGGACCAGCCCTTAAATTTATTTGTAATAAATCCCTGCAAGTTTGATAGATTAAATAAATAAGGAGGGAACTCTTTTTTCCTTTCCACCTGCTTGTCGATGACGTTTGCATCCTTGTTCGTGACCGCATCCTGAATCCGGGTTAAAACGTTCTGATCATTGAACTTTTCCTGTTTCTCTTCAATGTACGTTCCTTCATACGTTTCTCCATCCTTCGTTTTGAAGGCTGCCGTAAGTTTAAAATACTCTTCCGGCTTAAACTGCTCAATTTCCTTATCCCTGTCATAAATAATTTTTAACGTTGGCAGTAAAACGCGCCCGATATTGAGTGCCTTCCCTTTCCCCTTTTGATATTTCAACGTGGCTACAGATGTAAGGTTGATTCCAATCACCCAATCTGCCCACTGTCTGCTCATACCTGCATCTAGTAAAGGACGCAATTCCTGGTTGGGCCTGAGCCGGTTCATTCCTTCTTTTACTCCCTCTGGCGTCCATTCATTCAGCAGCAACCGATAGACCTGCTTTTTCGGCTTCTGTTTATAGATTATACTGTCCCCGATCAACTGCCCTTCACGGTCATAATCACAGGCAGAGATAATCGCTTCTACATCTGTTCGTTTCATTAACTGATGAACAGTTTTGAGCTGCTTTTGCACACCCCAGTCCGGCTTGGAGCGGTCTTTTGGGTTGCTTTTCACTTTATACTGGAAACTGGACGGAATAAACGGGAAGTTGTCCATTTTCCAGCGGGCCATTTTGGAGTCATAATCTTTGGCATCATAGAGCTCAAGCAAATGTCCAAAAGCCCAGGTGATAAGGAAATTGTCCCCTTCATAATAGCCATCCTTTTTGCCTTTAACGTTTAGTGCATCGGCAATGTTCTTCGCTACGGACGGTTTTTCCGCTAAAATCAATTGCATCCTCTTTCACTCCATCCCAAGTTGCGTTTCACACATTTCCTTCATTGTATAGCTAAATTATATTCCCGTCTAATTCAATAAATAGATTAATATGAAGCTTAAGTACCCAAAGAAATCAATGATGCGTTTATAAAATCCTGTTTTTCTTCATGATCATAGAGGCATCTCAAAATTTTGGTAAATAGCGAAAAAGATTGCATTTCCCTTTAAATTCTATTAATATTCTCTAGTACTCATTTATTTTACAACCAGAAAAGGTCGGATAATTATGCCTAAGCACATCTGGATTCTTATTATCGGGATGGCCATTAATGTCACTGGGGCTTCTTTTATATGGCCCCTAAATACAATCTATATGCACAATGAATTAGGGAAATCTCTGGCCTTTGCAGGGATTATTTTAATGCTTAATCAGGGATTTGCCATTTTGGGGAATCTGATTGGCGGTACTCTTTTTGATAAAATCGGCGGCTATAAAACCATCATGCTCGGAATTTCAATTTCCATGCTTTCTGCGACCGTGCTCGCTTTCTACAACAGCATCGTTCCGTATATGATTCTATTAATGACGATTGGATTAGGCTCCGGAATGGTGAAGCCTTCCATGTTTGCCTTTGCAAGCTCTGCATGGCCAGAAGGAGGGAGGCGTGCGTTTAATGCCATATACGTGGCACAAAACCTTGGTGTAGCACTCGGGGCTTCCCTTGGCGGTTTTTTTGCCAGCATCTCCTTTTCGCTTATATTTGTCGCAAATGCGGTGACGTTTCTCCTTTTCTTTATCATCGTTTTATTTAAATTTAAGCCCATTGAACAAAAAATGGACAATGTCGCCTACACAGGCGGGATGGATTATCAGGAAGATAAAGGAAAAGACAAAGCGTCCTTCCGTGCGTTAATGATTCTGGGGATTGGCTTTTTTATAAGCTGGATTGCCTACGTTCAGTGGCAGTCCACCATTTCTTCCTATACTCAGGAGCTGGGAATATCCGTAAGTAACTACAGTACACTGTGGACGATAAATGGTGTATTAATTATTGCTGCCCAGCCCCTCGTAAAATTGATTGGTAAGTGGATTCCCTCTCCAAGAGTTCATATTTATATTGGGAATACGATCTTTCTGTTTTCCTTTATCTATATTCTATTTGCCGAATCCTTTGCCTCGTTCGTAACCGGTATGATTATATTGACATTAGGTGAAGTTTTAGTCTGGCCAGCGGTCCCAACTTTAGCGGATCAACTGGCTCCAAAAGGAAAATCCGGTTATTACCAGGGGCTGATTAATAGTATTGCCACAGGCGGCCGTATGTTAGGGCCTGTACTCGGAGGATTAGTCGTGGATCATTCAAATATTCATTATTTATTCTATGGATTGATCTTCCTGCTAATGGTTCCGTATCTAACTACTTATTTATACGACCGGGGCCTGTTGAAGCAAAAAACGGTGTCATCACAAGCGGAGCAGCATTTATCTTAAGCCACTTATTAATGAAAAAAATCGAACAGCCAATCAAATCCACGCGGTTGATTGGCTGTTTTTTGTTACAAGCAAAAGGCCGTGTCTCAGACTATATTTTTTAAAAAATAATGGAATATTATGTTAATATTAAACTGAGAATCTTATGCTGAGCGGACAAAATCTAAGGCAGGATATAGGAGGACTATTATTATGGACAATTTTTCATTTCGCAAGTTTCTTCAAACATATTTAGAGGTTTGGAGAAATTCGTCTTTAACTGACATAAAGGAAATGATTTCTAAAGATTATCAAGCCAGAGAGATTTCAAATGGTGAATTGGCAGACTTCGGTTATAAAGAGGCGATAACAGGCTGGGAACAAGGGTTTACATATGCCAAACAGGAAGGTCATAAATGGGACGTAAATGCAGTATCGATCATTCCTTTACGTCAAGATGAAGTAATGGCCATTTTATCGGCGACACTCATTATGAATGGAAAAAAATTAGATAATGTCAGCTTATTCTTTCAGACATTTAAGAGGAATGAAAACAATGATTGGAAGTTGATTAGAAGTTATATAGAAGCTGGAGTTCCTAATGAAAATTTAAAGAAGTTACAATTCAACGAAAAGGGCTTTTGAGCAATAAAATAAAACGCTTGGATGATGTGAGATCCAAGCGCTTTTCTTTGCCCATGTCTGCTATTCAATAAACGTCTACTTCTCTCTTAATCCCTGTCCAAATCAATATTGTACTTCCTGATTTTATACAATAGACTTTGTCTGGAAATATCCAATCGTTCAGCGGCCCGCGCCTGATTGCCATGCTCGGCCCTTAGTGCTTCTTCTATTGCATGAACCTCCACCTGCTCAATATGGTCGGGCAAGGAGAAGTCCTCATCAATGGAAAGGTTGATACCCTCTTCGTCCCCATGAGTATCCCCTTCAAAATACTCAATCACTTCATAAGGAAAATCGTCCAGTTTTAATTCGCCATCTGTTGTTAAAACGACCGCTCTGGCTATTGCGTTTTGCAGCTCACGGATATTTCCCGGCCATGGATATTTGCACAGCTTCTGCACCAGGGAATCTGAGATTGAGTAAGAACGCTGATAATCCTTCTCATATTCTGACAGGAATTGCTGGATCAGTCCGGGAATGTCCTCTGTCCGTTCTTTTAGCGGCGGAAGTTTCAGCCCTATGATGTTTAATCGATAATACAGGTCCTCCCGAAATTCTCCAGCCTGAACCATGTCCCATAAATTGCGGTTTGTTGCAGCAATTAAACGTACATCTGATGAGACTTCTTTTCCGCTACCTAATGGAGTAAAGGTTTTATCCTGGGTGAACTGCAGGAGCTTGGCTTGCAGATCAATTGATATTTCCCCAATTTCATCCAGAAACAATGTCCCTTTATCCGCTGTTAGGCATAGTCCCTTTTTCGATGTATCTGCTCCGGTAAACGCGCCTTTTTCATAGCCAAATAATTCACTCTCCAGCAGATTGGATGGAATGGCGGCGCAGTTTACTTTAACAAAGGGACCATCCTTCCTGCGACTTTCCTGATGAATGGCTCTTGCACATCGCGATTTTCCGGTTCCACTCTCCCCTTCCATGAGCACGGTCACATCCTGTGGAGCCACCCGTTCAATCAAGTCAAACACGTCAATCATACTTCTACTTCTGGTAACCATCCCCTGGAGCTGAAATTTATTTTCGACAGCGGCCTTGAGCTCCCTGTTTTCATAGTGAAGATCCTGCCATTCAATCGCCCGTTCAATGACCACCTTTAATTCCTCTGCCTTCATAGGCTTGGTTAAATAATCAAAAGCCCCCATTTTCATCGCTTTTACCGCATCTCCTATATCTCCATAGGCTGTACAGACAATAATCGGGATGTCCTCATACTGCGGCTTCCAGCTTTCCAGTAATTTTAAACCTGTTGTATCGGGCAATAATATATCTAACAGAATAATATCAATTTCTCTTTTATTGATTTTGTGAGCAGCCTCTTCACCACTGGCAGCCTCAACTACCTGATATCCTGTTTTTTCTAATGTCATGGTGGAAAGTCGACGGAATTTCTCGTTATCTTCTACAAATAAAATGGTTTTTGGCTTACTCAATCGTCATTCCCCTTCCTCGTTTGACCCCTTATTTATAGGCTTTAAATAAATGAGCATCGTTGTTCCGACGCCTGTTTCACTCTCTACTTCCATGTAACCGCCGTGGTTATTAATAATATCATGCGTGATGGATAATCCCAGCCCTGTACCTTCCTGCTTGGTTGAATAAAAAGGATTAAAAATACGCTTCATTTTAGACTGGGATATTCCCACTCCATCATCCATCACTTCAAGCACATATTGCTGGTCCACTTTTTCAATCGCAACTTGGATTTTTCCCTGCTGATCAACCGCATCCATAGAATTTAAGAACACATTTAAAAGGGCCTGTGTTATCTGGTTGCGATCTCCCTTAACAAATGCCTGTTCTTCAGGGAAGATAGTATTTATTTCAATTTTCTTCTGTTTCATCTGGTGAGATAGTAGATGGAGAATTTCATTAACTAATTCTGTCAAATCAAAGATGCTTTCTTCTTTCTTCGTTTCCCGGCTGAATTGCAGAAAGCTTTTCACCAGTTCGTTCATACGGTCCGTTTCATCCTGAATATCGTTCAGCGCTTCCTTAATCGTTTCAGGACCCTTTCCTTTAAAGGAATAGCCCTCTTCCAGTTCCTTAAATTCCGACTCTATTAAATCACTGGCCATTTGTATCGTACCCAGAGGATTTTTCACTTCATGGGCGAGGCCTGCTGTCATCTGACCTATGGCTGCCAGTTGTTCTGATCTCTGGATATGCTGTTCCAGCTGCCTCACTTTGGTGATATCCCAGAAGGTCGTCACAACCCCAATCACCTGTCCCTTTTCATCTAACAGAGGAGAGCTGAACCGCCTTAAAACAAGCTTGCGCCCATATAGATTTCTGTATATATACTCATCTTCTATTCCTTCAAAGTCAGATGAGGCATTTTTACAAGTCTCAAAATGTTCCTTTAAGGGGACAGGCAAAGCAGAAATCGACTTTCCTTTTAGCCTTTTATGTTTACGATTTAATAGCTGTTTCGCTTTGTCATTTACAGATGTCACATTACCCAGCGGATCCATGGTAATGACACCAAAAGGAAAGGATCCCAGAATAAGCTGAAGATAGCGTTCCTTTTCCTTCAGGCTGGTGGCCATGTAATTTAAGGCCTTCGATAAGGTTTTTACCTCGTCTTTTTCCTGCAGCAGATTGAATTTCCATTTTCCACCCTGAACATATTGATTGGCTTCTTCTGTTAATGCGTTAATCGGTTTAATCACCCATCTCACACTAAAATACAAAAGGATGGTAACAGCTATCGTTAATACAACAAGTCCCATAATTAATGAAAATGTTAAATTTTTTGTCGCGGCATTTACATGATCAACAGGGATTGTCGTTACAGATAAAAAAGGAAGATGATCCACGGGACTGTAGGCAATCAGCACATCCTCCTGCAGCACAGATTCATAGCGAATGCCTGTCCTGCCTGAATATCCCTCTTCCACAGCGGGAGATGTCAGGCGTAATCCCATACTTTTATTATCGTTTGTATCTATGAGTACCGATCCATCCTGATCAAGGAGAAAGCTCCTTCCATCCTGTCCCACAATATTCTGTTTGCTGTTTTTTTGCAGGAAATCCGGACTCACCTGTGCAATGAATCCGCTGTGAACCTCTCCATGTTCCTCTGACTGTATCGGAACGGCTATGAAAATACCAGGTACTCTATCATTTTTCGTCACAATCGTTGACGAAAAGGAAGAACGTCTCCATTTCAGTTCATCCAGTATGGGTTGAAGTTTTGGAGGAAGGATATCCATTCCCTCCTGATTAGTGGGGGCCTGATGGAGGATTCGTCCGTCCTGGCTGACTAAATAAATCTGCTGAAAAAAAGCATCATTGACGGCTAAATCTGTGATTGCAGAACGGGTCCATTCCGATGCATGATTCGTCAATCGATCGGTTACTGATATATTTTCAAGCAGCTTCTTTTTATATTCAAATAAATTCGTAGTCTGATTGGAAAGATTTTTGGTCACTTGTATCGCCTGATTTTCTGTCTGATTATCCATGATACCCTTTGAAGACATCACACCTAAATACATGATTACAAATAATGGAATCATAATCAGAAACAGGCCTAAAACGATAAATCTTTTAGTCAATCTTGCTGGGAGAATCTTTTTCATCGTCTGTAAACACCCTTCAAAATAGATAAAGTGAAACTTCCATCAGTGAGGGGGTTCTCCATCCCCCACTGATGGTTAGTTGAACTTATCAGGAATTTACTGGCCGTTTATCCCCCACTTACTCTTGTTGGGGTACCTTCAAGACTTGATGTGGGGGTATTACGGCCAGTTAATGCGTGACAAAGTGAAACTTCCATCGTTGGGGGTTCTTTATCCCCGGCGGATGGCCAACGAAACTTATCAGGCCATTTACGAGCTGTTTATCCCCCCCCCTACCTTTACTGTTTGTTTTACATAAAGGTAGACTATTACAGCTTTATTCGTGATAAATAGGTACAGGTATTATTATATCTAAGTTGGGAAGGAATTCAAAAAAGCGAAGGCAACGTATGGTCACCTCCGCTTTTAAAAATCCTCCACTTATTCTTCTATTAATCCATTTTCAACTAACCAGCTTCTTGCTACATCTGTCTCGCTTTCTTCATCGATATCCACACGATAATTCAAATCCATCATCGTTTCTGAGTCAAGATTTTCAGCAAGCGGTTTTAGCAGCTCTTCCAATTCAGGGTACTTGGCTAATGAGTCCTCATGAACCGTAATGGCTGCATGGTAAGCCGGGAAGAAGTTTTTGTCGTCTTCAAGCGTTACCAGATCAAATGCCTTAATGCGGCTATCGGTCATAAATCCGGTAGCAACATCAACCTGGCCATCTCTTAGTGCCTGATAGAACAGACCAGAATCCATTTTCTTCAAATTACTGGATGGAACCTCAAACCCATAAGTTTTCTGAACCCCTTTAATACCATCAGGGCGTGTCGCGAATTCAGCATTTGTTCCTATAAGTAATTCATCCGGATTTTCATTCATATATTCAGCCAAATCGCTGATTGTCTTGATGCCTAATTCGTCTGAATCATCCTGTCTCATCATTAATGTATACGTATTGTTAACATCGGCCGGATTTAACCAGACAATTCCATTTTTCTTATCAATTTCTTTTACAGCTTCATAGGCCTGATCAGCATCTGCTATTGGATCCTGGTCATTATAAGTTACCAGACTTGTACCGGTGTATTCCCAATAAAGGTCAACCTGTTGATTTTCCAGGGCCGTACGGACAACCTGACTGGCCATATTATTTTTCTCTTCAACTTCATAGCCGTTTTCTTTTAAGTAAATGGAAAGAATTTTAGATAGAACGAACTGCTCGGTAAAGTTTTTTGCTCCAATGACAAGCTTTTTCTCTCCATCTCCAGAACCTTCATTACCGGATGATTCCTCAGAACCGCCACCGCCACATGCGGCAACAAATACTAAAGAAAGCACTAATAAGAATGATAAAACCTTTTTCATGTTGATATCCTCCTCTAAAAAATTTTTCCCTTTATTTGTCATCAATCTGCTTCAACAGATTGGCGCACACCTTTTGATATAACAAAACCTTCAATAATACGCAGAGTCAGATCTGCAAATAGTGCCAATAAGGTGACAGGAACAGCTCCTGAAAGCAAGTAAATATTGTCCCTCATCATAATCCCTGTAAAGATCCAGTCACCTAATCCACCTCCGCCGACTAAATAAGCAAGTGCAGCTGTACCAATATTTAAAACGACAGCTGTACGGATACCAGCAAAAATGGAAAAGGCTGCATTCGGCAACTCAATTTTAAAAAGAATCTGATAGGGTTTGTACCCCATCCCCCGGGCAGCGTCCAACAGTTCGGGTTTAATTGAATCTATTCCCGCTACGGTATTACGAAGAATGGGCAGTAATGAATAAAGAAATAAGGCAAATACAGCCGGCTTAAAGCCAATACCCATCCACGTCATGGCCAAAGCCAGGATCGCCAAACTCGGAATCGTCTGACCCAGATTCGCCGTATTCATAATCAGCCATTGTACTTTTTTAAATTTAGGCCTGGTGACCAGAATTCCCAATGGGACAGATAATGCAATCGCCAGTGATGAGGACAGCAGCACCATCTTTAAATGCTGTTGGAATAAAAACCAGAAACCTTCTGGATCATCAAAGATCAATTGATAATATCCTGATCGATAACTCCAAACAAAAAATAGTACCGTTAGTATGGATAGCAAAGCCTTGAGCAGGGTTGCGAGGAGTTTTTTTCTATTCATTGGTTTCCCTCCTCTTACATTATTTTTTCATGTAAATAGTTTTCGATATCCTGGATGGTTAAAGCTCCGATTTGATTGTCTCCGGATTGTACGACTAATTGTTCCGCTTCCTGGTTTAACAGGATAGAAAGGGCATCCTTCAGGTTTGTATGAATAGGCACTGTTTTCTGTTGCTTGTTCGTTTCATCTGCCTGATTCAAATGCTGTTCATTCACAAGGTCCTGAATATGATGCAGGCTTAAACTTTTCAGAGCACGATCCTTCCCGACAAACTTTCTTACAAAATCATTGGTCGGATGGGCGAGGATCTCATCGGGTGCATCGTACTGCATCAATTGCCCTTCCCGGAATATGGCAACCTTATCTCCCATCTTAATGGCCTCATCAATATCGTGACTTACAAACAGGATGGTTTTCTGGACCTCCTCCTGAATTTGTAAAAACTCATTTTGAATATGAGACCGGATGATTGGATCCAAGGCACCAAATGGTTCATCCATTAACATTACCGGTGGATCAGCGGCCATCGCACGAATGATTCCGATTCTCTGCTGCTGACCACCTGACAGTTCATGAGGATACCTCTTTCGAAACTGGTCAGGATTTAATCCAACTAAATCCATTAAATAGTTAAACCGATCCTTTTTCTTCTTACGGTCCCAGCCGAGCAGATCAGGTACGGCCATAACATTCTGCTCAATCGTCATATTTGGAAAAAGCCCATTATGCTGAATGACGTAACCAATGTTTCTTCTCAGCTCAATAGGGTTTAACTCATTCACACTGTTTCCATTTACGGAAATCGTACCTTCCGAAATGGACTCCAGGCGATTGACCATACGGAGGGTCGTTGTCTTTCCGCAGCCTGAAGGTCCCAGAAAGACAACAATATTTCCTTCAGGTACATGAAAACTGATATCATCAACAGCTTTAATGTCGTCATTAAATACTTTTGTTACGTGATTAAAGTCAATCAATCTATTCACTCCTTACGATTTCAGATCTTCTTCAAGACCTTTAGGTGTCATTTTCTTCTGAAACAATCCGAGCAGCATATCAACGACAATCGCCATAATCGAAATCGCAATCGCTCCCGCCATTACGATGGTAGAATTTGTTCTCGCTATTCCCTGATTGATTAATACACCGAGGCCACCAGCACCAATAAATGCTGCGATGGCTCCAATCCCTATATTCATAATGACGGCCTGTCTTACCCCTGCCATAATAACGGGAAGTGCATTGGGGATTTCCACTTTGCGTAATTTTTGTATGGTGTTCATTCCCATCCCCTTCGCAGCATCTTTAATATGTGGATCTACGTTTTTAATGGCCACATAGGTGTTTCGGATAATCGGCAATTGGGAATATAAAATAAGCGCGATAACCGCTGGAACAAAGCCAATCCCCTGATCAATCAAAGAGAGAATCGGAATCATAATGCCAAATAAAGCAATACTAGGTATGGTCATAATGACATTCGCCATCTGCAAGACAGTTTCAGCTAAATAATCGTTCGTTGTTAAATAGATCCCCAACGGCACACCAATAGCAATGGCAATCACAACAGAAAGCCCCACTAATTGCATATGCTCCAGCGTATACGTCCAAATTAGAGTCTGATTGTTAATCATGTAATCCCATAATTCCTGCATGTCTCATTCACACCCCTTTTCACTCCACCTAACCAATTATGCAAAAATCATGCCAAGATATGATTAAAAAATGAATTCCTACGATGAAAGCCTATTAATATAGGAAAATAAAAATATAACTCTATCAAGTTCAAGAAGGAAGATCAAAAGGACAAAATCTTACTTTGTAAAAATAATAAACAGTTTGTTAAAAAATTTTTACGCGGGGACTGTCCCCACTTGCTTTAAAGCGCTAAAGCAAGAATTTTATGCATTCTGCCTCTTTGTTATTCTTCTGAAGCCATATTTCTAATAATCGTTAGAAATATTAACAATACATAAGCAATTTTAATAATCGTCCATGTGAACTCGATTCATCCTTTCAAAGCATAAATAAACCACTCGAATCACACTTAAACTAATTTGAAGAAAATTTCTGTCATCTTTATGATAATAAATGTATTGAAAATTACGTAAACGAAGGGAGCAGTTATTATTAATAGTCAAATGGTTCTTACGCCATCGAAGCAATCGGATTCCATTACGTTCGAAAAACCCGATGTGACAGATGGCTCTGCGATGTGGGAATTAGTAAACGATTCCAGCCTCGATCAGAACTCACCCTATAAGTACATTATGATGTGTGAGTATTTTGCCGACACATGTGTGGTCGCAAAAGAAAATGATAAGTTAGCAGGCTTTGTTACCGCATTTATCCCTCCAGAGAAGCCAGATGTTGTGTTTGTTTGGCAAATTGGGGTTGATTCTTCCCAGCAAGGAAAGGGAATTGCATCCAGATTGTTAAATGAATTAATTCAGCGTGAGGCGTGCGAGGATGTCCGCTACGTTGAAGCAACCGTAACGCCTTCAAACAGAGCATCACAATCCTTATTCCGAGGTTTGGCTCGCAAGCATAATACAGATTGCAAAGTCTCGGAATGCTTCACAGAAGATTTATTCCCAACGGATGATCACGAGGAAGAGCTGGCCTTCAGAATTGGCCCACTTTAGTAAGATGCTTACTCCTCGGTAGTTAATAATGACTGAAAACGTGTGATTGATATATAGAGAAATACTGGAAGTAAAGTCATTTTTAAAAGACCTATCCATTAGGTAAAAAAATGAAGGAGGAAAAAGTTTGAGTCATACTGATATGGAAATTTTTGAAAAGTACGAATCCGTGGTACGCAGTTACTGCCGCAGCTTTCCTACTGTGTTCACAAAAGCCAAAGGCCACAAAATCTGGGATGAACAGGGTCGTGAATACATCGATTTCTTCTCAGGTGCAGGCGCTCTGAACTATGGTCATAATGACGAAAAGATGAAGAAAAAGCTTATTGAGTATATCGAACAGGACGGCATCACTCACTCCCTGGATAAAGCTACGAACACAAAAGCGGAATTTATCCAAAAGTTTAATGACGTGATTTTAAAGCCAAGAAACCTGGAGTATAAAATGATGTTTCCGGGCCCTACAGGAACAAACAGCGTGGAAAGTGCACTTAAGCTGGCTCGTAAAGTAACGGGCCGAACCGATATCATAAGCTTTACCAACGGATTTCACGGAATGACCATCGGCTCGCTTTCCGTAACAGGAAATGCTGCCAAACGAAAAGGGGCAGGGGTTCCGTTACAGAATGCGGTAACGATGCCATACGATAATTATGTTTCAGACAATTACGATACATTAGATTACCTTGAGCGTTTCCTTGAAGATGGCGGAAGTGGTGTGGATATTCCTGCCGCTATGATAGTGGAAACCGTACAAGGTGAGGGCGGAATTAACGCAGCCCGTTTAGAATGGCTAAAGCGGATCGAAGCCATCTGTAAGCGCTGGGATATTCTGCTGATTGTGGATGATATTCAGGCAGGAGTCGGAAGAACAGGCACATTCTTCAGCTTTGAGCCTGCGGGTATCAAACCGGACATCGTCTGTCTGTCCAAATCTCTCAGTGGCTACGGGGTTCCATTTGCCATCACCCTGTTCCGGCCGGAGCTGGATGTGTGGAATCCAGGTGAACATAACGGAACCTTCAGAGGGAATAATCATGCGTTTGTAACCGCAGCCGCTGCCCTTGACTACTGGAAGGATGACAAATTTGAAAAAGAAATCCAGCGAAAAGGAAAAATGGTTGAGGAATTCCTTACTCAACTGAATAATAAGTTTCCTGAGCTTAAAGGAGAAGTACGCGGACGCGGCCTTATGGCTGGTATTGCCTGTGGCGTAGATGGCCTTGCTTCCAAAGTGGCTGAAGAGGCCTTTAAGCACGGTCTAATTATGGAAACGTCCGGTCCTGAGGATGAAGTCTTTAAACTATTCCCAGCTATGAATATTGATGATGACGCCCTCAAAAAAGGGTTTGACATCATAGAACAAAGTGTTAAAACACTCGTTAAAGAACCAATTATGAATTAAAACCAGGGGAGGAAGTTAACATGAAAGTAGTAAAATTAGAAGATGTTCTAGGCACTGAAAATGATGTGGACGGAGGCAATTGGGTAAGTCGCCGCTTAATTAACAAAAAGGATAACATGGGGTATTCCGTCAATGATACGATTATCAAAGCGGGCACAGAAACCCATATCTGGTATCAAAATCACCTGGAAGCCGTTTATTGCATTGAAGGTGAAGGGGAAGTTGTGACTTTGAAGGATAATAAAGTATGGCCAATTAAAGCCGGTACGCTTTATGCCCTTGATGAACATGATGAGCATTTGCTCCGCGCTTATGAAGGCGGCGATATGCGCATGGTTTGTGTATTCAACCCACCATTAACCGGTAAAGAGGTCCATGATGAAAATGGCGTTTATCCGGTAATGGAGTAAACGTAAAGATCCCCACTTTGTTTACAAAAGCCACGACTCTTGCCTACTATAGGCAAGAGGTCGTGGCTTATTTTATATAGTAAAACTTATCGAACGATCTTCCTCCAAGCGACTAAATTGCCCAGCATGAGAATCACGATATATCCGAGCACTCCGTAGGCCAGGTTCAATACGAATAAGTGGATGACCCAAAAGCCACCAAGAAGAATGATAAAAGGCAGTGTAGTCCAGCCTTCGCTTTGCTGAGCGACTTCAAAGGATTCAGAAAAAGGCAATGTACCTCTGATCATCGTAAAACATAAAGCCACATATAAACACGTGCTTAAAAAAATAGCAAGTAAGTCTTCCAAAATACTTCCGCCATAGATCCAGAGAAAGACAGCACCAACGAATAGAAAAATAGGCACATAAAGTTTAACGATAAATGCTTTTAACATCCCTTTATATAAATATTTATAATCCTCAACAGGCATTGTTCGATATATCCAGGCCCCTTTATACGTACCGGAATATTTCAGCATAATGACGGCTGTAGGAATCATAATGGAGCCAAAATAAAGGGAAAGATAAAAATTACCGGAAGCGACCTCTTCTAAACTTTTATTCTGAAATTCGTTAAATAAAAAGATAAACGGAAAGACCAGAGATAATCCTAATGAAGGATAAACCTTCAGCCGAAATTCTCGTTCCTTACTTAGCATCAGGCTTGCAAAACGGAAAAAGGCTCTCTCCTGCTTCGTATAACAGATGAGTTTCAGGAGTGTGCTGTAACTCCATTTCCTTTTTCGCTGCTTTTGGCCACCGTGATCGGACAGCTTTTGCAGATGGTTCTCAAATACGGGCATCAGCTTAACATAAATGATAAGCGCAATAACAGGTACAACAAAGGCCAATGCTGAATAAAAGAAGAGTAGTGGACCACCAGCAGAACCAAGCCAGACTTCAAAGGGAGCTGCAAACCAAATTGGCGGGAAAAAGATATGCCACCAATCAGGTGAAAAGCTGACTTCCAAATCAACAAACTCAAAGGCCCGGATTAAAATCTGATAGCCAACAATTAGTGAGATGCTAAGACCTATTTGTACGTAATTAATAATATCCTTTAATTTCTCCCCATCAAAAAACCTCAAAACGAAAAAATACAGAAAGCTCGTCATCACAACAACAAATATATCGACCAACACAACGGCTAACAATAACAGGAAAGCAAATAGGATTCCTTTCGTGAATAGACTTACGATCAGCGGAATACCAACCATTGCAAACGTAATAAAAAACAAATAAATAATAATATGCAGGGCTTTGGCTGTACTGATTGTCTTACGATTAACAGGTCTGGTAGACAAAATTGTACGATCCCGCACATCCAGCAATACGGTTGAGAAGTCAGATATCATCGACGTCATGACAATGAACATCATTAGCCCAAACAACATACTCATCTGAAATAGATACTGATTGCCCATTACAATAAAAGGAATAAGAAAAAGACCGTAAAAAGCATATAGTCCTAATGACTTTAAAAAATGGTTTTGATCTTTCTTCTTAGCATTTGATTGATCAAAAATCGTCGGTACCCTTCTTTGGTCCATTGTGAGCTTAACCTGAAGAATACTTCTTAATAAAGGATATTGAACCCCCATTTTTTCAAACACCCATTTGAAACGGTTCAGAAATTTTAGTGTAGGAAATTCCTTCATCCTTATCACATCTCCTGAACAATGGAAACAAATTGTTCAGCCATATCCTTATGCTCATCAAACCCGGTCAGTTGGTTAAAAATCTCTTCCAATGTTCCCTCTTGGTTTTTCTGTTTTAATTCTTCAAAGCTTCCATCAGCTACAATCCGACCTTCATTTAAAAGGATAATACGGTTGCTGATTTTCTCTACCACATCCATAATATGTGAGGAGTAAAAAATCGTTTTTCCCTGCGCAGCAAGCTGTGCCAAAACCTCCTTAAAAACCATGACACTGTTGGCATCTAACCCGCCAATCGGTTCATCCAGAAATAATAGATCAGGATTATGCAGGAGACTGGAAATAATCAACGTCTTTTGCTTCATCCCTTTGGAAAAGGATGATATTCGACTATGATAAACGTCTTCCAGCCCAAATAGACTCATAAGCTTTTGAGCCTTCTGATCCACACTATCAGAATCCACTCCATACAGTTCACCAATAAAAGTGAGATATTCATGTGCGGTTAAATTATCATAGAGGTCGGCAACTTCAGGCACATACCCTACCCTGCGCTTATATTCCACCGGTTCATTTGCGATATCACTGCCAAAAATCTCAACCTGACCTGAATAATTCTGTTCAAGCCCGAGCATAATTTTTACGGTTGTACTTTTTCCTGCCCCATTAGGTCCGATATATCCAATAATCTGTCCTTTATAAACGGATAAATCAATCCCATTTAAAACCTGATTCACTCCATAGGATTTTTCCAGATTTTTTATCGATAGTATGGGTTGGTTTGTTGAGAGAATAATAGCCACCTTCTTCTTCCACATTTTAGTTGATTCTATCGTAACACAGAATTCCGATAGTTCTCACTATTTATTTGTTGTTCACACAGAATGCTTGCCTCAACTTACCAGCTGTTAAAAATAGTCCCTATAAAGTGGTACTTCCATCAGTGGGGGGTTTTTCCATTCCCCACTGATGGTTAGTTGAACTTATCAGGAATTTACTGGCCGTTTATCCCCCACTTAGTCTTGTTGGGGTAACCTCAAGACTAAGTGGGGGTTTTACAGCCAGTTAATGCGTGATAAATAAGAGCACCCAGACTAAAAACTGAGTGCTCCCTAATCTAAGCCATGCTGTTTTTCCAGTGGTCCTTAGTATCGAACGATTTTACCAGCGTGCTCCTATTGGCGAATCCATTTCCAAATTTCTTTAGGAGTGGCATCCTTTCCATACATAAGAATACCTGTTTTAAAGATTTTCCCTGCCAATTTCATAAATACCCAAATACTCACGATTAAAATGGCGATTGCGATAATGATCTCTATCCACGGCCATTCCTCAAGCATCGCTAATCTGACTAACAGAACGCCTGGTGTCGTGATAGGAAAATAGGTTCCGACCTGAGCAATAATTCCACTTGGGTCAGACATAATCGGACCGATAAATATCGCCGGCAAAAATGGAAGCATAAACAGCATTCCCTGGAAGTTACTCGTGCTGTTCATATCTTCAACAGTTGCACCAATACTTACAAAGATGGAGGCAAACAGAAGATATCCGGCAATCGCAATAAATATTAGTAAAAATAGCTCCGGGACCAGTAAGTATTCAAGAAATGGTATATCCACTCTCCAGGCGAGAAACGGAAGAATAAGAACCATCCATGCTGCGACCTGTGTGATTCCCAATGCAAAATAACCGTAAATTTTTCCCTGCATGAGCTCTTCCGGTGTTAAGGATGATAGGACTATTTCAGCCACTTTCTCTTTTTTCTCCTGAGAGGCACTCTGGAAAATCATCATTCCTGTGATTAAAATCGAGAATAAAATGACACCTGCAAAAGCAACCGGAACCACTCGTTCCAGCAGCTCCTCCTGACTTTGCCCTTCGTTTTCTGAAGCCTGAGTTTGACTGGCTGATTCCGGCGTCACAGGTTCAAAGGTAATCCCGCTGGCTGCTATTTGTGCCTGTTCGCTGGTTAAACCCATGTCCGCAAGCTTCTGAGCCAATAAGGGATGCTCTAAAATATTGGCTTGAAAAACTGCATTTTCATTTAAATCCTTACTCATATACACATGAACCGAGCCGCTTTTCAATACGTCCTCCGTTAACATGATGTATGCTGTATTTTCTTCATTTTCCAATTCCTGAATGATTTCTTCCTCTGACTTAAAGGCATCGATTTCCTGCCAGTTTTCTGTCTGTTCTTCCGGGAGCTGATTTTTAAGCTCACTCCACACTCCAAGCTCATCATATATATGAATTTGCGGACCTGCTTCTTCTGCTTCATCATTATCAAACAATAGAGGCAAATTAAAAAACACTAAAAACAACAGCGGAGTTAAAAATAATGAAATAATAAAGGACTTATTCTTCATATTGCGTTTATATTCCCACTTCGCTACCTTCATACTATTCCGCATCGCTGGATATACCTCCTTCTTCCATGAGATTCTTACCTGTGGCAATATCTACAAAAATTTCATGTAAGGAAACACGATCGATCCTGAGCTCCTGAATTTCCAAGTTATCCGGTAATTGCTTCAGCCACGTTGGGATATGTACATTCTGAGCTAAATAAAGCGTGCTTACATTGTCGTTCTGTTCCACTCGTTGCACTTGTGTCATACCCTCTAATTCCTCCCGGTTATGAGAACCGAGAATGGTACATTTAAAGTTGGCATATTCCTTTTTCACCTCATCAATGGTACCGTAAATGATTTTTTGGCCCCGATGAATTAAAAATAATCGGTCGCACAATTGCTCAACCAGATTCATCTGATGAGAGGATAATAAAATGGCCGTTCCATTTTGAGCCAATTCCTTGATTTCATCCTTAAAAACTTCCTGACTGACTGGATCTAAACCAGAAAACGGTTCGTCTAAGATAAGCAATTCCGGCTCGTGAATAATGGAGGCAATAAACTGAACCTTCTGCCCCATCCCTTTCGATAATTCCTCAATGGAAACCTGATCCTTTCCTTCCAATCCAAACTTTTTCAGATATTCCAGCGCTCGCTGCTTTGCTTTCTTTAAAGGATAATCCTTTAATTCCGCAAAATACAAAAGAATGTCCATGACCTTCACATTTTTATATAAACCCCGCTCTTCAGGTAAATAGCCGATTTTATGCCTCGGAATTTCCTTGGAGGTATGGTTATGAAATTCAACAGACCCTTCATCAGGATACATAATCCCCATAATGCTGCGAATGGTCGTTGTTTTCCCCGCTCCATTTGGCCCTAATATAGCCATGATTTCTCCCTTTTTCACATGAAAGGAAATATCACGAATGATTCTTGTATCCTTGAAGGACTTCCCAAGACGGTCGACTGTTAATACTGTTTCCACATGTTTCACCCTTTCCAATGTTTTAACGTTGCCAATCATGCATACGTTTCAGCAGCTTAATGGTTTCAAAATATTCCTGTATATAACAGTAAAGTTTAATCAATCCAATAAATTGATATCCCTTATAAAGTGATTTATACTTTTTGAAGGAATTCACTAAAATTACAGATTTCTGGTCATGCTATGAGTAGAACCCAGCATGGCCTGAAGATATTTTTAACAAAGGTGAGGATTGCATTGACAAACAGGAACGAAACATCGTGTACAATTGTTATTTTCGGTGCGACAGGGGACTTAGCCAAACGCAAGCTATTTCCTTCCATATATAATTTATTTGCAAAAGGTGAATTAGGTCCGAATTTTGCTGTGATTGGAGCAGCGAGACGGAATTGGAGTCATGAGACACTTCGGGAAAATGTAAAAAAATCTCTGGATGAGTCCAAGACGGAAATCAATGAAGACCATCTTGATGATTTTCTGGCTCACTTCCATTACATATCTTTAGATGTTACAAGCAAGGAATCGTATCAGAATTTAAACCGTCTCATTAACGATCTTGAGGGCGAATTTAACATTCCTTGTAATCGAATGTTTTATTTAGCTATGGCTCCACAATTTTTCGGTCCCATCGCTTCCTATTTGAAATCTGAAGGACTTACCAATGAAACCGGCTGGAACCGATTAATGATTGAAAAGCCGTTTGGTCACGACCTCCCTTCAGCCCGACAGTTAAATAATGAAATTCGTGAAGCCTTTCGAGAGGATGAAATCTACCGTATTGACCATTATTTAGGAAAAGAAATGGTGCAGAACATTGAAGTCATTCGTTTTGCAAATGCCATTTTCGAACCTCTATGGAACAATCGGCACATCTCCAATATTCAGATTACCTCCAGTGAAACCCTGGGAGTGGAAGAACGCGGCGGCTACTATGATAAGTCCGGGGCCTTACGGGATATGGTTCAGAATCATATGCTGCAAATGGTGGCCCTTCTCGCTATGGAGCCTCCAATCCGCTTGACAACAGAGGAGATTCGAAGCGAAAAAATAAAAGCGTTACGCGCATTACGACCGGTTTCAGGTGATCAGGTCGATGAATACTTTGTCAGAGGTCAATATGGCCCTGGAAACGTCAAGGGGAATGAGGTTCCAGGCTATCGGAGCGAGCCTAACGTGGATCCGGATTCCAATACCGAAACATTTGTTGCGGGTAAATTATTAATTGACAACTTCCGATGGGCCGGCGTTCCGTTTTACATTAGGACAGGCAAGAGAATGGCCGAGAAGTCGACGAAGATTGCCATCCAGTTCAAGGAAATGCCAATGAACTTATATTACAAAACCGATGAGGACGTTCACCCGAACCTGCTGGTGATCCATATCCAGCCGGAAGAGGGAATTTCTCTTATTTTAAATGGTGAGAAGCTTGATCTTTCCGGTCAAACTACTCCGGTTAAGCTGGACTATGCGCATACTTCAACGGATAAGTTAAACACACCTGAAGCGTATGAAAAACTGTTAAATGATGCGATTAAAGGAGACGCTACAAACTTTACCCATTGGGATGAGGTGGCGCTGTCATGGAAGTATGTAGATGAAATCTTTAATGCATGGCAGCAAAAAAAGGCTGCTCAATTTCCAAACTATGAAGCCGGATCTCTGGGACCAAAGGAATCAGAGCATCTCCTGGCTCAGGACGGCTTTCACTGGTGGCCATTGGATTGGTAAATCTAAAGTCGGTTATAAGAATAGCCCTCATGGAATGGTATTTCTGCCATGCCATGAGGGCTTTTATATGGGCCATTTATGATTCGTCCAAAGATATAAGAATTAAGAGCTTTTTAGGAATTGATCCAGATAACTTCGAATGAATCGCATTTTCTGTTTTACGTTCTATTTTTCCTGCCAATCTGTATGGAAGGTTCCTTCTTTGTCAATTCGCTGATAGGTGTGTGACCCGAAATAATCACGCTGGGCCTGCAGCAAATTGGCAGGCAGGGTCTCTGTGCGATAGCTGTCATAATAAGACAGGGCACCTGAAAATGCCGGCACTGGAAGACCTTGTTGAACGGCGATGGAAATCACCTTCCGCAACGACGTCTGGTAGGATTCCACAACCTCTTTAAAGTAAGAGTCAAGGATCAGATTATCCAATTGCGGGTTACGGTCATAGGCTTCTTTAATGTTCTGGAGGAATCCTGCTCTGATGATACAGCCCTCTCTCCATAGCATGGCAATTTCTCCAAAGTTCAGGTTCCAGTCATACTCCTCTGAAGCTGCCTTTAATTGATCAAACCCTTGAGCATAGGAGCAGATTTTACTCATATATAAGGCCTGGCGGACAGCTTCCACAAGCTCGTTTTTATCAATATTCAAGTCCTGAACACGATCCGGACCCTGCAGTACTTTACTTGCGGCGACGCGCTCTTCCTTCCGCGCAGAGATAAAGCGTGCGAAAACAGACTCCGTGATGGCCGGCAGAGAAACTCCTAAATCCAGCGCACTTTGACTTGTCCATTTTCCGGTTCCCTTTTGTCCGGCGGTATCAAGAATCATATCGACTAATGAGTTCCCTGTTTCCTCGTCAATCTTGGTGAAAATATCAGCTGTAATTTCAATCAAATAACTGTCCAGTTCACCCTTGTTCCACTCGGAGAATATGTCATGCAGTTCTTCATTGGATAGCTGCAATGTATGTTTAAGAAAGAAATAGGCTTCAGAAATCAACTGCATATCCCCATATTCAATGCCATTATGCACCATCTTCACGTAATGGCCGGCTCCATCCGGTCCAACATACGAAACACATGGATCCCCGTCTTCCTGAGCTGCAATATCCTTCAACATGGAAGACACTTTCTCATAGGCTTTCTTGTCTCCTCCCGGCATCAGGGAAGGACCAATACGTGCCCCTTCTGATCCCCCGGACACACCGACACCCAGGAAGTGGATGCCCCTGCTGGCTAAATACTTATTTCTTCGTACAGTATTTTCAAAATATGTATTACCACCATCCATTAAAATGTCACCGGCATCCAAATGAGGCAGCAATGAGTCAATGGCTTTATCGGTTATATCTCCGGCCGGAACCATTAGTATGATCTTTCTCGGTAATTCCAGCATTTCTATAAATTGTTCTAAATGACTCGTTCCTTCCATATTTATATTTGGATTTTCTTCCATGACTTTAGTAATGGTTTCTTCAGATATGTCATATAATGCTACTGAATACCCTTTACTTTCAAAATTTAAGGCCAAGTTCTTCCCCATAACTCCGGCACCAACAACACCTATATGCTGTTTTGACATGATGTTCATCCTTTCTAACAGTAATCTCTCTTTATTTTATAGTATGGAAGGCAATATGTGAAATTATGTCTTTGCGAAATTTGTTCATTATATAAAATGATTTGATTTTTTAAAAGAATATTAACCATAATAAAGATTTTTATGTTAAAATAAAATACAGTTGAAGTAGTACATGCTTTTTTACATACTTCATGATGTGAACGTTCTCAATGGATTTTAGTCTGATTTTGATAGAGAATTAGCCTTCATTGAGAATGATATAAAAAAATTTAAGGGGGATTTCAGATGAAAAAGACTATCACTCTAGTAATCTTTTCCATCATGGCACTAGTCCTTGCTGCATGTGGCGGCGGTGGCGATGCTAATATCGCTATTGGACCTGCTGGAAGTGGAACACAGGCAGCTGCATCCGTAATTCTTGAAGGTGCCGGACTGAAAGAAGATGAGCATTACAAGGCTTATGAAGAAGGCTTTGGCGATGCTAAGGATGGATTGCAGGATGGAAACATTGACGTTTCACTGGGGTTATTAGGCTTACCAGCCGGAAGTGTAAATGACCTCCAGGCGACATCAGGGGACGCTAAGCTTCTTAGCCTGTCGGATGAAACCATTAGTTATGTAGAGGAAAATCTGGGTTATTTAGAATACACCATTCCAGCTGGATCCTATGACTTTCAGGATGAGGATGTAAAAACAGTGACAGCTTATGCTGTTTTAGTTGGAAACACAGATACAATCGATAACGAACTCGCTTATGAATTGGCAAAAATCTCCGTAGAAAATGCAGATGATAACACCCACGCTCAATCCGACCACACTACATTAGAGAATGCCTTAAATGGATCACAGGGTCTTCCCATTCACCCTGGGGCTAAAAAATATTATGAAGAACAAGGGTTGACGGTTGAATCTGAAGAAGCGGAAGTAAGCGCTACAGCAGAAAGCCGTAAAGAAGAATTTGTTTTAGGTACAGGAAGCTCAGGTGGTACGTACTACCCACTTGGCGGTGAAATGGCAACCATTTGGAGCCAGAACATTGATGGGGTAAACGTGACAGCCACAGAAACCGGGGCATCCGTTGAAAACCTTGCCAGCATTGGTCAAGGAAATATGGATCTTGGTATGACTGTACACGTACCAGCACAGGACGCTTACAATGGGGAAGGCGAATTTGAAGGTGAGCCTGTTGAAAACTTTGCCTTTATCGGCCATATTTACCCAGAAGTTATGCAGATTATTACTCGCGAAGAAACCGGAATTAATAGTTTAGAGGAATTAGCTGAGTAATCAACATAGGCGGAAACGCCGAAAAATTGATAGAACGATAAACTGGTGGGGACCTGACACAGCGTGTCCGGTCCCCCTTTATTCGAGTTAATTTTGTTAAAGGTGGTGAAAGGTGTGGCGAAAAACAACAATAAGAATCACACAAAAAACAACAAAGAAGACGAGCGTCTCACATCGGAAATCACTGACGAAAACGGTGAGCAATTATCCGAGCAAGAACTATTAGAGAAATACGATAAAGAAAGTAATTATCGAAAAAACATTGGGAAATGGGCCTGGATTGTTACGTTCCTCGGGGTCTATTTAACGGTATTCCATTTATACACAGGCTTTTATGGAACCTTACAATCACAGATTCAGGGTGCCGTCCACGTCGGTACAGCACTTGGGGTTATCTTTTTACTCTATCCAGTTAAAAAAGGATTGCATAAAAATGGAATCCCATGGTATGACGTCGTTTTAGCATTTACAGCGATTTTCGTAGGCTACTATAAAATTATTCAGTTTGATGCTATTTTAGATGCACGTGTTCACGGGTACTCATCACTTGATATAATCATTTCAATTTTAGGGGTACTCCTCTTATTAGAAGCAACCAGAAGATGTGTTGGTCTTCCGATTGTCATCGTTGCTTCCGTTACAATTCTATATGCGCTCTTCGGAAATTTAATTCCTGCCAATATGCTATCACACGCTGGCTTTTCGTTTGAAAAAGTATTTACGGATTTATGGTTCAGAGAAAATGCGGTATTTGGTATTCCTGTACAGGTATCGGCGAAATTTATCTTTCTTTTCCTATTATTCGGGGTTTTATTAGTCCACACAGGTATTGGACAGTTCTTTAATGATATTGCCTATGCACTTACAGGCCGTTTTACAGGTGGTACAGCTAAAGCAGCTGTTGCAGCCAGTGCCATGCAGGGGATGGTATCAGGAAGTTCCATTGCAAATACGGTAGCTTCAGGATCCTTTACCATTCCAATGATGAAAAAGGCCAAATTCAAACCTGAGTTTGCCGCTGCCGCTGAGGCTTCGGCTTCAACCGGCGGACAACTGATGCCACCGATAATGGGGGCTGCTGCCTTTATTATGATTGAATATACCGGCACAGACTATGCAACCATTATGCTGGCTGCATTAATTCCATCTCTGCTTTATTTTTCCGGCATTTTTATGGGCGCACACTTTGAGGCGAAAAAGCAGGGAATTGTAGGGATGCCCAAGGATCAGCTGCCAAGTGCGAAAAAACTGCTGTTATCCAAGGGCTTCATGCTCCTGCCACTGGTAGCTATCATCGGAACTCTGTTTGCAGGTTATACACCTCAAAGAGCAGCCTTAATGGGAATCCTCGTTGCATTCCTTGCCAGCTTTGTACGGAAAGATACACGAATGTCCTTCAAGAAAATTATCTTTGTACTTGAGCAGGGAACTCGTGTAGCGCTTCCTGTTATTGCGGCAGTTGGTACAGCCGGTATTATTGCCGGGGTTGTTGGAATGACAGGATTAGGAAGTAAGATTGCTTCCGGCATTATTGCCCTGTCACAGGGAATTCTGCCACTGGCCCTGTTATTTACGATGATTGCCTGTATTATTTTGGGTATGGGGCTGCCGACAACAGCGAACTATGTTGTTACCGCAACCGTAGCAGCACCTGCCTTAATTAACGGATTTGGTGTTGATATGCTGTCCGCTCACTTATTTGTGTTCTACTTTGGTATTGTGGCAGATATCACTCCGCCTGTTTGTCTTGCAGCTTATGCAGGTGCAGGGATTGCACGAGCCAATCCGTTCAAAGCCGGAACTACAGCCGTCCGACTGGCGATTGCAGCCTTTATCATTCCATATATCTTTGTGTTCAATCCTATTCTCGTTCAATCGGGTGATTACACGACGCTTGAACTGATCCTGGCTGTCATTACAGCTCTTATCGGTATGATGGGTGTAAGCAGCTCGGTTATGGGCTACTTCAAACGCAAAGCTTTTGCCTGGGAGCGTATCGTCTTAGTCGCTGCAGGTCTTATGTTAATTTCACCAAATCACTATGTGGATATTTTAGGATTTGTTTTAATTGCCGTTGTCTGGCTCTTCCAATCTCGCCGGGAAGATGATATGCCAAAACAAGGACCTGGCCAGCCATTACAGGCATAAATATAACGAGACTGGGACATAACTAATTTGCTTGGTCATTAACCGAATGATAGGTAACTAAGCGGAGGAAATATACGTAGACTCCTGGTCGGTTAAAAGCGGCACGTCCTGTGCCAACACCGACACCAGAACGTCCTGTTCGTCGTGGGAGGAAGGCCTAGGTGAGACCCCGCAGCGCGATAGCGTGAGGAGGCTCAACAGCCGCCCACGGCAAAGAAGACACTACGAAAACGACCGTAGGGAGTTTGAGTAGATGTCGCACTTGTGCTCTTGGGTGAAAGCGAAGTATATTTCCATAGCGGTGGTTCCTGCACCTATCATAATTCGGATTTCCCTTTAGCAAAAACATTTTTGTCCCGGCCTCGTTTTCTTTTTTACTCTTAAAGGTTTATGCTACTATTAGATTAAAAATTAGAGGTGAGTATGATGAAGCAGGATATCATAAAACGATTTACGTCCTATGTCCAAGTGGATACGCAATCAAATGAGAACAACGAGGAATGCCCTTCCACACCCGGCCAGCTAACCTTGGCCAATCAGCTTGTAGAAGAATTAAAAGAAATCGGAATGAAGGAGGTTACGATTGACGAAAACGGATATGTGATGGCTACCCTTCCTTCCAACACAGACAAAGAGGTCAACACCATTGGATTTTTAGCTCACGTCGATACCGCAACCGATTTTACCGGTAAAAATGTTAAGCCACAGCTTGTAGAAAATTATGATGGTGAGGACATTCAATTAAATGAAGACTTACATATCGTCCTGTCACCTGAAGAATATCCAAATCTCACTAACTACAAAGGTCACACCCTGGTAACAACGGATGGTACCACTCTTCTTGGTGCAGACAACAAAGCTGGTGTAACAGAAATTATGACCGCCATGGATTATCTTATTCAGCATCCGGAAATCAAACACGGCCCCATCAGAGTAGCCTTTACGCCTGATGAAGAAATTGGCCGGGGACCGCATAAATTTGACGTGGAACGATTCAATGCATCCTGTGCTTATACAGTAGATGGTGGTCCATTAGGAGAGCTTCAATATGAAAGCTTTAATGCCGCAGCTGCCAAAATTACGGTAAATGGAAACAATGTTCATCCAGGTACAGCCAAAGGTAAAATGGTGAACTCCATGAAAATAGCGATGGAACTGCATCAGCAATTACCAGTACAAGAAGCGCCCGAACATACGGAAAACTATGAGGGATTCTATCATCTGCTCTCCTTTGAAGGGGATGTAGAGCAGAGCAGCCTGGCTTATATCATCCGTGATCATGATAAAGATAAATTTGAGGCACGCAAACAGACCGTCAGACAGATTGTATCCAACTTACAGCAGAAATACGGTGAGGACACCATTATTCTTGAAATGAAAGATCAATACTATAACATGCGGGATAAAATCGAACCTGTAAAAGAAATTGTGGACATCGCCTATGAAGCGATGGAAAATCTCGAAATAAAACCTGTCGTGGAACCGATTCGCGGTGGTACAGATGGATCGCAGCTTTCCTATAAGGGACTGCCAACCCCGAATCTGTTTACAGGCGGCGAAAACTTCCATGGAAAATATGAGTTTGCATCCGTGGACCATATGATAAAAGCAACAGAAACCATTATTGAGATTGCCCGGTTGTTTGAGGAAAAGGCCTAGCAACCTGACAACAAAGAGGTTTAATAGAGGTCTATCCTTTACCATTAAATTTGTATATGGAATCAGAAAGCATATCAGCCCGAATGAGCTGGTATGCTTTTTTAACACGCATGAACTGGCCGTAATACCCCCACTTCAAGTCTTGAGGGTACCCCAACAAGACTGAGTGGGGGATGGAGACCCCCCACTGATGGAAGTTTCACTTTATGATGTCTGCTCAGTCAGAAGATGAATCATCTTTCTCCTATCTATGATAAAATAGATAAAATGGATACTAGATAGTATATTTTATAAGAAATAGTAGAATCATGGAAATAAAAGCAATAAGGATGAAAAATATGATGGACTTAAACAAGGGAAAGTTTACCCAGTCTATTTATAGAAGAGGACTGCAATATTATAATCAGGGCCGTGTTGGTCAATTCACTCATTATGCTGAAGAACACAGATGGCGTACAGCCGTTTTTGGCACGGAAGTTTATGACGTGGAAATCCAATTTACGGAAAATGGGATCTCCTATTTTTGTGAGTGCCCTGCTCATGAAACCTATCATTCCTGCAAACATACCGTTGCAGCCTTTTTAGAGCTGGCTGATGTGATTCAAGATCCAATTGATAGAGAAGCCCTTCATCAGTTCCTTGGACAATTTGAAAGTGACATTTCGTTCAGAAGAAGAAGAATTAGCCGTCAAAGGCCTGATCCGGCTACAGAAATGATTAAACTGTTCTCGGATTATATTGAAACATCCGATACGACAAACGAGCCATCCATTATTGCCAGACCGTTAAAATGCGAATATATATTAAAAACACATCAAAGAATCTGGGACTCTCCCCTGCTTACGGTTGAAATGAAAATAGGTGAACAGAGAACTTATGTAGTCAAGAAAATCCGTGAGCTGCTCAGCCATATTCAACAGCAAAAAGAGCTTATTTTTACAAAGAAATTCACCTATGATCCTAAAATTCATTATTTCGAGCAGGAAGACCAGGAGATTATCCAGCTATTAATGGAAATCTACACAAGTGAAAGCTTCTATCAGGGGTCCCGGAATTTACAATACGGCTACATTGATCCAAGAGAAATGGTCATTCCTCCCCTGCACGCAGACCGTCTGCTACAAATGCTGCAGCATCGGGATTGTCATTTTAAAGGCGAAACAGGGACCTATACAGGATTTTATCGTTCAGATGAGGAGCTTCCCTTTACCTTTGAGCTTGACCAAAACCAGCAGGCAAGCGGGTACAACCTTGACTTACACTTCCTGAACTCTGCTGTCATTTTAAACGATTATCAATTTGTTCTTTCCGAGAATATTTTCTATAAGGTTGATCAAAAACAGCTCGGGATTTTAAATGAAATGGGCAAAATTGTAAACATGACGCATAACCGGACATTACCTATTAAAAAGGAGCAAATAGAATCCTTCTTATCTCACGTTATGCCCAGCCTGAATCAAATTGGTGATCTTCAGATTAAAGAACAAATCTCAAACGACATTATCCAGCCGCCTCTGCAGGCAAAGCTGTATCTTGATATTGATGAGGAACACCTTACCGCCCGGCTTGAATATCATTATGATGACTATACCTTCTTTCCGTTCGGCAATTATAAGGATGAACGGCAGGAATCCAATCAGATTTTAATTCGCGACATGGAAAAAGAGCAGGAAGTGATGAGCATCATCGAAAGCGCGCCTTTTAAATATAACGGAAATGAACTGTACATTGATGAGGAAGATGAGATCTTTTCCTTTCTTTATGATGTACTCCCTAAGCTTGAGGACAAAATCGCGATTTATACAACCAATCAAATCAAACAAATGATGCTGGAGGAAAGACAATATCCTGATATCCAGATTGATCTGGATGCAAATGAAAACTTCCTGGAAATTAACTTTGATTTTGAAGATATTCATCCTGATGAAATTCAGCATATCTTTCAGTCCATTACGGAGAAAAAGCGATATTACCGCCTGCCAAATGGTACTTTTGTGCCACTTGAAGATGATGCCTTCACCCCGATTTCCAAGCTTATGAATGAGCTGAATATTGATCCCGAAAATATGGATGAAGGTCAAATCACCGTACCTGCTTATCGGGGGATGCAGGTTGAGAAATACATGAACAAGGAAATTGGGGCCAAATACAATAAGGCCTTCCGCCAGTTATTGCGGGATATTAAAACCCCGGATGAAAGTGAATATCCGTTGCCTGAGAGTTTAAATGCCGACTTACGTGAGTATCAGAACGTTGGTTATCAATGGCTGAAGGGCCTGAGCCATTATCGCTTTGGCGGAATTTTAGCGGATGATATGGGGCTGGGGAAAACACTTCAAGCTATCGCCTTTCTTTTATCCGACTGGGAGGAGAAGCAATCGGACAACCAGCCGGCTCTCGTGGTCGCACCCGCCTCCCTCGTCTATAACTGGAAAAGCGAGTTTACCAAGTTTGCTCCACAGCTAAATGTGGTTGTCGTGAGTGGTACCAGAGATGAGCGAAGAGGGAAACTGGAAAAGGCCACAGAAGCGGACGTCCTTGTGACTTCCTACCCTTCGTTAAGACAGGATATTGAAGTCTACCAGCCTCTGACCTTTTCAACGATGATTCTGGACGAGGCCCAGGCGATTAAAAACCATTTAACCAAAACGGCTAAAGCTGTAAAATCCATCGTTGCTACGAAGCGTTTTGCCCTTAGCGGAACACCGATTGAAAATTCGCTGGATGAGCTGTGGTCAATTTTTGATTGTCTGATGCCCGGATTTTTCCCAAATAAAAAGACCTTTAATACACTGCCGCAGGAGCAAATATCCAGAATGAGCAGACCCTTTATCCTGCGCCGTCTGAAGCAGGATGTATTAAAAGAACTGCCGGACAAAATCGAAACGGTTCATACCTCCGAATTAACAAAAGAGCAAAAACAGCTTTACCTCGGTTATTTAGAACAAATTCAGGGGGAAGCAGCCAATGCCATTGCTGCAGAAGGATTTCAAAAGAACCGGATGAAGATTCTGGCCGGTCTAACAAGGCTGCGTCAGCTGTGCTGCCATCCATCCCTGTTTATTGAAGATTATCAGGGTGAATCAGGCAAGCTCAATCAGCTGCTGGAAATCGTCGAAAATGCCCGGGAAAACAATCAGCGAATGCTTATCTTTTCCCAGTTCTCAAGCATGCTGCAAATCATTCAGCAGAAGCTTACCGATGCTGGAATGGATGCCTTTTATTTAGATGGACAAACACCTTCCAGAGAACGGGTGGAAATGGCCGAGCGGTTTAACCAGGGAGAGAAGGAAATTTTCTTAATCTCACTTAAAGCAGGTGGAACAGGCCTAAACCTTACAGGCGCAGACACCGTCATCTTATATGATTTATGGTGGAATCCGGCCATTGAAGAGCAGGCAGCCGGCCGCGCCCACCGCATCGGACAGAAAAAGGTCGTCCAGGTATTCCGTCTGATTACAGAAGGAACCATTGAAGAAAAAATCTACTCCCTGCAGCAGAAAAAACGGGAACTGATTGAAAATGTCATACAGCCGGGAGAAACGATGTTTAAGAGTCTTAGTGAAGAGGAAATTAAGGAATTGCTTAGTATGAATTAAGCAGCCATAAATTCAGTTATAGAAGTACACAGAAAAAATGCTCAGATTTACTGGGCATTTTTTCTGTGTACTGAAATTAAATTATGAATGTCCTTTAATATTTTAATTCATTCGATTTCATGGTTGGTTCAGAGTCCTTTTGATTGTGAATCAACTGTGATGCGGCTTCTCATGGCGGGTTCAGAGCTGCCTTGTCCCTGAATATGCCGTGACTCCCCCTCTCACGGCGGATTCAGACCACCCTCAACCACGAAACCACCGTGACTCACCCTCTCTCGGCGGATTCAGCACCATCCCACCCACGAATTAACTATGAATCCCACTCACTCTTAACCATATTAAGATACACCCTCTCCAAGCAGCCTAATAACTACTTGATTCACTTTGTTTCTTTCCCATACATATTTCCCCCTCAAAGGAAAAAAATATATAAATGATTCTTCACCATTTTTCCTGGAAAGGGGCACAAAGAATGAAACAGAACTATACGGTTTTTTATACATCCCTGGCGATTCTTGCCGTCCTGGTTTTGATCGGGATTATCATTCCAACAACCACTGAACAATTAACTGCAAGTATTCAGACCTTTATTTCGAATACTTTTGGATGGTACTACTTAATTATGGTCACCATACTTTTAATTATTTGCTTATATTTATTAATCAGTCCCATCGGAAGAATTAAACTGGGCAAACAGGATGAAAAACCGGAATTCTCAAGACCTACCTGGATCGCTATGTTATTTAGTGCCGGCATGGGGATAGGGCTTGTGTTTTACGGCACATCAGAACCGATTAGTCACTATGCCATCAGCTCTCCAACGGGCGAAATTGGTACAGAGCAGGCAATTAAAGATTCGTTGCGTTTCACCTTTTTTCATTGGGGAGTTCATGCGTGGAGTGTTTATGCCATTGTAGCGCTGGCCATTGCCTACTTTCATTTCAGACATGATCGTCTGGGGCTGATCAGTGCTACCCTAAGACCGATTCTCGGTGATCGCGTGGAAGGTCCGACCGGAAAAGCGATCGATGTATTTGCTGTATTGGCAACTGTGGTCGGAGTGGCAACCTCGCTTGGTTTTGGTGCTGCGCAAATCAACGGTGGACTTTCATACCTGTTTGGAATTCCGGCAAACTTTTGGGTTCAATTCCTCATCATTGTCATTGTCACGGTATTATTTATGATTTCCGCCTGGTCCGGTTTAGGGAAGGGCATTAAGATTTTAAGTAATGCCAATATGGGACTTGCGGCTGCTCTTTTTGTTCTGACATTCATTTTTGGGCCATCATTACTGATCTTAAACCTGTTTACCAATACCGTTGGAAGTTATGTACAAACTCTTCCTCAAATGAGTTTCAGGATTGCCCCGCTGAACCCGGATATTCGAGGCTGGATTAATGGCTGGACCATATTTTACTGGGCATGGTGGATCGCGTGGTCTCCTTTTGTCGGAATTTTTATCGCACGAGTTTCAAGAGGCCGCAGTATCCGGGAGTTTGTTTTTTCCGTATTGCTCATTCCTTCTGTTGTAGTGTTTTTATGGTTTTCGACGTTTGGCAGTTCAGCCATCTCCCTTGAACATAATGGCATTGCTAAAATTTCAGAATTAGCAACAGAAGAGTCATTGTTTGGCGTTTTTAACGAGTTTCCCTGGAGTATGGTCCTTTCGATCACCGCTATTCTTTTAATCAGTACTTTTTTCATTACATCTGCCGACTCTGGTACGTACGTATTGGGCATGATGACAACGAATGGCTCCCTGTCCCCGAATATCAGAATCAAGCTGACCTGGGGGATTATGCTGTCAGCAACAGCCCTTGTCCTGCTTTATTCAGGAGGATTGCAGGCTTTGGAAAATATGATGATTATCGCCGCACTCCCCTTTTCCATTATTATGGGCTTAATGACCGCCAGCCTGGTGAAGTCATTGTATAAAGAGTCTAAGGAACTGGGAATCGGACGGGTGAAAAAACGGAAAAAATCCTGACGAATGCTTTGCTCTGTCACTTAGATGTTCTCCTGTTTGTTTCCACTTTTTTACATCCTAAGTGAATCACAACTTTAGACAATAGCAGGAAAAAGAAGCTATACTAGAATACAAAGATCAAAACAGGAGTGTGCACAAATGTCTAAAGTTAAGTGCTTTAAAAATATACCCTTATCCATTCTCGACCTGGCTCCGATTACGGAAGAAGGAACCGCCCGGGAATCCATTAAAAACAGTGTAGAGTTGGCCAAGCGTGCGGAAAAGTGGGGCTTTCACCGCTATTGGCTGGCTGAGCATCATAATATGCCCGGGATTGCCAGTTCCGCCACATCCGTTCTTATGGGACATATCGCCGGAGCAACGGAATCCATACGTGTTGGTTCTGGAGGTGTCATGCTCCCGAACCATGCTCCGCTCGTTATTGCAGAGCAGTTCGGGACCCTCGAATCTATTTATCCCGGAAGAATCGATTTGGGACTGGGCCGGGCACCAGGCACAGATCAGGCCACAAGCTATGCCCTTAGACGTACTTTGAACAGCAGCCCTGAAGAATTCCCTCAGCAGGTGGCAGAGCTGCAGCATTATTTTAAAGGGACACCTACCGCCCGGGTCAAAGCCTATCCCGGACAAGGACTAAATATTCCTATCTGGCTGCTGGGCTCCAGCGGCTTCAGCGCCCGGTTGTCCGCACAAATGGGATTGCCATTTTCCTTTGCGAGTCATTTTTCACCGGATTATACCTTACCGGCTCTTAAAATATATCGGGAAAACTTTAAGCCTTCTGATGAATGGAAGGAGCCATACGCTATGGTTGGGGTAAATGTGATTGCAGCCGATACGGAGGAAAGAGCAAAATGGCTGGCAACCTCACAACAGCAGCAATTCCTTAGCTTAGGCAGAGGTGAAGCGACCCCATTAAAAGCACCTGTGGAGGATATTCATGCTGTGGCTTCAAGCTATGAGCAGGCAGCCCTGCAAAAGTCCCTGGATCCACGCACCACGATTGTAGGAACGAAAGAAACCGTGCAGAAAAAGCTTCAAAACTTCTTAGAGGAAACGAATGCAGATGAAATCATCATTAACTCTCAGATCTATTATCAGGAGGATCGTTTGCGTTCTTATGAAATCGTTGCGGAGTTAATGGAATAATGATTGCTTGATAAAACTAAATAAATCTTTAGAAGAGCCTATCAAATGATTGTGTTTGATAGGCTTTTTTATGGATGGCTCCTTTATGGATAGTTCCTTTTTGAAGAATATCGATGGTAAAATTAGGGGTCTCAGTAGATTCAATGGCTTTATGAGTGCGAATCAGCCGTGATATGATCGCTCTCATTGTTTCATACCTCTTTGACTCTGAGTCTGCCATGACACAGCCTATCTCGGTTGATTCGTTCCTCTCATGACTCTCAATCTACCGTGACATCCCCTCTCTCAGCCGGCTTATTCGATCCCTTATTTCCAATCAACCATGACTTTCAACACACACGTCCTGAGAAAGAACTCCATAACACTGCTCTTAAACAAACGGGGGGGCAATAGCTGAACAAGGCGATCAACATTTGGTCGTCTTTATTTTATCCGATAAATATTTGGAATATCATGTTAACATTAACTTAGGAGATATTGAGCTAACGGGGTAGATTTGTTCAATAAGAAATCACAAAAGGAATGAGCATTTACTGTGAAGTAAGATTAGACATATTAATGTCTAATAAAAGTAATCCAAAAAATGAGATGAAGCACATTAGTATGATTACATGACATAAATAAAAATATATGGAGGTATAGTTATGTGGTTAATATTAGGGATTATTGCAATAGTAATAACTATTATAAATCTTTATATGTATTCAGCAGGAAAGGATTATAAGCTTGCTATGGCGATGGGATTATCATTTACAGCATTAACACTTTGTGCAGAATACAGTCTTGTATCTCGGTGGGTAAAAGTGGAAGATTGGGCAGCTTTATCGGATGTAGTACCTGGTATGGAAAGGGCATTATGGTTTTTGACAATTGTTTCTATCTTACTAAATATAGCACCTATACTTTTAGAACTAAAAGGTAAGAAGTCCGCAAGATAAAAAGAATTAAATCATTGAAAAATATAAAAAGATGTTCTTAAACAAACGGAGGCTACTATTCAATAAACATCGCTCTTTTACTACGATAGGGAGAGAATAAATTGAAAGCCAATTATAAGCTATTATCAGTCTTATGCATAAGTCTATCTCTTATCTTTTTTATTAGCCCTATTTTTTTGTACTGGTTTATTCACGGAGATTATGAAAGATACATTTGGATAATCAATGGTCCATTTCCTTTTAGCCATTTTGGTGGAGGACCATTTCAACTCATGATGGGGATAGGTTTAGTATTATCAGGGTTAATCTTTCTAATATTTTCATTTGTGTTTTTTAGACGAAATAAAAAAAGTGATGGCTATTGAGCTAACGAGGTGCGTTAGTTTAATAAGAAGTTCCCATAATAAAGGGACTTAGAAAAAATTCTAAGTCCCTTTTTTGATGTGATTTATAATGTGAATTTAGTGTAAGTACCTTTGTGCATTGCATTGTGATCTAAAACGCGATTTAACGTTTTGCACCTCACAACGAACCCGTTTTGAATAGCCAGGCACTTTTCTCTCATTCAAGTCTCAAAGAAACGACGCTTAAACCAGCTTTACACCCGTTCCTTCACTTTTTTATTTTTCTTAATTTGTTTACTCCGCAGCTGGCCACAGGCTGCATCAATATCTGTGCCCTGTTCTGCACGCACGCCGCAGTTGATTCCATTTTCCAGCAGAATGGCATAAAAGTTTTTAATGTCTTCAGCAGTACTTCGCTGATACTGGTTATGCTCGCTGACCGGATTATAAGGAATCAGGTTTACATAGGATAAGTGGCGTTTGTCTTTCAGCAGGCTGACGAGCTCCTCTGCTTCCTGTTGATGATCGTTTACATCGTGGAGCATAATGTACTCAAACGTTATACGACGGTTGGTTTTCTCCAGATAATAATCGATCGCATCCATCAATTTTTCAACCGGAAAGGCACGGTTGATTTTCATGATTTGTGTTCTTAATTCATTGTTCGGAGCGTGCAGGGATATCGCTAAGTTAACCTGCATTCCCAGATCGGCAAACTCATAAATTTTATGGGCAAGGCCACTGGTTGAAACGGTGATATGGCGGGCACCAATGGACAAGCCATTCTGATCGTTTACTACACGTAAAAAGTCAACCAGATTATCAAAGTTATCAAATGGTTCACCAATACCCATAACGACAATATGACTGACACGTTCACCTTTCTCCTGCTCATCCAGGTGATGCTGTACGTTCATGATCTGCTCCACAATTTCACCGCTTGATAAGTCCCTGTTTTTCCTCAGAATTCCACTGGCACAGAACGTACAGCCAATATTACAGCCGACCTGCGTGGTTACACAAACGGACAATCCGTAATGATGCTGCATTAAAACCGTTTCAATTAAATTCCCATCCTGCAGTTTGAACAGAAATTTAACCGTACCATCTGTGGACTGCTGTTTAATTTCCACATCCAGAGTCTGTATGACAAAATGCTCTTTTAAAAGTTCTGTGCATTCTTTATTCAAATTTTTCATATCTTCAAATTGCGTGACTCTTTTTTTATATAACCAATCCCAAACCTGCTGAGCACGGAACTTCTTTTGGCCATGATCCACGAGCCATTCCATCAGCTGGTCAAAGGTTAAACCGTAAATGGATTCCTTTGTCATGTTAACCCTCATTTCCAAGCATTAGAGTTCTTTTCCTATCTTACTGGAAAATCGGCTATGTATCAAATATAACCAGGCAATTTCATCAGGTTATTTGCGTGCTGTTATTCCACTTCTTCACGGCTCGACTTACAAAATTTTAAACATGGTGGAATTGCTTTTCGATTATTCATGATAAACAGATAATTTGGAGATAATTCTTGTTATGCCATTTATTTTCCTTCATAATATAAAAGCGTAGTGTATCTATGAATCTTGTACACTACAAAAATCGACAATATTCGGGTGGTGACAGGCACCAGCCCAAATGAAGGGAGGATGTGTGTAGACTTAAAACACACATATGGTAAACATGAATAAACAACATTACACCTACAGAAGGGATAAGCCATCAACGGTATTTTATATTTCGTCTATTCTGGTAGCTATCTTTGTCCTTTGGGGAGCGCTATCACCAGGTTCACTCAGCAATGTGGCAAATGAGGCACTTGGATGGATGATTACAAACTTTGGCTGGTTCTATATGCTGATTACGGCCTTTTTCGTACTTTTTGTAATTTTCCTGGCGATTAGTCCTTATGGAAAATTACGTTTAGGCAAGCCGGACGATCGACCGGAGTATTCCTGGTTCTCGTGGATTGGTATGTTATTTGCTGCGGGAATTGGGGTAGGATTTGTTTTCTGGGGAGTTGCTGAACCTGTTCTTTACTACTTAGAACCACCTGTCGGGTACACTCCGGAAACTAGAGAGTCTGCGATAGCAGGACTTCGATACGGATCCTACCACTGGGCACTGCATCCATGGGCGATTTTTTCCATTGTTGGTTTAACTCTTGCCTATGTACAATATCGAAAAGGAAAGCCCGCATTAATCAGTTCTGCCTTCTATCCTATTCTGGGAGACAGAATTAATGGCTGGGCCGGTAAAACGATCGATATTCTTGCCGTATTAGCTACAAGTACTGGGGTAGCGACAACATTCGGTTTAAGTGCGATGCAAATCACAGGTGGACTTTCTCACCTCACAGACATTCCAAACAATGTCTGGACACAAATTGTGATTATTGCCATTGTTACATTCCTATTTATGTTTTCAGCTGCCAAAGGTGTGAATAAAGGAATTAAAAGATTAAGTAATATAAACTTAGGTGTTGCAGGCCTTTTCTTCCTCTTTGTTTTAATCGTTGGACCTACTCTATTTATTGCGGAGAGCTTCGTAACGACACTTGGGGGATACATTTCCAACGTGATTCCAATGAGCTTAACGCTTACACCATTTTCAGAAAGCGAATGGCTTGGCACAAACACGATCTTTTTCTGGGCATGGCATATTTCATGGGCACCATTTATGGGGCTTTTCATCGCCCGTATTTCACGGGGACGTACGATCCGTGAGTTCATGGCAGGCGTACTGATCGTTCCATCGCTATTAGCCCTAATCTGGTTCTCTACTTTTGGAGGAACTGCCCTAAATCTTGAAATGTATGGCCCAGGTGGCATTGCTGAGCTTGTCACAGGGAAGGTTGAACTAGCTCTATTCGCAACCTTAGCCGAGCTGCCATTAAGCACAATTACAAGTATATTAGCCGTACTATTAATTCTGATTTTCTTCATTACTTCCGCCGATTCCGCATCATATGTACTCGGTGCTATGACATCACGGGGAAGTTTAAATCCAAGCATGGGCGTGAAACTAGTCTGGGGCTTATTAATTGCCGGAACTGCCAGTGTATTACTATTAAGTGGTGGTGGCGGACTCACGGCTCTTCAAACAGCCTCGATTATTACAGCACTTCCTTTTGCTTTCATTATGCTGGTTATGATCATATCTATACTGATTACATTTAATCAGGACCATCAAAACGTACAAGCGAAGAAACGTAAACGACAGTTAAAATCGATGAAAAAGGAATTTAAAGAAGAATTCTATGATGATATGAAAGATGATGTGTATGATGAAGTAAAAGAAGAGGTTTACGACGATGTGAAGGAAGAAGTTTATGACGAAATTAAAGAAGAGGTAAAAGAAGAGCTTATTGAGGAACTTGACCTGAACGAACAATCAAACACCAATGATACAAAGAACAAAGAATAAAGTAAAACGAACCATCAGCGGAGTTTTTTCCATCCCCACTGATGGTTCGTTTTACTTATCTGGAAGGCGGTCATAACTTGACCGCCTTTTTTGATGCTTCCATGGCTTCAGGGCTCAAAAAGATTCATAAGGTCCAAATCTTAAAAATATTTTAAAGGGTGATACTATTCAATATTTTTACTATATTAAAATATCTAATATATTAATTATTAGTACATTTTTCCTCTATTTAAAAATGTTTTGACAACTCCCTAATGATAAAAGTATTATATTAATATATCAGGGAGGTAAAAAATATGTCAGAAATATCTAAACAGGAAATTGTAGATAGTGTTCCTCAAAAGGGATTCTTCGGACATCCTAAAGGGTTATTCACACTATTCTTTACCGAATTCTGGGAACGTTTCTCCTACTACGGAATGAGAGCGATTCTTCTTTATTATATGTATTATGGGGTTACCCAAGGTGGTTTAGGATTGAATCGAACCACAGCATTATCCATTATGTCCATTTACGGATCATTGGTCTATATGTCAGGAATTATTGGAGGATGGCTTGCCGACCGTATTTTCGGAACCAGGAAGGCCATTTTTTATGGGGGAATCCTGATTATGCTCGGACATATTGCCTTGGCTATACCTGGAAGCGTCGCACTGTTCTTCGTTTCTATGGTTCTTATCGTGCTTGGTACAGGACTATTGAAGCCTAACGTATCCAGTGTTGTTGGGGATATTTACAGTGAAAAAGATGAACGTCGCGATGCCGGATTCAGTATTTTCTATATGGGAATTAACTTAGGTGCCGTTCTGGCTCCATGGATTACCGGATCCCTAATGGACTATAGCTTCCACTTAGGATTCAGTATGGCCGCTATTGGAATGTTTATTGGACTTATTCTATTTATGATTACAGGAAAAGGATTTCTTGGTTTAGCGGGTACACAGGTTGCCAATCCGTTATCCGGGGAAGAGAAGAAAAAAGTTTACACGGCTATCGGTACAGGAGTAGTTCTTATTGCTATTCTTTGTGCGATTGCCATTCCAACCGGTTATTTAACTATTGATGCCTTTGTTGCTCTGGTAGGTGTTCTGGGCATTCTGCTTCCGATTATTTACTTTACCAGGATGTATCGAAGCCCAAATACCACAAGTGTTGAGCGTTCACGTTTAATTGCCTATATCCCGCTATTTATTGCGTCCGTTATGTTCTGGGCAATTCAGGAGCAGGGATCTACCATTCTTGCTAACTATGCCGACCAGCGAACACAGCTGAATTTCTTAGGAATTGAACTTGAGCCTGCATGGTTCCAGTCATTGAATCCTATGTTTATTATTGTGTTGGCACCTGTATTTGCCTGGATGTGGGTGAAATTAGGAAATCGTCAGCCAAGCATTCCAAAGAAATTCTCTCTTGGTCTATTATTTGCCGGTTTATCCTTCATCGTCATCCTTATCCCAGGTTACATGGCTGGTACAGATTCACTCGTTAACCCTATGTGGCTTGTACTAAGTTACTTTATTGTTGTACTTGGTGAGCTTTGTTTGTCTCCTGTAGGATTATCAGCGACAACAAAACTGGCACCACGAGCTTTCTCAGCACAAACGATGAGCTTATGGTTCCTTTCCAATGCAGCAGCGCAGGCCATCAATGCTCAAGTCGTAAAATTCTATACTGCGGAAAATGAAATTCTTTACTTCGGTACAATTGGTGGAGTGGCGATTGTTTTAAGTATCATTCTTTTCGCCTTCTCTCCAAAAATTCAAACCTTTATGAAAGGTGTTCATTAATCAAAAAACAGAAGCACCGTTATCAGGTTATAGCGCTTTTGTTTTAATACGATGAAAAAAACCTCCTGCTTTTATTAAGCAGGAGGTTTTTTTATGGATAGGAAATGATTAAATGGCCCATTTGCTGATTGGAAATTAAAGAGACCACGTCCACCCTTGTTTTTAATCATGAAGTTTTTCCGTTTGTGTGATTAATCCTTTCAGTTCATGTGTGACCTGGTCCAGTGTATCAATTAAGTCTGAAAGGAATTCAACGGAGGATAACTGAGTTCCTGATGATTCTGCAACTTCCTGGGCACGATCTGATGCAGTCTGTGCGAAGGAAGCCATTTCCTGTATGGCAGAGGATGCCTGCTCCGTAGCTGTAGATACCTCTTCAGCAGATGCAGAAATTTCCTTTATCTGACTGGCAACGTCCTCTACTGATGTATGGATTTGATTAAATATTGCTCCTGTCTTGTGCACAACTTCCAGTCCCTCTTTAACTTCCGTAGTCACCTGATCCATCGCTTCAGATGACGTTTTTGTATCTTTTTGAATGGCATGAACGAGTTCGGTAATTTTGCCAGCTGATGTGCCTGATTGTTCTGCAAGCTTTCGTACCTCATCCGCTACCACAGCAAAGCCCTTTCCATGTTCTCCGGCTCTTGCTGCTTCAATGGCTGCATTTAAGGCTAATAGATTCGTCTGGTCGGCAATATCCGTAATGATTTCCACAATTTCTTCAATTTCTTTTGATCGGTGGCTTAAGGCTTGTACACTGTCAGAGGATGTATGCACTCTCTGATTAATATCGTTCATCTGCTGGACCGTTCTCTGTATCATTCCGTTTCCTTCACTGACTTTATCTGTTGTATGTTTTGCCCCGGCTGATACCTGAGAGGAGGTCTGAGCAATCTGTTCAATCCCGGATGCAACCTCCTGTATAACCTGTGAACTGTCCATGGTTTGCTCCCGTTGAGTATCTGCTTCACTGGATATTTCCTGAATACTGGCCACCATTTCTTTAAGTGCAGTTTGATTGGATGTCGCATTTTCTTTGAGTTCAGCTGATGACCGGGTTATTTTTTCTGAGTTCGTGGACAACTGATCTATAATCTCACTCAGGATTTGATTTTTTTGTTCCTTTTCGTCCAGATCAGCTATTAACTTCCGCTTTAATCGTGTCTGCCAGATTATAGCACCTGAAGTCCCTATTAAAAATACAGCATGAATGACAATCATCGAAAGCGGGTATGCCTCCGTTCCAAAAACATACTCACTAATAAAGAAAAAGCCTGCTAAATGCTGCACAGCAAACACAGCAGTCATAATGGTGATTAAACGGATGCTTTCATAGTAGCCGATCATGGCCACGACCATAAAAATCGAAAAGTGATATTCAATCATGCCTTCTCCACCAGCGATCATGGAAATACTGCTAAATGTAATTGTAAGTGTGTTAAAGAGTGGCAACTGGGAATGATTTTTTTGTTTACGAAATAAAAGGACAGAAACAACGAATAAAATGACCGGGATAACTAAAATGGCATTTGTAACCATTGGTATTTGGTTCGCTGCTTCATATCCCCAGGCTTCTGATACGTTCAATACCCGATGTAAAAAGTGAACGATGAATGATGCAATTAAGACGACAGCTGATAAAACTAAAATAGCCTGATTCTTTGCCTTATCCAATAACATATACCAACACCCCGTACTATATTTATCCCATTAAAGGATTTTATAAATTATGACTATAGTACCACTATATGACAAATTATGTCTACTTTTGATAAATGAAATAGAATAATCTTATTCCACAAAGGCTATTTTTGGTGTTCTCATTCCATTATCGGTAAAATAATAAATGAGTCATTTATGGAACTTTGACAGGAAGGATTTTTCCTCATGCAAATCACCGTTGAATCAATCATTTTTTTATTTTCCTTAATGCTAATTATTGGCGTCTTAACAACAAAATTCTCATCTCGTTTAGGTTTACCCTCTCTTGTTCTGTTCCTGTTTGCAGGAATGCTGTTAAACCAGTTTTTTTATTTTAAAAATGTAGAATTAACCCAGTTTATTGGAATTCTGGCCCTTATTATTATCCTGTTTGAAGGGGGTACCCAAACCAAATGGGATCATATTCGCCCTGTCCTAGGTGGTGCCGGTACATTGGCAACAGCCGGCGTTTTAGTCACCAGCTTCGTCACAGGACTGGCGGCGATGTATATTTTAAACCTCTCTTTACTGGAAGGGCTTCTCTTTGGTTCCATTGTCGGGTCAACAGACGCTGCTGCGGTATTTTCCGTGCTTGGTAATAAAAATATTAAACGGAAGCTTACCGCAACATTAGAAGCTGAGTCAGGCTCCAACGACCCGATGGCGGTATTTTTAACCATTGCTTTCATTGAATTAATTCAAATTCCTGACCGGTCCATCTGGCTGGCAGTAGGTGACTTCTTCTTACAAATGGGGCTTGGGCTCTTATTCGGGTTAATTCTGGGTAAAATCAGCTTAACCGTGATTAATAATATTAAGCTCGACGTCTCGGGGATGTATCCTATCCTCGCTGTGGGAAGTGCGATTTTCACCTATGGACTGACTGATGTCTTTGGCGGAAGCGGGTTTCTTGCTGTCTATGTAATGGCTGTTTTTATCGGGAACAGTGATTTAATGTATCGCTTTTCGATTGTGCGTTTTAATGAAGGGTTTGCCTGGATGATGCAGATCATTATGTTTATCTTCCTGGGTCTCCTTGTATTCCCGGGTCAGTTAGTTGATGTCATCTGGGAAGGAATTTTATTAGCTCTGATTCTCATGTTTATAGCTCGACCATTGGCAATTTTTCTCTGTATGCTATTCTTTAAATACAATGTGAAAGAACAGCTGTTTATTTCCTGGGCCGGGCTAAAAGGTGCCGTTCCGATTGTCCTGGCAACCTATCCGATCATTACCGGGGTAGAAAATGCTCAGTTAATCTTTAATGCCGTCTTTTTCGTTGTCCTGTTTTCCGCTTTAATTCAGGGAAGTACCCTTTCCCCGCTGGCAAACAAACTAAGGCTTACACGTGATGATGATGACTTTGATACGTCAAGTCTGGATATGATCAATTTAGGCAATACAGATTCGGAAATCATTAAGCTGATTGTCACTCACAAGTCACCATCTGTTGACAAATCCTTAATCGAAATCACTCTGCCCCACGATACACTCATTATCGGAATCGTAAGGGATGAAACGTTGATTACTCCAACCGGAAATTCCATTATTAAATCCGGGGACACGCTGTATGTACTTAGTCATAAGAAGAGCAGGGAAGAAGCCAAGCAGGTTTTACTAGGAAAAAAGGAAAAGAAGGCTCAGCAAAAGCCGCGTAAAGAGAAGAAAAAGCGAGGAAAGTAATCGTACTGATCATTAGTATAGAAAAGGAGGCACAGCCTGCACTCCTGAACATTAGATGATTTGTTTTTATGGCACCAAAACTGTGTATTCCAGCGGACGACTATTTCTCCCTGGTTGCCTCATCGGAAGAATTACGCTTCTCCTCTTTGCTATCTGTTATCGTCCAGAGGGTAAGAGGCTTATCGTCCCCTGTCAGCAACTTATAAAAATAGGAAGCTGTATGGTTATACCCATTTTCCACTTTCTCTGCCAAATAACTGGCCCTTTCATATAGAATCGATCGAAAATGATCTAATTGCATTAAGGCCTTTTCCGTAAGGGCTTCCTGATTTTCTAAACGATCCACAACATCCTTTTGCTTCTGATCCTGCTCTGACATCTGCTGAGCCATCTTCTGCTGTTCACTGGCCACTTCCTTAAGCTGTTCAACCATTTGATGCTTAGCTGATGCATAGGTATCCAATTGCTCCGACAAACCCTGATGATTCTGAGCCAATTCCGCCAGCTGCTGCAAAACCTTTTGACTGTTCCCGTGACCCGTATCTGCACGTTTCAGTAACTCTTCAAACTGCTGTTCCATATGCTGGAGCTCTTCCACGGTCTGCTGCTGAAATGCTTCGTTGGATTTCCGGTCTTCCTTTAACTCCTGTATATCACTGTCCAGACCTTTCCATTGCTGTAAATGGGCCTGGTTTTGTTGTTCGTGCTGTACTTTTATCTGTTTTAAAGAGTGCAATATGGATTCATTCGCCATCTTTTGCTCTTCCATAAGCTCCGAGAGATAATCACGGCGTAAATAGGTCTGGTTAGGCTCATGAAGTTCACCTTGATTTTTATAGACACCCGGATTTCCGGACTGATTCATATACAACCCCATTGATATCACATCCCTTGTTGAAATGCTGTTTTATTATATGCATTTTGTCTCATTTCGGGACGTTCAATTGGAAAATCAGCGACGAATCAGTTCAATAAAATGGGATAGTATTTTTGCCGTCAGTCCCCATATCACTTTTTGATCATAAACGTAAAAATACTCATCTATTTTACTCGTCCGCCACTTATAATTTTTACCCCCTGTGATTAACTCAAAGGGAAAACCTTCTTCCGGCTTAACCTTCACATCTACGTGATAAACATCAGGTTCATTTTCCATAAAAAAGGTCAGCGGTACCATAAATACCTCCTCCACCTCTTCAGGATTCGGGTTCAGGTTGTCTAAGGACTCAATCCATCCGGCATGGGCATATACAATCATTCCAAATGGAGAGACCATGTAATCAAGCGGATACACATCCTTAATTTCTGATTGACCAATCCCCAGCTCCTCCGTCGTTTCCCGAATCGCCGCAGCCTGTTCAGAATCATCGGTTTTATCAATTCTGCCCCCGGGAAAACAAATTTCACCAGGCTGCCGGTTTAGCTGATGAGAGCGGACTTCAAAGAGGATATAAATATCGTCATCTTTACGAATAAGAGGCAGTAAAACAGAGGATTTCGAAAAACGTTCATTACCTAAAACAGAAGGCTCATGCTGCTGCACCTTTTTTAAAATATCTCCAGAATTCATACATTCACCCCAACATGTTATCCTTTCATATAACTATAGCAGAAAATATTAGGGGATGACAGAAAAGCGGAAGGACCCCGGGAGCTGCACTGATGAACACAGAATAGGAAAGGCATTCACATTCGCATTTTAAAACGATTTGAATTATCATAAAAGGACAATCATCGTCATAGGAGTGACCGACTTGGAAACCAAAAAAGCACTGCCAATCCTGTTTGCTGTCATGTTTTTTGTGATGGTGGGCTTTGGCATTATCATACCTGTTTTACCCTTTTACGCAGAAGAATTAGGAGCATCCCCTACAGAACTGGGACTGCTTATGGCGGTGTATTCGTTGATGCAGCTGCTCTTTGCACCAATGTGGGGACGTATTTCGGATCGGATTGGCCGAAAACCCGTGATCATGGTGGGCATTTTGGGACTGTCCCTATCCTTCTTCTTTATGGCTTTATCGAGTCAGTTATGGATGCTGTTTGCTGCCAGGATCATAGGAGGGTTTTTGTCTTCAGCTAACATGCCTACCGTTATGGCTTATGTAGCTGATATTACCTCAGAGGATGATCGGGGCAAAGGCATGGGGATCATTGGAGCCTCTGTTGGACTTGGCTTCATTTTCGGTCCGGCAATTGGAGGAATTTTTTCCGAATCAAGCCTGACGATTCCGTTTTATTTGGCGGGAGCCTCCTCATTGCTCACCTTCTTTTTTGTTCTGTTTGTACTTAAAGAATCCATTCACCATAGCGAGGAAAGTGCAGGAGCTCGAAAACGCCTATCTTTACTCAAAGTACTGACAGGTCCACTGTCCATTCTGTTTATTCTTCAATTGATTATGACTTTATCGCTGGCCGGATTAGAAGCAACGTTTGCCTATTTTGCGGCAGAAACAGCCGGACTCGGTACTGTGGATTTAGGCTATATTTTTATGATTATGGGCCTTGCCGGAGCCATCGTTCAGGGTGGGTTAGTCGGAAAGATGACGAAGCGCTTCGGGGAGGGGGTTGTGATTCAAATCGGAGCGGCTGTCTCTGCAATTGGATTTTTCCTTATATTATTCGTAAAGGATTTTTTCACAGCTACCTTGTTTCTGACGATTTTTGCATTGGGAAATGGAGTGATTCGTCCAAGTGTCTCATCTCTGTTAACAAAACAATCGGAAATGGGACACGGCAATACAACAGGAGTACTGTCATCGATGGATTCCCTGGGGCGAATGATCGGCCCTCCTCTGGGCGGACTGCTCTATTCCGTTTCCATAGGTCTGCCGTATATATCCGGCATCCTTTTATCCATTATTGCTTTTGTCTTGTATCGCCGCTATTCGCACGTTCAGGCAAATACGGCTCGAGTATAAAGTGAAACTTCCAGCAGTGGTGGGGGTACGGACAGTTCATGCGTGATAAACAGTCCATTGTTCAATTCTCCTCCACTTGAAAAGAGCGTGCCAAAGCAATCTCTTTTCCATCCACTGCAGGACACAGCAGCGTTTTTACGAGCCGATAAGTTCCAGGCGGGAGGTTGATATCCAGACGTTTAAGTGAAAAGGTCTGGTCTTCCTGACTGTCTGGTTCTAATAATAATCCCAGATTATGAAAGTCAGGGTGATTTATAAATATCTCATCCGGATAAACAACACGATACCATTTATCCTGATGCAGCCGCTCTATACTGTAATAGGTCCCATATTTGCACTTCTTATTCGTATCATTTTCAATGGAGATCTTTATTTCATCTGGTGATTTCGTAAAAGTACTTTTGCTAAATGAGAGGGTTAATCCATCAGACGATGACTCTATATCCTGCATAGGAACCGGGCCATCCGAAGTGTGGATGGAGTCACCTGCTCCGCATGAACTGAGAAAAATAAACGCAAAAGAAAACAAACCCATGAATAACAGTAATCTGATATTCATCTTTTGACCTCCTTATCCAGTTTCCCCTCATCTTTAGCATATAAAGATAAAAGAGATGACACATTGATAGAGGTCAATTTTGTTTCATTTCTCCCAGCTATTTAAACCCTTATTTTATGATTACCTCGTCCGTAATTTCACCATCACCAAATGTCCAGACTCTGTATTTCGTACCCGTTCCCTTTTTTACAATTAGAACATATTCCCTGAAGAACTCTCCCCACCCACCTAAATGATCAATACTTTCTACGGATGTTATTTCAGGGTTATGATCCAATACTTCCTGTTTGACGTTGTACAGCTTGATTTGGATCAACAGCAAAATACACAGATAGCCGGCGATGATTATTGAAGCCGGTATCAAAATGAGTTTGAACCAAAACTTTTTATTGAATCGTTTCATATTTATCCCCCCATTCAGCCTTTGATATCCTTTGTTTCTGGATATTCACGCCTTATTTAACTTTTTCTTCTTTCCACTCTACCTATAATTAAGTGAGCAGTGAAGAAAAATAAAAAATAGATGATAAATTTTGCTATCAGATTCTCGACCTGAATGATATCTATTAATACTGTAGCAATCACAGCAACTATCCCAAATACAAAGGCGATTAACAACATAAACATAAAAAATCCCTTTCTCCATCAGACTTTCTTCTGGGGCAAACCATCCACTCTTAAAGTGAGTAACTTATCTATAATTTTTTATTTCTATCATTCTTGAATAAGCCAATGATTACAATAATAAATCCGAAGTTTATTACGAAACTGAATTCGGCTAAAATATAGATCTGCAAAATAAGAGTAGAGACTCCCGACTATTAAATATACAGGCAACGAGTAATTCAAATATATGAAAAATAGTCCTGTATAAGAGAAATAACCTACCCCAGCTTGTTGCTGCTACAGGCGTATATTCGAAAAAAAGCTAATGATAAAGAAAGAATTAGTGCAGATAGAACAGAAACCTCTCTTATTTTAGCAAGACCAGTCCATAAGTGGAAAATCTATTATTTGTCACCATTATCTTTCTTCCATTTATACGGTACTTTAGACCAATTATAGATTAGAATAAATAAGAACATTATAAAACTTATACCTAGATTATCGATCCACATAATCTCTTTATCAAAAATAAGCTGCCAAATCATTGATACTGCAAAAAATAATAAAGGAAATTTTATGATTTCCCTGAACATATTGGTGCCCCCTTGCACTTAAAAAAATTACATAGCCCTTGTTGTATTCATCTGCTTCTTATCCATATTGTTCTGGATAAAATTGGTGTAATAGCACCGAATACAGCAAATACTTATTAAAGACAAGCCACCCGTTAACTTTAACTTATTCATACAGCATCCTCCCTATTATTACTTCTAATATGTAACTCTACTTCAACGTTAGTCCAAACAGAAATAGGGCAACAGTCAATTCAATCGTTCTTAAACTCTTGCCCCCGTTTGTTGAATAACATATATATTTAAAGAAAATTTAACTTTTTCCTTACAGTATCAACAATCGCATTAACACTAACATTCTCTGTCTCTATGTACTCTCCAAAATTGTAATCATTATATGCTTTTAAACACTTATCAGTTTGTTTAAAACACCAATTTCCTTCTTCTTCTCCACGTCCCCTCAACCTATCATAAATAGTCTCCTTACTTGCTGTTAAACAGAAGTGGTATGTATTGCTATCAATGCTGTTAAAGCCATTAAATATATAGTTAAAGTATTCGGGCTTTCTAATAGTCATAGGTACAATTAAGTTAACGTTATATTTTGATATTATAAATCTTGCTACCTTAACTGTTATCTCTTTCCATAGTTGTAAGTCTTGAAAATCTCCTGTTTCTGCTTCAAGTCGTTTTATTTCTTCAGGTAAAACATTTCTTAACATATAGCCTACTTCTTCAGGGTCATATAACATACTATTTTCAATAACTTTAAGAAGTTCATTAGATATTGTAGTTTTTCCCACTCCAAAAGCACCGTTTATCATTACTATCATTATTTATTATCAACTCCAGTCGAAATAGTTTATCTTTTTTCTAAGGTATTTTTCTTCAACTCTACTGCCCTTTAGTTCAACATCAATCTTTCCCGTAATTTTAACATATATATCCAATTATTGTTGTAAAATTTTGAAATACCTTCTTGTCATATACCTATAATTTTATCCCGGAGATCACATAAAAAAATAACGTCTGGATATCCAGACGTTTAAAATAGGGGGGTCAATGTTATTTTTTATTGCTGTTCATTACTTGTTAGTGTCAGATCAACTTTCTGCATCTCTCCTCCTCTGTTCACTTCTATTGTGACCTCATCGCCAATGGAATGCTCGGAATAGAGGTACTTGCGCAGATCACCGACATCGGTAATTTTCTCTCCATCGACAGCTACAATGATATCTTCTTTTTGCAATCCGGCTTTGGCTGCAGGTGTGTTCGGTTGTACGCCGGCAATAATGACACCCTGATTAACCTCGATGGATTCTTTCTGCCGATAAACAGATGGGATTTCATTTACATTTAACAGCTTCACGCCTAAGTATGGACGCTCTACCTTGCCATTCTTCATGAGTTCATCCACAATCGATTGAACTTTGTTACTTGGAATGGCAAAGCCTAAGCCTTCAACGTTTTGATTGGAGATTTTCAAGCTGTTGATTCCGACCAGTTTTCCATTGCTGTCGATTAGGGCTCCACCGCTGTTTCCAGGGTTAATGGCCGCGTCGGTCTGGATCACTTCTAAATCCCATTCACCCGCTGAAGTGTTTACCGTAATACTGCGGTCAACGGCACTGACAATTCCTTGAGTCACCGTTCTGGAAAGCTCTAAGCCAAGCGGGTTTCCAATCGCAATTACCTGTTCACCTGTTTGGAGGGAGTCTGAGTCGCCAAATGACAGAGGTTTAATATCAAATTCTCCAGATATTTTTAATACTGCGGTATCTGTTAAAGCGTCTCTTCCTACCAGTTCTGCTGTTTTCGTTTTGTCATTGTGTAAGGTGACCTCAATCTCATTGGCTCCTTCCACTACGTGATTGTTGGTGACAATGTAAGCCGCATTGTCCGTCACCTTGTAAATCACCCCAGAGCCTGTTCCTGTTTTTTGCTGCTGGGCATTTTGCAGAAATGGATGGTTTTGTTTGGAAATATTGACCACTCCAACAATTGCTTCAGAGGCCTGATCAACAATGTCGGTTACGGATGATCCAGTTGCATTTATCTGCTGCACATTCGGTGAGGCAGAAGCCGAAGTACTTTCACTGGATCCAGCCGCTTCCTCTTGTACGGCCTCCTGATTATTGCCAGTGATCCACTGTTCAAGACCATCTACCTGTGTAACTGCAGTTAATGTTAAAACAGAGCCGATCATTCCGGCTGATACCGTCATAAGCATACTTTTCAGCCTTGAGCCTCTTTTCGGCTTTTCTTTATTTGGTTGATTTACTGATTGCTGTTCTGGTGGTTGTTCAGCTTTTTCCTGTTCACCTTCTGTTGATTCTTGTTCACTATTCTGTTCGAGCTTCTGTTCCTGATCTTTTTCGTGTTCATCCATCATGCCTGATCACCTCTTTATATCGTAATGATGAATTGGTTTATCTTTCTATACTTTTACTATAAAGCGCGAATGTGTCAGACAGATGTCAGAGACAAAATTTTTCACATTAAAAAAGGAGCAGGCTGAGGTTAACTGCTCCTTAAAATCTATTCTAAATTCTGATTATGCTCCTCAACATCACTTCCATCAATGGGTTCACCTTTGATTATTTTTACGGAATATTTAAGATATCCACGTGTTTCAGCTTTTGCCCCTTCCCTGTCAAAGCCACTTCCGTTAAACAACACAGACGTATATTCATAGCCATTTTCATTCAGAATACGCTCAATCTTTCGGGCTGCATTGTAAAAATCCTTTTTGGCCTGCTCGGTTGAATCCAGCTGCACAAAAACATCCATCGGTTTTTCCAGGTTTAAACTTTTACTCCAAGTTACATCTTCTTTAAAGGTCCCTTTTAACACCTCTATTTGAACTCCGACGTTTTTAATAGAGTCAATCCGGCTGGACAGCAATGTTGTCAGTTCGTTTTCCGCCTGCCGAGTTAACTGCTTCCCTAATGACTGGTCCAAATGCTCGTAATAATAACCATCCCACTGGACTCTCGGGTTCAAAAAGCCCCTGACTTTAAATGAGTAATCCCTGGCTTTCCCCTCTTTATCGGCCGTCCCAATTTCTGTAACAGGATATACATATTCGCTAAATTTAAAACTATAAGATCCTTCTTTGATTCGAAACTCTTTCTCCGGATAGGTTTCGGTCAAATAGTCTTCAAGAACTTGGCGGGACACGTATTGACTGAGGGGATTTCCGTTAAAGAGATTGTAGGCATAGAGGACAATTCCGACTAACAGCACCAGCAAAATGCTCCATAATAGTTTTTTCTTATTCATGAGCCATTCTCCTTTGCCCGCAGCTTTCTGGTTAAAAGTCCGATAACACTTCCAATCAAAGCAAATACATAGTGAATGATCGATACCAAAATGGCCATTTGAAAAATATCAAATCCATACGTAAACAGAGATACCTGGGGATCAATATGCCCCTCCATATAATCGGATATCCCTTCAACTATGGACCAGATAAAGATGGGGATAAACGAAAAGTAGAAAGACATTTTCATATCGGAATAAAACAGATACACCAAAAAACCTAAAAGTGTGTACCAGAGAATGAATTCATAGCTGTCATTCAGCAAGGATGTCTGAATCGCCAGCAGAAACGACAGTGCGACAAAGATAATCTGGTACAGAGAAAGCTTACGATGAATCTTTTTAAACACCTTATCCCGCTCTATTTCTGTGGTTGTTGGAATTTCTTCTTTTTCCAATGGGTTCTGGATGGTTTGAGCGAGTTTCCGGTATTCTTCATTTTCCTCCATCTGCTTCTCCAGCCATTCGGTTGTCTCTTTACTCAGCAGCCCTTCCTGATAAAAGGGGAGCAGGTCAATCACGATATGCCGAACATCGTTATCCATAATTATCATCCAATTCCTTTTTAATTTTGAGCTTAGCCCGATGGAAAATAATGCGCGTATAGTTTTCACTTTTATCCACTAAGGCCGCAATTTCTTTAAAAGATAATTCACCATATACGCGTAAGGTGACAATTTCCTTTGGCAGCTCCTCCAACTGATGAATCGCTTCAATCAGACTGTTTTGTGCTTCCTTTTCTATCAGCCTGGCCTCTGGGGTATCCGTGTCCCACTCTTCTCTGGGGAGCTTTTTTAGTAGATGATCCTGATACGTTTTACTGCGATAAAAATTCTTCAACCGATTCTTGGCAATCGCAAATAGCCAGGTCTGAACTGTTGACTCCTTGGAAAAGGTATGAGCGTTTTTCATCGCCTGAAAGAAAACCTCCTGCGTCAAGTCCTCAGCCACCTGCCGATTACTAGTCTTCACGTAAAAAAACGCATATATATTCGGATAGATATCTTTGTAAAGCTCCTCCAGCTCCATAATGCTACTCCTTATCAAAAAGACCTGACAGAAAAATTATAGAATATATTCCCTTTCACTACATTCGTAACATGAACAACCGATTTGTTACAGAAATATTTCCGGTGACTGTCCCTCATTGCTTTAAAGCACTAAAATATAGAGGCTGAACAGCTATAGGGTGGGTGTTACTAAGAGGAGTTATTAAAAGCAGAATTTAAGTAAGGGTTAAAATCTCATGATCTCACTTAACATATACATATACTCATTCAAGTATGTTAGCAATATTCATCGGTTTTCGATGGTAATCTTTTTCAGATATTCCTCTTGTTAGGTTTGCTTGATCAATGATCACACCTGTTAACGCAAAAAATTAAATTGCTCTTAAATAAAGCATTATGCTCTTAATCAAAACAAAAAACCATTCTCCAACTTCTGAAGAACAGCTTCATTACATAAGGAAGAATATTTACTTTTTAACCTCACTAATAAATCTTTCTAATATTTTCGTATAGATATCTGGTTGTTCTGTATGAACCAAGTGTGATGCAAAAGGAACGATAGATACGTGAACGTCATCTTTTATTGAGGGATATAATAATGCACCTTTTGTTTCAGCCTCTTTCTCTTCACCAACTATATACAGAATAGGAGAATCAATTCCATCCAAATCTTTTGTTTCTTCAAATGGGTACCAATTTTCATCTTTAACAAACTTGAGGGACTCTTTCCAGTTAGACTTATGTAAATGATCAAAGTAACTTACCACTTCATCATTTTGTAATAATTGAGCCTGGTGTTCAATATCTTCTTTAAGGAGTTCCAACCAATTATCTGGTCTTTCAGGTATAACACCTGAAATCGCTAAACTTTTTACTTTATAAGGAAACCTTTTTGCAAAAAACAATCCTACTAAAGCTCCTAATGAACACCCTGCAATATGTGCAGATTCCACTCCTAAATGGATAAGGGTTTCGGCTATATCTTCTGCCGAGTCCTCAAAAAAATTGGAAAAGTCACCTTCTACTGATTTTCCATGGCCACGCAAATCAGGAAGAACAACTTTATATTTATCTTTAAAATGTTCTCTCTGATATTCGAAATCCGTCAAACCAGTTTGCAATCCAGTATGAAGAAATACAATAGGTTCTCCATCCCCAAAAACTTCAGTATGTAAAATCAAAATAATCCCCACTCTTCCTATTTATTGCTATTAAATTCAATTTTAACATAATATTATGAAAATTACCCCCAAAAATAAAAGACCATTAATGATACTCTTATGTCTTAAAAGAGAAAATAAATGTTATTCCTATTTTGCACAAATTTGGAGATCCTTACGGGAAATCAGCTATAACTTCTGTACAGGCAATACTTAAAACTTCCTTTTGATCTTAAAATATCGTTTTAAAATCAATATTAGAAACAAACTCTAATAATCTGTTCATCTATGACTAAAATACCGATAAACTCCCAATTCAATACAAATACATGTTATACTCAGTATAATAATAGACTGGCTTCGCATGAGGGGTGGCGCACCGATTCACCTTTTTGGATATTTCCAAGAAGGGAGGTGATGCCTATGGACACGACAAATGTCTTAACGCTTATGATATCCTTTGGGATGTTAGTTGCGTTCATGATGTCTGACCATAAAAAATAACCCCTCATGTGCTTGATGGGCAATTGAGGGATTATTTTCACTCCTGCGCCGCCCCTCTTGTTGGGGTTCGGTCTATTGTGCCGTAGACGTTACTGCGTCTACGGTTTTATATTATATGAACTTCTATTTTTAGTATACCTGATTTTGGTCAAAAAGAAAATGAAATTAGTTCCTTTTTAAAGAGTCAATGTCTCACTGAATTCTCACTGAATAGTCGAGAGATCTTTTCCCTCAACCTCTTCTAACCATTTGATGTCCCCTATCAATCCTTAATCTTTATATTCCCTGATATAACGCGTATCCACCCAATTTTTCAAATGCCAGGCCAATCGCCCGGTAATCAAATGTTCCTTATAATTTAAAAATCCTTCTTTATCACCCAGTGACATCATGGACAAACCATTTTTCTGCGGCGTGTACAGTTCTCCTTCTCCTGTCTCAAAAAATCCTTTTAAGTTCTTGAAAAGGATGGGTCCCTGTTTAACGGCAGACACTGCACCCTCGTCAATATTTGAATCGTTCTCGAGTGATACACAATCTCCTGCTCCAAACATAAAGGGGTATTTTTTAACCTGAAGTGTATCCTCAACCTTTAAATAACCTTGATCGTCTACAGGTAATTTTGATGTGCTAAATAACCCAGGAGCTTTTGGGCCCGTTAACCAAAGCAACTTATCAAAATAGATCTCGTTATGTAACGATGTCATGATTTTATGATGTTTTACACTGGTGACTTCTTCATTTTTTATAAGGTTTATATCTTTTTGAACAACGATTTTCTCTATTTTATCTGATATCTTATGACTCTTATCCTGAAGTAACCGGTCCGGACTTATGAGCGTTACGGGAGTGTTCACATAATTCTTTTTTCGCCAGGTCTGTAATGACAAGCTGATTTCAATCGCCGCAGCACCACCGCCGACGATGACGACTTTATCTGTTTGGCGACATTCATTTATCGCATCGACAAAATGATAATTAGGTTTTATCCGATAGGCATATTCGACGACTCCCGGAAGATCTGTACCAGCTGTTAATGAACCTATATTAAAAGAAATAGCATCAAAAGAAAGAACATCTCCGGTTGATGTTAAGACCATCTTCTGCTTGGGATCAATGGAAGTAACCGCTCCCTGCACCCAATTAATCTTACTGTTTTTGGCTAAAGTTTCTACATTAATGCTAATTTCACTTTTATCAAGCAGCCCTTCCGCATATGCGCCAAACTTACCTGAAAAGTACTGAAACTGCGAAGGTGAAATGACTGTGACGTCTGCATCGGCTATAGGATGATCTTTTAGTTTTTTAATGACGTGCAAATGTGCGTGTCCGCCACCCACGAGCAATAATTTTTTCATACCTGCATCCTCTTTTAATCGTTATTTATCATTCCTATGTAAACCATGGTAAATCATTAAAAAAAAGCAGTCCAATTTTTACATTGATTGGACTGCTTATTTCTCTTTAGGTAATGTAAAGCGAAAAGTCGTCCCTGATTCTGAGCTGCTTAATAGCTCTAAGTCACCGTCCATCGCTTGGGCGATCATTTTACTAAACGGAAGCCCCAGCCCCAGTCCGCCTACTTTATACTTTTTCCCTTCTCCCCGATAAAAGCGTTCAAAAATAAAAGCCTGTTCCTCCTCGGGGATGCCTGTTCCTGTATCCTGTACATCAATGTGAACACATTCAGGCTCTTCTTTAACCGAAACGCTAATCTGACCGGTTGCCTCCATCGCCTGGTTCGCATTGTTGAGCAGGTTGGTAATAATCTGCTGAAAACGGACAGAATCCACTCGCACCTGCAGTTCCTGTTCGGGCAGTGAGATGGAAATGTCCGGACGCTGATCATCCTGAGTCATTTCCCACTGATGAATCGTTTCCTGAACCAGCTTATGAACAGAATGGGTTTCAAACGTCATCGGCACTGCATTAGCCACGAAGGAGTTAAAAGCCAATAAGTCCTCCACCATCTTTTTCATTTTTGTGGTCTCTTTTAATGATATATCCAGAAATTCCTTCGCTTCCTCCCCGCTTACCACATCATCCTTCACCGCCTGCAGCAAGCCGCTGACAGAGGTGATCGGAGTTTTTAATTCATGGGTAACTCCGGCCAGTAATTCCGAGCGGAGCCCTTCCAGTTTTTGCAGCTGCTGTGACATCTCTTTAAAGGAATGCACAAGCTCGTATACTTCCTCTTCCCGCGCCTCAGAGGGCAGCTGAATATTATAGTTACCCTCCTGCACCTGCCTTGCTGCCTTTGCAACATCCTTAATCGGCCTGGATAACCTTTTTGACAGGAAGTAAATCGCGGCCCAGCCCATGAGAGCCAATACAGCAATGATAATGAACAGCTGCTGATACTCCTGATTGACGTGGTACAGGTTATCCTCTGTTTCCATGACGACCACCCAGCCAAATAACACAGAGCCTACTTGGATGGGCTGTTTAACGAGGTACAGACTGCCCCCTTCATCTGTGGTTAACTTCTGCACCTGTTTTTCATTATTTAATACAGTTGGATTGATCCGTTGTTCATACGGACTCTGCGGGCGGTTGCTTGAAAGAATCACACCCTCAGTGTTCACAATATAGATGTAAGGATTGCTCTCCATATTGGAAAACTGGCCCCGTTCCTCTAAAAATTTGCGCACATCTTCCTCGGGACGAACAGGCTCATCATTCACAAAACGATTCGAAATTTCCTGAGCCATAAAATTCATGATATTAATCCGGCTTTCAAAAGTCTGGTGCCTGATCCAAATCGCGGAAATCACCGCAACCACAAGCAGTCCGACAGCAAGTGTATAAAGATAGCGGGTTGTCCAGTACCGCTGTAGAGGGATTCGCTTTTTGTTATTTTTCATAAACACTTAACTGATACCCCAATCCCCGCAGTGTACGGATTTCTCCTTCATCATCAGGCCAGTCTTTTAAAGCCTTCCTCAGGCGTTTAATGGCTAAATCAACCGCGCGATCACTGCCATCATAATCAAATCCCCACACCTGTTCAATCAACTGCTCCCTTGTAAACGTCTTGTTCGGATGCTCGGCCAGAAAAAGCAGCAGGGATAAATCCCGAGGCCGCAGCGCAATTTCCTCGTCCTGCAGCCAGACCCGATGTGCATCAAGGTCAATTTTCAGCTGTCCAAACTGCTGGACGGTGGAATCCTGAGCCTCTGTCCGGCGGAGAACGGCTTTGACACGGGCAACCACCTCATCACCGACAAAAGGCTTCGAAATATAATCATCCGCCCCCTCGTTTAACCCTGTCAGCCGATCATTGACCTCACCTAATGCCGTTAACATAATAACCGGACAGCTGCTTTTTTCCCGGATTTCCTTTAAAATCTCCCATCCGTCTTTTTCAGGCAGCATAATATCCAGGAGCGCCAATGAGGGATTGAACCGGGCAAACGTGTCCAGAACCTCGTCCCCGCTATAGACCTGTTCCGTATCAAACCCGGCCTTTTGTAAATACGCCCGCAAAACCTGACTTATAGGATATTCATCTTCAACAATTAAAATCCGAGTCATTCCGTATCATCTCCAAAGTAACGCACGATTTCTCTAATCCTATCATGGAAAGATGTCAGACAGATGTCAAATATAACGGAGTTAAACGGAAATAACCCGCTTTAGGGCTTGACTGTAAACCTCGTAATCCTGCTCCGAAAATAAGGTCATAACCACTTTGCCAAAATGATGATTCTGTAAAAATTCAGTGATTGTCTGCAGCGCAACCTGAGCCGCCTTTTCAATTGGATAACCATAAACTCCCGTTGAAATCGATGGGAAAGAAATACTGCTAAGATTCTTTTCTTTCGCAAGCTCGAGGGAACTCAGATAGCAATTCGCCAGGAGTCCAGGTTCACTTCCGCTGTTATTCCATACCGGACCAACTGTATGAATTACATAGCTGGCCGGCAGCTGATAGCCTTTGGTGAGTACTGCTTCTCCAGTCGGTAAATATTCGTTATGTAAAAGCTCTTTCCTGATTTGTTTGCATTCCTTAAGAAGTTCCGGCCCGGCCGCACGGTGTATGGCACCATCCACACCACCGCCACCTAAGAGAGAGCCATTCGCCGCATTAACAATGGCATCGGTTTGCTGTCTGGTAATATCACCTGTCATCAGCTCCAGTTGATTTCCGTTAATTTCCGTACGCATGCAATCGCCTCCTTCCCTCTATCATATAATAAAGTTCGATTTCTATCATTTGGAGTGGTGTTAGCTTTGGATTCTGCTGTATTATCGTTGTGGTTTTGTTCAGTTTGGAAGTTATTTTGTTTAAAATTAATCGCAATTTTAAATAATTAAGCAGATGGTTGATTTTTGATTTTTCATGCCGGCAAAACTGCAATTGATCCCTGTTTCGAAAATTTTTTATCCTGTTTTGAAAATTATTTAACAATAATTAAGCCAAACCACTGAGCCATTCCCCCATTGAAACCCACAAAAAAACCACCCCTCAAGAGAGGAATGGCCTATACAATATTATTCATTCGTCTCCACACGATAATAACTCTTAATCGTGTCGATATGCTCCAGCCCGTCGAATTCCTTTAATACCTTGTGGATGCTGCTCTTGGATGACTGATGGGTTACAATAATCAGTTCAGCTTTATGTTCCAGCTCATGCGGTTTTTGAATAACCTGCTCGATGCTGACTTCATAAGCGGCAAGCCTCTTAGTAATTTGAGCCAAAACACCGCTTTGGTCATCAACAACCAGACGTAAAAAGTACTTGGCAAAAATTTCGTCATCCGTTTTGAGCTTTTTCTCCCGGTATGGGGCAACCATTCCCCGTCCACTGACACCGAGCTTCATATTTTTTACAACTGTAACCAAATCAGAGACAATAGCATTGGCAGTTGGCAACTCGCCCGCGCCAGGTCCATAAAACATCGTCTCGCCGACCGCTTCTCCATATACGTACACCGCATTAAAGACACCATTTACTGACGCAAGTGGATGAGAATCTTTGATCATTGCAGGCTCTACACTGACTTCAATCCGTTCATCATCCTGCTTGGCAATGCCGATTAATTTAATTACATAGCCTAGATCCTGGGCATATTTAATATCATTCAAAGTGACGTCTTCCATCCCTTTACATTCGACTTCATCTAAATTCATCCCGACATGAAAGCCTAACGTACTTAGAATGGACATCTTGCGTGCGGCATCCAGACCGCCCACATCAGAAATCGGGTTCGCCTCGGCATATCCGAGATCCTGAGCTTCTTTTAAGGCAGATTCATAGGATTCATCCTCCTGGCTCATTTTGGTCAGCATGTAATTGGATGTCCCATTCACAATGCCCATCATTTTTGTAATCCGATCGGAGGAAAAGCCTTCTACCAGAGCCCTGAGAATCGGAATTCCGCCCGCGACACTGGCTTCATAAAACAGGTCACAGCCATGCTTAGCTGCCGTTTCCAGAAGCTCACCTCCATGAACCGCCATCAGATCTTTATTGGCCGTCACCACATGCTTTCCCTGCTCAAGGGCAGCGAGTACATATTCTCTTGTCTGGTCCACGCCACCCATGACTTCTACAATGACATCAACGTCCGGATCCTGAAGAACCGTATAGGGATCCTCTGTTAATAAATCCTGATCAATATCAATGGTCCTTTTCTTTTCACGATTCTGGACTAAAATACGTCCGATTCCAATCTCCATTCCGGTCTGTTTTACGAGATCATCCTGATGACCTTCAATCAGACGATAAACACCTGTGCCAACTGTTCCCATACCCATTAAGCCAATTTTTACCTTATTCATGGTCTGCCTCTGCCTCCCCGAATTCGTCTTTTAGAATCTATCACTTAAATGAATCTCAGTCCTTCATAAGAGAACAATCGTATATATATAATGGACATTATAATGGCTATGGATTGGTTTTTCAATGGGATTTGTATACAAAATTTTAAACATTTTTATTTGGAATTTTATCGTCAATACAAAGTAAAGTGAAACTTCCATCAGTGGGGGATTACGGCCATTTAATGCGTGATAAAGCCCATGCTCAACCCTATCATTCCTGAGCATGGGCAACTAAAACTCGTTTTCATTTTATTCTGTCTCTTCCTTACTCAGCACCACCAGCTGATCTCCTTGTTCAACCGTAATTTTCTCCTTTAAAGTAATGAAGGTAAGTTCTTCATTTTCCCTCCTGATAAACAGCCAGTTGCCTTCCACAGGTACGGACAGGTCTTCCTTTTTCATTGTCTGCTTTTCTTCTACTTCCAGATCAACCGTCTGAAAGGTGTACCCCTCTCGTATTTTTCGATTCAGCACTTCAAATGCTTCATCTTCTCCAAACAGGATATTCGGTTTATGGGCAGGTGGAATATCTTTTTGTTCGGCCCCGCGCCCTTTAGAAGGCAAGGTGAATGTATGCTGATAGCCAAATTCCGGAATAAAGGACTGACAGACAAGGGCATTATACGCAGGGTCCTCCGTCAGCGATAAGATGTACTCATAAGGAGTTAAATCTACTTCATATTTCATGTGTTCGGATAAAATTTCGCCATAATAAACATCAATATCGTACTCCTGTGCTTTTATATAGTGATGAAAAGTGTGATCCACAATCAGAACAGGAATTTCCATCTTTTTTAGATGTTTGGCAAAAGCAAAGGAAAACTCACTTGCTCCTACCAATAAAACTCCAGGTACATCGTTATTGGCCAAATCCAGCTTTTTAGCCAGAGGTCCCAGGCTGAATCCATGAACACATACTGTTATAAACACCAGCGCAAAGGTCAGAGCTGTCAGGATCGCCGCATCTTCAAACCCATCTTCTAAAAGAATAGAAGCAAAATAGCTGGAAACGGTTAAAGCCACAATTCCTCTCGGTGCAATCCAGCCAATCAACGTTTTTTCTTTAATCGTTAACTCAGTTCCAATTGTCGATAGCCAGATGGACAAGGGTCTTACCACAAACAGCATAATGGCTACATAGCCAAGGATAGGCAGCGTAAAAATCTGGCCAATGGTTTCTCTTGATAAAGAAGAGGTTAAAAGAATAAAGATGGTTGACGTTAAAATGACCGATATGTTTTCAATAAAATGACCAATATTTCCAATCGATGACACATACTTTTGTTTTCTGGCGATCGTAAGACCCATAACGGTAACGGACAGCATTCCCGTTTCATGCTCAATCATTTCACCAAGGCTAAAGCAGAGGAGAACGAAAGAGAGAATAATGGGTGATTTTAAATATTCCGGAAATAGTCCTTTTCCTGCCAGCACACTTACCAGGATACCGAGAACATAGCCAATCAGACCTGCAACCAGTGCTCCTAAAAAGAACGTAAGCAGATAACCCAGGCCTGCTTCTGCCGAGCCAATCACCTTAATGACCTCATAGGCAAACAGAGCCAGCAGAGGGCCAATCGGGTCAATAATGATTCCTTCCCACTTCAGGACAGCAGCCACCCTCGGGTCTAATTTGGCCTGACGTAGCAAAGGAATAATTACCGTAGGACCGGTCACAATGAACAAACCACCGATAACAAAAGAAACGGCCCAGCTTAATCCGGCAATATAGTGAGCAGCCACAGCCCCTGCAATCCAGGCTAAAAACGCTCCCAGGGTTACCACTCGAAAAACGGATTTTGAGATGTTTTTAACCTCACGAATATCAAGACTTGAACTGCCCTCAAACAATACAATGGCAACCGCAAGTGACACAATCGGACTGTATAAATCCCCAAGGGCCTGTTCCGGATTAACCAGAAGGAAGACAGGTCCAATGATAAGTCCTGCAATCGACATGATCACAATCGATGGCCATTGAATGCGCCACGCCAGCCACTGAGAGAAAATTCCTAAAGCGATTATGACGACAATACTTAATAAGACCATGTTTTCCATTTATCCCACCACTTTTTACCAGGATTGTTGACGATTCTGATTTATAGTTTGTCCGATAAATGGCGATTCAATGATTAATAATGATGATTTCGAGACAGACGTGACCTCGCCTGATTATTTTCCCAAAATACTCTTTTTTATATTCCCGGACAGACAAAAAATCCCCTCGCCATAGTGGTTGAGGGGATTTTATTTGTTTTCAATTTTTGTCCTTCAAAAATGATCTGCTTAGGCCTTTGTATCCTTTTTTTATAAATTCTCAAAGAACAGCCGTACAACGTCAGCACCGCCAATAAACGTTCCTAACGAGCTTCCAATGTTGGCCAGCACAACAACCAGTAAAATCCGGGTAACTTTGTTGTTCCAGAATCCTTTCACGTGAAAAACATCCTCTGACAGGTTTTCAAAATCCCGCACGTTCGGACGACGGAGAAAGGCTTGGACAATCCCTGCAATAAATCCTGCTGCAACCAGAGGATTTAATGATGTAATCGGTGCTGCGACAAAAGCGGATAGAACGGTGAGTGGATGGGCAAAGGCAACAGCTGTGCCAATCGCTGAAAAGCTGCCGTTCCATAACACCCAGCTAAGAGTCTGCTGCATACCTGCCGATGGATTCGTCGCAAATGTATAGGCGATTATACTTAAAATGAGAATGGGTACGGCCCATGCTATGATTTTTGGAGCCTTTGATTTCGGTGGACGTTCTGAAAGCTTGTCCAGATCATGATCACGATGCAGCTCTTCTGTGATGCCTGGTACATGGGCAGCACCTAACACCGCAACAATCTTTTCCCCTGGTGCATTTTTGATTTTTTCAGCCAGGTATTGATCCCGTTCATCAATTAACGGTTTTTTCAGCTTTGGAAAATACTCGGTAAACTCCTTAAGCATGGAATTCAGCATATCCTGGGACTTCATTTTTTCGAGCTCTTCCTCAGAGATGGTTTCTCGGCTGAAAATACTTCCGACTACCTCTGTCAGCAGCATAAACTTCCCTTTAAGGCCAATGTTTCCCCATACTCTTGAAAAGGTAACCTGAATATTCCGATCGGCCAGAACCAAGTCAGCTCCGATCTCCTCCGCTGATTCCATTCCTTGTATCATTTCCTGTCCCGCATTGATGCCAAACTGCTTGGCCATCCGCTTCTGGAAGGAGGAGATGGCTAAATTCATTAACAGTAACGTCGCTTTTCGTTCTTTAATGACTTTGAATATATCCATGTCCTGCCACTTGCTATCCTTTTTGATGGACTGATAGCGCTGTTCATCCAACTCTATACAAACGGAATCCGGCTGTTCCGCTTCAATCACTTCTTTTACCTGTTCTGCACTTTGTTTGGAAACATGAGCGGTTCCAATTAGGATGATTTCCTTTCCATCCATCTCGAGCCGTGTAATATTTTCTTCAGACATATGTAACCTTCCCTTTACAGAAACTGAGTTCAGTATCTTTTTATTGAAAACCTTATTTCATCATACAATAATAAGCGAAAATAGGAAAATGGAGAATCAATGGCGTTTTATCTCCTTTTTCTTTTTTATAATTTCTGCAAAAAATGGGGAATCCCTCTATCGTATTTTGATGTATATAAGAAGAGTTCCTTCCTGTTTTTAGAAGAATTACGCCGAAATTTATAGATTAAAACCTGTTATACTCATATTCAGCATAAATCCCCTTATTTAATCCGACTTCCCTTTATATGAGCCAAAATTATATCATTCAATCCACTTCAGCAATTATTAATCTACTTCTCCTCCAGCATCAAAACAAGGAGGGAGTGCCTGACGACTCCCTCCCTCTCTACACTTTTCAGGATTCCGGAATCGCATTTTCCGCATTTATATAACCGGCGCCATAGACATTAGGATCCCGATTATCCCAGTGCGTCGTATTCGTCTTTAACAATTCCTTCACTTGATCCGGTGTTAAACCAGGATTATTTTGAAGCATCAGGCTGACCACTCCTGCACAAATCGGCGTGGCCATCGAGGTGCCTGACAACGTAAAATAATTTTCTCCTACACGGTTGGATGGTTGCAGCTTATCTAAATAGGAGTTTGGGGAGCGGAGAGAAATAATATCGGCTCCAGGGGCTACTATATCAGGCTTCTCCTCACCATAGATAGTCGGGCCTCTGCTGGAAAAACTGGCTATTTCATCATCACTCCGGGTATTTGCTGTATTGCGGTCATCCAGGGCTCCAACGGTAATGACCCGATCGCTAATGCCTGGACTCGAAATCGTCTGGCGGTCCGGTCCGCTGTTGCCGGCCGCGACCACAACAGTAATTCCTTTTCTCCACGCCTCTTCCACCATTTGTACCATGGGATCCTGATCTTCATTTCCGTAATCCTGTGCAGATGTACCAAGTGACATACTCATAACATCAATTTTGCTATCAGGGTTCATTTCATTATATGAAATACACCAATCAATTCCATCCATAATCGTATCAAGCGAACCTGACCCCATACTATCCAGAACTTTCACACCTGCTAAGCTTGCTTCCGGTGCCGGCCCCCTGTACTGAGATGAGGATGCAGAACCATTTCCGGCAGCATCGCCTGCACAGTGGGTCCCGTGACCATTATCGTCATAGGGATCTGACTCATCATTAACAAAATCAACGAAATCTGTAATTCGCCCTGATAAATCCTGATGAGGGTAAATACCTGTATCTACAATGGCAATTTTTGTACCCTTTCCTGTCAGCTGTGAACCATTCCGCACAACATTTCTGGCATTTGCAGATTCCACCGCAACATCCAGCAGTGCATGCACCCGTTTATTTTTATAGACCTTTTTAATATGCTTACAGCTGGTCAGCATCTCTTCTAAACTATTAGGGGTAACATCCGCGGAACAGCAGGATATTCGGGAAAAATACTTATTCACTTTATTCTTCCCATGTCGGTTTGCAATTTTCTTTACCTCATGACACCCTGCATCATAAGCATCAGGATCAAACTGGATAATGACCGGCAGTTTCTTTGATCGCTTGAGCCGGTTCTCAAAAGCCTGATGCAAAAAGCAAGGCGTATATTTAAAAGGTTTATATAGATGAATTAATTCTTCACGTAAAGGCCGTTCCATTTTATTGGCATACTGACGCACCATTTGAATCATCGAATAGCCAAACACTCTTATCCCTCCTCTTCTTGTTTCATTAATAAACTATGAGAGAATAAGAGATTTGGAGTGCATGATTGTCCCTTAATAGAGAAAGATAGGCAAGAACAAAGGCGGAAGTGCCCGTTTCTCCAACTGCGGCTCCCAGGTCCAAGCGGTTGTAAGCATGCCTTTTCAGACTATAGTGATTTCGCTTCTATTGATTAGTAAGTTGCAAAGATATAATGTAATACTTATAATTAATGTAATACTTATTTTGATTGTAAGAGGTGAGGTTCAATTGGAATTAATAAGTGGGAAAATGACAAGTAAAGGACAAATCACTATACCAAAAGAACTAAGAGACCAGTTGGGTGTAGATGAAGGGGATCAAGTTAAGTTTTTAATTGAAGACGATGAAGTACGAATCAAACCGGTTAAGAAAAAATTATTAAGTCAGGCCATAGGAAAAATAACTTCTGAAGAGGAAATTGATCTTGAAAAAATGAGAAAAGTTGCTCATAAGAAAGCATCTGAACACATTTTGTCAGAGGATATCGAACATGAGTAAATATTTAGTCGATACAAACGTCCTTATAAGATTGCTCGTGAAGGATGACCCGGTTAAATTTAGCACGATTGTAAAACTTGCTGAGAAGGTTGAAAAAAATGAATTAACTTTAGTCATTCCAACTGTGGTAATTGCTGAATGCTGCTGGCTGCTTAAGTCTTTTTATAAGCTGGAAAAACATAAAATAACCGAATATTTGTTAGATATTATTGAATCAGAAAATGTAGAACCAGAGGAAGACCACATTATCAATGCTTTGAAAATATACTCGGTTAAAAATGTTGATTTTGCTGACGCCTTAATTGCTAGTAAATCCACTAATAACCTCGCTATCTTAACCTGGAATCAAAAGGATTTTAAAAAACTTCAATGTGAATATTACACTCCAGATGAATTATTATAAATAGCTACGGTTTATATTTCTAAATAACAAAGCGAGGGTTAATCCCTCGCTTTTCTATTGTCCTGCTACGGCTCCTAGGTCAAGGCGGATATAAGCCAAAGCCATTCCGTGGCCAAAGTCATGCCGCTCCAGGTGTTCGTCTTATCCCGCATGACCTAAAACAGTCGCCTTCGTTTTTCTCTGTCCAGCTGCGGCTCCCAGGCCTAACCGGTCGCCTTCGCTTTTCCTACTCCATATACGGCTGTTTTCGAATGTTGAATAACACTCCTGCTCCATGAATGATAAGTGCGATTAGTGCTCCCGCCACACTTGGCAGAACCCAGCCTGCACCATATTCAAACAGAGGCAGATAGGATAAAAGATTTTTTATGCTTACCATCTTTAAGCCTGCTGCTGCCAGACCATCATAAAGACTGATGAGACCTGCTCCAATAATAGCACCTGAAAATACAATTCGAGGCATGGCTTTTATCGAGTTCATAATGGATAAAATGATTATCACAATAGCTATCGGGTAAATCATTGTCAACACAGGTAATGAAACCGCAATGAGCTGGGTTAATCCCAGATTTGCCATGGTAAAACTGAATAAACAAATAATCGCAATAACCACTTTGTATGGAATCTTTTCAAATCGTTCATTTATAAACTCCCCACAGGCCGAGACAAGCCCAATGGACGTGGTTAAACAAGCAAAGGTAATCACAAGTGCTAAAATGACCATCCCTGTGGGTCCGAAGAAAAGGGACGTAACATTTGTAAGGATCGAACCTCCATTATCCTGGACGCCTGTTGCACTTACACTTGTCGCTCCGATAAAGGCCAAAGAAAGATAAACAAAGGACAGTCCTACTCCTGCGATAAGCCCCGCCTTAACTGTGTAGGACCGTATGTTTGAAACATCAGTAATTCCTTTGTCTTTAATCCGATTAATAACGACCAAGCCAAATACCAGAGCGGCAATGGCATCCATCGTTAGATATCCCTCAAGAAAACCGCTTGAAAAAGCCTTATCTAAATATTTTCCGGTTGCCTCACCCACAGGTCCCGGCGGTGAAGCGAAACCTCGAATCGCAACCAGGACAATTAACAGCAATAATAATGGTGTAATCATTTTCCCGATTCGATCTACAAGCTTAGCCGGATTGAGAGCTAATAAATAGGTTAAGCTGAAAAACACAAAGGTCGATATAAATAAAATAAGCGAGCTGTTTTCAGATAAGAAAGGCAGGACTCCCACTTCATAGGCAACCGTAGCCGTACGCGGAATGCCGAAAAACGGCCCAATAGCCAAATAAATCACAAATGGAAATACAACCTGAAAAAACGGATGAACTCTTTGTGAGAGCCTGTCTAGGTTGCCGGCCATGGAAACGGTAATAATCGCAACAAGCGGAAGGCCAACACCAGTTACAAGAAAGCCTGATATCGCCGGCCACAGGGACTCACCTGCCTGCTGACCCAGTAAAGGAGGAAAAATGATATTTCCCGCACCTAAAAATAAAGCTAACATAAAAAATCCTAAGGCAAATACTTCTCTGGTTGCCAGGGTCTGTTTCATGATGATCCTCCCATGATGAAATTTTGTATGTCGAATACGAACGTTTCATGTCGATTCAAAAGATTACTAACCTAATATACAAAACTTTTAGAAAACTGTAAATGTATTTTTTATAAAATATAGTTATCCGTTGGTCGTTTCTATATCTATTCGATAAATCCCCTTACGATCCCGCAGGCGACAGCAGTTTTTCAGAAAAATCGTGATCATAGCCTCATTATGAATGTCCGTACTTCCCACATATTTTTTGGCACCAAACGTTCGGAGGATTTCTAAAGCACCTTTATGCAGTTCCTTACCAACTCCCTGAGACCTTTTATCAGGAACCACACCAAAATAAAACAGTCTTCCCTCATCCTTGGTTCCCATCTCAATGTGAGGAATCGCAATCCCTAAATAATCATGATCTTTCGTAAAATAATAGCAATGGTCCTTCCAATTTGGGCCTAATTCCTTTTTTACCGAATCCAGCACCTCATCCATATTTTCCTGGAGATCATTTTTATTAGCGGAGCCACTTCTGCACAAACCATATAATCGCTTGTATTCATCCTCACTGATTTTCCCATCAGAAAGACAGGCATACGATATCTCATTATGAATCCTCGGCAATCCTTCAAGGTCTCTTGTGTACTCCACAATTGTAGAAACCTTTTGAAAAGGGTTATTCAGCAGCCATTCCTCATAGGCTTCATCCATCAGCAACGATAGAAAGCCGGCCCGTTCCTCCTTCCACTGCTGTAAAATCTGTGACAATTGCTCTTTGTATTGCGCTTGATCAATATTACCCTTTTGAATTTGATCAACCAGCCAATATTTTTTCTCATTTTTAATCACGTTAAATAGACGCAATGGCTACGCTCCTTTACTTTTTCTCAAAAAGAGTATAACACGCAGGACATAAAGATTCAGAGTTTTTTAACCGTACTCCATGTACATCCCTATGAAATCTTTTTAATAATTTGGGAAACATAACAAGATGATGAAAATGCAGATAACCGTAATAAAGGAGGAACAGCCTCATGCATGGACTCGATTTACATCATATATTTGAGCTTGGTCTCATTCTCATCATGATTGCAGCCGGCATTACAGCGATTGCTAAAAAGTTTGAAAGGCCCTATCCAATTGCACTCGTGATTGTTGGGACCATCATCGGTCTTTTTCATATCCCGATTCTCGAGCCACTTATTGAATTAATTACTGAAGGAGAAATCTTTAATTTTGTCATTCTTACTCTCTTTTTACCTGCATTATTAGGGGAAGCCGCATTGAAGCTGCCTTTTTCCCATTTAGAAGAAAATAAAAATCCTATTTTGGCTTTAGCCTTTGGTGGAACGCTTTTATCCTTTATTGTGATTGGCTTTTTATCTTTATGGCTTATGGACATCTCCATTCCCGCTGCATTTGTGTTTGCAGCTGTTTTAAGTGCGACAGATCCGGTCAGTGTTTTATCTATTTTTAAAAGTGTGGGTGTTCATAAACGGCTGTCTACCGTCATTGAGGGAGAAAGCTTAATAAATGACGGTCTGGCTGTTGTGTTATTTAACATATCCGCCTTTTCCCTGTTAACCTATCTGGATCTTGGCTTTGAAGGGTTAGGTTTAGGTGTCTGGGAATTTGTAAAAGTGGTTTCACTCGGGTTGATTATTGGCGGAGCGCTCGGGTATGGATTTTCCAAAATAACGAAGTACTTCGATGATTATCCGTTAGAAATTATTTTCAGCATTATTCTTTTTTATGGAGCATATTTGCTCGCAGAAACCTTTCATGCATCAGGGGTCATTGCTGTTGTGGTTTCCGCCCTTGTTCTGGGGAATTATGGGACAAAAATTGGCATGAGCCCGACTACCAGATTAAATATTAATAACTTCTGGGACGTCGCGGCACTACTGGCCAACTCCCTTGTTTTTTTAATGGTCGGATTAGAAATCACAAGAATAAATGTAGCAGATAAATGGTGGATGATTTTCCTTGCTATTCTCATTGTCCTCATCGCCAGAAGTGTTGCCGTATATGGCAGTCTCTTGTTCATAAGTAATTTCCCCAACCCCTGGAAGCACATTCTCAATTGGGGCGGTTTACGAGGATCCATATCCATTGCGCTTGTTTTAAGTCTTCCAAGAGATTTTGCCGGCCGTGACGAAATTTTAATTATGGCCTTCAGCGTGGTTCTATTTTCATTAGTGATACAGGGACTAACCATTAAACCGCTCATATCTCTTCTGGGTGTAAAGGAAAAAGAAAAGGGCTATGAGGATTATCGAAAACTCATTGCAAGAGGCCACCGCTATGAAACCGCGATTGATGAAGTCGAGAAGGTAAAAAATAAACTGTTAATCAGTGAAACGGTCGCCAAAGAGCTCGTCGATTACTATGAGCAGAATCTCGAGGAATTACAGGATAAAATCAAGGAGCTTTTTGAAAAATACCCAAACCTGAAAGAACAGCAAAGAAATGTGTTACAGCGCCATTCCCTCTATGCACAGCACGAGGTGATTGACCACTTACTAAGTGAAGGGATCATCACCAGCGAAATTGCCGAGGAGGAGGAAGAGTTGATTACGAATAAACTGGTGGAACTTGAGGAGGAAAATGAATGATGGGTTTCGCGTGTACAAGATAAAAAATATACTCGTGAAGGCCATTTTACCCGCGTGCCTGGGGGTGGGTGGCCTTCATCCATTAAATAAACGAAATTTCCCCATTTGACTTAGCCCAAAAGTATTCTAAAACACACAAAAACCCCAACAGAATGGCCTTTTATAATTTTCCGAATTTTATACAATGAAATATTCTGCGCTATCCTTTAGAATATATATACATGAATTACATAAAAGGGGGAACAACATGCCAATTAATATACCAAAGCAGCTGCCAGCACGTGGTATCCTTGAAGAGGAAAACATTTTCGTCATGGATCTGGAACGAGCTCACACGCAGGACATTCGTCCGCTTAAAATTGTAATTATGAATCTCATGCCGGATAAGGAACGAACTGAAACTCAGCTTCTCCGTTTATTGGGGAACTCACCCTTGCAGGTATCCATCACCTTCCTTCATACAGCTACACATAAATCAAAAAACGTTGAGGCATCGCATCTAAATCAGTTTTATAACACCTTTGATAATATTAAGGACAAAAAATTTGATGGCATGATTATTACAGGCGCACCTATTGAACAACTGCCTTTTGAAGAGGTGGATTACTGGGAAGAGCTGACGGAAATTATGGAATGGTCGAAAACGCATGTTACCTCTGTCTTACACATTTGCTGGGGTGCACAGGCTGCTCTTTATTATCACTATGGAATCGGAAAATTTGAGCTGCCTAAGAAATGTACCGGCGTCTACCGGCATTACGTTCAAAATCCAACTGTAGAACTGGTGCGGGGCTTTGACGAGGAATTTCTGGCTCCTCATTCCAGATATACCAGTACGTCTTTAGAGGAAGTTGAAGCATCAGACGACTTACTCACACTGTCTGTTTCTGAACATAACGAACCTTTTCTCATCTTATCAAAGGATGAAAAGCATGTGATGATTACCGGTCACTTAGAATATGACGCACGCACACTCGGCGATGAATACAAACGGGATACGAAGCGGGGCTTAGAGGCCGATATTCCTGAAAACTACTATCCCGGAGATGACCCAAACCAAAAACCCCTCCATCGCTGGCGATCACACGCCCACCTGCTGTTTACAAACTGGCTCAATTATTATGTCTATCAGGAAACGCCTTTTGAATGGGATTGAAAGGGGTTAACTGGATTTTCCAGGGAGTTGGGTTATGAGGACTCCACGATTCATGGAGCATTGAATTGTTATACAATTTGATGCTCTTCTTTCTTTTATATCCGTTAATTAATTGTATTGAGGACAGATAGTTCAATATATGGACATTATGAACTTTTGTTCCTTAGTCCCACCAAAAAGAACTTAAAAATGTTATGGGTAACAAAGTTAGAGTAGTCGGTAGTCGATCTGGATTACACATTTTGTTAGAGGTAAAAACCAATATGAGTGAAGAGGAATTAATTGAAACTGCCATGACAAATGAAGTTAAAGTCTATCCAACATCAAAATATTGGATTGATGTACGTAATACTGAACACCCTATAATTTTACTTGGTTTTGGGGGATTGAGTGAAGAAGAAATTTATGATGGTATAATTAGACTAAATAAAGCTTAGTTCAATTAATACGAAAGATTTCTTGCTACCCCTTAAGGTACATCTTGAAGTGGCCAATTCATTTTTATACAAAATTAGACGCAAACCATTTTATTCAGGGTTTGTGCCCTGTTGCTGAGATGTTATTGATTTACTTGTAAAGGTAAAGTGATCGTTTACTTTTATTGTTTATCTTCACAATCTATAATGGTGGGTAATACACAGAGGTTTACCTTCACCTTTTATAAATATTTCAAATTCACCACGCTTTGTTTTGACAAGTTTTCTTTCCCATCACAGCTAAAGGTACCTCTTCCAAACCTTCCACTATGAAATCTGCTTTAACATTTTCCCATTGATGGTCTTTTTTCCAAACAGCTTTCATTCCTACATTTTGAGCGGCCTTTATATCTTTATCTGGATGGTCGCCAACATATATACTCTCGGCAGGAGAAACATTTAATTTTTCTAAGGCTTTAAAAAATATTTGTGGTTCAGGCTTTTTCATTCCTTCCCATCCGGATATAAGGATTGTGTGAAAGTATTTCTCAATGCCTAAAGCCTTAATATTATCCAGTTGGAATTGCCCTTTACCATTCGTAATCATTCCAAGAATAATATTACTATTCGTTAATTTATCTAGTGTACTAATGAGATTGGAGAAAGGAACACAACTTTTCTTAAATTGATTGATATAGTCTTGAAGTAAGTCTTCCCACGTCAGACCTGTGATGTCAAATTCATCCACTAATTGTTGGTAAACTTTATCCTTCCAAACTTGACCCCTGTCATCAAGTTCAGTAAATCTTGTTATGTAATTATCCTTTGGAATATGATTTAGCCATTTATTTAGTCGTTGGTATTGCTTTTCAATAAAAAATTTTACTGAGGCATCTCGGTTTAATAAAGTTCCATCTAAGTCAAACACAACAGCTTTTATAATATTTATCCACTCCCCCAAAAGTTCTCTATGATTACTTGTTTATTTAAGTAAATTTACAATGAAAATAAGATGGAATCCAGTAATTGCTTATTAAACTAAACTGCTTCTGTTGAAGAACATTGTCCAGCTTATTTTACCATAAAATTTCAAATCATCCTTTGATCAACATGATGAGGACCATTTTACCGGAATATAGCCTGTATTAGGGTCTTCATTCGTATTATGAAGGACACCCTCCAGCATTTCCTTCTTCATTTGGCCTTCATACCGAATATTCGACAAAATTCGGGTGGTGACAGGCACCAAAAAAGAAAGGGTTTACATTTCGTAATGCTCGTGCTAATATACTTGTATACAAGTTAAACAAGTATTGCACTTGAAAGAGGGTGGATTTATTTGAAAGCGTTCTATCCTGAGCAAAGACTTGGCTCTTCTTCAATGGGGGAGAGAGTTGCCGCTGATCTGAGAATGCGCATTATCTCCAATGATATTGAAAAAGAGACCCTATTATCTGAAAACCAATTATCCAAAGAATATCAGGTTAGCCGATCACCTATTAGGGATGCACTAAAGCTGCTTGAGAAAGAAGATTTAATTGAACTGAAAAAAATGGGTGCTGAAGTCATCGGGATAACCGAGAAGGACATCGAGGAAATCTATGATGTAAGACTGATGATTGAATCCTTTGTCTTTCGCAGAATCCTAAATAAAGACAATCAGCAGCTCATTCTTGAATTGCAGAAGATATTAGAGATGATGAAAATTGCGATTAAATATAAAGATGCCACTGAATTTACCTTTAAGGATATAGAGTTTCACGAAACCATTATCACATCGATTCAGCACAGGCATATCGGCATTCTCTGGGCAAATTTGAAACCGGTTGTAGAATGTCTGGTGTTACTGGATATGAGACATCGTATGCAGGAAAACTACGAGGATTTTGAACGGGTCATTGCCAATCACGAACTGTTCATTCAGGCCATCGAGAAAAAGGATGAACAATTGGTTGAAGAAGCCTTCTACAAGAACTTTAATGATGTTCAGAAGCAGTCAGAAGGGCTATGGCACAACCCGGAATACTTAAAGAGAGCGAGTGACTACCATGAATAAACCACAGTATATGCTTGGCGTAGATATTGGTACCACAAGTACGAAAGCGGTTTTATATCAAAAATCAGGTGAAATAATCGCTGAAGAAAACAATGGCTACGAACTATATACGCCTGATATCAATACGGCGGAACAGGACCCGGAAGAAATTTTTCAGGCCGTTCTGCTCTCCATTGGAAATGTAATGAAAAAGTCCAGGATAAATCCTGAATACCTTTCTTTTATTTCCTTTAGCAGCGCCATGCACAGTTTAATTGCCATTGATGAAAATGATCAGCCGTTAACACAGTGCATCACCTGGGCGGATAACAGAAGCTCCAAATGGGCTAAAAAAATTAAGGAAGACATGAACGGACACGACATTTACCGAAGAACCGGAACACCTATCCACCCCATGTCACCTTTAAGCAAGATTACCTGGATAGAACATGACAAACCAGAGCTCGCGAAAAAGACGAAAAAATATATCGGGATTAAGGAATATGTTTTTTATAAATTGTTCAACGATTACGCCGTTGACTACTCCCTCGCTTCCGCCATGGGGCTGTTTAACCTTAAGAGGCTTTCCTGGGACGAAGAGGCGTTAAAAGTGGCCGGGATTTCAGCGGACAAGCTTTCCCGCCTGGTATCCACAAAGGAAATCTTTACCGGCTGTAATGAATCCTATGCGGAACAGATGGGAATTTTACCAGAAACCCTGTTTATCATCGGTGCCAGTGATGGAGTCCTATCCAATATTGGAGTAAACGCCATTAAGGAAGGGGAAGTGGCGGTTACCATCGGGACAAGTGGTGCGATTCGAACCGTTATTCCAAAGCCTCACACGGATCCAAAAGGACGTACCTTCTGCTATGCACTGACCGAGGATCATTGGGTGATTGGCGGGCCAGTCAATAATGGCGGGATTGTCTTCCGATGGATACGGGATGAATTAGCCGACAGTGAAGTGGAGACAGCCAAACGCTTAGGCATTGATCCTTATGATGTCCTTACTGAAATTGCAGAAAGGGTAAAGCCTGGATCCAACGGGCTGGTTTTCCACCCCTTCCTGTCCGGAGAAAGGGCACCGCTATGGAATTCTAATGTGCGCGGATCCTTTATCGGACTTACCTTAAATCATAAAAAAGAGCACATGGTCCGTGCCGCTTTGGAAGGCGTCATTTACAACCTTTATACCGTGTTCCTGGCCTTAACCGAAGCAATGGACACACCTGTAACAGCCATCAAGGCAACAGGAGGCTTTGCCAAATCCGAATTATGGCGGCAAATGCTTGCGGATGTATTTGATCAGAATGTTGTCATTCCGGAAAGCTATGAATCATCCTGTCTGGGAGCCTGCTTATTAGGTCTCTACGCACTTAATGAAATTGATTCCTTTAATGTCGTTGAGGATTACATTGGTTCTACTCACCAGCACGAGCCAAATCCTGATCACGTTAAAGAATATCGAAAACTGATGCCTACGTTTATCAATATCTCCCGCTCTCTGACCAACGTGTATGAACAGATTGCGGACTATCAATCAGAACTGGATTAGAAACAGACATATAAACAACCAAGATGGGAGAGAGGAAACATGTTTGAAAATATTTTTCCACTAATTATCGTCGCATTAGGAGTAGGGGTTTTATTACTTCTTATCACCAAGCTGCAAATCAATACGTTTATTTCCTTAATTATCACGGCATTTCTTGTTGCTCTGGCTCTGGGAATGCCCCTTGATGAAATTGTGTCATCGATCGAATCGGGGATGGGCGCAACACTCGGCAGTATCGCTTTAATCTTTGGCTTTGGTGCAATCCTGGGCCGATTAGTCGCTGATGCAGGTGGTGCCCAGCGCATTGCGATTACCTTAATTGACAAGTTTGGAGAGAAACGAATTCAGTGGGCAGTTGTAATCGCTTCCTTTATTATTGGTATTGCGCTATTCTTTGAAGTTGGACTCGTTCTATTAATTCCTATTGTTTATCAAATTGCTAAAGAACTTAAAGTATCACCTTTATATCTAGGAATTCCAATGACAGCTGCATTATCGGTGACTCACGGATTTTTACCACCACACCCGGGCCCAACCGTTATTGCACAGCAGTATGAAGCAAATATTGGAATGGTATTAATTTATGGTATTATTATCGCGATTCCTACAGTAATTATCGCAGGACCTTTATTCACAAAACTGGCACAGAAAATTACACCAGACTCCTTTAATAAAACTGGAGACATGACAGCTATTGGAGAATCAAAATCCTTTAAAATTGAAAATACACCTGGCTTTGGTATCAGTGTCTTAACTTCCTTATTCCCAGTTATTTTAATGGCGCTTACAACCATTGTTGATTTAGTACAGGATCTTGGAAACGTTTCAGATAATCTATTGTTTGATATTATTCATCTCATTGGTCAGCCAACAGCAGCATTACTCATTTCCGTACTCTTAGCGATCTATACAATGGGAGTACAGCGAAACATTCCAATGAAGCAAGTCATGACTTCAGCCGAAGAATCCATCCGTGCCATCGGTATGATGCTCCTGATCATTGGTGGTGGCGGTGTACTGAAACAAGTACTCATTGATGGCGGAGTTGGCGATGCCGTAGCTAATCTATTTGCCGACACCCAAATGTCACCATTAGTTCTTGCCTGGCTGATTGCCGCTATCCTGAGAATTGCGCTTGGTTCGGCAACTGTCGCAGCGTTAACAACAGCCGGTCTGGTTATCCCGCTCATGCAGGGAAGCGCTGTGGATCCAGCCTTGATGGTTCTTGCAACTGGTGCCGGAAGCTTAATCGCCTCTCACGTAAACGACGCAGGCTTCTGGATGTTCAAGGAATTCTTCGGTTTAAGTGTAAAAGAAACCTTTGCCACCTGGACATTCTTAGAAACCATCATTTCCGTTGTCGGACTTGTCGGTGTGTTAGTCATTAATATGTTTGTATAAAGAAATTCACAAAGGAATTCACACTAAATTCACATTTAAAAGGGACTTAGGAATTTTTCTAAGTCCCTTTAGCATGGTTTTCCTTTTTCAACTAACACTCCCTTTACTTTAAGTACACAACTTCACAATCAACTAACAAATGTAATATCTTGTGAATCCCAAGTGCCGTGTGACAGACTGACCCCAAATATTTATAATTTAAATATCCATCAATATCGGAACAATCATTGGTTCTTTCTTCGTATGTTGTTTTACATATTTAGCAAGAGACCTTTTTACCCGTTTTTTTATGAGATTCCATGATCCTCTATCTGTATCACGCAGCTCGTTAATGGTTTCTTTTGTAATTCGATTCATTCCCTTTCTAAGCTCTGTGAAGTTTTGATCGACGAATCCACGGGAAATAAATTCGGGATCTGAGAGTAGTTTTTTATCGTGTTTATTTATTGGGATAATCGCCATGAGCATTCCTTCCTCTGAAATTTGTTTACGGTCTCTTAATACAAATTCCATATCTCCTACATCTACTCCATCCACATAAGTGTCACCGCTCGGGATGTTTCTCGTGCTGCGGGCAATGGAATGCTCAATATCGACAACATCCCCATTTTTCAAAATAAAGGTGTTGCCTTTTTCAATCCCTACCGATTCTGCGAGCATTCGGTGATGATGTAGCATTCGGTGTTCACCATGAATGGGTATGAAGTATTTTGGCTTCATCAAGGTTAGCATGAGTCGTAAATCTTCTTGATAGCCATGACCTGAAACGTGCATGCCTGAGCTGCTTCCTGAACCATAAATCACATGGGCTCCAAGTTTATAGAGGTTGTCGACAATACTGGTTACATTCTTTTCATTCCCTGGGATCGGACCGGCGGCAAGGATGACCGTATCCTCGGGTAAGATCTCTACATCGCGAAAGTTACCAGTGGACAGGCGACTAAGGGCTGCCAGGGCCTCTCCTTGGCTCCCAGTGCATAAAATAGTTACCCTTTCTGGAGGCAACTCATCAATATCACGAGCTTCAATTAACATCCATTTTGGAATAACTAAATAGCCGCGGTCCATCGCAACCTTTACAACATTCATCATCGACCGACCTAGTAAAGCTAGTTTTCGATTGGTTTTCTCAGCAGCATCGACAACCTGTTGGATCCGACTAATATTGGAAGCGAACGTGGATACAATGACTTTTCGTTTTGCTTGTGTAAATATCTGTTCTAAATTTTTCCCTACCATTTGTTCAGAAGGTGTATAGCCTGGTCGCTCAGCATTGGTGCTTTCGGACAATAGAAGCAGAACCCCTTTGTTGCCGATGTTAGCCATTTTGTGAATATCTGGTCGTTCATTGTTCGCAGGGGTCAAATCAAATTTGAAGTCCCCCGTATGTACGATCGTTCCTTCTGGCATGTTAAAGACAATCCCTAAACAATCCGGAATGCTATGGTTCACTTTGAAAAAGCTTATCTCCATGTCGCCAATTTGAACTTCTGAATCGGAATGGATTTCAATTAATTCACTTTCTCGTAAAAGCCGATGTTCCTTTAATTTGATTTCAACAAGCCCCAGTGTGAACCGTGTCGCATACACGGGCACATTTATGGTTTTCAAGAAAAAAGGGACTCCTCCAATGTGATCCTCATGCCCGTGTGTAAGTATTAGCGCACGCACTCGGCTCTGATTTTCTATAATGTAAGACATATCCGGTATAATTAAATCAATGCCTAATAACGTCTCATCAGGAAACTTATTCCCACAATCAATCAGTACAATATCGTTGCCATATTCGATGGCGTACATATTTTTCCCAATTTCATTTAATCCACCAAGAGCATAAACGGACAATGAATTCCGATTTGTTCCCATATTAATCCCTCCCAGTTCTAATATGGGTTAGTATGCCCTTGATTTATAGTATTTATCGGAGAATATAGCAAAAATAACTATCTTGAAGAAAGCAAAAAACAAGAGGCTGTCCCTTGTTTTTTGCTTTTAGTTGTATCGAATTTGAATTCTTCTCAAATCATTTACCGCGGGACGAAGACTAACTCCATTAATAGTACTCCCTATATTAGTATCAATCATTTTCGAAGTAGGAGAATGATTACTTACCTTGATATGCTTCTACTAATTTTTCTATATCAAATTTTTTCATTTGGAGAAAGGCTTTTGTTAATCGATCCATCTGTTCGTCCGTCGCATTTGCCATCATTTCTCCCATCACTACTGGCCAGACTTGCCAGGAGACTCCATACTTATCTTTTAACCAACCACATTGTTCAGCTTCTGGATCTGAGGATAGTTTTTCGAAGTAATAATCGATCTCCTCTTGATTTTCACATCGAACTAACAACGAAATAGCTTCATTAAAATTAAAGTCATGTTGATGCGCACTGTCCATTGCGGTGAACCATTGATTCTCAAGCATAAAGTCTGTGTACATCATTGTCCCTTCTTTGTCTGGTTCCATGCCAGCAGGATAACGAGCCATCTCCCCTCGTTTTGAATCGTTGAAAATAGACAGATAAAAGTCACTGGCTTCTTCTGCCTTTCCGCAAACATCTTGAACAAACAACATGGAAGGTACAATAAATGGTCGTTCCTCGCCATCTGGGTTCGTGAGGATTAACTGCCATGTCAACCCGTACTTATCCTGTATCCATCCATAGCGTTTACTAAATGGGTATTCTTGAAGTGGCATTAACGGTGTGCCGCCTTGAGAGAGTTTTTCCCAGAGCTGGTCTAAATTTTCCCTGGCATTCTCGTCTCTTGAAGGATCAAAATTAACAAAAAAAGAAATCGATGGGGTGAATTGAAAATGTGGGCCTCCATTGATGGCCATGAATGAATAACCTGCAATATCAAATGAAACGACATCGCTATTTCCAGATGGGGTGTTACGTACTGTTGTGTTATTGGTGATGTCTGAATTGGGAAATATGGATGTATAAAATTCCGCAGCTTCTTGTGCTTCCTGGTTAAACCATAGATGGGGAACGATTTTTTGATTTATCACGAAATTCCCTCCTTTCTAATTATGATTATACATTAATTAACCTAACACCGTAATCATGGAGGGATTAATCTAAAACTGCAGGAGCTCATACAAATAATTCATCCCATATAAGGGAACCAGTGTATACAGTGTTAACGTAATCGGCTTACACAGAAGAAAATAAAAGATGAATTTCTTCAGCGTCATTTTGGTGAGTCCGGCAATCAGACAGATAAAATCATCAGGAAAGCCGGGAAATACCATGGAAATGGCAAAGAACCGCTCAAACCGTTTTCCCTCATTGACCCATCCAATATATTTTTCATACGTCTCATCCTTAACAAAATAACGGGCAAAGGCTCGACCATATTTTCTGGCAAGCCAGAAGTTTGCCAGTGACCCCAAAAAGATCCCCACAACATTTAAAACAGACCCGAGGCCAATTCCAAATAACATCACACCGACAACCGTTGTCACATTGCCCGGCAGCACGGGAATAACCACCTGAATAAAGGTTAGTGCCAGAAAAAGAAGCGGTGCGACACTGCCAAATCCTGAGATCCAATCCCGCACCCTTTCCGGATTTCCAAAAAAGTCACTTTTAATCACGAAAATTCCAATCCCGATAATGATGGCAAACCCGATCACACTAAATATCTGAACGATAGGCTTCTGATACTTTTTCAAGAAAATCTTTAATCGATTCATATGTATCTCTTTCTAATGGATAGTTTTATCTAATATTTTATGGGACTTATCTATCTGCTGTCCACTCATTGCACAGGTCACCAGCTAAAATGGGTCCGCATACGTCCATAGAGACGATGGAGCATTCCTGCAAAAACAATGATCCATGCGCTAATGGCAATATACACAAAAAATCCGGGGATAACCGTTAAAAAGGAAACTTCAATAGCCTGCGATAATTGAAAGGTACTTGTTGTGTACATAGAAAGCGGGAACACCATCCCCCAGTATTGCGGATCATATTTTAACGGGTCCCGATGATAGAAATGCTTCCAGATCATGAGAATAAACAATAAGGGAATCCACCATGTGCCAGTAATCCAGAAGAACAAGGTAAATCCCTTTAAAAAGGGCGTAATCTCATCAAGCAGGGCCCATTCGTTCGCATGAAGAATAAGAGTTGATCCCGCCAGTGTTGTAATGGCAACTGCCCCCATATTGATCCAATAAGGAGGTGAAAGAGAATCATACCTGAAGTCCACAAACGTAAATCGGTAGAAAATCAGGGTAATAATATTTAAATATAGCATACACCCTAAAAAATACATGCATAACGTAAAAAACAGAAGGATGTCCCGTCCATCTTCAATACTTGGCGAAAGAAGGGTCCCTAAGATGGAAAGGGATTGGGTGGCCACCGTAGCAATCAGCCAGGCCCCATTAATGCCCTTGGCGATGGACGGCTTATTTTTTCGTATAGTTACGGCTGTAAAGAAGTTATACATAATGACGACCCATAAAACAATAGCAAAAATCCATAAGTAGATAGCCACCGAAGAAAGCCCGGCAACTACAACCAGCTGACTTCCAAAGACGTTGGTCCCTGCCACTAAAGTAAAAAACCCCGGACCAAGAGTATGGCTCATCATATCGGCTTTGAATTTTGGAAAATAATAAATCACTCTTAATAATGTAAGGATCCATAAAACCACATAGGCTCCGGTATTAATATAAAGCAAGGTTTTAGAAATCCAGACCATTTCGAGCAAAAAGGAACCGATGGATAGGGCTCCTGTTGCCATAATAAAGGCAAAATAACCGGGAAACAGATTTTCTGCAAGCTTTTTTAAAAACGAAAGCATATAGAAACCACCTAATACACAAATTTCATCATTTGGAATTATATCACATTGCATCACGGAACCCTATTTCTGCCTAAAACAGCATCCATGGAATTTATTTAAAAAACGTAAACGTACGTACTGCCCTTACCGCTCATTTTCCTCAACCCTACCCACCTTATTCGATTGTGGCAGCTCATAACAGGATGACTCCCACTCCTTTTAAAATCTATTAGATTTACTAGTTTTCTGCGCAATTCTATTTTTTCTCTTATACCTGACCCAAGCATGTCCCTTGTATTTTCATATAGTGATGACTAAAGGGGGTGAAACTGTGATCGATGTTCTTCTTTATACCTTAGTTGCAGGTTTGTTTATGTATGAGGTCTATGTCATAAGAATGGCCATGCATCGTCAAAATCAAAAAGTACTGAATACCTTTACCAACGGGACCAGTACTCAGCCTGAGCCCGAAAATGTCAAGGCACGTCCTGCTCCGAAGCCTGTTTTTGCTGTGCAGGAGTCTGCCAGGCGCATAAAGGATTAAATAGAAATAAAGAAAATTAAATCACTCCTTTCTCATTATAGAGTAGGAATCTCCTGGTCCTACTCTATCTATTTCACAGCGATCCTATTTACGCTTCACCTCCTTTTTCTTTTTTACAAGCCAAAGAAAGAAGGTGAGAAATTGATTCAGACCTTGCTATTTATCCTGACATTAGGTGTATTTTTATTAGGAATGTATCTGGTAAGAACTGGTCTTTTCAACATGTCAGCCGATAAACTGAAAACTTGGCTTGCAAAACTGACCGATTCTCCATGGAAGGGACCCCTGCTGGGGACCGTGGTAACAGCCATACTGCAGAGCAGCTCTGCCGTATCCATTATTGTCGTCGGTCTTGTCGCAAGAAATATGCTTACCTTCAGTCAATCGATTGGAATTATCCTCGGTGCAAATATCGGGAACACCGTTACAACAGAGATCATAGCTCTGGACATTAACGCCATGATTATCCCTATGGCAGCAATCGGAGCCATTTTCCTGCTCATAAAAAGAGACACGATAAGGAACACCGGCCTGGCTTTACTCGGATTATCGGCCGTATTTGGTGCCATCTGGAACTTCAAAATGCTTGCAGCTCCAATTACAGAAATGGCATTCATAGATCAGTTATTCCTGTCCCTGGACAACAATCGCCTGTATGCTGTGTTAACCGGAGCCATTCTGACAGCTGTCATTCAATCCAGTACAGCGACAACAGGAATTACGATGGGCTTCATTGCTGCAGGGGTTTTGAATCTTGATACAGCTGTCGCCATTGTATTAGGGGCCAATATTGGAACCTGTATTGACGCATGGCTTGCCTCTATAGCAGGGGGAAGAGAAGCAAGACTTACCGCCTGGTCCCATATCTGGATAAACGTTTTCGGAGTCATCGCGTTCTTCCCATTCATCGGAGTTCTTGCCCATGTGGGTACAATGCTGGCCACACAGCCGGATGTACAGGTCGCCCACATCAGCGCACTCTTTAACGTTTTAAGCTCCCTGATTGCCCTGCCATTTGTTAACCAGCTGGCCAATATGATCACGAAAATCCATGGACGAAAACAGACCGCGGCATAGCTTGCTCAAAAAGTGGGACATCCCCTATATGAGGGGATGTCTCTTTCAACTCTATTTTCTCTCTTTCCATCCTCTTCCTTCGTCTCAGGAAGGAGGTATACGATGATTTCATTTCTGTCATTCCTTCTATTTTCAGGAGGATTGCTGTATGGAGTCTATCTGCTTAGATATGGTCTTCATCCCCTGACGTTTTATTCTTTTAAAACATGGCCTCGAACAAATACACCTTACAAATCTCCTCTTTAGCACAATGATTACACTCCTCGCCATCGCCATCAGTGCAATAACCACTATTTTGACAGTGTTCCTGTTTGTGATGGATTATGACTCTGTAAGATTGGAGTTTCCCTTGAGTGCATTCCCCTTTATCGGGGGCTGGATAGGCTATAATTTGGGAGAGACTTTCAGAATAAGCGATTTGTAATTAAATGGACATTTGAATGAAATGCGACTGCTATGACTATGTTTATTCCAATATGTAATTGATGATATTTTAAAAAGGAGTGCTATGCATGACATGCCGCACTCCTTTCTGTGTGATTGAATCCTTCTGTATGCTGCCGAACTACGATCACCGTCATCATAAAGGCTCTATGAATCATCTTTTCTTACCCTTACCGTTTTTACCCGCCTTCCTATGACCTCCTCCACACTGATTATTTTAAAATTTCGTCCACTCTTGACACATCTTCTCCATTCATCATCAATTCCTCAATTAAAGTACCTGAAGGGGTCTTCTCTAAAAGCATACAAAGTTCACGGGACATTCTGCCTCTCCTTTATCTGAGTTACTATATGCTATTCTATGTCGATAGATTTTGTTTGTGTGTTTGTTGATAGATAGTAGAAATCGATCCTGTCATTGCTTTCTCGTCTATAAGATTCATGATTGATCTGCCTTTAATCTATAACAACTACCTACATGCTGTTATCTTACTTTTAAGTATATATTTGCCATAAATGGGGCTATATTAGGCGATTGAAGAGATTTTTTCTTAAGTCAAAACAATTATTTTCAGAGGTTGAACCCTGATCGCCCCTTTAGAATTCAGGAGGGCCCAAAACCCCATGGTTACGCTATTTTGCTCAGGTATTCACAATTTAAATCTGCAAAAAGTCTTTTGGTTTAAATAAAGGAATCCGTCGAAATAAGTCTATATTTTCCGATATAACAATATATTTTTAACTATATTGGCCATTTACGCACAAATAGCCATATTCATCTATTTTCCGCATTTGTCTTTATGCCTGTTTATTCGTTATCTTTCTAAGGTTGAACATTTACATTATAAGGAGGCAACTATGTCTGAACAACAAAGGAGACAAAAAGGATTACGTTCATTTAGAGAAGCTTTAAAGACTCCTGTTTTTATTATATCACTGGTATTAGCCGTTTTATTTGTTGTAATCGGCATTACATTGCCTGATTTCGGTAAATATATGGATGCAACGTTTAATTGGATGGCAACAAACCTTGGCTGGTCATTTATTTTAGGAGCCAGCGCATTCGTTATCGCTGCTATTGCTTTAATTATCAGTCCGCTTGGTCAAATCAGGCTTGGAGATGATGATGAAGAACCTATGTATTCGACCGGTGCCTGGTTTGCCATGTTATTTAGTGCAGGAATGGGGATTGGACTTCTTTTCTGGGGAGTCTCAGAGCCGATAAACCATTATGACTGGCCCCCATACGGTGAAGGAGGAACAGCTGATGCTGTGCATATGGCATTACAGTATTCCTTTTTCCATTGGGGTATTCACCCATGGGCCATTTACGCCGTGGTAGCCTGTTCTCTTGCCTACTTCAGCTATCGTAAGGGACTGCCAATGATGCTAAGCTCAACCTTAGAACCACTGATTGGACGCGACAAAATAAATGGACCGATTGGAAACACCGTGAACATTATTGGAGTTCTGGCCACATTGCTGGGAATCTCCACTTCACTTGGTTTAGGTGTTATGCAAATTGGTCAGGGGCTTGAGAATCTGTTCGGCATTCCAAATACGACCGGATTATGGCTCATTATTGTGGTCGTAGTTACTGCCCTGGCAATCTTATCAACCACATCGGGCATTGATAAAGGGATTAAATGGTTAAGTCAAATTAACCTGAGTGTCGCCGGATTGCTCATGGTATTTATCCTGATCTTAGGACCAACTGTATTCATTTTAAATGCCATTACTCATTCAACCGGAAGCTACCTGCAGAATTTCCTTCAGATGTCATTTGGAATCGATGCAGCAGGAGAAGGCGCGGAAGGCTGGTATAACAGCTGGACCATTTTCTATTGGGCCTGGTGGATTGCGTGGGCACCATTTGTTGGTTCCTTTATCGCCCGGGTCTCCAGAGGGCGCACGATCCGCAGCTTTTCCATCGGTGTCTTACTCGTTCCAACAGCCGTAAGTATGGTCTGGTTCGGTGTATTCGGCGGTGCGGCTCTATGGGGACAGCATTTTGGAGAATTTAATATCCTGGATGCGGTTAAAATCGACGAAGCCCAAGGATTCTTTGCCTTATTATCAGAGTTTCCTTTCTCAGGCTTGCTGATTGCCATTGCCATGATTTCAGTAGCCGTCTTTTTCGTAACTTCTTCAGACTCTGGAACCTATGTTATTGGAATGCTGACATCAAAAGGAAACCCTCAGCCTCCAATCGGCTTAAGGGTTACATGGGGCGTACTGGAAGGAGCCTTTGCTGCGGTTCTGCTTCTTGCCGGGGGCTTAAGCTCACTGCAGACCGCTTCTGTTCTAGGCGGATTTCCATTTATGATAATCATGTTCTTCATGATCTACGCCCTGGTTAAATCCCTGCTAAAAGAGTCCAAAGAAGGATCACTCCCTGTGGAAAGAAGAAGAATCTTCAATGCTCTTGGGGATCTACAGGACGAGAAGAAAATACAGCAGGATATTATTAATGAAGATGAAATTGATGATGAGGACCGAGTATCATAAATTCCCATAAATATATATGTGAATTATAACGCAGCAACTGTGCGTCAACACATCCATTCCATTATGAACAAAAGCTCTCACTGAGTGTCAGTGGGAGCTTTTATCTCTCTTTTTCATACTAGTGATAACAGCTATTTCAAACGCTTTAGTAGCTGAACAAATTTGAAAGTTAATACTAATATTTATAATTGCAATACGCCTTACAAATACCTGCTTCGTTAATTGAATAACTCACGGGCCAGTAATGGTTCCTGTACTCTTATCTTCTCTTTATAAGGAAGACATTATCGTTGGATTAGCACCGTACCAAGTTTGGTGATCATTATGCACTGTATATGGTCGAATCCAGCTAACACCAAATTGAAACATTTGACATTAGTGTCCCTCCTTCTATGCAAAATAGCTTTGAATGGCTACTAATTAATTAAACAGAAAGAGGAGCTAATCCTGCTTGATTAATTCCTCTTTCTTCTTGAGTCATCAACGACTCTTCTTGTATCCTATTCTCATCTAATACATCTAATAGTCTTTTATTAAATTTATCATCTTTATTAGTTTAATTCGCCATATACGCTTCTGTTCTTTCAAGATGAAGAGCCTCATTTGCTGTAGACCGAACCTCACGCAGCAGCTCAGGGTTGTCCATTAAGGATTCCCCATAGGACGGGATCATTTCTTTTATTTTTGGCTCCCATTCCTCCAGCTGCTCAGGGAAACATTTTTGAATGACCTCAAGCATGACGTGAACAGCCGTGGATGCACCTGGGGAAGCTCCAAGCAATGCAGCAATGGAACCATCTTCGGCACTGACGACCTCGGTACCAAATTGAAGAGTTCCTTTTCCTTTTTCCTCCGTATCCTTGATGACTTGTACACGCTGGCCGGCGACGACCAAATCCCAATCATCAGACTGAGCATCCGGGATAAACTCTCTTAGCTCTTCCATACGTCTTTCTTTCGTTAACAGCACCTGCTGAATCAGGTACTTGGTTAACGGGAAGTTTTTCACACCTGCAGCCAGCATAGTAAATAAATTGTGCGGTTTGATCGACGTGAAGAGATCCAGCAATGAACCCGTTTTCAAAAACTTTGGCGAAAAGCCGGCAAAGGGTCCAAATAAAAGGGATCTCTTGTTGTCTATAAATCTGGTATCCAGGTGCGGAACCGACATGGGAGGTGCCCCAACCTTTGCTTTGCCATAGACTTTGGCATAATGCCTGTCTATCACATCAGGATTGTTACACACCATAAACAGACCGCTTACAGGGAAGCCGCCAATTCCCTTGCCCTCTGGAATGCCGGATTTTTGCAGTAAATGGAGACTTCCTCCTCCACCTCCAACAAAAATGAATTTTGCTGTATGATGCTCCACATTGCCGTTATTGTGGTTTTTTACCTTAAGCTCCCATCGGCCGTCCTGGGTACGCTTTATATCTTTGACACTATGTCCGTAATTCACTTCAACCCCTTGAGTCTCTAAGTGGTTAAATAATTTACGGGTCAGGGCTCCAAAATTCACATCCGTTCCCGAATCCATTTTGGTTGCCGCTATCGGCTCATCGGCTGTACGGTCATCCATAATCACCGGAATCCAATCCTTTAATTTTTCCGGGTCATCAGAAAATTCCATGCCCTCAAATAACGGATTTTTTGACAGCGCTTTAAAACGTTTCTTCAAAAAGGATACATTCTGCTCTCCATGCACCAAACTCATATGTGGGAGGGGCTGAATAAATTCCTGTGGATGCTGAATCCGATTCTGGTTGACAAGATAAGACCAGAACTGTTTGGATACCTGAAACTGTTCATTAATTTTTATGGCTTTCCGAATGTCAATCGATCCATCTGCTTGTTCCGGGGTGTAGTTCAGCTCACAGAGGGCAGAGTGTCCGGTTCCTGCATTGTTCCACTCATTGGAGCTTTCCTCTCCGGACTTGCTGAGCTTCTCAAAAACTTTAATATTCCAATCTGTCTCTAATTCTTTTAACAATGAGCCCAAAGTCGCACTCATAATTCCTGCACCAATTAAGATTACGTCTGTGCTAGTTTGTTGATTACTCATTTTTACCTTCCTTATCACTAAGATTGTAATCATGAAATCGTTATTCTCGTTAGGTATAACTAATTGTTATTCTACCTATAACCATATCATATTTTAGTATAATTATTAATACAATTTTTCTTATTCTCTGATAATTACGGAATCCGAGAACACCCGTTTAATCAGACGATAAGTGTATGTAACAGCACAAATAATGGGTGTTCCAGAATTATTACGTGCAGAAAAGTAAAGCTATGAATCAACCACCCGTTCAGACATGTGAATAAATTCCCGTACCGAAAAAGGCAGATACCGATTTTTACTCCAAATCATCCCCAATCCAAGATGCAGAGGGGATTCCTCCAGAGGAATTGTTCTGATTGCAGGATGAGAGATGTCTTCACAGATCTTCTTCGGCAGCAGGGCAATTCCCAATTTGGAGCTGACCATCTCCAGCATAAATTCCTTTTGTGAGCTTTCACAAACAATGGACGGAGAGAATTGATGCCGGGAGCATTCTTCAATAATATGATCATACAGGGAAAAGTCATTTCGATACAAAATAAAGGATTCGTCCTTAAGGTCACCGAAATACACATTTTCCTGCCTGACTAGAGGATTTTCGTGATGAACGACGAGCATGAGGGGATCCTTGACGATTTCCATTTTCTCAAACTCCTGGTTATTGTCAGGCAGGTTACACACCAGTCCGATATCAAGCGATCCTTCCTTCACTCCCTGTTTAATCGCCTTCGTACCCACCTCTCTTAACGTAAGGTCGATCAAAGGATATAGTTCTTTAAACCGGCTGATTAGCTTGGCAAAAAAGGCAGCCCCGACGATTGGTGGAATGCCAATACGTATTTCTCCCTTTTTTAATTCCATAATATCGGTTAGTTCAGCTGTCAGGTTATTAAAGGATTCCAGCACGTGCTTGGCATTCATGAACACCGCCTTTCCTGCATCCGTTAAGTAAACCTGCCTGGCTGCACGGTAAAACAAAGGCACCCCTAACTCACCCTCTAAATTTTTAATCGCTTTACTGAGGGACGGCTGGGAGACATGCAGGCTGGCAGCGGCTTTGGTAAAACTGGATTGCCTGGCTACCTCAGAAAAGTATTCCAACTGACGAATATCCATGTTCACCCCCCTTCCTATAGCTTATTGGAATAATACGTATTCAAAATATGTATTTTTGTTATAGGCTATCTGTATTATAAGATATAAATAACAGAATAAAAAGAATTGTCCTTCAATTTTGAAATGATAATTTTAAGGAGGCGAAGTGTGTGGGGAACTATGTGACAACCGGGAATTATAAGGTTGCTGAGGAATTGTATGAATTTATAAATCAGGAGGTTCTGCCCGGGACTGGTTTGGATCAGGATACGTTCTGGACAGACGTTGAACGTGTGATTGGTGAATTAATGCCCGAGAACCAGCGGCTGCTGGAGCATCGGGAAAAATTGCAGAAGGAGATTTCCCAGTGGCATAAAGAAAATAAGGGGAATTTTAACTTTGCTCAATACAAAGCATTTTTGGAAGAGATTGGGTACTTGGAGCCTGAAGTGAGTGATTTCAAGGTGACCACGCAAAACGTTGACGATGAAGTCACCATACAGGCAGGTCCGCAGCTGGTCGTGCCGGTGAATAATGCACGTTATGCCTTAAACGCTGCCAATGCCCGCTGGGGAAGCCTGTATGATGCCCTTTATGGATCAGACATCATCAGTGAGGAGGACGGAGCGGAAAAAACCGGCGCCTACAATCCGATTCGGGGGCAAAAGGTCATTGCCTATGCCAGGGAATTTCTCGATCAGGCTGTACCTTTAGCTAATCATTCTCACAAAGAAGCAACTGGCTATAAGATTTCTAATGGCCAATTATCTGTTTCTCTTGAAAATGGCGAAACTGCCAATCTTATGAACCCTGAACAGCTCATTGGCTACACAGGAAAAACAGATGAAGCATCCAGCATTTTGTTAAAAAATAATGATTTGCATATTGAAATTCAGATTGATAAAAACGACTCTATCGGGAGAACGGATCTGGCCGGTGTGAAGGATGTTTATATTGAGTCCGCCATTACAACCATTATGGACTGTGAGGATTCAGTCACAGCCGTAGATGTAGAAGACAAAGTACTCGTGTATAAAAACTGGCTGGGACTTACAAAAGGAGACTTAACATCCACTTTCTCCAAAAACGGAAAAACCATCACCAGATCCCTAAACCCTGACCGTGAGTATACGTCAGTGAATGGAGAAACCGTTACCCTGCACGGTCGCTCACTGATGTTCGTTCGAAACGTCGGGCATTTAATGACAACCAGTGCCGTTCTTAATGAAAAGGGCCAGGAAGTTCCTGAGGGGATTTTAGATTGCATCATTACAAGTCTGATTGCCAAGCACGACCTATTACAGACAGGGTCCTATCGAAACTCTTCTGAAGGCTCGGTCTATATTGTGAAGCCTAAAATGCACGGTTCAAAGGAAGTCGCTTTTTCCAATCAAATGTTTGAAAAAGTGGAAGACATGCTTGGTTTAGAACGAAACACCTTGAAAATCGGGGTTATGGATGAGGAACGCCGCACAACCCTCAACCTGAAGAATTGCATCAAAGAGGTTAAAGACCGAATTGTATTTATTAATACCGGTTTTTTAGATCGAACAGGCGATGAAATTCATACCTCAATGGAAGCAGGGCCAATGGTGCGTAAAAATGACATGAAATCACTAACCTGGCTCCAGAGTTATGAAAAGGCCAATGTCAGTGTTGGTCTGGCATGTGGATTACAGGGGCATGCCCAAATTGGAAAAGGAATGTGGGCCATGCCGGAGCTCATGAAGGATATGATAGAAAAGAAAATCGGCCAGCTTGAAGCAGGTGCCAATACGGCGTGGGTGCCATCCCCAACCGCTGCTACTCTGCATGCCCTTCATTATCATCAGGTTGATGTAAAAGCGGTTCAGGCGCAGCTGATCAATAAGAATGAGGATTACACCGATGACATCCTTACGATACCTATTGCCGAAAAACCCGACTGGACTCAGGACGAAATCCAGGAAGAGCTGAACAACAATGCTCAAGGTATTCTTGGTTATGTCGTTCGCTGGGTCGACCAGGGCATTGGCTGCTCAACGGTTCCGGATATTAATGACATTGGGCTCATGGAGGACCGTGCAACACTACGAATATCAAGTCAGCATATGGCGAACTGGCTCCACCATGGAATTTGTACGGAGGAGCAGGTCGTAGAAACCCTGAAACGAATGTCCAAAATCGTGGATGAGCAAAACGCAGGGGATCCTAACTATCAGCCAATGTACAATAACTTTGATCAGTCCGTTGCATTTCAGGCGGCTAAAGATCTCGTCCTTAAAGGTTATGATCAGCCAAACGGATATACGGAACCGATTTTGCACAAGCGCCGGTTAGAAGTGAAATCAAAAGTGACGGCAAACTAATCATTCTATAAGCTAAAACCATTGAACTCACATTGGGGCTGGGATATAAGTGTTTTCGCTAAAGGTAAATCCGAATAGGTGTAGGAACCACCGCTCCGGAAATATACTTCGCTTTCACCTAAGGGCACAAGTGCGACATCTACTCAAACTCCCTAAAGGTCGTTTTCGTAGTGTCTTCTTTGCCGCGGGCGGCTGGTAAGCCTCCTCCCGCGAAGAACAGGACGTTCAAGTGTCGGCGTTGGTACAGGACGTACCGCTTTTAGCCGACCAGGAGTCTACGTATATTTCCTCCGCTAAAGTGCCCTATATTCGGTTTATTACCAAGAACATTAGTTATGTCCCACCCTCTTTTTTATAATACAGAATTTTTTACTGAAATATTGCGGAGTACCAATCAGGAAAGGTCGCTACCACCTATGTTCTTACCGGCACAACCAATGAGGACATGAACCTGTGCGTCTCATGCCCTCGCTAATTTGATACTTAATGGATTGATCTTCTCCCACATACTTCCTACCTGCAGCAGCAGAGATTCCGAAAGATGATTTCCCATAAATTGCATACCAGCCGGAAGACCTCTCGAATTGAATCCCATAGGTACCGACAAACCGGGGATCCCCGTTAGATTTACAGGCGCGGTAAAAGGTAAACATTCTTTCACAACATGTAAGTTCTGATCGAGCCAGTTTTCACGAAATGCCGGGGTTCGAATCGGTATCGTGGGGCCAAGCATAATATCCACTTCCTTAAAGGCCTCTTGAATACCTTTAACCATCCTTCTCCTGGCTTGCTGGGCTTTGACATATTGCGGCGAATTCGTCAGTGAGCCCGCCAAAAAGAACGATCGGATATCTGCGGAATAGAGCTCTGAGTGGGTCTGCAACCACTCATGATGGAGAGCGGATGCTTCACCTGTTACAGTCAAATAACCGGCAAATGTAGACATAGAAAGCTCCGGAACCTCAATTTCCCTTACTTCAGCCCCTAAATGCTGGAGAGCTTTTATAGCATTTTGAAAAAGCTTTTCCACTTCCGGGTCCAATCCCTCAAGATAATAGGCAGGAACACCGATTGTAATGCCGTTCATTTCTTTGTTCAGATTTTCTGTATAATCAGGAATCTCCACCTTAAGACTTGCAGGATCATTGGGATCATACCCCGCCATATGATTTAGCATGAGCGCTAAATCTGATACGGAGCGCGCCATAGGTCCCGCCGTATCCAATGACCAGGCTGTCGGGAACACTCCATATGTGCTGACTAGCCCATACGTCGGCTTTAACCCGTATACACCACACATCGAAGCGGGCAAACGAATGGAGCCAAATGTATCCGTTCCAGTAGCTACCGTTGCAAGTCCTGCCGCTAAGGATGTTGTCCCGCCACTGCTTGAACCGCCGGGCATGTATTTACGATTCCAGGGATTTCGGGTCGTACCAAAGAACGGATTGGTGCCTGTTGAACCGGCTGCAAGTTCATGCATGTTTTGCTTTCCCAGCATAATTCCGCCTGCTCCCAGCAGTTTATCCACTGCTGTTGCATTTTTTTCAGGGACGGAATGGGCAAAGAGTCCGGATCCTACTGTTGTCCGTATTCCTTTTGTATCATAATTATCTTTTATCCCCATCGGAATTCCGTGAAGAGGTCCCTTATACTCTCCACGCATAATTTCGTCTTCCGCTTCTTTCGCCTGCTGAAGGGCTAAATCGGGAAGCGGGGTAATATAGGTATGGAGATCGGAATCAAACGTTTGGATACGATTTAAAAAATGCGTTGTCAGTTCCACAGGAGAAAGTTGCTTTGATTTGATGAACGAAGCAAGTTCCGATGCTGTCAGGAAGGCTGGATCTGTCATCGTATCACCTCCTTATCTACCACTGTTACAGGTACTTCCATATTTAAGTGCGGAAACACATGCAGAGATGTCTGGGCCTGATTCATCGTCAAAAGCAGGTTTTGGATATAAGGAATGTCAGTCGTATACACGGGCAGCCCCTGTACGTATAATCCCTGTCTGATAAAGGCTTCATCAATCATCCGATATACCTCCTTTGTGCGGGTATAATACCCTATGAAAGGGTAACGCTAATGTGCAAAGCCATAATATGTAATTTTGTTCTAATTCCAGAACAGGTTACATAGATATGTATATGGCTAAGAAAATTCAACGTTAGGATGGGTGATTACATGGATAATAAGTCATCAAGACACCACAATCCAGCTGGTCAAAATCCTAAACAGGAGCAGTTGGATCAGTACCGCAGACAAAACACCGGAAAGCCAATGACAACAAATCAAAAAAGGAAGATATCAAATGATTCAGATATTTTAACAGCCGGTGAACGCGGTCCTTCCTTACATCAAGATTGGCATTATTTTGAAAAAATGACTCATTTCGTGCAGGAAGAGGAACCGGAAAGAACGGTTCATGCAAGAGGTTACAGTGCCTATGGGGAGTTTGAATGCTATCAGTCGATGAGGCACGTGACAAAGGCCGGATTTTTACAGGAACCCGGAAAAAAGACTCCGTTGACAATTCGTTTTTCTACCGTACAAGGACCTAGAGGGTCTTATGATACGGCAAGAGATTTACGTTGTCAGGGCGTTAAGTTTTATACTGAAGAAGGAAATTATGATTTGACAACCATTGATATGCCTGTATTAATTAATCAGGACCCCATGAAATTTCCGGATGCGATGCACGCATACCAATCCAAGCCGGATGATGATATCCCGACAGCTACAGGTGCACATGACTATTTTTGGGATTATGTAGCTAACAATCCAGAATCCCTCCATATGGTGGAATGGATTATGTCCGGCCGGGGTATTTTAAGAAGTTACCGAATGATGGAATCCTGGTCCATTAATACTTATTTATTTGTGAATGAAGAAGGAAGAGCTACCTTCGTCCGGTTTGTGTGGAAACCGGTTCTCGGCGTGCATCCTCTGCTTCAGGATGAGGCCATCAAGCTTGGGGGAATTGACCCGGACTATCACCGGAAGGATTTGCGAGAGGCCATTAGCCGTGGAGATTATCCTGAATATGAATTAGGTGTCCAGCTCGTTCCGATGGAGGATGAATTCAAATACGATTTTGATATTCTCGATCCTTCAAAGTTTTGGCCAGAAGAGTTAATCCCCGTTCATATTGTCGGGAAGATGACTTTAAATAGAAACATTAATAATTACCATACCGAATCAGAACAAGTGGCCTTTAACCCAGCAAATGTCGTTCCGGGCATTGATTTCTCCAATGATCCCGTGCTGCAGGGAAGGTTAATTGCTTATCATGCTGCACAATTACATCGAATTGGAACGAACTTTCAGGAATTACCGATCAATAAACCGATTTGTCCATTTCACAATAATCAGCGACGAGGCCCTATGAGATATCGAATCGATGTGGATGAGGTCAACTATCATAGAAATTCGCTGGCCAACAACACCCCATACACAACGCCCCCAGAAGAAGGCGGTTATACACATTATCCTAAGAAGGTTGACGGAGTCGTTATACGAAACCGAAGCGAATCGTTCAACGACTACTTTTCACAACCGAGGATCTTCTGGAACAGTCTGACGCCTGTGGAGAAACAGCATACCATAGATGCGTTCAGCTATCAGCTCGGTAAAGTAGAAAGCGAATCTGTCCGCCAGCAGAATGTGAATTTACTTGTTAATGTAGATAAGGATCTGGCTTGCACAGTTGCTGATAATATCGGGGTAGAGCGTCCAAGCGGCACCCATGTTCCCGTTTCAACCAGCTATCCTTCTCTCAGCCTGGAAAATACACCAAAATATGCCGCTACCCTAAAAGTTGGCGTCATCATTGGAGACGGGTTCAACGGTCAGGAAGTCACCAATACGCTGAACTTCCTGCAGAACAATCATGTTTACATTGAAGTTATAAGCAACAAACTTGGTAACGTTACAGGCGCCGATGGTACACAAATTAAGGTGAATCAAACCTTTATGACTGCCAGCCCTTATCTATATGACACGATTTATGTTGTCGGTGGTGATATGGGCAATCAGACCAAATTTATGCAGGACGTTACCGATTATGTTCACAACGCCTATAAGCATTACAAACCAATCGGTGTGGCCACCACCGGACAGAACTTTATTCAAACCTCACAAAACAACAACCTGGCAGGTGTCGTATTTGCAGCGAATAATCCTAACTTTGCTGAGGACTATCTGGCAGCTATCGCCCAGCAGCGATTCTGGAATCGAACCTAATATTCCGTGCTTCTGTCAGTAACCCAAAGATCAAGCGTAAATAGAGTACAGGTGATGCATCGAATGGTGTATCACCTGTTTTTTAATGAGAACAGACAATTGCGACAAAAAGGTTCTACACCATGAAATTTTTGAATATCTATATAGAGATAAAATACTGACAGGATGGGGGATTACATGGATAAGGATAAGTCATCAAGAAACCCAAAAAAAGGTTACAATAACAGCAAGGATAAGCAGCTGGAACAATACCGTGAAAAAAACACGGGGCCAGAGGAGAAAATGACCGATGATAACGGTGTAAAGGTTTCTAATGACCAGACGACATTAAGGGCAGGTCGGCGCGGTCCATTATTGTTTGAAGACTATCATTTTTATAAAAAGCAATCCTATTTTAATCGGGAACGTATACCTGAAAAAGTTGTTCATGCCAGAGGATTCGGAGTATATGGGGAATTTGAAACCTACCAGTCCCTGAGACATCTTACGGCGGCCAAATTTCTGCAGGAGCCTGGCTGCAAAACACCTGTATTTGTTCGTTTTTCCAACTTCACAGGTAACAGGGGCTCTAAGGATACAGCTATTGATATTCGAGGGTTTGCAACCAAGTTTTATACACAGGAAGGAAATTATGATATGCTGGCCCTCCAATTTCCGGTTTTCATTTTGGCAGATTCAATGAAATTTATGGATCTGACACATGCAGCGAAACCACATCCTAAAGTTCACATACCACAGGCTTCGATTGCACACGACAGCTTCTGGGATTATGTTGCCAATAATCAGGAATCAGCCCATATGGTCATGTGGTTAATGTCCATGCGGGGGCGGCCAAGAAGCTGGCGTATGATGGCAGGCTGGCCCATCAATACATTCCGATTCGTCAATGAACAAGGAAAGTCAACGTTTGTACGATTTAAATGGACGCCAAAGCTTGGTGTGCATTCCTTACTCCTCGATGAAGCTAACATCATCGGGGGAGTTGATCCGGACTTTCATCGCCGCGATATCACTTTAGCCATTGAGAGCGGACACTTTCCTGAATATGAACTCGGGGTTCAGCTTATTGCCGAAGAAGATGAATTTAAATATGATTTTGATGTTTTAGATGATACAAAACTATGGCCGGAAGAAGTCGTTCCTGTTCAACCGATTGGAAAAATGACATTGAATCGGCTTGTAGATAATTTCTTTGCAGAGGAGGAACAGTCTGCATTTGATCCGGCCAATCTTGTTCCAGGAATAGATTTCACCAATGATCCTGCTCTCCAGGGTCGGGCCTTTGCTTATCGGGACACGGAATTATACCGCCATCACTCTTCTAACTTTGAAAATCTCCCTGTTAACAAACCTATTGCAGAAAAGAACTTTAATCTCCGTAAAGGGCGTATGAAGCACCGGATTGATGTAGACTCCGTTGATTATCATAATAATTCTTTAGCTGGCAATACGCCATCTGAAGCTTCCTTCCAGGAGGGTGGATATGTTAATTATCCTGGCAAGGTAGAGGGACACGTTACAAGAGAACTCCCAAGTGATTCGTTTTATGATTTCTTTTCACAGCCAAGAATTTTTTGGAACAGCCTGTCCCCGATTGAAAAACAGGACTTACTGGAGACCTTTGTTTATCACCTTGGAAGAGTCGAGAGTAAGTCAGTCAGGCAGCAAAATGTTGAAATGTGGGCAAACGTCGATCGGGAAATGGCATGTATTATTGCTGATAAAATTGGAGTTGAACGACCTAAGAATTCACATGTACCAGTAGAAACCAGTTATCCATCCCTTAGTCAGATGAATACCCCATTTTACGCCTATACCCAAAGAGTTGCTGTCTTAATTGGAGATGGCTTTAATGGCGCAGAAGTTACATCAACCTTAAACATGTTGAAACAGAATGGTGTTCTGTTTGAAGTGATTAGCGACAGCCTCGGTACTGTTACAGGAACAGATGGCACAACGCTTCATGTAGAAAAGACATTTATCACGACATATCCTGTTGTATATGATTCCATCTATATTGTTGGCGGGCGGTTTGAAAACCAGGCAAAACTAAACCAGGATATTATGGATTTTGTTAAAGAAGCCTACAAACATTACAAACCGATTGGTGTTGCATCCACCGGTCAGCCTTATATTCGAACATCTAAAAACAACAACCTTGCAGGGATCGTCTTTGCAGAAAACAACCCGAATTTCGGTCATGACTTTATATCTGCCATCGCCCAGCAGCGATTCTGGAATCGGACATAAAAGGAATCTGCCATACATTCCTTTGACGACCATTTCATAAAAGATCTTTTGAATCATAAAAAAAGCTTAGGGGAGCCTATCATCATTTAAACTCCTCTAAGCTTTTTGTGTGTACGTCATTGATTTATAAAACTTTGGATAAAAAGGCCTGGGTTCGTTCGTTTTGCGGATTGTCAAAAAGCTCTTTCGGTGTGCCCTGTTCCACAATAAACCCTTCATCCATAAAGATGACCCGATCGGCAACCTCCTTGGCAAATCCCATCTCATGGGTCACGATGGTCATCGTCATGCCTTCCTCAGCCATATCCTTCATAACCTGCAGCACCTCTCCGACCATTTCCGGGTCCAGGGCCGAGGTAGGCTCATCAAACAGCATGATGTGTGGTTCCATAGCTAAAGCACGAGCCATGGCTACCCTTTGTTTTTGTCCACCCGATAAGTTGTCCGGATATACATCGGCCTTATCTACTAAGCCTACCTTTTCAAGCAGCTGTGTTCCTAATTCTTTGGCTTCGGTTTCGGATTTGCCCTTTAAACGTTTAGGTCCAAGGATCACGTTTTCCATCACCGTCATGTGAGGAAAGAGATTAAATTGCTGGAAAACCATTCCCAGTCTTTGGCGCAATTCATTAATGTTCGTATCAGGAGCGGTCAGATTATCTCCTTCAATATAAATATTCCCATCTGTTGGTTCCTCTAACAGGTTCATACAGCGCAGAAGTGTACTTTTTCCTGAACCAGACGGACCAATGACACAGACGACCTCCTGTTCATGAACATCGATATTGATATCCCTCAGCACCTCTAATTTTCCAAAGGACTTTTTTAAGTTATTGACTTCAATCATCTTCATGCTACGTCCAATCTCCTTTCAAGCCAGCGGGAGAACAGGCTTAACGAATAAATAATCACGAAATAAAGAACTCCTACAGCAAATAAGATTTCAAAGGCATGGAAATTCGCTGCGTAAATGGATTGGCCGGATAATGTCAGCTCAGCTAACCCAATAGCAGAAAGGAGTGAAGTATCTTTAATACTTACGATAAATTGGTTAACAAAGGCGGGAATCATGCGACGTACGGCCTGGGGTAAAATAATGAGACGCATGGTTTGGCTATAAGAAAAGCCAATGGTTCTTCCGGCTTCCATCTGCCCTTTATCGATAGAGTTGATTCCTGCACGGAAAATTTCAACTAAGTAGGCTGCAGCATTTACTGTAATCGCAATGACACCAGCAGCAAACGCGGTCAGACTGATATCAATAACACTTGGTAAGCCGAAGTAAATAAACAGGATCTGAACAAGAAGCGGGGTTCCTCGAATAATATCAACAAACACTATTGAGATTGTACGCAGGATTTTACTCTTGGTAATACTGAATATGCCTAGTACAAGTCCAATAAACATAGCGAGAATCAGGGAAATGACGGTGACCTCTATTGTCACTCCCATTCCTTTTAATAGAGTGGGTAATCCTTCAAGAATAATATTAATGGTTTCCATAGTTTCTGGCATCCCTCTTTCTTTTTAGAAAAGGTGTGACAAGCCGCGCCACACCTTTGGATTGGATAAGTATGTTTACAAATCGTTACTCGGAAAAGTATTGGTTATATAGTTCATCAAACTCGCCGCTGTCTTTTAGCTCCTGAAGGCCCGTATTGATTTTTTCCACAAGTCCTTCACTGCCTTTGGAAATGGCGATTCCGTAATCTTCACTTGGATACTTATCGCCCACTAGCCGAAACTGGGATTCATCGCCATCCTGTTTAATCTTATAGGCAACACTTGGGTAATCATTAATCAGTGCATCTGCATTCCCATTTTCCAACTCCATGTACATGGTCGCATCATCCTGGAGTTTTGTAACCTCACTATTGTATTGTTCAGCCAGCTCGTTTGCCAGCTTTAAGCTGGATGTTCCTTGTTTGGCAACGATCGTTTTTCCTTGCAGGTCCTCTTCGCTTTCAATGGCACTATCCTTTAACGTCACTAAGGATAAACCTGATTCAAAATATGGATCCGAGAAGTTCACCACTTCTAAGCGATCCTCCCTTATACCAATCGCTGACACGGCTGCATCCACCTGGTTGGCCTGAAGCGCCGGGATAATTCCATCAAACTTCATAATCTTCCAATTCACGCTTAAATTTGCTTTCTCGGCAACGGCTTCAACCAATTCCACATCAAAGCCTGTCAGCTCTTCATCAACTTTATATTCAAATGGTGGATAATCCTGTACCACCGCAACCGTGATCTCTTCCTTTGCATTACCTGAATCACCTGAGTCTGCTGAAGCTTCATTATTGGCTTCATCCGATCCACATCCTGCCAGAGCGAATGCAATGATCCCTACTAGAGTCATCATTACAAGCTTTTTAAGGAATGTGTCTTTCTTTTGCTGTTTTTTCATTAAAAATTAGCCTCCTGAAATTTTTTTGAAACGACATCTCTTATTCTATCGATATATTGAATCGTTTCCAAACGAGATTAAAATGGGTTTATCAGGATATAGTTATATATTTTTTGACTATTCCTATTAATTAGAGAAATTTATAGAAATCCTCATAGAGAGTTTAATATACTGTCATATGCTCGAAAAAATCGGGGACTGTCCCTCACTGCTTTAGAGAACTAAAGCGAACCCAACCAAAAAATGACTCCCCATCCAATGCGGGAGTCATTTGCCTAATACAAAAACCATATAACATTTATCCTCTTTGAAATCCCAATCTACAAAGATATCCTTCACATCACGATCAAACAGTTCCTTAAGCCTTCCGTACTTATGAAAGTATTCCTTTTCCAAAGCATCCTTTGTAATTAACAGTTCATCCTTAAAGCCCTTATCCACAAGTGCTTTCTCTATCGGGATGAGGATACCGGCACGCTCAACCAGATAAATGTAAGGAGAAAGTGCATGTATATATATTTTGGCGGGCACCTTCTGAACCAGCTCACTAATCCTTACCACTTCATTTTCCAATTCTGATTGATTGACCGCAGGCTTACTCCCCTCATCTAAAGGCTCACTTAAAACAAACAAAATCACACCCGAATTGTTAGGAAAGTTCCAATCATGGTAATACTCCTCCACTTCACATTTACAGGATACTTTCACAATTCCAATTAATTCTTTTATAATCGTATCTATGATGACGGTTCTTGCCTTTTCCACATAATTCTGCTGGCCTTCACTCAGCAAAACGTCCTCCATGGGGGAAACAAACCCGCGAATATAAATGGCGATATACTTATTGGAAATAATCGTCTGACATGACTTCGGTCCCCTGCCAAAATTTTTCCTTAATAGCTTACTCGTATGACTGCTAATCTCATTTAACGTATCCTGATCCAACCAAACCACCCTTTACGTTGGCATATTATGGTTTAGTATGCCCGATTAAGCTTGAATTCAAAAGTACCAGCCGCTTTTCTTAGCACAAATATCCATTACACCAGACAGAAAAATAAATAGCATTCCTCATACTCGTAGTTCCATATCATATAAATATCCTCAATTCCCCTGCCAATCACTGCTTCAAAGCGCTTACGGTTACGACGGTACACCTTCTTTATTTCCTCCGACTGCTGATGGAGAATATCTGAATATCCCTCCGAAAACAATAATTTTTCAATGGGCAGCAGGGCATCCTGGCACCTGACAGCTATGATCTTATGGCTGAGCTTCTGAACATCGATGTTGGCCGGAGCCTGATGTACATCCTTGCTTATATCCATAATCTGATTCATGAGCTTCTCCTTTAAACCTGGAGCGGTATGACGATTGGTCCAGCCTGATGCGTCATTCTGAAATAAAATGATACCCGTATCCGTCGCGAAATTCCAGTCACTATGATAGGAGCTGAAGGATATTTCAAGAAGGTCGTACATCTCTTTGTTAAATTCCTCATAGATTTTTTCCATAATCGAATATCGAAACTGATAGGCCAATGTCTGGGAATCCTTCTCCATTAACGCCTTCTCAGCTGCAGTAATAAAACCACTCACATGGATAACCATCATATCTGATCGAAAGGTGGCAAAACAATGCTCAGGCCCCTTTCCATACCAGCGCTTTACGATTTTACTGAAAGTACTATTAATCTGTAGGAGGTCTTCCTGGGGTAAACCAACATTATTCATTCACTCATTCCTCCTTCTCGTACTATAGTTCTAAAGCCGCATTACCCTTTTCCCATTCCTACTATGCGGGTGGGAGACTTTTATTTTCTGAATAAACAAAAAATGGCCTAACTTCTTTATCAAAAGAAGTTAGGCCATGGACAGACTTACTATGTAAAATAGGTTCTCCCATTTACCGCTAACAAATGAATTCTATACGTGGTTTGTAATTATACTTGCATAACAATATGTACTAATGACAGTAAGACATTAGTCACTCCAATAATAGCATGATTCCTATCCTGATTCAATATATACTTTTAGCCGTCAATTAAATTTATAATCTGTTCTATGAGTTCCTGTTTATCATAGGAATTCTGCCTGTCTTTCTCCAAAATAAGTACATCCTCAAGTGTTTTTTTAATATAGTTTAAGTCCTGATCAATCACTTTGAAATATTCTTCCTTTACGTTCCCGTTTCTGATTAAGTCTATAAACCCTTTTATCCGCACCACAGGCTCCTTCATTTCCTTTGCCAGTCCCATGGCAATCAGAACGGATAAATCGAACATATTGCTACTGTCATAAACCCCGCGAATAATAAAATGGGTCATTCTTTTGTTGTTATAAATCGTCGGAAGCACCTGAATTTGCGTGTTCACGGTCTCCCCGTTCTGTTTCACAAGCTTCTGGTGAAAAGGCTTCGTCACCAGTCCGCTCCTGGCCTCTTCAATTTTTGACTTCATATGTTCAATGTCAGCGGTCGGAATCATTGTGAAAACATTTATGCCTGCCACGGCCTCTTTACTCAAAGCACCGATTGTTCTTAAAGCTACTAAATTAACATGTTTTATTCTCTCATGATCAATGACCAGAATGCCAAAAGGGGACTGCTCCACGAATCGATGATAATAAGCTTCTCTGTCTGTTTCCTTTTTGCCCGGGTCATCCTGTTCCCTTTTCAGAATGATATACCTCCCAATCAGCAGATCCTCGGAAAATATCGGGATCGATACAATCTTAATCTCCATTGAATCTGTGAAGTCTCTTCTGATTATATCCGTCTGAACGGTCTGAACCGAATCCTTAAAAAAATGATGGATCGGCACGGATTGGTTAGGGATGAGATCATAAAGATTCATCACCTCTAATTCACTGGTCGAGTATCCTGTCAACTCCTCACACCACGGACTTCCATACACAATATCATGGCTTGTATTAATGATAAAAAAAGGATCCTGATCTTCAGAAATGATTGTAAAACTGCTATCCAGCCGGGATTGTATGTATTCATCAAGTAATTCAGCTTCACTTTTTTGCATGATCCGTTTCCTATTAGGCATGTGCCACCCTCCTTTGCCGAAAATAAAAAACGCCAAAATAAGGGCAGAACAAATTCCACCTCTTATTTTGGCGTATATTTTAAGCATGACTTACTTAAAATCATTACCTTATTATTCATTTTATAAAAAAATTACTTTAACCTGCTAAAATCTATTTTCAATAACGAACGCTTTTCATGACATTTCCTCAATTCAGGCCAGGGCCTACATTCCCTCGTCCCGACTCTTATTATACCGATTATGGAAGCGATTTTCAAACCTCATCGCAAGCGCTTGTGCAGGCAAACGAACGTTCTTCCCCCTTTTCTTTTCATTCCTGATTGCCTATTTTTTACTGGACGTATCCAATTTATTCCTCCACGCATACCCTAATGAAAAAGTGGAGGTATGTTTATGTATCGAAATCAATATGACGGTAGTCCCGTCCATTCGTTTGTGTATGATTACAGCTACCCAAATGCAGCTTTTCGCCAGCAGGTCACAACTCAGCAGGTTCTTCAGAGCTCCGTTCTCAGCATAGTCAGTTATATACACAACTTCAGCAGGCAGGCATGAACCGACAGCTCGTGGAATATGCTTTTTACTTTACAGTGAACTATACCCTTAATCAGGCCAATACAAACCAGTCCGCCAGTCAAATCTATCAGCAGCTGCAACGACAGGTACCGTGGTTCTCCTTATTATTTACACAATCAAATATTCCGCAAAATGTGATGAACCGCATATTCACCCGGGTTATTGAGATCACCCTGCAAATCATCAGCGGAGGACAGCCTGGGCAACCGGGACAGCCTGGGCAGGGATGGTCCGGCTGGGAGAGCTTAGGAGGTACCCTGACCTCAGCCCCAAGCGTCTCCTCCTGGCAAAACAACCGCTTGGATGTGTTTGCCCGGGGTACAGATCAGTCCCTTTACCATATCTGGTGGAACGGCTCAACCTGGAGCAACTGGGAAAACCTTGGAGGCACCTTAACCTCAAGCCCAGCAGCCGTCTCCTGGGGACCGAATCGGATTGATGTGTTTGTGCGCGGTACTGACAATTCCCTCTATCATAAATGGTGGAATGGCAGCCGCTGGAGTGACTGGGAGAATCTCGGCGGTACCCTGACCAGTGCACCTGCCGTTTCCTCCCGCAGAAACAATCAGCTTGACGTATTCGTCCGAGGCACAGGCAATCGTCTTTATGAAAGAACATGGAACGGCTCACGCTGGGAGGACTGGGAAGACCTGGGTGGTACCCTAACTTCTGAGCCTGCCGCTGTTTCCTGGGGACCCAACCGAATCGACATCTTTGCCAGAGGTCAAAATAACAACCTGATTCACAGATGGTGGAACGGCAGCACATGGAGCAATTGGGAAAGCCTTGGCGGAACCTTAACCAGTGCCCCAGCCGTCTCCTCCAGACGCCCAAATCGATTGGAGGTCTTTGTTCGTGGCAGCGGGAATCAGCTCTTCCGTCTAGCGTGGAATGGCTCACGCTGGAGATCCTGGCAAAACCTTGGCGGCACCCTGACTTCCGCCCCAGCAGCCGTTTCCTGGGGACCGCCAGAGGTCAAAATCAGAACCTTATTCATCTGTGGCGGGGACAATAGAAAAATAGCTGGAAGCGTCCATTTGTCCTCAGCGGCTCTCGGGCCGAAGTGGACTTCACCAAAATTCCCATTATGGCTAAACGAAACGCAGGTGTCCATTGTCTTGTGAATGACCTGCGTGTTTAATAAATTTTTTATAATTTTCTTGCAATTTCATGATGTATTGGGTACTATATATCTAAATGATATATAACTTTCAGATAGGTGATAAACAATGAAAACTTATAACCATACAACCTACGCCATATTAGGGATTTTAACAACAGACTGCAAATCTGGTTACGCCATCAAACAGTTTATGGATCAAAGTCTGACTCATTTTTGGAAAATCAGCTATGGACAAATCTATCCAACCTTGAAGTTCATTGTCCAGGAGGAATTGGCAGAGGTCCGTACCTCATCCACTCCCGGAAAACCGGACAGAAAGGAGTACTTCCTCACCTCCAAAGGCATGGAAGCTTTAAAAAAATGGCTGGAGGAACCCGTGGAACAGCTGCCTGCTGAACGAAATGAAATGCTGCTCAAACTGTTTTTTGGCCGCTACCAAACGGGTGATCAAACTATCTCTCTTTTAGAAAAGTACAAACAAAAGCTGGAGGAGCGTTACCAGATTTATATATCTATTGAGCAGGGCATTAAGGATCATAACGAGCGAGAGGAGGATGCCATGTACTGGTTGCTTACGTTGGATTATGGAAAACGAATGACCGCCGCGGCGATTGACTGGTGCGATGATACGCTTGAAAATTTTATAACGAAGGAGGGGCAATGATGTCCAAACCAATTCTTACGGGGCGTTATATGACGGAAAATACAGAGGATATGGTTGTATTTATCATTGGAATGAGAGTCAATAAGCGACTTGCCATACATAAGTGGCTGCCGGTCTTTACCGCTATGCCCGGAATGATTCGGGAGCTTTATGAAAACAAGGATGACCTGGGGTTTTTATCAATGGAAAGCTATATCGGACTTCGAACAACATCCATGATCCAATATTGGCGCTCCATGGAAGACCTGCTCGCCTACGCAAAAAATGAGAAGCATCTGACTGCATGGAAAAAATTCAATCAAAAGGTGGGGAGCAATAGCGCAGTAGGAATCTACCACGAAACCTATTCGATAAAAAAAGGGAGCTATGAAGCAATTTATAACAATATGCCTCATTACGGCTTAGGAAAGGTGCTCGAGCCTGTACCGATTACACCTGAGCGGAACTCAGCCAAGAAGAGGCTTAGGGAGTATGAGGTGCGTTGAATTTATTTGTATTAAATATCCTTTCTAAAGTATCCCGGGTACCGAATGAAGGATAAAATTTTACATTATGTTAACCTAGTTGTCCTTCATCACCTAAATGAAAGACAGATTTGAGGGTTCTCTCGTGTGAAGTGTCTTTCATTCATTTATTGAAGGACACTTCCTCCATTAATAGAGGATTAATGTCCTTCAAGAAACCCATGGATGTCCAACACCAAGCACAATAACCAAAACGATTTAAAAACGCTCAGTTTTATACCACGTTCTCTCCTGTCTAAAAGTGGTTCAATTCCAGGCAGATGGAATATATGATTAACAGGAGCCAAAGTTGGGAGTCAATGAGTAAGGATTTTATCTATCTTTGAATGTAAAGGTTAGTTAGTAGCAGTCGAGTTCAAGTATTAAAAATGAATAATTGAGTAAGCTAAAGAAGTAAAACTTAAAATATTGAGGTGAGTTCTTTAATGCAGATAACTGAAAACATTGTACAAGCAGGAAAATACAAAATGTTTTATCGATCAGCAGGTACTGGAGATCAAACCATATTATTATTGCATGGTATACCAACAAATTCTTTTCTATGGGTTCATGTCATCCCACAACTTGCACAAGACTATACTGTGATTGCTCCAGATTTAGTTGGCTATGGGGCTTCTGACCGTTCTACGAATGAAGAATTAACTTTACCAATGCAAGCAAATCATATTGTCACACTTTTAGATGCACTAGGCATTCCATCTGTTCATGTGGTCGGTCATGACTTAGGTGGAGGGATTGCTCAAATATTGGCAGTAAATTACACTGAGAGAATTGAGAGCTTTATGGTGGTTGACGGGGTTGCCTTCAGTAACTGGCCACTTCCAAAAGTAGTAGCACTTCGTTATCCTACAGCGCCTGAATTTGAACCGTCCTTATATTTTATAGAAAAGATGTTAAGGGAAGGGCTTTTCCATCAAGAATTATTGACCCCTGAACTATTAAATGGATTTTCACAGCCGTTTAATCATCCAAACGGCCCTCAAGAATTATTAGAAGCATCCCTTGCATTAAATCATCATCAAACTGAAGATATAGTACCTGATCTACAAAGGTTAAATAAACCAGCTACCTTTTTATATGGCCAATATGACCGTTATCTTCCACCTTATTGGGGGAATCGCTTAAAGGAAACAGTACCAAACTCCACTTTTAATATCTTACCGGAATGCAGTCATTATTCGATGTGTGATAATCCGTTACTCGTTTCACAGGAAATCATGAATCATATAAATAAGATATTAGCTTAATTCTTTTGCTAAAGTCTAGGTTAAAGTTTTAAAAAAGCCGAAATATATCAGGGCCTTTTACTGCAGAGTACAACGATAATATTCAATAATCTTAAACCTAATTCTTCGATGATATTTAAGGAGGATTAGGCTTTTTAAATTTAAAATTACTTTTATCTATTGGTAAACACATTGACATAAGTGGTAAATCCGGGGCAAGACTGGTGAAAAACACGGCAGAAATGGTACATTGTTGTAGCTGTAACAATGACCATTATCATTTCACATCAGAATAAAAGTCATAAACTACCACTTATTTTGATCGCATTTCCTTTGATTTTTAAGCTGCTTTCTTTGTACAATCATGAAAGCAGAATCATCCTGCAGTGATATTTTTGATACACAAATCATAGATTTACCATATGAAATCATCAGGTAAAGTCAGGTGATTAATCATAAAAACCATTAAAAGCTTTCTTTTCGTTGTTTTAGGTTTTCTTTCATTTGGAATCGGTGTCGCCGGCGTCGTCATGCCTGTACTGCCAGGCGGACCCTTTTTCTTATTTGCCGCCTTTTGTTTTGCCAGAAGTTCCAAACGAGTGGAAAACTGGTTTAAGGGCACTTCCTTCTACATGGAATATGTGGTGCGAATCCGGGAAAATAGAGGGATGACGAGAAAAGAAAAAATTCGTATTAACGTTATTGCCGATGCCTTTATTCTATTTTCCGTCGTATATGTGGATATCCTGCTTGTGAGAATCACCATGATTGTCCTTTGTATCATTAAACATTATTACTTTATCAAGGAGATCCCAACCATTACCCCGGAAGAGGCAAAAACCATTCGAGCTGCACTGCGTAAGCGGCAAATGACAAAACATACAGGCTGAATAAGCAAAGGTACCCGGTACTCAGGTAAGACATTTGTCTATTTGAGTGCCGGGTATATTAATCCTACTTAAACTTAACAATCCTGCTTCTCTCTTTAAGAACCACAGCCCATTCATCAACTTCCCCGCTTCAAACCTTAAGTTTCACCACCCAAACTTCAACTTCCACAAACTGACCCTTATTCCAAAAAGCTTTACACTAACCCTACCGCGGAATAATCCAATAGAGGCGCCTTTATAGAAAAGAGGCTGTCGTGCCCGTTCAAGAGGAATTTAGTCACGTGTTAGAGGAGTATGAGCGAATTATTTTTCATTTCATCCATAAGTATGGCATTCGTGATCCTGAGAATGAATTTTATCAGGAGGGTGTCATTGCGTTATGGAAGGCTTACAAAGACTATAATCCTGCGAAAGGAAAGTTTTCCACCTATGCGTACTTTTTAATTCAAAAGACGTTTCTTACCTTAATTCGCAAATCCAATCGCCAGGCTGAGAAGGATCAATATTATATAGAGGTTAAATCCAAGGACTTGCATGAGGTTGCAGAGGAACTGGATACAGGCTTTGACCCGTATCTGTATGAGCAAATAAAACAGGTACTGACCGACAATCAGATGAAATGGTTTCAGCGATTTGTGCTGGAGGATCTATCAATTAAAGAGATTGCCGAAAAGGAAAAGGTCACAATCGATGCAGTGAAAAATTGGGGAAGGTTAGCAAAGCCCAAGGTGAGAGAGCTGCTGCAGAGTGAGAATATTCGATAAGGGAAGGTACCCAGTGCTCAAAAAGGACTATTGTCTGTTTGGAGTATCGGGTACCTTGTTTTTATCCCCCTGCATTCTCTTAAAACAACTCCGTGCACCCGGTAAACCTGGATGAACACAAATTATGCACAGATTCATAAAACGGCATGTACGCCGTGGCGATCTCTCCGCCTCAACTAGATAATAGGTTGAGAAAGGGAGATTCTGGTGAAAAGAAGAGAATTTCGTCGTGTATTTGGTTATTATATGAGGCAGGCCAGAGAAAATCGTGATTTTACGGTTGATCATCTGGCTCATGAGGCAAACGTTGATCGCAGAACGATTCAGAGGATTGAAAGTGGTGAAACAAGTCCTAAGCACGAAACAGTGTTTAACCTGGCGTATGCTTTGCAGATTGATATAAATGAAATTCACCATCAGATTATAAGGGATTCCAAACATTCTCCCCCACTGGAATAGGAGTCTTCTGGAATGTCTACTCGTGAGATCCACCCCCATATCCCTAACTACTAGCAACTCACTCTACACATGTGTTCTCCCTTATCCCCACAAAAGGAGCGTCCCCTATGACGAACATTTTAAATGATTACAGCATCAACCCCTCCACCATGGCCCTATTACCCGCCAGACATTTCGAGTACGATACCCTTGTATTGGAGAAGGACCAAGAGTTTTATGTAAGAAAAACCCCCTTGCAGCTAATCAAGAATGCCTGCCTGGAAGCAAGATCTTCCTATGATGGCCGGCGGGAGTACATCATGTATAAAACCAATTTCCGGCATAAAGTCCCCATCCCTGTAAATCCTTCCCTTCAAATTTACGCCTTCCCCACTCGCTCTCCTCAAGACTTTAATTGTAAGTGGATTTTCTTCCAGCATATTCAGTCGCTTCAACACGCGCCTTCCATAAAATCATCCAATGAGAAATCTATTATTACGTTTAAGAATGGGCAAACGCTTGGGATGGGTGAATCTTATTATTTGCTGGAGAGGCAGGTGCAAAGGACGGGGAGTTGTGTGTTGATAATGCGTGAGGGAATGAATCAACCTGTTGCAACATCATAACCAGTGTTTCATTTTAATTATAAGAAAAGCAATACATGTATCCCTCTTCAAATAAGTTTTAATTAAGTAAGTTATGTATCACGACTATTATCTATAATATTAATGAACATATTTTTTAATTAAATAAATGGAGAATCATAGTCAAAGATTCAATTCTATCATTTATTAATACTTATGATACGGTTCATCTAAATGCATTGGTAATATATATGAACATACTTGAAAATCCATTATTATGTATAATGATAATATGGAATATACTTGGGAGTTGTTATTATATGACAAATGAAGATTCTGCCAACTTCGTATTACATGCAAAAAGTGACCAGTTTTACTGGGAAGGAAATGGTCAACTGTCCATTAAAACATTCCTTAATGGTAAAGCCCATTATAAGACTAACAAAGGTTTCTTTGCTGTTGAAGAGAGTAGATACCTACTCCTCAATGAAGGTGCATACACAATTTCAATTGAAGAACCTAAAGTTGTAGAGTCTTTTTGTCTTTTCTTTAAAGATGGGTTTGCAGAAGAAGTCCTCCATTCCTTAAAAGAAACAAATGAGCGTCTTCTAAGCGATCCGTTTAAGGATACAAGTTCAATTGGTTTTTTTGAAAAAACCTATCATAAAAACAATATTCTTTCTTATCAATTGGAATATTTCATGCAGATATTACCCAGTCTTGATATTGATTCTGTTGGTTATGAGGAACAATTCCATAAGATAATGTGTTCTATTTTAAATGAACACATAAATACATATACAGAAATCGAATCATTACATTCAATTCGTAATTCTACACGTGAAGAATTATATAGAAGGGTAAGTATAGCACACGATTATATTAGATCTTATTTTAAACAACCTATAAAACTAGAAGAAGTTGCTAAAGTTGCTTGTTTATCACCTAACCATTTATTAAGAACTTACTCTCAAATTTACGGTAGAACGCCCCATCAGCATATTTCAGTATTTAGAATACAAAAGGCAAAACAATTACTAGCAGAATTAGACCATAATATGACCGATATAACCTTTGAACTTGGATTTCAAAACCCTGTATCCTTTAGTAAAATGTTTAAGCAACATGTTGGTTTATCTCCTAAAGAATATCGAAAAAAAGTGAGATTGGATAAGAAATTATAAGGGAGATTCTTTATTCTTATTAGGAATAAGAAATTTGAAGGGAGAAATGTTTTATGGATACTACAATGATTAAGAATGTTGGGCAAATTGGAATACCTGTAAAAGATATAAATAGGGCGCTGGATTTTTATAAAGATAAACTAGGACTTTCTCTATTATTTAACACGGATAGTATGGCATTTTTTGAATGCAATGGCCTGCGGCTCATGTTAACACTTCCAGAAAAAGAGGAATTTGCTCATTCAAGTTCGGTCATTTATTTTCAAGTAAATAATATTAAAGATACTTATGAGCGCTTAGTAGGTAAAGAAGTTACTTTTATCGATGAACCACATGTGGTAACGAAAATGGGGCAAACTGAAACATGGATGGTATTTTTTAAAGATACAGAAGATAATACTCATGCATTGATGAGTGAAGTACAAGTTTAAGAAAACCAAAAGGAGACCGTCTAAATCACACGAACTGTCTCCTTCAATTTAAATTAGACTTTTTAATACTTCTTTATCCAGAATTAATTCTACTCTCTGCTTTACCACTATTTGTGGTACGGTTCACCGTACCGGTTTTTAGGGTAAAAAAGACTTCATATTAATACCATAAAATAAGGGTAGCAGTCGATTATGGCCGCTACCCTGTCAAAGGTACATAGTTTATTCTAATTTTTTAGGGTAGTTCGCACTTTTTGCCTAATATACCAAGCAGTTCAGATTTCCCAAATTATTTAGAATGATATTTTTTTCATATTAGATAATATTTTATCAAACCTACTATCCGCCTTAGCTAAACCATTATAATATATCATTAATTTGTCTTTAATTTCATTATCTGTTTCTATACCTACTAAACCATCAATATATTCGAAAATAACACCAGAATAAAATTCAATGTTTTTTACTTCCCTAAAGAATTCAGAGTCTGATTGAGAAGCAAGTAATAATAAATCTTTCGTTTTCCCTTCTAACTTTTTTGCTGCATTTTTGATTTCATCGATTTCTTGGGAAAAAGATTTAGGATTTAATGATTTTATATGGTTATATACTTGATTTATTAGAGGTAAAAGCTCTGTAAATACATAATTTGCATTTTCATACTTTGCCCTATAGTATATCTTTCTTTGATAACTTATTGTCCACATAACGCCAATCAGTGTCAATGAACCACCAATAATTGCACCTACTGCACTTATTACTCCAGAAATAATGGTTTCTCCCCAACTCAGAATGATACCAAAAACCCAAATAAATAAAAAAGTATCGAAAATTAGAATAGAAAATAACAAAATATAAAGAATTAATTTTTGTTTCTTATCATCCATAAAATTATGTCCTTTTCCCATTTTTAGAATCCCTCAAATCCAAATAAAACGAGTGTTTAGGTATTCTTTTATATTTTATAAAGTTTGGTTACGAAGGATATGCGCTGTTTTTTATAAAATTGAAGTCTATGATCCCCACCGTTAAATGTGTGTCTTCCTTTATTTTGTAACTGCATTTGTGACATGTAATTAAAACTATAAATTAATCCTTAAGTATTTTATTTATTTGCTTTGCCGCGTATATTCCCAACGTAAATAATCGTTCTTGTCCTAGATGCTTTGCTACTATACCATTTGAACTAACTTTTTGCTCTACGTGAGCTCCACCTTGTTTATTCGCATACCCTTTTATAACATCCTTTTTAATATAACATGTGATTCAATTTTACCTTCAACTGCATCATCTTCCAATGCTGTTACATCCAATTCATAATTATTTTTCCCACATGAGTCACATGTGAATGTAAGTAAATCTTTTTCAGGAGTTACCCTTAATGCCATCGTTTTATTAGCTCTAGTATTATTGTTAAAATTGCAAAACTTACATTGAATATATTTGGGGTACACGAAATCACTTTCAATAATTATGATAGGCTGTTTTATCCATTCACTTATAGTTAAATCTTTCTTATTTTCATCAAACATGTCATAAGGATCTAGCAATTTATATCCATCTATTTCCTTGAATTCTTTCACACTATTAAATTTTAATTCCTCATCAAAATAAGAAAAGAGGGGTGGGTTATCACAGAATAATATTCTTAACTGAGTTGCCAAAACACTATAGAATTGATTAAAATTTTCTTCTTGAATCAGTTGTAGGGATTTAAGAATTATTTGTCTAGAATCATATAATGTATCTTTCATACCAGTTTTGGATCGTCTAATATTAAAGGATAATAAGTCCATATGTCAGTACCCCCTTATTGTTAAAACCAAATTATAACAACATTCTTCTTTATCTACCTTATTTAGTTGCTGCTCGTCGTAATAACTATGAATATATACCGCCTTGGATATTCCTTTACCTATTATGTAATGATTAACTTTGAAGCGTAACTTTCTCTCTAAACCAGTATTCATCCGCTAAATAATCTTATCTTCCTCTTTTGACATTGAAACTACCTGAAAAATATGTTCTACTATTTCATCAACAGTAAACTTCTCCGTACTTAGAGCAAATTTATCAACTAAATAAGGATTATATCGACGTACCTGTTCAACCGACACATCATGCCATATCGGCAATATAATTATTTTCTTTTCATTAATTTCTCGGTTTAAAAAGCTCTTAAATTCGTATTCAGACCATCCACTCTTAATGAAATTAGACGATAGGAAGACTACAACAAATCTTGAATTTAAAATTTCCATATTCATCATGTCAGTTTGACTTTGTCCTATTTTAAAAACCTTAACGTCCTCAAAAACTTTGAGCCCTTTCTCACTTAGCTTTTCAGACAGCTCAGTAACAAAGACTTCCTTATCCAGACTTGAATGAGATAAAAATACGTCAAATTCTATAATCTCTTTTTCATGTGCGGTATGCTTAACATCTATAGCCAGTTCATTTATCTTTTCTGATACTTCCGATAACCTGTTCATATAATTACCATTCGTGTTTGTTTGAGATTTAATAGCTTTCATCATTTTTTCGTATTCCCGTTGTTTATGGCAAACTAAAAATGTAGTCTTTGGCAGTTAATTTATGTAGTTCCCAAAAGGGAGTTATATAAATAAAAAACCACTTGCCAACCTCTCAA